>PHBO01000011.1 GCA_002840645.1 Candidatus Cloacimonetes bacterium HGW-Cloacimonetes-3
TGCCTCTTGACTACTTCTTTTGTTTGCATTTCTATATCTCCTATCAGTGTTGAGGTGTCAACTTATTTAGGATCCCACAAATATCTTTAGTATTGCCCTAATAATTCCCTAACAATTCCCTAACGGCGTTAGGGAATTGTTAGGGAATTGTTACAGGAGCATTAGAGATATCAGCAGGGGCGAATGTAAAGAGAGATAATCTGTTGGTAGCCACCAGGCTTCAGCCCCTGAAGCCCGGCTGGATGCTATCCTCAAAAGACCATTGCACATAAACCGGAACGCTGGCTTCAGCCGGCTGGACCGCCGGATTTATCCGGTTATTTACACTTATAACATCAATTATTGGGTGCAAAACATCAGTACTCACCAGATAAATCTGGCTGTACAACCGGTTAAAGCCAGCGTTCCAAATTGTTCAACGATCTCCTCAAGGGAACTTGTATGATAACGCTCCTATCAATCTGAAAGTGAACTAAAGGTTCCAATTTATTAAATTGAACAAGGGCTGAGATAATTGTGAAAGAAGTGGATTTTGCCAAAAACGAAAGCCACCGCCTTAACAGCGGTGGCTTTAACAGACTTTGCTATTTATATCTTAGCGTTGAAATCTGTTGCGATTGAACTCGGCTTTCTTTTGCTTGCGACAGTCCGGGCAGCGTTGCGGCTCGTTCTGAAGACCCTTTTCTTTGTAGAATTCTTGTTCGCCATCGGTGAATACGAATTCTTTGGAGCAATCCTTGCAAATGAGTGTTTTGTCGGCCATGTTAGTGTCTCCTTTTTTTCGGGATCGAACATTCTGGTTTGAGGTTCTCCCGGAAAAAAAGGATTAGCTCTTGGGAATGTTTAATCGCATATGTGGTCATATATCTGTGGCTCTCACATTCTGTCAATACATATTTTAGAAAGTTGTTTTATCCACGAAGTTAAAGCCATCAATCAGCATGGTGGGAAGCAATGCATGCGATGAAGCAAGTTCATTAGCACCAAGGGCTAAGATGCGTCTTGTGGCAGCGTGAGGTATCTCGTTAAAACGTAGATTATTTATCGCATTTTTAACTTTTCCATCTTCAAAATAAAGTACTCCGTCACGAGTCATGCCTGTTAATTCGCCCTTTTTTGCATCCACAGTGCGGATATACCAGAAGCGGTTGATGATTAAACCACGCGGCACTAACTGCATCATTTCTTCTTCCGTAGCGGTTCCGCCGGGAATATACATGTTATAGGTGCTGGAAGGGGTAGAGCCCACTTTCTGTGCCCAATAGCGGTTGGTAGGCATGGTTTTAAGCACACCATTTTCCACCCAGGGTATCTCTACGGAAGCATAACCTTCGAAGCTATAGGGTGTTGAAGACAATTCCGGGCGCAGAAGCGTGGAATACCAGCTGAATTTATCACCAAAGAAGGGCTTACCAAGCTGATCTGTGAAGGGGGTGAAGCCTTCGTCGCTCTGGCGGCGGTTCATCATCCAGCCCATAAACCACATCAGTTCCTGCAGGGCACCGGGACGCAGGATAACGGCTATCTTTTCCGGCTCGAAGCTCTGCATGCCTTCAAGCGCGGTTGCCTGAGCAGCCAGACGGGCGAAATCCTTATCCAGATTGAAAGGGGCAAAGCGCTTGGCATTGTAATCCACTTTAGTCTCCACAGTCCCTTTTTTAAGGGTCATGGAGTGTCCGAATTCCGTGCGACGATTGTTTCCTACAAAGCCGTTCTTGGTTAACAAATAGCTTTCGCCATAATGCTTCTCGGTCATGCCGGAAACGGTGGCGTCCATAGCTTTGGCTTTGTCTATTGCTTTCTGAACAATCTCCACCATTTGTTTGGGGCTAAGGCTCCGCGTTTCTGCATCGCAGTTATCCACCTCAGGTAGCGCAACAGCAGTGGCAGAAGGCATAAACTCAGGATCTTCAGGAGCAATCTTGGCGATATCCTCTGCTGTCTTGAGTAGAAAAGCAAGCGTTGTATCATCGTCCTGATTAACCGTGCAGCTGCCGGATTTGCTACCGTATGAAACATGTAGGGTGATATCCAGTTTCGGACCTGCTATATGTTGGGTTATACTATTTTGGGCAAAGCGGGTTTCATGGCTATCCCAATTGCTTACACTAAGAGTATAATCATCCGCGGTTACATGCTGTTTGATATATTGTGCTATTCTTTCGATGTTCATTGTGAACCTCCTACGCGGATATTGCGGAATCTTGCAGGCGCAGAGCCGTGGGTCATACGCGCACTCTGGCTGGGCTGCCCCTTGCCGCAGTTCACCACGCCGAAGGGACGCCAGAAGCGTTCATCGGCAATGGCATCGCAACTGTTCCAGAATTCCGGATTGCAGGACTTATATATCACCTTTTTAAGCGGTCGGAACAGCTTGCCGTTCTTTATCTCCCAGAAGAAGTCACCCCCGAACTGGAAGTTTACCCGGTGCTGATCGATAGAGAAGCTGCCTCTGCCCTGAATGTAAACCCCATCTTCCGTATCGGCGATTAACTCGCCGGGGGTAAGGGGTTTCGTGCCGGGCATCAGGTATAGGTTCGGGATGCGGTTAATAGGCTGGTCAAAGTAGTATGTAGCACGGTTACAGCCGCGGGAGTAGTCCAAACCTATTTCCATAGCGGTGTCGCGGGTGCTGCCGTATTCGTTCAGGATTCCATCTTTTATTATGTGCCATTTCTGTCCGGGAACGCCGTCGTCATCAAAGCCGTGCGTGGCAAGGCCTTCGCACAGGGTGTTATCGCCCATAAAGTTCACTATTTCGCTGCCATAGCGGTAGTTCTTCAGCTTTTCGGGGGTGGCGAAGGAAATGCCGGCATAGTCTGCTTCCCAGCCTAACACGCGGTCCAGCTCGGTGGGATGCCCCACACTTTCGTGCATGGTAAGCCCCAGATGGTTGGGGTCGAGGATCAGGCTGCGTCTTGATTCGGGGCCCAGGACATCGGCTTTCACTTTTATCAGGGCTTCTTCGGCTATCTGCTTGGCTTTTTCTATCAGATCCAGGCTTAGTATCCATTCCCAGCCTACGGCTTTGCCGCCTTCGTCGAAAGTGCGGCTTTGGCTGTCGCCTTCATAGTTGGCAGTGGCAATTATCATGGGATCGATAAACTGCGTATTGATATCAAGACGGGTGCCAAGCGTGGAGGCGAAGAGCTTTTCGTCCTTATGAATAACCAGATAGAACACCGCTTGCTTGATGCCTTCATAAGCCATCATGGTGCGATTCACTTCCATCATCAGCTCCACCTTTTCCTGTAGGGGGACTTCGATAGAGTCTATCTCCACAGGTGTTTTATAAGTAGCGATATAGCTGCGTTCGGGAGCCAGGCGAAGCTTTTTATGCTTGTTTACGGAAGCGGATAGGGCAGCGATATCCACGGCTTTTTGCACCGTGGCAAGCAGGGCTTCATCACTGAAAACATTGGAATGGGCAAAGCCCCAAGCACCGTCCTTGAATACCCGGATGCCATATCCGTGCACTACTTCGGTATTGGTGTGTTTAAGGGAGAGGTTTTGCAGATAAATCACCTGATCGGTGGTTTTTTGAATGCGGATGTCGGCGTATTCTGCGCCGAGACTGCTTGCCGCATTCATGGCAAGATCGAGGTATTTCATTTAATCTCCTTTTAGTTTAACCAAAGGTATTCAGGGTTCTTACTATCATTCCCGTGAATTGCCCGATAAAGATAGCTGAGAACAATATCCAAATTCCCATCAGGATTAAAAACGCTTTGGCGAAATTACGCCGGTTGGGGTTGTCTGTGTTGCCAAACGCCCAAACGAACATTACGATAATATTCGCGATCGGGACCATGGCAATAATCAATACTACCAGCCAATCCAGCATGCGTATTACGGGTGCGATAGAATTGTCGATCATATTGGGGGCTGAAGCCCCGCTGTCATTTGTTCTAATATATTCGTCCATACGTGCTCCTTTTCCTATGCTTTCCCCCGAAAACAAGCCTGATTATTATTGCTGAAGCGCATTTCGGCAGTGATCTGCCAGCTTCTTAGCTTCATTAGCTGCAGATGTGGCAAAGCTTTTGTCTCCTCCTGCGAAGATAATTCCGCGGGAGCTGTTGATGAGGATATTTGGCTGTTCAGGGGTATCGATGGCATCCTTTAGCACGGCATCCAAATCTCCGCCCTGAGCACCCACTCCCGGGATAAGTAATATTCTTCCGGGTAAAAGTGATCTCATGTTCTTCAGCTCACTGCCCTGTGTAGCCCCAAGCACTGCACCAAGCTTCTCATTTGGGTATGCCTGCATCCATGAGGCAATCTTTGCTGCTAAACTGGAGGGGTAAGCGTCCCGCCTATCACCGCTAACCAGCGGATTTAAAAAGTCCCTGGCGGAAGGATTTGATGTTAAGCACAGTGCAAAAGCAAAAGCATTAGCCTGCTTCATCATCGGCTGCATCACATCTGCACCCATCAGGGGGTTTAATGTGATGGCGTCCACTGCCATATTGGAAAAAAAGGCATGCACATAAGCCTGCATTGTGTTGCCAATATCTCCCACCTTGCAATCCAGAATTACAGGTATTTCTTCCGGAATGTGCTCCATAGTAAGATACAATGCATCCAAGCCACGCATGCCATCAGCCAGATAAAAAGCCAAATTTGGCTTGTAAGCAAGAGCATATTCCTGGGTGGAATCTATTATTTGACGGTTGAACTCCCAGATGGGATTAACACTATTCCGCACACATTCCGGCAGGAGACTAAACTCAGGATCAAGCCCAACACACAAGAGAGATTTAGAGGAAGCATAACGCTCCTGATACTTAGACCAGAACGATTTTAACACTATCTTCTCCATCAGTTTCCTCAAGGGATACTTTGATAATTTCCTCCTTGGACGTAGGAACATTCTTGCCTACATAATCCGCTTTAATGGGGAGTTCACGGTGTCCGCGGTCGATAAGCACAGCCAGCTGTATATGCTTAGGGCGTCCAAAATCCATTAATGCATCTATGGCAGCACGCACGGTGCGTCCTGTGTACAGTACATCGTCCACCAATACCACGATGGCATCCTCCAGATCAAACCCGAGGGAGGAGCCTTTGATCACCGGTTGATGCGAGATGGTGGATAGATCATCACGATAAAGCGTGATGTCCAATATTCCCACAGGAATTTCCTGATTCGAGATCAGCTTCAGGTAGTCCGAAAGCCTCTCTGCGATAGGTACCCCGCGTGAACGTATGCCTACCAGCCTTATCTTCTCCAGTCCGCGGTTCTGCTCAATAATCTCATGCGCCATCCTCTGCAGGCTGCGCTCCATCTGGGCTTTGTCCATAATCTGGCTTTTGGTTTGCATGGCAAAACTCCTTTAATCTGGTTTAATAACAGCTAATACATCACCCTTGGCAACATTAGCTCCTGCGGCAAACGGTGCTGCCACAAGGGTGCCATCCACAGGGGAGGGGATGTTGTTATACATCTTCATTGCTTCCAACACCAGCACACTTTCGCCACGTTTCACCTTGTCGCCAATCTGCTTCTCGTATTTAACAAACATACCCGGCATGGGGCTGGCGATGGGGCTTCCGCCTTCAACTGAGACCACGGGAGCAGCCTGAGCTACAGGTGTGGGCTGCGGAGTAGGTGTTGGAGCTGCTTTTTGTGCCGCGGGAGCAGACACTACCGGCTGAGGTGCGGGACGGCTGCTGATCACACGGGGTGCAGCACCTTTTTCAGATACTTCCACCAAATAATAGGTGCCATCTACATAAACATCGAACTGGCGTAGGTCTTCCGCTTTTAAGGGGGCTTCGGGTTTGTCTATCATTTTACCTGCTTTGGCTTTGGAACAAAGCTCTTCCTCTTTTTTTACTTCTTCTAATGTTTTAGGCTTCATATCTTCGGGCATCGGCTCTTTACCGTACTTGATCTTCAAGAATTTCTTGCCCGTAAGGTTGTACAATGCTACTATCAGTTCATCGTCTATTGTCTTAGCAAGTCCTTCGCATTGAGCGTGAACATCTGCCATAGCAGGTTCGATCACATCACCGGGACGGCAGGTGATGGGCTTCTCGCCGCGGGGATATCCAACCAGGGCTTTCTGCTGCACGTCGGCATCAATCGGCAGGGTGGTTTTACCATAAAGACCGTAACAAAGGTCTTTCACCTGCTCAGTAACACGGGCGTATTCACCGGGTTTAGTATCAAACAGGGCATTATTTACCGCCTGAATACCCACGATCTGACTGGTAGGGGTAACCAGGGGTATCATTCCCAGATCTTTACGCACCTTGGGTATTTCCTTGAACACATCATCCAGCTTATCCAGCTCGTCCATCTGCCTAAGCTGATTAACGAGGTTGGAAAGCATCCCCCCCGGGGTTTGATGGATAATCACGTCCGTATCGATGATAGAATACTTGGTGTTATCGGCAAATTGCAGGTATTTGGGGATATCCTTCTCCATTTCTTTGCCAATCTTGTTCAGCAGCTTGATATCAAATCCGGTATCGCGGTTCGTGCCGAGCAGGCTATTCACCAAAGGCTCCACCGCTGGGTGCGATGTGCGGTAAGCGTAGGGTGCCATACAAGTATCAATGATATCCACACCTGCTTCGATGGCTTTAAACAAAGCCAGATCACCCATACCGGAGGTGAAGTGCGTATGCAGGTGGATAGGGCACTTAACGGTTTCCTTAAGCGCTTTCACCAGATTGTAAGCATCATAAGGTGCTACAAGTCCTGCCATGTCTTTGATACAGATGGAATCAGCACCCATATCCTGAAGCTGTTTGGCTTTATTAACGTAATAATCAATATTGTATATGTCCCCGCCCATACGTTGCTCCGTGAGGGAGTAACAAATGGTGCCCTGGAAGTGCTTGTTATTCTTTTTCACTATCTTAACGGCAGTAATAAAGTTACGGAAGTCATTCAGGGCGTCAAATATGCGGAAGATATCTATGCCATTATCGCAGGCACGCTGCACGAAAGATTCCACCACATCATCGGCATAATTCTGATATCCCACCAGATTCTGCCCGCGCAGCAGCATGGAAAAAGGAGTACGTTTGATATGCTCTTTCAGGATTAAAATGCGTTCCCACGGGTCTTCGCCTAAGTAGCGGTGCATGCAATCGAAGGTTGCTCCCCCCCATACTTCCATGGAGTAAAAGCCCACTTCATCCATCTGCTTGGCTACATGAAGCAGGTCTTCGGTGCGTCCGCGGGTGGCGAACAGGGATTGGTGCCCATCGCGGAAAGTGAGGTCTTGTATCTTTATCGGGTTAGCCGCTTTGGGGCGGTCTGCTTCATAGCGCATGGTCGTCATTTCCAGGATGCCATGTTTATCCATTGGGGTCTCCTTTTATCTGCTTCTTTTAATTATTCTGCGTTGGGTGATGTCCCGAAACTGCATAGTAAGTTGCCTTCCATAGGCTGCATAGGGATGGGAAGGCATACCTTGTAAAGGTGCCTTATACTCCGGGGCAGTGCTTTCTGCGGTTATCAGTGCCATTACAGCGCTTATTGCTGCGAGTTCTTGTTTGCTTTTCATATAGCTCACCTATGCGGGGATGTTGCCATGCTTCTTGGGCGGCAGGCTTTCGCTTTTGGTGGAGAGTATCTCCAGAGCGTCAATAAGGCGTTTTCGCGTGTCGGAAGGCATTATAACCGCATCCACATAGCCGCGTGAAGCCGCTACGTATGGATTGTTAAACTGTTCTTCATAAATCTGGATCATCTCGGCACGCTTGGCGTTCTGATCTTCTGCGGAGGTAATCTCTTTGCGGAAGATTACGTTAGCAGCGCCTTGTGCGCCCATCACGGCAATTTCGCTGGAGGGCCATGCAAACACCATATCGGCACCCAGATGCCTGCTGCTCATGGCTATATAGCTGCCGCCGTAATCCTTGCGGGTAACCACCGTAAGCTTGGGCACGGTAGCTTCGGAATAGCACCACAACAGCTTTGCGCCGTGGCGAATAATGCCGTTCCATTCCTGATGCGTACCTGGCAGGTAACCGGGCACATCTACAAAAGTAATCAAGGGAATATTGAAAGCATCGCAGAAGCGGATAAAGCGGGTAGCTTTATCGGAGGCATCGATATCCAGACAACCTGCCAAAACTAAAGGTTGATTGGCAACGATGCCCACGGTGCGTCCATTCATCCTGCTGAAACCAACAATCAGGTTCTGAGCATAGTAATAATGCGGCTCAAAGAAGATACCGTCATCCACCACGCTGTGAATCACATCGCGCATGTCATAGCCCATCTTGGGGCTGTCCGGGATAATGGTATCCAGTTCCGGGCAAAGCCTCCAGGGATTATCGGTGTTTTCAGGGCGCGGTGCATCTTCCATATTATTGGCGGGTAAGTAAGAAAGCAGGGTCTTTATCTGTTCAATGGCATCGGCATCGTCCTCACACGCAAAGTGCGCATTACCGCTTTTGCTGTTGTGAGACATCGCTCCGCCCAATTCTTCCTGCGTGGTCTCTTCGCCCGTTACCGCACGGATAACGTCCGGTCCGGTAATGAACATAAAGCTGGTGTTTTTCACCATGAACACAAAGTCTGTCATGGCAGGCGAGTACACTGCCCCGCCGGCGCAAGGTCCCATTATGGCGGTGATCTGAGGGATAACACCGCTGGCGCGGGAATTGCGGAAGAAGATATCTCCATAGCCTTTTAGGGCATCCACGCCTTCCTGAATGCGCGCACCACCGGAATCGTTGATTCCCACGATGGGAACGCCACTTCTTAGTGCCATATCCATCACTTTACATATCTTAGCAGCGTGCATTTCACCCAGGCTACCACCACGGGCAGTGAAATCCTGCGAAAAGGCAAACACATGACGTCCGTTCACCAGTCCATGCCCGGTGATTACGCCATCGGAGGGAATTTCAATCTTTTCCATGCCAAAATTATCGCAGTGGTGTTGCACGAACATATCCAGTTCGCGGAATGTACCTTCGTCGAACAGCATATCCAGCCGTTCGCGGGCAGTAAGTTTTCCGCCTTGTTTCTGTTTCTCAATAGCTTTAGCACCGCCCATTTGCAGGGTCTTGGCTTCTTTATCCAGCAGTTTCTGGATGGCATCTTTGGTAGATAGCATCAGCTTTCCTCTTTATGTTTAATATTTGTTAGCTCGTAATGCAGGAACACCGGAAATCCTGTGTTCCATGTGCTATTTTATGATAATTCTAATATTCTTATCGCGGACCACATAACCGCCACCAACCATCACAAAGCCATGTAACAGCTCTGAGGTGTCAGTTATGCGGCTGATGATCCAATCTCCGGAGCGAGCTTCCCGGTTAGATACCGGAGCACGGTAAACATCACTGTCTTCATCTGCATCAAAGAAGATGATTTCCGTGCCAATTATTAGATCGGAATGCTTGGCAATGCTTGTTCCTGCCCACCAATTTGCCCATTCGGAGATCCCGCTGGAAACGCACAGAAACTGTGCCTGGTTCCCGGTATCGAGGGAGGGTGGGGTCGTCATCTTGCCAAGGTAAACGGATTCCCATTCTGTGTTTCCGAAAGGCTCGTCCATGTAGAAGAAATCTGTGGGCTGGATAAAATGCAAGTCTGAATCCTCACCGGGAACAGATATGGGATTAGTATTTTGGGGGGAAGCTTGCCGGTTTTCAGATACAGGAAGAACTATATCCTTTGCAGCAGGTTTCAGAGCGCACCCTAAAAATAGGAAAGCAGCTATTCCTAAAACCAGTGTTTTTATGGCTGTTACTGATATGAATCCTGACTTCACTTTCATTTTTTCCTCGTTAAGTCTATGCAATTCAACACGCATATTTCCTAACAATCCCACGCTGTGAGCCTCGTTTTTTTTGTCAAATCATATTTGGAGAGCGGGTAATTTTGTTTAGACGCTCCTACAAGCATTGCCCTATCATTGCCCACCCATTGCCCTCTTTGTGGGCAATGAGTGGGCAATGGTACCGTATATCAGGCAAGAAAGATAGCTTCAGTTATGAAAGCAGAATTATTTCACCAGGACGCGGATACCTTCGGAATGCGCACTAAATTCCGGGGCATACATGCACTGGATGGAGGTGATACCATTGGAGAAATCTCCCTTATTGGTTACCCACAACGGGTATTCGAACACGTAAGTCCCTTTGCGAAGATACTCTATAAAGAAGTTTGTGGCTGCATCTCCGGTGGCTTCATAATACACCAGCCCATCCTGCCATTTGGTGCGGGAGAGCACGTTGACAGGCTCAAACCCGGCACTGCGCATGTCTTTCATGTGCACATATTCCATGTCTCTATCGCTGCGCAGCTCTATGCGCACTATCACCTTATCGCCTATTTTCAGCACGGATTTGTCGCTAACCGGATCCAGGACTTTGCCGGTATCGGTAATCCTCTCTATGAACAGCTTTTTGTTCAGTCTCAAAGGCGTTTCTGCGGGGGTTATCTTATCAAGGTCTTCAAAATACTGCCAGTACAATGCACCCCAGCTGGATACCCGGTTGGGATTGGTGACGGTGACGTTAGCCATTTCGGGAGTGATGTCGCTGCCAGACCAGGAAGTCTTGAAATAGCCTGTTCCTGCTTCCACTTTTACGCCATCTAACTTATTGGGGTCAAGCGTATTGCCGCCGATGCTTATTGCTGCCAATAGCTCTGTATTCAGCCATTCCGTGCCGGAGATAAGTAAAGCATAACAGGCTTCTGCCGTGGCTTTGGTAGTTTTCCAGTTGGTTGTTTGCTTCTGCTTCAGCAGCCAGGTACGCATTTCGTCCACGGAAGGGGTATCAGCAGCAACTTCATTGAACGTTTCTATCATCAGGGATTGTGTTTCAATCGGTGCCTGGTACCAGAACCAGCCATAGTCGTTTTTCCACCACATGCCCATTTCCTCATTGTGCAGGGCACGCTCTTTCAGAGAAGCAATTATCTTTGCCGGCGTTATCTTGTTGCCGTCCCGATACAGGGCAAGGGCTATCAAACCCTGACCAAAATTGTCCTTTTTCTGCCAGTATTTATCTGCCTGAGCTTTGAAATACTGCACCGCTACCGTTACATCTTCCGGTATGGCAATGTCTTTAAAGAAGCTACGGGCATACAGATAGTGCATTTCCATATAGCCCAGATGATCTAAATCCAGGTTGCCGTATTTCTTGATATCCTCGTAATCAATCAGAATCTGGCGGTCTATGAACCCCACTGCAGGCTGCACCATTGCCCATACCTTGGGGTCTTTGCGGATGGCGGTAACCCCCAGTTTATCCAGATGCCCAAAGCCTTCTACAATGTACTGCGTTACCCACCAGGAATCCTGCATGCCAGACCACCAGGGCCACGCACCGCTGGCATTCTGGTTCTTTTGTAACTTGGCAAGGGCAGAGCTGTATTGATTTGCCATGTTGTTAAGGTCAAAAAGCATGCCTATTCTCTGCTTGCTTTGGGATTCATTCTTGGCATCCATTACCCAGGGGGTCTCCTGTAACAGCACCGCTTTAAGCTCCTGGTTCTTTTCCAGATTGGAGAGCAAAGCTGTGGAATTGGGAGTGTCTCTCCAGGATTCGAACACCTTTTTAACGCGGGGATTGGAATTGGCGATGTGGGAAGCCAGGCTATTTGCATAGAAGCGGCTGAATATCTGTTCGTTGCATTCGTAAGGATACTCCATCATATAGGGCAAAGCCTGAACGGCGTACCAGGCAGGGTTGGAAGTGTATTCCAAGGTAAGCTTATGGTTTCTGATGGTGGTGGAACTGCCACTGTCCTTAAGTTTCTTGAAAACAAAGGACTTGGTGGAGTTACCGCTAACCGGCAGGGGCAGGCTTTCGGTTACCAGCATGCGGTTGCTGAGGATAGGCAAGGTGCTTTCCTCGCCATCGGAGAAGTCTCCGGCTTTGGCGACCACTCGGTAGGTAACTGCACTAATATCATAAGGAATGGTTAAGTCCCAGCTAAGGACAGTGCTTTCGCCTTTTTTAACCGAGAAAGGCTGCTGTGCCTGGCTTAAGCCAAAGCTCTTATCCACCGGTTCCATAGTGAGCGCGTCAAACAGGAATAGCTGGCAGTTGCCGGACTGATCAGCATCGTCCAAACAGCTGATCTTGGAGCTAAAGGTTATCTTATCGCCTTCCCTAAAGAACCGCGGGGCATTAGGAATCACCATTAAAGGCTTCTGCGTTACGGTAGTATTCTCGGTGGTACCGATCTGGAAATCCTTGCTTAGTGCAAGAGCGCGGAACTTCCAGCGGGTTAAGGCTTCCGGTACTGTAAACACAAAGCTTACTTCACCGTTTTCATCTGTCCTCAGCTCAGGATAGAAGAAAGCTGTTTCGGCGAAGTTGCTGCGTGCCTGAACACTTGAAAGGTCTTCAATTAGAGGCTCAGACACGGACATTCCGTCAATAGTATAAGTCACTTCGTCCGCTCGTCCCCCTCTGATATGCAGTTCACCTCCGATGTTTGTAACACCGGCTTGCATGGCTGCCAGGCTGAATGAGTCGTTGACAGACTTATCCGACATACTGCTCATTTCGATCTGACGTGAACTACCAACACGATCTTTTTCAATTCTATTATAAGTATCAGACGGAAAGGAGCAAAAACGGTCATCGCTAATGCCGTAGTATGGAGTTCTATAGCCAAACCAGTTGAAAGAAATGTAACTTCTCGACCTTACAGGACTATGGTACCTTAGTCCTTGGAACAATATCAAGCTCACGGGGTTACCTAACCCTGAACCATACCATCCGCATGATCTCGATACTTTGCCAAAAGGAGAGACTGACCACTGGTTGTTGCGGAAGGCATCCAGTGAGGCGTCATACATAGATGCAAGAACTTCAGCGGTTACTTTCCCACCGGTGTGATCCTTCAGCTTTATTCGCCACTCCTCTTCCTGTCCGGGAAGCAGCTTGTTGCGGAAGCTCATGTATTCGAATGATATCTGCTTATTAGTCCAGGGCACGGTTATTTCCTGAGTGTGAGTGTATAGCCTGCCGTCTATAACATAGGTGAAATGAACGTAAAAACTACCCCTGTCCTTTTCTTCCACGGGGATGGTTATCAACTGTTGATTACCGCTTAGGCTAATGCGTTTGCTCTCCACCACCGTATGATCTTTTTCCACTTCATAAAGCACCGATACGTTAGGATATCCGCTGCCAATAAGTATCTTAGCATCTTCGCCCGGCTCGCAAACTGTCTTTAGCGGTACAAACCAATCCGCCATAGGATAAGGCAGTTTAAGGGAAGATGTGTCATAAACCGTGAAGTACTTGCTTACCTTTATCTCCTGCTGCTTATAAGTGGTGGTAGCTTCCAAGAGGTAAGCACCCGGTTTCCAGGATGCTATATCTTTTATAACAAGCGGGCTCTTGCTCTGGGTGTCAAATCCGCCGAAATAGACGGTTCCCGAAGCCTTCCAGGTGCTGATGTCATCCTCATTACCGTAAACATCATGGGGAAACAGCCGCATATATTCAGAACGTTCAAGGTAACTGCGGTCGGGGGCAGCCCACAAGCGTTTCCTCTGCATAGTATCAGGTGTTTTAAGCTGCTTTATTCTAATAGTTCCTGTTACAGCTATGGGTTCATTGCTAAGATTAGTGGATTGGATAGGTATAGTTAGCTGTTTATCTTGCTTGTCAATATTGTCCGCCAATTCTGGCTTTAGGATAAGCTCTTTCTCGCCTATATTTATGACTATCAAGCCACTGCGCGTTTCTCCATTGATGTCGGTAACATCCACGCTTATGCTATAAGTGAAGTAGGGGCTATACTTAAACAGCGCATTTTCATCCGCAGTCGCCAGGAAGGTAAGGCTGAATTCTCCCTTGGCATCTGTTAACGCCTTTCCGTTGCTTATCTCCTTACTTGGCGCATCGGGGCTAGCTCCCCACCACCAATACCAATATGGGTATTTGGGTTGACGGCTTATTCTGTAGCTAATAGCTGCATTATCAACGGGAACTCCCGCATAGGAAAGTGCCTTCCCCTGCACAGTTACATACTGGTTCAGTCTATAGCTTTCTTTGGGTTTCTCCAGAGTAACCTCAAACTTGGGACGCTTGTATTCTTCCACACTAAAACTAACCGAACCATTTCCGGTGTAGATTGTCATATTGCCTGTCAGAACACTTTGGGGTGCAGTGAAAGTACAATTGAAAGTTGCGTACTCATTAGTTTTCAGTTGTTGCCTCGCTACTTCCTGTCCATTGACGTCGCGCAAAGTTACATAAATATCAACATTCGGCAATAGCTTATAATGTTTTTCCCCATTTGTTTCGTAAACAATCCCCTTCACATGAATAATTTGCCCAGGGCGATAAATAGAGCGGTCTGTAAACATTAGGGAGTGGCTCGATATTGAGTGGTTATAATATTGACTTCCGTTAAAATCATTGACTATCAGGGTGTCTGCATTGCTGACAAATAGTATTCTTCTATTAATGCTATTACTTTGTGATGGTATGTTGATAATACCCTGCGAATCACTGCTACCTGACCATACAAGGTTATATGAGTTGTCAACAGGATCGTTGCGAGAATATTTATTTTGTGCAAAAACACTTACTTGAACTCCAGATACTGGCAGACCAGACCTACTGTTGGCAATGAGAATGGTACCACTTTGCTTAACGGGGAAAAGGCATGATAGCTCCTTACAGCTAAACAAACTGAAGCCAATCATAGGCTTTGCATCTATATATCCACCTTTTTCTTCATTAATTGCGATTAAGATATAGTTTCCAAAAGGGAGGTTTGTAAGTGGTAGTTCATACGTATGAGCACGAAAATCACTTTCATTCTCAACTTTGAATGCTTTGCTCCAAAGCGGATTTTTCTGCATAAGCACTCTCACTTTTTGATAATCGTCTTTCCACCAGGAGTAATCATATCTTTGCTCATCTTTTATATTAGGATAGGGAATGCGGTATATACGCAGTGTGACACTGGACAGGTTTTTTAAAGTTAACAAAGCCTTAATAGGACTGTTGGGCATTACAAACTGTTCTGTTTGCAGGTCTAGTTCAGGTATTTTAATGTTATGGGACAAATTACGACATGATTGCCCACCAAAGCTCTCGGGGTAAGTATCCAACGTTGTCTTGCATATATCTTCAGCATTCTTATAATTCCATCTATACTCTTCAGAAATCTCGGGATTGTACAGGTAGCCCTGTTTGTATATGAGGGCTGCCAGCTTATAACTGGCATATGCCGAGGCAGGATAAGCCGAAAACCTTGATTGTTCAAGTCGCAAGGCATTTTCGTAATAATGTTCTGGAGTGTCCAGGATACAATTATTATACACATACTCCAGCCTTTCTAACTCTACTTCTACCAACGCGGAAGGATCTTTGTCGTTTAAATGAAAGCGGATCAAATCCTGGAATAGCAGGGCAGCCTGATACTTCAGCGATAGAGTATCGGGTGAGGAAATGACCATGTTTACAAACCCGGCAGCAGGCTGGAAGTATTTGCTGTCGGTAATGCTAAATTCCTCAGGGGGCATAGTTAAGCCGGATTCGTCACTTTTGTAGAAATCCAGCGCACGATGGGCAAGGAAGTCATATAAAGTGGGGCGCAGTAGCCTTTGCTCATTGCCACTGTTGTTAACAATTACCGGATAATCTGCAATGTTATGTTTCTGCAACTCCAGGGAGTGCTCTAATGACAGTCTATTACGCTTAATTGTTTCTTTTACGATGGTATCCAGATCCCAAGTTGCAATATCATCTTGGACAAAATTGATGGTGCTGCTACGTTGGCTGTAACGCCAGCGGTTGTTTTGGTAATAGCCCCAGTAAAGCTGTGCTAACATGCTGTGCAGAATCGCCGCAGCAGGTATAGACGCTTTATCTAAATTAGCTTGCACGGTTGTAATCGCCTTCTGCGCAGAGAACTCCTCTATTTGTTGCAGGATTTGCAGTTTGTAGATTAGTGCCTTTACCTGCTGATCTATCTTGTTCTCTTTTACAGCGGCTGCATAAAGGGAATCCACCTTAGTTGCCATCGATTGGGGCAATCTGTCTCTGGAGAGCTTATCGATTTCCTTCCAGGCAGAATCGTAGTTAAACGCTTTGTTTGGTACGGCACAAAGACATGCAGCCAAGCCGCATGCCAGAATAAACATCACCAGTTTAGAATACATGTTAACTCCCTTTAGGTAATAATTGCCTATGGTTATTCACTAACGGTTTACACACGAAAAAACACATGTGCCTTTATTAATTATCTCTTGCTTTATCGTCAAGTATTTTCTTTTGCCTCTTTCTTATCATGGGAAATGAGATACTTCTTGACACTCGCTCTGCAACTTAAAAAGCTAACTTGAGTAGAAAGTAATACGACTGCTGGAGGTTAAGGTAATGATGAGTATGATAATTGTGCTTATGCCGATCTCTCTATGCCCGCTGAGAACGTCCTGCAGGAGCTATTCTTTCAGAATCCTTTCGCTTTCCTGAGACATATATTTTGGAGTATAAATGAGAACAGCACTGCTTATCACCCTATGTGTCATATCTGTGGGGCTTTTTGGAGTAACCCCGCCCAATTTCCCTGAGATCACATTTTCGGTTAATAGCAATCCAACCCCGGGAAGCATTTATCTATCTAATCTTACGATCAATCAGACCATCCCAAATACCCCTTTCCTGATGATTTTGGACAATCTGGGAGACCCCATCTTTGCACGGGAAATGTCTGCCAGGATGTATCTGGATTTCAAGCTTCAGCCGAATGGAATGCGGACATATTACGACAATTTCAAAAAGAAGCACTACGCTCTTAACCAATCCTACGAAATCGTGGACAGCTTCTCTTGTGACGGGTATATAACCGACGAGCATGAGTTATTCATGCTACCCAACGGGCATAGCTTTTTGCTGGGGACATCACTGCGGGTGATGGATCTTTCCGGTATAGTGGACGGGGGAAGTCCGGAGGCATCGATTCAGGATATGCTTATTCAGGAACAGGATGAAAATCATAATGTAGTCTTTCAATGGAACACCTCAGAGCATTTTGAAGTGACGGATTGCTCCAGCAATGCAACGCTCTTGAAACCGGTTGTGGACTATGCTCACTGCAACTCCATCGATGTAGATGCGGAGGGGAATCTGCTGCTGTCATCACGGCATATGGACGAGATCACCAAGATCAATTATGCAACCGGTGAGATCATTTGGCGCATGGGCGGAAGCAGATCCAGAAACAATATGTTCACTTTTACCAATGACACGGTCGGCTCTTTCACAGGATTCTCTCAACAGCATTATGTGCGATGGCTTCCTAACGGTCATCTGCTGATGTTTGACAACGGCAACCTAAAAAACCCACCCTACTCACGGGTTGTGGAGTATGAAGTAGATGAAGTAAATTATATTGTGACCAAGGTTTGGGAATATGTACCTAACCCGGTAATCTATACCTCTGCCATGGGAAGCGCACAAAGACTACTGAACGGGAACACCTTCATCGGATGGGGCATAAATAACCAAGGTTTTGCCGCCACGGAAGTAACTCCCGCAGGACAGGTAGTGCAGGAGTTTTCCTTTCCCCAAGGTGTGCACAGCTATCGGGCATTCAAGGTTACAGATGCTGTTTCTGTAGATGAAGCAATTGCCATGCCCAATATAGGTTTACAGGCGTTTCCCAATCCCTTTGCCGGAGCTACACAAATCTGCATAAAATCAGATACTACCGCACCCGTGCTAATGCAAATCTTCAATTGTCGCGGGCAGCTATTGCAGACATTTCATGAAGCAAAACCTGCAACAGGCGATTTACAGATAACCTGGAACGGAAGGGATAATATGGGAAAGAACGTAGCCTCCGGTATCTATTTTGCCAGGATCAGGCAGGGGAATCGTAAGCAGGCAATCAAAATCCTTAAATTGAATTGAAGGATGAGATAAGAACAAATCTTTACTGTTGCCTTTGCTGCACATACAAAACATCCTCTGAAACTGCAAATTGTGCCAGCGAATCTGCCAAGCATTGGGCTTACATCATATCTGTTACCAACTACTTCCTTGCTGTAATTACAGTAGAAATACGGATGAAATACGCATCTCATCCGTATTTCATGCGTAATGCATAAGTAATTCAAGCAAGGAAGAATAAACCTGATCTCTCTTTTCCTCTTTGGCTCTTTTACTCTTTGTTAAATAAGTCTTTAGAACTGATGTAATTGCTCAGCCGGTAGCTTTCCACCTGTAGCAGATATTCCCGGGAGCCTATGCCGATGTTATGGTAGTCCGTTACAGTCACATGGATGAGGATGCCGGCTTCCAGTGCCCTTAGCTGCACCAGCTTCGCGGTTTGACAGCAAATCCAAAAAAACACTTGACCAATATAAGCCTATCTATTATCGGGAGGAATATGATAAATATGGAGCCAAAATGAACATACATTTTCGTGATGTCCAAACCGGCAGCGTGGAAGCCAGAGCAATTCTGGAGATAGCTGAAGGGGTGTTTTTGAATGAAGTAACCATCCTGAACATAGATGGTGAAACCGTGGTGGAATTCCCCCGTAAAAGCTTTGTAGGAAAAACCAAACGTACCTTCTACATCGACATTATCACCTTTGAAGATAACGACAAACGCATCGTGTGGGAACTGGAAGTGAAAAAAGCCTACCGAGAATGGCGTAAGACGAACAAGAAAGTCCTTGTTTATGAAGAAAATAAGATAGATGGAGGATCACAATGATCACCGATTTGAACAATATCCTATCGGATAACATCAAGGGTATGAAGCGTTCTGCAATTCGTGAACTGTTGAAGCTTCTCGGAGTTCCCGGCTTGATTTCCTTTTCTGGAGGCTTTCCCAGTCCGGCAACCTTCCCGATCGCAGATCTGAAAGAGATTATCGACCAGGTTATGGATACGGAAGCGGCATTTGCTCTGCAATATGGCGCTACAGAGGGTGACATCCTGCTGCGTACCCTGTTAGTGGAACGTTACAAAGCCAACGGTATTGATATGAGTATCGACAATATGATCATCACCACCGCCTCGCAACAGGCATTGGATTTGATTGGCAAGATGTTCATTAACCGTGGCGATTACGTTCTCGTAGGCTTGCCTTCTTATTTGGGCGGACTTTCTGCCTTCAATTCCTATGGCGCAAACATGGTCGGCATCCCCATGGATGAAGAGGGCGAAGACCCTAACATCATGGAAGCCAAGCTGAAAGAGCTGATTGCCATGGGCAAGAAACCGAAGTTTATCTATCTGATCCCGGATTTCCAGAACCCCGCGGGTGTGACCATGACCGAACGCCGCAGAAGGGAAATCCTTGATCTGGCACACAAATATGACGTGCTGATTATCGAAGACAGCCCTTATCGCGAACTGCGCTACGAAGGCACACCACAAAAGACAATATACGAAATGGACGGCACCGGACACGTGATTCTGCTGGGTACATTCAGCAAGATATTCTGCCCGGGATTCAGGATTGGCTGGGTGGTTGGTCATCCCGATATTCTGGATAAGATAGTGGTTGGCAAACAGGCTGCAGACCTCTGCACACCGCCTTTCACGCAGCGCATCGCAGCCCGATACATAGAAAAGGGCTTGCTTGATCCCAAGATTTCAGAGATTATCAGCATGTATTCCGTGAAGCAAAAGAGTATGCTGGATTCTCTGGAGAAATATATGCCCGAAGAAGTTAGCTGGACACACCCCGAAGGGGGCTTGTTCCTGATGGCAAAATGTCCCGAAAACATTGATACTCAAGCCATTCTGATGGATTGCGTAAAAGAAGCTAAAGTAGCCTATGTTGCCGGTACCAGCTTTTACTGCGACGGCAGCGGAAATAATACCATGCGCTTGAACTTTAGCTACGAAACCATAGAGAAAAGCATAGAAGGCTGCCAAAGACTGGGCACTTTCCTGAAAAAAGTAATCAAGAAATAAATAATCAAGACTGGAGGAACAATGTCCGAGAAAGTCGAAAAAGACCGTATGGGCATGATCATTCGCGCTGAGGATGCTCCCGAAAAAATGGAAGTGGAAGTTACCGAGGTTAAAGAACCCGGAAATGATGACTCGCCCGTATTGATCTATTACAATTGGTGCAAGAAGTGCGGTATTTGCGTGGCTTTTTGTCCCACCGGCTGTCTGGGCAGAAAGAGCGATGGCTCGCCTTTCGTGCAAGCACCCGAAAAATGTATTCACTGCGAAACCTGTGATCGGCTTTGCCCGGATTTTGCCATAACCGGCGCAAAGGATCGCTAAGGAGAAGAAATGCCGAAAAAAGAAATAAATAGCAAAGCAGCTCCCAAACCCAAGAAAGACCAGACCACTTTAGCTGTGAAACCTGAAAGCAAATTGGAAGAGATTCAAAGCAGCCGTGAACGTAAAAACGTGCTGATGCAAGGCAATGAAGCCGTTGCATATGGTGCGCTTGATGCCGGAGTGAACTTCTTTGCCGGATACCCGATTACTCCCTCCACCGAAGTAGCCGAAATATTGGCTAACGAACTGCCCAAACGTGGCGGAGTGTTTATTCAGATGGAAGACGAAATTGCTTCTATCTGTGCCATTACCGGTGCTTCTCTTGCGGGAGCAAAAGCTCTTACCGCCACCAGCGGCCCGGGCTTCTCCCTGATGCAGGAAGGTATTGGCTTTGCCAAGATTACCGAGACACCCTGTGTAGTGGTGAATGTGCAGCGTATGGGTCCCAGCACCGGCATGCCTACCAGTCCGGCGCAAGGAGACATCATGCAAGCCAAGTGGGGTTCGCATGGCGATTCCCCGGCGATAGTTTTATACCCGGCTTCCGTGAAGGAAAGCTACGAGCTTACCATCCGTGCGGTAAATTTATCCGAGAAGTATCGCACCTGCGTTATTCTGCTGCTGGATGAAGTTATCGGGCACATGCGTGAAGCAGTGCGCTTGCCGGACATGGCAAACGTGCGTGTTATTAACCGCATCAAGCCAACTGTTCCGCCAAACTGGTATAAGCATTATGACGAAAACCAGAAATACCTTTCCCCGCTTGCCAGTTACGGTGAGGGATACCGCTTCCATGTAACAGGCTTAACCCACGATTCTCACGGCTTCCCCACCAATAAGTCCGGTGAAGCAGGAGACATGATGGAACGCCTGCGCAAGAAGATATCCTATAACATGCGCGATCTTGTGCAGATAGAAAGCTATCAAATGGAAGATGCCAAGATAGCAATCTTTACCGCCGGGATTACTGCCCGTGCTGCCAAGGCTGCAATTGCCATGGCAAGGCATGAAGGCATAAAGGTTGGCTTGTTAAGACCCTTGACCATATGGCCATTCCCCGATGATGCAGTACGCAAAATGCTGCGTAACGTAGAGACAGTTATTGTCCCCGAACTTAATCAGGGACAGCTGATCCACGAAATACAACGCCTAACCAAGGACAAAAGCGAAAGCAACCTTATCCCCTTGCAGAGGGTTAACGGACAACTAATTACACCAAACGACATCCTACGTAAAATCAAGGAGGTAAGCTGACATGGCTAATATTCCGCAACGCATTATTCACGAATACTTAAGGCACGATAAGAAGTTCCCGCATGTATGGTGTGCAGGTTGCAGTAACGGTATTGTGCTTGGTGCCATCATCCGTGCAATAGCTTCCCTCAATCTTGATAGAGACGATATTGTTATGGTTTCCGGTATTGGCTGTTCATCACGTATGCCCGTGTATGTGGATTTTAACACCCTACATTCACTGCATGGACGCAGCATAGCCTATGCTACCGGGGTTAAAATGCACAAGCCCAATCTGAAGGTTATTGTGGTTACCGGCGACGGCGATTGCACCGCCATAGGTGGCAACCACCTTATCCACGCTGCCAGACGCAATATAGACCTGAAAGTAATCCTTATAAACAACAATATCTACGGCATGACAGGCGGTCAGTGCAGCCCCACAACCCCGCACGATGCAATCGCCACCACCGCTCCCTATGGCAATATAGAGCCGGACTTCAACGTCTGCAATCTTGCTATGGGTGCCGGTGCATCCTTTGTAGCCCGCACTACTGCATTCCATGTGCTGGAAATGCAAAGCATTATCAAGGATGCTTTGGAGCACCCCGGTTTTTCCATTACAGAAGTTATTAGTGCATGTCCGGTTATCTATGGACGCCTGAACAAGAAAGGTGGCGCACCTCAGATGATGAAGGACTTCCGCGATAACTCCATTCCTTTGGCTGCGGTGGACAAGCTTCCCCCAGAGAAGGTGGAAGGCAAGATCGTCCGTGGTATCCTCCGCCGTGAAATCCGCCCCGAGTACAGTTCCGAATACACTTCACTTGTAAAACGCGTACAAGCCTCGGGAGGTGAATAATGGCTAAGAATTATGAGATTCGCCTTTCCGGTAGTGGTGGACAAGGTTTGATCCTTGCCGGCATCATTCTTGCCCGTGCGGCAGTGATAGAGAAACGCAGAGTAACCCAGACCCAAAGCTACGGACCAGAATCCCGCGGGGGTTACTCCCGTGCCGATGTGATTATCAGTGACGAAGAGATATACTTCCCGGAAGCTACTAACTTTGACTGCTTGCTTGCTTTAACGCAGGAAGCTTGTGATGTGTACCTATATGATCTGCGTGAAAGCGGTATCCTGATTATAGACACAACCTTTGTGAAGAACCTTGCCCTGGCAGCAGAAAACACCTACGAACTGCCCTTCACAGATATAGCTCAGGAAAAGCTTGGCAGCCCCATAACCACGAACATTATGTCTCTGGCTTTTTTGGTGCAGCTTACCGGTATAGTTAAACCGGGATCGCTGAAGCAATCTATCGCAGAGAGTGTGAAGCCCGCCTTTATAGACGTGAATTACAAGGCAATGGAACTGGGCTTCGAGCTTGCCAAGAAGTATAAGAAGTAGGTTGTCATGGTAAAGCGCATCAGTCATATCGGCATAGCGGTTAAGGATTTGGAAGCAGGCATAGCCTTCTACCAAAGCCTTGGTCTGGAGCTTGAAGGCATAGAGGAAGTCCCTTCCCAGAAGGTGCGAGTGGCTTTTCTGCCTTGCGGTGACACCCGTATTGAGCTGCTTAGCCCTACTTCCGAGGATAGTGCTGTAGCCAAGTTCATCGAGAAGAAAGGTGAAGGTATCCAACACATTGCTTTTGCAGTGGATGATCTGCCCAAAGCCCTTGCCGACTCCGAAGCTAAAGGCATTACTCTAATTGATAAAGAACCCCGTCCCGGCGCACATCATGCCGATATAGCATTCCTGCATCCCAAATCCGCCTTGGGAGTGCTGATCGAATTGTGTAAAGAGAAACACTAATAACTTGAACCATAGAGAAAAGGTGCGGCTTAAACCGCACCTTTTTTGTTATCTCACTTTACAATCTCACCTGCGTAGTTCTCACTACCTCAGGTCTCACCTTCAAATCAATCCATCACGCTTCAACAGTGCATCCGGATCAGGCTTGCGTCCGCGGAAGGCAACAAACAATTCCATAGGATGGAAGGCATTACCACGTGCAAGGATATAATTTTTAAATGCCTCAGCTACTTCCTGATTGAATATTCCCTTTTCCAGGAACAGACTCCATGCATCGGCTTCCAGGGCTTCTGCCCATTTGTAGGAGTAGTATCCTGCGGAGTATCCTCCCGCAAAGATGTGCGAGAAAGCGCAGGAGATGTTGGTTCCATCTACTGGGGGTAGCAGCCTGAAACGCTCTGTAACTTCATTCTCAAAGGCATCAACGTCCTTTATCGCATCGGGATCTGTAGTATGCCAGGCAAAATCCATCAAAGCATAACGAAGCTGAGTGATATTGGTAATGCCGGATTGGAAGTTCTTTGCTGCGATAACCTTATCCAGCAATTCCTTAGGCAATGCTTCTCCGGTCTGATAGTGTTTGGCAAAGAGGTTCAATGCTTCTTCTTCCATCAGCCAGTTTTCCATAATCTGGGAGGGAAGCTCCACAAAATCCCACAGCACACTTGTGCCTGAAAGCCCTTTGTAATAGCCATCTGCAAGCAAAGAATGCAGCGCATGCCCAAATTCATGGAAGATGGTGCGTGCTTCGTTCAGGGTTAGCAGCGAGGGCTGATCATCAGTAGAGGGTGTTAATGATGCCACAATGCTTACCATCGGTCTGC
The DNA here is from genome assembly GCA_002840645.1 of Candidatus Cloacimonetes bacterium HGW-Cloacimonetes-3. Taxonomy (GTDB): domain Bacteria; phylum Cloacimonadota; class Cloacimonadia; order Cloacimonadales; family Cloacimonadaceae; genus Cloacimonas. Next base: position 24,089 of record PHBO01000011.1, read on the forward strand.
GCAAGCCATCGCGGTGCATACCCTGTCCCTGGAAGGATGTCTTCCAAGCTCCGCCGCGCTTGGTATCGCGAGGGAACAAATCCATATACATCAAGCCAAGGTAATTATCGTGTTTATCCCACACTTCCCAGGTAGTAACGTCGGGATGGTAAACGGGCACATCGAACACTTGCTTCACTTTGATGCCATATATCTTACCCGTTACCACAAACAAACCTTCCACCACGTCTTCCACTTTGAACCAAGGTCTAAGCTCTTCGGGATCATAAGCATAGCGCTGTTCTTTAAGCTTGTTGGAATAATAGCTCATGTCCCAGGGCATCAGTTCTTCAATTCCATCCGTTTCCTTGGCGAATTGGCGAATTTCTTCCACCTCTTTCATAGCAGCGGGATATGCCACCGTATAGATTTTCTCCAGAAATTCCTTTGCAGTGGCAAAAGATTCTGCCATGCGATCGGACAACACATAGTCCGCATGCGTTTTGTATCCTAACAGTGCAGCTCTTTCTTTACGAAGCTTAAGTGTTTGGATAATAAGCTCCTGGTTATCAAATTCGTCCTTAAATGCACGGGAGGAGTATGCCTTCTGGGCTTGCCTGCGTATATCCCTGTTTTTGCAATAGGTTAATACCGGTGTGATGCTGGAAGGCTGCAAGCTGAAAAGCCAGCCTTCTTCCTTACCTTTTTTCTTTGCCGTGAAGGCAGCAGCTTTCAACGAGTTCTCCGGGATACCTTCTACATCCTTGGAATTTGTAAGATGAAGTTCCCATTTGTTGGTGGCATTCAGCACATTATCGCTGAATTTGGGGCTAAGCTGGGAGCTTTCCATAGAAATTTCCGTAAGGCGTTTTTTATCGGAATCATTCAGCATGGCACCACCACGGATAAAGCTGGTATAGGTACGTTCAATCAGGCGGTAGCGTTCAGCTTTTTTAATTGCTTCCTTGTCGTTCAGATCTGCAGGTATAATAGGTTTGGCTTTACCGGCTACTTCTGCATCGTAAACTGCTTTCACACGGGCAAAAATCAACGGATCAGTGGCAACCATGCTGCCAAATTCGGCTAACTTGGGAGATATTAGCTGTGCCAAAGCCTTGAACTCGGCATCTGATTCTGCACTTAAGAGATTGAAATAAATTGTGGCTACATAGTCCAACAGCTCACCATTCATGTCCAGCTCCAAAATCGTGTTTTCGAAGGTAGGAGCTGCGGGGTTGTTCTTCATAGTTTCTATTTCCGCTTTTGCTTCCAACAAAGAAGCATCGATAGCGGGCATAAATTGCTCCAGACTAAAATCCGGGAAGGGAATCGCTTGTAAGCGATGCGTGTTCTTGGGGTTCAGTAAAGGGTTGCTGTGTTTCATGTTACTTCCTTTGTTGTTTATTATTTCACATTTCGCCATTAATGTAGAGTAGTACATTTCAGTCAACCACTTTCCACTATTTTCAAATCCCATACCGCTGCTTACTGCGCTTAGGCGATAACGTGAGTAATTGCACCTGCACTCTTGGTGGCAAGAAGTGTATCCTTAGCCTTGCTTATATCTTGTCATTCCCTGCTTGTTTCCCTAATGTTTCCATAACAATTCCCTAACGATTCCTTAACGCCGTTAGGGAATCGTTAGGGAATTGTTATGGCTACACTACAGATAGCAGCAAGGATAATGATAGCCGTCATGTGATAGAAACAAGCTATCCAAGGGGAGATTTCCGGTGGAGATGGGAGGTGATAATATAGGTTTCAGGTGGCACACAGGCAGTTGTACAGCGTATGTGGCGCAGTTATTTCAACAAGTTAAAAGAGCAATACTAAGAGGAGATAAAGATTTTCCTTGACTGCTAAAGCCATGATTATAGGATATGAAAAACTATAGTAATTCCATACAAGGAGGTTCAAGATGTTTTTAACAGGTGCTCAACTTAGAGAGGTTTTCCTCAAAGCCAAGCGTCAACGCTTTGGTATTATGGCATCCAACGTGGTGTTCGACACCCAGATACGAGCCATCGTGCAAGGTTATAATGCGGTTGGCTCTGATGGGCTGCTGCAAATGAGCTCCGGAGCGGTTAAGTTTGCCGCGGGTGCCTCTCAGGATATGAATCTGGGGGCGAAGCTGATTTCCACAATGATAAAGACTTATGCTTCCCAGTTCCCCAAAAGCGGAGTGGGGCTGCATATAGATCATGCCACGCCAAATTACTTCGATTTCATCGTGTTCTGCGTGGAAAATAATCTGGTTACTTCCGTGATGATAGATGCCTCCAAAGAAAATTTGGAAGATAATATCCGCATCACCAAAGAAGTGGTGGATTTGGCACATAAGCACGGGATAATTGTGGAAGGCGAAATTGGGCACATAAAAGGTACGGAAGATGAGATTGTGTCCGATACCGAGCTTTATACCAAGCCGGAAGAAGCACTGGAATTCGTGAAACGCACCAATGTTGATCTCTTTGCTGCCTCGGTGGGTACCAATCATGGTGTTTCGAAAGGCGAAAACATCGTGCTGCGTCTGGATTTGATCAAAGAAATTGATAGCCTGCTGATAAAGAACGGTGTGGAGCGCGGCTTAGTGCTGCACGGTGCTTCCGGTTTAACCGACCAGCAGCAGATTACCGCCATTGCCAACGGCGTGGTGAAGATAAACAAAGACACTTGCTATCAGATGGACATGGCAACCGCCATTCAGGCATTCTGGGAAAAAGAAAAGTATGCCATCGTCTGCCCGCCGGATATGAACCCTGCTGACTATATCCCCAATAAGAGCAAGTTCGACCCCCGCAAGTGGCTTATCAAAGGCGAAGAAGTGATGCAGAACACCATCATGGACTTCTGCAGAGTTTCCGGCAGCGAAAATAACAGTATTCTGCTATAATAAGGAGATAAATATGACAAACATCGCAATTAACGGATTTGGGCGCATTGGGCGCTTGGTAATGCGCGTTATCCTGAACAACCACCCCGAACTGAATGTGGTGGCAATAAACGATTTAACCGATCCTAAGACCCTGGCATACCTGTTTAAATACGACAGTGTGCACAAGATATTCCCCGCCGAGATATCCCATACGGAAGATTCCATCGTGATAAACGGCAAAAAGATACGCATCTTCGCGGAGAAAGATCCCGAAAGCCTGCCCTGGAAAGAACTGGGTGTGGAACTTGTGGTGGAAGCCACGGGCTTCTTTACCTCCAGAGAGAAGGCATCCAAGCACATCAAAGCCGGTGCCAAGAAGGTAGTCCTAACCGCACCCGCCAAAGATGAGATAGACGCTACCATCGTGATGGGCGTGAACCATAAGAGCCTGAAAGCCACGGATGTGATAGTCTCCAACGCATCCTGCACCACGAACTGCCTTGCTCCCGTGGCAAAGGTTCTGCACGATAAGTTTGGTATTGTGAACGGGCTTATGACCACTATCCATAGCTACACCAACGATCAGCGCATCCTGGATCAGCCACACAGCGATCTTCGCCGTACCAGAGCTGCCGCCATGAGCATGATTCCCACCTCCACCGGTGCTGCAAAAGCCATCGGACTGGTGATTCCGGAGCTTAAAGGCAAGCTGGACGGAGTTGCTATCCGTGTTCCTACCCCGGATGGTTCACTGGTAGATCTGTGTGTAAACCTGGAAAAAGAAACTACCAAGGAAGAGATCAACGCAGCCATGAAAGAAGCCTCAGAGACTTATCTGAAGGGCTATCTGATGTATTCCACCGATCCCATCGTGTCCATAGATATCGTGGGTAATCCCTATTCTTCCATCTTCGATTCTCCCACTACCTATGCCAAAGGCAAGCTGGTGAAGATATTCAGCTGGTATGATAACGAATATGGTTATTCCTGCCGCGTGGTGGACTTGCTGGAGTATATGCGAAGCCTGTAAACATAAGCACATAATTGCAAATAAACTGTGATGATGCCGGGTTAACAGCCCGGCATCATCTTTTTTCGGGCATGAGCAATTGGAGTTCAAGCCGGCTCCGATAATATTGAGCTTCACGATTTATAGGCCGGCTTGGACTTCAATGCGAGCTTGGACTCAGGTGTCTAAAAGCATGTTCACGATGAAGTCCAAACGGCTAAACATGTTATGATATATGAAGTTAAATTCAGCCATTTGAAGTCCATCCGCGGATCAAGGGAATACAGCTAATAAGTTTGGGCAAAAGAGAACCGCCTCCGAAAGCCGGAGGCGGCTAATGTACATAACAGACTGCTAAAGCAACCTATTTTTTGTGTTTATGACGGTTCTTCCGCAGACGTTTCTTCCGCTTGTGAGTAGCTATTTTATGACGTTTCTTTTTCTTTCCACATGGCATAATATCAGCTCTTACTTCTTGGTTTTAACGTCAACTACGTTACCCTTGAACTCACGGGAAAACTTGAAGGTGGGGACGGTTCTTTCAGGAACCGGAACTTTCTCGTCAGTTTTGGGATTACGGCCAACGCGGGGTTTGCGGGTTTTGAGCTTGAAGGTGCCAAAGCCACGGACTTCAATGTGATTTCCCTTTGCCAAGCTGTCCTTAATGGACTGCAGAAGTGCGTCGACGACGACAGCAACGTCCTTGCGGATGATTCCGGTGTTTTCCGAAATGATCTTTACTAAATCGGCTTTTGTCATTTGATACTCCTTAAATTTGCTCTTTGTCTATCTAGCTTTGCTAAACTGCATCAACTAATAAGATACTCAGGAATAAAATCTTATGTTTTGTGTCAAGCAAAAAATCGTTCCCCTGCTGAAAATTGTGCCGATATCCCTCTATCAGTATGGCTTAAGTGACTTTGCAGCAGATAGGATAAAGCTGTGAATCTACTGCAATATATTGCCCATTAACATGCTTCATATGAAGTTAGCCCATTCTATATGGTTACAATAACGGGGTGTTTTCTTTCTTGGTAAGTCGGTAGAATTTTGGGCAGATTGATAAACTCAGCAAGGCTAACAATATAAAGCACGGCTTAAAATAGTTCTTGACAGAATTAGCACTGCTAACAATTGTGGACGCTTGATTAGCAGGAATAATGATTCATGCTAATCAAGCTTCTATATCAGGTAGGTGAATTATGAGATGCGAAACGAGGGAACAAGCAGCGGGAAAGTGCGGGATTCAGGTAAAGGGAACGCAGGTGCAGATTAACTTCCGGGGACGCAGCCACACGCTGTTTCATAGCGGGGGGATGGCTTATCTAATGGAACTGATTACAAACGCGGGAGTGCCGGTTAGTTTCTACAATCTGGATGCAGTACAGGAGAAACCTCAAGCCTGCTATCGGCAATTTGAGCGGGAATCCGAGCAGATTGAGAGTGGATTGTGTATTCAGGACAAACCGCTATCCTATGCCATGGCGGATAGGAAGGCTATATACAACATCAAGCGGCGACTTTTGCAGATTATCTCCGAACTGGCAGAGATGGAGGAGTATAACGACTATGCCCGGGCAGCAGATTTGCAGGATGAGCAAGAAGGACTGATGCAATATCTAAAAGACGTGTACCGTCCCTGTGGAAAGGTGCGTAGTTTCTCAGACGAAACCTCCAGGCAGAGAAGTAAGGTGTTAAAAGCCTTGCGCAGGGTAATGGCAGATATTGCTGCTGTAGAGCCGGAACTGGCATCCTATATCCGGGAATGCTTAGAGATAAATGAGTATCTGGTTTTCCGTCCCACAGGTCTGGAAATAGAGGTATTCTCAGTTTAGATTTGTTTGCAGCCGCAATTGGCTTATCATTACTAACAAGACTCTTTTACTCGATAAAATCAGCACTAAGGAGAATGCCATGGAGGCTTTCACGTTTCACAATCCTACCCGCATACATTTCGGGGTGGGGATGATATCCAAACTGGGCAAAGAAATGCAGGATGCCGGGATAAAAAGCTGCCTAATGGTAGCCGGTGAAGGCTCGATTAAACAGAATAGCGTTTACACACAAGTGTTAGACACCCTTAATAATCATCATATAACTGTGCATGAAGCATGGGGCGTGCAGGCGAATCCCACTCTTGCGAAAGTAAGGGAAATGGTTACACTGGCACACACTTTAAAAGCACAGGCTATCCTTGCCGTGGGCGGAGGAAGCGTGATAGACAGCGCCAAAGCCGTTGCGGCAGGCGTATTTTTAGATGATCCCTGGGATGCTTTTGGCGGCAATGTGCCAGTTAAGCAAGCTCTGCCTATATACACGGTTCTAACCATTTCTGCCACCGGCAGCGAAATGAATGGTAATTCCGTGCTCACAAACACTGACACTAAGCAGAAATGGGCGTTTTACTCGCCCCTGGTGTATCCACAAGTAAGCATTATTGATCCTGCGGTGCAATGCAGTCTGCCCTTCAAACAGACGGCAAGCGGTGCCATTGATGCCATTTCGCATGTGCTGGAGTATTATTTCGTAAACCAAACTGCACTAAGCACACAGGCTATAGACGATGCCCTGATGAAAACAATTGTGGATATGACAGACAGGCTGATGGAAAACCCGGGTGATCTGGTAGCAAGAGGCAACCTTGCCTGGTGCGCCACACTTGCCTTAAACGGTATTTCCGGCATGGGGATGAAGGGCGGAGACTGGGCTTGCCACCAGATAGAGCATGCCTTTTCTGCTTTGCACCCTGATATTGCGCATGGAGAAGGCTTGGGCGTCGTGTTCCCTGCCTGGATAGAGTACATGAGCGAGAAATATCCCTCCCGTTATGCCCGTTGGGCAAAAAACGTTTGGGGAGAGGATAGCGTTTCCCGCGGAGTGCAGCGTTTCAGGGATAAAATCGAAGCTTGGGGATTGTCTGGTTCTTTACGTGATCTTGGAATCAGAGAAAGGGAACTTCCGGAGCTGCTGGAGCTTATCATGATCCGCCCCACGGTTGGCGCAGTAAGCAAACTGAGTGCCGCCGAAGTGGAAGCCCTGCTGATGCTGGCATACTGATCAAGAGCTGCGCAGCCAAATAGAACTTGACATATTATCCTCTTTTTTTGGTATGAAGCAAATTAGACGATTAAACGTAAGGATTATCAGCCAAAGATGAGAGAAAAAACAACCCTTAAGCACGATAAAAGCAAGATTGCAGCAGCAGATTACGGCGTTACACCCATCCCGCAAGGCAAGAAATTCCGCAAACATAAGCCCTTTGTTCAGGATTGGATAGAAGCCATCCTCTTCGCGTTTGTGGTGGCGATGATTATTCGCAACTACACTTTCGAAAACTTCCTTATACCCTCTTCCTCCATGGAGAAAACCCTCTTAGTGGGAGATTACCTGGTTGCTAACAAGCTGAAGTACTATTTCACCGATCCCAAGCAGGGCGACATCGTTACTTTCCGCTATCCCAAGCTGGAAGAAGGGACACCTGAGCATGAAAGCACCAAGGCAGATTTCATCAAGATATTCCATCCCATCTATATAAACAAAGCTCACAGCTTCTCGAAATTCCCTTTAACCGCCTTCCATGTAAGCTACTATGCTCGCAAAAACGTGGTAAAACGTGTCATCGGCATGCCCGGAGATACCGTGGAAGTAAGGGATAAAATTGTATATGTGAACGGCAAGGAATACACCAAAGGCTTTGAGAATTATGGTCTTGCAGATCCCAGTCCGCCTATGTCTCCCCGCATTATTCACGACCACCGTATGCCTGAGGATATGATGGACACCATCTCTATGAACCCATGGTACGAGCCATATAGAGTTATTAACCCTGCAGACAGCACCACCGGGCGCAGTTTCTTTAACCGCGATTGGTTCGGACCCATAAAAGTTCCTGAAGGGCAGTACTTTGTAATGGGTGATAACCGCGATGTAAGCGAGGATAGCCGTTATTGGGGATTCCTGGAGCGCAAGTATATCACCGGTACTCCCTGGCTGATTTTCTGGAGCAAGGGCATAGAGTTCAACAAGCTCTTCGACGAGCCTCATATCAGATGGGACAGGATATTTCACCACCCCCATTAAGCCTGTACATTCACATCCCTTTCTGCCTGTCCAAATGCGGTTATTGCAGCTTCTTTTCTCTACCGTTCAGCAAGCAAAGCCTTGCGCAGTATTGCAGCTATCTGCACAAGGAAAAAGCCCTTTACCGGCAGCAGCTAAGCTCTCCGTTGCACAGTTTGTATTTTGGCGGAGGTAGCCCGGCATTACTGGCTTCCGAGCAGATAAACGGTATTTGCAGCGGTCTGGTGTTCGAAAATAATGCCGAAATCACCATTGAAATCAATCCCATCCAGCTAAATGCACAATTCTTAAGTGCACTAAAAACCACTCCCGTAAACAGACTTTCCCTCGGTATGCAAAGCATGAACGCTGCTGAGTTGAAGTGGTTAGACAGACGTCATACCGCAGCGCAGATGCAGGATAGAATAAAGCTGTGCCGTGAGTTTGGCTACGATAATATCTCGCTTGATCTTATCTATGGCTTGCCTGGCAGCAATGTGGATACTCTGCGCTACAATCTGGATGCCTTGCTTGCGCTACAGCCCGAACATGTTTCGTGTTATTTACTTAGTCTGGATGAGGATAGCACACGTTATCCCGAAGCTGACACTTTACCGGATGAAGACAATCAGTTTGCCCAATATGAACTGATCCGCAGCACCCTGAAAGCTCATGGCTTTCATCATTATGAGATATCTAACTTTGCTTTGAAGGATAAAACCTCCCACCACAATTTAGCCTACTGGAATAGCAATAACTATCTGGCACTCGGTGCCTCGGCAGCGGGGTGGATGGCACCAATACGCTATCAGAATGCTGCTAACCTTGCGGAGTATTACCGTTGTGTGGAAGCGGGTGAACTATACCCAAACCAGAGCATATGCACCAAGCAGCGCATGATAGAGGACTATCTGATGATGGGCTTACGGCGGATAGACGGCATTGATGTAAAAGACTTCAAACAACGCTTCGGCAGAGATATTGATACTTTGTACGCGGAAAGAATACGGCATTTAGTCGGGTTAGGAATGTTAAAAAGGGACAAGGACACTCTCTCCCTTACTGAGGCTGCTCTCTTTGTTTCCAACAGTGTGATTGCGGAACTTATTCTATGAACCTGGATGATATTAGGTATCAGCTTGCCGGCTTGATACAGAATACTGCGTTCGACGGTAGAGCTTACTTTGCAGGCGGCTGTGTGCGGGATTATGTTATGCGGCAAACAAGCGGTTCTACCACGCAGGATAAAAGCATCCAAGATATTGATATCACAGTGGAAATGGAGAATGGCGGTGTCTTACTGGCAGAATATTTGTTGCCGCACCTACAAGCTACTGACTGCCAAACCTATCCTGAGTTCGGAACGGCTAAGCTGAGTTTTTCGGATGGCTATATGGAGTTTGTTGCCACACGTAAGGAGCACTACCGCAGGAATAGTAGATATCCCTCAGTTTCAGCAGGCACGTTAGTGGATGATGTATTGAGGCGAGATTTTACCATCAATACCCTGCTGATGGATATTAAGACAGGCGAGCTACTCGACCTTACAGGAATGGGCTTTGGTGACCTTAATAGCGGGATTATACGCTGTGTTGGAGAGCCGGTAAAAAAGTTCAGGGAAGACCCTTTACGCTTGTTAAGAGCATTACGTTTTGCATTGCGCTTTGGTTTTGAGATTGAGGAGGGGACTTATACAGCCATGCAGTCAGAAGCAAATGCACTAGACCGCCTTTCCCAAACCTGCATCAAGCAAGAACTAAGCAAAATAGCAGTTAACACACCAAGCCGTGATTTACTTGCAGCTCTACGCATACTTAACTGGAACAGTCAGAAGCTATACAGTTTGATTAACCCTAACTAACCTCTTACAGCAATATCTTTTCGGCATCCACCAGTTCGCTTTGCATATCGGTGTGAATACTGAAACCATGCCTTTTGAATACATTTATCATACGGTGGTTATGCGTGGTGGTCTGGGCTACAACTTTCTTAAGTTTCCACATGGCGGATATATCCAGGCAGAAGTCTGTTAACTGGCTGCCAAGCTTCTTGTTCTGCCAGGCTTCGGGTACCAGCACGGCATATTCCACCATCTCGTGATCGGGATCAGCCAGAATGCGTCCCACGCCGATAAGCTGCTTCCTGCCGTCTTTAACGACCTCTGCAACAATGGCAATCTCACGGCTGTAGTCTATAAAGCAATACCGTATCGCTACCTCGTGGGAGTTCCAGAAGAAGAAATAGCGAAAGCGTTCGTAGATAGTCTCTTTAGAGCAGCTTCCCAGCATTTCCAGCCATAGGGTTTCGTCTTCCGGCTTGATGGGTCGCAAGGTAACCCCTGTGCCATCATTCAGAGTTATCTGTTTGATGTATTCCTCCGGGTAAGGACGCAGTGCCAGATGCGCATAAGGCTCAGTTTCAGGCCTGTCTAAAGTCACCACCACTCTGCCATCCAGAGCTATAACTCCCTGTGGAGTTGCCAGCAGGGGGTTTATATCCAGCTCGGTAATCTCCGGGTAGTCTGCTGCCAAGTAGGAAAGCCGGATCAGCACTTCCAGCAGCTTGTCTATATCGACAGGCGGCTTGCCTCGATAACCCTGTAAAAGCGGATATATCTTCAGCTTTTCCAGCATTCTGCGGGCAAGGTTCTCGTTTAGTGGCGGCAGTTCCAGGGTTCTATCCCGGAAAAGCTCTGCATAGATGCCACCGGTGCCTATCATCAGAACCGCACCGAAAACCGGATCTTGCTTTATGCCCAGGATAAGCTCCACACTGTTTTCCTGATTCACCATCGGCTGCACGGTCACACCCTGAATATCCGCATCGGGACGCATCTCCGCAGCTTTGCTAACAATTACATCATAGGCAAGGCGGACAGATTCGGCAGTTTTAAGATTCAGCACCACTCCGCCCACGTCCGTTTTATGCGTGATCTGGGGAGAGAGGATTTTCAGCACCACGGGATAGCCAATCTGATCAGAAAGGGCTACTGCTTCATCAGCCGAACCCGCTTCCTGAGGTAAAGTAGTAGGTATGCCATAGGACTCCAGCAGGTATTTGGAGGTAGCTTCGGATAGCGTGTTATTGCCTTCTTTTAGGATTTCGTCGAACTTGTGCCGAAACTCGCGCCGGTTAATACTGAATTCCACCGGAATATCCTTGGGGGTTTCGTATAAAGCCTTCAGGTTCTTGCCATACTCCACCAGAGTCATAAAGGCACCAATCGCCTGCTCCGGCGTGTTATAGGCAGGGATACCTGCTTCGGCAAGGATGCCTTCGCCCTCACGCATGCTGCCGCCGCCCAACCATGCTGCCAGAATAGGCTTGCGGGCTTTCTCTGCCAGTTTGCTTATTTCCAGTGCAGTTCCGCTGGGATTAGTCATCGCCTGCGGGGTAAGAATCACTAGCACGGCATCTACATTTGGATCTTCCAATACAAAGGAAACCGCCTTGGCATAACGCTTGGGACGTGCATCCCCCAACACATCCACAGGATTGGCATGAGACCAGAAGGGGGGAAGATTGAAGTTTAGCTGTTCCAGAGTCGGCTCTGTAAGCTTCGCCAGCTCGCCATTAAGGGCGATAAGCGCATCTGTAGCCATCACTCCGGGACCGCCGGCATTGGTAACAATCGCCAGGCGCGGACCTTCCGGAACTTTCTTACGTCCGATCAGCTCGGCTACATCAAATATCCTGCCGATGTCATAAATTCTTATGATGCCTGCCCTTTGGAAAGCAGCGTCATACACATTGTCCGCAGCAGCCAGCGCACCGGTATGAGATGCAGCCACTTCAGCGGATTCGGGGAAGCGTCCCGCCTTGTAGGCAATAATCGGTTTGGAGCGGGCGAAAGCACGGCTGGCGGTCATAAACTGCCGTGCATCACTGATGGATTCTATATACAGGATTATGCATTTGGTATCTTCATCTTCGCCCAGGTAGTCGATCAAATCGCCGAAACCCACGTCCAGCGTGTTGCCGATGGAGACAAGGTATGAAAAGCCGATCTTCTGCTCTATCGCCCAATCCAGAATTGAGGTGGTAAGTGCGCCGGATTGGGATACAAAAGCGATATTGCCTTTCTTGGGCATGCCATTGCCAAAACTGACATTCAGTTTATTTGCCGGGGAGATGTAGCCCAGGCAATTGGGACCCATCATGCGCATGCCGGGGAAGCGTTTCAGGATGGCTTCCACCTTCTTTTCCAGTTCTTTGCCTGCTTCTCCCGCTTCTTTGAAGCCTGCGGAGACTACGATTATGCCCATGATGCCGGCTTCCCCGCTTTGCTGAAGCAGGGTTGGCACTTCCAGGGGGTCAGAGCAGATAATGGCAAGATCGGGCATATTTGGCAAAGCCTGAACATTGGGATAGCACTGAATCCCCATCACCGCTTCCAGAGTGGGATTTACGGGATAAACCACGCCTTTGAACCCACCGGTAACAAGGTTGCTGAGAATCCTGCCGCCCACGCTTTGGGGGTTGGGGCTAATGCCAAGTATAGCAATGCGTTTCGGTTTGAAGATGCTGTCCAGATTATGAATATTCACGCTTCACCTCAGAGTAATTTCCCCAAGGATTTGTGTCTTCTGCTCTGCGTCAAGGAATTTCTATGCTTTACATCAGCATTTACCTCCCTCTCAAATGCGAATTATCATGGCTAACGTAATTACTGCCAACTGTATAAAACAAGTTATTTTCAGAGAAGTGAATTTGTCTCTTGCCAAGATATGCCATGCTGTGTCTTTTGCACTCGAATTGTAAGTTATCCCTCAGAATTGTTCTAATTTCATGTGGGACAGGATGTTATTGTTTTGGAAACTATACCCCGGCAGGTATCCAACAGGCTACCGGATTGATAATAAAAACGTCGTTCTGTGTCCCGGCAAAATGCCATTGACCGGAATAATTTAAAGACACATAATTAGTATCTAAATGAGTTGTATCATTTCCTTTAGGAGGAATGTTATGAAGAGACTTATTTTACCGCTCGTGTTGCTTATTGCCATTGGCATGCTCGCAGCAGCGGAACCCGATCCATCCGCAGTAGTTGGATATGCAAAATACCAGTGTGGGGCTGCTAACAATATGAGTGCCCTGCCTGTGGTGGGAGTTTGTGCCCTTTGCAGTGAAGTCTGCGATGCTAAAGATACACCGCTTGGGATTAGCACTGACAATGCAGGAAGCTTGCCTTATGCTGTACAAATTAATCAAAATATCAAAACGAAGTCCAAATAAAAGGAGCATAAAATGAAGAAATTACTACTACTAACCATTATTCTTGCCATCGCATCCCTATCCTTTGCCTTTAATCCAAAAACGTTCAATCAACAAATCAAGGTAACAGGCTCCGACATAATGTCTTATGTGGACGTAGCGTCTCCGGCGACTGATACAGATTGGTTCGCGTCTGCTACTGATATTACCGCAGTCGAAACGATTACAACTCTTACCAAACCTGCCTCGCTGATCAGAGTTTGTACAATGAGTGGTCCCGTGGGTATTGTTGCATGGGTTATTTTTGATGCCCAGGCATTTGCAACCCTTGGAGCAGTTCCGGTAGGCAGACAATTTTCCGTAACAATAACATATTTGGGAAACCCTAATCCCACTACGAACTCCGCTACCAGAATAATCACAACCGGAACAGGTGGAGCACAATGGTTTTACACCCCAGTTACAGGTACCGACAATTCTTGGTATCTTCCAGCCAGCATGTTCAACCAAGCAGACGTCTATCAACTTACAATTGGTTCAATCCCTGTTGGTGTGTATCCAATCCTCAAGAATGCGGAAGTAACAGGTAACAGTACCCCATGGAGTTCAGCAGCACTTGCTAGCCCAGATTCATTAGTAGGTACCTACAGTTTAGCAACCGAAGTGGGTTATCATTGGGAACCTGCGTCTATAGAAGTAACTGCCGGAGACTTTATCACTCGTACTGCATATCAAAAAAATATATACTTCACCAAAGTGCTGGATCAAGGTACTTATGAGCTTACGATTACTTCTACCCCTCCAGGAGCTGCTATTTTCAAAGACGGTGTGAATACCAATTTTGTAACACCGTGGATATCCAGCCCGGGCGCAGCAGGTACATATTCTGTCCAGATGGCGGGTTACACTTGGAATCCCACTGAAATAGTGGTACCAACTCTTACACAAAACACCTCAATCAGTTTCACCGGCACCCAAAACCAGATATCCATAACCGCCAATTATGCTGCAAGGATATATAAAAATGGAATAGCGATCAACCCTGCTATCTACACGACCGGTACAAATGTTCCTGTGATGCTCACTGGTGCAGGAACTTACTCAGTTGTAAGAGCTAATACCGTATGGACACCTGCTTCATATGTGTTTGACGGAATTTCCAGTCAATCCATACGTTTTATAGGTGTTATGACCCCTGTGGCAGTAACCAACCCTGTTCCAACTGATAATTATGTATATCAAATACCCTTTTCTGCTCCCACAACAGCGGTTTACCCTCTTTCATGGGGTGCCGTGACCGGTGTAACCGGTTACAAAGTCTATTTTGGTGCAGATCCCGCAACACCTGAATTACTTGCTACCGTTACCACCGGCACAACAGTAAACACACCGGCAATTGGTGAAGGTGCTTACACTTGGAGAGTAGTACCCTATATCACAGATCCCGCTAAAGGTGGCACTCGCAGTCTTGCGCCAGTGAAAGCAGCCATCTCCGTTAGTGGTACCCGAGGCGATGGTCCCGCAGTGGATTGGCATTTCACTATCGTACGTCTTCCCGAACCGGACACATACACATATAATCTGCAAGTGAACGGACCTGCCGGCTATGCAGTAACCGGTCCCGTAAACGGAACCACACCCTATCTTGCTACAGATAATGATGGAACCCAAGCTAACTCCTTGCTCGGTTCCTACACCATCGCTGCTGCACCGGCTAATTTCCATTGGGAAGTTAATCCTATCGTAGTGATTGCGAGTAACTTTGTCCCAGCAAGAACCAACTACATTTACAATGCTACCATCACCTTTGTTCTGGTAGAGAATCCCACTATTGCCACTCCGACCATCAGCCCCGCAGCCGGGACATACACCACAGCCCAGAATGTGACGCTTGCATGCACCACTCCCGGAGCACAGATACGTTATACCACAAATGGAACCGAGCCTACCGCTACTTCCACTTTGTATAGTGTAGCCATAAACGTTGCCACCACTACTACCATCAAAGCCAAGGGGTTTCTTACTAACTGGATACCCAGCGCAACCGCAACTGCTGCATACGTGATCACCGGCACAGTCGCTACACCAACCTTCACACCTGCAGCCGGAACCTATACCACAGCACAGAATGTGACCCTTGCCTGCACAACAGCTGGAGCACAGATTCGCTATACTACTGATGGAACAGATCCCACTGCCACTTCCACATTATATAGTGCTGCGATACCTGTTGCTGCCACTTTAACAATTAAGGCTAAGGGATTCCTTACAGACTGGACTCCCAGCGCAGTTGCAACTGCTGCATACGTGATCACCGGCACCGTCGCTACACCAACTTTCACCCCCGAACCGGGAAACTACCAGAACCAGTTGGACGTAACTCTTGCCTGTGCCACAGCCGGTGCTTCTATCCGTTATACCCTGGATGGGACCGAGCCAGTAGCAACTTCTCCGCTGTATTCACTGCCTATTCATCTAACCCAAACTACAACCATCAAGGCAAAAGGATTTAAAACCGACTGGACAACCAGTGCCACCGCATCAGGTCTTTACGATATCGCTGTGGCAAATCCTGAAGAACCTAATGTGCCGGTTGTAACGGGAATCAGTGACATTTACCCCAATCCCTTCAACTCCTCAACTACCATTAAACTGGGCGTAAAGGAAGCTAACCAGGGATACCAACTAAATATCTATAACATCAAAGGCGAATGCGTTTACCGCAATGCCGGTAACGCAAAGGGCAGCTTCGATCTGAAGTGGAACGGACATAGCAGTTCCGGGGAAAAACTTCCCTCTGGAATCTACCTTATTTCCTTCACTTCCGGCAGCACTACCCAGACCAGAAAAGCCGTAATCAAGTAATAACTCATTTATTCATAGCCCTGCCGGAAACATTAGTCTCTGGCAGGGCTTTTTGTTTTTCCATGCTGCAATTACTTATGCATTACGGATGAAATACGCATGCGATGCGTAATTCATGCGTATTTCTTAGGTAGTTCAAGCAAGAGCTATCCCTGTAAAAGCCTTGTTTATTGCTTACTAAATACCAGTGAGCAACGTTGTGTGCAGTTAAAAGGCGACTATCATGTACTAATATACAGAAGAATTGTCTTGACAACGTGAGACAGGACAAAGGAATATGACACGAAAATGCAGTTTTTAAAGCCTGACAAAGAACTTATGGGAGGAAAAAGCTTGTTTTATACCGTTTATCTGTATGCGCTAAACACGAAGTTACTGCGTGTAATTATCCTCATAAGCCTTTGTGTGGGGTGTTATTTTGCTCCTCTAAGCGCAGAATTACTTATCCCCATGGATATCACCCAAAGCAATCATTTAAAAGCCTATGGCATTGCTTTTCAGGGTTTAAAAGACCAATTGGTGGGTAAATGGCTGCTGAACTACCGGGGGGGCAGCTTTCTCTTCCCGGATTCGAATGCGCTGGCAGCTTTATGCAACATACGCGGGGTACGCTTCGAGACCATTTCCTCCTCTCAGGTGGCAAGCATCCTCAGCGAAATACAAGAAGCTAATATGGAAAGCGTAACCCTGGAAAAAGAGCCGAAGATAGCCGTTTATATCCCGCCCAATGCGCTGCCCTGGGATGATGCGGTGACGCTGGCATTGGAATATGCCGAGATAGAATACGAGAAACTTTGGGATGACGAGGTGCTGGAAGGCAAGCTGAATGATTACGATTGGCTGCATCTGCATCACGAGGATTTCTCCGGACAATACGGCAAGTTTTATGGTGCATACCGCAACACAAGCTGGTATCAGAACGATATAACAGTGAACGAAGCCATGGCTGCCAAACACGGCTATAACAAAGTGTGGCAATTGAAGCATGCTGTGGCGGAAAAAGTGCGGGAGTTTGTGCTAAGCGGGGGATTCATGTTTGCCATGTGTGCCGCCACAGATACTTTTGATATCGCTTTGGCTGCGAATAATATGGACATTGTGGACAGCGTCATCGATGGAGATGGCATAGACCCCCAGTTTAACAAGAAGCTGGATTTCAGTCGTACTTTTGCCTTCGAAAACTTTGCCGTGCGCCCCAACCCCTTTGAATACGAGTTTTCCGATATAGACGCCAGTGACTACTCTATGCTGCGTGGAGCTGAGGCAGATTATTTCCAGCTCTTCGATTTCTCTGCCAAATACGACCCCGTGCCTACGATGCTTACCCAATGCCATACTAACATCATTGACGGCTTTTTGGGGCAGACCACCTCCTTTTTTAAAGACAAGGTGAAGAAGAGCGTGATTATCCTTGCCGAAGTGCCGGGGCAAAATGAAGTTAAGTACATTCACGGCAACATTGGCAAAGGCACTTTTACCTTCTATGGCGGGCATGATCCTGAAGATTACCAACATAAGGTAGGCGATCCGGAAACCATTCTGGAGCTTTACAAGAACTCCCCCGGCTATCGCCTGATCCTGAATAATGTGCTGTTCCCTGCTGCGGAAAAGAAGCAACTGAAAACCTGAGGTATATGTGAAAAAGTTCTATCCCAAGCTCCGAAGTGTTCAGATAAAAACCGGAATATGGACTGTGGTGATTGCCCTGATCCTGCTGTTTAGCTACCTGTGGCTTACTAACCGGCTGGCAATGGGCTCCAGCTACCAGATTGGCGTCACTTTCAGTGATGTGAATGGCTTGGAAGTTGGTGATAAAGTGGTTTTCAGAGGCATGGAAGTGGGACGGGTGAAAAGCATAAAAGCCAGGGGTGATGCCATTATCGTTCTGGCAGGCGTAAATACTGAAATATCCTTACAGGAAGGCAGCAGTTTTCAGGTTACGGATAGCGGATTAATGGGTGGAAAGATGCTGATGATCAGCCCCGGAAAAGGCACGGCTAAGATAGATATTACCAAAATGCAACAGGGCACCTCGCCGGAAGGCATTATGAACATGATCGGCAAAGCCTCTGATACTTTGGCAGAATTGCAGAATGCAATGGTGGCTTTACAGGCTCCGGATGGGTTGCTGCAAGGTTCTTCCCGCCTGATAGGAAGCGCGGAAGATGCAGTGCAATCCGCCGATCTTGCAGCCCGGGAGCTAAAAAAAGAGCTTAGCGCTGTGATTATGCGGGTGGACAGGCTTACCGCCGGACTGAATGAAGTAGTGCAGGAAAACCGCAGTCCGCTGAAAAACAGCATTGCTGAAGCTCCCGCTACCATAGCAAAGATAAATAGTACTCTGGATAGCCTGCAAACGCTGTCCGGCAACCTGAACAAAACCGCGGAAGCATTGCATAATGGCGATGGCACCGCGGCTAAACTATTAAATAATGATGAGCTGTACACCAGGCTAAACACCTCGCTGGAAAACCTTGATACCTTGATTAAGGACATTAAGGCGCACCCCAAGAAATACGTTAAATTCAGTTTATTTTAGGAAACAAATGAAAAAGTTTATATATGCCCTCCTCTTACTGCTGCTCTTGTTTGGCAGTAGTGCCCATGCCCTTTCCTTCGGACAAAACAAGGTGAATGCCAAAGATCAGAACTGGTCTCGTATCCAAACCATGCATTTCGACATCTATTTCCCCAAGGGAGAGGATGAATTCGGTAAAACAGCCTCACTGATGGCGGAAGATATCTATTACTACATAAAGGCTGAGTTCAAAATACCCATCCTAAGCCGCATACCGATTATCTTCTATGCTTCCAAGACAGAGTTTCAAACCACGAATATCATCTATCAGCTGCTATCCGAAGGCGTGGGCGGATTCACCGAAAGCCTGCGTAACCGTGTGGTAGTGCCCTTCGACGGCAGCTATGCCGCTCTGGAAGAATTGCTTGCGCATGAGCTTACTCATGCCTATGTAAATGCGATGGATACACGCTTTGTGAGTGCTTTTTCGCCTCTGCGTCCTATTGCCTTCCCCTTCTGGTTCTCGGAAGGTTTGCCGGAATACCTGTCTATCGGCGGGGAAGATGAGTATAACAACATGTTCCTGATGGATATGGTGATAAACGACCGCATCGGCAAGCTGCAGGAAACAGACGGCTATCTGGCATACAGGCTGGGAGAGAGCTTCCTGTCCTATATTGCCGATACCTGGGGACGCCAGAAGGTGCCGGAGTACTTCTTTGCCGTTCGCAGCATGAACAACCTTAATGATGCCACCAAGAAAGTCTTCGGCATGGATTTTGAGGAATTGGAATCCCGCTGGAACTACCAGCTGAAAAGGGATTACTTCCCCCGCATCAACAGCCATGGCATCCCCATGGAAAGCTTTGAGCAGCGCACTTTTCACCGCAAGGATGGCTCTTACTTCAATTTCTCTCCCCGCTTCTCGCCCGACGGCACACGCTTTGTGTATTACTCCAATGCCGGTGCCCGTTACAGTTTGTGGATGGCGGGAACCCAGGGCCTGGATAAAGGAAAAATGATCCTGAGGGGTGAAAGCAGTGCCAAACTGGAGGAGTTCTATTATTTCCGCTCCAGCCTGAGCTGGTTTCCTGATAACCGCAGGATAGCCTTTGCCGCCAAGACTTCGGATGGGGACAAGATACACATCTTCGACGTGGACAAAACCAAGATACTGGAAACACTAAGCTTTAAAGAACTTAATGCCATATACGAGGTGGATGTATCTCCGGATGGAAAGCATCTGGTGTTTTCGGGGCAGAGCGGCATGCAAGCCGATTTGTTCTTGTATGATATTGAAGCCAAAGTGCTTACCCGCCTTACTAATGATGCTTTTAACGATGCACGTCCCCGTTTCTCGCCGGATGGCTTGCAGATTGCCTACGATTCTGAACACAGACAGCCAAGCAGTGAAATCCGTTACGGCTTGTTTTCGGATATCGTGCGGGATGTATTCACTCTGGATATCGCCACCAGAGAAGTGGTTCAGGTTACTGCCGAAGCATACGATTGCTCTGCGCCCATGTGGGTGGATAGTGGCAATAAGCTGGTATATATCTCAACCAGAAGCAAGATAAGCAATTTCGAAGTAACAGACCTAAACAGCGGAGCCCGTGCGGAACTTGCCACCACCATGGCAGGGGTATTTGCCGGAGACCTCTCTTCCGGGGACGAATACCTGATTATGGCAAATTACTTCAATGGTGCATGGGACATATATTTCGATGACAACCCCCTGCAAAAACTAAACTATGAAGATCACCAGGTTCCCACAAGTTTCCAGCGTGATAATGACCTGTTGGACACGATAGACTTTTCGCGGTTGGATTACTATGGTAAACGCAGCAAGGCAGAGCAGAAGCGCAGTAATCCGGGGCGAATCGCTAATCCCCGCCGACCGATGTTTGTGAAGCACGAGTTCAGCCGTGAGGATTCACTACGCCTTTTCCCGGATTTCAGCTGGGACGACAAGCCGGATAGCCTCATAGTTCCCGTGGAGATAAAGCCCTACCGCACCAGATTTGCCCTGGAACACCTTTGGGGAGGGATGGCATATTCTTCTTCGCAGGGTGCAATCGGAAACATTGAACTGGGCTTGGGGGATCTGATGGGAAACCATGGCATCGGCATAAGCCTGGGCATCAGTGACAAGCTGGAGGAATCCAACCTGCTACTCTCTTACGTATACTTGAAACACAGAGCAGATTACGGCATCGGGCTTTACAATTTCTACGATGATTACCTGTATAGATTTGCCCTTCCCGGGCAGGATGAATACCTTAGATTACGCAGCCGTGAAACTGGGATAAACTTAATTTTCCGCTATCCTTTCAGCCGTTTTACCAGAATTGAGATGGATAACCGCTTGTATCAGGTGGAGCAGAACTGGGATTGGCTACCCGCCGCCAACGTGGCTGAAGAACTATGGGTGGAGAACATAGACAAGGAAACTGATACCGTGTTTGCCCCGGGTTTAAGCCTCGTGCATGACAATTCTATCTCCGGCTCTACCGGTCCTCTGGTGGGCTGGCGGGCTATCTACCACATCCGCAAAAGCTTTGCTGCAAAAGAGCAGGAGTACCTAACAAACTATTTGGACATCCGCAGTTACACCCTTTTCAGCAAACGTTACAGCTTTGCTGCAAGGCTTAATGGCGGGATCAGCACAGGCAAGAACCCTGATCGTTTTAATCTGAACGGCTATTATGGTGTCCGTGCTCTGGATACCACCTTAAGCGGCAATAAGAAAGCCCTTGCCACCATGGAACTGCGTTTCCCCTTCCTGGATTACCTTGCTATAGCCTTCCCCATTCCGCTGGCTATGGGGAACATCCGGGGCAGCATATTTGCCGATGCAGGCAGCGTTTGGGACGACACCGACAAGTTCCGCGGGGTTATTGATAACAAGCTGGAAGATATCAAGCTTGGTTATGGCTTTGGACCTCGGCTAAATCTGGGATATTTTGTCCTGAAGTTTGATGTTGCCTGGCAGACAGACCTCTCGAACATATCCAAACCCCTTTATTACTTAAGCCTTACCGACGACTTTTAGCAATTACATAAATATAAGGAGAACCCATGAAGATTGACGTTATTCGCAAGCTTCCTGAGCATCTGGACACGCTGATACTGATGCAGGAGGAGAGCGGTACTATTCAAAGTGTAGAATATGTACCAGCCGAACTTCTTAGCCCGATTGAGACATTTATGAAGAGTGAGGAGTTTAGCTTCAGCTATGCTAACCTTAAGAGCTTCAGCATGATTGTAGCCAAACGCCGTCTCAACATCATTTTACTTGGAGTGGGAGACAAAGAAGCTTTAACCCCAAACAAGCTTCGTAATCTGTTTGCCTCCGCCATACGCACGGCAGCTAAGATGAATGCGCGCCAGATTTATCTATTTCCCGGCTTTACCAGCACGGTGAACGATGTAGCTTTTGGCCACGTGCTTGCTGAATCCGCCTTATTAGTAGCCTACCGGTTTGACAAATACCTCAATTCGGACAAGAATAAGCTATTCCCCGAATCCCTGCATTATGTGCTGAACACCAAGAACACCCGCCACTTGAACCGCGGCATTCTGGAAGGCAGAATCTATGCAGACGCAACCAATCTTGCCCGTGACATGGTGAATGAACCTGCTAACGTGATGACTCCGGATGCCCTTGCAGAGGCTGCCAAACGTGCTGCCCTGCAATATGGCTTCACGATTGAGACCCATTCCCAGGACAAGCTGCGCCGTATAAAAATGGATGCTTTCCTGGCAGTGGGACGTGGCTCTGTGCGCGAACCAAAGCTGATCATTATGCGCTTCAACGGCAATCCGGACAAGCGTCAGGAGTGTATTGCCTTAGTTGGTAAGGGGCTTACCTACGACAGTGGTGGCTATTGCATCAAAACCCCGCAAGGCATGGTGAACATGAAGAACGATATGGGCGGTGCTGCTGCCGTTATCGGCGCTATGTGTGCCATAAGCTCAATGAAGCTGAAAGTGAACGTGGTAGCTATCGTTGCTGCTTGTGAGAACATGATTTCCGGCGATGCTTACCGCACGGGTGACATTATCACCTCTATGGCAGGTAAAACCATCGAAGTGATAAACACCGATGCGGAAGGTCGCCTGACCCTTTGCGATGCCATCCACTATGCTATAGAAAAAGAGCATGCTGATAGGATTGTGGATATTGCCACCCTAACCGGAGCCGCTGTTGCTGCTTTAGGTAACCAGTTTTCTGCCGTTGTAACCAATAACGATGCCTGGTTGGAACAGCTTAAAACTGCTGCTTCCTTCACCGGTGAGAACATCTGGCAGCTTCCCGCCCATGATGAATACAAAGAACTGCTGAAATCAGACATTGCCGATCTAAAAAACGTGGGTGGACCAATGGGTGGAGCCATAACCGCAGGATTGTTCCTGCGTGAGTTTGTGCAGGATAAACCCTGGCTGCATATAGATATTGCCGGTACAGCTTTGAAAGATAAAGAAAGCGGCATCAATCCCTATGGCGCCACCGGTGTGGGAGTTCGCATGCTTACTTCCCTGTTAAAAGGCATGGAATAGCCAAGCTAAGATAAATATCCATGCATCTTGCCTGCTTGCATTACGGTATCAATGATACTGTGATGCAAGCGGAGATGTTATAGAGAATAAGGAGGTCCAAATGAGGTACATAAAGCTATGCCTGTTACTGAGTTTGCTTTTAACCGTTTCTTGCCAACAGCACAAAGAAAGAAAAAGACCGCTGTTATTAGCGTCTATCCATCCCTACGAGTTACTTTTAAAGCAGCTTGCCGGTAGTGATTTTGATGTACAATGCATCATTCCTGCCAATGCTTCACCCCATACCTGGTCTCCTAATCCTTCAGATCTGAAAGCAATAATGGAAGCTTCCTTCATTCTGTCCAATGGGCTGGGTTTGGAAGCCCATCTGGAAAACAGCTTCGCCACCCGTGCATTTGTCCGTGTGCAAGCAGCAAAGCTAATAAAGGATGCTATTCCTCACCCTGTGGATGAGCAACATGAAGCTGATGGCGACCACCAGCACTTAGGACAGGATCCCCACCTTTGGACTTCTCCACGGCTTATGATTCGCTTGGTAACGGCAGTGGCAAATGAGCTCAGCAGACGCTTTCCCAATTCTGCTCTTGTATTCCGCCAAAATGCCGAGACTATGCGCAGGGAACTGGATGAAGCAGCAGAATTGATCAAGACTGAGCGAGAAGCTTATCTCGAGCCGGGATTGATTACTTACCACAATACTTTCTATTATTTCACCAAAGAATTTGACATTAAGTACCTTGGCTGGGTGCAATTCTCTCCGGGGAAAGAGCCCCGCCCCAAAGACCTTGCCGGTTTGGGGGAAACAATACAAGCTCATAAAGTGAAAGCCGTATTCATAGAGCCACAAATGGATAGAAAAGCCGGAGAAGTATTGGCTAAAGAGTTCGGCTTAAAGCTGCTACTGCTGGATTCTCTTGGAAGTGATGCTAAGGCAAAAACCATAGCAGAACTTATTCTCACCAACTGGGATAGCATGAAGGAGGCATTCACAGAGAAATGATAGGGATCAGTAACCTTCAGTACAAGCTTGGCGGAAAGAGCATTCTTGAGGATATCAATCTTGAAATCCCCGATGGGGAGTTTGTGGCAATTATTGGTCCCAATGGTGCCGGCAAATCCACCCTGATTAAGCTTATCCTGGGGCTTTATGATCTTCAGGAGGGTGAGATTATCATCGATGGGATTACACAGACAGCCTGGCTGAAAGCAAATAGCTTTGGTTATCTGCCCCAGCATGAGGAGTTTGACCGCAGCTTTCCCGCTACTGCCCTGGATATTGCCCTGATGGGACTTGCCGGCAGAATTCCTCTTGCCGCCAGGCTAAAAGCAAGCCACAGAACGGAAGCTATGGCTGCGTTGGAGCAAACGGGTGTGGCACATCATGCCAAAGACCTGATTGGCAAGCTATCCGGTGGAGAGTTTCAGCGCGTACTGCTTGCCCGTGCCATCGTGGGCGGAAGCACGTACCTCATCCTTGATGAACCCGAAGCAAGCCTGGACAGACCTTCCGTGGAGAGCTTCTTTGCCTTGCTTAAAAACTTGAATGAAGCCGGGCATACCATTATCACCATCTCCCACGACCTGAATATCCTGTCTGAATATTGCAGCTTTCTGGTGTGCCTGAACCGCCGTCTGCACTGCCATAATCATACAGAATTGGTTACCTCAGAAATCATCCACAAGACCTTTGGCGACAGCGTCCGAATCATCGAGAAGGACTACTAAGGCGATGTTTAAGTATCATTTCATGCTGAACGCTCTGTTTGGTTCTTTGCTTTCCGGGCTAAGCCTTGCTATTTTTGCACCTTATGTAACTCTGCGCCGTATCTCCTATATGGGCGAAGCGCTTTCCCACATTGCCTTTGCGGGCATAGCCATCGCTATCCTGTTTGGGCTTAATCTCACTTTCAGTACGCTGATATTTGTTATTCTAATTAGCCTTGCCATAGGTGCAATATCCCGCCGGCACAAGCTTCAGGAAGCAAACACAATCAGCATCTTTCTCTCGGTTAGCATGGCGCTGGGCATTATCCTTATCAGTGTTTCCAAGAACTATAGCTTCGATCTTGCCAGTTACCTGTTCGGCAATGTTTTGCTGATCACCGGTTCGGAGTTGTATAGCCTGATAATCCTTAATATCCTTAATCTAACATTTGTTTTAGTGTTTTATAAGGAACTGTTCTATCTTACCTACAATGCGGAAATGGCAAAGGTATTCCGTATCCGTACGGGCTTGGTAAACCAAATATTCCTTATTCTGTTGGCTGCAAATATCGTAATCAATCTTAAGAGTGCCGGGATAATTCTGGTAACGGCACAGCTTATTCTACCGGCTGTAATAGCTTTTAATTTCGTCCATACATTGCATCGGGCAATTATTGTATCCGCGATAGTTGCTTTTCTATCTGCTTTTATCGGATTTTATCTCAGCTTCAACCTGAACCTGCCTACCGGTGCAACTATTGTGCTTTTCGAAGCACTTATCTATTTTCTAAGCTTGTCTTTCAGAGGGAAAAACAATGCATAAAAGTATGTCTATATGGCTAAGTCTAATCATCGGGTTTCTATTCATCTCCTTCATCTGGCAATTTGCCGAGCCGGAGATTGTAGATTTTGTTGGCAAAGCGTGCTATACCATTACCAGGCACAGCTTTATGGAGGTTATCACTCATGATGCAGCGGGTATTCCCATGCGCTATTATCCGCGGGTGGGCACGGTTTACGACCCGGAGCTGGTGGCGGTAGAGGCAACCCGGAACTATAAAACCAGAATAGATCCAATCCGGGAACAGCGGTTCCTGCAGCTTAGCGAGTGGTTGGTACAACAGGTGGATTCTTCCGGATTAATCCCCCAAGCCTACAATTTCCCTGCTGCTTCACTTAAGCAGCCGTGGTATAGTGCCTCCACCCAAAGTGCTGCCATGCTGGCAATTGCCCAAAGGGCTGGCTTTTTGCGCAACAAGGATTTGTTGAATATATCAAGGGGTATGCTGCAGCAGCTTGTCCCCGGGAACGGAACCCTTAGCCGGGCTGAATCGGATAGCACGATATGGTTCAAAAGCTATCCCGACTATGCTTTACGGGGGATGCTGAACACACTGCTAAACCTGCATGATTACTACAAATTGGTTGGCGAACCTCAGGCAGAGGTTTTGTTTAAACAGGGGATGCGGATGCTGGATTACAAGCTGGATAATCTGGAGGAAAGAGGCTATCTGGATGACAGTTATACGCGCATGGGCAAAAGGCAGGAGCACAGGCAGCTTACTACCCTATTGGAAGAGCTGAATAAAGTTGCCTTAAGCACTTCCTTAAAATTAGATATAGCCCGCTACAAACGGGTGGACAAGAAACCGGTGGCTTTCCAGATGATAGAGCAAATTGCATGGGGCAGGATGTTTGGGGCGATATTGGCATGGATGCTTTGTGCTGTTATTATTCATGCGTTTTTAAGGGTGCCAAAGTAGAATTTAACCATATATTCCGGCTCGTAGGATAACTTTGCCTGTCTGAGGCCTTCCAGCCCCAGGTCTTGTTCGCGGTTAATATACTTATAGCGACCTTGCAGGTAACGCGCAGTTTCCCAGTTAATTAGCTGTGCAGATCCTTTCTTGTCCGGGTCGTGCTTCTCGAAGTGTTCGGATACCATGTTAGCTGTCTGTGGGGAAAATATAGAAAAAGCCGCTATGCGGTTGTGCAGACAGATAATTATCCCCTCGGTGGGCAGGTCGTCCCACATATTAAGTGTGTTTTCTATCGCCTTGATCTCCGTCATCAGATAGATGCCATCCGCACTGCGCTCTCTCCGCCATTTGTGCGTGAACTCCAGCAGTACGCCGCCTTTATCGCTGGTGATGGGCAGCACTTTGTAGTCCGGGTGATTGCGGATAAATTGGGACACCAGGTTTTTCTTCTTTGCCAGCCTTTTGCCGGAGAGCTTTGCCAGCTTATCCACTTCATACACATAATCTGCCCAGGAGCGGTCTTCCGTATAGCTGAAGTATTCTTCCAGTTTGGGGTGATCCCGGATGTAGTCTTCCGGGATAAGGATTAGCTCTGCCTTCGAAAAGTATACCCTAAACCTGCGCACCAAATCCGCTAAGTCCTCTTCGCTGAAATTATTCCCCAAGGGAAAGAGAATGTATTGGTATTTAGGATTGTAGATAATCAGGTTATCCTGCCATATCAGCAGGTGGTTCCGGTATATCTGCCCCCAGGAGATGATATTCGTCACGCTATAATCACAGCTCTCACGCGGGTAACGGGTAAGGAAATCCGTCAGGAGCGGGATATGCGCAGTGGTGATCAGTTCTAAATTATGCATAAAACCAATTATTCTTCGCCCAGGAGGAAGGGAGTGTAGTTTGGCATCACGTTAAAGCCCAGCCCACCGTAGAATCTTTCATAACCCGGTTCGCTGATCAGCCCTATCCATTGCAGCTTATTTTCCCTCAGGAAGTCCAGCAGAGTGCGGATTATTCCCTTGCCGATGCCCTTGCCCCGCAGGTCAGCCCGCACGGTTACGTCCTGTATGTAGGCATCGCTAACCCCATCGCTGATGGCGCGTCCCATGCCGATAATTTCTTCGCCGACTTTGGCAATTACGAAGCAAAAAGAATTGCTGAGTATCTTACGGACGGTTTCCAGATACTCCGGATTCTCGTCCATCTGCCACCAACCTGCCTGACGGTATAATGCCAGAATGCTTGCTGCATCGGCTTCTTTCACGATGTGATAAGTGATGTTTGTCATATCCTATTTACTAAACCCCGTTGATTATTTGCGATTGTGCAATAACATAACACTGCCAAAATTTGTCAAGAACGGCTTTTCCTTCTTTGCCTAAATTACGGTAGCATTACGCATGAAATACGCATCCCATCCGTAATTCATGCGTAATGCTACCGTAATTCAAGCAAGAGAGTTGCAATGCCAGATAATCCTTGACGGTTATGCAGTGCTTCAGCGTTTAGAAATCCATGAATGCCAAGATTAAAAGAGTAATCCAGTTCTTCGGTCTGCAGCGCAGCATGGTGGGGATGCTTACCATGGTGGTGCTTGTGGGCTTGGGTGAGAAGATGGCGGAGAGGTTTCTCCCGCTGTATCTTATCGCCCTGGGGGGAACACCGATAATAATCGGAGTGCTGAACGGCATGGACAACTTGCTAAGTGCGCTCTATTCCTATCCCGGCGGGTGGCTGGCAGACCGCTTTGGCTACCGGCGTGCGCTAACTATTTTTAACGTTATGGCGATGGTCGGCTATCTGATTGTGGTGATCTTTCCCAGCTGGCAGGCGGTGCTGATCGGGGCGATATTCTTCATCTCGTGGACAGCGATTTCCCTGCCTGCCACCATGAGCCTGGTATCGTCTGTAGTGCCGGTAAATAAACGCTCTATGGGCATCTCGATGAATTCCATCGTTAAGCGTATTCCCATGGCTATAGGTCCCATCATGGGCGGTTTCTTCATCGCCCGCTTCGGACGCATTCAGGGGATAAGGTATGCTTTTATTGTGGCACTGGTGTTTGCCTTCATTGCCCTCATTGTGCAACAGCGTTTCATTGTGGAAAAGCATGTGCATGTTAAAAAGGAAAAGAAAGCCAAGCGTAAGCTCTTCTCTCCCAGTCTATACCATCTGCTGGTTTCCGATATCCTGGTGCGCTTTTGCGAGCAAATACCCTATGCCTTTGTGGTGATTTGGGTGGTGGAAAACAATCATATCTCGGAGCTCAGGTTTGGAGTGTTGACCGCCATCGAGATGGTAACCGCCATGCTGATTTACATTCCGGTGGCTTATCTGGCGGATAAAAGCACCCGCAAGCCCTATGTAGCCATAACCTTTATGAATTTTACCCTGTTCCCGCTTGTGCTTTTGTTCAGCAAAACCTTTGCCGTGCTGGTGATTGCCTTCATCATCCGCGGGCTGAAAGAGTTTGGAGAGCCTACCCGTAAGGCAATGATAATGGACATGGCACCGGAGGGTGCAAAAGCCTCCACCTTTGGCACGTATTACCTTATCCGGGATGTAATCGTTTCTATTGCTGCCTTCGGGGGTGCATGGCTGTGGTTAAAAAGCCCGCAGCTAAACTTCTCCATTGCCGCGGGATTCGGCGTACTGGGAACGCTTTATTTCATCCTGATGGTGAAGCCCAAACCTGTTATTCAGCCTTCCTGAGGTCGATAAAGCCACGCTCCACATCCGTGCTTACCAACTGCACACGAAGCTTGTGACCCACGTCCATGCCTTCATGCCCGCTTATCAATCGCCCTTCCACAGGCAGATGCAGCAGGCGTACCCAGGTTCCCTTGCCCGCCGCACCGGTAACAATACCGTCGAACACATCTCCAATACGGGATTGCAACAGCAGTGCCGCAGCAGATTTATCCACCTGACGCTCAACCTTCTTTACCGTATTCTCTGTTAACGTGCAGTGCCTGGCAAGTTCCTCCAGCTCGGCATTGTTATAGGGAACGGGTTGCCCGCTTAAGGCAGCTTTAACCAAGCGGTGCGTAATCAGATCAGGATAGCGTCGGTTGGGAGCAGTGGAGTGTGTGTAGTCCTTCACAGCAAGCCCAAAATGACCCTCAGCATTATCTCCGGGGAGTTCTATAGTATAATCTCCTCCGCCCAATAGCTTTATCACGCTGAGGGATACATCCGGAAACCGGAGGGGATCGGCGGTCTTGGCTGCCATAAGGAATTGGTTCAATGCTTTTGCATTTGGCTCGGCAGGCAGGGTGGTGCCATGTTCTTCTGCAAGCTCCACAATTCTGTCCCAGCGTTGGGGCGTACGCACCACGCGCCGTAGAGAAGGATACTTTTGTGAATTCAGGTAGCGGGCAACTGCACCATTGGCAGCAATCATGAAGTCCGCTACAATGTCCTTGGCGCGGTTCGATCTGTCCTGCACCAAGTCCTTTAGTATTTCATTCTCAAACACCGGACTGGCGTGAATGGTCTCAAACTCCAGCGCACCGTGTTCATGACGCAGTTCTTTCATCTTTTGCGCCACTTTATCCTGCAAGCGCAGGTTTGCTTCCAGACCCTTTACCTGGCTTACGGAATTGGGTACTGATGCCCTTCCCTCCAGCCATTCCGCAAGCTTGTGATAGCTTAGTTTCGCCTTGTTTTTCACCATCGCACGGTAAAGCAGAGAGCTTTTTATGGAGCCATCCGGGGCAATAAGCATTTCTACTATCACCGCCATCCTCTCTGCATGAAAGCCCAGCGAAGTAAGATCGGCGGACAGCTTCTCCGGCAGCATGGGAAACAGTGCAGCGGCAGTATAAACCGTGCAGGTGTTGTGATGAGCATGCTTGTCCAATTCGGACTTCGCTTCTACGACAGCATCCACATCCGCAATAGCCACATATATCTTCACATCACCATTGCCAATAGCTTCCGCATAGGTAAGCTGATCCAAATCCCGCGAATCGCTATTATCAATGGAGCACCAGATAAGCTCACGCTGGTCTCTGGCAGCACTGTTGTTCATTATCGCAGGGAAGGAAATGGTATCCAGTTCCGCCAGTTCTGTGGCGGTAAAATCTGTTAGTAACCCACGTTCCAGCATCACCCGATGGGCTATTTGGCGCAACCGGGCACGATGCCCTTTGTTGTGTATATCAATCATAATTACTCCTAACTTACAAGATAAGTAAACTGCCTAAGAAGGCAATTCTGTTATAATTTGAGCTTGACAAATTATGTGTAAACATTGCCAATGAGATAGGAACATGGGAGTAGCTAATGGACTTGGTATATTTATCGGACAGATCAGCGGAAAGCATTGAGCTTATAGTAAAAGAACTGCACCCTCTGCCGGAGCATGGGGAGAGAATAGCAACTATCCTTGGCAAGGCAAAGAACCTATATCTGCTGAGACATAAGGGGCAACTGTGCGGCTTTATCAACATCAAGCCCCACCCCGCGAAGAGTGTGGTTTATTGTCCGCTATATTACATGGGGGATAGCAGCCACTTTATGCCTGGGGAGGTTGTAGGACAAATCAAGCAGCTATTCCCGGAAAGCAAGGCAATATTCTGTGTGTTTATAACCTTCCTGAATGTAAATATCGACAGCATATGGGCAGCACATAAACCCTGGGATACAAGCATCGGAATGAGGCTGGAAGCTAAAGATATGCATTGTGTTGTTTACCGGCCCGAACAGGTAGTCTGCGAAATTGAGGAGATAGCCTATGATGAGCTGCTTGCCCTGCACCAACAAGCCTATGCTTCCGAGCCCGAATATGTTATGGGAGAGTGGGATGAACTGCTGGAGCAATTTTACACCAGCCCAAACCACACCATCGTATCTTGCAGGCTACAAGGCGGCTTAATCGGCGCATGCCTGGGTTATCAACAGGAAACTGAGCATTACATATACTCCGTGTGTCTGTTGCCGCAGCATACCGGCAAAGGAATGGGGCGTTATATGTTGGAAAGATACCTTTTTCTAATCCAGTCCCCGGTTTACAGCCTTAGCGTGATGACAAACAACCTCGCCGCAAAACAGCTCTACGAGAAGCTGGGATTTACTAGGACATCCGAGAACTTTGCCGTGTATAGGTTTGATGGATCAGATGAATAAGTTTATTAAAGTAGTGCCGAAAGATGACTTCATGCTTGAACTAACGTTGTCTGATTTGAGTAAAAAGACGTTTGACGTAAAGCCATTTATGAACTTAGGAAAGTTTCAGGAACTGAAGGATTTGGATTTGTTCAAGAAAGTGCGTATCTCATTCGACTCTGTGGAATGGCCTAATGGCGTTGATATTGATCCGGAGCTGCTGTAACAATTTGATGAGATTTCTTTCAACACAGAGAAAAGCAGAGTCCAATGGTAAGACTTTTTCACCCCATTACTCCATTACTCCATTACCCCATCACCCCATAATTTCTTCACCTTCCATCACCTCATCACCTCATCACTCCATTACCCCATCACCTCATTACCCCATCACCCCATCACCCCATAATTTCTTCACCTTCCATCACCCCATTACCTCATCACCCCATTACCTCATCACCTCATCACCTCATCACCCCATCACCCCATAACCTCATCACCTCATCACACCATAACTTCTTCACCCCATAACTTCTTCACCCCATAACTTCTTCACCTAAGTTGATTTTCATGCTTCTCCCTTGCTTCAGATAATTTATCACGCATTAGACCACCCTTAATCAAGCGTTAACTGTTAAGGCTTGATTAACGACAGATAAAGAATAGATTGACAGCCTGAAGCAAGGAAGAAATATGAGAAAATCAAAGGAAAATGGTGCGACGCTATACAACGATAGGGATACATTATCTGATTTACGTTTCTTACGTTAAAAGCCATTTAGTGCGACAGACTATAGCCTGGGGTGTGAACCCCAGGGAAAGGAATCCAAACGTATCAGCCCTTTATGGGCGACACAATCAGATCATATTAAGCAGTTCTGCCATATTGTCCGGATGCAAATCCTCATAATCCCTTTGCATTACCTTGATATACTTCCAATTCACCTTGCATAGCGCAGACGCTTTCTCACACCACAATCTTGCATAGTTATCCTTTTGAAGCACATCCAGATCGTCTCTACCCTTGGTTTCAATCAAATAATGGTTGCCTTCAACATCTACAGCCACAAAGTCAGGATAATAATTCCGCAGATTTGCCAGAGTATCGGTATAAGGAATGCAGAACCCAAATTGCTCTGTTAGCTTGGCAAATGACCTGATATCTTCTGAGGTGTCCAGAAACTTTGCAAAAGCACGTTCATACTCGTTATCGCAGGGAATAAAGTTATATACTGATTTCTTAGCTTCGTAGAGGAGTTTGGAAGTTGGGAAAGGTTGTGTGTAGGACAACCGTAACTCAGTGGGTAGCAGAGTTGGTTCCTTCTCCTCAAGCACTAATTCCCGTAATAACTTTACAAACTCCCTCAGCACAATATAGTGTGCCAGTTTACTGCTGATTGCTTTAATAGCGCTCTTTTCGGACAGGTCTATTTCACGCCCAAAGGCTTTATACCGGAAGAATTCTCTGATCTTGGGTGCCAACACTGCAAAATGGGATGGAAGCTTGATCTCAGAAGCTATTTTGCGTGCATAGTAACCTATCACTTCTTCAGCGGTCTGTGCCTCAGGGATAGAGTATTCTCTTTGCAGAAGCAATTCATCGGTAAGGATGTCCCTGCCTTCATACATGAAGGATTTTATCTCTTTTATCTCGCTATCTTTGTAAGGAATGGAATTGCACTGGAAGCTCATTACATTTATGGCAGATATCTCATCTGCCAGTGTTTTCTTTCTACTGAGAATTGAAGTGATTTCCGGTATAGCTATGTCAAAATCCAGTTTATCGTTCATTACACAGATTACCTGAATAGTCAGCTTATCTTTACCAACATCGAAAGAATCCAGCTTCATGTTTTCGAGTTTCTCCAGATCTTCCACGAAATCCATGAAGGCATTATTGCCGATTATATCAACTCTTTCTATGTAACCGGAGCCTGAACCATGGAACATAAGACGCAAACCTCTGCCGATTGTCTGCTCTGGCAATATGTTTGCTTTGGAAGTGTAAGGGCGCAAGCCAACAACTACGGTCACATTCTGGACGTCCCAACCTTCCCGCAACATAAGAACCGAAACTATGGCATTTACCGGATTGCCGTCATGATCCACTTCTCTGGCAGTTTTTCTGGCTTTATCCAAATCTTTCCTGCTAACTTCACCGGAGCTATCGGTATGGATTATCAGAGTCTTATCTCCTCCAAACTCAGCGGGGTATTTTGTCTGGAGCCAATCACCCACATCATCCGCCTCTTTGGTATCGTTCATCATGATGAACAGGATAGGTTTCTTATCCAGGGGGTTCAGAAGCTTGGAGTATTCCCTCCAGCGTTCCACACCTGCCACCAGATAGCCCTCATATTTAGTGCTGGCAATATCGGACTTGGCTTCCACAATCCTGGAGATCCCTTTAATAGGTCTTTTAACTATTTGATCCATAATAGCTTGTTTCAGGGGATAATCGGATATCGTCTAGGCAAATAGCGAACCTTTACTGTATCTGGGAGTAGCCGAGAAGTCCAGTTGCATATTTACTGTTTTGTCCTTATGTAATCTGCGGATGAATTTGTTCCATTCACTGTCTTCTTCATGTGTATGGTGTGCTTCGTCATTTAGCACCATCAGCAAGCCCTCACGCTTGGCAATACGCTCATCAAAATCACTAATATCAGTTTTATTAGTAGGTGGTTTATCACCTAACATCTCAGTCATAATATCAGTTTCATCGTCTCTGGCTTTGCTTGGCCTCTCGTAAAACTGTTGTATATTTGTAAGGTAGAGCGCTCCCGAACTGGAACTGCGTTCCGGATCGCCCCGCATATAGTAATCCATTTCCCAAAGCCACTTTAGGTGCTTGGGGATAAGCGGGTCTATCTGATACATCTTGCCACTTTCGAAATCAGTCTTGAGCCGTTCAAACACAATCACGTTCGGAGCCAGGATCAGAAAGTTCTGCGCATAGTTCTCCGGATCGTGCATGGCATTGGCAAATTGCCACACTATCGCCATTGCCATCACCTTAGTTTTTCCGCTTCCGGTTGCCATCTTTATGGCATATCTGGCAAACTCATCATAGGAGGGAATGCGTAAACTGCTTGTTTGATAGGCATACTTTTCATAAAGCTCTGTCCGACTTCTGATCTTTTCCACTTCGTAGATATAGATCAGCGTTTCCATAGCTTCCTGCTGTGCCTTGTGATACTGGAACCTCTTACCTCCCGTCAGCTTGTGGTCTGTATAAAACCAATAATTAAGCAGAGTTCTGGTCGTCTCAGTTATGCCGGGGTATGAGTTATTCTTCCAAACCCGGATAGATTCACGGATTGCCGGAACGCAGATCGCTGTCCCAAGACGGTCTGTAATGTCAAACGCATCTGTTTGGTCTTTATCGTTAAGCTTCTTGCGTCCCATATCCTAAACCTCAATCTGGACTGATTTGGTTGTGTCGTTCCCTAAAAGGTCTATTACCTTAATCACAACTGTATAGGTTCCGCTTTCCTCATATTCATTTTCGGCAGAAAGCAACAGCTTGGGGCTTTGCTTGGTGCGATAACTCTGCCATTGGTTATGGAAAGTATCATCCTGATAATCCCAATCTATTGCCCAGTAATCTATCCACTGGCTCCAGTGTGTGATGTTGCCCTGCACTTCCTCCGGAATATCATCTGTGGGAACAATGAAATTCGTCAGGTCAAGGGTTATCTTCTTACTTTTGGCTTTCTGATGCTTAACTTCCAGATAAGCCAGCTCGTAAAACTTTATATCCCCCTGCTCCACAGCTTTCTTTTCCAGAACTTCTCTGGGTATCTTTTTAAACCTGATATCCACCTTGTTGCTAAGGGCATATTCCTTTGCAGTTTGGTTTACATCAAAGGCAAATTCCCAACCCAGGAAGTCTATCCCCTTATCTGCCTTGTTCTCGGCTTTATTCACCATTTGCCAGTATTCTTTTATACAGGACTTTATATCTTCAACAGTTATGGGTGCTTCCACCGTTCCCACATGGATCATTCTGCCTGCCTTGATCCCATGTATCCAAGCATAGCCATTTATGGCTTCGCCATGGTAAAGCTCAATTATGAACCTACGGTAGGTCTTTTCCACTTCTATCCGGCTATCAGGATTGTCAAATTCACTCGCCATCCATTGCTGCCGTTCATACTTACCCAGATTCTGCACGATAAAAGGCTTAACACTTTCTATGCCCAGAAGCCTTTTACGGGTGGTATGAATGGCAAACCTGCCCAGATCACAAGTTATCCATTTGCGTTTGAGCTTTTCAGCAACTGCTGCGGTGGTGCCACTACCACAAAAGCAATCAAGGACAATGTCACCTTCTTTACTGCTGGCTTTGATTATTCTGTCTAATAATGCTTCAGGCTTTTGTGTCGCATAGCCTGTTCGTAGATTAGACTGTGAGTTTTCGTGAAATATGTCAGTCCAAACATCGTCCATGTAATAGCCATCTGCCTCATCACGAAAGTGCTTTATCCTTAATGTGCCATTAGATGTTACATAAATACGTTTTTGTTTCTTCAGCTTCTCAATTGTTGTATCAGGTGTTGCTGTTCCTATCTTTTCGTCTTTAAAGAACCGTCCATCTTCATCAACTTTGTTAAAACGCTCTCTGAGATACTCGGGTGTATATGGAATTTTTTGGGGATAGTATGTGAATCTAGATGTGTCTCTTGTGTAATAGAAAATGTCGTCTTTGCTCTTGCCTAAACTTGTTTTTCCTTTAAAACCACTTGGGGTCATACTTCTCCATGTGATTTGACCCTGAAAGCAATCTCTACCAAATAACTCGTCCATTATGAGACGAATATAGCTGTTAACTCTCCAATCACAATGCACATAAATACTGCCATTATCTGCAAGTAGTTCCCTAAGCAATACTGCGGTTTCGTAAAACCATTGAGCATAGCTGTCATTTCCCTTTCCCCAGGTATCGCGATAGGCTTTCTGTTCAATCAGGCTTGGCTGTTTAACGAATTGTGTACTTTCGTCTGTTTCAGTTTCGGGATTATCAGGAATGCTTGCCGTAAAGCTGAAGTTTGCACCTGTATCAAAGGGAGGATCTATGTAAATAAGGTTTATCTTACCTGCAAACTCCGGCAGTAAACTGGGTAACACATATTTCTTATCACCCCAGATAAGGCGGTTATACCATTTTTCTTCAGTACCAATTTGCGCAAAGATGGTTCTATCATCATGCTGCACGCTTTCATTAACCGTCTCGATCGTCTGAAAAGGCAAGGCAATTTTTACCGGTGCTGTCTTCTTTCCGTCCTTGTATTTTCCGTCCCAAATTAGTTCTGCCATCGGTTTACTCCTTAGTATCGCTCACATCGTATTATCTCTAACTGGCTAAATTATTCTTGGTATATTAGATTAAGCCTTTTATAGTGTTACAGCTATCCAGTTTGTCTTATCAAGTATGTAATTCAGCATTGCTACTGCCTCTTCATGTTTTTGTGAATATGACAGAACCGGGTTCATAATTCTCAACCAAATCATCAATTCTTCTTTCTATCCTATTCCGATTATTATCATCGAGTTTACGGGAGATAATTTGCTTGTGGTAATTTGCGGGTCTATTACCATTGATGTCGCTTAATAAAAACCAATAATATGCTTTTTGATAATCGATAGTAACTCCCGAACCATTTGTATAACATTTTCCCAATTCAAATTGTGAATCTGCATGGCCTTGGTTTGCAGCATAACGCAACCATTTGACTGCTTTTTTATAGTCTTTATCCTTAGTGTCTTCACTATAGAACATTCCTAATACGTATTGTGCTTCTACTATACCCTGCATTGCAGCCTTTTGAAAATAAAACAAAGCTTTCTTTGTATCTTGCTGTACACCTCGACCTTCTGCATATAATCCTGCCAAGCCCAGTTGAGCTTCTCCAATCCCTTGTTTGGCAGCCAGGGTGTACCATTTTACTGCCTCAGAGTTATCAACTTTAACACCTTCGCCAATGTCATAACAAACACCTAATAAATACTGAGCAGTTTCATGTCCTTGTTCCGCTGCCATTCTGTACCACTTTGTTGCTTCTACCACATCCTGAGTTACACCCTCTCCGCTATAATAGCAATCTCCCAACATATATTGAGATTCTTTTTCTCCTTGCTCTGCCGCCAGGGAATACCACTTAGCTGCTTGTTCCATGTCTTTTTTATAACCAATACCATATGCATAACAATCGCCTAAACTCTCTTGTGCTTTAGCATGGCCTTGGTTTGCAGACAATTGATACCACTTAGCAGCTTCGATATAGTTTATCTCGGTACCTTCTCCCCTTTCAAAGCATAATCCCAAATCAAACTGTGCTTCAGCATATCCACTCTGTGCTGCCTTAACAAGTGGTTCTGAATAAATGACTTCTTTAGAAACTACTACCAATATCGATGCTATGACGAGAACCCATAATATGACCATTTAGTACATCCTGTGACTGTAAGAGTTCTTCATTAATAATGCCTACCTTGCTTTATTGTTTCAAATATGCAGGATTTCACTTAGTGTTTTACTGTCAATAAAAATAACGATTGATTAGTTTGTTGTAGGGACTGGATTCCATTCTGCAATGGAATGACGAGGGGGGGGGGGGCCGCAGGTTAGACGAGGGATGGTTTGGTAAGAGTGTGGGTAGAATCTGTTGCATAAAAAAGCCGGAATTCAGTCAGTTTGCAGAGCCCGGAGGGCGAAATATAATAGCGAGGGTGTGCAGCGATAGCGGAACCCCTTGAAGATTGTCGTGATCTTTGTTAAGCCCCTTACGGGCGACATAACATGTAGGGAAACAAACAGCAAGCCCATAGTGTCGCCCATAAAGGGCTTTTTTCTTTTACCGTTATGTAACGAGGGGTTCCGCTTCGCTGCACACCCTCGCTATGTTATGTCGCACTTTCAGTGCTTAAATGATGGCTTGGGAACTTACAGGATTGCAGCAGCTTGCAAAGCTATGCTACGGTCTCCTCTGCCTTTCTCGGCTTTTCTCTGTTTTTACTCTGTGTTGAAAAAGAAATCCATACCTTTTTTCTCCAGTTTTGAAAATAAACCGCAAATCTGTCCCAATATTCCAATTCTGTCCCCCACACCATTATGAAGGCACATTTATTTAAAGCCTTTTTTATTGACATAAACTCCCCCTTTGTTGGGATGAACTAAACTAACCGGAAGCAATAAACATCGAGGTGTTATGCGCAAGAAATGGAAAATAATCATAGGGATCCTGTACTGCTTGTGGTAATAAGCTAGTGGTGAAAAGCTTGCGGCAAAGAAATAACCGGCAAAGCCGTAATGATAAAGTAAGAAACCCAATGCGCTGGATATTCGTAATAATACTATCAGTTATTAGCACATTAGGTGTGGGCAACAATATCGTAAATGGTGCTTACCCAGGCGAGTTCTATACTAATAGCTTTGAATGGGTAACGGGTATTGAAACCATGATGTATGGAATGGCGTATTCTCCGGATGGTGGCAGAACTTTGGATATTACCGTTACCAGCGATTTACGCTTATTATATGGTGATCTGTTGCCGCTAGCAGCTCCAGGCTTGTGTTATTTGCACCATTATAATCAGAATGGTAATGAATTGCTCATTATGCAGAACTGGGGGCGTTACTTTTCCACCATTGCTTTGTCTTTCGGCTTCTTTGAGATCGTACAATCCGGATTTGTCCAGAATCAGATTTTTATAATTGATTACGATCAGGATACTCAATCAAGTACCTTGTATAGAAGTGATCAGGCAGGTAATGAGGCATACGTAATCTGCGATTTTGACAGTACAAAGGTTACCGCAATCAATATGGGTGTGAATACAGGAGAGATATTCCTGACTGCCTATGATTATCGTGACAATCTCGTGCACATTCTCTATAGTTCAAATATGGGTAGCAGTTTTACGGATTATCCTTTTCCTGAAGAAATCATGATTCCATTTCCGGTAGACATCGGAGCGTATAAGATATATCCACAAAGCAATGGGAGGCTATACATTAGTAGATATACAAATACATCTCCAAGAGTATTTAAGCTATACAGATGTGAAAATATCAATCAGGAATTCTCTCTTGTGTGGGAACGAAATTTACTCACTAATGAATGGATATATTTGGTTCCTGTATTCGACAATGATATTGATTTTATAGTACAAAAGCGATATCACTGGATGAGTTATAATGAACTGGCGTTCTTCACCTCAAACGATGAAGGAATAACTTTAGTTCCGACCGGATCGTATCAATTGGATGGGACATACGTAACCCCTGCCTATCTGGTACCTGTTTCAGACGACAATCCTATTTCTGCCACTGCGACCAGTTCGATTGTACATGTTCGCACTAATGGCGAATGGAGTGTTACTATTGAATCAGACTGGATACATAATATCAATCAAATCAGTGGAGCAGGTCATGCAGATATCACTCTATCATTCAATAGTAATCTTACTGGTGCTGACAGGTTCGCATCTTTGAATTTCCATAGTAATACCGCTCAAGACACAATCTTTGTGATTACCCAATCCGGATCTGTCTCGTGCAGTGATGATATAAACATTGTGAATCCAGCTTCAAGTCTCTCTTGCTATCCCAATCCATCAAGATACGAGACAACGATCAAGTATCATCTGGCCAATAAGTGCAATACAAGATTAGATGTTTATAACGTTAAAGGCCAATTAGTCAAAAGGCTCGCAGATCACACCAAAGTACCCGGAAATTATACTGTCGTCTGGGATGGCAAGGATGAATGCGGCCAGCCAGTATCCTCGGGAGTATATATCTATAGGCTGACAACCCCTCAGGGAAGCTGGTCGTCCAAATTGTTAATGCTAAAGTGAGCAGGAATTAAATCCTGAGAGGGTGGATTTGTCTGATAATAGTAGCTATCTGTTGAGTAACAAAGAACTGGATTCCAGCCTGCGCTGGAATGACGTGGTTAGAGCAATTCTACTGCTTTAACCTTGTATAGCCCAGTTTTCAGAGAACCCGCCAAGATTTTACTTGACTTAATATCTCAAACTAAAGGTATAGTGAAGAAAAAAAGGCAGGTGGTTATGGAAGCAGATATCAGGTGGCAACAACGCTTTGAGAACTATAAAAAAGCGCTAAATCAGTTGGATAGCGCATTGCAGATTACCAGCCCTTCGATTGTGGAAAGGGCAGGTATAATCCAGATGTTTGAGTTTACTGCTGAACTTGCCTGGAACACCTTGAAAGACCTGCTGGAATACCAGGGTGAGAATAACATAGTTGGTAGCAGAGAAGCGATAAATCTGGCATTTAAGGCAGGCATTATCACCGATGGGGTGGCATGGATAAACATGCTGAAAAGCAGAAACCTAAGTTCCCACATCTATAATGAGCCTATTGCTGATGAGATTCTGGCGGATATTGTAAACACGTATCATCAGCTGTTTAAACAATTGCAGACCACTTTAACAGCCAAACTGTAACTAACATACATGGATAAATTCGGCATTCCTAATGAGTATTGGGAGAGCATTATCTCTACCATAAAAGCATGCAAGCATGTTAAACAAATAAATCTCTTCGGTTCCAGAGCAAAAGGCAACTACAAAACAGGTTCTGATATCGATTTGGCACTTATGGGTGAGGATATTTCAGCCAAGGATATTCTGTCGCTATATGTAGCACTGGACACGCTGGACTTACCCTGGAAGATTGACCTGATAAATTACCACAGCATCACGGAGATTGCATTGATAGAGCATATTGTGCGTTGCGGAATTGTGGTGGGATAGGCATTACCGGAAGCTTTGGGCAGATTACGCAAAACTGCGTTACGCATGTTTGCGTAATTTCACATTGAGGGATTAACTCTACAAGACCTTTTTTTTTTGCCAGTATCAAAGTGTGGGCGAACGCCATTCGCCCCTACAGTATCTCTTTCTCTCTTTTTCTCTTTTTTTAAACTGCACCCTCTGCTCTTCTCTGCTTTTCCTCTGTGTTAGATAAGAAATCTTCACTTTTCTCACACATTTTAAAGAAAAAACCCAAATCTGTCCCCCACACCACTATGAAGGCATAATTTTTGAAAGCCTTTTTTATTGACATAAACTCCCCCTTTATTGGGATGGACTAAACTAACTGTAAGCAATAAACATCGAGGTGTTATGCGCAAGAAATGGAAAATAATCATAGGGGTTCTTCTACTACTCGTGGTGATAAGCGTAGTGGTGAAAAGCTGTGGCAAAAAGAAAGCAGCAGCTCCGGCAACCGACCTATCTTCCGAAACCGTTACCGTTACCAGGGGGGAAATTCTCTCCCGCACAGAGATAACCGGGGAGGTACAGCCTCAGACCGTGGTGTCTTTAAAATCCAAGGTTAGCGGTAAGATCGTGAAGTTTTATGCCGGAGAGAATGACTATGTGAAATCCGGACAGATAATAGCAGATATTGAGCCGGATTACAATCAGGCAAATACACTGTTTAACACCAAAGCGCAGTTACAGCGCGCCGAAATGCAGCTTGCCAATGCCAGAAAGGACTTAGCCGACAGCGATGTGCTGCTTAAGGGCAAGTTCATCTCTGCCGAGGAACACAAAAAAGCCGCAGATGCCCTGCAAACCGCCCAGATAGAGTATGCCCAGGCAAGCAGTCAGTACGAGATGATCCGCGATCTGGACGTCCCCGGCAAGGTTACGCATGTGTATGCCACTTCCAGCGGAGTGGTGATAGAACGCAACATAAACGAGGGCGAGATGGTGCAATCCAGCATCAGCAGCTATGGCGAAGGCACTGTGGTGATGAAGATTGCCGATCTTGGCGATATGATTGTGAAGAGCAACATAAACGAGGTGGATATCTCCAAATTCAGCACCGGACAGGTGGCGGAGATAAGCCTGGATGCCCTGCCTTATCAACAGTTCACTGGCAAGATAATCAAGATTGCACCTCAGGCGATTACTGTGAATAATGCCAAGGTGTTCCCTGTGCAGATTAGCATCAATGCCGTGGGTCAGACAGCCAAGCCGGGCATGACCGCCAACGTTACCATAATTGGCGAATCCCGCAAGAACGTGCTGGTTATTCCCATCCGGGCGGTATTCAGCAACGATAAGAACCAGGATATAGTGTATTTAGTATCGGAAACCAAGGCGGATTCCACCCAAACTAAAACCAATGCCAAGGGCAAGACTGTTGTGAAAGCCGCTCCCATGGGAATTGCCACCCCCGTGAAGCTTGGTGCGAACGACCTGCAGACTGTGGAAGTGATTGAAGGATTAAAAGAAAACGACAAGATTTTACTGAACGAACCGGGTACTAAGCCGAATAACTTCGGCATGATGATGTAAGAAGAGGAATATGATAAACATTAACAACCTAAGCCGCAGCTTCGGAACACTAAAGGCGGTGGACAAAATAAGTTTCAGCATTAAAGACAGTGAAATCCTGGGCTTTTTGGGACCTAACGGTGCCGGGAAAACCACTACCCTGCGGATGCTGGTGGGCTATTTGCAGCCCAGTTCCGGTAGTATAGAGCTGGATGGAAAAAGCATCTTTGCCGATCCCATTGCCACCAGCCGCCAGATTGGTTACCTGCCGGAGCAGAACCCTTTGTATGACGATATGACCGTTTCAGAAGCACTGGCATATCTTGCAAGCTTACGGGGAATGAAAGAAGCTCTGTTCAGGGAAAGACGTGAGTTCGTGGTGCAGAATTGCGGACTGGCAGATGTGCTGCATCAGCGTATCGGGACGCTTTCCAAGGGTTACCGCCAACGTACCGGTTTTGCCCAGGCGATATTGCACGACCCGCGCATCCTGATTCTGGATGAACCGACCTCCGGGCTGGATCCCAACCAGATAATGGAGATCAGAGACCTCATCCGCACCCTCGGCAAGGAGAAGATGGTAATCCTCTCCAGCCATATCATGCAGGAAGTGCAGGCACTGTGCGATCGCGTGGTGATTATCAACAAGGGCAGGATAATCGTGGACGACCTTAAGGATAACCTCGGCAACTACATGGATAAAAGCGCAATGCTGTATCTGGAAGTGGAAGGAGAGGGCATAGACTTTAGTGAGTTTATAGTTAAGCACCCGCAAATGGAGATAGCTGTTAATGCCACGGATGACACCCACTGCAAGCTTAGCCTGAACCTGCCCGCTGATAGTGATGTCAGGCAGGAACTGGCACGCTTCGTGAACGAAAAAGGCTGGCTGATTTTGGAAATGCGCACCGAAAAACAAAGCCTGGAGCAAATCTTCCACCAACTTACGGGAGATAGTGTACTCACTTTGGACGAGGAAGACCCTATACAAGAGACACTGATTGAGGAGCAACCATGAAAGCCATCTGGATTATAGCTAAGAAGGAATACCAACTTGCCATGCGCTCCGTTGCAACGTATATAGTGCTTACCTTGTTTCTGGTGATAACCGGATTGTTCTTCTCCAATGTAGTGTTCAAAATAGGCTTGGCAGAACTGCGAACCCTATTCGGAATCATGCACGTGATCTTTATATTTTATATTCCGGCAATCACCATGGGTAGCATCGCCAGAGAACGGCAAAGCGGGACGTTGGAACTACTTTCCACCTTGCCGATTAAGCTATCGTCCATAGTCTGGGGAAAGATATTGGCTTGCCTGATGCAGCTTAAGACCCTTATCTTCTTTACACTGGTGTTTTTAGCCATAATAGCCATCTTTGGCGAAGGGATAGATTACGGTGCCGTGATATGCGGCTATCTGGGCTTGATCCTTGCCGGAACTGCTTATATCTCCATCGGCGTGTTTGCCAGCAGCATCCCCAGTAACCAAATCCTGGCGTTTGTTTTAGCGCTGGTAATATCTGCATTCTTCTATGTGTGGAAGTTCGTCCTTGCTTTCGTCCCGATGGGCTTGATGAGACAGGTGCAATACCTGAGCTTTGACTCCCACCTGGAAAGTTTTCTTAAGGGAGTAGTGGACACGCGGGATATCCTGTTCTTCCTTGCGGTAACCGTGGTTTTTGCCCTCTTGGCGGAGTTTAACCTCCAATCCCGTAATATGATGCAGGAGCGCTAAAAGATGAAAAAGAACGGAAAACAAACCAATTCCATCCTAAGTGCTTTGGTGATTAAGCTGGCGATAATACTGATGATCCTGATGGTGGCTGCATACCTGAAGCTGCGAATGGACTTCTCTGCTAACAGGGCATATTCGCTAAGCACTGTTAGCAAACAGGCAGTACGCAGCCTGAAAGACAATATGGTTG
Source organism: Candidatus Cloacimonetes bacterium HGW-Cloacimonetes-3 (assembly GCA_002840645.1). Taxonomy (GTDB): domain Bacteria; phylum Cloacimonadota; class Cloacimonadia; order Cloacimonadales; family Cloacimonadaceae; genus Cloacimonas. The sequence goes on from PHBO01000011.1 coordinate 68,987, forward strand.
TGAAGGTATTTGCCAGCGAAGAGCTGCCATCGGAGATGAGCACTTTAGACCGCTACCTGAAGGACATTTTATCCGAATATAAGATGGCAAGCAAGGGTAAATTCCACTATGAGTATATCCGCGGAAAAAGCATGGAAGAACTGCGTGCCCAAGCTCAGGAAAACGGCTTGAACAGCATGTATTTCCGCATCTATGAAAACGATAAAACTACCAGCAAAGAGGTAATCTTCGGTGTTGTATTCGAATACCAGGGCAAGTTCGATTCCATGAACTTGTTACCTCAGATGGAACCAAAGCTGGAATATGAGCTTACCCTGAAAGTGCAAAAGCTGTCTAAAACCACTCTGCCGGAGATATGTGTGTTTCGCGATTCCCTCTTTACCATGATGCCCTCAAAAGTCTTCGATGAAGCTCTGGCAGCTAATTATCAGGTGGTGGACACGAACTTGCTTACTACCCCCAAACAAACAAAGGCAATGATCTTTGCCGGCACCATGGACAGCCTTAGCACGCAGCAACTATACTATCTTGATCAATACATCATGAAGGGTGGAAGCCTGGTGGTGTTGCAAGATAAGGTTGCCACGGACGGAAGCAGTATATTCGGGATTAACTCCAATATCTTCCCATTTTTGGAAAACTATGGCGTGAAATTGGACACAAACATAGCCATGGATGTCTTTTGTGATATCCGCGGAGTGGGTGTTGATACAACGATGCCCTTCCCGATTTATCCGGTATTGCGTGGTTCACAGCACCTCATCACGCGCAATATATCGAATATTGTAATGTATCTGGCAAACGGGATAAGCTTCACCAATACGCCGGGCATGAAGTTTGCCCCTATTCTGCAAAGCTCTTCCAGCAGTGGCTATCTGATGGCACCGGATTACCGTTTGGATCCGTCAGTGTTCCAAAACCCGGACGAAAGCTTGTTCAGCCTCCCGCCCATCACCTTGGGAGCAATTGTGGAAGGGAAAGCCGAAAGCTATTTTAAAGACAAACAAGAAGCTAAAAGCCCTGGTTTTGTCGCTAAAAACGATGATTACTGCATGGTGATATTTGGCGATAGAGAGCTTAGTATAGATTCCGACAAGGACATCTATGCAGACAGGAACTACATAGTTATGAATGCTGTGGATTGGCTTTTGAAGCGCGATTCCATGATATCCATGCGTTCCCGGCACATGCAGCGCAGTATTCTGGATATTCCTTATTACATGCAAAAGAAAGACATGGTTTGGGGGGATTCCGTGAAGCTGGAAAAGAGGATAAAAACCGGCATCAAGCTTGTTAGCACCGTGCTGCCATCCTTGCTTCTGATAGGTATTGGAGCTTTCTTGGCTTTGCGCCGCAAACAAATGAAAGGTATGATAGATGAAAAGAAATAGAAAAGTACTCCTCATCCTTTTGCTAATCCTTGTAGCAGCATACTTCCTGCTGCGGCTGAACAAGCCCGAGGAAAAGCAAAGCCACATCTATGATCTGGATTCGCTATCAATCGGCACCATAGAAGTATTCGACCAGAAGAACACGCTGAAGTTCAAAAAGACCGGAGACGTGTGGAACCTCACATTTCCAGTTGCATGGGCAGCTGATACACTGCGAATTCAGGCACTGTTCATGAATGTGCTAACCGCCAAATTCCCCAAAACCACCATGGGTGAGGGCGAGGAAGCAATAAAGAACTTTAAGCTTCAGGATAACCAGGCTCTGCATATCGTTGTAGGCGACGCCAGGGGCAAGAAGCGCATCCACACCATGTTCAGTAATATGGGTAATCCATACGACTATTTCCGCTATGCGGGCAGTGACAAGATTTACCAGATAAAAAGCAAGGTTGCCAATGCCTTCACTACGGAGCTGTCCAACTGGCGTTCTCCGCATGTGGTTCACCATGAGGAAGGCGAACTGAACAGCATCGATGTTACTCACCCCAAAGGCAGCTTCACCCTCACCCGCAAGAAATACGACTGGTTCTACAAGGACGCAAAAGAGGAATTCCCCATCCCAACCACTAATCTGGGTATCCTGAAAGTAGTAAACATCCTCGCAAACCTGGATGCCTACGTTTTTGTTGATGGTGAAGCAGAGGACTACACTGCAAAGTTCGCCAAGCCCGAGTGCGAAGTAACCCTTCACTTAACCAACAACAAGACTCAAACGCTTGACTTTATCAAGAATGATGATGAGAGCTATTTACTGATGGTGGATAAAGACTCATCTGTGCTCTTTATGGTTACTTTCGACACCGTCTTTCGTTTCATACGGCATGCTGATGTTTTCCGTAGCAGGGCATACTAATTAGCAATGACCAGCATTCACCGCATCACAGAGCTAATCCCAAGCTTTTATGTAGAATTAATTAAGCTATGGGACGAAGCAGGCATTAGCAATCCTGCCCGCAGCGACAGCTTTGAGGTTATCAGCAACAGTCTGAGCCACGGTGGGGTAATCCTTACCGCATACAGGGATAATAGCTTGCTGGGCAGTGCCTGGCTAACTCATGATTTCCGCAGGGTGTATATCCACCACATGGCAGTTCTTCCCAGGGTACAAAATACCGGCATTGGTGCGCTAATACTTAAAGAAGCATTGTCCATTGCCGGCGATTTAGGCTATCAGGCAAAGCTGGAAGTGCATACTGATAACCAATCCGCCCGCCATCTATATGCCAAGTATGGTTTTACCGAGCTAAACGGTTATTTAACCATGATAAAGAGAGACATTTTAACATCCGGATGGTAGGCATCCCGCCTGCTATCTAAGCAAGAACCAAAGACCGGGAGGTTTTATGAAGAAAAGAGTACTGGTTGCAACCGGTGGCGGAGATTGCCCCGGACTAAACGCTGTTATAAGGGCAATCGTAAAAAGAGCTTCCCGAGAGCATAATTGGGAAATACTGGGTAGTATCGATGCTTTCGATGGACTGCTCCGCGATCCCATGCACTTAGTGGAGCTTACCCCCGAAAAGGTTGCCGGCATTCATGTGCAGGGCGGAACCATTATCGGCACCACCAACAAGGGCGGACCCTTTGCATGGCCTGTGAAGAACACCGATGGAAGCTGGAGCACCGTTGATAGAAGCCAGGACTTCATGGATCGCCTCCGTTATCAGAATATCGATGCCGTTATCAATATCGGTGGCGACGGCTCGCAACGCATCTCCCAAAGTCTGTACGAAATGGGTTGTCCCATCATCGGAGTTCCCAAAACCATAGATAATGACCTCTCGCATACTGATTTCACTTTCGGATTCCAAACAGCGGTAGATACTGCCACTGATGCCGTCGATAAATTGGTTACCACCGCTGCCAGCCATCATCGTGTCCTCATCCTTGAAGTAATGGGACGCTATGCAGGCTGGATCGCACTACATGCTTCTATCGCCGGTGGTGCGGAAGTTTGTCTGATCCCTGAAGTGCCCTATGACATTAACAAAGTTATGCAAGCTTTGGAGCAGCGCATCGATAACGGTAAAGGCTTCGCCAATATCGTTATTGCTGAAGGTGCCGTACCCATCGCAGGCAGCATGTCCTATAGCGAGAATGATACCCCCGGAGCTATGAAAATACGCCTTGGCGGTGCCGGAATGCGTTTGTCTCAAGAGCTAAAGGATGCGGGATGCACCATTGAGATCAGGGAAACCATTCTGGGGCATTTGCAACGTGGCGGCAGACCCAATGCTTTTGATCGTATTCTGGCTTCCCAATTCGGGGTAAAAGCCTTTGAGATGGTGCTGGAGCAGAAGTGGGGACACATGGTTGCATACAATCACCCTAACATAGTTGCTGTGCCCATTATTGATGCCATTCAGGAATATAATCTGGTAGATACTTCTTCAGATCTGGTTAACACCGCCCGTGGAATGGGTATTTCTTTCGGGGATTAATAGCCCATTTCAATCCTAAAGGTAAATACTTATCATACATTAGCCCTTCAATGCGAAGGGCTATTTTTTTTGGTTCTCTTTCTAATATAGTAGGTAATGATACTATACTCCTACTGGATTATGCATCCAGCCCGGTATTCAGGATAAAGCTTGGTGACATATTGCTTACATTTAGCCTATAGCCAGCGGGTATCCCACCCGTAACCCTCCCGTATCGGATATGGGAGGGTTACGGGAAACATATAAGCCGAAATAAGGGAAGAAGCAAGGAGCTATTCGTGATAATAGATGGCTTGAATGGGATCGATGCGGGCAGCTTTCAAGGCTGGATAGACGCCTGAGGCAAAGCCGATGAGGAGCGAAAATCCCATGCCGATTACCACGCCCTGGATGGGCAGATACAGCGGGAAATGGATGGCTTTGGCGATTATTGTGATCAAGAGCCAGGCAAAAAACACACCCGATACCGCTCCCCAGAATGCCAATGCCAAAGCTTCGAAAATGAAGTAAAAAAAGATGTCGGTTTCGGTTGCGCCGATGCTCTTGCGGATACCGATCTCGCTCATGCGCTCCTGAATGGAGATCAACAGCGTGCTAAACAAGCCAATACCGCCCACAATAAGCGATATGGAAGCGATGGCGATAAGGGTTATATTCCATTTCTTCATGAACTTATCTATCTCATTGGTGATGGATAGCAGGAAATCGCCTACATCCATGAAGCTAAAATTGGGATACATATTGTGGCGGGACAGCAGTAGTTGGCGGGCTTCCTTTTTCAGGCTGGCATAAGCATCTTCGGAAGCAGCCTGCATATACACCTGATGCACTGTTCCACCTGTACCAAGGTAGCGCGCACCATACTTCAGCGGCACATAAACCGCCTTCAGGTCTTCCTTGCGCTCCCAGGTGTTAAAGTTCATTCCGTTCCCGCTGGCAAGGACATCGGCAGCCAGCACTCCCACTATTCTAAAGCGGTGCGAGCCAAGCTGAAGATACTCTCCCACGGGCTTTTTGCCGGGAAAATACTCTTGGGCAAAGTGATAGCCCAACACCGCTACAGCCATGCTGTTTTCATTCTCATAGTCGTTAAAATAGCGTCCCTGACCGATCTTGTAGGTTTTATTACGGAAATACTCGGTATTAGTGGCGCGCAAACGCACATTGCGGGTTTTATTGCCAATGCGGAAGAGGCTGCTGGATTCGATCATCCCGTAAATACTCTTCAGCACCAGATTGTCGCGCAGTGCCTCATAATCATCATAGTTCAGGCTGGGAATGCTTTGCTTTGCACGGCGGATACTGCTGCGGGCGTTTGTGTTATTGTTATCGGGGGTGTCCGAACCGGGAGTAACAATAAGGGAAAAGTTCCAGCCCATGTTCTCCATGTTGTTCTTGATCAGAGCTTTAAGAGCATACACACTGCTGAACATGGTTACCACCGCCAGCACCCCGATAACGATGCCGGTGAGGGTTAGCAGAGACCGCATTTTGTGGCTTAAGATGCTTTGGAAGGCGCTGTGAACGCCATCGCGAAAGTGCATCTGCTATTCCATTTGGGTATTACATTTCGGACACTGCTTATAGGTGCCTTTGTCGCGGCTGTATTTCTCTACTATGTAAGGATTACCGCAATTGGGGCAGGGAATTGGCAGTGGTTTGTCGTTCGTGATGTATTTGCATTCCGGATAGCGGTTGCAGGAGTAGAAAGCGCGTCCTGTTTTGCTTTTGCGGGAAGTAAGCTCGCCTATGCCACACTCGGGACAGGCAACTCCCAAGGTCTTGGGGCGGGCGAATTTACACTTGGGATAGGTGGAGCAGGCGATGAATTCGCCAAACTTGCCGGTACGCATGATGAGGGGATTGCCGCACTGGGGGCAGTTCTCATCCAGAGTGGTGGGAACAAGGATCACTACATTGCCGGCTTCGTCACGCTTGAAGCTTTTACTGTTCTTGCATTCGGGATAACGGCTGCAGGAAAGGAATTCGCCGCCTTTGCTGCGTTTGATAACCATGGTGCCGGTTTTGCATACTTCGCAGGTGAGACCGCTATCCTGGATAAAGCTGCTCTTCTCTTTCTTTACATCTACCTTGGTGATAAGCACTTGCAGTTGGTCGTAATAGGTACGCACCAGGTCTGTCCATCCGATGTGGCTGTATTCCACTTCATCCAGTTTATCTTCCATTTCGGCGGTGAATTTCACGTTGAAGATGCTGTCGAAGTTATCCACCAGAAAGCGGTTTACATCCGTTCCCAAAGGAGATGGCAGGAAGCTTTTCTTTTCCATGGTAACGTATTTGCGGTTGCGGATGGTGCTGATGATGCTGGCGTAGGTGGAGGGACGTCCGATGCCTTTAGCTTCCAGCTCTTTGATCAGCGATGCTTCGTTGAAACGGGATGGAGGACTGGTGAAATGCTGGGTGGAAAGCAGTTCGCTGTGTTCCAGCACGTTGGTATTGGCATAATCGGGATGTATCTTTTCGCCCAAGGGGATGTTCACATGCGGGTAGGCTTTCAGGAATCCTTCTTCGGTGATCTGGTTACCGCTGGCGGAGAATTGAGCTTTGCCGATGTTAATTTTGGCGGAGGTAACCAGCACCTTCACAGGCTTCATCTGGGTGGCGATAAAACGCTGCCAGATAAGCGTGTATAGCTTTAGCTGTTCTTTGCTGAGCGTGCCTTCCAGGCTTTCCGGAGTGCGGAAAGGATCGGTGGGACGGATGGCTTCATGTGCGTCCTGGGCACTTTGTTTGTTCTTGAAAACGCGGGTGGAACTGTGGAGCATCGAAGCTCCGAAACGCTCTTTGATAAGGGCTTGACAGCTTGCCACGGCTTCTTCGGCGATGCGGGTGGAATCCGTTCTCATATAGGTGATAAGTCCCGTGCTTTCTCCGCCCACTTCGGTGCCTTCATAAAGCTCCTGAGCTATACTCATGGTACGTTGCGCCTGATACCCAAGAATCTTGGAGGCTTCCTGTTGCAGGGTGCTGGTGATGAAGGGAGAAGGTGGTTCCACGTTGCGGCTGTTGCGCTTGATTTCGGCAAGGATGGCGGTTTCGTTTTTGATGGTTTCCACCAGCGACAAAGCAGTCTTTTCGTCGGCTAATTCCAGCTTCTTGCCGTCAAACTTCTCCAAAGAAGCACTGAACTTGGGCAGTTTGTCACGCCAGAAATCGGCTTGTACTTTCCAGAATTCTTTGGGGACAAATGCCTGTATCTCCGCTTCACGCTCGCAGATAAGCCTTAGGGCAACGGATTGCACGCGTCCAGCAGACAGGTCTTTGGCGATTACTTTCCACAGCAATGGACTGATGCTGTAGCCCACAATGCGGTCCAGGATACGGCGGGCTTGTTGGGCATCCACCTTGGGGATATCTATGCTGCCGGGGCTTTCTATGGCGGAGTTTATCGCTTTTGAGGTGATCTCGTTAAACACGATTCGGTACACGGGCTTGCCCTTTATTTCTTTGATCAAAGCTTCCTTCAGGTGCCAGGCAATAGCTTCCCCTTCGCGGTCATGATCACTGGCAAGATAAATGGCATCAGCACCCTTGGCAGCTTCACGCAGCTCGCTGATTATTTTGCTTTTCTTTTTATCTATAACGTATGTGGGCTTGAAGTCTTTGGCAACATCCACACCAAGCTCGTGCTGAGGCAGATCACGGATGTGTCCCATGGATGCCTTCACACTAAACTGGTTCTTCAGGAACTTGCTGATGGTGCCCGCTTTGGCAGGCGATTCGACGATAATTAGTCCTTTTGCCATGTTTTATCCTTAATCTTCACTTTCTTCATGCTGACCGCAGCATTTCTTGTACTTCTTTCCGCTCCCGCAGGGGCAGGGATCGTTGCGTCCCACTTTGGCAGCCACACGCACGGGGCGGAGCTTTTCTTCGGGGGCATTGTTAAACTGGGGCGGAGCACTCATATTTTGATTTAATTGTTGTCCTTTAGCCTGTTCCTGAGCATGCAGGAAGGCACTCATGTCCTCGTGGCTCATGTTGGCATTCTTAAGCATATCCTCCATCTGCGCCTGAGACAGAATGTAGGTGGTAAACACCTTGCGGGTAACGTTTTCCTGGATTCTACCGATGAGGTTCTGGAACAGTTCAAAGCTTTCTTTTTTATACTCTATCAGGGGATCTTTATTAGCATAAGAACGCAGGTGCACGCCGTCTTTCAGCAAGTCCATCTCGTGCAGGTGATCGCGCCATTCGTCATCCACCACTTCCAGCAACGCACGGCGTTCTATATTGCGGAGCTGGTCGGCACCGAGCTGGTTTTCCTTATGTTCATAAGCCTGCATGGCGAACTCTGTTAAGGTATTCAGCAGCAGGTCTTTGTTCATGTGATCGCTTTCCAAATCGCGGGGTTCAATGCCCAGATTAAGGCTTTGTTTGAACCACAGGCAGATGCGCTCCAGATTCCAGTCCTCAGGATAGCTGTCGGAAGGGATGATGCCGTCCACGATATTCTCTATCGTTTCGATTATCATATCCAGAATCTCCGGCTTCAAGTCATAACCTTTCAGCACGCTACGCCGGTAGGAATAGATAACTTCGCGTTGCTGGTTCATCACTTCGTCATATTTTATCAGGCTTTTGCGTATCTCAAAGTTATGCTCTTCCACGCGTTTCTGTGCCTTTTCCACGGCTTTGGTCATCCAGGGGTGGCGGATGGCATCACCTGGCTTAAGGCCTATTTTCATCATCATGGGAGCTATGCGGTCGCTACCGAACAAGCGCATCAGGTCATCTTCCAAGGAAAGGAAGAAACGTGATGTACCGGGATCGCCCTGACGTCCTGCCCGCCCACGTAACTGACGGTCAATACGCCGGCTTTCGTGGCGTTCACTGCCTATCACGTGCAGCCCGTCCAGTGGTAAGCCCCAGGGGAATTCGTCGGTAAGCGCATTGGAGAGGTTGCGGTAGCTTTCGGAGCTGCCCTGTACTACGCCGCTTCCGAGCTTGATGTCTGTTCCACGCCCCGCCATGTTGGTGGCGATGGTGACAGCTCCGGGCTGTCCTGCACCGGTTATGATCTCAGCTTCACGCTGGTGTTGGCGGGCATTCAGCACGTTGTGGGTAATGCCTTTACGTTTCAGCAGGCGGGAAATAATCTCGCTAACTTCCACGCTAACCGTACCAACCAGCACAGGTTTCTTACGCTCGTGCCAATAGGTTATCTCTTCTATAATTGCCTGATATTTATCGTTTTTACTTAGGTAAATCATGTCATCGTGATCTATGCGGGTAACGGGCACATTGGTAGGGATCGCCATCACCGGAAGCTTGTATATCTCCATGAACTCCGATTCTTCGGTGAGCGCGGTACCTGTCATACCTGCCAGTTTCTCAAACATACGGAAGTAGTTTTGCAGGGTGATAGTGGCAAAGGTTTGGGTGCCAGCTTCGATCTCCACATTCTCTTTGGCTTCCAAAGCCTGATGTAAGCCGTCCGAGAAGCGCCTTCCCGGCATTTGTCTGCCGGTGAATTCGTCCACGATAATCACCTTGTTGTCTATCACAACATATTCCTGATCATTCTCGAAGAGGGTGAAGGCGCGCAGTAACTGGTTTATGTTGTGCAGCTTTTCGCTTTTATCCATGAATTTGTTCGTTAAGGCTTCCTTGCGTTTCAGCTTCTCCGCATCGGAAATGGTCTCATTCTGATCAACATCAGCCAGCACTTCATCCAGGCTTTGCACCACAAACAGGTCGCTCTCACGCTTGGAGAGCAGATCGCGCCCTTTCTCGCAGAGGTCAACGCTGTTGTGGCGTTCTTCCACCACGAAGAAGAGGTTTTCGTCCAGCTCGTGCATATTCTTATCGCGCAGGTACATACCTTCTACATCGTTCACCATCTTTTTCAGCTCACCATCCTGCATCAGCTTCTGGAAAGCCTTGTTATGCGGAGCAGCTCTCTTAACCAGCAGCAGGTTTTTTGCCAGGCGTTGATTGTCGGATTTGGGGTTATCATCTCTCAAATCTTCCTTAATCTCCGTTAAAAACCTTTGGGCAAGGGCATTCTGACTCTGCACCAACTGGGCGATAAAGGGGCGCAGTTCGGGATAGAAGTTCTTGTCCTGAGCAATGGGACCACTAATTATCAGCGGAGTACGGGCTTCATCCACCAGGATGCTATCCACTTCATCCACAATAGCAAAGTAGAAGTCACGCTGCACAAGCTGCTCGCGGGATACAGCCATATTATCACGCAGGTAGTCGAATCCAAACTCGCTGTTCATACCGTAGGTAACATCGCATTCATAAGCTGCTTTACGGCTGGCAAAATTCATACCGGTGGTGATACATCCCACCTGCATACCGTGGAAATTAAAGATAGGGCTCATCCATTCCGCATCACGGCTGGCGAGGTAATCGTTCACGGTAACCAGGTGAGCACCGCGTCCTACCAGGGCATTCAGGAACAAAGGCAAAGTAGCGACCAGGGTTTTACCTTCACCGGTAGCCATTTCTGCAATCTTGCCATCATTTAATGCCATGCCACCAACAAGCTGTACATCGAAGGGAACCATGTTCCATTCCTGCATGTGCTCGCGTACCATGAAGCTTTGTCCCATCATTCTGCGGCAGGTATCCTTAACTATGGCATACACTTCCGGCAGAAAAGAATCCAGAGTATCCTTTGTTAATTGCTTCAATTCCTTGCGGGTCTGATCTATGCGGTTGTCCAGGCGGCTGCGTTCAGTATCTTCTTTTTCTTCGCGGTAGCTTGTTTGCAATTCTTCAAGTTCTGCACGCAAAGGGCTAAGCTTGGCAGCAATTTCTTCTTTTATTTCGGTAATTCTATCCCGTATTTGGTCGTCCGAGTACTTTGCCAAACCTTCATATATCTGGGTGATTTCCCGCACCACGGGATCGTATAGTTTAAGCTCTTGGCTGGATTTATCACCAAACAGCTTTTTTAATAGTCTTTCTAACATGCTGAATCCTTATGATTAGCCTCATTGAGTATCTGAGAGGCTGTTTTAGGGCTACAAAACGCCCATTTCTGCCATAGAATTGAAAGGGGGGAATTGTGTCAAACAAAAAAGGGTTACTGCTACTTCAGCGAACATAGATGCACAGTAAAAAGAGCATATTACGTGAAATAACTTGACAACTATCACAGTTACAACGGATTATAATTCTGTGCCGGATGCGTAAACAGAACGTATCCCCTAAGCATGCAGTTAACTTACTATTTTTCATGCCCATAAGGAGGAATCATGAAGAAATGGAATTGCAGTTTCATAAGCATTAGCTTGTTCCTTTTGTTAGTATTGATGGGTATCGGTGCCTGTAGCAAAGACAGCCCCACCACACCCCCTTCCGCTCCCACCGGCTATGTTACCGGAACCGTTTATGCCCAGGGCAAGGCTGCCCTATCGGATGTAACCGTAAAAGTCGGTACTATAACAGCAACCACCGATGCATACGGTATGTATATGCTAAGTGGAGTCCCCACGGGTGCCAATGTTCAAGTCGTATTTGAAAAAGCAGGTCTTATAACCCTGCAAAAGACTGCTAACGTAGAAAACGGTAAAACATCTAACATCAGCTGCACAATGTTTGCAGCCGTGGTTGCGAATATTCCCGGTGTTGCCGGAGGTACCATATACGAAGGTTCAGCTCAGGTGACTCTTCCAGCCAATGCCTTTGTGGATGAGAACAATACTCCTTTTACCGGAACGGTTAAAACCGAGATGAAGTATTTCGATCCTACAGACCCCGAATGCCTGGAAGCATTCCCGGGAAGTTTTACGGGGACACTCGATGGAGTTAGCACTGATTTTGAATCTTACGGCTTTATCTCTGCCAGTTTCTCTGATGCAGCCAAAGTTGACAGCGGACTGAATCTTGCCCCCGGCAAAACTGCTGCGTTAAAAGTTCCCATTCCTACAGCATTACAAGGGAATCCACCTGCCACTATGCCCCTGTGGTATTACGACGAAGCCGCCGGAACCTGGATAGCTGATGGAACCGCCACGAAAGTTGGAAACTTTTACGAAGGTAGCGTAACGCATTTCACCTACTGGAATTTTGACCACCCCATCGTTATCAGCGACCAATCTACTCTTACAGGAAAGGTTGTAATGAATGATGCTGACAGCACTCCCGTAAGTGGCGCACAAGTGGTAGCCACAGGTGTGAATTATGCCGGATACACCAGAGTTTACTCTGACGCACAAGGCAATTTCTCTATTAGCGTAAAAGCCAGTTCTACGGTAAAAGTACGGGCTTTCATGGGGCAAAATAGCTCTCCTGCTAATTCTGCTACCATCACAACTCCTGCCGGCGGAACCACACAGGCAATTGCCAATGTTGTGATAACCGATGAAAGCTACCTTATTACGGGAAAACTGGTGGGCGCAGATAGCCAGCCGATTACAAACAGTCAGGGTAGTATATTGAACGCCACAACCAACGCATATATTGCCTCGTTAATGACGGATGCCAGCGGTAATTTCCGGTCTCAGATATATCCTGACAAAGGCATGGTAACCGTAAAGTTTACCGTGAATTATGGCAATGCTCAGCTTTCCTCAATCGGGATACCCTATAACGAACCTCTGGTGGGGCAGATATACAATATCAGCACCCCCATTGTGATGATCGATAGGAGCTACACCCTTACCGGTACTATTATGGGTGCCGATTCCTTGCCCTTGGCTAATGAATATGGAAGTATCATCCTTACCGGGTCGGGGGTGAATTACGGGGGATTTCAAACCGACGCAAACGGTGCATTTAATACCAGAATTAACAACCCCAATGGCGATGCCCAAGTCTCCATTATGTTCAAAACTGGCTATAACGAATCAGCACTTTATTCTCCAGCTCTGCAATACACTCAACCGCAGCCCGGAGGAACCTACAACTTCCCCAATAACATTGTTATGGGAGCCGGAGGAACGATAACCGGAATTGCAAAAGATGGCAACGGTAATGTATTCACCGGCGGAGAGTTCATGTTCAGGGGTACAGGAACAGGCGAAACTGAAGGCTTGTGGGCATTCCTGGACAATAATGGCAGGTTTAGCATCAGCAACGCACCCAATGCGGTATTTACCGGAATGCGTGCCGAACTATTTGGTGATAACAGTTTCTATCAATCTAATGTGTTAACGCTTACCTTCCCGGGAGCGGGTGCTACTACTGATATAGGAGTTCTCACGTTAATCTTGCAACCTACCAAAGGTAAAAAGTAAAACTTCTAAACTTATATCCGGGAGCGGGATGTGTATCCTGCTCCCGGTTTTGTTTATTTTTGCCGTAGCTTAGCCGGTGGACAGGAAGTCCGATCTCCTGATCGGACAGGTGGGTCTTGCTCCTGCAAGACCGTGGCTTGGTGCCGACTGTGACGTTTGCACACCTTTCCGGCGAGGACACCGGAATTCCTGTGCTTTTCTTGATTGCATGTAACTGTATGGAAACCTGCAGCAATAGCGGAAGCATTGCCCACCCATTGCCCTCTTTGTGGGGAATGAGTGGGCAATGATAGGGCAATTCCAGCAAGGAAAAGCTATTGAGTAATTTGGCGCATTTTTTGCATTAAAACACCTTTACCGATATAATATGTTAGAACGATCTAAGCCCCTTGCCGGTGTGTGCCAACATAGAATTCCCGGAGCTTTAACAATTGCTATATGATGGCTTTAGTTTATGCTTTGAACATGGGATACCAGCGGCAAGGTAAAAATATTATGCGGTATATGGGATAGAAGCTTGTATAACTAATGCCTTCGGTTTTACCGAAGCGATATTTTTAGAAAGAGGTAGATATGAACACGGATCAGTTGATGACCCTTGCCGTGAACAAGAACGGCTTTATCTTTGATCCCGAAAATGGGATTAGTTACACCGTGAATGACACGGGGTTGTTCATTTTGCGGCATCTGCAAAAAGGGGTGGAGCAGGAAGAACTGCTAAACCTGCTGACGGAAGAGTATGAAGTTAGCAAGGAGCACGTAAGAAGCGACATGGAACACTATATGGCGATGCTGAAAGCACTGCATCTGGTGGAAGACTGATGCCAAATCTCAGCCATCTGAACATCACAGTAGCCGTATCGGGCTTAAAAACCGGAGACAACCCCCAGCCCGGTGTTCCCGTAATCCGCAGTATCCGCGCCGCCGGCTTCACAGGCAAGATTATTGGGCTGGTTTATGACTCCATGGAATCCGGTATCTATCTGGAAGGCATTGCCGACGAAGTTTATCAGATGCCATACCCCTCCACAGGTGCAGATTCTTTTTTAGCACGCCTGGATTACATCCTCAGCAACAGCAAGATTGACGTTATCATCCCTACGCTGGATTCCGAGATCCCTATTTACATCCGGTTGGAGAAGGAGTTACAGAAACGTGGTATTCATACTTTCCTGCCCACCGAAGAACAGTTTAACCTGCGCGATAAGATAAAGTTATCCCAATTCTTCCCGCCCAAAGGTATAGATATCCCCAAAACTCACCTGCTGAATTCTGCCGATCAGATTGTGAAGCTACAGAATGAAGTTAGCTTCCCGGTGATAATCAAAGGCAGGCTGTACGAGGCTTACAAAGCTAATAATGTGTTTGAAGCGCAGAAGTATTTCTACGAGCTACAGGCAAAATGGGGCTTGCCAATCATTATGCAGGAGATTATCGACGGTGACGAGTTCAATGTGGTGATAGTGGGCGATGGAAAAGGCGGCTGTCTGGGCATGGTGCCACAGCGCAAACTGGTGATAACCGATAAGGGCAAAGGCTTTGGCGGCGTGGTGGTGAAGAACCCCGGTCTGCAAAGCTATGCCTACAAGGTTATCGAAGCTCTCTCCTGGCGTGGACCCTGCGAGCTGGAGATAATGAAAGATGAAGAAGGCGTGTTTTACCTGATAGAGATAAACCCCCGTTTCCCCGCCTGGGTACGCCTGGCAGAAGGCAGTGGGCAAAACCAGCCTGCGGCAACCGTGCTATTGGCAATGGGAGAAGAACAAGTGCAGCTACCTCCCTTTAGACCGGGGACGCTGTTTATCCGCCATGCGGAAGACATTATCAGCGATATCAGCCTGCTGGGCGAAATCTCCGTGAATGGAGAACTAATCAGAACAAAGGTGGAGAAATGAAGAAGAATTACACAGCCCCATACATAGAACGCAACAGT
This sequence comes from Candidatus Cloacimonetes bacterium HGW-Cloacimonetes-3, assembly GCA_002840645.1. GTDB lineage: Bacteria > Cloacimonadota > Cloacimonadia > Cloacimonadales > Cloacimonadaceae > Cloacimonas. Next base: position 84,027 of record PHBO01000011.1, read on the forward strand.
GCCGGAAACCTGAATAAATATGCTCATACCACCGTGGTACGGCATCAGGATAGTATAGATAACGTACTGATTAAGGATTTGATAGCCGAGCACGGCAGCCCTTTGTTTGTATTCTCTGAGAAGCAGATACGCAGAGCATATCGCCGTTTGCAGGATACCATCCGTATCCACTATCCTTTAGCCGATATCACCTGGAGCTACAAAACTAACTACCTATCCGCCATTTGCAATATCTTCCATCAGGAAGGTGCCCCCGCGGAGGTAGTATCAGGCATGGAATACGAACTGGCAAGGCATAACGGCATCCCCGGCGACAACATATATTTCAACGGACCCAGCAAGCGCAGAAGTGACCTAAGCAGAGCCATCAGCGAAGGTGCGTTCATCCATATAGACCATTTGGAAGAGCTGTACATGATCGAGAAACTTGCTGATGAACTTGGCATTACTCCCAGAGTGGCAATCCGCATGAATATGGATACGGGCATCAGCCCTCTGTGGACACGCTTCGGCTTTAATTACGAGAATGGCGAAGCCTATCGTACGGTGCAACGTCTGGTTTCCGGCGGTAAGATGAAGCTAACCGGTTTGCACACCCATATCGGTACTTTTATTCTGGATCCCAATGCCTATTATTGGGCTGCCCAAAAGATGCTCGTCTTTGCCCAAACCATCAAGGATAGCTTTAATATTGTAGTAGATTATATCGATCTTGGCGGCGGTTTTGCCTCCCAGAACACCCTGATAGATCAGTACACTCCCGGCGAGCTTTCCTCTCCATCGTTTGAGCAATATGCCGAAGCGATTGGCACCGCATTTAATGCCTCCACCTTTGTAAAAGAGCATCATCCGCGCTTGATTCTGGAAACCGGCAGGGTGCTTATCGACGAAGCAGGATATTTGATTGCCAGCGTGCTTGGCAAAAAGAACTTGCCCACCGGCGAACGTGCCGTTATCCTGGATGCAGGCGTGAACGTGAATATCACAGCCTGGTGGTATAAACAGCGGGTGGTGCCTACCAAACCTTTCCCCGGCAGCTACCAGAATACAGTGTTCTACGGTCCCCTGTGCATGAATATAGATGTTATCCGCTCTGCCATGCCCTTCCCTGATCTATATTACGGTGATACAGTGCTTATTTCACCTGTGGGAGCTTACAACGTTACCCAATGGATGCAGTTTATAGAATACCGTCCCAATGTGTGTCTTATCTCGGAAACCGGTAAAGTGGATATCATCCGCGAGAAAGAAGATATGAGCGACATGATCGCCAGAGAGTTTATCCCGGAGCACCTGAGACGGGTATAAAGTAAATGAAGCTGTTTGACCGCATGATGCCCCTATTCCGGGCAGTTGGAGGCGTGGTACTTGCCATTCCGCACAGTTATGCTTCCATCTTGTTCTCGGATTCCATATTGCTTGGCTTGATGCTTTTACTGGTAACCCTGCTGTCTCCAATAGTGGGGCTGTCGGGATTGGTATCCCTGGTAGTGGCAATCTTAGTATCCCGCAGCATGGGCTTTGAAAGCTGGGAATCCAGAAGTGGTATAGCGGCATTCAATAGCCTGATAATAGGTATGGCGGTGGGTTATTACTACCCCATGCAGATGATCTCGAATGCGCCTGCCTTCTATTTCGGCTTTTTGGCGATGATATCCATTGTTACTCTGCTTCTCTATCTGCTGCTTAGCTACATCTCCAATACCTTCTTCCGCCTGCCTGCCATGAGCCTGCCTTTCTCTATTGTGGCACTGGTGTTGTGGTACTATTTCGCCAGGTTGGGCTTTCTTTCCAATTACCCTTTCGATAAGCTGCTGCTATTCTCCAATCCACCCGTATTGCCGGAGTTCTGGCGCTTGTTCTTTGTAAGCCTTGGCTCTATCTTCTTTACCCCGGAAGTAGTTGCGGGAATGTTGGTAGCAGTGGCGTTACTTATCATCACGCGCATCGGTTTTGTATTGGCTCTTTTGGGCTGGGCGATAAGCTTTTTCCTGATGCACTTGATGGGCGGAGTTGCCGGAAACGGAATGTTCTACCCGGGTTTCAATGGTATCCTGATCATGCTGGCAATAGGCGGGATATATCTGCTACCGGGCAAGACATCCTGGCTGGTAGCTGCTTTCTCTACTGCTATCGGGTTCACTTTTATCATGTTGATGAACATGACATATTACCACTACAATAGCTTCACGGGATTGTACAGCCCCTTAGGCGTGCCGGTATTTGCCTTTCCGCTGAATATCGTGGTGCTGTTGGTGATCTTTACTTTGCGCTTGCGGATAGTGGTTACCAAGCCGGTAATGAACGACTTTGGCGTGTTTAATCCGGAACAAGCCCTGCAAACGTATCAGGAAAGGCACAAACGTTTCGGTAGCCTGGGTATTCCCCAGTTTGCCTTACCCTTGCAAGGAGAGTGGATTATTACGCAGGGGCACAGCGATGATATAACGCACAAGCTGGATTGGGCTTACGCCTGGGATTTTGAGATGCACGATAAGCAAAATCAGCCTTATGCTGCCGAGGAACATAGTGCCGCCGATTATTATGCTTTTGGCAAGCCGGTGTTTGCCTCCGCTGCCGGAACAGTGGTAAAAGTAATGGATGGCATCGTGGATAACCCTGTGGGACAGATAAACGCCCGTGAGAACTGGGGAAATTACATTTGCATCTCGCATGGATACGGCTTATACAGCTTTTATGCCCACCTGAAACGTGGCAGTCTGCAAACCAAGCCAGGTGCTTATCTTAAGCAAGGTGATAAACTGGGCGCAGTTGGTAATTCCGGACGCTCTGCCGTTCCCCATCTGCATTTCCAGATACAGCTTGGTCCCGAGGCAGGTAGCCGCACAAGGTTGTCTCACTTGGTGAACTATAAACTGCATAAGGCAGATGGAACTGAGTTCATCGGCAGTGGCATCCCCAAAAAGGGTGAACTGCTATCTGCATTGGTGCCGGAAGAGCACTTGCAGAGTATGCTTGGCATGCAAAATAAAACAGAACTGAACCTGCAAGTGGTGCGGGGAAACAAACGAAGCCAAGAAACATGGAAGGTGGAACTGGATTTCTGGGGTAGATTTAAGCTGCTCAGTAGTAAGCGCAGTGAACTGGAATTCAGCGTTTATGGTGGCATCTACAATGCCTTGTCCCTCAAGGGAAACCGCAACAGCGCACTGGCTGCCTTTGCACTGCTGGTTTCGCGTCTGCCATATAGCGAGAAGCACGAAATCAGCAGCAGTGACGAGCCCGCCCTTTCTGTTATCCTAAACCCGGCATTCCGACACCTGATTCTGCTGTTCACACCGCTGTTCCCGTTGCTGTATGCATGCACCAAATCCAGTGTGAAAAGTACACGTGAACAAGTTATTATCCACAGTGAAATAGCATACTATATTCTGGGAATCAGGTTCAGCGGTTTTAATGGAACTGTGAAGATAGATAAATACCAGGGAATAAATGAGCTATTGCTATACAAAGGTAAACGCCTGATTCTGGAAGCCAAAGGCGAAGAGGCGTAAGCCCCATTTGCATACAAAGAGGAGATAAACAATGAAAAGCAAGTTTTTAGTCCTGATTATATGCCTTATTGCCGGCGTATTGCTGGCGCAAGGTAAATCCACGATTACAGATTCCTATAACGCAGAAACTGCCAAGAATTATACCCGTGCTCTGGAGATTGTGCAGGAGATTGCCAAAGCAGATGCTAATGATGAATTCTACCAGCTTCGCATCGGTTGGCTGCAATATCTGTTGGGGCGTTATGACGAGGCAATAAAAAGCTATGGCAAATCAAACACCATAAGCCACAGTCTGGATGCCCAAACCGGGATTGTTAACTGTCAGCTTGCCCTGGGTAAATGGGACGAGGCACGGGCTTTGTCCGACCAGATATTAAAGAGCTACCCCCAAAGCACCACGATCCTTGCAAAGGCTGCTTATGCAGCTTATATGAGGCAAGATTATGCCGGTGCTGCGGGCTATTATGCGCAAATTATCAAAATCAGCCCCTGGGATATGGAGATTCGCGGCTATCTGGTAAATAACCTCTATCTTTCCAAAGATGTGGAAAATGCCCGCAAGCACTATCAGAAGCTGAAGAAGTACTACCCCGATTCACCTATAGTTAAGGAATACGCCAAAACCCTCGGCTAAGGCATGCGTTTACTGGTATTTATGGCAGTTCTGCTGCCGGTGATTCTGTTTGCTCAAAGTGCTCCGCCACTGCCACAATCGGCTGCCGGAGGTGGTGGAGCGGTACCCTCCAAGCCTGATTTGCTGAACCTTGCTTACGAGAACATGATGGCTGGGAATTATGCCAAAGCTGAGGAGCAATACCGCAGCCTGAAGGAAGCGGAGCCGGAAAATCTATCTGCACACGAGGGATATCTGTGGGCACTTAATGCGCAGAAGAAGTTTAGTGTTAGCCTGAAGGAATCGGGCAAACTGCTTAAGCAATACCCCGCTAATTCGCAATTCTACAATTACCGTGCTTATCCACTTCTGGAAAAGAAGCGTTTGCCTGAAGCACGCTATTTTTATCTGAAAGCAGCCCAAAACCAAGCTGCCAATCCTATTGGAAATCAGATATCGCAAGAAGGGCTTGCCTATACTTACGATGCTCTGGGGGATTATCTGCGCTATGACAGGCACCTGCAAGCCAACGCTGCTCTTACTCACATCCCTGCACGGAAGCCAAAACCGGAGTTCAGCAGTACCGTAGCTTTCGCACTTCCCGGTAAGGACAAATCTTCCCTAAACTTCGCTCAGGGAGTGGGCTACAAAACCTGGCACCTCAGTCTGGGCTATAATGATTTTAGCGTGAACCAAAAGCACTTCCGCTCCCTTACATCTGCTGCTGTAGTTAAGCAATTTATCCCCTTTGATCTAAAAGCCGGGGCGATACTGATGGATGGCATCGATGAGAGAGTTTACCCCGCCAAGCAAGCAGATATAAGGCTTACCCCGAAGTTATATGCAGGATCTCTGGTACTGCGACCCGCGGTGATGGCATCTTTCAGCAGTTACTCCCGCTTCGATGTACAGCAGATAAGCTTCCTGCCGGAGTTATTATGGCGGGATCTAACTATCAGCTATGCTGCCCATTACAGCTACATGGATAACAAAACTGTAGATGCAGACAGCACTCGCTTTGCCCAGCAAGTACTGATAGCTAAGAGCATGCCCTGGAATACTACTCTGGGCTTACATTATGGCAGTGGCGACAATTGCTGGATGGTGGATAGCAGCGGCTCTGTAATGGATACATTTGAGCAGCAAAGCGCCTATTACGGCGTGTCTCTGCTTGTGCCTTTCCTGAACCGCTATTCTATCTATGCCTATCATAACGTACAGGACAACCGTCAATTGTGGTATGCGTCCTTAACGGTGAGGTATTGATGAAGGCTATATATATGTTGAGGCTTAGTACATGCATGCTGTTATGCCTGTTGTTGATAAGTGCCTGCAATAACAGAGAGGACATCCTGCTACCCCCGAACCTGTCTGCTGCGGAATATCTGGAAGGTAACAAGATAGAAAGCTATGCCAATTACTTAGTGAAATCCGCCAATGACGACAGCTATTTCTTGCTGGATAAACTGGCAATTGCCGATTCCCTGCTAAACTATGGCGATGTGATAGACTTTCGCAGAGTGCAGAGCCTAAGTGCAAGAGACAGCCTGGCTGTACAGGATAACGCCGTTGCCAGAAGTAAAACTTACCATCTCAGAATTAGCAGAAACGGACAGCAATTGAACCTGATTGGCAGAATCCCTTTAGGGCAGGTATATACAGAGCTAACTACCTGCGAGGCACCGTATATTGTAAACTTTGCCTACTACCTGCAAGCAACGGAAGTGCAGCTTACCTATTATGGTAGTAACCGCGCCTATTTCCCTCTTTTTTCCACAGGTGAATTTGGCGTGTATGATATTCCTGCCACGGAAAACGCAAGCATTACCTTTAACACAAACACTGCTGTGCATGCCATGCTGATCGGGACTAACGGCAAGCGGCTTGCCGTGAACTTCCCCGCGAGCTATACAGGCGCAGCCGGGCAGATTACGTTAAGCATGGGCGGAAGCTTAAGCCTTGCAGAGCAAAATACGCTGCAAGGCTTCTTTCCCGATGCAGCCATTAGCACATCTGTAATTAGTATGCAAACAGCCACATCGGTGGGGACGGCAATTGCTGAGCTATGGTACAAAGACGGTAGTAAAAGCTTTTTTAGCGAGCAATGGGTGTGCCTTGCTCCTCCAGTAGCATATTCGTGGCAATCTACTAATGATGACACACAAGCTAACAACTGGTGGCAGGACAGCACAGGATTGTACAGCTTTGTGGCAGGGAGCGGGAAGTACTTTCTGCTTAATCCTCTGGATGCCCAGAGTGATATAGAAATCCCCCTTGACGGCACTTACAATCAGGTATTCTTACAGCAGCTGTGGTTCGATCTGCAAGAGATTAACCTTCCCAATACCGTGATGAAAGTTATCCCCAATCCCTATACCTTTGGCACCATAGCAAGCTATTTCAGCGGAAAGCCCTTCATAACTCACGCTGGGAGAAAGGACTTTAATATCCAATTCTACGAAGCGGGTAACCCTATCAGGGAATTGCCCAACGATGCCTGGCTGGAATTTGGCTTCCGCGCATCACTACCTCTGGCAGGCACAGAAAGATTGTTCAGCTGTATTCGAGAAGCAGACGAAGACATCATAACCTACAAAACCCCCTCAGATACGTATGACGCACAACATTTCAGCAGAACAGGCTCATACATATACACGGGCATAAACAGCTCTGCAACATATATCTATGGTGGTTTTAGCGAAGACCAGAACGAGCAGATATTTCCCTATCTGAAAAGCAAGCAATACATCCAAACTTCTAAAGCAACCGTAGGCTGGAGCAGCTCTGTAAAAAGTGATTATGAAGAACTAAGGGTAAAGCTCACACCAACCCTGCCTTCGCATCCCTGGCTGAACGGAGAACCCTTGCAGCTTACTGATAAACAGGCTGTGGCAGAGTGCTATTTCTACAATGCTAATGTGGTGCAAAGCACCTTGCCGGCGGGCTTTAACCTAAGTATTCCCTATAGCGGAACCGCAGATAAGCTGTTGTTATATAACAATCTCAGCTATCCGCGCCTGAAGCTGTACCACGAATCCACGGCATACGAGGGTGATACTTTCCTGTTAACCGACGGCAGTTTAAGCATCTATCCCGAATACCCCGGAACATTGATCGGTGCTTCTGTCACCTATCCTAACCCAATGTCCCTGCGCACATACCCCACCATGACCTTTGTGCTGGATGAATTGCGGCTCTACACGTATGGAAATGCGGCTGCGGGAACGAGTGCCGTGTTTAGTATAAACAAGACCGCAGCTCCGGCAGATCCCTTCAATATTCTCACCAGTCAATACACACTTAGCCAGACTTCTCCGGCATACACGGTTACCACAGCAGAGGAAGCTGATTATGACACTTTCCAGCCCATGCTGTTTTTCAAACGCAGCCGCAGCCGAAACCTTCTGTTCTACGAGCGAACCGGCACACCCTACCGCTTGTATTCTTATACTGAGAGCAGCAGCTACAGTCCCTGGAACTTCATGATAGATGGAGCTTACAACGGCATCTCCCTAAGCTATAATGGCACTTATGCTTCCTACTCGGAAGCTGCTGTCCACAGCAATGTTACCCACACAGTGAAAGGCTTTGGGCAGGATATTTACCTATCTCTTTATCAGGCGCAGTTCGTGCTGCCAAGCTATTTCATGGAGGGAGCGGTACCACAGAATACGGTATTGGAGCTAAAGAAGTTAAGCTCCCTGCCTGGCACAACAGATTTGCTGTCCGCCTATCAATTGCAATTTACCCAGCCCAATGGAATGCCCATATACCCGGATTTCTATAATGTTATTGGCGCGCCGCAAGAGCCTTACATCTACCTACCCATCAGCGATGTAAGTGCCATTTCCAGCGCAAGATTGTTTTACCGGAATCAGTTTGGTCAGATAACGGAACTAAACCGCGTGCAGAGCTTTGGTGATAATTATGCAGAAGAATACACAGTGTTTGGCAACTGTTTTATCTGCACTGTCCCCAATACGGGGATATTTTACATCACAAGGTAGCTATACCGCTTCTCAGGATTGTTTAGCGTTCCTCTCTGTGTGCATCCATCCATTTCATAGCGCGGGCTTTCACCTTTTTAATCGCAGCCGGTTTCAGCTGCCTGGCGATAACCTCGATACTATCGTAAGATTCATCCCAGGAATCCGGGAAGCACAGCAGTATCCAGAAATAGGCTTCTTTGACATTCTTTTTAACGCCCTTGCCTTCCAGATAGCATGAACTTAAAGCGAATTTGGCATCGCTAACGTTTTGGTCTGCTGCCAATTGATACCAATAAACCGCTGTCTTCATGTCTTGTGGCACCCCTGAACCCTGTTCGTAGCATTGACCAAGGCTAAACTGTGCATTGGGATCGCCCTGTCGTGCAGCTTTGTTCCACCAAGCCACGGCTTTCGCCATTTCTGCCTCGGAATAAATATCTGCACTAAAATCTCCCATCCAGTTTTGGGCTGCGGGAAAGCCTTTCTCGGCAGCTTCACTAATCATGCTGTAACCCTGAGATAAGTCCATCTTAACGCCTCTGCCCAGGATATAATAAACACCAGCATAATAAATTGCTTCTATATCGCCTTTTTCTGCTTCGATACGGTACTTCTCGAATTCTGCGGTTTCATCCGTATCCCATTCACTTGCTATCAAATTGCCTAAAATGCAGCAAACGATAACAAACATCCATAGCTTCTTCATGGATAACTCCCTATAGCAATCATTGTTGTTGCACATTTTTTAGCTGTAAACGAAATAGTCAAGCAAAACTTCCTTGCTTGAATTACTTATGCATTACGCATGAATTACGGATGCGATGCGTATTTCATGCGTAATGCTACCCTAATTGCAGCAAGCGCCAGCTTGTAAAACTTTTATTAGCCGCTGCTTAGGCTTTCAAGCCGCTCCACAATCCTGGCATGTATATCATCTCTGCAAGCACGAAAAGAGCTAACTACCTCTTCCTCGGGGGCTTTGCCGTATAGAACGGGATCGGCTATGCTGATGTGCACCATCTTTACCGGTTTTGGGAAGATAGGGCAGTTACGCTTTGCATGGTCGCAAACACTTATCACCAAGTCCAGATCGTCCATGTACAAAAACTCCGTGATACCCTTGGATTTCAAGTAGCCTGTTTCTATCCCCAGTTCCTGTAATACCTGTATAGACCGGGGATGCACGTGAGAGGGATGTGTCCCCGCAGAAAACGCCTGCCAGGTATCCCCGAAATAGTGGTTTATCAAAGCTTCTGCCATAACGCTGCGGCAGGAATTGCCGGTGCAAAGAATCAGCACTTTCTTCTGTGTCACATTTATTCCTTTTTCGCAGGTTTTCGCTTTATCCCCATATGCGTATCCAGCATCTTGATCATCTCATCTTTGGGGTAGAATCCTTCATGGCGGCTAAATTCCTTGCCGTCCTTATCCAGAAACACCTGGGTGGGGATAACACGCACTTTATACTTTGTGGACATAGCCTTGTTTTCCGGCTTCCAGACATCGTAGAAGATCACTTCTATCTTATCGCCATACACCGCTTCCACTTCCTTCATCACAGGCTGCATCATCTTGCAGGGAATGCAGTTAACAGAGCCAAGCTCAATGAAGGTAACCAGTGGCTTGGGTGGTTTTACCTTGGCACTTAACTCTGTGCAGCAAAGAAAAAGCACTAAGCTAAGGAGGAGGATTGCATGCCATAATCTATTCATTCTATAGTCCTTTGTCTGATACTTTTTGCACAAGTATATCAATTAGAGCGGGATCAAAGCTAAATGTGCCTTCTTTCTTGATGCCCAACTGCGTAATGATTACATGTTTATAGTTTGTTTTACCCTGCTTATCAAACATTTTCTTCAGGCAAGCTACTGCACAGCCATCGATCAGCAGGTCTTTGGGCGTATCGGGAGCAGTAACACTTCCACAGGCACAATCCCCCGCGCCTACGCAAACAGCGCAGCCCATCTTATACTTGCCTGCAAGGTGCAAAGCCTTGGTTAGCTCCAGAGTTATAATCCCTACATTGCTGGCTCCCGTGCATGCATAAACGCTTGCCGGAGCATCATTGGTAACGCAGCCGGTGTCACAGCTGATATTGCTGCTGCTGCCACAATCGCATTTACATTCAGCCACGGGTTACATTCCTTTATTGATGAAAGCTTTCACATCTGAGGGAGACAACAGCTTACCGCTGGAGACCACCTTCTCATCTATCACCAGTGCGGGGGTCGTCATCACGCCATAAGCCATGATGGCAGTTAGATCGGTAACCTTTTCCACGGTAGCGGCAACACCGCTTTCGGCGATTGCTTTGTTCACGTTTTCTTCCAGCTTCTTGCATTTGCTGCAGCCGCTGCCAAGTACTTTAATGATCATGATAAACTCCTTTATTTGAAGATAAGATATACTCCGGCAGCGATTACCAGCACTGCACAGAGACGTTTTAAGATTATTAAGCCGCGTGACCCTTCATTCCAGTTCAGCACTTTTTGCACCATGCCAAGCGAAGTTCCGGCAAATACTATCACCATGCAATGTCCCACTCCATACACCAGCATAATGATAATCGCCATGGGCATATTGGTAGCTCCCAGGCTGAATGCCAGCGTCAAAACAGGTGCCATAAAGGCAAAAGCACAAGGTCCCAGTGCCAAACCGAACAACAAGCCTACGATGAATACCACCAAAGGCTTGGTGCCATCAGGCTTCAACTTTGAGATAAATGAGATGCTGCCGATAGGAATGATATCCAGCAGCAGGATCCCACCCAGACACAAAGCTATGCCAAAGATTAAGTTTGCATGGCTGCCCAGATCACCCAGCATCCTGCCTAAAAGAGCAGTGATAACCCCGATCAGGGCGATACTTAGCAATACTCCCACGGAAAACAGCAGGCTTAAGCGAAAGGTCTGTTTTATGCTTAGCGTTCGTTTCCCCATCAGCATTGCCACTACCAGGGGGATGCTGGAAAGATGGCAGGGGCTTAGCAGCACACTCGCAATACCCCACAAAAAGCTTGCCAGCGCAGCTATGGCAAGATTGCCGTAAAGGGCAGTGTACAGGGAGTTGAAGATGCCTTCCATTTACATTATCCAGTTGAACAAATAGCCAGTGAACACTATTCCCGATCCCACGATGGCGATGAAGATCATCAATAATCTTGGTTTCAACACTCTGCGCAGCAGAATCATCTCCGGCAAGCTGAGGGCTGTTACCGCCATCATGAACGCCAGTGAGGTGCCCATTGCCACTCCGGCACGGGTAAGCTCGCTAACCAAGGGAATCACACCTGCCGCATTGGCGTACAACGGAATCCCTACCAGCACCGCGACCAGCACCGCAAAGGGATTACCTTTGCCTGCCAGATGAGCTAATGCATTTGCCGGCACCCAACCATGCATGATGCCGCCAATTCCTATGCCGATAACCACATATATCCATATTTTCTTTAGCAGTTCCCAGGTGAAGCTCCAGGCATCCTGCAATCTTTCTTTTTGGGAAGGCGTTGCCATTTCCGTAGCGGCACCAACCTTCATTTGCCAAACCTTGTCTTCCACATAGCGTTCCAGCTTCAGTCTGCCGATGATCATCCCGCTAATGATGGCGATAAGCTCTCCGGAGATCACATAGATCAGGGCTATCTTCCAGCCGAATAACACATAAAGCAAGCCTAATGCCACTTCATTAACCATCGGTGCGGCAATTAGATAACTAAAGGTTACTCCCAGAGGGATGCCTGCTTCCACAAAACCAATGAACAGCGGTACGGCGGAGCAGCTGCAAAAAGGAGTTACTATTCCCAACAGCGCTGCCATAATGTGCCCGACAAAGGTGCTGCCTTTCCGCTTTGCCAGAATCGCCTTGGTGCGCTCCGGCGGGAAGTAGCTGCGGATGTAAGTTATTACTACAATAATGACCGATAGCAAGATGAATATCTTGATCGTATCAAACAAAAAGAATTGCAGAGCCGAAGCCCAGTGATTTGCCTCATCCATCCCAAACAGGCTATATACCATCCACTTTGTGATAGCATCCCACCATCCAAACATCATCGCCTCACTTCATCTTTCTCATACAGGAATAAAAGTCCAATACGCAAGGACACAGCAAGCTGTAAAACACTTGGTTATTATGCTTGCGGCTGGAGATAATCCCTGCTTGTTTTAGTACAGACAGGTGTTTGGATACAGTGGACATGTCTAATCCTATATGTGCCTGTAGTTCGCATACACATTGCTCTTTTTCCTTTAACATATCCAGAATGAACAAGCGGGTGGGGTTTGCCATCGCTTTCATTATCACAGTCATCTGTACGTATTTGCTATCATTTCTCATTGGTTCCTCGTTTATGTTTAAACCGTATTTTGCCACTTTGCCAAATAGCCAAGATTGGTCAAGCTTTTTTTCTTGCTTCTTATCGACATCTGACACTAAGCCCACCATGATAAGACCTTTGAATAATCGGAACGTTGAATTTATTCGGCTGGACAGCAAGATTTATCTGGTGAGAAGCATTCGCACATTTGTGCTTGACATATATGGCATTACGAAATAATCGGTTCTTTCCAAAGAGGATAGATTATATATGTGTTATGAAAACAAAAAGTTATGCGAACAAAGTGTTAAACAAATAGAAGCAAAGCATTTGCCGTCGGCAGATGCTTTTTTTTTGCTTTGGAGGCAGCATGTTTCTTGACGAATTAATCCGTAAAAGTTTGGAAGAAGATATCGGCACCGGGGATATTACTACAAAATATCTGGATTTAGAGCCTATAAACAGCACCGCCTTCATAGTTGCCAAAGCTGATGGTGTGCTTGCCGGAGCGGAAGTAGCCCGATCGGTGTTTAAGATGGTAGATCCTGAGCTTAAGATAACCCTTTACCGCAAGGATGGCGACAAGCTTCGCCCCAAGGACGAAATCATGCGCCTTGAGGGGCGTCCGGGCTCTATTCTGCAAGGCGAAAGAACTGCCTTAAATTTCATGCAGCGGATGTCCGGAATCGCTACCAAGACAGCCCAATTGGTTGCTTTAATCGGTAAAACAGATACCAAGCTGCTGGATACTCGCAAGACCACTCCCATGCTAAGGACACTGGAAAAGTACTCAGTGCGCATTGGCGGGGGATTTAACCATCGCTTCGGATTGTTCGATATGGTGCTGATAAAAGAGAATCATATCCGTGCCTGCGGTTCTATCACATCGGCAGTGCAACGCATTCGTAACCACAACACTACCTATAAAATAGAAGTGGAAGTCACCAATATGGCCGAGCTTGATGAAGCCTTTAATGCCGGTGTGGATAGGGTTATGCTGGATAATATGAAGCCTGCCGAGATAAAAGCAGCGGTTAAGAAATATAAAAAGCGCATGGAATTTGAAGTTTCGGGCGGTATAACAGAGGAGAACATACTGGCTTATGCCAAAACAGGCGTTCAGTATATTTCCTCAGGTGCCCTTACGCATTCCTATAAATCACTGGATATCAGCCTTTTATTTAAGGAGTAAGAATGGAAGATCAACTGCGGACTTTAGCCAAAATGCAAGCTTTAGATAGCGAGATCGGTAGATACAAGGTATTGCAGCAAGAATTACCCAAGCAGCTTAATGAGATTATAGAAAGCGTGGAGCAGGCTACCATAAACATGCTTGCCTGCGAAACCGTGCGTTCCGAGATTGCCAAGAAACAACGCAGTCTGGAAGCAGACATCAAAACACATCAGGAACAAAGTAAGAAATACGCCACGCAGCTATCCGAGATTAAGAATAACAAAGAATACAAGGCATTGAACAGCGAGATTAGCTACTTGAAGAACAAGATTTCCGAGATTGAATCTCAGCTTCTGGAACTGATGGAAGAAGAAAATGCTGCCAGGGAAACCGTTGTTGCTGCCAAAGCAGAGCTGGAAAAAGCAGAGCAGAGCAAACGGGATAAAGAGGGCGACCTGCGTCATCAGATAGAAGGTTTGGAAACCAAGATCGAAGAAGTGCGGGCGCAGCGTAACGACCTGGCGCGTACCCTGCCCGTTCCAGTGGTGAAGCACTACGGCAACATGATAAAAAACAAAAGCAATCAGGCGGTGGCTTTCACCCGTGATGGTTCGTGCGGGGCATGTGGCTTTGTTATCCGCCAGCAGACGCGTATCGAGCTGCAACTGATGCGCAAGCTTATCTTCTGCGAGAACTGCGGTAGGATACTGATGAACCGCTTTGTAGCTGTAGAACCAGAAAACACTGAAGTATAGATAATTACAGGGAAGAACAGATGTTCGCTGCGCAATTTAGCGCAGAGGAAAGTCCGGACACCACAGGGCGGGATACTTCCTAACGGGAAGCTGCAGCAATGCAGAGCCAGCTCCACAGAAACAGAAACAAACCGCCTTTCGCCTTTATGGTGATTGGCAAGGGTGAAATGGTAGTGTAAGAGACTACCGGTATCTTTGGTGACAAGGATAGCCAGGAAAGCCTTATCCGGTGCAATGCCAAATAGGAAAGCTATGATGCTGCCCGCATCGCTTTCGGGTAGGCAGCTTGAGCTTGCTCGTGAGGGCAAGCCCAGATGGATGAACATCACCTTCGGGAAACCGGGGGCACAGAATCCGGCTTACGGTCTTCCCTGTTTAATATAAAAAGGATGCTCATGAACCACTCAAAAGGAGCAAGAATGATCAAGAAAGCTATGCTGCTGTTAATCGTACTTAGCATTATAGGCTATGTTGCATTATCTGCCAGAGCACCCAAAGAATACATCTTGCAAACCAGCATCATTGATGAAGCTTCCGGTATTGCTCGGGGAATTGTTAACGATGGCATCCTTTGGACGCATAACGACTCCGGCGGGAAGCCGCACGTATATGCCATTGATAGCAAGGAGAACCTGCGCGCTACATTAGTATTAGACGGAGTTAAAAACAGGGATTGGGAAGATATTGCATCTGCCACTGATCCACGGACAGGTAAAGTGTACCTATATGTAGGGGAGATCGGCGATAATGGAGCCAGATACCCTTCCGTAACAGTATATAAAGTGGAAGAGCCTCGCATTAATAACACAGATAGCACATACACAGCCACTGCAATTGATAAATTCGAAATAAACTACGAAGACGGTGCCCGTGATGCGGAAGCACTGTTTATTGATCCCTCCAGCCAGGATATATACATCATCTCCAAGAGGGAAGAGCAGGTGGGGTTATACCGCATTGCCAAACCTTCCACCCGGGAAACCAACATTGCTAAAAGGATAAGCACCTTCCCCTTTGGTTGGGTTACCGCCGCAGATATCTCTGGAAATGGAAAGAAGCTACTGGTTAAGACCTACACCGGCGTATGGCAGTATAAACTGAGCAAGAATAAAAGCGGGGAGTTTGTCCTGAATAAAAAGCCGAAATCCATGCCCTATATGCTTGAACCTCAAGGCGAAGCGATATGTTATGACAGCAAAGGCAAAGCATACTTCACGCTAAGCGAAGCAGGAAAAGAAGGCTCACAGATTCTGTATTATTATAAGTGAGAGTGATGAAGCACAAGTGAGTATTTCATAGTGAGAGTGCTGTGCACAGGCGATTAACTCATTTCAAATAGAAAGCCCCGGAGATTAACCGGGGCTTTCTTACCTAAGGCTTTACTTAGTTTATGTACTTTAGTTCACAATAACAAGTTTCTTTGTTACGTTACAAGAAGGTGTACTTAGCTTGTAGAAATACATACCGCTTCCGCAAGCATTGCCTTTGCTATCATGACCATTCCATGTGAAGGTCACTGGCAAGGAGGTTTCCCTTACGGGGAAAGTCTTAACGACCTGACCAACAATGTTGTAGATCGTAATAGTACCTGTTTCTCCGGCTTTAACTTCATAAGTGATGTTGGTGCCGGTATTGTTTTTGAATGGGTTGGGGTAGGCATTGCTAATGGCAGTGATGGAGCTGGGAACAATGTCTTCCGGGGTAGTAACATAAACGGTGTTCGGACCATAGAAAGTAGCGGTTCCGTTCAATTCAACAGCTTCAAGCCAGTAACAATAAGTTGTTTCTGGGAAAACAGTTTTATCTATGTGGGTGTATGTGTGGCTTTGGCTGGAGTTGGTTGGTTCAAGTAAACCGCTTACATCAATAGCTGCTGACACATCACCTGTTAGGCTGCGATATACCCGATAGCCTGAAAGACCAGTTTCTGTCTGGCTAACCCAGGTTAGTTTAACGAAGCTTTGTGCAGTTAGTGTTGCGGAGAAGCTACTAAGCTCCACAGGTAGGGTTTGGTCTCCTAAAGCAATTGGAACCTCTGGAATTCCTTTTCCCCCAATAGGAATCTCGAATACGATTGTTCCCCCAACATTATGGACAATTGTCCAGGAATGAGTGGTGTAACTATACCAAATGCCAACGGGTGCCGTAGTAGTATATGTTATTGTCCAGGGTCCGGCACCAACCATTTGGAGAGTTGCAGTATAAAAAGGTACTGCCATGGGATTAGGGTAGGGGTCAGGAGTGCCAACAGGAGCAAGAACATTGTTTGCATCACCTCCAATTATGGCAATTGAGATATCCGGGGCAACCACTACAACATCGTTTTCAGGGAAGTCATAAGCTGTGAAAGCCCATGTGTTGCCGGTTACGGTCTCATTAGAGGTTACAGTATCCAACTTCCAGTAATAAGTGGCGGGAAGCACTGCACCTGCATAGGTGTAATTGCTGGTGGGGCAGAAGATGTTTACGATGTTCCAGTTACCCGGGCTGGTTCCCAGATAGAAGTTGTATCCGTTTGCACCGGAGACATGATCCCAATCAAAGCTCTTGTTAGCTGTACTGATAGTAGCTCCACTGGCAGGGATGGGATTCACGGCTTTACCATCTGTGGTAGTAAAGCTCCAACGCTGAGTGTCGTTTGCCATTCCTTGATTATTACTTCCCACCGCAGACCAGTAATAGGTGGTATTGAAGCGCAGCAGAGCAGGAGTATAGCTGGCAGAAGTTATCCTGGTTCCGTTTGCAATATTGGGTGCTACTTCCACTGCGAATTTATAAAGTGTATTAGCATTATCATCATCCCACTGATTGCCTGAGACACGGTTCTTGGTAATATAATACTGAATATCGGCGAAGTTATTTGGTTCTCCTGTGATCCAGTTCTTATATGACCATGGATCACCGTTGGCATACTTGAAGGTATTGGCTATAACTCTATCGGAAGCACCTAACCATAACGCGTCGGTACTATTGAAGATGGCATCTTCGGTAGCTGAACCAATTGAGGCAAGGTATCCGCCATCCTTCTGCACCTGAGCATTTGCCGCAGCCCAATGCCAGGTGTAGCCATGGTTGGATTTGTAATAGCGATGCCCGTTATAAATACCCAGGTCGGTATAGTTACCGGCATTGGTAATGGAGTTGCCCGTTCCCAGATAGCTATAATACTCCGTGGGGCTACCGGAAGGGGTGACCCAGGAAAGGCTTGTATTTATCGGGACATTGATGGCTGTATTTGCCGGAGAAATGGTTGCAGCAGCGATTGTGCCAGGAACAGAACCACCGTCATTATTGGTCATAAAAGACCATTGGGTACTTGCAAAAGGACGACCGTATTCATTGTAAGGAACTGCAGTCCAACGGTAGAGCGTATTGGCTGGCAGTTTTGTGTCCTTGAAAGAAAAGGATGTACCATTTACCACTACACCATCCAGGATGTCTGCAGGATACTCATACAAAGATCTGTAAGTGTTGGTACCCGGAGCGTCATACCACTTCCCGCTGGTTCCCTGGATCACAAAGTTTTCACTGGTCTGACCATTGGGTTCTGGCGGTGTGTAGTTTAGATCCCAGTTTGTAAAGGCATTGGTTTCACCCACATTCCAGATGAACCAGCCTTCGCCACTTAAAACATCCCCGGAAACATCGTTTAGACCAATCCAATAGTTATAGTCAGTTGGCAAGATAGCCTGTTCAGCGGCATCATTGATAGCCACCAGATATCCGCCATTGGCTTCTACTGCTGCTTTGGAATCAGCATAGTTTAGGGCTGTAGTGGTTTTCTGATATACATGACCGTTGTAAATAGCATATTGCGTACCAAGTCTATCACCTCTGGATCTATACACATAAAGCTTGTAATAGGTAGCATTGGCTACAGGTGCCCAACTAAGGGTAGGATTAAGCGGTGCGGTTGCTACTGCACTATCCGGAGAACCCCAGGCAGGGAAACTTGAAGGTGCAATTCCATCTGCACCGGTAGTGAAGCTCCAGTTGGCAGTAGGTCCATATCCGTTTGAATTTCTGGTATAGATACTCCAATTGTATTGAGTATTGGGTTCCAGTTTGCAATTCAGATCATAGTAGTTATTGCCGGTTGTTTGAGTGTGCGAAACCCAGCTATCCACCTCAATCCAGTAGCGGTGAGCGTAACCATTACAGTCATTCCAAGTTCCGTTATCAAACATTTCTACATAGTTTTCACCCGTACCTCCATTGGGTTCGCCGGAAGCCCAGTTAGTATAACTAAAAGCTCTTCCATCTTCCCACCTATATGAACTTTCCGTAACCCAATCTGAAAGACCGATTAGGGTGCTCACACCATCGTCATTTGATGCCATATTGTTGTTAATAACAGAGTTATGAGCACTTCCGATGCGCCACTTGTTGTTATTACAAATGGTCTTAGCATTCTGCCAGGTTTCAGCGCTGCTGGAAAGATAATAATGAGTGCCCACCCAAGTGAATTTGTAGGTATAGCCAGGAATTGTTTTTGGCGATGCCCACATGTAAAGTGAGTATTGATAAGGTTGGTTGGGTGCAGCACTCGTCTGCGACCATTGCAACCGTAAATCCTGCAACTGAACTCCGGTTGCCCCATTGGCAGGATATGGGCTTTCTGGTGCATTTGCAAGATCTGCAAACAACTGTGAATAAAAACCGATACTTAAGATCAGCATCACACTAAGTTGAAACAGAATTCGATTTGGTTTCATTGTTTTCTCCTTTGTTAGTACTTTCAATGTAGTTTTAGTCAACCCGCCTAAGCAGATTATCATCCCATATTTTTGCAACTCTATGGTTGTTTTTCCACACAGATGACGTTGGTTTCAGCAGAGGTAACGGGCTATCATCTTCTGATGTAAAGTTCTTATCTTTTTCAAAACATTGTCGTAATCATCCTTCACATAATCCATCACCTTGTTTTGCATACTGCCATCGGGGAAGGTTATCACAAAACCAAGCATACCTTTCCCGTTTCCAGTATCCGGTTTGGTGTCGATTACTTTGCTTATTTTCACCTGAGACTTGGCATTAGTATTTTTCATGCCCTGTATAACGCAAGGATTGTGCCAATAGAAAATAGCCTATTGTTTCTAAGCATATCTGATTGATAATAATGAGGTTATAAAAGTATGCCCGCAACTTGCGGGCATAAAAGAGAGGGCTTTTTGGGGTGGAATCCCACTATTGGAATTCCAGAAATGGAATTAACTTTGCGTCATATTACTTGCGAATTCCCAAGGTCTTTATCTTTCTGCTTAGGGTGCTTTCGGGCATGTTAAGCATTTGTGCAGTGTCCTTTTGTTTCCATCCGCATTTTTCCAGGGCGGAAGCAATCATCTGAAACTCCGCCTGTTTCAGGTTACCCTGCATGTTTGTCCCCGGGAAGCCCGCTCTTTCGGTATCGCTAAGGAATCCATCCAACTGTTCAGCATTCCAAACAGGCTTTGGCTTTAGGATAAATATACGTTCTACGATGTTCATCAGTTCACGTATATTCCCCGGGAAGCTGTAGCTTTCCAACTTTCTCCAAAATTCTTCTGTAATCTGGGGCAAAGGTACCCGGAAAGTATCGGAAAAGTGTTTCACGAAGTGCATGGTAAGCAATTGCAGGTCTGATAACCTGTCCCGTAGCGGAGGAAGATGTATTTCCACTTTATTCAATCTGTGGTACAAATCCAGACGGAACTTGCTCTTATGAATAAGTGCTTTAATATCGCAGTTAGTAGTACTTACTATCCTGCAACTAACCGCTATTTCTTTATCGCTACCCACAGGTTGGATGCTATGTGTTTCTATCGCCCGCAGCAGCTTAACTTGGGCATCAATAGGCATATCGGCAATCTCATCCAGCAACAAAGTTCCTTTATCTGCCATTAGGAACTTCCCCTTTCTATCCTCGGAAGCACCGGTGTAAGAGCCTTTTTTATGCCCAAATAACTCGCTTTCAATCAAATTGGGGGATATAGCAGAAGCATTAACCGCCACCAAAGGCTTTCCGGTGTTGCTTTCATTGTGGATTATTCTGGCGATAACTTCCTTTCCTGTTCCCGATTCACCGGTTATAAGCACATTTGCGTAAGGGTATTTTGCCGCCATAAAGGCATCTTTTACTGCTTTCTTTATGGATGGATGTTCGCCGATAAGTTCAGCATTCAAGCATAGCTTATTAAGTTCCTTAGATTCTGAATACTGCCTTTTAAGCTGCATGTATTCGCTGCGTAGTTTCTCTATCCTGGCATTATATTTCGCCGATTGTTTGAAGAAGTTCTCGTTAAAATACTGTCTGCTTGCATTATCCAACATTTCCAGTGCATCAAATGCTTCCTGATAACATTCTCTTGCTTCATACATCCTTGCCTTGCAACGGTATGCAATGGTTAGATACAAGAGGCTTTTTTCACTGCCAAAGTAATCTATCGCCTCCGACAAAAGTTGTTCTGCTTCAGGGTTGCTTTCTGTCTCTATTAGTATATTGGCAAGGTTAACTTTAAGGATGTTTTCCCTTAGTCTGTTTTTGGTTTTCAAGCTGTTTGCCAGTGAATCCCTCATTAATGCTATGGATTCGTCTAACCTCTCCAATCTGCTAAGTGCCCATGCCATATTATCCAGAGACTTATATGCATTCACAGAATTTGCCAATCCACAGTCTTTCAATAGCTGATAGCACTCTTGGTATTTTGCTATAGACTGCGGCAATCTCCCGCTGTTAACATAATTTATCCCCAAATTTAGTAGCAATGAAGCCAATTGCGGTCTATAGCCTTTCAATTCAGCGATGCCAATCCCCAGTCCTAAGAATTCTTCAGATTCGGGATATTCTTTCAACATCATCAGAATAATTCCCAGATAGAAGGTTATATGCGTGTAAAGGTAGGGATTTTGTTCCTTGTCCACCATATCCAGCAACAACTGCAATTCACGATTGGCTCTATCCGGCAGATTGTTGGCAATATACAGTGGGCAGTATGCCAGATATACTTCCAGCTTCAGATCCAGGATATCGGCATCGTTGGCAGCCTGCATCGCTTCCTGAAGTAAATCTTCTTTATCTTCCAGACTCATATCATTATCAGCTTTCTGAACCTGCAGCAGGTTCCATTCGCACTGAAGTGCCTTGCTACCGCTCTGTGCTACATACTTACCGGCAGCTTGGTAGTATTCGCCTGTTCCTTGCAAATTATCCCCATCCACATATGCGGCGATATTGTAAAAGATCAAATTATACTTAGCAAGGGTGAAGGCGTCTCTGGTATTGGTTATTTCACGGCGCAGTTCTTTCAGAATTACCATTGCTTCGTCCACGTTGCCGGAAATAGCCAAAGCACGGGATAAAAACATCCTGCGGAGATAGAGGGGATAGGATTTGTATTTGGAGGAGGAGCTTTTCACATCAGCGATGAACTTAAGCGGTTCATTAACGGCTGCGTGTTGAAGCTGATAAACCTGTTGCTCTGTATGCTGCGTATCCATAATACGTCCTATTAACAATTACTTAACTTGTTTTGACGATTTTGTATAAGTCATTATCTATAAATCAACAAGTGGACAGGTTAGCCACAGCCTATTGGGAGTCAAGCTATTTCTTAGGCTGCAAGCCGATTCAGACGTCAATTGTGATTGTTGTTCACTACTGCTGCTATGTTACTATAAGTGAGGGTGCTGCGCACAGGTGAGTAGCTCACTTGCCACAGCTCTCACTTGCGGTGCTCTCACGTACGAAGTATCTCACTTACCCCAGCTCTTTAAATCTTCACTTTCTTCAGCAGATTTGCATTCGTTACCACGGTTATAGAGCTGCTCGCCATGGCTATTTCTGCCATCACTGGGTGCAGCATGCCAAGAGCTGCCAGGGGAATGGCAATCAGGTTGTAAAAGAATGCCCAGAACAGGTTTTGCCGTATCTTACGGAATGTTTCTATGGATAAGTTTATTGCCGTGGGTATCAGCTTCAGATCACTCCGCAGCAGTGTGATATCGGCAGCTTCAATGGCTATATCCGTCCCCAGTCCCATGGCAAAGCCAATATCTGCTTGCTTGAGGGCGGGAGCATCGTTGATGCCGTCGCCTACCATCGCCACAACCATGCCTTGCGTCTGTAGTTCCTTTATCTTGTTTGCCTTATCGGCAGGCATAACCCTTGCCATCACATTCTGAATGCCGCACAGTTTGGCTATTGCGTTCGCCGTGCCTTCGTTATCTCCGCTCATCAAATAGGTTTTAATCCCCCGTGCTTTCAGGTCGCTAAGCACTTCTGCCGCATCATCTTTGATCGTATCCGCCACATAAAACACGGCTATCTGTTTCCCCTCACCTGCCAGCATCACGGGTGTGGCATGCATAAGGGCTGCATCGGTAAGCAGCTCTATTTCAAAGCCTTGCTCCAGCAAATAGGCAGCACTGCCAAGGCTATATTCTTTCCCGCCGATAGTTCCCGATATCCCCTTGCCCGCCACAGAGCTAAAGTGTTCCCGTGCAGGTATATCAAGCTCTTGTGCCGCCGCATGGTTTACAATCGCCCTGGCAATAGGATGCTCCGAGGCGGATTCCAGGGCAGCGGCGATGCGCAGGTTTTCCTGCTCGCTTCCCATCAGGCTGTTTATCTTCAGCACTACCGGCTTTCCGTGGGTAAGCGTTCCGGTTTTATCGAACACGATGGCGTTCACATCCCGCATACGTTGCAAAGCCTCACCATTGCGGATCAGGATACCTTTATTAGCCCCAATCCCGCTGCCCACCATCAGGGCAGTAGGAGTAGCCAAACCCAGCGCACAGGGACAAGCGATCACCAGCGTGGCTATCGCAGCCATCAAAGCCTTTGCCAGCGAAGAACCGGCAATCGGTAAAAACATCCAGCCACTAAACACCGCCACTGCCAACACCAAGATAATCGGGACAAATACAGCGGTTATCTTATCCGCCAGCAGCTGAATCGGTACTTTGGAATGCTGTGCTTCGCTAACCATGCGGATCACTTGTGCCAGGAAGGTATCTGAGCCCACTTGCGTGGCTTCCACCTCCAGATAGCCGTCTAAGTTCATAGTAGCTCCCAACACGGTATCGCCCACTTTGTGTGTAACCGGCATGGATTCTCCTGTCGCCATGGATTCATCCACGCTGGATGCGCCTGTTACTATCACGCCGTCTGTGGGAATCTTGGCACCAGGCTTCACAATGAACACATCGCCAATACTCAGCTTACGGATAGGGATTTCGGTCTCAATTCCCTCAATGCGCACCAGTGCCGTCTTGGCACCCAGATTCAGCAGTTTACGTATAGCTTCGGAGGCTTTTCCCCTGGCACTGTGCTCCAGAAAGCGTCCGGTTAGGTGAAAAGCTATAATCATTGCCGCAATGCCGGCAAAGCTATGCGCCGAGATGCCTTTTATGAATAGCGATAGTGGCGCAACTGCCAGAGATGCGATTGTCCCCATGGCGATCAGTACATCCATATTTGCCCCACCGCTACGCACGGATTTCCAGGCGGAAATATAAACGCTGCGGGCGGGATAGAGCATGGCAAGCAGGCTTAAGGAAAACATCACCCAGGCATCAGCTAAAGAACCGAAGATATGCCTGCCGAGTGCCATATGGGGGATCATCAGAATGGTTACCAAAGCGGTTAACACCCATGAAACCGTCATCATTCTACGTGCAATGTGCAGGGCATCAAGCTGTGCATCATCGCCCAGGATCAAATCCTCCCGCACGCTAAAGCCAAGCTTGCCAATGGTATCTGCGAAATCCTGTAGCTTAAGCTTGCGGTCGTCATACACAAGGGCTGCTTCTTCCAAAGCGAGGTTCACATTCACCGCGATAACCCCCGGCATCCCAGACAAAGCTTTTTCCGTGCGGGCACTGCATGCGGCGCAGTGCATACCGTCTATTCCAATGCTTAGTTTCTGTTGCATAATGGACGTCCTTTTCTATATTCTACTTAATAGATATGATATCTTGCTTTCAATCCCTGGCAAGCTAAATCTACCTTAATTGAAAGGGGCTTCTGCCATAACTATTGTTTGCCTTCCTGATCCTTCCTGTGTTCCCTTGTACGCTGTTAATAATTCCCTAACAATTCCCTAACGGCGTTAGGGAATTGTTAGGGAATTATTATGGAATCATTAGGGAAACAAGCAGGGACAAAGAAGGGATCACTAAGGACGAAGCAAGGATGATGCTTGGGGGAAGAAACCTAAACAAAAGGGACTGACAGCATTACACTATCAGTCCCAGATCACGGAATATGTAATTGCTTATTCTTGGGGTACTTCCGGCAGCATAATAACCTTAAGCAGGTCTTTATCGAAGCTTAGATACTTCTTAGCTGCTTTTGTTACTGTCTTCTTGTCCATTTTGGCATATATTGCGGGGTAATCCACGAATATGTCGATAGGTTGCCCCACCCACAGATTGCGCTCCATGCTTGCAATCCAATATCTGTTACTCTTGATGCTTTCTTCATAGCGTTTCAGCATCGTGGTCTTGGCGGATTCCACGTATTTTGCTTCGAAAAGCCCTTGTTTCAGGCTGTCCAGAGTGGCGAAAGTGGCGTCATTCAGCATGTCCACTTTTGCGGGATCACAGCTCATCCAGGTTTGCACAGTGTAGAAGGGCTTGGGATAGCGTTCCATTGTGCTCCAGTTCTGGATTGCGTACACTCCGCTGAGGTCTTCGCGCACGTTCTCGCGCAGTTTTTCGAAGGCTACCATCATCAGGGTATTCATCGCTATATTGTTGGCAGCAGTGTATTTGTATTTACCTTTGGTTACATTTGTGGCAAAGGTGAGGTCGCTTTCGCCTTTATGGAAGCGGATTTCTTTTTTCCCACTGAAGGGCTTGATGCCGATGTTGCGGATTTTATCCTTGCGCTTCATCGTGGGCAGGTTGGCAAGATAGGTGGTGCAATAGGTACGTAGCTGTTCTTCATCGAAGGCACCAACCACGTAGAAGGTGAAATCAGAGAAATCACCGAAACGATCGCGGTAAACCCTTTCCAACTGCTGCAAAGTAATCTTATCCAAATCAGCAGGGCGCATGCCGCGCTTGTAAGGATGATTGTCGTAGATAAGCGTTTCCAGCGTATCGAAGAAGGCGTTTTCGGGGCTTAGCAGGCTGTTTTGGAGGAAAGACCGTATCTGCGCTACAGAAGAGGAAAAAGTAGCCTGATTGAAGCGCGGGACAGTGGCTTTCTGATACAGCATCTGGAACATCAGTTCCAAATCCTTGGGTGAGCAAGTGCCGGAGAAACCTTCACTGTAGATATCCATTTTGGGGTAGGCATCAGCAACTTTACCTGCCATTGCCTTTTGCAAAGCAGGACCGTCGAAATTGCCAAAGCCGGAATTGTGGCTGTAATGGGAGATTATCTCGGAGATTCTGGCATCATCGGAGTTTAACAGCGCAGTTCCACCGGGGCTTTGGGAGGAAAGCAGCACTTCGTCTGCCTTAAAATCTGTCTGTTTGCTATACACGGTAACGCCATTGGAAAGCACCCATTTCTTGATGCCGGATTTGGGGAAGGTTGTGGATTTGGTGATCCTGCCGGGGATGGGAATGTTTTCTATGATCGGCTCGTCCACGGTGGTGTCCTCATAATCTTCCAGATCTGTATTCTTGATCTCGCTATACATCGCCAACAGCCTTTGTTCATTGGGATACACAGCACCTTCCTTGGCTGTTCCGGTAACACTTAAGGTAAGATTGTCGGTGCTGATCAGGTCGTCCACAATGTCATTCACTTCATCCAGCCCTATTTCGTGGATAATGCTGCTAACCATATCAAACTTCTGTTCGGCACTAATAATGTTATCACCGCTCATGATGGGCATCAGCAGTTCCCATGTGGCTTCGTCGGATTCACGGGTGGCTTTCTCGGAAACGGCTGTTTCTGCTGCACGGATCAATTCCAGCTTGGCACGCTCGAACTCTCCCGGCTTGAAACCATGCTGGCGGATACGTACCGCTTCGGTAAGCATAGTGTGCATGGCATCTTCACTGCGTCCCTCGGTACTTACCGCCATCAGGGTGGAGGAATTAAATCCTTCCAGCATGGACATGGATAAGCCATAGGCATAAGAGAAGGGGGGATCTGGCTGCATGGATATCTCTTGCATGCGGTTGTTAAACATGGTGTAGAAAATATCTCTCTTCAATTCGTCGTAGTAGGTGCCAAGATCAACCACAGGCACTGCGGGCTTTTTCCAAGTAGCCTGAACCACAGAATAAGGGAGTTCCTTGTCCAGAACCACTACAGCTCTTGGTTCGGCATTATCCGGCACCGAGTATTTCTCTTTCTTGCGTGGGTTTTCCCGAGCAGGGATAACACCAAAATACTCTTCCACCATGGCTTTAAGTGCTTCCGGGGGGTAATCGCCAATAATAATCACATGCTGCAAATCGGGGCGGTACCAATCGTTGTAATAACGCTTTAAGCTGTCATGTTTGAATGTTTTAAGGTTTTCAATAGTGCCTATGGGGTTCCGCAGTGCATAGCGGGAACCGGCATAACGGACGTTGTTTACCTTGTCCTGCACTCTGCGCTGTGCTTCCTGACCCATGCGCCATTCTTCCTGAATGATGCCGCGTTCGCGCTCTATCTCGCTGGGGTCGAAGCTAAGCTGCCAGGCTATATCCGAAAGGATGGATATGCCTTTGCGCAAGGTGGCTTCGTTATCTGTGGGAAGCTTAAATTGGTAAACCGTGAAATCATAGGATGTTCCGCCATTCAAGCCATTATGAAAGCCCATACCAATGGAAGTTAAATACTCCACCATCTGGGTGCGGGCAAAGTTCTTGCTTCCGTTGAATGCCATGTGTTCCACAAAGTGCGCCAGCCCAAGCTGGTCTTCATCTTCCTGAACGCTGCCGGCATTTACTAATAGCCTAAGCTCTACACGTTTTTCCGGTTTGGCATTAGGCAGAATGTAATAAGTTAGCCCATTGGCAAGCTTGCCGGTGATCAAATCAGGATCGGTCGGCAAAGGCATGGGGGCGTATTCCGGGGGGATGATTGCACCAAGTGTGATGGCACAAAGCAGGATTATTATGCTAAGCCATTTCCCTTTCATCAGGTCTCCTTCTGTTTTGCTATATTATTTTACGGGATCGGTAAATACAATCGGGTACTGTTCATCTTTCAGCAGCATTGTGGTGCTGGCATCGCCATAGTTATAGGTGTTGCCATCCTCGGTTTTAAGCTCTATTTGATAGAAAAACTGGTTACTGGTAGTATAATAGTCCACCCGCTGAAACTTGCTTTCGCCGGGCAAGATGTTCGTGATCACGGCAAAAGGAGTAGGGATCACCCCGGCGTTCTTATATATTGTAGCTTCGGTTATCGTTTGCGAGCTGTTATTGGTTACTTTTATACAGGCACGGTTAGGGTTCACGTATGCTTGCAATACCTCTCCGGCGTAGATGATAATGGTGGTATTGTCTGTCCACAAGTTCTCGTGGTAAGCATCTTCCATGCTATAAGTCTCACCCTTTAAAAACACAGGGACTGTACGCTTAACTTCTCCTGAGAAGAGGCTTTGTGTTTTGGTGTCGATCTCGAAACTGTGCATTCCACCCGCAGGAATGGTTACCTGTGGTCCCGAATCCACTGCCGTATATACCGGATATGAGCTATTGTTAAACACAATAAACTTGCCACCGGATTCGCAGGCTGAAAGCAGCAGAAGCACTACTGCTAAGAGAGCATAGCTCCATATAGTTCTCATGATATCACCTCTTACTACCTGCCACACTTTGCATAATGCCACAGATGTCAAGCAGAAAGTGCATTACTAATGGAGAATTGAGAATGGAGAATTCCCATCAGGGGTATATGATATTGGGGCGACCGGAATTGGGATTGAGGGCTGTTTTTAGCCTGATGCCAAAGAGTTGCTGCAAGATATCCGTCTGCATCAGGGTTTCAGGCTTGCCTTCCGCCAGCAGCTCACCTGCCTTCAGGAAGATCAGTCTGTCTGCATAGTTAGCGGCAAGATTCAGGTTGTGGGATACTATCAGCACGGTTTTGCCATGTTTACTATGGATATCTTTCAGCAGGGACATAATCTCCAATTGATGGTTTATATCAAGCTGAGAAAGGCTTTCATCCAGAAGAATGTATGGCGTATTCTGCACCAGGGCACGGGCAATATACACCCGCTGTTTTTCCCCGCCGCTGAGCTCGGAAAGCCAGCGGTCTTTCAAGTCCTCCAGCTTCAATTGCTCCAGCACTTCATCCACAGCGTGGCGGTCTTCTGCGCTGTGCGCCTGCCATAAGCCAAGATAGGGGTATCGCCCCATCAACACAGTTTCGCTTACCTTGTGGTCAAACTCCTGCACGCTTTCCTGGGGGACAAAGGCAAGCTGCCGTGCCAGGTAGTTTTTCTTAATGTGGGCGATGTCCTTGCCAAAAATGCTTACCTCACCCCTATCTGCCTTCAGATAACCCATCAGCGCATATAACAAAGTGGATTTCCCAGCTCCGTTAGGACCCAAAAGAGCACAAAACTCACCGGGCGCAATCTGCAGGGAGACGCCTTTCAAAATAGGCTCTCCTGTATAACCGCAGCTAAGGTTCTTGGTTTCTATCATCTTTGTACACGTCTCTTTACTGATTTCATATAAGCAGATACAGGCTTTTAGCAGGGTAGTATTCTGTCAATCTCTTGCTTCCTCTCCCCCATCAAACCCCACTCATAGCCCACAAAGAGGGGAATGGGTGGGCAATGATAGGGCAATGCTTGCTTACATGCGCTTAAAACGAATCGGCCAATACCCGCTAACTCTTCCTATTACAAACAATAGCGATGCAGCTAATGCCTTGCGCAGCGGGATGCCACGCTTTTCCACCACAAAGAATAGGGGGATGATTGCCAGCCAGCGCATGATGCCACCGATGCCGAAAACTACCTGTTCCGGCTCCAGAATACGCAAGCCAATATCCATCTTACCGGGATAAAAAACCCCCGAAGCCAGGGTGGATATCATCATAGCTGATCCGGTAAGGGCGGCATAGAGTCCGGAGTACACCTGCTCCTTGCCCTTGGCAGCGATGCTGAGGATAAAGTTTGTGGTTATTATCCCCGTTCCTGCCCACATGAAGCCGGAAAGCAAGCCCTCAAACCAAAGGATGTTATAGTTACCTGCACTCGTGAAAAGCCAAAACATGGGATTAAGCCCACCCAGCGCCACACATATCTTCATGGCACTCTTGTTGCCAAATCTGTCGATAAACTTTCCCCAAAACTGAAACGATAACAGCGAGGCTACCATATGGATAGTGCCATACATCTGCATCTCGAACAGGCTCATGGAGAGCTTTTTCAGCATATATGGTCCCCAGAAGGGACTGCCCACTCCGATAGCCAGCATCCACCAGATGCCAAAGCCCAACAGCAGGCGAAAATTCTTGTCGTGAAAAGGCTCGGAATAGCGGGATCGCAGCCGCTGCGGGGCAACATTGCGCATGGGACGTTCGGGTTGGCGTCCCAATACAAAAAGCCCCCCCAGCCCGATAAGAGTGGCAAAGACAAAGATACCGGCAAGGAACCAAGCTTGATTTTGGGGGCTAAAAAAGCCTTCTGCATGCAGGAAGCCAATATAAAGTTGCTTCAGCCCGCCCTTAGCCGGCTCAAACAAATCCACATGAAAGCTGAGAATATAGCTAAGCACCAAACCCACACTGATGAGAATCTGATTACGACGCGAGAAGAACCGCCCCCGTATGGACAGCGGGATGAGATCGCTGATCCAGGCTATCCAGATATTGGCACCCATAGATTGCAATCCCGCACTTATCGCCAGTAAAATCAAGATGAACCAGATACCGTGTTCACGCAAGGGGAACAGCAGAGCCAAGCCCAAAAACAAGGTTAAGATGCGCCCCGCAGCCGTGATCCAGATGCAAGCCATTTTGCGTTGCTTCAGCTTGTGGGTTAATGCCACCCCCAGCGGCTGCCAGATAGCGGAAGCCTGTCCCAAAGCGCTCAGCAGGCTGTAATGCATCGGTGTTGCCCCCATGATCACCATAAGTTTGGTGATGAAAGATGAGCCAATCTGCGCAAGGTTGCCATACACCTGGGCAAATATCCCCTCAAGGATGGAGATGCGGTATCCTTGGTGGATAATACTGTTCTTTCTGCTGGCTGTTTTCTTCATAGGGCGGGATAACCTTTGTAGTAGTTATTTATACACGGAAGTGAACTACATCCCCAATAGGCAAGCTTCTGTCCAGTGTTATTTTCTGCGATAGTAAACCAATGGATGCTAATCTACCCATCGCAGCTTATAACATTAATCAAACCAAATTGGCAGGAAGTTGTTGCTTGGGAAAGAAAACGGCTTATCATGTCTTACATTGAATATGTGTGTGTTGAGGCGATACAGCTAAACAACAGATATGCATGCCGGTAAGTGCAGCAGATACCTATCAATAGGACGGTTATGGACGAAACGCAAACGAACCGCGATACCATAGACCTTGGTTCTTCGAATAATCGCAGAAAGAGATTCAGGACACCTCTGCTCGCATTCGTTATGCTGGTTATCTCCGTTTGCATCATAGGTATCGTCTATATCATATTTGAATCAGAACAAATGAAAGTCTCCATCCGAGAGGATTTATCAACTATAGCAGACTTGAAAGCAACTCAAATAGCCAATTGGAAAGCTGAACGCAGCGAGGATGCAAAGCAAATGCATGAAAGCCCCTTGTTTCAGCATATAGCGGCTCAATACCTTGAAAACAGGCAAGATACTAATAGCCGTCAATTGCTAACCCAATGGATGAACGTCTTTTACCAGCAAAATGACTATTGCCGCATAGCGTTGTTGGGTACCGAGGGTGAGCTTGTGCTCTCGATACCGGACAAGCAGGGAAATCCTGCACCTTCTCATAAAGATTATCTCGATGAAGCAGTAGAAACAGGCAAGATTGTTATGATAGATTTGCACAGCGTAACAGACAGTGATAGCATAGAAGGCTCAAGAATATTCATGTGCTATATGATACCGGTGATAGACCCTACAGAAGCAAGCAAAGAAACCGTTGGCGTGTGGTTTGTTCAGTTAGACCCCAGCAAGTATTTATACCCCATAGTGCACACCTGGCAGGGTAAAAGCAGAACTGCTGAGACCCTTTTAGTTCGCAGAGAGGGAAATGAAGTAGTTTACCTTAATGAGCTTAGGCACAAAAAAAATACCGCCCTAAAACTGCGGTTTAAGCTGTCTGATACTCCAAACCTGCCTGCTACTAAAGCTGTTCTTGGGTTAGAAGGTATATTTGAAGGGAGGGATTACCGTGGCATTAAGGTAGTTTCTGCCATCCGTAAAGTGTATGGCACATCCTGGAGCATGGTGGCGAAGATTGACAAGAAAGAGCTGTACCTCCCACTAAGAAAAAGGATTTGGGTAATATCATTTGTATCGCTAATCCTGCTGCTGGCTTTGGCACAAGCGGTGGGAGTGGTGGACAGACGCCGCGATGAGGAGTGGCTGCGTAAACAGCTAATTCTGGAGCAGGAAAAAGCTAAGCTGCGGGACGACTATCGCAAAATAGCCCAGGAATGGCAAGAAACCTTTGATAGCATCAGCGATGCTATCTGGCTGATGGATAGCGACAATAAGATTATCCGTGCAAACAGTGCAACCACCAACACCCTTGGACTCAATTCCGAGCAAATGATTGGCAAACACTGCGGAACTCTGCTTCATGGTGCCGGCGAAACCCCGGATGATTGCCCTTACCCAAGAATGCTAAGCACGAAAGCCAGAGCTGCTACGGAAATAAAATTGGATAACAGATGGATGAGTGTTTCGGTGGATCCCATTCTGGATGATAACAATGAACTGATCGGAGCTGTGCATATTATGCGGGATATCAGCTACCAGAAACAAGCCGAACAGGCATTACGGGAAAGCGAATCTATCTTCCGGGAGCTTTTTGAACACATGGGCAGCGGAGTGTCAATTTATAAACCTGTGGAGAACGGAAGTAATTTTATCATTAAGGATATTAATGACGCCGGAGAAATCATTACCAATTCCGAACATGATAAGATAATCGGCAGGTTTGTTACAGATGTGTTTCCTCAGGTGAGGGAGAAGAGGCTTCTCCATTTCTTATCCGAAGTAAATAAAACTGGGGTAGCGGCTCATTTTGACACCTATAACTACATTGGAGATGAACTTGAGTATTGGTTGGGAAACTATGTGCTGAAGCTGGAATCCGGTGAGATTATAGCCATCTACAACGATCTGACTGATAGAGTAAAAGCTGAGGAGAACATAAAAAAACTTAATGAAGAACTGGAGCAACGGGTGGAAGAACGGACAGCACAACTGGAGATAGCCAACCAGGAACTGGAGGCTTTCTCTTATTCTGTGTCACATGACCTGCGCTCTCCTTTGCGGGGAATATCCGGGTGGACTCAGGCTCTGTACGAGGATTATGCCGATAAACTGGATGAACAAGCAAAAGGATATCTGAACCGGGTGGTGTCTGAAACTCAGCGCATGAGTCAGTTAATCGAGGGCTTGCTAAAATTATCCCAGATTAGTAAGTCCGCACTCACTCCTGAAGATGTAGATTTGTCCCAAACGGCTTTGGAAGTGCTTGAACGGCTTAAAGAAGAGCACCCGAATCGCGAAGTGCAAATTAAGATACAGCCGGACTTACACACATTGGGAGATAAGAACCTGCTGGAGATATTGTTAACAAACCTGTTTGCCAATGCCTGGAAGTTTACCGGTAAACAAGAACAGCCAATTATAGAATTCGGTACAACTACGATTGAGGATAAACCGGCTTACTTCGTTCGTGATAATGGAGCCGGATTCGATATGATGCATGCAACAAAGCTCTTCGGGGCATTTCAGCGGATGCACAAAGCGGTTGACTATCCCGGAACAGGGGTGGGGCTTGCTACTGTGCAAAGAATTGTAATTCGTCACGGGGGTAGGATATGGGCAGAAGCCAAACCGAATGAAGGTGCTACCTTTTTCTTTACCCTTCAGGAGCTATCATGAGTCGTAAAACCATTCTGCTGGTGGAAGATAACGCCAGCGATATCGAGCTAACGAAACGCGCCCTCTCAAAAAGCCATATAGCCAATACTATAATTGTGAAGGAAGATGGGCAAGAAGCGCTTGATTATTTGTTCAACGAATGTAGCCAAAACAGAGGGACATTTCCCACAATTATTATGCTGGATATAAAGCTCCCTAAGATAGATGGATTGGAAGTGTTAAGGCGTATCCGTGCAGATGAGCGAACGAGAAGAATACCTGTGATAATCCTAACTTCATCGGGGGAGAAAGAGGATATCGGCAATAGCTATAACCTGGGGGCAAACAGCTATATCCGTAAGCCTGTGGACTTCAACCAATTTGTTGAGGCAGTAAAAGGTTTGGGTTTATACTGGCTTGTTATAAACGAGGCTTCCCCATTTTAACAAGCACTTAGTATTATCCGCCAGATAACAGCCCTTCTATATATATCAGGATCGGCTCGTTGTCGAAAGATTTCTCCACGGTTTTTATTACCCCTAAAGGTTTAAGTGCTTCACTGTCCTCAGCGCGGATGGCACCGGTAAACACTATTGCGGGTGTGTTGATCCCTGCTTCTCTGATTGATTTAAGAGCCTGAACCCCATTCATCCCAACCAAATGCATATCTATCATCATTACATCAAACTGCTTTTCAGCAAGGGCTAATAACGCATCAGACAGCAATTCTACCCCCGTGAAGTTGTGTCCACGCTTGAGGCAAGAACGTTCAAACAGCTTTCTTATCCCTTCTTCATCATCCAGCATTAGGATGTTTGCACTTCTTTTTGAGGCTTTTCCATCGTTTAACAGGCTTCTAATCTGCACTGTGATGTCCTTGGAATTGAAAGGCTTCTGAATATAGGGCATTCCCTTTTCAAACACTTCGTGCTGAACGATAGCGTCATTAGTAAAACCGGACATAAACAGCACTTTCTGTCCCGGGATAAGCTCCAGTACCTTGTCGGCAAGTTGCTTGCCGTTCATCACCGGCATGATCACGTCTGTAATCATCAAATCCGGTCTCAGCCCATTTCGGATGAGGTCGAGAGCTTCCCTGCTATCCGAACAGGAGCTTACCTTGTACCCAAGATTCTTTATCAGTTTGGCAAAATACGAAAGCAGTGCTTTTTCATCTTCCACAATCAGGATATGCTCGCCTTTGCCCAGGAAACACAGCTCGTGGCTTTGCGGGGAAGTACGCCCCACCGCTTCGTAGGAAGCGGGAAGCAGGATTGAAATGCTTGTACCCTTACCCAGCTCGCTTTCCACCAGAATACAGCCATCAGCCTGATTTACAATTCCATAAACAGTGGATAGTCCTAAGCCAATTCC
The DNA here is from genome assembly GCA_002840645.1 of Candidatus Cloacimonetes bacterium HGW-Cloacimonetes-3. Taxonomy (GTDB): domain Bacteria; phylum Cloacimonadota; class Cloacimonadia; order Cloacimonadales; family Cloacimonadaceae; genus Cloacimonas. The sequence goes on from PHBO01000011.1 coordinate 118,764, forward strand.
GGTTCCGATTCCTTTTGTGGTGAAGAAGGGGTCGAACATTTTGCTTGTTACAAGCTCGTCCATTCCGCAGCCGGTATCGCTGAGGCAGATTTTCACATATTGCCCCGGTTTGATATCGGGACGGCTTGGCAGGAGGTCTTTACCAACTTCCAGAGCAGTAGTGTCTATGCTTAACACACCGCCTTGGGGCATTGCTTCCTGTGCGTTTACGGCAAGATTTACGATGATCAGTTCTATCTGAGAAGGATCAATTTTTACGGGAGGCAGGGATTCATCCAGAGTCAATTTAATCTCTATCGTATTACCCATCAGTCTGTGCAACAGCTTCTCTATGTTGCCAAGCAGTTCATTTACATCCAGAACACGGGGTTTTGTAATCTGCATGCGGCTGAAGGATAGCAATTGCCGAGTAAGACCGGAAGCGCGTTCACCAGCTTTAAGCACTTCTGCTATGCTAACACGCAGGGGGCTGTCTTGGGGCAATCCATCATTTAGTTCTTCGCTGTAGCCCAGAATAATGGTAAGCAGATTGTTGAAGTCGTGGGCAATACCTCCGGCAAGCTTTCCGATAATTTCCAATTTTTGGCTGGCAACAAGCTTTTCTCGTAATGCCTTACTTTCGGTAATATCTGTGATAATCCCTACCGAACCTATCACAATGCCATCTTCATCCCGAAGCGGAGCACCACTAATCCTCAGCCAGATATTCTCGCCGTTCATCTTCTGACCCTTGATTTCATACTCATCGGAAACACCCTGTGTGCGGGCAATATTCTTTTCAATTAACAGGTGTCGGTCTTCTTCAGCGATAATAAACTCATTACCCGGCTTGCCGATTATATCCTCGGCAGTAAAACCAAACAAGTCGCAACAGCTTTTGTTCACTAACTGGACGATATCATCATTATCTACGATAGCCACGCCTTCCCGCATGGTATCAAACAGCAGACCTAACTTTGCGCTGCTGCCTTTTAGCATAAGTTCGGTTTCTACAAAATCTGTGATGTCCCAGGCGACGGTTAGTACTTGAATAACTGCACCATTTCTGTCAAACACAGGAGCTGAATTTGCTGACATCCACTTCCAAGAGCCGTCTTTGTGGCGAAGACGATACTTGAGACCGGTTTGGTTACTGCCGGTAGTGAAAGTTTTCTCTAAAAATAACCGGCAAGACTCGAAATCATCAGGATGCACAGCTTCTGCAAAAATGAATTTGCTGTTGGGATCATCTACATCATAGCCAAGCGATTTCAGCCAGTTGGAGGCGTGGTAGGTAAAGGTGCCATCAAGTGCAGCAGTAACAATATAGCCGTTAACAATCTCAAAATATGTGCGAAACTGGCGCACTTGTGCCGACAGAACTTCTTTCTCGCATTTCAGTTCCTGCAGCTCTGCATTAAGAATCTCAACCTGCTTAGTAAGCAGTTTATTTTGCTGTACGAGATCGTCCTCAATCTGCATCTTATCCGCCTCCTTACATGTTTTGTAATCCTGTATTCTGAGCAGACTTTGCTATACCACATTGCCCTCTGTTTACAAATTATACAGAAAAATCAGAATGGCGAGAGCGAATAATCTGTCAATAAAATTCTTCAGCTCTTGCAAGCATTAACGCTTACCGCCCGAAACGTTAAACTTCCCAGCCATTTAGCCTGAACGGTAAAGCTCTATTGGTACCCTGTTGGATAGCTTGCCGGAAATCTCCGAATCTTCCCCATCGCTCTTTAAGCTCCCTCTCTCTTAGCTCCAAATAATCCAAGGCGACACAGCCGAGACCCTGCCACGAATCCGCCGCATTGTGGCAGAATCGCGGCAGGGTTGTAGCATAGTTATATAAGAATTTTTAGAGCTAAGAGAGATGGAGCTTAAAGGAAAAATTAGGAAAATTGGTGGAAATCCAGTGGAAATTAGGTGGTAGGATAAGCGGTTTCTCTTTTAATATGCCGCTATGATAACTCCTTTTGTGACTTAGGCTTAAACGCTGCATTTGAAGAGTTGAACAACAGAAGATCACACATAGGAAAGCAAACCTATTTTTGCTAACAGGTTATCGTTTTACTCTCTATTGAAGCTGCGAAAGATACTGTAAACTAATGCTAAACTAATGCTATGTCAAGATGCTGATGTCGCAAACCTTCTTGTCTTTCCCGCGGAGGCGGGAATCCAGACCTGTAAAAGGGAACAATAAATGGGCTGGGTTCCCGCCTCCGCGGGAAAGACAACCAATACTAACAAGGTACTAAGAAGAAAACAATGGCTTCCGCTGAAAGTAAAACCAAGCTGTGAGCAGAAGATTTTCGTTGACAGAATAGCATATCAAATTAGTATGTATTAAGAAGCCTAAACATAAGGAGCTAAAATGGCAGTTAATACACGTACAGAATACGCATTAAGAGCATTATTAGAAATTGCGGACAGCCCCAAGGAAGCAGTTAGTGCCCAAAAGATATGCGAGAACCAGGATTTACCCAAGAAATATATAGAGCGTTTGTTAAGCAACCTGAAAACAGCAGGTTTAATCAGCAGTAGTGCCGGTTCTCACGGGGGTTACACACTTGCCAAAAAGGCGAAGGATATCACTTTGAACCATGTGTTGGATGCCGTGGCAGATGATTCGCTTGACCCCACCTGCAATGCTTCAGCCCAGCGGTTTTGTCCCAGTGGAAGCTGCCCCTTAAGCGGGTTTTTTGCAGATTTGGGCAGCAAGGTAAGCGAACTACTTTCCACCTACACCCTGGATATCATATATAAAACCTGGAAAGGAGGTAAACGATGAACCCGGGAAGAATATATTTGGATAATTGCATAACGACCCGTCCCGACCCGGAAGTATTACAGGCAATGCAGCCTTATTTTGGGGAAAAGTTCTGGTATCCCGGCAGCTTTATCTCCACCGGTGAGGCTATAAACGATGATTTAAAGCGCTTTAGCGGGATAGTAGCCGATAGCATCGGCGCATCAGAAGCGGAATTACACTTTTGCAGCGGCGGCACACTTGCCAACAATATGGCGATAAAGGGTTTAGCTGCTGCTTATGGCAAAGAGAGCAAGCACATAATTGTATCTGTGGTGGATTACCCTGATCTGTTGACCAATGCCGCATATCTGGAAAAACAAGGCTTTGAAGTAAGCTATTTAAGTGCGAATGAGGAAGGTTTTGTTAACCTACAAGAGCTTCAAAGCGCTATCCGTAGCGACACGATTATGTTTATGACCACCGCTGTAAACCATGTGGTGGGGACTGTTCAGCCTTTGGCAGAGATAAAAGCTATTCTAAACACTGCGGATCACAAGATCTACTTCCATGTGGATGCGGGACAGGCATATGGCAAGATAGCACTGAATGTGGATGAACTTGGCGTGGATACCATGGCTATAAGCGCACACAAGATACATGGACCGCAAGGTGTCGGAGCACTGTACCAAAGAAGCGATGTGAAGCTGGGGCAGATAATCCACGGCGTGAAGCGGGTTGATAACTTGCAAACAGGCGGCTTGAACATTGCTCTTATTGCCGGTTTTGCCAAGGCTGTGCAGCTTACGTTTGCCGATCTGAACGGCACTATCAGTAATTTACGAGCAATGTCTAACTATTTACTGAGCACCCTGGAAGCAAATATCCCGGAGATTGAACTGAACGGACCGCGGGGAGATAAACGCGCACCGCATAATATAAACGTTTCTATCTCTTACATAGAAGGCGAAGCCATTACCATGATGCTGGATGCTTCAGGAATCACGGTTGCCACCGGTAGTGCATGCGCTTCCCAGGGATTGAAGGCAAACTACGTGCTGATGGCAATGGGTAAAAACCACGTGCAGTCACACGGCTCGATGAAATTTACCTTAAGCAAATATACTACGAAGGCAGAAATAGATGAAACCGTAGCGGCTCTTGCCAATATAACCACTGAACTGCGGAAACGTAGCCCGCTTTACAACGCAACTCACAAGGAGAAATAGATGCAATACTCACAAAAGGTTTTAGACCACTTTATGCACCCGCACAATGTTGGGAAAATGGAAAACCCTGATGCTGTAGCCACCGAGGGCAGCCCCGCCTGCGGAGATCAGGTAACGGTATATTTGAAGGTGGATGAAGAAACTAAGGTAATCGAAGATATCAGCTTCCTCTCCTATGGTTGCGCTTCGAACATAGCGACTGCTTCCATAATTACAGACCTGGCTAAAGGTAAGAACCTGGATGAAGCAAAACAAATAACCTGGCGCGATGCCATGGAAGCTTTGGATGGTTTGCCACCCGTGAAGGTGCATTGCAGCGTGTTGGCTGCGGATACCTTGCTTACCGCCATCTCTAATTATGAGATTGCGCATGGGCTGAAGGAAGTGCCGAATTTTAGCAAAGACACCATTCTGGAAGAGCTGAAGAAGATAATCTATCCCAAGGTAGGCGAGGATATCGTAAGCCTTAAAATGGTAAAATACGTGGGTTTAACCGATGGTGAGGTGCTGATAGATCTCAATATCATGAGCTTCGATCAGTGGCGCGATAATATAGCTGAGGAAATTCGTGAACATCTGGAGAAATATCCCGAAGTGAAGCATATTCAGATAAACTTCCCTTGACCAAAGTGAGGATAAAAGCCCCAATATTTCCATTGACAGAATAAGACCTGCAAGATATCCATGCGCTTTAATACCAAAGGGAGCAGTAAATGAGTTCAATCTTGGTTTTAGGATGTATGTGGGGAGACGAGGCTAAGGCGAAAATCGTCGATTATTTGGGCGGTGATGCGGATTACGTGGTTCGTTTTCAGGGTGGCAATAATGCCGGGCATACGATAGTAACCGGCGGTAAGAAATACGTGTTCCACTCCATTCCCTCCGGGATTCTGTATCCCAACACCAAGTGCCTTATCGGCAGCGGTGTGGTGATAGATCCCATTGCCTTTATCGAGGAAGTGAACTCCCTGGAAGCAGGTGGATTGAAGCTTGCCGGCAGGATAATGATAGACAAACGCACCGGACTGGTGCTTCCCTTGCATAAGGTTTTGGACGAGCAAAGCGAAACACGTTTGGCAGGGAGCAAAATTGGCACCACCAAGCGGGGAATAGGTCCCGCATACAGTGATATCAGCGCCAGGGTAGGCTTGAAGATCATGGATTTGGCGTATCCGGCATACCTGAAACAACGCATCGAAGAGCTGTATGCATATCATAACCTTACCATTTCCGCTGCCGAGCTAAATCAGCAGTTGCTTGAGCTGGAGAAAGCCTGGGCTGTGCTGGCATCCTATGTAACGGATGTGGAAACACTGCTTAACTTAAACAAAAACAAAGACCTGTCCATCCTCTTTGAAGGAGCGCAGGGAGCACTTTTAGACCTGAACTACGGCAGCTATCCGTATGTGACATCTTCCCGCGTGATGACCGATGCAGTAGGCACCGGCACAGGCTATTCCGCTAGGAAAATAGACAAGATCATCGGGGTGTATAAAGCTTATTGCACCCGTGTGGGCGAAGGACCCTTTCCCACAGAATTGCACGACGAGATCGGGCAGCGCATCCGCACCACCGGAAACGAATTCGGCAGCACCACCGGCAGACCCAGACGCATAGGCTGGTTCGATGCCGTGGCAGCAAGCTATTCCGCCCGTATAAACGATATAGACAGCATAGCGCTTACGTGTCTGGATGTGTTTAGTGGCATCGAAGAGCTAAAAATATGTACAGATTACGAGGTGAACGGCGAGAGAAGCAAGCTGTTCCTTTCTCACCCTCTGGAATTGGAGCAAGTGAAGCCTGTTTACCAGATTTTTGAGGGCTGGGACAAGGATATCAGCGGCTGCCTAAGCTTCAATAAACTACCCAGGGCTGCACAGGTGTATCTGGATGCTATTGCAGAGCTTGTGAAGGTGCCGGTGCAGATAATCTCCATAGGCAAGGATAGAAGCCAGACCTTTACTCACGAGGTAGGAGGAGAATAAAAGTGATGCGCCGTTTAACTCTGCTCCTGCTATTTACCGTGTATTTGGCTGCTTTACTATGCCAGAATGCGCCAAGTATAAACCTTCCGCTTCCTCAGTTTATAAATCCTTTTTATGATAGCTTTTCCAAAAACTATTTGGGGGCAACGGCTTTGGGCAGAGGTCATACCGGCGCAGCATACTTGGGCGACGTATCCGGCGTGAACCTGAACCCTGCCTCTTTGCTGCCGGATTCCACTTCCATAAGCTTGGAACTGGATATAAAACCCCCGGTGGAAGCAAGCGGTTACCCCAGCTATGCCAATTATTCTACCCGGGTACCCTTCGGAATGGCAGCACTAAGTGGCAAACTAAGCGATAACATGAACGCAGCCATTATTTACAGCGTACCAAAGTCCATCTATCTGGACGACTTCTCTATTATTATCAATCAGGGTAACGGCATAGTGCAGCGTTTCCCCAGTTATTATCAGTTTCAGTTCACAGCTAATGCGGCATATCATAAAGCGCCGTGGCATCTGGGCTTGAACCTGCATAATCAGCTGCACTATATTGACGACCCCATCTTTCTGCATACATTCGAGAGAATCAGAGATTACCGTTATGCCCTGAGAGTGCAGCCCGGGGTTATCTACTCCGGAAATAAGCTCAGTATAGGCATTAGCGCTATGCCACCGCAGAAGTTCGGCTGGGATCTTAAGTTTGCAGAGTACGATGTGCTTCAGCCCTTGTGGTTGAATGGCGGCATCAGCATTAATAAAGATGAAAACCGCTATTTGTTTGATGCGGAGTTTGAACAGTTCAGCAAAATTAGCGATAACTTTGAAGACCGTCTGATGCTGAAAGCAGGCTATGAAAAAGACATGGGCAGGATAGTGTACCGGCTTGGCTACCTGTATTCGCCGGAAGTGTACAGCGGTGGTATCCTTTTGCCCTTGAACCCGGATGCAAGCACTTCATCCAGCTTCTGGTGGGGGGATGTTTCCCGCACCCTTACTATTGCTCCCAACGAGCAGCACTTTATCACAGGCGGATTAAGCTATTTTCATAAGTATGGAGCGGTTAATCTTGCCCTCATGCAGGTTGTTGCGGGTGAGGCTACACAGTTTCAGTTTGAACTTTCCCTCAGTTTTTATATCAGCAGCTTGCGTCGCAAAGGACTATTAGACTTCGATGATTAATCCCGCTGTTCAAATCCGCCGCATAGAAAGCTATGATCTTCCCGCCGTGGAAGAGGCTGTCCGCAGTTTTTTTAAATATGCCAAAAGCGGTAAATTAAACCGCTGTAAACGTGTATTGATAAAGCCAAATGCTCTGGGTGCCTATCCTCCTGAACGTGCTGTTACCACTCATCCCATCGTTCTGGAAGCGATAATCCGCTATCTGCTGGATAAAAAGAAAGAAGTGTGGATCGGCGATAGTCCCGGAGGAACCGTGAATGTGGATAAGGTGTGGCAAACCTGCGGTTTTGCAGACTTGGCAGAGCGTTATCCCATCAAAGTAGTAAACCTCTCCACAGAAGGCTTTCGGGAGCTGAAGTATAATGGCATTCCTGTGAAGATAAGTGAAGTATTCTGGCAGTGCAGCACAATTATTAATGTCGCCAAATACAAAACCCACAGCTTAACGGCTTTTACGGGTGCACTAAAGAATCTTTACGGCTTGGTTCCCGGTATGGTGAAAACAGAATACCACCGCCAATACCCTGATACCAAGAGCTTTTCCGAGCTGTTGCTGGCGTTGTATGCGCTTACGAAGAGCAGGATTAGCTACAGCTTTATTGATGGTATTATCGGCATGGACGGAGCCGGACCTGCTGCCGGAACTCCACGCCCTTTCGGTTTGTTTCTGGGTTCCACTTCCATCCCTGCATTAGACTTCACGGCTGCCAGAATGATGGGCTTTAACCTGAAAGATGTGCCCTATATGAGTGCCGCTTTGCAGCAGGATGGCATATTACCTTCCCGGATTATCGTCCCCACAAGTTTTAAGCACTACCGCATCCCCAAAGTGGAAATAAGTGTGGTAAAACGGAGCAAGGACAGCCTGAGATACGTGCCGGCAATCGCCAAACATGCTTTCTCTGCCCTTTTCAGCTTCCATCCTGAAGTAAGCATCCGTTGCAAGAATTGCGGCGTATGCGTGAAGAGCTGTCCCGTAGGGGCAATTAGCTGGGAAACCCCCAATAAGCCATTTGTGCTAAAGAATAAGTGCATTAAGTGCATGTGCTGTCACGAGCTATGCCCTTATCAAGCCATAGATATCCACAAATCTTTTGTTGCCAGGATGGTGATGCCATGAACAGCAGAAAGAAAGCAACTTCCAAAGGCGTGAGAATCATGTTTTGGGCGGGTGTAAGCATATTAACTCTCTGGATTTTGTTATTGGGCGGTAACAGCTTTTTCAATACCTGGAAGCTACAACGTCAGGTGGAGAAGCTGGAGAAAGAGACCTCCTATTTAAAGGCGGTAAACGATAGCCTGGCACAAGAAAATGAACGTCTGAAAACCGATCCCGAGGCTGCGGAAAAAGCCGCACGGGAGAAGTTTGGCTTAACCAAACAGGACGAAACGGTCTTCCGCTTCGTTCCCGCCAAAGAGGAACCCACCAAGAAGTAAGCATATGCACACTTCTCGAAGTTTTGAAATTGCCGGCTTTACCTCTATAGATATAAGCGTGCGGGAAGAGATAAAGAGCCTGATTGGGAAGCTGATAGCAGTGGATGATGTAAGCCGACCGGATGTTGCGGGCAGTATTCTGCAGATAGTGGAAAACCACTGTGCTTTTGATAATAATGACCCCCTGCTGTGTGAATTCTCCGGGCTGATTATAGACTATATGTTAAGCTATTTCCTCTCCGTAAAAAGCTCCCACGAAAGTGTGCTATACCATTTTCTGGGTTTGATAAATCATTCTCTCGTTACAGCCGAATCCCCATACTATCATACCTTGCAGGAAAATCTTAAACCGGTGATAGCTGAGTTTCCCCAAGCAATGGAGCTATACGATCGTTTGCAGCTACTTTATATCTTCACAGAAAACCATGATTTCGATAGTGCCAGAACCTTGATAAACGAATTGGAGAGCGTGGTAACACGGCAACAAGCTCAGCTATGGGTGCTGTTTCACCTTGCGAAAGCACGTGTTTTACGGCATGAAAATAAGATAAAAGAACTGATGCGCATGCGCTTGTTAATGATTGTGGAGACCTACGAGGTAGATAGCTCGGATAGTGCTATAAACTTCCTTCTACGCTGGATCATTGTGATAAATTGGCAACGGCATACAGTGATGAAGAAGGCACTATTAATGAGGGTTTATGGACGCATTTCAGACCAGAAAAGCCTGAATTGTGCCTTTGTGCTGTACGAACTTTTTACGTTTGAAGACAGGCTGGTGCCATCCGCTGAAAAACTGGGCTATCAAAAAAAGCTGATTAAGTTCCCCGCTTCTATCCTGAATGTGCAACAGCTTCAAATCCTGTATTTCTTTGCCGGCAATTATAGCTGCGGAGTGCAATCACATTTCAAGGAATCCATTCAGAATTACCAGTATTCGAACTACTTTCTGCATAAGTGCTGGGAGCGCTTGCTAAGCCTTAGCAGTTTTATGCGCAAACATATGGAGCCTGAGCAGTATTATAAGGCAATGCCCTTTCTGGATATTCGCATCCACGAACTAAGCGATCAGGTTAGCATGCAAAATAATGCGTATGTGGAAAGCCTGCAAGCCGACTATAACAAGATAGAAGAGCTTTACGAAAAAGTGGGTGAGCTTTCTTTAACCGATAGCTTAACCGGCTTGCGTAACCGCCGTTACTTGGAGAATAACCTCTTTCAGATGGTGGTTTTGGCTGCCCGCCACAAAGTTCCGGTATGCTTCAGTATGATTGATATAGACTTTTTCAAGCTGACTAACGACACTTTCGGTCACCTTGCCGGCGATTATGTCCTAAAAGAACTTGCCAAAATCCTGATTAATGAATTCCGTAAGAGTGATATTATTATTCGCTATGGTGGAGAAGAATTTCTGGTGATTCTCTTCGATTCGGATGTTGATAGAAGCATCAGAATTATGGATGATCTGCGGCTAAAAATATCACAATACAACTTCGAATATCGCCACCATGTTATCCCCGTAACCGTTAGTATCGGTATTTCCTGCGATAACACTCAAGACCCTAACCACAGCGACCTGAATAAATTTATTACCCATGCTGATACCGCTATGTACCAAGCCAAGAACGAAGGACGCAACCGGCTTGCTGTTTTTACCACCGGGACTGCCGGTATCTGCGATAAAGCATTAGCTTAATCATTCTTCTTGTTTCATGAATGAATTGCCATGGAATTACGGGTGGAATACGCATCGCATCCGTATTTCATGCGTAATGCATAAGTAATTCAAGCAAGGAAGAAGAGGGGACAAAAAAACTCGCTTGACAGTATTGGCAGGATAATTTTCGTATTTCCCTAAAGGAGTATGCCATGGCAAAGATCACTATAAAGAACCTTAATAAGTATTATGACAACGGTTTCCACGCCGTTAAAGACATCAGCTTCACCGCAGAAGACAAGGAATTTGTGGTGCTGGTAGGTCCTTCCGGTTGTGGTAAAACCACTGCTTTGCGCATGATTGCGGGCTTGGAAGAAATATCTTCCGGCGAGATTTACATCGGCGATGTGTTGGTGAATAAAATGCCGCCCAAAGACCGCGATATCGCCATGGTATTCCAGAATTACGCACTTTATCCCCACATGTCCGTGTTCGAAAACATGGCATTTGCCTTGAAGCTTCGCAAAGAAAGCAAAGAAGAGATTAAAAAGAAAGTGGATTTCGCCGCTAAGATGCTGGGAATAGAGACAATGATGAAAAGCAAGCCGGGTCAGCTTTCCGGCGGACAGCGTCAGCGTGTGGCTTTGGGACGTGCGATTGTGCGCAATCCCAAGGTTTTCCTGTTTGACGAACCTCTGTCCAATCTGGATGCCAAGCTGCGGGTGGCGATGCGTGCGGAAATTGTGAAGCTGCATCACACCCTGGGAAACACCATGATCTACGTTACGCACGACCAGGTGGAAGCCATGACCATGGCAGACCGCATTGTGGTGATGAAGGATGGTGTTATTCACCAGATCGACACTCCTTTGAATATCTACAACAACCCCGCAAATGTTTTTGTAGCAGGCTTTATCGGCAGTCCCTCGATAAATCTATCCACCGGCAAGCTGATATCCAAAGGCGGCGCAATATTCTTCGACAGTGGAGATTACCAGCTTCCGCTTACCCCGGAGCAGGCAAAGATACTTGCCGCCTACGAGAATAAGCCCATCATCATGGGTATCCGCCCCGAAGACCTCTATGATGCCAGATTTGATTCCATGGCAGAATTCCCTGCGGGCTTTAACGCTACTGTGGACTTAGTAGAGCCACTTGGCAATGAGTATCACATCATTCTTAAAACTGCCCAGCACACTTTCACTGCCCGCTTCGATCCCAAAGAGCTACCTAAAGTGGGAGAAAAGCTGGATATTACTCTGGATATGGCAAAAGCCCATTTCTTCGATCCGGAGAGCGAAGCAAACCTCTTTTAAAACAGTAGTTTATGTATAGGCTATCTCATAACGGGGTAGCCTTTTCTACAGCAAATCTATCCCCCGATGCGGGAAACTATGGTGTGCGTATGTTGCGTTGTTTGCAAATGATGTGTATATTGCTATGTGTAAGCTGCTTAGGGGCTGTGGTGATAGAGTATTCTGCCTCCGCTAATGCACTTTCGGGGATTACTATGCTGTCTCAATCTGTGGGAGATTATGCGCTTTCGCCGGTAGTGGGGATAACCGGGGTTTGTAGCACCTGGCATCAGCCTTTCAGCAACAAAGAAACCGCCATCTATGGCTTGCACACTGCCTTTCCTCTCTCCAAATTCCTTGTGGCAAGCGGGATAAACTACCTGAACCACCCCGATTACCGCTGGCAGGATGAATACCTAAGCCTGTGCATCAATCATTACGGATTTGCCCTTGGGGCTACCCAACACTTAGTTTATGAAAAAATCTCCAACGATACTTGGTACAACTGGAATAACGACTTTGCGCTGCGTTATATGGGCGACACCTATGGCAGCGAAATCCGCTATATCCGCGCTGGAACGAACGATGCAGCCTGGACACTATCGGCTAATAACCGGCTTAGCCCCTCCACAACAGTGTGTTCTTCCTACACTTGGCGCACAGAGGGTGAAGATTCCTATGCGGTGGGAAGTTCTATACAAATAGCTTCTCCCCTGTTACTGCAAAGCTCCTGGCAGAGCGAACCGGCACGGTTTGGAGCGGGCTTGAAATTCATTATCAACCGCATGGAACTGATGTACAGCGTGCGTACTCATGCCGAGCTTAGCCTTAGCCACAGCCTTGATCTGGGAGTGGCGTGGTAAGGCTTTTACTTGCGCTGTGTTTACTCCTTTCCGCTACATTGGCTTGGGGGCAGGTGGAGGAATTGCCGGAATTGCAGACCGAAGAACTGCAGGATAACTGGCTGCAACGCATGTATGACGAGCTGAATACCGGCAATGCCAGGCTTAGTATTAACAACCGCATCCGCATAAACCCCGATTACAATTCTGCGCTGTTTTCCCTGCAAGGACGGGATAAAGAACTGAAGCTTAATCTTAACCTTAGTACAATGGAGGAAAGACCCCTTTATGCTAACTTCCAGCTGCACAAAAGCAGCACCAAATCCCTAATCAGGGAATTCAGCTTGGGCAGCATCACGCCTGCATGGGGAATGGGTACGGTGTTTAAGAAAAGCAGCCCGAAGGGTAACCTTTTTCGGCTGGGAAACGCAGGCAGCCCGGAGCGTGTAAACCCCATGGGTGCGGGGATGGTGCTTGGCAATGCGAAACTATCTGCCTTTGCAGTGGCAGCACAGGAACAAAGAAGCGTAGTGCTGAAGGAAGGAGAAATTAGCACGCTATACGTAAGCAAGCGGGAAGACTTAAGTAAAACAAGGGAACGCCTTGCCTGTGCCGGAATGGAAGCTAAACTATCCGGGCTGAGGCTGGGAGTGTTAGGCTATGTACAAAGCTATGATTACCCATTCTCTAACCCCGATTATGCCAGACACATGGAAGCTGTCAGCTTTGATATTAGGGTTGATGCCAAAGCCATGCAGGGAGCTTGTGAGGCTACTATCATAGAGGGTAAACCTGCCTTAAAAGCGGTGCTTGGCATAACTGATGCAAGCTTCAAACAAGAGCTTGGCTATACTACTTACCAAAATGTTCAGTTCCCCGCTTATGCAGCACGTTCCGGCATCCTCAGCAATCAAGGAAAACGCTGCGAGCTAAGCTGGGACATGGATATCCCCCTCTCTAAAACCATAAAGCTTTCCCTCCGCAATGCTTTGTCCCGCAATCATGACAGCCTAAAAAGCCCTGTGTGGCTTGCACGCAATATCCTTTTCATTAGTTGTGCCCCCAAAGATACCAAGCTAAGCATCCAGATCAGCCGTTACGACCGGGAGCTTATAGCCTATGCAGACAGCAGCTATCAATCCTCTCTACCAGTGCATTATCGCAGTAATATCAAAATAAGCCACCAACTTAACAAACTGATTGGGGTATGTTTCAGCTATCGCTATCACTACGAAGATCAGCTAAAGAAAAAGCGGAATAGCTTCTACTGGGAAAACAAGCTGGTTGGCACCCACAAGAAAACTACCCTTCAAGCAGGGCTAAGATGCTGGCAGAGCTTGCACAGCATAGCTATCCCGGATGCAGACCTGGGGGATGCAAATGGCATAAACCTTGCCACCAGCGAAGATAACCGGGTGTTTGCCAAACTTAGCTATCGTTTCCGGAGCTTCCATCTTTCCACAGAACTGCAGCAGTCATGGTTAGATGGCTGCCGCAGTATCTATATCAATGTAGGTACTTAGTTCAATTATATGCTATCACGCGATAGAAACGCTTGGTCTGCCCCATTGTGTTAATATTTAGATAGAGAGCTGTTGTGCCATTCACCAGGACTGTCCAATCTGAAGGGAAACTTGCATAAGGGTTATCTGAGGCATAAATCTTATAACTCCCTGCATCCGCTACATCCTGCCAGGATAGCCTGATGTTCGTATCATCAACCCAAACGATCTCAAGTTGTGGTGTGTTTAGGCTATTCATTTGAAAATCCCATGCAGGATAGCTAAGCCCGCTTAGGCTGTTTGCTCTGGTCCAGTTACCGGGATCGTTTATTGCTTGGCGGATATCCGCTACAGTACCGCTTTGTGTTGCACTATAATATCCATTGTCAATCTCTGTTACAAATCCCAGGGCGTTTACACCTTGCTGCAGAGGCTCCGGCAAGTAAGAGCTGTTGTTTCCCGGAATTCCTCCGGTCAGCCAACTTGTGGTGGAGAAAGCAGCCAGGAAGGTAGGCTGAGTAATATAACCCTGAAAGGCAATAATCTGATCTCCATCGTTGGAAAAGCCTTCGAAATCCGGATTGCTGATGCCTTCGTTGTCTTGCAGTGTGCCTTCTACCACATGGATAACTTCTCCTCTAAGATATAAGCGGGCAACCCCACGCCATTCGTACACTTCTTCTGTCTCAGCAAATGCCGTTCCTGTCCAAGCCTTATCGGTGAAGTTTATCTTGGTGTTTTCCAGCACGTCCGTAAGCAAAACAAAGGCAAACTTATCCGGAGAATCACAGGCATATTCTACAAAAGCGAGATCACCTACGCTTAGCACAGAGCCAACCGGTCCGGCAGAAGTGTTAAAAGACAACTGTGGCACTCCAGTATCTGCTTTATAATCTATAGCCGTGCCAGAGTTAGTGTATGGGTATATCTTGAAGTAGTAAGGATGGGCTTCATTTAGCTCGAAGATTAGCTTTGTCTGAATGCCGTAGGCTACATTCTTAGTAAGCTTTTTATCTTCTTCGGGAACTCCATCTACGGGTGCTACTATCTCATCCGCACTAATTTTACTGCCTTTGATAAGGTAGCCATCAGGAAGAGTGCTACCGGTGGCATCAGTCCAGTTTAGATAAGCTTGATAGTATGTTATCCCGTTAACTGCAAACCCGCTTGGGTATGAGGAAGGTTCTGGCAGTATCGTGGAAGCATAAACAGCAAGGTTCTGTGTCTCAATACCGCCGCCGCTATGCACTATATTGCCGGAGAAATCTCCGCTTATAACCGGCTGGAATAACACTTGAATGGTTCGGTTAATAGTACCGCTACGTGGTAGTAGGCTCAACTGGCTGGCAAAAAGCTCATCACCTTCCAATCTAAGCACAAAGTACTGCGGTGCTGTTACTATAAGCTCTCCCGTCAAGTGTTGGGCAGATATCTGATAGCTTTGCAGTGAAGACAAGTAACCTGCTGCGGCATAGAATGGTTGCAAACTGGCAGTGATTTGCAGATAGGGTGTTAAAGGGGTTCCGCTAACAACGATGTTATCATAGCGCCATTTCCCTGTGGCAGCATAGGTGCTGGTGGATTTAGAGGGCATATAGGCGGTGTTGGCAGCATTAGCAAAGGAAGAAACCAGCTTGAATGCAAGGTTTGGATTAGAATTCATCCCCGTGATGCTGCTGCCATCAAAGCTTCCGTCAACCCAAAGATCACCGCTTGCAGCATTGAAGATGCCAGCTTCCACCCATACAGGAGCGGCTACTGTTCTATCCAGGGTATAATATAGAACTGCCCTGTTGGCTGAGGTGTTGCTGTGGCGAATTGCCCAGCTAATTGAGATAGAAGAGTATCCAACGCTGGACACTTCCACATACATCCCGGCTACACGGTTATTTGTTCCTTGAGCAGGGTAAGAGGTTGTGCTCCAGGCATAGCCCGTGTCGGCATATCCGGTGTTAAAGTTATCACTGGTTACCCCACCTATCAGACTCAAGCTTCCACTTCCGGTGCTTGGGTTTGTGTTTTGGGCTTCAAAATCCCAGGATGTGATTACCGCAGCGTTCAATACGCCGAAAGTAAGGATAATCAACAAGGTAATAATCTTCTTCATGTGTATCTCCTTTTTACTATGCATGGGTATCTCCTATCTATTTAGGCATATATTGTTGATGGTGTAAGTTTCGTTAGATTCGTGCGCCGGCAAACCCGGGAACATCCTGCATAGCAAGTCTATGGCAACTATGGTTTATATTCATATATCCTCCATGGATACGTATATTTCGGGATTCTGCAACCCATCGTTAAAAGTAGTACTCTCCAATATCCGATATCCTGCAATTTATTATCTTGCTGAAGATCACGGCAATTCATGTACAAGCACTATAGTATTGCCATTAATGCAGATATGCCATCACCACCGGTTTTTGGATTACAGATGTTAAAAATCATCTAACGGGTGTTTAATTTCTTTCTTGACATAATATTCGGGTATGTTTTAGCATGCATCTGCTGGGTTTCATAGTTTAAATTGTGCTTTCCGTATCAGCAATGTTACAGTGATTTACATACCGTCCGATGTTCGTTTTGCCAATATGGCTGCTTTTGGGAAGAGCTTTTATTGTGGGGAATAAAACTAAAGGAGTGATGTATGAGAAACATCATTTTGACCGTTCTGGTGCTCGCATTAAGCGTAGGAGCACTGATGGCACAACCTGTATTTGGGGCACGGCTGGGGATGAACCTTGCCAATATCAGTTACAAAGATATCGATGACAATGGCAGCAAGATTGGTTTACATCTTGGTGGCATGATGCAGTATGCTGTTAACCCAAACATTATCATTCAGCCCGAACTTCTCTTCTCAATGAAGGGTGTTTCCTGGGATATTACCGGTGGTAGCGACGATTGGAGCTTCAATTACATCGAAATCCCAATTTTGGCAAAGTACAATCTCGCCATGGAAACCGTAAAAATCCAGCCTTATCTTGGCCCCACTATTGGGATTCTGCTTAGTGCAAAAAGCAAGTGGGAATATAGCGGAGTTTCCGGTGATACTGATATGAAAGACGATTTGAACACTATTGATCTGGGCTTAAACATTGGTGCAGATGTAGTATTCATGCAGAATTTCGTAGCAGGATTGAGCTATAACATGGGTTTAACCAACATTGCCAAAGATCAACCCTCAGGTGCTGATCCTGTTTACAACCGTGCGTTTATGGTGAACCTTGGTTACATTTTTGGTAACTAAACAAGCAGCATAAGCTCTTAATTTACAACTACAAACCCCATTCGGCAGTTTAAAAGCTTCCGGATGGGGTTAATTTTATTGGCTTTCTTTCATGTCGAACGGGTAGTTTTACTTAGCATTTATAGAAAATATCGTTTCTACAACCGGGCATAATGGATAAAGTATGACCGCTGATTACTTAGATTTCACGCCTATGCAGCCTATAACTATCCCGTAACCCTCCCGTATCGCGATACGGGAGGGTTACGGGAAGGATATGGAGAATTTGAGCGATTCAAGCAAGGCTGAAGCCATTACAGTAAGCCCTTTTTAACGGTCTAACGCCGATCCATTCACAGTAATTTTAAAAATCCCTTGACCTAATACCTAATTTATAAGTGTTGTATTAGTTAGAGAAAAAGCCTGTGAGGTTAGAGATGCGAAAGATTATCATTGCCGGCAACTGGAAGATGAACAAGGGATTAGCCGAAACCCGTGAGTTTGTTAGCTCCGTGGTTTATGCCCTTATCAACATTAGATCGAATCGGGTGTTGCCGCTTATTGCGCCTGCTTATCCGTTTTTACATGAAGCACTTAGGGAAAGAGGCGGTTCTGCGCTACAGATTGCCGCTCAGGATGTGTCCCTGAATAATGACGGCGCATTTACCGGCGAGGTTTCGGTAAGTATGCTGGCTTCACTTGGGATAAAGTACTGCATAATCGGCCATTCCGAACGCAGGCAATATCACGGAGAAACCGACAGTTCCGTGAGAGTAAAGATGTTGAAGCTGTTCGAACAGAAGATCACACCCATCGTGTGCATAGGTGAATCCCTTGCCCAACGCGATGCAGATCAGACTTCCGGCGTTATTATCAGCCAGTTAAACGGGTGTCTTAGTGAGATTCCGCTGGTAACCGGCACGGAAATTATCATAGCATACGAGCCTGTGTGGGCAATCGGCACAGGACGCACCGCCACACCGCAGCAGGCACAGGAAGTGCATGCCCTCATCCGCAAATGGCTGGTGGAAAACTATGCTCCTGCAGTGGCAGAGAATATGCCAATCCTTTATGGAGGCAGCGTTAAGCCGGATAATCTGGTAGAGTTGCTGGCTTGTGAGGATATTGATGGCGGGCTGATCGGCGGAGCGTCACTTAAGGCGGAGGATTTTCTGGCTATGGTGAAGATAGGCTCTAACAATTGAGAATTGAAAATTGAGTATGGAGAATTTAAGATGATAGATATCAAGTTTATCCGCAATAATGTGGAGCAGGTGCGCGAGGCGATCCGTAACAAGAACGAAAAGGCAGATATTGTCGCGCTATTGGCGATAGATGAAACACGCAGGAAACTGCAATTCGAATTTGACAACCTGAAATCCAGACAGAACAACGTTTCACAGACCATTGCCCGCAAGAAGAAAGCCGGCGAAGATGCTGCAACTGAGCTGAAAGACATGAGCACCGTAGCAGAAGAGATAAAGCAAATATCCGCTGCGCTTTCCGCATCCAATACCGAGCTGGAAGCCCTGCTGCTAACCATTCCCAATATCCCTCAGCCGGAAGTGCCTGTGGGGCGCGATGAAAGTGCCAATACGGTGGAGCGGATATGGGGCAAGCCTCCTGTGTTCACTTTTGAACCCAAAGATCATCTGGAAATTGCCAATAACAACCACTATCTGGATTTACCGCGCGGTGCCAAGATAAGCGGCAGCGGATTTCCTATTTACACCGGACAGGGAGCAAGACTGGAACGGGCTTTGATAAGCTTTATGCTGGAATTCCACCTGCAAAAGCACGATTATGAGGAACTGATGGTACCCCTGATGGTGAACCGCAAGACGATGACCGGAACGGGACAACTGCCCAAGCTTGAAGAAGATATGTATCACGTAAACGAGGATGATCTGTTCCTTATCCCCACGGCGGAAGTACCAGTTACGAATTTTTACGCCGATGAGGTGCTGAGCTATAAAGACATCCCGAAGTGTTTTGTGTCATACACTCCCTGCTTCAGACGCGAAGCAGGCTCTTACGGCAAGGATACCAAGGGTTTGCAGCGGTTGCACCAGTTCAATAAAGTGGAGATGGTGCGCTTTGTAGAGCCGGAGAAATCTGCTGAAGCGCTGGAAGAAATGCTGTGCAACGCAGAGGCAATTTTGCAGGCATTTGGCTTGCATTACCGGGTGCTGAACCTCTGCACCGGCGATACCAGCTTTGCCTCGCAGCGAACTTATGATCTGGAAGTGTGGGCTCCCGGCTCGCAGAAGTACCTGGAAGTGTCCTCGGTAAGTAACTTTGGCGAATTTCAGACACGACGCGCCAATATCCGCTATAAAGACAGCAGCGGAAAGGTGCGGCATTTGCACACCCTGAACGGCTCCGGACTTGCAACTCCGCGCCTGATGATAGCCCTGCTGGAAACATATCAGCAAGCAGACGGCAGCTTTAAGGCACCGGATGTGCTGAAGCCATGGCTGGAAATTAATCTGAAAGAGAGACAACTATGAGAAGAGTATATTATTCGGTGTTCCTTGCTCTTGCCCTGTTGCTTGCGGGTTCTTTATCCGCCAAGCATTCGGATGATTACGTGATCGGAACCTATTCATACATAAAAAGCAGCTTTCCCTTCTTTTACCAAAACAGAGAGTTATTGTGCCAATATTTGAACGAGATGGGCTATAACAGCAACATTATCGAAACTGATATCAGGGACAATGATATAGCCGGACTTCTGGAGTTATTGGATAGATATAAAATAGATGCATGGGTGTCGGATCGAGGCTTCAGTAAGGATCCTGAAAACATGTTTCGCTATTCCATATCCCCATTAACAACATCCAGTTACCTTCGCTTTGAAGCAGAATATGCTGACGAAAGCGATGTAAATAAAGGAGATTCGAAACAAAGCCGTTACTGGTATTCTGCCCGTTCGGATTCATATTTCACTCGGGTTGGGAAAATCGCCAAGAACAAAGATGCTTCCAATGGCAATACTTGGATAGCTTCGCGGGACACGGATAAAGCCGGCTGTTTATTTACTGACCTTAGATATCGCTGGCCCAACCGCAATGGATATTATGTAAGGGTTGGCTACGAACTTCATAGCTATCAAAAGAATCCTCCTAACTATGAGGGAGATTATGTATGGCTAAAATACCGTTTTAAACTTAGTAATCCAAAACCCGATCTAAAACCCGAAGATCCGTTATTATCTTTTCAGTTAGCGGGTTTTACATTGCTTTTGGGCAACTTTGACCGCGTTGCTACTCCTGTAGATTTGATAGCGGGTGGTAAGAAACAGGAGGAAGTGTTCTTAACTTATGGGGATTTAAACAAATTAAGCAAAAAAGATGACTACATCGATTATGAGCTTCGAGTAGCATACAAAGACTTGATTGATGCTAATCTTTTAACAGCAGACCTGGATGATAACCCTGCCACAACGCCATCTCCGTCAGTTATGAAAATCTCTAACTTGAATCCCAGAGTTTTTTGGCATGCAAACTGTGATGTAGAATTGGACTATGTAGAAGTTAGGGATCAGATTAGCTATGAACTTCAATACGAAAAGGATACATGCGAAGCCGGAGTTATGAAACGTGCAAAAATGATCAAAGATCAAAGCCCCGGCAATCTATCCGGTTTCTATTCTTTCGACGAGCCGTTTCAGGGGCAGTTCGATAGTTTTAACAAAGTGCAGGATATGCTTCTGAAAGAGAATCTGTCCATGTTCAGTGCTACCTATGATTATCAGCACACCAATATAACTATAGACGCCCAAAATAAACAATACTACAGTCATATGGAGGCATTTCAGGAAGAGGCGAAACCAAAGATATTTGCCCCTGATATTTACCCGATTACACCCAAAATGAAGTTTAACCCCTCCAAAGATGCACAACAAGATGAGCGGTTTATCCAGAAAGTAATCGATGATAAGCTGTTAAAAGTGTATCAAATGGGTAAAACATACACTATGCAAGATACTACCAGAAAGTTCTATCCGATAGTACAAGTTTTTGGAAGATGGGCAAAAGGGATAGAGAACGAGAAAGACTACTGGGCATTGTGGATATTACCTCCCTATGCAACTCAAAAAGCACTTCTATACTTACCTCTATGCTACGGTGCCGATGGTATATTTCATTATCGGTTTCAGGCATTTCAAACCAAGGATGGATACGGTGATTATGTAGGATTAGCCGCAGCCCAACAAGGTAATAGCTATGCTGCCCCGGTTGCCACACAGCCAACTATGGATGCTATTATAGATACCAATCCCAAGGTGTTTACCTACGGGAAACTGATTAAGAAAATGAGATGGCTTGGCTCGGATACTATTATGAGCAAGGTATCCAAAGCTATTGCAGCTCCCCGGCAATCAATGATTAAAGAAGCATATGTGCAGGAAGATACTGGTGCTCTTTATGACGGATACATCCAAACGGGATACTACCTGGATGACAGTGATAATCCTTACTTGATGCTGGTTAATCGCCGGGGTAACTACTTTGTTCCCGGAAAGCAGCTTGAAGAAGTAAATGTCCATTCCAGCCAATATGATACATATTTTCCCCAGGCTGCTTCACAGACCATAGTATTTGAACTGGATAAACAAACAGTGGATAGATACGGCAGCTTCCCCGGATTTTATGACCCCGCTGATAGCGTGCTTTATCACTCTTCAAACGGTATCATTAATTTGGAGATCGAGGCTGGAGAAGGAAAGCTGTTGCAGATGATGGGAACACTGCCAGAGACTTTTAAGGGCAAAGCCATGCTCCCGGGCAAAACGGTTCTATCCGGCAAGATTGAGCTTCAGAAAGGCTCCAAATTGATTCTAAGCGAGAACAGTAATCTTGTATTATTACCCGGCACGCAACTGATCATTCCGGATAAAAGCAGCATAGTCCTGGATGGCAAGATAGAGCTAATGGGTGATGCTATGCTTATCGTGAATGGCAAATGGAAAACCAAATCTCCCGAGATTACAAGTGCGGAGAACGCACAGTTCATTACTAATACGCCCCCTCACAGAGGGTTCTTTAAGCGTTTGTTCGGCTGTAAATAAGGATATATGATGGAACATAATCGCATAGATATCTTCGAACTGCTCCGCATCATGTATGCATCCCGCAAGCTTATTATTGCGATTGTGGCAGTGGTAGCAGTGGCGGCTGTAGCTTACAGCTTGTTGACCCCGCAGATATTCAGCTCTAATGCCAGCTTTTATGCAGTAGGCGAGAACATCAACCAATTGCCCTTTGATATTCCCGGTTTATCCGGCATCACATCCAGCTTGTTAGGCAATGATGGCTCGCCAAAAGAAGCGAATTTTATTGAAGTTATGGAATCACGTACCTTTGCTGAGGACGTGATCCGCAAGTTTAATCTTGTTGATTACTTTGAGCTTACAAATAGTGATTCTCTGCGTAATATGGATGATGCCCTCAAGAAGCTCTCTGAGAATATCATGAAATTCGGTTATCAGGATGCTACCGGGCTCTTACATGTGAAAGCAAGCACTAAAAGCAAGCAACTCTCATTTGATATAGTTAACTACTATCTGCTGAAGTTGGATGAATACAACCGAAACCAAAAAGTAACTCAGAGCAAACTGAACCGGCAGTTTCTGGAACAGCGTGTGAAGGAAACCAAAGCAACTCTGGACTCCCTGATAATTGTGAACCAGAAGTTCCAGGAAGGGACCAAAGCAATTCAGCTGGAAAGTCAGGCAAAAGCGATAATAGATTCCTATGGTGCTGTGATTGCAGAGAAAATGAAGCTGGAGATAGAACTGGAATTGGCGAAGGCAAATTATGGAGCGGGAAGCCCGCTGTTAAATAATCTGGAA
This sequence comes from Candidatus Cloacimonetes bacterium HGW-Cloacimonetes-3, assembly GCA_002840645.1. Classification (GTDB taxonomy): domain Bacteria; phylum Cloacimonadota; class Cloacimonadia; order Cloacimonadales; family Cloacimonadaceae; genus Cloacimonas. The sequence continues at coordinate 141,709 of PHBO01000011.1, forward strand.
ATTAGAAAAGCCGGGTTGGAAAAACAGATTAAAGGCTTAGAGCTTAGTGGCAATTCGCCAGAGTATCTGATAAACATAGGTAAGATACCTGAAGTTTCTTCTCAGTATGCCAAAATCCAAATGAGCATGGAGGTTTACAAAGCACTATACAGCTATCTGTATCCTCAATACGAAGCAGCAAGACTATCCGAATTACGCGACATGCCTTCCATAGAATTGCTTGATAATCCTCGTCTGGCAGGCCGTCGTGAGAGTCCCAAACGGGCTATAATATGTATCCTTGCCACGCTTGCAGCCTTTATCTTTGCTGTTGCCGTAGTTATGTTAAAAGAGGTTGTTGTGCGAAACCGGCTCCGCCTGCGTCAGATACTATCGCTCCCTACAGATGAAAAGCAATGAAAGATTTTCAAGCATTATTAGATATTTTGGCGATGCTGCGCAATCCTGATAACGGCTGTCCCTGGGATATCAAACAAACCCGCGAATCTTTAGTACCCAATTTTATCGAAGAGCTTTATGAGGCTGTGGAAGCTATCGAAGCTCGGGATATGGACGATTTGAAAGAGGAACTGGGAGATTTACTGTTACACATTGTGTTTCAGGCGCAGATTTCTGCCGAGGAAGGGCTGTGGGATATGAGTGATGTGCTTCAGGCAATTAACGCCAAGCTGGTACGCAGACATCCCCATGTTTTTGGAGAGCAGGTTCTTGCCGATGCTGATGCTGTTAAAATGAACTGGGAACGCATCAAAAAGAAAGAAAAGACCGAGCGCATTTCCGTGTTGGACGGCATTCCCCTTGCCATGCCTGCACTTATCCAAGCGCAGCGCACTCAGGAAAAAGCCGCCTCAGTGGGTTTTGACTGGCCTGATATCAAGCCTGTGCTGGAAAAGCTGGATGAAGAGCGCGAAGAGCTGTACGAAGCACTTGCCATTGGCGACGAAGAAATGGTAAAAGAAGAACTGGGTGATATGATCTTCACTCTGGTTAATCTTGCTCGTAAACTGCATATAGATTCGGAAGCAGCCTTAAAGGATTGCACCCGTAAATTCACCCGACGCTTCCACAGTATCGAAGCACACTATAAGAATAGCGGAGCAGACATCAATGAAGCAAGCCTTGAAGAACTCGATTCCCACTGGGAAAAAGCAAAAGAGCGTTAATCTGTTCAACCGGCTGCGGTTCTTTTTGATCGTTGGCAGCCTTACTATCTTCGTTTTCTTTGCGGGCTATATCCAGGTACTTATCAAGCAGGCAAAGATAGAGCAGGAGTATGTTCCCCGCATCTTTGCACAGTATATTGCCTATACCGATACCTACTTGCGTTCAGCGGAGCTGTATGCGCAATTGCTTACAGAAGTAAGCTCCAAATATCTGCAATTCAGTGCCAGCCGGGATTTCCAGCAGAATCTATGGGATTACATCAGCACAGAATTCATGCAGGAAAACCCCATCCCCGTTATCATAACTGATTCCTCATTCCAGCCCCAGATGTGGAAAAACGTTAGTGTTCCCACAGACACCCTTTTCTCCGAACTCTCCCTTTCTTCACGCAAAAAACTGGAGAACCTGATGCGGGTGATGATCCAGGCACCCTTAACAAACGAGGGGGAAGTAAGCGGCTATGCTTATTACAGCAAGCCGATTTCTTTCGAGCAGTTTATCAAGAATGTAAATTACTCCATCATCGTAACCGACCGTTATAAACAGCCCTTGTTCTGGCGCAACGTAGATTTACCGGAAACCTCGGATTATTACAAGATGAGCACCGAACAACAGCAAAAACTGGCACACAGCATCAGTTTGATGGACGAAATCCCCCTTTCCAACCAGGCAGACAGCCTTGGCTACATCTATTTCTCCACTCCCAAATCCCTATCCTACATACGCTACATCGTTATCCTGGAGCTAATTCTGGCATTTATGGTTATCTTCTTTGGCAGTTACGGTCTCTTCCTCTTACGCCGCACCGAAAAGGATACCCTCTGGATTGGATTGGCAAAGGAAACTGCACATCAGTTCGGCACGCCTATCACATCACTTATGGGCTGGATAGACTATCTGAAGGAATCCTCTCCCGATGGCACCGAGCGCAATGTGCCCCAGATTGTGGAGCACATGACTGCGGATCTTAATCACCTGCGCAACATTGCTTCCCGCTTCGGCAAGGTAGGCAGCATGACCAAGCTGGAACCCCATGATGTGCACCTTATCTTAGCCCAGACTGTGGATTATTTCAGTTACCGCATGCCTCATCTGGGCAAACGCATAGATATTCACTTAATTAGCAAAATAGAGGGTGTTAAAGTGCTCCTTGATGCAGAGCTGTTCAAATGGACACTGGAAAACCTGATCAAAAACTGCGTGGATGCCATGAGCAACAAAGGTGGAAACATAATCATCACCGCCACCCAAAGGCAGCCATGGATATACATCCATATCCGCGATGAGGGGAAAGGTATTCCCCGTAACCGGTGGAAACGCATTTTCGATCCCGGTGTCACCACCAAGACCCGTGGCTGGGGCTTGGGACTAAGCCTGGCAAAAAGGATTATCGAAGAATATCATAACGGTTTTATCAAAGTGGTGCAAAGCACTCCAGATGAGGGCAGCACCTTCGAGATTAAGCTTCCAGCACAACCTATACGCAAGGAGAAATTATGAGTTCCGTGTTATCTTCCGCTCAGATGAAAGCCATCGACAAACGCACTATTAACGAGTTCGGTCTTCCTGCCCGCATCCTGATGGAAAACGCCGGCAATGCCTGCGCCGATTACCTGATGAACAACTATCCGGAAATCGAAAATGGAAACGTAATCATTCTGCATGGTTGCGGCAACAACAGCGGTGATGGCTTTGTGATTGCCCGCAGGTTGTTCCTTGCCGGTATTTATGTGAGGCTTGTGAAAGTTCATGATGCCCCCTTCACGCCGGAGAGTAAGGCAAATTATCAGCTTTGCGAAAAGCTTGGCATTCCCATGACAGATTACTCCAAACAAACCGAGATCAGCCGGTGGGTAGAGCTGTCCCTGGAAGTTGATATCTTAATAGATGCTGTGTTTGGCATTGGATTTCACGGGGAACTTAGCGAACCGATAAAACAAGCTTTCAGATTCCCAAAACTGGTATGCGACACTCGCATTGCCATAGATATCCCTTCCGGAGTAAACTCTGATACCGGTGTTTGTGCCGATAGTACCTTTGTAGCTACGGAAACTTTGTGTATCCACACTCCAAAGTTTGGGCACATTCTTTCCAATGGTATTGCATACAGTGGTAAACTAACCATCATTGATATCGGAATTCCCCCCACATACACGGACGATATCCCTCAATACCTGATAGACGAGACTAATGTGGAATATCCCGACCGCTTCATGCAAGCCAACAAAGGAAGCTATGGAAGAGTGCTGGTGATAGGCGGTTCTCCCGGATACAGCGGTTCGGTAGTTATGGCATCTAAGGCAGCTTTACGCGCCGGAGCCGGCTACTGCTTACTGATGAGCCGCCCGGAAATGGAGGCGCATTACTACCACATCAGCCCGGAGATAATGTTCCGCCCTGTTCCCGAAGACCCAACCACGGGTTTACCGGACAAGGATAAACTAAGGCAAGCTCTGAAAGAAGCAGACAGCGTGTTGATAGGTTGCGGACTGGGTACGGATGATTACGCTCTGTCTTTGTTGCAAACCGCACTACAATACTGCAAATGCCCCTTAGTGGTGGATGCAGATGCCATCAGTCTTATCGCTAAAAACGAGAGCTTGCAGAAGTATCTGAAACGCAGCAATATCGTCCTTACTCCTCATTTAGGGGAGTTTTCCCGCTTGAGCGGTACGCCAATTATTGACATTGACAATGATACTGTGGGCGCGCTAAAGAAATACGTGAGAAAAACCAAAGCCCAGATTCTGTTAAAAAACTACACAACCGTGTTCTATAACGGTTTTGGACTGCTGTTTAACACCGCCGGAAACGATGGTCTGGCTACCGGGGGCAGCGGGGACGTGCTTGCCGGGATTATTGCTTCCTTTGCCTCACAAGGCTTGGATTTGCCTCTGGCGGCTATTAATGCTTCATATCTGATGGGCAAAACTGCCGAAATGCTGGCAGAGAAGCGTGAACCTGCCTCTATCCTTCCAAGTGACATTATCGACAATCTCTTTGTGAAGTAAGCAGCATCGGCTGCTGCTCTACAGCGAGAGTTATTGAACCTATAAAGGAATTATTTATGCATAAATTAGCCCAAATGAACACTCCCATCTTCTGGGCAGAGGGACACCCGGGAAGCCTGAACCGCGAGGATTGGGAACTTACCGTAACAGGCAGCTGTGCCAAGCCGCACATCTTTACCTGGGCAGAGCTAAATGCCCTGCCTCAAACCGAAGTGCAGGCACGGCTTACCAGTGTAACCCGCTGGTCGGTAGCGGGCAAATGGAAGGGTATTCCCCTCTCCACGATTCTTAGCGAAGTGGAGATGAATCCAAGCTGCCGTTTTATCCGCTTTATTTCATATGGCGAAGTTTACGACACCTCTATCCCCCTGGATATTGCCCTACTGCCCAAATCCATTCTGGCACACAGTTTCGATGGTGAATACCTAAGTGAAGATTACGGCGGTCCCCTGCGTGCCTTTATCCCCTACTTGTGGGGTTATAAATCTGCCAAGAGCCTGGTACGCATTGAATTGATGGACTTTTATGTACCGGGATTCTGGGAAATTCGCGGTTATACAGACAGTGCTGAAATTGAAGCCGGAGTGTGCAGAGACGTAAACGACGGTGGCAAGATAAAAGAAATCCCGGATGGGGAAGTGCTGCGGTTTATCTAAATGAAGTTTTGGCTCCCTTATATTAAAGCCATTCTGGCTATGCTGTGCTGGTCTGTCACTTTTGTGTGGATTAAAGTTGCGCTAAAAACTTACCATCCTTACGAGATTACTTTTCTGCGGCTACTTATGGCAGTTTTATTGTTATTTCTGGTGCAATGGATTGGTAAGAAAGCGGAGAAAGTAAGTAAAAAGGATTTACAGCGTCTGATGTTAATTTCATTCTGTGAGCCGTTCCTGTATTTTATCGGGGAGGCAAACGGGATGCAATTTGTGTCCCCCACACTGGGAAGTCTGGTTATCTCCACCATTCCTATCTTTGCTGCCCTGGGAGCGTGGTTTATCTTACGGGAGCGGGTTTCTCCCCTCTTGCTGCTGGGTTTGCTGATCTCCTGCACGGGAGTAGCAGTTATGAGCCTGGCAGGCGGCGATTTTTCTGCCAATACCAAGGGGATATTGTTCCTTACAATCGCCGTTTTTGCGGGTACATTCTATGCTATCCTGGTGCGAGACCTTACCCATCGCTATTCTGCGCTTACCATCGTAAGCTGGCAAAGCCTGTTTGGGCTGCTGTATTTCCTGCCGCTTTTCCTGCTCCGGGACGGTAATCACTTTCTCCATGTGAAACACAGTGCCGATGGGCTGATTATCATTGCCGCCATGTCCCTGTTTGGCTCCGTGGGTGCATTTATGCTTTTCACGGGGGTAATACGAGAATTGGGAGTAGTGAAATCCAACGTCTTCACCAATCTTATCCCTGTTTTCACGGTGGTACTGGCGTTTCTGATTTTAGGCGATACGCTAAACACCCTTGCTACCCTGGGGCTTGCTTTAACGCTGGTGGGGCTGGTGCTTTCCCAATACAAAGACCTGAGGAAGCTGAACCGCAAGAAGATAATTAGCACTTTCCGCAGGTAAAAGCAATATTTTCCCCTGAGCTTGCTGCCATCTTGTCAAGTCCTGAAATAGTTGTCACGCTACTGCCGCAAAAGCTCCGACGTGCACAATCAAGGTGCTCGTCGCTTT
>PHBO01000012.1 GCA_002840645.1 Candidatus Cloacimonetes bacterium HGW-Cloacimonetes-3
CTCTTGACTACTTCTTTTGTTTGCATTTCTATATCTCCTATCAGTGTTGAGGTGTCAACTTATTTAGGATCCCACACCTGCCTTGCTGTTATCCTTAGTATTGCCCTAACAATTCCCTAACGATTCCTTAACGGCGTTAGGGAATCATTAGGGAATTGTTATATCGGCATTAGGGAAAACAGCAAGGGACAAGAGGGGAAACAGGGAGTGCTTATTGGTTACGCAGCACAAAAAAGGGGGGAGATAATCTCTCCCGCCCAATCTGTCTTGCCAAAGGTATTTCGTTTCAGAAGCGCTTACACTTCCATGATTTCCAATTCTTTGGCTTTTTCGGCTTCGTCAATTTTCTTTATCCATTCGTCGGTGATATCCTGCACTTCTTTGAGGAATTTCTTTTCTTCGTCCTCGCTGATCTCGCTATCCTTTTTCATCTTCTTGCCGGCTTCATTGGCGTCGCGGCGAAGGTTGCGGATATTGATGCGGGCTTCTTCGGATATCTTTTTGATGTTCTTCACGATATCTTTGCGCTTATCCTCTGTTAAGGGTTGGAAAGGCAGGCGAATCACATTACCGTCGTTATCCGGAGTAATACCGATATTGGCAGCCAGAATAGCCTTTTCAATATCTGCCAGAGTGGTTTTATCCCAGGGCTGCACAATAATGGTGCGGGCTTCGGGAATGGAGATATTGCACAACTGCTTCACAGGTGTAGGCTGTCCGTAATAGTTAATCCTCACGTCATCCAGGATAGATGCGCTGGCGCGTCCGGTACGGACCTTGGAAAACTGGTGCAGCAGAGCTTCAAAGCTCTTCAGCATCTTTTCCTTGGTGTTTGTTTTTATGTTTTCCATGTTTACCTCGTCGGCAGCTAATTAGCGCCGATCTGAACGGTTTATTTAGGGATGAATATAGGTTCCCGCCTCTGGTTTCAGCAGGGCGTCTTTCAGCATTCCGGGCTTGGCAATGTTGAATATCTTAATGGGCATATTGTTATCCGCAGCAAGAGAAAAGGCGGTTAAATCCATCACTCCGAGGCGTTGCTCCAGACATTCCTGGAAGCTGGCGGAACTGATGAAGGTAGCTGTTTTATCCTTCATGGGATCGGCGGTATATAGTCCATCCACCTTGGTGGCTTTCAGCACGATATCGGCTTTAAGCTCCACAGCGCGCAGCACTGCGCCTGTATCCGTGGTGAAGAACGGATTACCCGTTCCTCCGCTAAGGAAGCAAATGCTTCCCGCTTCCATGGCAGCAATCGCAGCCTGGGGAGAATAGCGGGGCACCACCTTGTCTATCGCCAGAGAAGAGAATACTTCTGCGGGACAGCCCTTGGAAACCAGCACTTCTGCCACATATAAGGCATTCTGGATAGTGGCAAGCATGCCAATGCTATCCATCACCACACGGTTCAGCTCTTGCTTGCGCCAGGTGCCGCCACGGAAGATATTACCTCCGCCCAGAACAATCGCCAGGCTATAGCCCAGGTTTCTTACTGCGATAAGCTCGTCCGTAAGCTTGTCTATCACGCTGTCTGCATAGCCAAAACCCTGTTCGCCGGCAAGTACTTCGCCGGAGAGTTTCAGGACTACGCGCTTCACGTTTTGGGGCTGAAAGACCTTATTCATACAATCATCCTGTGCTTGGAGAAGCAGTATTCCAATCGGGCAGAAACGCCGAACCGGAATTTAGCTCCTGCTATTATTCTCCGCCTAAAGCGTAACGGGTGAAACGGGCAATCTGCACGTTCTCACCGGTAGTAGCGATGGCATTGGTAAGCAAATCTTTCACGGTGCGGGTGCTGTCGCCGATAAGCTCTTGCTCTAACAGTGAATGCTCGCTGCAGAACTTTTTAATGTTGCCTTCCACGATCTTCTCGACAATTTCGGGCTTCTTGCCATCAAGCACGGCTTTGTTGCGGGCAATCTCTTTCTCGCGTTCGATGACGGCGGGATCGATGTTTTCAGCACTGATAGCCAGAGGATTAGTTGCGGCAATTTGCAGGGCAATCTCGTCGGCAATAGCGCGGAATTCCGGGGTGCGGGCTACGAAATCTGATTCGCAGTTAAGCTCCAGCAACACGCCGATCTTGAAGTTAAAATGTATGTAGGAATGGATAATCCCTTCTTTTGTCTCGCGGCTGGCTTTGGATTCGGCTTTGGAAATGCCTCTCTCGCGCAGGTATTTTATGGCTTCATCAACGTTGCCATCTTTCTCTACTAAGGCTTTGCGGCATTCCATCATGCCGACGCCGGTTCTCTCACGCAGTTCTTTTACCATGGTTGCGGTAATATCTGCCATTGGTGTTCTCCTTATGTATGGGTTAGAGTTGGACGTTAAACGTTAAAGGTTAGACGTTAGAGGCTTCCGGGGAAGCTTGTCTAACATCTAACTATTAACTTTGTTAACTAATTATGCTTCAGTTCCGCTTACTACGGGAACTTCGATTTCTACTTTTTCAGGCTCGGCAGCAACGAGTTCGGCAACGGGTGCTTCCACACTTACGGGGATTTCTACTGCTTCCACTTCATCGCTGGATGCGACGGTTGCCGGTGTTTGTTCGTGATTCACGCCTTCGGAGGCTATCCCGCGTCCCTCGATCACTGCATTTGCCATGATGTCTGAGATAAGGAAGATTGCCCGGGTAGCGTCATCGTTTGAGGGGATCACAAAATCGATAAGGTCGGGATCGCAGTTTGTGTCCACCATGGCAACGATGGGGATGTTCAGGATACGTGCTTCGTGCACGGCGATATCTTCGTATTCGGTATCAACTACGAACACACAACCGGGAACGGCGTCCATATCACGGATACCACCAAGGGAGAATTCGATCTTGTCGTGCAGGCGTTTCATCTTCAGCTGTTCAAGCTTGGTATAGTTCGAGATTGTGCCGTCTGCTTCGATCTCTTCGAAGTATTTCATCTTTTCGATGCTCTGGCGGATGGTGGACATATTGGTAAGCATGCCACCGTACCAGCGCTGATTAACGTAGAACACACCGGCTTTCTCGGCAGCTTCTTTCACCGCGCTTTGAGCCTGTTTCTTGGTTCCCACGAAGAGGACATATTCGCCTTTGGAGGCAACTTCTTTCACGTATTGATAGGCTTCGTTAATGGCATCGACCGTTTGTTTCAGGTCGATGATGTGAATCCCATTGCGTTTGATGAAGATGTATTTCTTCATCTTGGGATTCCACTTGAAGGTCTGATGCCCGAAATGGACACCGGCTTCGAGTAGTTGTTTCATAGAAACTACGGACATTGATTTCTCCTAAATATACGGTTTAATTTCTTCCGGACGGTCTAAGCAATTCAGAGAGGATATCCTCTCACCGCCTTGCAAGCGTTCCGGAAGCTTATTTTGGCGCAAGCGCCGTGTTATAAAAGAGTGTTCCATACTGTTCCCATTGGGGGGAGATTGTCCCCCCAAAATCCATTGTTTAACGCTTGGAGAACTGGAATCTCTTCCTGGCTTTCGGGCGTCCTGATTTCTTACGTTCCACCATACGGGGGTCACGGGTAAGAAATCCACGGATCTTGAGTGCTGGTCTCAGTGTTGCGTCGTATTCAACTAATGCACGGGTGATACCATGACGGATGGCTCCGGCTTGACCGCTTAATCCGCCACCGCGAACGTTTACAAAAACGTCGAAGCTATCGGATAAACCGGCAGTCTGCAGGGGTTGTTCCACTACCATTTCAAGGGTCTCACGCTGAAGATATTTCTTCATCTGCACTTTGTTGATGATGCGTTTGCCGGTTCCGGGAGTTATCCGGACTCTGGCTACGGCATTCTTTCTTCTTCCAACGGCATCAAAATTCTGCATGCCTTTTCCTCCTAAAGAGTAAGTTCAACCGGCATCTGAGCTGAGTGTGGATGCTCGCTTCCGGCATAAACTTTCAGTTTCTTGAACATTGCGCGCCCCAGAGTATTCTTCGGCATCATACCTTTCACGGCATGTTCGAGGATACGCTCTGGATGCTCTTCCATAACTTTTGCATACGGGATTTCTTTTTGTCCACTGGGGTATCCACTATAGGTCTTATAAACCTTTTGCAGTGCCTTAAGCCCGGTTACGCGGACTTTTTCCGCGTTGATGATGATCACATAATCACCGGTATCAAGGTTCGTCGCAAAATAAGGTTTATGCTTTCCACGCAGGATGGAAGCAACTTTAGTGGACAACCGACCGAGAGGCAAACCCGTTGCGTCTACGATAAACCAAGCTTGTTGGATATCGGAAGGACTTGGGGTAAGGGTCTTCATCGATTCTCCTTTACGGTATTTTATACAGTATGCCAGAATTTTGGACAGGGCATTAGTGTCAAGTTAAAAGCACCTATTATTTTAACAACGATGCAATTAGTAGCAACTTCACATGAATTATCAAGTTTGATGCTAACCCACACATATCCGGTTTCAAAAGGCAAAGTAAAGGTACAATAAAGTTGGGGTTCAGAGCAGATTGGTGTATATTGACATGTATATGCAAACTAATCGTTATGTAAGTCTTTGTATTGTGCTGAACCGGTAATTGTAAATATTGCTGTTATTCTAAGGAGTGTCCTGATGCGAGTTAAACTGTTTGCACCTCTGTTTATCTTATGTGGCTTATTTATTGTAAGCCCTGTTTTTGCCTTGGATTACTGCCTTAATTTTGATGGGGTTAATGATTATGTTACCACCAACGACAGCGGCACATTAAACATTTCCGGCACTGCCATAACCCTGGAAGCATGGCTGTATCCCACAGATTTTAAAACAAATCCGTGGGATAACACGATCATCGGCAAGACTAATTCCAGCAATCTCAACAAGGGTTTTGAGCTGCGTTACGGGGGCTCTAATGGAACGCTTAGCTTCAATTTCGGCAATGGAAGTGCATGGTGTGAGTTAACTGCGCCCAATGCGCTTACCCTAAACACCTGGCAGCATGTAGCCGCAACCTACGACGGTGCGTTCATGCGTTTATACGTGAATGCTATACAGGTGGCGTCAACACCTCAGACCTCGGCAATAGTCCACTCGCCTGCCAATCTCAGGCTTAGCTGGGGCTTTAGTGGCAGGTTCATGAAGGGACGCCTGGACAATATCAGGATTTGGAATGTTTGCCGATCCCAGGCAGACATAGACTGGAACAAAGCCCGACCTCTTGAGTCTCAGACCGGCTTGGTACTAAACTACCCTATAACTAACGGAACCGGATCATTGGTTGTAGATACAAGTAACAACAGTAACCACGGCACTATGTATGATGGCACTTCCTGGCTCAGCCCCGGCGGACCATATCTTCCCACAGTAACTACATGGTATCCGGCTTCCGGCATAACCCCTACATCTGCTTATGTTTTAGGTACAGTACCTGATTTAGGTTTACCCAATCCCACCCAGCACGGACACTGTTGGAGCACAAACAATAATCCCACTTTAGCAGACAGTAAAACAGAATTGGGTCCCAAGGATAACACACAAAACGGCTTTGGGGCAAGCCTTAGCAACTTAAGCCCTCAAACTAATTATTACTATCGGGCTTATGCCACTAATCTGGCAGGAACAACCCTGGGAGATGTGTGTATGCTTAAAACAGTGCCACTTGCTCCCGCAGCACAATCTGCAACTAACATCACTACAACCTCTTTTGTAGCTAACTGGGATCCGATCCCTCAGGGCTATCAGTACTTTCTGGATGTGTCCACTTCCTCCAGCTTTACCAGCTACGTAACGGGATACGAGAATTTTACGGTTTTTGGCTTAACTACTCAAGAGGTATGGAATCTTAGCCCCGGTGTACGATACTATTACAGAGTTCGCGGCAACGTGGTCTTGGGTGATCCGAGCCCCAATTCGGCTACAATAAGCGTTATAACAATTCCCAATCCCCCCGTTGCCACCGCTGCAATCTTTGTTTATGACACATCCTTTCGGGCAAGGTGGAATCTCTCCACGGGAGCTTCAGGATACTATTTTGATCTCTCCACAGATCCTCTGTTTGCCGGCTTTGTGGAGGGATACAATAATCTTAGCATGGGCATCTCAAGCACCTACCTGTCCATAACGAATATTAACCCCGGCACGTATTACTACTATAGAGTGCGTGCCTACAATTCTTCCGGTATCAGCACAAATTCTGCTACCATATCCCTGCTAACCTATCCTGCTGCGCCTGTTTCGCTGCCCCCAAGCAATATCACTGCCACTGGGTTTCAGGCAAATTGGGAAGCTTCATCAAGCGCTTATACCTATCGGCTGGATGTTTCAACGGATAACTTCGCTACTTTCCTTAGCGGATACAACAATCTGGATGTGGGCAATATAACATCTAAGGTAGTATCAGGATTATCCAGCTCTACATATTGTTACTTCAGAGTGCGGGCAGTAAATACCAGCGCTACATCTTCTAACTCTGCCTCACAGTTTCTGAGGACAGCCCCCCTTGCCCCTGTTGTTTCTGCGGCAACAAATGTAACAGTGACAGGTTTTACGGCAAATTGGGGTTCTACCGTGGCATCAGGATATGCCCTGGATGTTTCTACGAACAGTAGCTTTTCCAGTTGCGTTTCGGGTTACGAGAATTTAGTTCTGGGCTCTTTATTAACTTGCAATGTTACAGGATTGGCAGGAGGGACAAGCTACTATTACCGGGTAAGAGCTTATAATGCCTACAGCAGCTCAGCTAACTCGGCTACCATCTCCGTGATCACTATTCCTCCGGCACCATCGGCTTTAAGCAGCTCTGATGCTACAAGCACAAGCTTTAGATTAAGCTGGGCTTCGATCTCCGAGGTTACTGCTTATTATCTTGATGTGTCTGCAGCCAGCAACTTCGCTTCATGCTTAAGCGGCTATAATGCCCTGAATGTAGGAATTGTGCTAAACACCACAGTTTCCGGGCTGACTTTTGGCACAGTTTACTATTGCCGGTTAAAAGCAGTAAACACCTCCGGAGTGAGTGAATATTCGGCTGTTTTACCCGTAAGCACGCAAATGGTCTCCTCCGTAAATGTGCTGATAACTAACGTAAATGGTGCCATGCATCTTTCCTGGAATAGCCTGCCGGGAGTTCCCTGTTACTATATCTATCGCTCAGAAGTGCCTTCTCCGGCGAATTGGGGTATCCCTGTTCACAAAACGGCATCAAACTCATGGCTGGATGCGGATAGCCTTGGCTATACACACTACTTTTACCGCATCACATCTTCCACAGAGCTATTAGAATAACTAAGAGCTTGGCTATCCCCTTATTTCATCAAGGTTATCTTCTTGATTAATGACCCTTGGGGATGCGTATAGCGAAGGAAATAAACACCGGAAGCCAGGCTGTGCCTGTTGTTATCCAAGCCATCGAATACGATGTTGTGTGTTCCTGAGTTCTGACGTGTGGAGAGTATTTCCCGCACTTTCTGTCCTTTCATGTTATATAGATTAATGCTCACATCTCCGGCTACAGGATTGTAAAAACTTATCGTGGTGCTGGGATTGAAGGGATTGGGGCTGCTGTTCAGGCTGGCAGGTTTCATACTGACAAGCTCATCTTCATTGGCGGTGCCGTTTATTAGTTCCGGTAATATCTGTTGCAGAAATCCCCTTACTCCCTCTGCCTGCATGAAATACAGCGGGAAGCCAAGCAACACCAGAGTACCGGTGGATGTATAACGAAATGCCGCACATTGATCTGCCCCCGCGCTCCCCGGGTTCATGGTGGCGGTATATATGCTGTTTGGAGCATTATTAAAGGTGTATATCTGCGGCAGCATATTATTCCATGAGGCGGTGGTCTTGTTGGGATCAACCAACAGATTAGGATACTGCGTGGAATAAGCACTTATCAGGCTGGCAGAGTTGTCGTAATTTAGCGTTACCCCGCCTGCAAATCTATTCAGAAAGGCTGTGTTAAACACAGAGGGAGTTTTCCAGCAGGAAAGCAGAAGTTTACCACCACCCAGAATGTAACCGCTTATCAGGTTCATATTATCCGCAAGCAGGTTCTGAGAGAAATCGTCTGCATACCACAGCACCACTTTATACATCCCCAGGTTGCTTAGCAAGGGCAAGCCCTGAGTACTACAATCCCAGAAATCACAGACCAACGGCTCTACCGCCGAGCCATAAAAGCCATCAACCTGCACATCGTTGGGGCTTATTCCCGTGCCGGTGCCGTCTCTGGTTTCATCCACCAACAGCAGGTCATAATCAAAGGTCAATGGCATAGGCATGGCAGTCATAATGTTGGAAAGCTGCGAGATAAAGCCACTTGCATCCACAACCGCTATAGCATACTCATAAGTGATAGCGTTAAAGGGGGTGCTGTCCACATAAGACAAATCTGTAACAGGAGCATCAGTTAGCAACTCCCATGATTGATTCATCCTGCGATACACCAAATATCCTGCATCCACACCGGGCATAAATACATCCCAGGAAACTAATACCGCGCCCCAGGATGGGATACACTCCACCAAAACGGGTTTGCGCTCCGTTATCTGCTTCAGCATCGTCCAGCTATTATAATTTGGAGTAACGGTGCTCGTATGGATGGATTGCCCGCATAAGAATTCAGTTGCCTGCCCCTGCGGTGAAGCAAATGCCAACAGTGAATCTGCCACAGTGCCATTACTAATCCTGAACGGCACCTCCAGATGGAATTGCGTGGAGGAAGGGGAAGTACTCTTGGCGTGTATTTTTACCCTGGAAATATCCTCGGCTTGCCACACACTGTACTCCATCGATGGTGTCCCGGAACCATATATCCACTGGCTGAAGAACTGCTGCAGGTTTTGTCCGCTAATCTGCTCTGCCATCGCCTGAAACTCTGCCGTAACTGCATTCCCGCCGTTATAGGTAGCAAACCACTGCTGCAAAAGCTGGAAGAAGTTATCGTTGCCTATCTTCAGACGCAGCATATGCAATACGGATGCTGCCTTCTCGTATGAAGGCGGGGCGAAGTAGTTATAAAAACTCGGGTTGTATATAGTCTGGGGTCCCAGGTTATTTTCCCAGCTGATGTAATATTGATGATAACCGGAGGCTACATAGTTCGCTGCGGCTTGCCAGCCAAAGCGTTTATCTGTCCAGAGATGCTCGCTGTAGGTGGCAAAGCCCTCGGAAAGCCAAACATCCTTAAAGGTTAAGAAGCTAACCGCATTCCCAAACCACTGATGCGCCAGTTCGTGGGCTATGGTAAGTTCATATGTTTGGTTTCCGTTTATAATATAGTTCCCCAGCGTAGTCATGGTTTGGTGTTCCATCGCTCCGTAGGTACTCATGTTTACGGTGGCATTGCCATATTTCTCAAAGGGGTAATCACCAAAGATGTCGCTGAAATAGCTGATCATTGCAGGCAAATACTGAAGATCAATCAGCGCATTGTTATACTGGCTCTGGGTAACAAAGTTCTGCACCGGCAGGTTGTTCTGGCTGGGTACTGTTTGGTTTATCTCCACATAGGGTCCGGCAGTTATGCACACCAGATAGGTGGTCATGGGATTACTGCCCAGCCAGTGTGTGGTGGAGTTTCCATTACCGAGGTTCACAATTTCGCTGCGCAGCCCGTTTGCCGCCACCTTCCAATCGCTGCGCATGGTGATATGCAAATCTACTATTGCTTTATCCCAGGGATGGTCATAACAAGGCCACCAGTTGCGGGCAGCATCGGGATCGGAAATAGTAAACACGGTGTTGGTGCCAAAGATCATCCCGATTTGATAGTTGTTTGCAGTTAGTTGGGGTATTCCACTGTAAAATACCTGCGTAGTAAACTGCTGTCCTGCCGGGATATTAGCGGTGATATTCAGTATTCCCCCGCTATGGGTATAGGCAGCAGCCTGCCCGTTTACCAGAACGGAAGAAACGGTAAGGCTAACCAGTTCGTAGCTGATAGAGGTTAGTGCCTCTTCCGCCAGCACGGTGGCAAGTACATTGCCTTCTATAACACGGCTGGTGGTGTTTATACTTAGAGTAATCTCGTATTTTTGTACGTCGAAGCCATGCGCAGAATCAGCCCTGGCAGGTTCATAGGCGGTGTTGCTGCCTTGATGCAGATATTTTCTGGAAGGGCTGGCATCCAAAATCGGCTGCGCAAAAAGCAGCGATGCTGTTATCATCAGTAACGTAAATAGCCAAATTCTTGTGTAAATGTTACGCATGTAACCTCCTGTGCTTATCCTAACCGGGAACAACTTCCCTTGCTTCCCGCCATCTTCGGTTGAATTAGCTTATTTTTACAGCATGCAAATATGTTTCCATTATTCAAAGGAATAATTTCCCCCTTCATAACTACGTGGCAGAAATATGCTTGGGGTAGCCAATATAGAGGAAAATAACTGGCTCTCTTTCAAATTGAGTGGGTTGGTATTATAGGTGCCACAACCGGGATTATGTAACCAGCCATGTGTTTCAGGTCTGGTAAAGCCACGTGACTGCCAACATAGAATTAGACTGTTTATTGCGGTAAAGATTCCCATAACCCTCCCATATCCGATACGGGAGGGTTATGGGAAGGTTATGAGCTGCAAGCAGGGCTGAATATAGAGTTTGCTATGCAAATATAGAGTGTTTGTGGATAACTCCATATGCTACTCACTAAGTATGAAAGTGAACCTGATATCTTAGAAACGAACATGCTTCTAAAGCAATCAATCAAGTGAGACCTATGCGTAGAGTTAGTTAATATTACGCATCACTTGTTCACAAGATTTGCCTTTATTGAAGCGCTGTTTCGCTTGACAAATACCCCTGAAACTTTTATATGGATGTCATATTAGTAAAGTGCTGGTAATCTCTGAGTAACGATTATTGAGCAAAAAAGGAAACCTATTATGAAACTCACGTTGATACTAATTTTTGTTTTGACTGCTTCAATGCTGCTTGCCCTCTCCGGCAACTTCACTGTGGGAGGCAGCAATCCCGATTACACAACTCTTACAGAAGCTATTACCGCAGCGAACACCGAAGGCTTAAGCGGGAATGTTCAGTTTTCCTTGCGACCCGGTACCTACAACGGGGCTTATGTTTTACAAAACACCGCAAACACTTTTAATCTTACTATCACTTCCGGTACTTATTCCCCCAGCGAAGTAATCCTGACCAATCCCGGCTCTAACGCTACCGATAACTACATTTTTAAAATAGATGCCAGGACTAATGTCAGCCTGCTTGGGCTTACCTTTCTGGGCAGCGGCACTTATTCCCGGGCACTGTGGATCGAAGGCGACAGTAACTACTTGAACTTCAGCAACAACATCTTCCAGGGCGTTCAGGGCACTGTTAACTCTAATAACGAAGCCATCGTGTTTCATAGCTCCGGCAGCGAAACGGGCGATGCGGACAACGTTACGATTAGCACCAACCAGTTCTATAACGGCGGCTACCATGTTTATATAAACTCCGGCAGTTACAACGATAACTATAACAACTGGCTGATCTCGGGCAACACCCACAGCGGAGGTTACACCGGTTTATACATTCTCCGTGCCTCGGATCTCACTATAACAGGCGAAACATATACCGGATTAACCAACAAGGCTATCGAACTGAGTTCCACTACCGGAGATATTGAGGTTAGCCGCAACCTGGTAAGCAACTGTGCCAGTGGCATTTCTCTAAATGGCTGCACAGCCGGAAACACTTCCATTCCCCACGTTTACAACAATATTATCAGTGTGAATGGCTATGTAGGTCTAAACGTTTATGGCTGGGGAATAAACGTTTACCATAACAGCGTGCTAAACACCGCCGGCGAATCATACAACCGTTGTGGTGCTTCCTTTTCCGGCACCGACCTGCAAGTTCGCAAGAACCACATTGTCTGCTTAGGGGCTGCGATACCTGTTTATGCCCAAAATGTAAACCCCACAGTTGCACATCATAACATAATAGAGCACAACAACATCTACACAAACTTTACTGATGTTGTGAAGGTTTCTAACGACACCTATAACGACATCGCCGACTTCAACACTTACGCAGAGGTTGAAAATGAAAGCCTGAACCCCTATTTCAGCACGGATTATCTACATACAGAATCCCCCTGGATGGATAACTTGTACCCCTCCTGCGGAGTTGCTATAGATTATTCCGGCAATCCCCGCAGCCTCTCCAACAGCGATATTGGTGCTTATGAATACACTTCCAATCCCGCCTTAACCCCGCTTAGCGGAACTTATACTGTCGGAACCGGCGGAGCTTTCACCTCTATCAATGCCTTTATTAACGCTGCCTGCCTGCGTGGTCTTGCCGGCAATACCACAGGCAACTTAACCGATGCTTCCTATGCGGAGCAGATAGTGCTGGGCACAATCCCCGGTAGTGCCGGAAACCGCACTTTCAAGCTACAATCCGTTTACCCGGAAGGCTCGGTTATCACCAATCCGGATCAATCGGCAAATGATAACTATGTGTTTAAACTTAACCGCGTTAGTAATGTAACCTTAGATTTGTTAAAGTTTCAGTCTGACCAGCCTACTTATTCCAATCTGGTTTATCTGAACGGACTTAACAAGAATCTTAACTTCTATTACTGCAACTTTGATGCGCCTGCCAACACCTCCGGCTGCAGCATTGCCAATCCCTATTACTCTTACTCCAACGATGTATCTGTCTCCGGCTGTATTTTTACCGGAAACGGATATGGTGTGGAAGGCAGAGGTTCAGACTGGGATGTCTCTGGCTGTTTGTTTACAAATCCGTACCAAGCAGTTTTTATGCAAACGATAGACAACAGCAGCATCCAAAACAACGTTATAAACAATGCCCGCAGCTACGCCATTAACGTCAATGGCGGAACTGCCGTAACTGTGTTTAACAACCGCATTACCGGCGTAGCAGATGGGATATACATGGGTGCAGGCACCTACAGCGAGGGCACACGAAACCTGGTTGCCAACAACACGGTGAATCTTAGCCCAGGAAATGGCAGCGATGGCATCACCCTCTCCGGAAACGGGATAAACACAATTAACAACTCTGTATGGGCAACAGGTTATATTGCCAAAGCACTTTATTGCTACCAGCTTGGCTCTGATAACGATATCGTAAACAACATCTTTGCCGTAGATCAGGGCTATGCCGTAGAAGTAAGCTATTTTACCCCTGCTGCCAATATTGTGGTGGACTACAACTGCTATTACAATGAAGGAAGTGCCTTTGTAAAGTTTGGCTCTGTCTATAACAACCTTAGTGCCCTGCAGGCAGCCATACCCGGCAATAACCAGCATTCGGTTAGCATTAACCCTCATTACACGGAAGACATGCATACGGAAAGCCCCTGGCTTAGGCATGCAGGTGTGATCCGAGGCGAGGCTCTTACGGATATGGATGGCGAACCCAGAGGAACATATTTTGATATTGGTGCAGACCAGCAAACCGGAACGATAGTGGATAACAGGCTTGCCGGAGCCTATAGCGTAGGAACAATTGGCAACGACTTCCTTACTATGGAAGAGGCTATTGCCGCCATCGAACTCTATGGCATCTCGGCAAACGTTACCATCAACATCACCCTGGGCACATACACAGGCTATTATACACTTCACGATTACCCCAAAGCAAACCAGAACCTGGGGATAAACTTCGTTGCCTGGGAAGGCAGCAATTTTGTACTTAGCCCCACTTTCGACCAGACCGAACAAAACTTCTTCTTCCATCTGGTGGGAGCCGATAACCTTAGCTTCAGTGGCTTTAACCTTAGCCAAAGCGGGGAAAACAAGCGATGCTCTTACTTCGTTATGGACGGCAGATGCGATAAAATAACCATAACCGACTGCAACTTTGCCCTTGCCGGGCCTGTGAACAACAATTACAATATCGGTATAAACACCCTTAGCAGCGAAGGCAGCAATTTCACCGTGAGTGACTGCGTGTTTACTTATGGCAGCACAGGGCTGGTAATAACAGGATCATATTACGGATCGTTAAGCTATGACCACGTTATAGTTAACGGCTGCACCTTCACCAACACCAACTACCCTCTCTCCCTCCAGAAAACCCCCGATTTGTGGATCACCAACAACCAGTTTACCAATAATATCACTGCTGTTTCACTTACCTATGTTTCCGGATACAGCCTGATTAAAGACAACAAAATCTGTGCATACGGTTATTCAGGAGGCTTCAGCAGCGGAACCTGCATGAACTTATACAACTTAACAGGAACGGCAGAAGATCCCATCCAGATTGTGAACAATATCATCTATGCAGATCAGAGCAGTGCTCAGTCCGTAACAGCCTTAAATATCGGCTATTCCAGTTATGTCCTGGTTGACCACAACACGGCTATTTCAGATAACTCTACCTATAACGATTATGGTAGTGCACTTAGCTTAGCCAATGTTAGCTATTCCACCTTTAGCAACAGCATCTTTTCTGCTCCCACCAGTGGCTACTCCGTTGTGTTAGGTGGCTGCTCAGAACTGGAGTTTTACTCTAATGCCTATTACAGCAGTGCCAGATATCTGGGTAAGATAGCCAGCACAACTTACACTCACGACGAATTTATCACCACTCAGCTTGGTGATCTCTACGGTATCTTTGCCGATCCCTTGCCCGATGCTAATGGCTACACTCAGTGTACTTATCTCCGCGATAAGGGTAACTACTCTGCCACTTCCCTTGATATCGATGGTAACAGCTTCGGCAACCCCTCTGATATGGGCGCAACGGTAGTTCCCAATTATGGTGACCCTTTAAGTGGTGTAATCTCAGTTGGCGTTGGTATGCAGTTTAGCACCCTGGAGCTTGCTCTGGATGCTCTGGAAAAACGCGGCATCTCCGGCGACGTAAGAGTGGAAGTAGCTGGCGGCGAACAAAGCTTATCCGCTACCTTGGGCTATATTCCCAATTCACTTACCAATAATGTAACGATCATTGCAGCTTCGGAAGCCAATGCCCCCGTGTTCGTTAAAACTGCCAGCACCGAAGCCGATAACTATATCCTAAGGCTGCATAACACCAGCAACTTAAGGCTGGCTTACCTCGGCTTTAGAATGACAAATCCCTCTGCTGCCAAATGCCTCGATGTGCAAAGGTTCACCCGCAATATAGACATTGATAGCTGTTCCTTTGGCACGGCAGTAAACACCTTAAGCAACACAAATAGCAGCGCTATCTACGCTTACGATGCCATATTTGAGGGGTTTAGAATACAGTACTGTAATATAAACTACAACCCCACCGGAGCTTACATTTATGGGCTATCCTCGCAGGCAAGCCTGAACACCGGCTTTGAGTTTGTGCTCAATACGGTTGCTAACACCTTCTACGGGCTTTACAGTGCCTACCTTGCGGCCCCAGAAGTTATCGCCAATGATTTTAACAATGCCCGCAACATCGGTATCTGGGCTTCATACAGCTCGGATATTCAGATTAGCGGAAACACCATCACCGGTAGCAGTTCCAGAGGTTTGGCACTAAGCTATCTGGGAGCCAGCAGCGGCGTGCACAGAGTGTTCAATAACTACATTACAACGGCACCCCAGTGCCAAAACACCGTAATCTTAGAGAATAGTGCCAATGTTCAGTTCTACTACAACACCCTAATTAGCACCTCTACTTACGCCAACAGCTATGCTTTTGGGCAATCAAGCAGTTGCTCCGGCCTGGCATTCCAAAACAACATCTGTAAAGCAGCCACGGGATATGCTGCCAGCTTCAACCAGCTTGCAGACTTAAGCTCTTGGGATCACAACCTCTATTACAGCGCCGGTAGCAACGTGGTAAAGCTGGGAACAACGGTTATCAACAGCTCCCTTGCCTGGAACCAAAATACCGGTGACCAATACTCTATATTTGCCGATCCCTTGCTGGATGGAGATACTTACAACCTTACGGCTGGTTCTCCTGCCCGTAATGCCGGTATTAATATCCCCGGCATCATCACAGACATTGACGGCAATTACCGTGACATTACAGATATTGGCTGCATGGAATATGTTCTGTTAGTACTGGACACCCCGGAAAATATTGGTATTTCTGTTGATAGTGCTACCCAGACCGTTACCCTTAGCTGGTCAACTGTAGCAGGAGCAGGAGCATACAGGGTGCAAACTGCCAATGATCCCTATGCCAGTGTTTGGACAAACGTAACCGGCGGTATAACAGGACAATTAAGTATTACTCTGCCGCTAAACGCTGTCGGCAAGTTCTTCAGAATAGTGGCGATAGGCTCCTAATCTCGCATTGCCCAGAATTAATCGATAAACCGGTGGTTTCCACCGGTTTTTTTGTGCTTGACATCTATGGTAAATAAATAGGTCATGTTACCAAGAATAAACACCCATAAGGAAGCGTGTTAGTGATGCTAAAACCCTTCACACTTATTATCTGCCTAAGTGCTATTACTTGCATTCTATGGGCAGAGTTTCGGGATGAGCGGAGTAGGACAATGCCCCCTGCTCACCTACAGTTATCCAGGCTTTCCCAAAACTCGGTACAATTATGCTGGAGTTATGTTCCCAACGGATCAGGCTTATCTTATATTGTGTACAGAAAAACAGGTGGTGGTGAATACGCTAATGTTGGTGAAACTTACAATAACTTCTTCACCGAAACAAATCTTTCACCTGATACAAAGTATCAATGGCAGATATTACTTAAGGCGGGTCGGGTATACGGTCCACCATCCAGTATTGTTACTATAAGCGGCAATCAGCAGAATTGGGCACCTTCCGAGCTTCAAGTGGAAGCTATCGCCCTAAACAAGATAAGTTTGAGGTGGCAAGACAACTGTTTTAACGAAAGCGGTTTCAAAGTTGAAAGGAAATCCCCTGAATCGGATTATCTGGAAATCGCCACCTTAAAGCCTAACACAATTGCCTATATAGACAGCAGCTTCGCTCCCAATGCTCAATATTTATATAGACTTAGAGCAATTGCCAAAAGTATTTACAGCGATTACTCCAATGTACAAGCCTGCGCAGTAGATTCACTCTCGTGGGCAGCGAAAAGCTTTAAATATGAGTTCAAGCGGGATTTTTATAAGCACAAGCTTGCCCTTCAGTTTAGCTGGCAAAACCAGAGTTTGGTGGCTAAATATTTCATCTTAGAACGCAAGGTAGATGCAGGTGTTTTTTGTCCAATTGCCAAAATATGCGCCAATGGACTGGAAGTGGATGACAATACTGAGCTTGTTCCCGGAAAGCCTTGGACAGGGTTACTCTCTACGCAGTATTATAGCCAATGGGACGGCTTTAGTGATTATGCTCTGGATAACTTTAGCTACACAGATGATAACCTTAAGCCCAATACTTATTACAGTTATAGGATTCGGGCTATGGCAGACAGCAGCTACAGCAGCTACTCAGAAGAGCTTGTAATGCACTTAACGCCAACCGATTGGAGTCCCGACAACATCCTTTTATTTACTAAAAGCCCAAGCTCCGTCTTTCTCAGCTGGAATTGGAGATATACAGACGCAGCATAATGGAAGGGCTTTCTCCATGCTATAGTTACGGTTCTTGGGGTACAGATCCTGAGTGTTGGCCGAAAACCTGGAAAACAGATCAGTTGCTTAGTTGTAATTGGCAAGCCAATGGTTATCGTTTACCAAAAGAGACTGAGTGGCAATATGCCGCCAGTGTAACCTCCACCCTAAGCCCGATCGTGATAACCGCAAAACCCCCCACTAACAATGTGTGGTATTCGGATGATTATGCTTGGCATGCACTAAATTCTGGACTGATAACACATTCCGTGGGCACCAAAAAAGCAAACAAGCTTGGCTTATATGATATGCTTGGCAACGTGTGGGAATGGGTCTGGGATACTTATGCGGATAGTGTGATAATAAACTGGGAAAATCAGCCCCAGCAGATGGTTTACGGAAACAAAGCAATCCGGGGAGGAAGTATGAGCGCTGGCAGAGAAAAATGCCAAGCTGAATTTCGTGATTTTATGCCCGCAGAGCGCAAGAAAAAGAATGTCGGGTTCCGGATTTGCCGCAATAGATAGAAGCTAATGGGCGTGTAAAACTACATTGTTTAACTCGAAATATGTCGCGCATTAGGTAGGTGTACGAGCGAAGCTATTCATGCCACATATATAAAGTCAAACAATCAAGCTCTTGCTCCGCGTCCGCATGTAACATAGTTTTCAAGCTGCTGTAATAGCCGGTTTGTAACCGGAAAAACAAGGCGTTGGGTTACAAACCCAAGCTTACAACAGGATACAATCCTATGCTACAATAGCAGTTGCAATCCACTCTTCTTGCTATTATTGCCCTATCACAGCCCACCCATTGCCCACAAAGAGGGCAATGGGTGGGCAATGCTACCGCTACTAATCCATGTTTCCAATTGGTTACAGTCTGCCTGTGTGCAGGAAAAACTCGATTTATGTGCAATGCTCTTTTAGATGTTAGGGGGGGAAGAGTTACGAGGTGAGGGAGTGAAGGAAACCAGCATATCATATCCTGTAAAAAAACAGAGGGATTGAGAACGATATCAGGAATCGACAGATAGCTGTTACATACCTGACGATTTGTGGAAATGCAGCATTTTTGCTTTGATTCCCATGAAACCTGAATATCTTATTAACAAAAAGCGTCTCGAACATTATAAAAAAAAGGTTGACCAACCTTTCGGAGAAGAAAAATGTGTCCTCAAGAGCTTATTTACAGTGGCTTAGTTCCCCGGTCGCAGCATGGTAAAGGCTGTTACAGCCCGAAGCATGTTACGTTAGTCCTGCTTGTTATGTTTTTTTCCCTCACTTTCGGTTCTGCTTTTGCGCAAAACAAGAGTGAGGATTATTTAGCCGTTAAGAACTGGATTTTGCCCAAGGATGCTGTAACTTTCAGCAGCCTGAAGCTGGAGAAGGAAGTGTATATGTACCAGGACAAGCCTTTTACCGGGCTTGCCTATGAGCGCTTTACCCCAACTCAGCTATCCCGGGCAATCACCTATCATAACGGCAAACAGAATGGTTTGATGCTGTTATGGTACCCCGACGGAGCACCCCAGATGAGCGCAAACTACCGTGACGGGGCGTTAAATGGACGTTTCCAGGGCTGGTATCATAGCGGCGGAGTGATATACGATATGGCGATAAACAATGGCACTTACGCGGGGGATAACCTTGCAGACAGCGACGATAGCCGTAGCTCGTCTGAAATACAAGCTGCCGAAGGAGAAGGACCGGATAATGACAAAAGCGCCGAATAATGCGCTAAACAGTGCTTCATTCATAGCGATGAAGCAAGAAGGACGCAAGATATCCATGATAACCGCCTACGATTTTTCGATGGCGAGTTGTGTGGCACAAAGCGATGTGGATATCATCCTTGTAGGCGACAGCCTTGGGATGGTGGTGCTTGGCTACGATAATACGCTGCAAGTTACGATGGACGATATAATCTATCACAGCGCAGCCGTACGCCGTGGCGCACCCAAAGCCTTCATTATTGCCGATATGCCTTACCTGAGCTATCACCTAAGCGACACGAACACCAAGCAAAACGCTGCCGAGCTGATTATTAAAGGCAACGCCAATGCCATAAAGCTGGAAGGTGGCAGTGCTTCGCGCCTGAATGCCATCCGCGCCATTGTGGATATAGAAATACCCGTTTGTGCACATTTGGGCTTAACTCCGCAATCCGTGCACCGTTTCGGCGGATACAAGGTACAGGGCAGAAGCCCAGAAGAACACGAAGAGATATTTATCCAAGCCAAAGCCATAGAACAGGCAGGTGCTTTTATGCTCGTGCTGGAAGGCATCCCGGAGCTGCTGGGCAAGGAGATCAGCGAAAGCTTGTCCATCCCCACTATTGGCATCGGTGCCGGCAGATACACAGATGGGCAAGTTTTGGTTTACCACGATCTGCTTGGCTACTCCAATATGCAGCCCAAGTTCGTGAAGCAATACGCAGCTTTGAACACTACCATAGCTCAGGCTATATCAAGCTACACTGCCGAAGTTCGCAATGGCAGCTTCCCCACCGAAAAACAAACCTACTACCCCATAAGTAATAAAGAATAAGGATATAACCCATGACTAAGAAATCACCTTTCGCCGAAAATATGAGTCCCGATGAGAAATTTAGCGCAGTAGCCAATCTGAAAGAACAATTGGAAGAGAACTTCATCAGCCTGGGGCAATTGCTTTCCGAGATAAAACGCTCCAAGCTCTTTTTATTTAAGGGCTATGAGAAATTCAAGGACTTCGTGGAAGCCGAATATCAGCTATCCGGAAGCCTTGCGGGACGCCTGGTATCCACCTTTGATTTGTTTATCGAAGAAATGGATATCGATGAAGGAGAAGTGAAAGAGATTGGGTTTGACCGTTTGCAGATGATAAAGCCTTTTATGCAGAAAGCGGATTGGCAGCTTCGTGACGAATGGGTGCACAAAGCAGAAGAAATGCCCACCAAAGAACTCCGCGAGCACATAAAAGAACTAAAAAAACAGGAAAAAGAAGGCGACACAGACCTTAAAGATGTCTATGTCGATCAATATTTGGAGAAGATGATTTCATGGTTCAATTGTTCCCGTAAAGAGCTTAATTTTAAGCTCGCCTTGTATTTTCAGGATGCCGATCTTGATGAGATCAAAAAGATCGTAAAAGAGCGTCAACGCGTCTTTGAGCAAACAACCAACACCAACAAGGAGTAAAGTAATCCATGAAACAAATGCGTATTCTGTGGGTGGACGATGAGATCGATCTGCTTAAACCCTTTGTCCTATTCTTAGAGGAACGAAATTACATTGTAGATACCTGCAATAACGGCAGTGACGCTATCGAAAAGGTAGTGGAAAACAAGTATGACATGGTAATCCTGGATGAAATGATGCCGGGTCTGGACGGCTTGGCAACGCTGCAGGAAATAAAGAGAATTAATAGTGCAATCCCGATTGTGATGGTAACCAAGAGCGAAGAAGAAGGCTTGATGGATAAAGCCATTGCTTCGCAAATATCGGATTACCTGATCAAACCCATCAACCCCAGCCAGATTATCATGGCGATAAAGAAGATATTCCAGGCAGACGAGATACGTGCCAATCAGATCGGACAGCAATACTCGCAATATATGGCAAAGCTGAACCAAAAGCTGTTTTCCACTCCGGACTGGAAAGAATGGGGAGATATTTACCGTGAGATGGCATATTGGGAGATTCAGATTGATGAAGTGAATGATGAAGGCTTGCGCCAGACACACTTTTTGGAAAAGCGTAATTGCAATACAGAATTCACTAACTATGTGGAACGTAACTACCGCAAATGGCTGCAAAGTGATGACCGCCCCAACCTGAGCTTTGATCTCATCTCGCAGTACATTGCACCGCACTTTGAAGAGAAGTTACCGATATACTTCATTATTATAGACTGCATGCGTCTGGATCAATACCTTGCCATACAGCCATACATTCAGGAACTATTTGATGAAGAACTGGATTTATACTATTCTATCCTGCCTACCGCAACGCCATTCAGCCGTAATTCTATCTTCAGCGGCTTGCTGCCTATAGATATCGCCAAGCGTTTCCCGGAATACTGGGTTACCTCCTCCGAGATGGATAACAGCCGTAACCGCAACGAACACCAGCTTTTGGATGAGCATATCACCGAACTTGGCTACCAACTGGAACCAAGCAGCAAGTATGTGAAGATATTCAATATGGAAGAGGGTAACTTTGTGCTGCGCAAGATAGAAACATGGAACAGGGATAATCTGGTGGTATTGGTGTACAACTTCCTGGATCTGCTGGCGCATCACCGCAGTAGAGACCAGATATTGCAGGAAACCATCCCTCACGAAGAAGGCTTGCGTGCCTTTACCAAGCACTGGTTCCTGCATTCCTCGCTGTATGAAGCCTTAAAACTTATCAGCAAGCAGGATGCCATTGTAGTTATTTCCACCGATCACGGCTCCATAAAAGTGAATCGTGCCACGCAGGTTATTGGCGATAGAGATACCTCCACCACAGTGCGCTATAAGGAAGGCAAAAACCTTTCTGTGAACGACCGTCATGCCATGTTCGTGAAGAAACCTTCCGAATTTGGCTTGCCCACCAAGAGCATCGTGGATAACTTCATCTTTGCCAAGGATGATTATTACTTCGTGTATCCCAATTCCTACCATCAGTACCAGCGGCAGTTTAATGGCACCTTCCAGCATGGTGGAGTGTCTATGGAAGAGATGATTCTGCCTGTTGCCACCTGCAGGAGTAAAAAGCACAAATAAATTTGCTTTGGCTCTGGCTTGCCTTAATATATAAGTAGGACTGACTACTAAACAGCTAATCGTCCCAAGAGAAGCTCGATACCCTGGGTAAGGTTATTGATCGGCTTTTGGGACTTTTTTATCTATCGGAAATTTCAGTCCCATAACAATAAAAGAGGATATAATGAAAAACATAGAATTACCCACAGAGCAGGATACTATTGATCTTGCCGCATACATCACACCGCTGTTAAAGCCGGGGGATGTGGTGCTGCTCGGCGGTGATCTTGGTAGCGGTAAGACCTTTTTCACGAAACAGGTGGGGCGTTTCCTTGGCATACAGGAACAAATAGACAGCCCTTCCTTTGTGTTGCTAAAAGAATACAATTGCGGTTTATACCCTTTGTACCATCTGGATTTGTACCGTCTGAAAGATGAAGGTGAATTGCTTGATCTGGGCATCTTTGATATGTTGGAAAGTGGAATCACAATGATAGAATGGCCTGAATTGGCAGAGAAATTGCTCCCCTATTACACTATCAAGATGGTGTTTCATTTCGACGGACTGAAGCGCAGTGTGGATGTTATCCCCGCTGAGGAATACGAAGTTTACTTTTCCTAATACCTGCTGAAAGGAGCGTATATGCCTACATACTTGTGGCTTATCATTGTTACCGTTGTATTCGGTGTTTTCGAGTGGCTGTTTACCGCCAAGGACAATGTCTCCGCCCGGGGCTGGGCAATTGCCGGTTTGTCCTTTATTATAGGTCTTGGCATTCTGGGCTTGTTTTTGGTGCAAAGCCGGCAGAGCGAGACCAGCTTACGCGTGGTGGGATACTCCAGCAAACTGTTTGATTCCGACCTGGTGAAATGGAACCTAACCGTGCAGCGCAATTCCCCGCCTGATGCCCTGAAAGAAGGATATAAGCGCATGAGTGCGGATATCAGTGCCTTCAAGTTATTCCTGATAGAAAAGGGCATCCCGGAAAAAGAGATAAACATCCAGCCCATCACCAGCTTTCCTCAGAATGATAACTACGGTAATCTTACCTCCTACAGCCTAAACCAAAGCGTGTTTATCCTTTCCCCGGATATCAAGAAGATAGAAGAGCTTGCCCTTAATCCGGAGTTCTTCGCCGACCGCGGGATGATTATGCAGAATTCCAATCTGGCTTACCTTTATTCCAAGCTGCCGGAACTGAAGAAACAGCTTTTATCTGAGGCAACCAAAGATGCCGTAGCCCGTGCAGGAGAAATCTCAAGCAGTGCCGGAACCAAGCTGGGGAAGATGAAAGAAGCCCGCGCCGGTGTGTTTCAGATCACCGAGCCTTATTCCACCGACGTGGCAGATTATGGCTATTATAACACAAGCACTCGCAGTAAAAGCATTTCTGTTACCCTTACTGCGGTTTTCAAGCTGAAGTAGCTTTTTTTCCACAGCCACACCCCTGAACTCCCACAAAAAAAGCTTGACACATTACTCTGGTTTCGCTAAACAAGGGATGCCGTATGTTAAGAGGAGTTGTGATGAAGCCAAGCGTTTACCGAGCCTCTTTGCTGTTGCTCGCCTTGATGTTTTTATCACTGGGGTGCACCAGGAAAGAGAAACCTGTGCTCCGTGTGGGCACTAATCCCGAATACCCTCCTTTTTCGTATTTATTGGGGGAACAACCTACCGGTATCGAGATTGAAATCGCCCAAAGAGTTGCTGAGAAGATGAAGATGGAGATTAAGTTTGTTACTATGGACTTCGAACAACTGTTTTCTTCTCTTGCTTCCGACAAAATAGACATGGCAATCTCTTCCGTTACAATCACTCCGGAGCGATCTAAATTATATGATTTCTCCATACCCTATAGCGTTACCAACCAAGTGCTTATTGCCAGGCAGGATTCCCAGATAAAGATAGACAAATTTGAAGATTTGGGCAAGTATGTAATAGGCTCTCTAATGGGAACAACCGGGCATACATATCTGGACGAAAACCTGATTGATAAAGACCTGATGTCCAAAACAAATCTCAAACTATACTCCACAGATATCGAGTCCACCGGCGACTTGCTCAGTGGTAAGCTGGATTTAGTGATTATTGACGAGGGTGCAGCCAAAGGGTATGCTAAGCAAAGGCCGATAAAAATAGCCTTCACCATCCCCACAAACGAGCAATATGGTATCGTTATGCAAAAAGGCAAAGCACTAAACGAGAAGATAAACAAAGCTCTGAAGGAACTGATTGATAGTGGTGAAGTGGCAGCGATTATCAAAAACTACATGAAATAGTCCCAATAAACTGTTCCATTTACTCTCCCTAATTTGCGCACATCCTTCTGCTAAGGAAGATTGAACTTGACACCGTGCTTAGCCTGAATCACACTGCTTTTTTATATTACTATTAGCTGAAGAGTACCTTGCAAGGAGATTTATGCTACGGAAAGCAGCTATACTTATTACCTTTTTGTGCTTCCTGGCGATTGCGACAGCAACGGATGCACAACAACTGCTTGATGAGCTAAAATTAGCCCAACGCGATAACAAGCTGATCTCCCAAACCACTATCTTGCTTAAGCTGGGAGATTATTACCTAAACTCCAAGGATTACTTAAGCGCAGCGAATTATTACCAGCGTGCTTTCGAGCTTGCCAAACAGCGTAAGCACACCGGTGACATCGTATTTGCCTCTGCTCAGGCAGGTAATGCTTGTGATTTGCAAGGCGATTTTGCCCAAGCCCTGAAATGGTATTCCACAGCCCTGAGCCATGCCACAAACACCACAGAGGAGAAAAGGTTATCCTACATTCACAATAACATCGGCAACCTGTATCTTAAGATAGGTTCCTTTGCCAAGAGTCTGGAGCATTACCAAAAGGCTTTGGAGATTAAAAAGGGACAAAAGGATAAGCCCGGCATTGCCAACGCTTTGATGAATATGAGCGTATTCTATCTTCAGACCGGTAACCTTGCTAAAACCCTTGAGTACCAACAGCAAGCCTTAGTATTACGCAAGGAGATTGGCGATCAATACCAAATTGCCACCACCCTAAGCTCTATCAGCGTTACTTTCCGCCACCTGAATAACTATCCTAAAGCATTTGATTACAATCATCAAGCACTTGCCATATACACTCGGCTGAACAATCCCGCCAAAATTGCCAGTGCCTACAATAACCTTGGCGTGCTGTATCTTTATAGCGGAGATCTGAATCGTGCGCGGGAAAACTACCTGAAATCCTATCAACTGAAGCAGGATTCGCGCGATTGGCAGAGCATTCTCTCCACCCTGAACAATCTTGCGGACATCGCATTGAAGCAAAACAAGCTCCCAGAGGCTTTCCTGTACATCAGCAAAGCAAACAGTATCCAGCAGAACTCACAGTTTTATGATATTTCCCGCACCCTCTATAAAATCAATTCCGAATACTATGAAGCTATAGGAAATCATAGGGCTGCCCTGAAATACTTCAAGCAATACTACACTCTCAGCGACAGCCTGGCTAATGAACAAAAGAGCAAGCAGATAAGCGAACTGGAGATAAAGTATGAAGTGCTGGAGAAAGAAAAGAACATAGAACTGCTAACCAAAAACAACGAGCTTTCCCAAAGAGACCTGAAGAAAAGCTCCCAACTGCGCAATTACCTCGTCGTGATTATATGCTTAATCCTGATAATCGTGATAATCCTGATAAGCAGGTACCGCAGCACCCTGAGGTTAAACAAGAAGATAAACGCCAGCAGGGACAAGCTGAACGATCTGAATCGCGAACTGGAAATGCGCGTAGAAACTGAAGTAGCACGGCGTCAGGAGCAGGAACAAAGAGCTTTGCGCCAATCCCGTCTGGCGATATTGGGAGAATTGGCTGCCGGTATAGCGCATGAACTGAACCAACCCATGCAGACTCTTTCCTTAACGCTGGAAAACATCATGCTTGCTATTCATGATAAGCAAGTTAACGGCGATTATCTGGAACAAAAGGTAAACTATCTCTTTGCCGATATATCCCGTATGCAGGATGTTATAGAGCATATACGTTGCTTTTCACGCCAGAGTGACGAAACTTCTCATATCAAGTTTAGCCTTAAGCAAAGCATCCAAAACGCTATCGCCATGGTGCAGGACAGATTCATCGCCAAAGGGGTGCAAATAGTCAGCAATCTCGCCGATGGCATCCCTGAAGTAAGCGGTAATCCCTATAAATTCGAGCATGTTATCCTAAACTTACTCACCAACGCCCGTGATGCAATAGGTGAGAAAATGGATGCATCATTGCAATCTGAGGGTATTATTGAAGTTAGCACTTATATGCAGGATAGCAAACTGTTAGTGAAAGTTACAGACAATGGCTGTGGAATCCCGGAAGAGCTTCAGGATAAGGTTTTTGATATCTTTTTCACCACCAAGAGTTTGGAGAAAGGCACCGGACTTGGGCTATCCATCTCCGCAGGCATAGTAAAGGGCATGAATGCCACCCTTGCCATTGCTTCCGATCCCGGTAGCGGTACAACCGTAACAATCAGCATCCCTCTAATATAGGCACAGCAAGCAAAGGAAATATCTATGGAAATTAGTGTTCTTATTCTCGATGACGAACAGCGCATCATCCACGAGCTTAGTGAGTTTCTGGTTCGCAAGGGCTTTGCGGTAAAAACTGCCCAGACTCCCACTGCTGCATTCAAACTGCTTAATCAGGAGCAATTTGATGTGCTGATTCTGGATATCCGACTCCCCGAAATGGATGGACTTCAGGTGCTGAAACTGGTGAAGGCAGATCACCCTGATTTGGAGGTTATCCTCATTTCCGGGCATGGCGATATGGATACTGTAATCGAGGCATTGCGCTGTGGTGCAACGGATTTCCTTAAGAAACCATTCCGCCAGACCGAACTGATGATTGCCATCGAGCGTACGACGAAGTTCATCAATCTGCAGCGCAACCTAAGCCGCTTAACCGACGATAACTCGCTAATCACCAAAGAGCTGGAACGCAGAGTGGAGAAGAACTTCATCGGCAATAGCGCAGTGATCCGCAAGCTTTTGGAAGATACCATCCATCTGGCAAGCTTTGCCGATACTCCCATCATCATCAGTGGAGAGAGCGGCACCGGCAAGGAGATAATAGCACGCATAATTCACTATGCAAGCCCGCGTAAGGATAAGAAGTTCTGTCCCATAAACTGCGCTGCTTTGCCAGAAACATTGCTGGAAAGCGAGTTCTTCGGATATAAGAAGGGCACCTTTACCGGTGCTTTGCAGGACAAGAAGGGCTATCTGGAATTAAGCGCAGGTGGTACCATCTTTTTGGATGAGATCGCCGATATGCCCCCAAATCTGCAATCTAAACTGCTGCGGGTGCTGGAAGAGAAGAAGTTTATGAAGATCGGGACAAACATGGAAGTCCCCGTTGATGTGCGCTTCGTGGCTGCCACAAACAAGGATTTAGGCAAGCTGATGCAAGACGAAAGTTTCCGCAAAGATCTTTTCTACCGCCTATCGGCATATCAGATAATTATCCCCCCCCTTCGGGAGCGAACTGAAGATATTGAGCCCTTGCTAAACTACTTTATCAGCTATTTTTGTGAGCTTAACCGCATTCCCATCCCCAAAGTTGACCCCTTGCTGCTGAAAGAAATCGTGCTATACTCCTTCCCGGGAAATGTGCGTGAACTGAAGAATCTGGTAGAGCGTGCCCTTATCATTAACCGTAGCGGAACCTTAACCACCGACGATTTCCCCATGTTTTCCTCTGACGACAGCCCCGTGGAGTCAACTTTGGATCAAATTCAGATTGCCCAGATAAAAAAGGCACTCCAGGAGGCAGATAATAACCAAAGTCAGGCTGCTATTGCCTTGGGCATCTCCAGATTTACCCTGATACGTAAGATTCGCAAATACAATATAGAGTAATTCCCTGCTTGTTTTCTGCTTTCCGGTCACGAGCCGATCGGTATCTGACCGGGAGTTCATCGGGCTTTTGCCCGTTCAATGCCCGATGAACCCTCTTTCGGAACTGCTTCGGACAGCAGGGAAAAAGCTGGCAATCACGGCTCAAACAAAGTTGTATCCTTTTATATGTGAGTGTGTTGAAATATCTTGACAAGATAATAACCGTAAATTAATCGTGTCCTGTACTTAAAGTATATACTACTTGGGGGATATATGAAAGTAAAGGCTATTATTGATTTCCAAAAGCACGTGGGAACTTTATTTCTTACAGTGCTTCTCTTGTTACCAATTGGAGCTTATGCGCAGAACATCTCAACGATAAAAAGGTTGCAACAAGTTCACTCATACTGGTCATATTTCGGTACCGGGCCGGATGGGTATGGCGCAGATACTTATCGTTTCTTATATGATTCAAACAATAGATTTCAAATAAATTCATATCGAAGCTATGGATACATATATCAGTATGATAGTCTGTTATATAGTTGGGACCAAACGTTTGACTTTGCCGGTTATACACAATTTAATGCTGATCATTTCATCTATACTACTCCCACGATGTCTGGTCAAAGTGTTCGAACCTGTGTAGTTAGTAATGATGGTTATATTCTGGAAGATAATTATAGTTACTCACCGGCACTACCTGCTTACATTGTGACTAACAAGTATGAGTACAATGCAAATATGAGGCTTGTTCAGAAACTCCGTACATACTTACCTCAGAATATTCAATGGAAAACCATCTGCATACTGGACAGTCTCGACAGGCGGATCGAGGAGATCAGCTATAAATCTGTGGATTCAATCAATTGGGTCCCCAGCCAGAAAATACAATATAGCTATACGGGCGAGCAGTCCCCTACGCCGTGCGAGTTTGAGAAGTGCAATTTGTACTTACCTGATTGTTCTTTTTATTACAATTCGGGCAATTGGGGCCAAGACATTTACTTCTTAAACTATGCTCAATCTCTCTATAT
Organism: Candidatus Cloacimonetes bacterium HGW-Cloacimonetes-3; assembly: GCA_002840645.1. Classification (GTDB taxonomy): domain Bacteria; phylum Cloacimonadota; class Cloacimonadia; order Cloacimonadales; family Cloacimonadaceae; genus Cloacimonas. The sequence goes on from PHBO01000012.1 coordinate 29,060, forward strand.
CTGTGATAACTGGTCAATGGGTGACATCACACTGTATGATTACTACAATCAGGAATGGGCTCAATATTGGGAAGGAACTACGGGCTTTTACCATGGCGCAAATGGTTACTATGCAAGTTTCCCTTACGGGGCCTATGTGTGGGACCATAGCGGCATGCCTATAAGTATCTCAGGGGCAGAAGAAGGTACTAATACTTACGAATATATCTTTACTGCACCTTCCGGGTTGGAAGATAATCACGAAAGCGTGCCAAGTGCCTTTAGCATTGCCGCCTACCCCAATCCTAACCGTGGAGAAACACAGCTTGTAATTAACTCTGATAAGCATGAACAGCTCAGGATTTGCACTTATAACATCCGTGGGCAAAAAGTGAAAGAGGAGACGTTAAGCACAACACCTTCAGCAAGCACTACCGTGCAATGGCAAGCTACAGATATGCAGAATAAGCCGCTTCCAAATGGAGTATACCTGCTTAGCATCATAAGCGGAAGCCACAGGGAAGTGAAGAGGATAACTGTAGCTAAATAATCAGTTAATACTGCTCTCTGAAACTTAGCTCCGGGAATCAACAGGGAAAAGTGCTGTATAAATGGGGGATTATCCTTCCCGGTATTCTGCCTCTAATTGTTCAAATACTTCGTGCACGCTGACAATTTCGTTGTTTTTATAGCCATTTACACCGGAACAGCATACGCCCTCGTCTATATGACCGGACTGCGCATTTACCAGTGCTTTGGCGATGCAAAAGGACACGCTTTTATAATCGCAGGTATGAAGGCATTTGTAATAGCAGGCAATCGGCTTGTTCTCTCCGGCAATAATGCTTTTCACGAACTTGGTTTTCAGCACGCGCAGGGGTAAGCCCACCGGGCTGTGAATCACCACAATATCATCCGGTGACTTGGCATTTATGTATTGCTGTTTAAACTCCATACTGGCATCGCATTCGTCTGTAGTGATAAAGCGAGTGCCTATTTGCGCACCGGAAGCACCCATCTCAACAAACTTGCGGATATCTGCTCCGGTTTGCACACCACCGGCAACAAACACAGGTATTTTCTTGTTATACAGCCGTTCGCATTCGTTCACCACTGCCAGCACTTTGGGAAGCTGCTGTTCCAAGTCAAACTCACTATCGCCCACCTCGTCCATCTTCACGCCCTGATGTCCGCCGCTATAAGGGCTTTCCAGCACCACCGCATCCGGCAGACAGTTATAGTTCTTGAACCACTTGCGGATGATGATGTTCAAAGCTCTGTCCGTGGAAACGATCGGCACCAGCTTAGTAAGGCTGTTTTCTGGTCTGTATTCCGGCAGGTTAAGCGCTAATCCCGCTCCGGCAATGATAATATCAATCTTCTCTTTTATGGCAGTTTGCACCATATCGGCAAAGTTAGTTAGGGCAACCATGATATTCACCGCCAGCACACCTTTGGTAAGCTCTCTGGCTTTGCGAATCTCATTGGCAAGTGCACGCATATTGGCTTCACGGAAGTTAGTAAGGAAATCCGGCTCTCTAAAGCCCGGTGCCACGGCAGAGATAGTTCCCACTCCGCCTTCAGTGGCAACAGCGGAAGCCAGACCTGATAGTGACACACCTATACCCATGCCGCCCTGAATTATGGGGATGTTTATTTTAAGCTCACCTATATTAATCTTCTTCATCGAGCTAAGCACATCGTGAATCGCAGGTATTGATTTAACCATTTAGTTACCTCTTTTACAGTATACTAACCTTCATTTATTAATCCTCAAGAATTGTCAACAATAATCGGGTAACTACCTCTGTAAATGCTTATTTAGTTTGTAGAAAAAAAGATACCGGCACCTTAGTACCGGTATTGTCTTGGCGGCTAATCAGCATGGGAATGCTATACTATGTTTAATTACCTTTGTGTTTACCCTTGTTTTTGTGGTGCTTTGGTTTCTTATTGGATTCTTTGATTTGATTTACGATGATCACGTTGTTCGTAACGTTATCAATGTAATAAACCTGCCGGTAACGAACTCCGCTAACCCAAACAATTCTTTGCTTATGGCGCGGTGGTTGTTTCCGTTCCACTGTGTTAAAAGTACAGCTGCTGGTAGAAGCTATTATCACCAGTAACAACAGGCTTGCAAGTGTAGATAGTATTCTGTTTCTCATAAACCCTCCTTAATTGGGAGTCTTAACTACATAGTAACCGATACCAGACTAAAAGCAAATTATAATTTATTGTGTTACACTTAGTTAGCCTGCCTTAGTCATTTGCCAGTATTGTTTATTACAGGCTACAGAATTCCTTGTCTGATGAATAAGTTTTGCTAAATGCTAAATTGAGACTACATTGTAATCATAAACAAATAAATGAGGCGGTGTTATCATGCCAAGACAAATTACTGTGGAATTGAAATGCAGATACTGTGGAGAATCCTTATCTGATGAGTCTCATCTTGTGGACGGAAACCCCGGGATAAAGCTGAAAGTTACTACCGGTAATGCAAGCTCTGTCGTTTGGTTATCTTCCATCTTCGGAAGCAACAATCTGGAAAGCGAGTTGCAATTCGCTAAAGGTGAAATTGTAGAGTTTGCTTGCCCGCATTGCTCTGCCCCGCAAAGCACCGGTAAGAAATGTGATGTATGTGGAGCACCCGTCGCCCTCTTCAAGCTAACCGACGGAGGGAAAGTTCGCGTCTGCTGCAGAAGCGGCTGCAAAAACATCTGGCTGGATTTGTAGAATACCATCTTTTTGCTGTGCCCTTGAGTGTTATTGCTCAAGGAATCCCTTGACTGTTTCCTTGCCGGTAATTTCCTTAACCCTGTGACTTGTTGGTGCTTTGCACAAGGTAATAGGGAATTCCGTTAAATTCGGAAGCGGTCTCCGCCACTGTAAGCAGCATATTGGTTTAAGGCGTCACTGTCTTTTTGATGGGAAGGTGCTTTAGCGCGTGATAACGCAAACCGCTGTGAGCCAGGAAACCTGCCACCAAGCTTATATGTAACCCACGGTGAAATGGGTTATATCCGCTTTGTTCGTCTCAAGTCACGGAAATAATATCCGAGGTGAACAACATGAACCAGCCCTGCTGCCCCGCAAGAATGGTATTACTGCTATGTTTTACTCTGCTGCTATGCCACCAATCCCTCCACGGAATCTCGGGCAGAGTTATAGACCAGAAAGGCGAAGCTGTGGTTGGTGCCACCATATCCGACAGCAGGCATGCAGTGTACAGCGCAAGTGACGGCAGTTTCAGCATTATCACAGAGGCAGACAGCATCTACATATCCCGCATCGGCTTCCACAAACTTGCCCTGAACACCCATAGCTACCTTTCCCCCATAACCCTTTTTACCTCGGACATACTCCTGCCGACCGTGTGGGTAAGAGCCGTGGAATACAAGCAAAGCAGCCCTTCCCTCAGTGCCTCTATCATCCATCCCGATACCAACGCTAAGATAGAGAGTGCCAACGAGTTATTACTTGCTAATTCCTCTTTCAGCACCACGGACACCAAGCTAACGGGAGAAAGGCAAACGGTGTCCCTGCTCGGCAGTTTTAGCCGTCACAGCCTTGTCATGCTGGATGGAGTGGTGCTAAACCCTGCCGGAGAAGCCTTTGACCTCAGCAAAATCCCCCTTGGGCAGATAAGCTATATCGAAGTAATCAAAGGCAATTCCTCCGTCTATGGCGGATCAGCAGCTATCGGAGGCATCATCCACATCCATACTCACAGTGCTTTGCGCAAACCTGCCCGGGAAGCAGCATTAAGCAGCTCTATAGGTTCTTTTGGGCTATACAAACAGGTTTACAGCACTTCCCTCAGCAAAAGCCCCTTATCTCTCAGCATGGAATACACCCACCACACTGCCGCAAATAACTTCCCCTACAACACACCCGCTTTCTGGGCTGCCGAGCCGGAGCTGAAGCGGGTTCACAACAAAAAGACTGCCGATAGTTTCTATGCCAAAAGCAGCTATCTGAACGGCGGAACACAGATAGACTACAGCGTAAATGCCGGCAGTTTCGTCCGTCAGCTTCCCGGACCTATCAACTTTCTGGATTTATACAACGATTCCAAGCTCACGGGTGATTACGCCCAGCACAATCTACGCGGCATGATAACGCACAATGAACTGGCTAATGAGCTGCTGTTATGGTGCAATACCGACCAAAGCATCTACAAGAATCTGTTTTCAGACCTCCCTTTCGGCAGCAGTCATTATCGCCAGAAGCAGCTTAACCGTGGCATCAAAGGCAGCAGCAATCTCAGCACGGATGCCGCCAAGCTGGGAATGAATGCCGAATACTCCGCAACTGATTACAGCTTCTACAATTACATCAACCACACAGAGATCACCGGTATGCGCGAAAACACTGCCCTGGCACTGCGAACTCAGCGCAATCTGTTTCCCTTTTATCTGGATTACAAGGTGCTTGCTGCCGTGCGCGGTGATTACAGTGATAAAAGCCTCCATCCCACCTGGCGGATAGAGAACGAGCTTAGCTTACCCATTGTCCCACAGCTTGTTATCGGTGGCTTTGCCGGCACTGCATACTCTCAGCCTTCTTTGTTCGACATGTTTTGGATTGGAGACAGCGAAACCTTTGGCAATCCTGATTTGAAGAGCGAAAGTTCTTTTGGCTACAGTGTTTACAGCGACTTCAGCCATGCCGGAATGAAGCTGCACCTGGCATACTATCGCAACTATGTGGATGATCTTATTCAGTGGCGACAGTATTACCTTAATGGCGTTAGCTGGAAGCCCTTCAATGTGGGCAGTGCAGACCTGCAAAACCTCGAGCTGGAATCGCAACTGCAACTATACAAATGGCTTACGTGCTCCGGTGGGATCAGCTTCACCGCTGCTTACGATGTCTCCCAAAACCCTGATGGCAGCCACTCCCCCACCTATAACAAGAAACTTGTTTACACCCCGGATACCAAAGCCACCATCAAGCTTGCCATAGGGGACGTGAAATGCGGAGCAGCCTTGCAATACAGCTACACGGGAGAGCAATATAGCACCCCAGACAACCTGATAGCACCACTGAAGGATTTCGATAACCTTGATGCCTCGCTTTTCTACCGTATCAGCTTCCCTTATCTCGATGTGCAGCTTGATCTTAAAGCCAATAACATCCTAAACAATCGCTACGAAATCTATGCCTATATCCCGCAACCGGGATTTAACTGGTCAGCAGGTGTTAGCATCTCCACAAAGAACTATACAACAAACAATTAAGCCTGCCTATAGCCACAACCTAAATCCCTTGCAACGTGACAACGAAATCTGCAAATTGTGCAGCGAAATCTGCAAACTGTCGCATCCTTATGCATCGTATGACATCCTTAACAAGACCCTATTGAGCAGTTTTGACAGGATTTTTGCAAATCAGATCACCTAAATTTGCAAATTGTGACAGGATTATTGCAATTGAGTTGTGCTATGAATGCGTAACAATTGTACAAGACCGCCATTGTCCGAATGTTTGTACAAATGTCGGTCGGAAAATTGAGTGAAAATGAAAACAGGTCTAGCCCACCGTACAAATGAAAGGCGGTCATAGGGATGTACTTGGTTTGCAAATTGTTGCCATAACTTTGAAAGCTATCACAACAGAGATTTTTGGTAAAGCATTTTAGCTTGTGGATATGAGCAGAGTGAACAAAAGTTCAGTGATAGTCATGATTAGGTAAATCTAATCAATTGAAAAGTGATTTCCCCAGTTAGCTTAGGCAACTATGTATCGGTCACGGAATGCATTATACCTAGAATAATGCGTTCCAAACAGACCTTCTTTGCTTGGTGCCACTAATAAAAAGATATGGAGGGTTATAGAACACAGGAGCCTTTTAATCTGGCATAAAATGAACTGATCAGGGTGACAGCCTTTAAGGGTGAAGTTAAGCTGAAAGACTTGCTATAATGCACCTTTAACGAGATTAGCGTATATCTGGATTTCCCCTCAGCCTATTTGAGCAGGAAAAGTGCAACAACTATCTTGAGCGGTTGAATCAAAACCTGCGACAGAGAGATAAGTGCAACCGTATCTTTTCTGAGGAAAGATGTTGTTTCCGAATGATGAGAGCTATCTTGCAAGGATACTCAGAAGACTGGAGAGATGGTAAGATATGCATGGCAGAGCTTTTTTAAAAACCAGAGCTTAGAACCAAACACTACCTATGTTTCTGTTTGCTCGCGACGGACGGAAGCCCTGCACCACGAGCTCCGTTGGGCTTCAATTGGTCATTGCCAGGCATCAGCATGAAAAAGAACTTGACCCTTAGAATATGATTGGAAACTATGCATCCGGTCGTTTGAACTAAAATAGAATGTGAGTAGCGAGAGCAGTAGGATGTTCTCAAATACCATTAAACTATGAGTTGGAATTTCCACCAACATTATTGACTCAACATGCCGTTATGGAGTAAGCGCAATGAAATTTATCGCTGATCTGATACAAAACTTGTTCGTTCATGAATTAACTAACTTGCTTAATGGAAGAGGTGTTGTTAAAGATGTGATGGACTCTTTATCCCCCACCAAGAATACTAACACCGTTGTAACAAACCCTGAAGGTCGAATAAGTCAGTCATATAACAAAGCAAATGAGAATTCAAATACGAAGTAGATACTAAAAAGCTCGAATGGGAAGATGACACAACTGAAGACTTGATCATCCTGGATACTTTGGAACACAAGCGAAATAGTTACATCTTATTGGCTCCTCAGGAAAGCACTGAATACTTCATCTACTGGTTTAAGGACAATGGCGAAAACGTTGAATTCTTATCAATCTATGATAGTAATGAGTTTGAATAAGTCAGCAAGATATTCGAAGCCAAATTCGCTGAATGGCTTGGAGATTAGATTCTTATAGTGATCTACACTTTGTGTTTTATGAATTTGTCAGGAGTAGCTTATGCTTGATTTTCCAGATTTATCTTATAATACGTTCCTCGATATACCAGTCGAATATTATGACAAATTTGATGTTATCCTTATTGACTATGATAACACCTTAGCTCCATGGCATGGTGAAGTTGGAGATAATTACTTGAATAGATTATCGGCGATAAAATCAAAATTCCTTGTCGTAAGCAATGGTAACCCAGAACGAATAGCAAAGTCATTTAGTAAGACAAGTATCGAAGTTTATGGATGGTGCTTAAAGCCATTAACATATCGAATTAGAAGGATACTTAAAAAACATTCCGTTAATCCAAGTAATTGTATATTTATTGGTGATAACTTAATTACCGATATATGGACTGGCCACAAACTTGGGTGTTTCACCATTAAAGTAGATCCGATATCAAATAAGGAACACCCAGCCACATTATTTTGGCGCTTAATCGAATATTTTCTAACACACTGTCCCTAAAGCAATCACAGCCATGTCACTAATCGATTACGAGTACTAAATGATGTAGTAGTTTCCTACAATGCAGTGTTATATGATTTGCTTGATTTTATTGACGATATCTCCAATTTTCCCTAACCGTGAATTTGTCGGATTTAGCACCATAAAAATTGCGTCCCACTCATTATCAGTGAGCATCCAAGAGATTTCCTTGAAATGTGCCTTTTTCCCAGCATAACGGATAGTTATCGCACGGTGGTCGTATTGATCAGTTTCATATGTAGATTCTACCTCACTAAGTGGCGCTTCAAAATAATCACCATTTTTGCACAATATAGACAGAACGCTATTTGTAACACGAAACTCCTCTAATAGCCAGCTTCTAGGCATTATCCAATATATTTGAGCGATTTTTTGCAAGATATTCAATTGCTTTGTTTTAAACGAGATGTTTGTCGCGTTGGAATCATTCATGATGACCTCCTATTTTGATTACTAACTTATTAGTCTAAGCCTAACTAGATTTAGTCTAATTCATATAATTAGAAGTAAAACTCTAAAAACCGGCTTAATTCTAACAGCATGATTACTCAGGGTCTTCGTCAAACTATGCTTCAAGCCTAGCTTTAAATATCTTGCTCACTATTTCATATTCAATATCATCTACAGAGAAGAATTCTATGTTATCACCTTCTTCTTCAAAAGCATAGATAAAGTACTCATTACTTCCCCGAGGAGCCAAGGCAGCGTAATATAGGCAGTTGTGTTTCACCGCGTCAAGGATCAAAAAGCCTTCAGTGGTGCCATCTTCCCATTCGAGCGTTATAGTATCATCTTCGTAGTTTGAATTCTCAGTTGCTATGTTGTCTTTCTGATTTTTTTGTCCATCATTATTTGTGATGGTAGAATTGTTACACTTAGTTGTGGAATTGGCGTCGCATATCTCCTTGGAAACAAACTCACCAATTTTTTGAATTCCTATTTTAACTCCTTCTTGAATCAACTCATTGACTAACCTAGCAATAAAATCCATTATTAACTCCTATTATCAATGGATTTTACATATTAAAGTAATTGGCAAAAAAGGCAGCACACACAAACAGCCCCTTACTTTTTCCTTTTGGTTCTATTGGCTCTGTAACAGGAAATAAAGTCTGAGCAGTTGCTTGCATTGCAAACTTTTCTTTAAATCCAAGCCTTGCTTTCTCTTATCTAAATCCAATCCCATGCTTCCTCCCTATTTGTACTATCGACTGTATTTTCTTAATACATCCACTAAACCATTAGCAGATTTGCCCTCATCGATTCCTTGTCCTATGGTCTGGAAACTCCACCCGTCGCCATCTCTGGTGAGACTTGCCATTTCCATGGCTGGTGGAGGTACAATGACTTCTCTCAGATCATAACTACACAGCAGCTGGGACCCATTCGGGACTTCACTGTACAGTTTTACATTCGCACTTACCTCGATTGGATCAAAACCCTTGTTTGGATTGCATAAAAACAGGGTTAATACGGCTAAAATCGTATGAGTCTTGACTGACACTCTGCTAAGATCTATGAGAATGATTTCATCACATTCATCTCCATCATGGCACTCAGACACACCCTCATGATTATCCCCGGTATGCTTTATTGCCCCATCGTTTGATTCTCTTTTATTGTAGAAGACAAGTGAGTCATCTGCCCACATCATTCCGTCATTTCCCAAGAGTACAATTGAACCATCCCAGTCAACTTCAATATCGGGCTTAAAGTCCCAAGATATGTCAAGCCGGACTTTCTGCATTGGTTCTCCCTTGTTTATAAGTCTCAGCTCGTCGGCAGTGAGCTTCTCACCTCTGTTTAATGCGATAGACATGATTTACTCTCTTTGTTATACTGACAACTCTGCATAAATTCACAAATGATTGTATATATGCATTTTAGTCGTTTTGTACTTGAACATTACTCGTACAACTTAAGGGCTGTTGAATGATTGGATGTGAATCTTAACATATATAGTAAAGCCAATTCTATGTATGTTATATAGAGAAAATTCCGATTATAACAAACGATATAGAGATAAAAATAAATATTGTGATTAAACAACCACCACCTGATACAATCCTTCCAATTTTCTGCTGTCGCCCTGACTTAGTAAGAGGAATACCAATTTTTCTACTAATCCTGGCCTTTGCAGCGGATACTCCGAGCAACCTACTCCAAGAAAAACCACCTTTGTTCATATTATCATTCTCCTCAACCACTTTTGCTGGTTGCGCATTATTATCGTTATGCCATTCAACTAATCTGGATTCAGTTTATACTCTAAAATATAAATATGAAACAACACTTCACACAATCACTATTTCTTCTGGAATGGGAACCAGGCCTGATTCCGGTTGACGATTCGCTATGCTATCTACGCTCACTTGAATTGATTGTGATACCCATTTGAAGTACTCAATAAGTCCATTTGTATCACCCGATTCGATAAGAATAGCTGTATGTCCAACGCGTGCAAGTGTATCTCTAGTTACATTGTGACCCAATCCGCAAGCTATTACATTTGCTACTCCATCAGTTTTCAATGCGTCAGCGGCAATTTTCCAGCCATCGGTTGGGTGACCATCTGTCAATATAAAAACCAGTGGTTTATAATCCCCTCTCACTTCTTGTGTTGATCTGACAAAATTAGACTCCGTCTCTAACTTAACTAATTTCAAAGCCGCCCCCAATGAAGTGCGCCCATGGACAGACAATTCCGGTAGTCTTACTTGTAAAATCTCTGTAAGGGGGACAACAGTTTTCGCCTCGGTACCAAATTCCATTAACGATAACCAAACAGTTTCCAGAGCCATCGGGTTGCTTCTTAGGTCTTTTATCAATGATTGAAGGCATTGATTAATAACCTTTATCGGTTCACCCCTCATTGAGCCAGAAATATCTATGACCAGGTAAACTGCTAGTTTTCGCATTTTAATCTCCACTCATAATGATAGTAGGTTGTTTCTTATATTCAAAAATCTGAGAGTTAACTACCTTGCAATAAACCAAATACTCTCATCTTCTTTTTCCAAAATACTCATAATTGACTAACCATGCTGCGGCGTTTTTAACATATCTTCCTGTTCCTGCTGTATCCCAGTTGCAGTATAGTTTAGTAAAACCTCCGTCAAGGATAGCCCTTTTATTGTTGTTGTCATATACTACAATTGCCGGATGCCCCTCAGAGCTATATAGTATTGTGGTGAACAAGTTGTGGTGTGGGAATTGGGCAATAGTGATTCCTTCATACAAGAAATCTATTCCAAAGGTAACGGCATGCTCTATGAAGCCTCCTGCTTTGGAAGAATCCTTTTTAGTCAGTATTTTATTTCCCATTTCACAACCTGACATATCAATGCCAAAGAGTTTTCTGGAGATTGCATCTGCGTCTGCGTGAAATGGATCATTATCTCCCCACAGGTATAATCCCTTTCCAGAATTATAAAAATCGCAGATGATATCAATATGCTGCTGAGATAGTTTTGGGTAAGTGTCGGATATCAACCATAATTGACAACACGTTTCCAGAACATGTTTCAGTTCTGATGAAGAAGGTGGATTATCCGCCCATCGATGGATAGAAAACCCTTTTTCATGCAATGCCCTTTCAGGGGCCTTAAAATCAAAACCTTCACCTGTATAGAGGTGTAATATGGCAATCTGGTAGCCCTCGAAAGCCCCGTCTTTAGCCAGGTCAAAGTCGCTGCCTTCGATGTTCCCAAACTTGTCCTTGTTCAAAGCCCGCTGTCGGTCAAATGTGTTATAGGGATTCAGTGATTGTTCGTTGCCTTTTCGCAGCTCTGTTGCCTTCTTTATATCGGCGGGAAGTTGGGGTAGTTCGTCTAGTGATCCCACCTCCTTCTTCTGCTCGATTTTCTGACTGCTGGTGCTAATACTGGCTGAAACCCACTGAAAGAAAGACTGGGCAGTTGCCTTGTCTAGTTTGTTCAGCTCCAACACATTGTCCGTGATGGATTTCAAGACGATAGTGTTGGCGTCAGATCCGGCAGCGCAGGCCACTATGATTCCGGTTGTGGTATTCTTGAGGGCTTTGATTGCGCTTTCAAACTCATCCGTGGGTTCGCCATCTGTTAGCAGGAACACAATAGGTTTCCAATCTCCTTTGGATTCTAAAGTCGTTTTTACAACTTCCTTGTTGATTTTGTCCACAAGAATCTTGATTGCGTGTCCCATTGATGTTCCTACACCCTCGGCTTTCAATGCAGGGGCCTGGAATTTAACCAGCTCAGTAAGGGGTAAGATTTGCTGGGCAGTTGGACCGAAGGTGATAATACTTAGATATGCAGTTTCAAGAGCATAGGGGTTTTGGCGTAAGGTAGATACAAGAATCTGTAATCCGTCCTGAAGTGCTTGGATCGGCTCACCACGCATAGACCCCGAGACATCCAGCAAGAGGTAAATTGGGAGTCTTCTCATAATAACCTCACTTTCCGTGATTATTTGTTATACAGCCAAGCTTCTGCCATTCGCATTGCGTCGGACGCTGATGAGGCTTTGCCCACCCTTGTCCAGCCGCCCCAGTTCACGTAAACTTCCTTGGAATAGGAATCCCATTTCACATCGTAATCTTTACGGCTACCAGACTTCACTTTACCAATTATTGTGGAAGACATTTTTTACTCCTTTATAAGAAAGACATTTATCAATGTTTAGCGAATATAAGCTACCACAATGCAACCAATGGATTTGCATCATACTCCAGGCATATTTCGAAAGATAGACCATATCTCTAACCTATTGTCTGATCTGTAGAAAATGAACCTACTGAATAATCAAGTGTCAGACCGCATGTAGGGCATGTGTTTCTCAGCTGATCATCTGGTATGCAAAGCAATGCTCCACAAGCACACTTACCCCATATAGTGTTTCCACAATAGGGACAAGATGAGTCACCAAGGAGTTCTTCGACTGGTATAGGTGGCATTTTTTTGCTTTGTTCGCTTGTGAATTCCTTGTTTAAGGGATGAGATGACACGAAACCATAGTTTTGCCCATCAATCAACCTATATCGCATTAAATACGGTCGTTTGTTTTTTTGGCATTTACACGGGATGAAGACTTGCCGCTGTTTCCCCTTGGGAATTTCTCTGACCTCTTCCACTTTCTCAAGCACTTCCGGTGCTAGATCAGTCAGATTCACGTTATTATCGTATTTATCTCCAGATCCAATACTTGAACCTACAGACTGAATAGATGCTGAAATACAAACAAAAAGCTTGGTAAAAGTATCTACGGTCGTTTGCTCCATTAAATATGTGTTATCCGTTAACTGTTTAAGAACAGACAGATCAACGTCATCACCACAACCTATGGCATAGACCATCGCACTGGGGTGGTTCTTCCGGAGACTCGCAGCTTCATTTTCCCAATTGTCTGTGGGTTGACCATCCGTGAGGATGAAGACAATCGGCTTATAGTCCCCTTTTTGTTCGGATGTGGTTTTTACCACTTCTCTGGACAAACAATCATTTAACAATCTAAGTCCAGCACCAAGTGACGTTCCTGGTGATACCTCAAGATCCGGTACCACAAAAGTAAAAACATCTTTTAAAGAACACAGTTGCTGGGCTTTGTCGGCAAAAGTAATGATGCTAATATACGTAATCTCAAGCGAATATGGGTTTTGTCTTAATGCTGACATCATTGCCTTGATGCCAGCATGAACTGAATCTAATGCAATTCCAATCATCGATTCTGATGTGTCAATCAATAGATAGACTGGTAAACGTCTCATTTCATTACCTCCTCATCAATTCTGTACCAATTGAACTTGAATCAGCCTTCCCCCTTCATCCTCAGACAATAGAATCTGACGTCCTTCAGTCAATTGTATATGTTCGTTAGGTTTTATGATCTTTTTATTGTCCGTGATATCTATCATTTTTGGAATAGATTGATTAACCAGATACCAAAAATTGTTGTGAAACTGAAAATAGGCTACGGCCTTTTTCTGATCAGGTTTCAGTTTCTCATTGGGGAAGACATTCCTATTGACGTGCCAAGGATAAATCCTAGTTCCATTGAACACCATTAAGCGATGATTGTCCAGTTTGAATGAAGACCCCCGTTTTGAATAGAAGTTTAGAACAGGCATCATCCCCTTATAAACGGTATTACAAAACGGGCAAATTGGTTTGGTGGTATTGTCGAATACAAACCACTTCTGTTCACATTTTGGGTTTTGGCAGGGTTGTAGCAAGTCAATGGTTCGCACGATCGCGTCTTCCCAATCATTAGCGGATGGTCTTGCAGACGGATTATGCAAACCATCCATGAATGCTTGCCTGACAAGTTGACTAATATATGGTCCCAATATTGTATACGGTCGTTTATCAAGATCCATCCAGGGTGCAATATACGGGTAACGATTTGCTGGCTCGTTTTTTTTAACCCATTTAATGTCATAGCGGTTACTTGTATCCTTGTTGCTTTCAACAAAAAGAGCTTTTTCCCCCATAGCTAGCTCTTCATCTCTGTTTTCATCATTCATATCATGGACCTTCTTACCCCTCAGCGGATGCCTGCAGAGCAAATACATATATATCAGGACAGCTAAGGCATGCATGTCCGTCTCTCTCTTTGGAATCTTCTTTGACTTGTCACTGATCTTGAGTTTAAGAGTCTGCATGACTTCAGGAGCAATGAAGTCCGGGGTACCGACCACATCGGGAGGAAACTTGCCAGGTACGACTAAACCGTCAATGTCAATTATACATGCTTTCACAGATACAGGATCAATCAAGATATTTTTGTATGAGAGGTCAGAATGTGATAACCCCGCTGCGTGCATTCTGCGGATAGCCCGTGATATCAGCAGGCAGATATTGAGATAGCTTCGCCAATCACCAATTTCACGTTTATCGAGATTACAATATCTATGCCAAGGATTAGCGAACCATTTTCCCTCTTTTTCCCTTCCTTTAATATCTATTACTGGTGTACTCGATCCATGTGTAAAGAAAAACTCTTGAGCATATGTTGGAACTAAAACCCCAGTTTTCCCATTATACTCAACTATCTTCTCTGGCCAACAGAAGAGATTCTTCCAATACTCTCCGCCATCTTGTGAAAATATACTATCTCGATACTTTCCTACTATGTGCTCTAATCTTTCTTTACCATACACGTCAAGTTTATTGCGAAAGAAGCCAACGACATGGCGTCTATCCTCAGTAAAATATACATCTTTTACCCCTCCCTGTCCTATCATCTTATCATCAAAGGTAATTTGTGTACCATCTGTTGCTTTGATTTTAACTAAGGCCATGACATCTCCTATTAATACATGATTACTATTGTTCGATCGTCATGGTTGCCAGGTGACCAGAAGTCAAGCCAGTCAAGTAATGCCTTTGCAGTTGACTCATTTCTTGTAGAAAAATTAACCATTATATTCATCTCTTCCCAAAGCGAGTGCCACACTTCAATTTTATTTAAATTGTTTTCAGTTTCAAAAATGGGGTCGGTCACACCATCTGACATGAGGACTAAGCAGCGGAAGTTTTTTACCAAATTGAAGCGCAGACGACGGTCAACAATTTCATGGTAAGTTCCAGCCCAGACTTCATTCATTGTTAAAAAGCGGGTTTGCCCTCCATAAGTCCCCACATCTGGTTCGCCCTGAACAATTACTTGATTTTCGTCAGGGCTGTATATTCCTATCCCCCCGTCACCCACCCAATAAGACGCGATGAACCATCCTTGCTTCATGCGTTTGGCAACTGAAATCAATAAGGTTGTTGCATAGTCTTTTGTATCTATCATTACATTGTTGCTACTAGCTAATGCCAGACTACTTAGTTTTGCGAGCTTTGTTCTTTCCAAATCAATGTTTTGTTTTGACTGAAAAGCTGCGTTAACTATTATGCTCTTGTAAAGTAGTGCACGAAGATTGTTGTATCCTTCTTCTTCACCCAATTGCCACTTATCAACATAAGTTTCAATCTTTCTCCAGAATTCTTTATCTGCTTGTGACTTAATCTGGTTTACAGCTGTTTGGACAGCAATTTGAGATCCTTTGCGGGAGAATTTAGCACTTCCAGCTCCATCAGCAACAGCGATAACTGCATAAAGGAGGTTGTTATCGTAATACATCTCAAAGTCATCATCACGAAAACGCCCATCTTGAGCGTGTGATCTGCCCCTCTTACTGGCGCCGATCAAGGAGAGGTTCTCATCGCAGTTGATTATGCGAAAATTGGTGTCGGGTTTATAATAGGGATCAGTTTCATCAGAGGGTATATTTTTCCATAGGGTTTTAGGATCGGGGTTAACAATCAGATGCATGGGTAAGGTGTGTAATTCAATAAACTCATTACCGGTGACCTTTCTGACTAAAATGAAATCGTACTCTCCCGGAGTTGTGGTCACACATGAAAATCTATAAGTTTCTGCATCAAATGTGACTAATATTTGCTCATTGTCCTCAGAAACATTCTTTACTTCGTAAGTTTCTTTTTCAGTTCTTTCGTTCTTAGAGAAAAAAGAACCAGTAAGATGTTTCTTTAAGTCAATATCGTAGTAGTCTCCAGCAATATTTAGATTTGGCAGATTGATCCTAGGATGGTCAATGTGCTTTTCTTCAGGCTTTAACTCTGTTACGGTTTTAGTCTCTATTTGCGCAATCTGCTTTAGGGCTTGCTTTTTTAAGAGATAGTCATATAATCTAGGTTGTAAGTTTGAGAGATGAAATCCAACCCCCACTATACGCTTTATCTTGTATTTTTTTTCCTTTAACACTTTTGTGACATCGTTTCCCAAGTTCTCCTCCTTTAAGCCATCGCTAAATTACAACTTCTACTTCAGATGGAGGCGGAGGTAATGTCAGCTCGATACTCGTCCCTACACTTTGAGAACCACTCATTATCGAAGCACTAACCCATTTGAAGTATTGCTCAAAAGTAGCACTATCACACGTGTCAAGCCTCACGACACTCGATGCTATGAGTTGTAATGATATAGTATCAGCTTTCATGCCTGCAGCGCAACCTGTGATAATTGCGAAGTTCCTTTTTTTACATTCAGGTATCATCTCGTTGAACATCTTTGTGTCAGAGGGTTTACCATCAGTCATGATAAACAGTAGAGGTTTCCAGTCTTTTTTTACTTTATCACTTGAGAGTATCACTTCTTTGTCTACTTGCTGGCATAAGACTCCCAATGCTGCGCCTAACATGGTTGGTCCAGAATCTGGCATTTCAATCTCCGGTATCTGGAGGGATTCCAAGGATGTAAGTGGGAGAATTACTTTTACCTCACGATCGAAAGTAATAATACTAATGAAAACAGTCTCTAAGGCTTGTGGATCTCTCCTCAAAGTAGATATTAGAGTTTGAATCCCACACCTTACAGCTTCTATAGGTTCACCTTTCATTGATCCTGAAGTATCCAATAACAGATATACAGGCAATCTCCTCATATTGCAGTCCTAATATTCATGAGCCAAAATCCTATACCATGTTTATCTCTGGTGGAGGGGGAGGTAACTGGTCAACACCGATCTCTTGCTTTGTGTCGTTTACACTTTTGCTACTGGTCGATATAGAGCTGGATACCCACTTAAAGAATGCGGCAAGGGATTGTTTGTCAGCAGTATCCAACATCACCACGCTTTCCGGGCTTATTGCTTTCAAAGTGTTCACATTAGCACCCTGTCCTGCCGCACAACTTACTGTAATTCCCCATTTCATTGTTTGAAATTCGGCTAATCCCTTGTTAAAATCATCCGTAGGTTCTCCATCTGTCATGATAAATACCAGAGGTCGCCAGTCACCTTTGACTTCAGGAGTCGATTTGACAATCTCGGTTTTTGCGCATTGACACAGTAATGAGAGTGCTTCCCCTAATGCAGTTGTTCCCGAAGCCACAATATCCGGCATTTGGAAGGAAGCAAGATCGGTTAAGGGTACTAACTGTTTTGCACTACTGTCAAAAGTAATAACGCTGAGATAAGCAGATTCTAATGCTTGGGGATCTTGGCGTAAGCCTGATAATAACATTTGCATTCCACTTTTAACTGCTTCAATTGGCTCTCCGGACATTGAACCGGAGCAGTCGAGTAATAGGTAAACTGGTAGTCTACGCATTTGATTTCTCCTATGTCTTTTGATAATTATTGATATCTTTGCAGGAAGTAATCTAGCTCTTGGGGGTAACCGACTCCGATTGCTTCGAACTTCCACTCATTGTTCTTTCTGTACAGTCTCCCAAACTCAACAGCGGTTTCTACAGAGAAGTCTTCATCAAGCTCATATTTACAGATTTCCTCATTTGTGACACCGTCTAAAATTCGAATGTATGAATTTCTAACTTGCCCAAAATTCTGTTTTCTTGCAACGCCTTCATGAATCGTTACAATGAATAGAATCTCTGATATTTTTGGGTCTACTTTTGATAACTCAATCTTGACGATCTCATCATCACTGTCTGCACTACTACCACCAGTTCTGTCATCACCTGAGTGAGTGACAGCTTTATCAGCTGAAACTGGATTATTATAGAATACAAAGAACTCTTCATTTGGTATCTTGCCTGAAGAATCTAGCATAAACACAGACGAGTCCAGATCGAAATCAACTCCTGTGCCTGTTTGATTTGGATTCCAACCCAAACCAATGTGAACTTGACTAAGCCCTATCTCAATCCGTTGTCCTTTAGTTAGTGATATAGCCATAATACATCTCCTTATATAGTTGATATGTAAGAATGTTATTTTACGTAGCGCTTAAGAATCTCAACAAAGGCATCTGTATCTTCAGGATCGCCAAGAGCTCTAAACTTCCATTCACCTCCCCTACGATACAGCTCCGCAAAAATCATACTATGTTTACCATTGTAACTGGAGTCTGTTGAGAGATCATAGCGGAACATTTCCGTCCCTTTAGCGTCAACGGCTCTAATAAATGCATTTTCTACCATACCGAAGTGCTGATTTTTTTTGATCCCCTGGTATATAGTGACAATGAATATGATTTTATCATATCGTGGGGGAATCTTATTTAGTAGGCAGATTATCTGTTCATCGTCTCCCTCTCCCTCTCCGGTTCTGTTGTCTCCCGTTAGCCAAATAGATCCACTGGGATGCTTTAGACTATTGAAAAACACAACATCACCGCCAATGAGTTTATCCCCTAGATCTGCTACTTTACCATCACTATCCAGAAGAAATGCAATTGCATCTAGATCATAATCCTCAACTTTAGGCGAAAAGAGACCTCTTTTTTCCTTTCGTACATCCCACCCAAGACCGATAGTTACCTGTGACAGATCGTTCTGCTCTTTGTTTAAATTGATAGTCTGTCCTTTCTGTAAACGAATAGCCATAGCTCATACTCCTTGTTAAGTATTATTACATCAATTAGGTTTCATCACATTACTTATTTGCTTCCAGCATGCCACTGTAGGCCCCAACCATAGGCTTTATCGCATTCAGCATGACCAGTATGAAATGTAAGAAGCTTCTTTACTGTGATGGAATCAGTTGCATCTAATAGAATTTCAGCGATTGCGCAGAATTTTAGGGTGCTATTTTGTTTTCCCATTTCGACAACAATATCAGGATTTTCTGGAACTTTAACTGTTACAACAGCGTTAGTTTCCATCCACTTTGCTACTCCGTCGTAAATGAAACAATAGACGATAATCCTCTTTAATTCTTTGATTCCCTTTGGGTTTACAAGGATGTTTTCGCCATCTCCAGCACCAGAGCGATCATCACCTGAGTGCCAAATCCAGGGGGCTCTTGTGAGACATCCTTGCTTTGTAGCTCTTTCTCGTGGACCTCCCTGGTTATGTGCAAACTGGATTCCATCGATCACCATTTTCTCTCCAGATCGCAATTCATAGAAGCATCCCAAATCCAAGTCTATACCTTGCGAACTGTTTAACAGGTTTGCAAAGAATCCTTTTTTTGCCACTTCCTGTGTCCAGTTTAAGTTGATGATGATTTCACTGGTTGATGTTTGAGATTCCTTGCTAAGTACGATACGATGCGAATCACCTCGATTTTCTAAAGTAACTTTTTTTAACTCGATTGCCATGATATCCTTCTCTGGTTATAAATCAAGTATATTTCTGAACGAAGAAATCCAATTCTTGGGGATATCCTACACCCATTGCTTCAAATTTCCATTCATTATCGCGTTTGTACAACCTGCCAAATTCAACAGAGGTTTCGATTGAGTAGTCCTCGTCCAAATCGTATTTGCATATCTCTTCGTTAGTATTGGCATCGTAAATCCTTATATAAGAATTCCTAACCTGACCGAAGTTTTGTTTTCGGTTCTTACAATCATAAATGGTGACAACAAAGATTATCTGCTCGATTTTCGGATCAATTATATTCAGATCTACTGTCAAAGTCTCATCATCTCCACCATCGCTGTTCCCTCCCGTTGTATCATCACCTGATGATTCAACAGATCCATCTGGAGATTTTTGATTGTTGTAAAACACAAAATACTCATCACGAGGTATTTTGCCACCAGCATTAAGAAGGAAGGCAGATGCATCCAGGTCATAATCGTATGTTGATGCATTTGGATTAGGATCCCATCCTAATCCAACGCATACCTTAGATAGGCCAATTGACAGTCTCTGTCCCTTTTGTAATTGAATAGCCATGTTCTCTCCTTTTTAAACTTTATTAGCGAAGAATATATCTGGGTTATGCGCCACACTCTTCACAGAGTTTGTTGAAACTCGGCTGGACTTTATTTGCAGATTTCTGAAGATCTCTTAAGAATTCCAACTCATATTTGTCGATTTTCCCATCCGCATACAAGACAGATCTTATCAACTCAGTCTCAGCGGCATCAATTTCTCCATCAGCCAGCAGATAAGCTTTGAAGGATTCAAAAAAGAATTTCTCAAACACTTCACATGTCGATGTTGCAGATTTACGCAATCCTATCAAGAAATGCATCTCCTCTTCATCAACAATACCATCATCCAGAATCTCTGACTTCAAGAGACTCGTTTCTGAGCTGTCAATACAGCCATCCTCAAGCAATAGTGATGCGGCTAGTTTTTTCCAGTTTGCCATGATTTTCTCCTTGTATTTTAGTTTTGTTCGATTCACGGTTATTAATGCTTCATTTCAAAGCAGCGACAGAATTCCGAATACCTTTTCTGATTAGATCAAACGGAATAATTGTCATTGCAAATAATACTACGATTGAAAGCTCATAAAGAGACAGGGGCGCAGTTCTAAAGATGGCACCACCAAAATAGATCAAGACAATCTGAACGATAAAAATCAGACTGAACACCCAGAGGAATCCTTGGTTTTTCGTTATATTTGAAATGAAATTTATGCCTTCTTCTCTTGAATTCAGTAGATTAAAAAGGTTCAAATATACGAAGAATGTGAAGAAAGCTGTTAAAAATCCAATTTCATTTTGATAGAATATGCTGCTTGAATTACTTGAATTCATGTACACCAGAAATAGCATTGAGCATAATGCAATATATATCCCCTTTGAGAAAATTGATGACCACATATCTCCATTAATTATTCTCTCATCTCGAGATTTTGGCTTTTCCAGCATGTGTTTTTCAAGAGGCGGTTCCCCACTTAACGCCAACGCAGCCAAGGTATCCATGATTAGATTGATCCACAGAAGCTGTGTCATTGTAAGAGGTAATCTTACACCAAAAAAGGGACCCAGAAGAAGGATTAAAATTGCACCTGCGTTTACTGTAAGCTGATAATTAATAAACTTCTGAATAGACCTATAAATTGATCTGCCATAGTGCACTGCATGAGCTATGGATTCTACATTGTCATCCAGAATTATCAGATGTGAAGCCTCTTTGGCGACCTCAGTTCCACTTCCAATGCCTATGCCGATATCTGACGCTTTAAGAGCCACAGAATCGTTAACTCCATCTCCAGTCATACCAACAACAAGTCCAAGCTCTTGCGCTATTCGCACCAACCTTTTTTTATCAAAAGGGGTACAGCGAGATACTATGCGTAGAGAAGGAAGAATCAGCTTGAGTTCATCATCAGACATATTTGCCAATTCACTGGATTCGATTGTTTTTTCTGATTCGTGTTTGATTAAATTCACATCTTTAGCTATTGCTCTTGCCGTACCGAGCTTATCACCTGTGCTCATTACAACGTGAATGCCAGCTCCATGCAATCTATTAATTGCTCCATAAGATTCAGGTCTGAGATCATCGCGGATAGCTATAAAACCAAGCATTACCATATCGGAAGGGAGTGATTTATCATCATCAGGATGGCATTGGCAATATGTAAAAGCTATCATTCTGTATCCGTCGTCTGCTTTTTTATCAAGATAATCATTAATCTTGTTCCTAAGCCCTTCGTCTACAACAACAATGCTCCCATCACTCGCATGATACCTGTTACTTTTTGCCAGGAGTAGTTCTGGTGCTCCTTTCACGCAGGTAAAGGCATCCTCTTGTATTATTAATTCGCAGAGAGAGTACTTCAGTGTTGAGTTAAAAGGTACGTGTTTAACGATTGTCACATCATCATATAGTGCTGTCTGACAATCTGCTCTTACAAAAATAGCTAGTGCTTTTTCTGTAGCATTGCCGCCAACAAGGCAATCAGTTTTTTTATCGGCTGCTAAATTCACAACACAGGATGTGTTTTCACGTACAGACAAATCGAGCATTTTTCTTACTGATTCTGGAACAAGGTTGAAATCATCATAGGAACATATAATGTCCCTATTATCATTAGAAAACCCCGCAAAATAAACAGGATCTAATTGACCCTTAGTGATAGTTCCAGTTTTGTCACAAAAAAGTAAGTTAAGGCTACCCGCGGTTTCGATACCCACGTTTTGCCTAACAAGAACTTTACTTGCGAGAAGCTTTTTCATATTTCTTGCCAGAACCATCGCAATCATCATGGGTAATCCTTCCGGTACGATCACTACTATTACTATTACTGCCAAAATAACAGCAGTTACAAAGTCATGCAAAGCCTTGGGAATATTATGAAAGTATTGAATTATGGCGGTTTTATCGTAGCCATTATCTATAATTGCAGTCTTGAAGAAAAATACTAACGCAATAACAATCGCTCCAATATAGGCAACCGTAGCAATGTGCTTGGCAAGCAAATTTAGTTTTTCTTTTAATGGCCCCTCTTGTTTGGTTTCATTGATTTCTGAAATACGGGTCTGGTCTATGGTAACGACTTTATTATCAACAACGACTTTTACGAATTTGCTATCTTTATCAGGAATTCGTATACCCCGAACGGTTGAGACGTCCTTAAGACTAATAGTAACTTCCTGGCCTAACTCCATAGCTAATTTTCCTAAAACGGTTTTATCGCCCACTTCTTTTACAATAACGATCCCTTCGCCATCTTCAACCGTAGTTCCTCTAAAAACTGCAGATGCTTTTTCATAATTGGTGAAATCTCCAGAATCATTCCCAGGAGATTTTTTTACGGGGTTAGCTTCTCCATTCAGAAGTCCCTGATTAACTTCAATAATTCCCTCTAATACGAGACAATCTGCAGGAACTTTGTCACCTGGTTGTAGTAAAATATGGTCACCAACCACTATATCATTAATAGGAAGAGTGACAAGCTGGTTATTGCGAAACACTTTGACAAATATACGCGATGCTTCTTCCTGCAACCTCTGGAAAGTTTGATCATTTCTGTATGTTGAGTATGTAGATACCAGAGTTGCTATCAAAACAGCCGCAGCGATTCCTACACCTTCATACCAAGCTGCATATTTCAAAAAAGCCAATATAATTGTTATCAAGAGGGAAATACACAAAATTATTATCATAGGGTCTTGAAAATTACCCCAAAGTTCTTCCCAAAAAGAAGCTCCCTTTTGGGGACTTATCTCATTTGAACCACTTCTCTCACGGGAAGCTTTTACTTCTACATCATTCAGACCTTCATAATTACTAAGCACTACTAACTCCTTCTATATGTTTACTATCAATCCATTTATTACAACATTACAGAATCAAGACAAGCTAACTATTTTCATGTCAGAGATCTCAAACTCATACTGATTTCAAGCCTTGAATTTTGTCAATAACAAAAATGCTAATTGCGTTGGAATCGATCAAAAAAAAATTGGGGGAATAACTTTCAGCAAAAGGGTTACAAAAAGCTACGACCTGTTTGTTGATAAATTACTGAGTTTCCGCTTCAATTTCCGTGTATTCAGTCCGAGATAGCTTGCTTTCCAAGTCCTTTCTGATTTTTCCAAACCTCTGTTCATCCTCCCTTCCACAGTACTCCAAGGCAACTATGATCCACAATAGACCTTTCGCATAGTCTTTCTTGTTAATCGAGTAGAGCTTAGATAGTTCAAATATGGCAGGGAAATGACCATTGAAAGATGCTTCTCGAAGGTGCATTTCAGCTAAATCATAATTTGGTTCAGAGAGGTTTGAATAAGCTAGGCCCAGATTGAATTGAGCGTCTTTGCGTCCTTGATCGGCTGCAAGTGTCAAATATTTAATACCCTTATCGATATTGGGCTCAACAATCTTACCCTCAAGGTAGATTATGCCAAGATCATATTGAGCGGGGTCTAATCCATGATCTGCGGATTGTGTAATAAGTCCAGACCTTTGGCAGCATCACGCTCTATGTACAGTCCATCAATGAAAATCTTTGCCAAGACATACTGAGCCAGAGCCTCTCCTTGGGCTGCTGACAAACTGTACCACTTTATTGCTTCCTCAACATTCCGCTGGGTTCCTTCTCCATTGGCATACGCATAGGCTACATTATACTGAGCCTTTCCGTGACCCTGTTCAGCAGCACGGATATACCATTCGAATGCTTCTTTGCTATCCTGTTCTGTTTTGTAACCTTCATATAACATATCTCCGAAGGAGTTTTGGGATTCCGTGTTTCCACTTACAGCATCCCGCAATAACTGATCAAATCTTGAAAGCACAATATGCACCCTTTTTTAAGTCCTAGGTTTTATACTATATTCACCAAAGTGCTGGATCAAAGCTCTTAACACTACCTCTAAATACCATCAGATCTTTTCTGAATCTTTCATGGTCAAAGCTACCGCTACCCAACCAATTTTGATAGTCTTTGTAGGGTGCTCTTTGCCCATCCCGCAGTTTTAAGAAAGTATCGCTAACTCCAGGTAAAGAGATCTCCAGTTGCTTGCACACTGCCTCTGTATAATATTGAGCTAATCCTTCAATTATGTATTTGTCATAGTATGAGCACAACAATTCACCCCTGCAGCTATTAATATCATAACCTGCCATCGTGTAAGCGTGTGCCAGTTCATGTGTGAGTACAACAAATGCCAGACAACCACTAGAAACACCCAACACATACGAGTAGTAAGCGATTACTTGTGCGTAAAGCTCTATTCTGATGTTATCACAATGGTAAAAAGCTCCCAGAAGGTCTTCAACAGTTTTGTTTGATTCTCCAAACCACTTTTCTCTAAGTATCTTCTCCAAGAATACCGACAAGTCGTCATCGCGTTCTTTAGATTCATTATAAGCACTCCGTATTTTGGACAAGATCTTTTCACTTAAAACTGGGATATCATTTTCATCGCATATTCTATCTATATTCAATCTATCCATGATGGGATTTGAAATACCTCTTAGTAGAGCATTCCAAAAATCGAACTCATTGTCTATGTCTAGTTTACTCATTAATGTAGCAGTGTCAAACACTATAATATTTTCTGGAATCCCGTGAGACACTTTCGATTTTGGATAAGAATTTGTGGCTGTTTTGCTTTTCCCTCCACAAGAAAGCTTAAGAGCAGTCAGGTCATGAAGTCTTTCTTGTATAGCACGGCGATAGTTTGTTTTGATTGCTTCCACAGCATCAACTTCTTTTACAAACTCCAGATTACTGATAACACGAGTGATATTATTCATTTTATTCCTCCTTTTCGGTTAACTATGTAAGTCGATGTTCAGTTTTTTGCATAAGTCGATTGCCCATTGTTGAGGATCTTGACAAAAAGCGGTCAAAGCCCCCTTTTTCTTGTCTGTGTTTTTTTTGTCATTATCATCGAAGTATGCTTCAACATAGATATTCAAAATGCCCCTTTTGATCTTGTGCTCTACCTCGGTTAATGGATAAAGAACCTTTCCTTGAGACATGTAAGTTCTTATAGTAGTTGGTGATTCAGAGGAGCAGAAAACTATATTGATCGGCTTGAGGAAACCATTACTACGCCATAAAGCTATACTTAGTTTCTCATTGTCCATCAGTATCTTATCAAGCATTGACTTGGTTTTGCAGTTGAACATATGAAGATACTTGATTTCGATGGCGTACAGAATTTCCTCGGAATGTTTACCTGCTGGATCGCTTTGTCTATCGATAGCTCTATAAACACTTTTATTAATTATCTGCTCCATAGACAAGTTGATTTTTTGATGTTTATCCAGCATCGCCTGGATAAACTCCGGATTCAGCACTACAAGGTCGAAATGCCCCCTACTTCTAATACATTTGTTTGATAACGATGTATCTTCTAACTTTCCATCTGGATAACCGCTAATTAGATTTGCTTTTTTGTACCTGAAATTTGTGGGATACTCTCTATGTATCAATGAAATTCTTCCGTCCCTCATTGTGATTTTCGGGGTATTCCCGCTCATTAGGTCCTTGTGAAGATAGGTTTGTATATCTGCTTCAGTAAAATACAGTAAGGGCCGCTCTCTAAAACGATTAATACAAGTTTTCAGACTTAGAGCTACAACCTCGTCGATTTGAGTGTGTTTAGGGGAGAGGAATGGGGATTTTGTGTTTGTAAGCATAGTTTACTCCTTATCTTTCTTTCTCTAACGATATGGGGTCTGCATTATCGTTGCTTCTGCAGAGGGAATCTATCAGCAGTACGATGTCCGCTCTACGATCAATTTTCAGTTTAATAACCACATGATACTCTGCACAAAGCAGCGATTCACGTGTTTCCATGTTTTGAAATCTTAGGAGGTTTGGCTATGTTTCTAACCGATTTAGTTCATACTCTTGTGAGGAAGAAGTCCAACATTTTTTATCTGATTTAACCTCCAGGAACAAATTGTACACTCTCTCATTGATAAATATGTCTTTTATACCCATTTCTTCGTCCTGTTTTAACAGATACTCTTCCCAATCAGAGACTCTTGAAGGGCACTTCTTTCCTTGATATTGATCGTTTAAAAAGTATATGAATATTAGATGCGGAAGCAAGCCACATCTCTTAAGATAATTATATGTTGCTAAACGGTTTGCTTGTTGATAGTACTTATTAAGCCAATTGCTTTTGATATTCCCATAGTCATTAACATGAAGGTCTATTGCTGTTTGCTCTAAAATCTCCGCGATTCTTCTACTGCTTTCAAATCCAGCCTTGCAAGAGGTGATCGGTTCGTCTATATGCGCTTTGGCTTCTACCAAAATCACATGATTATTTGTTTCAGATGAGGGACTATCCCATGTATCAATAAAGCCAACTGCATCCCAATGTTGCTGCTTACCCGAAGTCGGCCAGTTCCAGTTATCCTTGATGTTGACGTCTTTAATAAAACTTAGTCTGGTAAGTTCAGAGTCGTACCAATCAGACTTAGTATTGTTGAATCCAAAGTCCATCCAGTTAATTATCTTACCGCTTCCTTGTACGCCCATAGCGAGTGAAACAGCCTTGTTGAAGGAATTCCGGTGTCTCCCCATCCATCTCAGTAAATGGCATTCACTTCCATAACCATATCCAATGTTACCCATGAGTTCTCCTTAATGCATTATTTTTTTCTATTTATGACGAGATTTATTCATAAATTTCTGGGCTATAGTACGTTCCAATTAGCTTTTCTGCTATATCCAACGCTTCACAGCATACATAATCTTCGGCTGAAAAACAAGAAAAGTCTGTTGATTGAAGTATCGCTTCTATAAGTGTTTTGGCGCAAAGGGGAATCATATCGCACAATTCTGCGATTTTTCTATCTGGCACTCTAAAAACCTTCAACACTTCACGATATATGCTTTTTGTGTCCCAATTAACATATTCGATTCGAGGCAATACGATATTTTCAACTGATTCTGTATACAAGTCTAACTCAATGCTGTCCGCAATACTGAGAGTATTAGAGAATAGTTGGGGAGGAAAGCAAAATAGAGATTTCATCTCCTTAGCAGTTTTAAAAAAGTACTCATTGCAGGCAAATCGTTTTGCATCCAGATGGCCGAAATCAATGCCTTTCCTGATGCAATTCAGTGCGTCGGTTGCTATGGAGTCTTTACGCTCCATGTAGTGGCAGTCATTGGTTAGGACAACTGGCACTTTGCTGTTGTAAGACATGTTCAGAAGTTTGTTCATGGCAATAGCTTCCCGGGGCAGACCATGATTCTGGACTTCATAGTAGTAATTATCATTGAAGATGCTTTTGTACCAATCTGATACTACCCTAGCTTCCTTATCTCTATTCTCCAGTAGCAGAGTGCAAATTTCTCCTACTACACTAAAAGATAGACAGATCAGTCCTGCATCGCACTCTTGCAACTGAGTTTTGCTGATTTTGGGTACTCCTGGATCACGATTATGAGCAAGATTAATCAGCCTGGACAGATTATTGAACCCTTCCAGGTTCTTTGCCAGAAGGATAATTGAGAATGCCCTGCCATCTGTTTTATCGTTCAAGACCTCAATCTCCAATCCAATAATGGGCTGGATTCCAGCATCCCTGCATTTCTTGCTGAAGCGTACTGCTCCGGCAATGCTATTGCGGTCAGTGATCGCCACTGCAGGCATTTTTTGCTTCTTAGCTTTCTTCACCAAATTATCGATAAAGCAAGTACCGTCCAACCAACTGTATTCACTATGTACGTGTAAATGCACAAAACTCATTTACCCTCCTAAAAACCTATACTTTTACTAATGCCATTCGACCATGGATGTTCCAGTTCTGCGTATTTGAGCAGATCATCGAGATAGAGCCGTTTATTTTTGCCGGTTCGACTTACAGCTTCACTGCAGGCATTGTGCACCACCAAAGCGATCTGTGCGCCACTGAACTGATATCTACGAGCTAACTGGTCTACTTCAATGTCCAGTGACCCGGGGATCTCTTTTCTAAGGTACATTTTCCATAACTTATACCTGCTTTCTAGGTCAGGCAGACTGAACTTTAACTTGAGATCAAATCTGCGAAAGAACGCCTCATCCATATTGGATTCCAGATTTGTGGTCAATATTAGGATGCCAGGGAAGGTCTCTAGTTCTTCCAAGATTATACTTTGTATGGTGTTCTCGATTGTGCCGCAAGTTGAACTGCTATCAATCCGGTTATGTATTAATTGATCTGCCTCATTGAGTAGAAACATGGGTGGGTTTGCCTCTCTTGATGCCATCTCACGCATCTCTGTGAATGCTTTCTTGATCTGCTTCTCGGTCTCTCCGTAGTATTTATTCCTAAGTTCTGGCACATTAAGCATGACAAGTTCTCTTTGTAATTCGTTAGCTATAGCTCCAGCAGTATAGGTCTTTCCTGTTCCAGGTGCGCCATAAAGCAATATTACCAAGCCTTGCTTTGTCTTGTCCTTGTCAGTTACAAACCCCCATTTACTAAGCTCATTGCTCTTATCTGTTCGGCATTTGTTGATAATGACTGTGAGGAGTTGCTTGTCCACCTCAGGTAGGATCAGATTATCGAGTGTTTGCTTGGTCTGACACTTTTCAAAAAAGGGACTCAGCCCTTTGTAGTTTGATTTTACTGCAGTTTTGGCTCTACAGCCAAGCAGTGCTAGAAAATCATCAGAAATGCCTAGTGAGCATACCTGAGCTTTGTGATACTGAGGTTGTTTATTGATAATTCCTTCTGATATAAGCACAGAAGCATCGTTCAAATGCTTCAAAAGTAACCATCTTTCCCTGGGATCAGGGGCAAGAGAGAGGATCAAGTCAGGCTCGGTAATGCGGTCATCTCTGTGCAATTGATGATACATAGTGAGCAGTATGATGTAAATGTGGTTTTCACTCAACCCGTATCGAAGTGCCAGGGCTTTGATCCCCAAGCTTTTCTTTGCTGAGACTATTCTATCTTTGAGTAGGTTCAGGCAGGTTGATAGGATAGGATATTCTAATTGAGAAAACCTGTTGCCAAGCTCAGCAAAGCTATCATAGCACAAATCAAAGATCAGCCTCAGGTCGTGCAGGAAATCCTGACTATCCTGCCACTCTTCTTTCAAGCATAGTTCAAGATCAGCCATCAAGTCTCTTCCCATAATCCTCAAGGTGAATTCCTTGCTGAGAGTGTATTCGGCAGATTGGAGGATCATGGGGTTGAGATAGTAATTTCCGGTGATCTTTTCATCGAAACAAATGATGTTACGCTCCAGCAGAAATGTTATGTAATCCAAACAATCCGAGACCTTGTAAGTATCTATCTTAGCACTCAGGCAGATGCTTGACCAACTACTCGTGCGACCAGTAAATTCCAGATGATAATGCCAGAGGTCGGCAATAACTATTACGTCCTGAGCAGAAAGTTTATACTGCTTGAATTGGGAGTGTTTGATCAGTTGGCGTATATGCTTTGTTAATTCCTTGGGCTTTGCTACCTTATCATTAGTCATACCATTAGGTGCAGATTCATCCTCAGGGTCTTCTAAATTGCAAAACTGATTTGCTGTTTTTAGCTCGATCAACTTCTGTAAAATCTCTACTGGTTCCATGCCCTCGATTTTCATCCTAGCCTCCACCCTTACAATGTGTTCCAATAGCTCAGATTGTTTACCTTGTATAGCTTTTGATATTCTGCCCTTCCACTGATGATCAGATCTGTTATGGACTTGAATATCGTCCTGGTTTTCTCATCTGTAATCTGTTTAGCAAGTTCCCTTACGTCTTTTGTATTGAAAGGTGCGTAGCGGGATGCTGTTGTGAAGTAATTGGACTTCCGTTTTTCAGGGTCTGCATCTCCCCTTAAAGTACTCACCTGCATCCGACTGCTATATACCAGATAACCGAAGCACTCCATCACTACTTTAATCATGTAACCTATCATCTGCTTACGTTTCATCAATTGTTCATTTGTATCTTTTGGATAACGCATTTCAAACTGCTTTCCAAGGCTCTCAGCCGCAGTACGCTCAAGTTCGGTGGCGGTAATCATTTTGATTATGTTCTCTCTTGCGGTTATCATGTACCACATACCCATAGCGTCCAGTTGATCCTCATTCTTGGTCAGCATTGAAGATAATCTCGGACTGAAGAGATGTAGTGGTAAAGGATATTCTGGAGAAAGCACAAAAGGATAACTGCCCGAAGGGTACAAATTCATGGCATTCTCTGAAATGCCGGATATACTGTCAGAAGCATAGGCTTCTGCTACCCGAAGTAGGACGCTAAGCTTAGTTAAATTTAAATCTACCATAATCAATACCTCTGGGAACATACGTATGAATACACTACATCTTGTCAATGAGAATTTTTCCATTATGTGTGCAATTGATGATTGTGCAGGGGCATATAATATTGATAGGAATGCAGATGAGCTTCAACATATTTATTTTAGACGGTTGAACCGACTTGCGAGTTCATGCTTTCAAACATATTAATCTGTAGCACCCAATCCTATTCAAACTCCGGAGTTGACCCAATATACCTTTCTGGACTTTTCTTCCGATTTTGGGCACATTTTGGCGTGAAATAACCACATATATGAAGCCTCTCATATCTACCACTTCAATTGATGCCAGCGCCTCCAGATAGATATAGACCCACTGTCTGGATTTACCGATGTCTTGAGCAATATCTCGGATGGACTTGTATCTGCCTTGTTCCAGGATGTCCAGAAGCTCGTGAGCGTCTGTTAAGCTGAATGTCCAGCCCTTGTAATGCTGATAACCGATCCTTGCTTGGTAGCGATTGGCTCGGACATAGATTGGAGGACTATCTTCTATCTGCTTGATCGCCTGGCTTTGGATCAGTTCCGGTAGTAGACTCTCTATAGCGTTGATGCTCATATTGGTCAACTGGGCTATTACCTCAGCATTAAAGGGTCGATCATACTGGTTGACGAAGTTGAGGATTAGTTCTTTCTCTGTCATGCCATCCTCAATTATCCAGATCAGCTTGAGTGATCAGTTCAAGGTTCTTGTAGATACCGATCTCTTCCACTGAGCGGATCAGTTTCATGGCTTTTCGGACATTGCCACAAGAGTGGAAGTGGACATATTCGACTATGTTCGGATGGAAATTGATCTCCAGAATCTCACTGCACAGCTGTGCAATATCCTTCTTAGGCAGGTCTTGGAACTCATAGAAGAAGTTGCATCTATCAAAGTAATACTCATTGATCTGGTTGAGCTTATCCTTGGCATTCTGCATCCCGACCAGGATCACTATCGCTGAAGGCATAGTCTATCTCATCAACCACGATGATCGTATCAGGGTGGTCTTCCAGTGTCGATAAGCATAGCATAAAGAGGTCATTGGCTGTTCCGTATGGTATGTACTCTCCCATGCCAAACCTCTTGTATAATGCTAAGAGAAGCTTGGAGGCAAATGCTTTGGGCGTGGTAGTGGCTTCAAGTCTGAGATAGACATAACCTTTACTGAAGGCGATCCTACTGGCATAAGTGGTCTTTCCCAGTCCCGGTCTGCCATACAGCAAGCCAAGTCCCACCATCTCCAATTTGGGTCGATTTAGAAGGTATTCTATGCATTTATCGGCAGCGACTACGTTCTGAGTCCTGACAAGTTTTCCCTGTTTCATTATTACCTCCTAATTGGTTATCCCGATTCGTTTGAGAAGTTCTGCTCTGGAGAGGTGTGCGAATGGAGAATGCTCTTTCTCTACCTCATCAGGTGTTTGTATATTCTCATTTGGCATCTTTGTTGTGTTGGGAATGGTATCCGATTGATCGATCTCTTCAGCTATGGGACTGTCCTCAGCGGTTATAGTCGTTCCAGTTTGATCTGCGGAATCTTGTCCCGCTAAGGCTGTTTGTTTTGATTTGTAATATTCTCTGGCTGTTTGACTGAAGCCTATTTTCATTTGTATTGATGTCTCACCGTTACTGGGTTTGTACTCGAGTCCTATCCGGTTGAATGATTCTTTGATTTCCTGTTGAATTATCTTCTCCATCTCTTGCTGTGCCAGTCTTTCTTTCTCATCTGCTTCCAGCTTCTCCCGCTCTTCCGGACTCAGCATATCAGGATGCTTCGGCAGGTTCATCATCGCCTTTCTGGTTATCTCATCAATGATCTCATCGCTATCCTTAGGTGGTACCTCAAGCATGGGAGGACTGTTGAAGATTGCTCTGGCACCCTGATCCTCAAGCTTCTCTTGCTTGGCTGTGGAGTTACTCAAGATTCTATCAACTGCTTTCTGCGAGTTCACCACCAACTTCTTGGCATTGCGTTCTTTCTCTCGTCTGAGTCCTTTGATCTCGTTGTATTCTTTATTCAGTTCCTTATGCGAGACAGCCTTGTCCATAGACACCTCAATAAACGGATGCTGTGTCTTTCTTAGCGCTGCCTGGCAGATGAATACGTCATTCTTATCATAGACCACTATCCATCTGGCATCGCTGTAATCGAATCTGATGATGCAAGGCTGTCCCACATGGTTCACCAGTTCCCGGTGCCAATAGACCTTCTTATCCAGTCTGATGCCCTCACTACGGATGTTCTTGCGCTCCATTGCCATCATCAGGAAGTTGAGCCTGGATATCTCCACTTGTCGATTCTCAGCTATTCTGGCAGCACTGAATACTTCAAAAGGAGTTCGTCTGTTGAGTGAGGTATGCGGGGTCTCACCATAACAGAATCGCACATAGAAGGCTATCATCTGCATGGTCTCCTCTATAGTGGGTGGCTTACCGGTATAGAGTTTCTTTGCCCACTTCTCGTTCCGGTGTAGCACTGATGGTTTATCAGCAATCGAAGCTCCCCTGAAGGTGGTAATGAACCGCTCAAACTGTTCCTGGAAGGTTTTGAAAAAGCGTTCAATCACCTTGGCTTTGGCATTGTAGCTTTCTGCGAATCTTACCCCGATATTGAGCCGGGGGAAGATGCCACCCAGTTCCTTGTTCAGATCGTGCTCTTCCCATCTCTCATGAAAGAGTTTAGCTCGGAAGGCTTTGCCGTTATCCAGATAAACATACTCCGGTATCACAGCCATGGTTCCACTATTGTTATCCGCTATCTGCGAGCAGTTGATGAAGCCGTTACGGAAGGCAGTGAGGATATGCTGGCTATCTTCAGTGAAGGCAAGTGAGGCTCCCACCGGATATCGGCTTGCCCAGTCCATCACCATGATCATCGTCATACGTTGAGCTCTTCCGGTCTGAGGATTGAGGATGTCGAAAGAGAGAGTATGTCCATCTGCTACCCATACCTGTCCAACAGATAAGCTGCTATCATCACGCATAATGGTCTTGATGATCCGTTCTGAGACGAACTTACTGCCGTCTCTAGCCTGATGCCACTCTGCCGGATGTCTGGCTGCCCATTCCTCGCACCAGCGTCTGAGCGTGCGTTCGTTGGTACTGGATTCAATCACATTGTTTCTGGACATCTGCTTGAGGTTGGTGATGGCAGAGCCAATCTTGATGCGATTGGGATTGAGCAGCAGATGCAGCAGATAGTGCTGTTCCTGAAAGGTGATCTTACGTTCTTTATACTTGCCCTTACTCTTATGGATCAGGGCATACATATCCAGCT
>PHBO01000002.1 GCA_002840645.1 Candidatus Cloacimonetes bacterium HGW-Cloacimonetes-3
CCACCCATCATTTGCGATGCCTTTAGAAACGACTATTATAATAACAACGACACTGTATACTTGAAAGGGTTACCACTCATCGCCATTTGCACCTTATTGGCACTCTCTTCTCCCTCTCTCTTAGCACCAGAAAATGTTGGGTAATACAGCCGAGACCCTGCCGCAACCCTGCCGCAATGCGGCGGAATCGTGGCAGCATTATGGCAGGATCATGCAAGAATTTTTAGTGCTAAGAGAGGGGAAGAAGAGAGGGAGATTTTAGGGGATAGGGAATGGGATAGGGTGGGAAGGATAGGGTGAAGGATAGGGAAGCCGAAATACTGATCGGCTTAAGGCAAAAACAGAGATTGCATCCCCAATGTTGATCTGGTCTGAAACATAATAAAGGGTGTCCGGCATTGCAGGACACCCTATATCTATGGGCTGATACAGTTCCCATAATTAGTCTGCATCGTAATTGCACACACCTCGTGTGCAGACAGCCGAGGGCGACTGTCAATACGAGAATGCACCTTTATCTATCTGGGAATTGTTTCATTGCTTACTTTACAATTACCATCTTCTTGGTATTACTGACGGAAGGGGTGCTAAGTTTGTAGAAGTATATTCCGCTGCCACAAACATTGCCCTTGCTATCATTACCATTCCATACAAGCGGGTTTAGCCCTTCTTTCACACTGAAGGTTTTCACTAACTGACCGGTGATGTTATAGATGTTCACAAATCCGCTTTCGCCGTCTTTCACCGTAACATTAATGGTGGTGGTGTTACGCTGTTTGAAGGGATTGGGATAAGCGTTGCTCATGTTGGACACAAGAATTGGCACATTGCCATCTGTGGGAGCAGTGAGGCTAACTGTCATAGGACCGAAGTATTCCATCTGCGAATCCAGAGAAACACTTACCAACCAGTAGTAATAGGTCTCACCGGAATAGAGGTCGGCATCATTATAGCGGTAGTTTATCTGCGAGCCGTTGTGCGTACCCTCGTTTATAATGCTGCTGTTTACCCTTATAGCATTGGACAGATCACCATCAAAACTACGCAGGATATCATAACCAAGATGGTTGGTTTCAGATTCCACCGTCCATCTTAAGATTACAGAGTTATAGTCTGCCGCAGGAACTGCACTAAAGGCAGATAGGGTAACAGGCAAAGTGGGGTTGGTATCACCCAGAACGATAGGCACATCGCCTTTGGCATCGAAATCCACATTGCTAAAGGTTATGGAAGTTCCGGCATTGGCAACGGCGTTCCACAATCCAGCCTGGCGGTATGCGCCCCAGGGAGCATCAGTTTCGATAACGATATCCACTATCCCGCTACCGGTAAGATTGGCATGATACAAGGGGCTAAAGCCTGCACTGGGAAGAGGAGGCAGGGTTTGATCTGCCGCATAGTTTAAGGGAACGGTAGGATTGATAGTTATGAACACTCCACCGCCTATATCTACAGGCGTGGAAGCTGCGGCGGGGAAATCGTTGCGGCGGGCAAAGATGATATGTACTTCTTCTAAATCCTTGCTGCCATTCTTTCCTCCCATACTGGGGTCAAACATATCAAAATAAACTGAAGATTCATTCCACCAGGGATATGCCGAAATTACGAACCAATCATTGGGAAGAATCCTGCAGGCAACCCAATCGGGGATATAGCCTAAATCCGGATATATAATAATCTTTTGAAATGAATAGCTGGCGTTGCTAAGCTGAATAACTAAGCCAACATCATCCAGGGTAGTTTCGAAATCCGGGTTCCAGGTGATGCTTGTATGTGGATCGCCCGAGATATATTCGATTAAAAAAGAGGGATTGATAAGCCCATAAGTTCCGGCTGATAAATCTGTTACGCTGGTGCTGTATGTGCTATTGGTCGTGAAGTTCCAAAGGGGTATCCCTACAGCATCACCACCTGAATTGTAGGGGGTAACATGCCAATAGTACTTTGTTCCCCACAGAAGAGGGCTTGTTGGTGTGTAAGTGGTAAGCAATCCCAGATTAAGATTGTTCACAACATTTGTGCCAGAGAAGTCTGTTCCCAGGCTGATTCTGTATCCCGTGGGGACAAAACCGGTGGTGGGGGCAGACCAGGAAAGCGCACTACTTAGTGCAGTATCCCAATCGTTGTTTGCCGGTGAAGGGCTGGTTGCAGGATTCAAGGTAGGCAGCGTTTGGTTTGCCTGCACCTCAAAGTTATCCATTATATCGGTGTATGCTGTGCTGCTGAAATATGGATAGATGGTGCCGGCACCTGCCAAAGCAGAGTTAGATAGGGATGTGCGCTGATAGGAACCTCTTAACAATCCGGTTACGCCGGCAGCATCGGAATACCAAACCTGGCAATTGGTAGTAAACAGATTGGAGCCCTGATTTGTGATTGTGAAAACTGCTTTAAACCAGGTACCTGCTTCAGGTCCCTCACCCCAACCGGTGGAATAGTTAGTTGTGTTATTAACGAAACCTGCTCCACTGTCATGGAAATACATTGCTAACGAAGATGATGTAGTAATCGTGGAGCCACTAATTTGATTTGCGTTTGCCGTAGCAAATCCCATGATTGTAAGCCCGGAAGTTGTGGCAGTTTTGTAATATGCACTAACCGTAACCGATTGTCCCGAAGCAGGGACGGTAATTCCGGCTTTGCGGGTCCATACATCGTTGGTAAAGGTAGGCATGTTTACACAGCCGCTGTTGCCAATCCCACCGCTACTTACATTGGTAAACACCGGTGTGGGGTCGGGATTGAACAAATTGTTCAAATCGGTTGTGACGTTAAAATTGGTCAGCGGGCTTGCCGGTGCAGTGCCTACGAAGTCCTTGTAAACCCCTTCATTTACCGGTATCGAATAACTTGTAGGGGAAAAGGTGTATCCTATTTTCACCGCTGTAAGGGACTGTCCTGCATAATTACTGTTGGAAAAGAAATAATAGCCGTTTGCATCCGTTGTCCCTTTCAATACACTGTTTACATGCATTCCCACACCCTGTATGGGGACACTTGCAGCGGTTTTAACGTAACCGGAAATGGTCCAGGTCGGTCGCCCGGGACCTTCTTTTCCCTGTGCAAAGCAGAGCGCGACGCTAACCACAAGTAGCGTGATAATAATGCTTAGTCTGATAAATTTGAACATTTTTCCTCCATGTTCATTTGTTGTTTTGCTTTATATCCGATACTAAGTAGCGGATTCCAATATCTAAACCATTTATGTAGATTTGTTTGCTTTGTCCTTGTAAGCAAGGTGAGCCGCTTTGCTGCCCGGATTGCCATCTGTGCTTTTCACTATTCAAAACGCATTACTCTTGCAGGATGTAAAAGTGCAGATTTCGTTTAAGATAGTATCTTTGTTAAACATATAACCGGGCTTTTCCTTAAGGTGACCCAGCATCTGCTTCTGCAAAGCACGAATCTCCCTCATGCGTTGTTCTCTGTCATTAGCAGAATAGGGCCGTACAACATTAAGAAACTCTTCATTGGCAAAAGTGAGGGTTATGCACAATTTTCCTCCGCTGCTCTGCGGCATGTCTAAAATTTCACTTACCGCTGTAATTGGATTGAGTGCATGGGATACTTCAATAAGCTGAGCAGAATCCTTTGCCATCTTCTCACCACCTCTTTTCATTTTTGATAATGGATAGTAAACGCATTAACTGCGCCAAAGGAGCAGGAATAAATCAGAGGCATACAAATTGCTACATAATAAGCACTTATGGGGATTGGTGGTTTTGCTGAAGGAAGAATTTGGGTGGTCACAATGAGCAGCCCTGTTCATTGTGACTATTCAAAATGAACAGGGCTGCTATCAGAGGGAAGGAAAATCAGCAGGTTTATGCTCTAAAGGCTCTCCCGGTAACTAAAGTACAGCCTTCAGTTTGGCAAATCTGCATATCAATTAGGTATTTGATTAATGGCTTTTAGCTTACGTTTAAAAGTGGAGTATGATATCCCCAAAACCTTTGCAGCTTTGGTGTGGTTTCCCTCAGCCGCCTGCAAGGCATCTAGTATCATCTGTTTTCCCATTTCTTCCATCGTGGGGGTGGAAGAGCTATGTTTCGTGGGCACAGAATCAATCACCGGAGCTAAACAGACAGTGAAATCATCTTTGGTTAGTACATTTCCCTTAAGCAAGATCATAGCTTTTTCTATCATGTTTTTAAACTCGCGTACATTCCCGGGGAAATCGTAACTATAGAGGTAGTTAAGTAGTGAATTGTCATACCGGGGCACGTTTTTTTTCATAATCCGGGCAAATTCCTGCAGGTAATGCTCCAGAATAGGTTCAATATCCTCTTTACGATCACGCAGGGGTGGGATATGTATCTCCAGAGTATTGATTCTATACAGCAAATCAGCCCGGAAACCACTGTTTTGGATAAGTTCCGAGATATCCTTGTTAGTGGCAGAAATCAGCCGGAAATCTACCTTGATGGCTTTGTTAGAGCCTAAGCGCTTAACTTGTCTTGTTTCCAGAACCCTCAGGAATTTTGCCTGTAATAATTGGGGAGTATCGGCGATTTCATCCAGAAACAAAGTGCCGTTGTTTGCCTCTTCCAGAAAGCCCGCTTTATCGTGCATGGCACCTGTAAATGCGCCTTTCGTGTGCCCGAAGAATTCGCTTTCTGCAAGGGATTCCGGAATAGAACTGCAGTTTACATCCACGAACAAACCTCTTCTTTCAGGTCCGGCAAAGTGAATTAGCCGGGCTATAATCTCTTTCCCCACGCCGCTTTCTCCGGTTATCAGGACGTTTGTATTGCTGTGCAGAGCTGCTGTCATAGCCAGTTCGTGCACTTGCCTAATGCTCTGGCTAACGCCTACAAAGCTCATTTTTATCGCTTTTTTCAGGGCTTCAGTTACTAACGAATTCTGCTTTTGCACCTCTGCCAGGCGGACAGATGTTTCATCGTACTTTTTCTGGAGGGATGACAGCTTTTCTACCAGTTCTTCATTGAACATCGCATCTTTTAGTTCCGTAACTTTGCGCTGATAATTTAGTGCTGTTTCGAATTCATGCTTAGCAGTGTACACATCACACAGCGCACCATAGCAGTGTAGCATGTCCAGCCTGGCATTGTCCTTTGTAGAAAGCTCTAAACTGAGCAGGAGTTTTTCTAATGCCAGATCAAACAAACCTTGTTTGTAATAGACAGTGCCGATATGTTTGTGTATCTTGGGGGTGTATTTCACAATTTGATTATCTTCTGCCAATTGCAGAGCTTCGTGATACTGTTCCAGGGCCGGGATAAAATCTCCCGCGTTTTCATAACACCCGCCAATATTGTTTATTAGGGCTATCTTAAAGATAACTGAATCATTTGCGCCCAAATATTCTCGTGCCTCCAGGTATAGGGACAGGGTTTTCTCCGGATCGCATTCACTGTAGGAAACCCCCAGATTAATCAAAGCCTGCATTATTCCCGGGGAATCCCCAAGCTTTTTTCTTATCTTCAGGTTGCGATGCAGATAATCCTGTGCCTTTTCAAACTGGCTTAACTGACTATAGATGATACCGGTAACTTCCAGAGCACTACAATAGCTGTGTCTCGCACGCAGGTTTTCTTCCTTGTC
Organism: Candidatus Cloacimonetes bacterium HGW-Cloacimonetes-3; assembly: GCA_002840645.1. Taxonomy (GTDB): domain Bacteria; phylum Cloacimonadota; class Cloacimonadia; order Cloacimonadales; family Cloacimonadaceae; genus Cloacimonas. The sequence goes on from PHBO01000002.1 coordinate 5,566, forward strand.
CAGCTCCTTGGTGTGCTTTTCATAGATTTCCAGGGCGTTTGTTAACAGAGTCAGCCCCTTTTCGAATTGCCCCAGTTCGCGATAGATACGGCCAATATTGATATATACTTCTGCCAAACCAAATTCATTACCTGTCTCTTTGTAGATATCCAAGGCTATATTGTAGTTAGCTTCCGCATTTTGATAATCTGACTGCCTGATATAGCAAGTGCCAATAAACACATATTTGCTGGCAAGTTCATTTTCCTGGCCAGCAGCTTGGAAAAAGGCAAGCACTTCCTTGCAATACAAGGCGCATTTATCGAAGCCATTTTGAGCTTGGTGAAATAGAATTAGATCATCCAGAGCTTTTTTTATGGATGCCGGTTGCAAAGTAGATTTAGCAGCGGCTAAAGAAGCTTCAAGCTCTAAGCATTGCTTATTCACATTTTTCTCTTCTTTGGTCACAATCTCATCCTAACAGGTTATTTATCAGGGCAAGAAGTTTCGGAGCTGGCAAATCTGTCAATGATTATTGTCTTTCGACCAACAGATTTGTAATTGTGTTCAAGATGCTCTACTTCTGCAGAATTACTTTTCGTGTAGCTTGGCTGTTTCCACTACGCACTTTGATGAAATAAATGCCGTTCACACAGTACCTGCCATAATTATCTCTTCCATCCCACGCAATGGATGTAGCGGATTCTGCTGTCAACTTGCGTATCTTTCTGCCTTTGATATCAAACACGGTAGCTGTCAGTGTCCCAGGTACCTTGGCAGCAAAATTTAGAGATGTGCAGTTTGCAAAAGGATTTGGGAAAGCCTGAGAGAGCTTCAAAGCTGCCGAGTTATTTAGCTCGTCATCTATGCTGACGGAATCCATACTGAAGTTCAATGTGTATGTGTTAGCTGCTGTGATTTCTACATTAGTAACTTCTTGGGTGATGTATCCATCCACAATGCAGGACACATTCCAAAGCCCCGGTATCAGGCTTAGGCTATAGCTGCCGTTTTCAGCACTGAAAACACTGGAGCTGCCTGCCATAATCACTGCGCCGGAGATAGGCGTTCCACCCATGGAGGTAACTGTCCCTGTTAGCGTGCCATTTACAATCACAGGTGTCCATGTTAAGCTCATATTCGTGAAGTAAGATTCATTGGGAATGGTGAGGTTCACCGGAGCACTGCCCTTAGTGAAGGTAACCTGCTTGAATTTACCCATGTTACCACTACTGGCATTGTGTTCTGTGAATTCGATATTAACTTTATAATCTCCATCGGGAGCATCAATGCCCTGGTAGTTCTTCCCATTCCATGTAATATTATGAAGTTGATGGTTTGGCAGTGAAGCTGAGGTAATCGCTCCGGTGGTGTTCTGTCCAGAACTGGCGATCCAACGGATAAGAGTGTACTGGTAACCACTTGCCCATTTCTTTATAGTTTTCACAAACTGATTCTGGGAATTAGTGATCCAGATTGCACCGGCATTATCCGGAGCATAGTTTCCATTATACGTTACAGTGCGAACACTATAAGCCATCGAGCCATCTGTGAGGTCTCGAAATATACCTCCGATAAAGGATTCATCACCATTTAGCAGGTCTCCGAAACACAAGCTTAGGGCAATTAGTAAGGTTAGGTAAACAAGTAATTTCTTCATTAAATAACTCCATTTCAACACGTAGTACTTGATACTATAAGTGCACCACTTCTATTGCAATTAGCATTCCATACGTGTACTTTGTATGTTAACCGGGAAAAGCAGAAGAATGTGGGCAACAAGTAAGCACATCCATACAAATGCGTATCGTGGCTTTATGTATCGATAAAACGGATGCGCTGGATTGGTTTTACGTTAGATTGTAATGTAGTGAGGTTAGAAATGAAGAAAACAATACTTATCTTAGCAATAACAGCAATGCTGATTACCGGCACATCTCTGATGGCAACCACCAGCCGTGGGTTGGGATTGCATTTTGGCACAGTATCTGCAAACGGATTCAGCTACCGGCAATTTACCGGGAAGAATGGATTTCAGGCTACCTTGGGTGCTATTTCCTTGGGTAATAACGATGATTATTTCTACACTCCCCAATACGGTAACTATGGGGGAGCCAGTATGATTACCCTAACTGAGGAAGGGCGCAGAACAAACGTTAATTTGGGGCTAAATTATCTTCATACTTTGGCGGATAATCCCAGTGGACGTTTTTATGTACTGGGAGGTGCTTCGTACTTGCTTTCCCGAATAAAACAATTCGAGCAAGATTATGGATTCCAATCCAACAACGGATATGAGGATATTTATGTTCTGCTTACTAATCACCCCGTCCGCAACAAATGGGAGACTAAGAACAATTATTACATCGGCGCAGGCATTGGTTTCGAGCTGAACCTTGGCCGCAACTTCCATTGGGCGATTGAATTGCCGATTACTTTGAATCAGGATGGGGATATCATGATGTACATCCCGCAAACGGGGTTGTACTATTATTTTGATTAAAGTCTGCGTGTAAAGAAGCAGAGTAATTGGTAAACAAAAAGAACGGCTTTCTGAGAAGCCGTTCTTTGTTTATGAGGGTAATTATTCGCCTATAATCTTCACCAGCACACGCTTATCGCGCATACCATCGAATTCACCATAGAATATCTGTTCCCATTGCCCGAAATCCAGCTCACCATCAGTGATTGCTATCACCACTTCCCTGCCCATAACCTGGCGTTTGAGGTGTGCATCTGCATTGTCCTCATAACCATTATGGCGGTATTGTGAATGGGGCTTCTCGGGAGCAAGCCGTTCCAGCCAGTGCTCGAAATCCGCATGTAAGCCACGCTCATCGTCGTTGATGAACACCGAAGCTGTTATATGCATGGCATTCACCAAGCACAAGCCTTCTTTCACACCACTTTCACGAAGAGCAGACCGCACTTCGGGAGTTATGTTTAAGAAATCCCGTCTTTTTTGTGTGTTGTAATGTAGCTCTTTACGGTAACTCTTCATGGACAAAGGGGCTGGGCATCAAGATATGCTGTAATTTGAGTGGGATGGTCGAAAACCATATCCGCACCGGCATCCAGCAGCTCTTTCTTGGTACGATAGCCCCAGGCAGCACCTATGGCAATCATGCCTGCATTTTTGGCGGTTTTCATGTCCGCTTCGGAATCACCCACGAAAGCGACGAATTCAGGTTTTACTTTCATACGTGCAGCAAGCTCCAAAGCAGAGGTTGGGTCTGGCTTCAAAGGTGTGCCGGGTTCTTCTCCGCTATAAATGCCGAAGGGGTTCTTGGTGTGGCGAATCATAGCTCCACGGAAGAAATGACGAATCATCTTCTTTGTGAAGTAATGTGCCTTGTTGGATAGTATCGCCAGCTTCAACTTTCTGGCTACAGCCAACTGGATAAGGTACAACACACCGGGGTAGATGTTCGTGTGCAGATACCACATTATGTCATAATGATCCCAGAATTTCTTGGCTAATGCCTCGATAGTTTTGGCATCCTGGTGCTTTGCCGGTAACACCCGCTTTGCCAGTTCGTTCAACCCACTTCCTACAAAACCCTTGTAGTCTTCTACTGAATGCTCCGGGTACCCTAACTCTTTTAATGAAAGGTTCATGGCATCGGCGATATCTCCAATACTGTCGATAAGGGTGCCATCTAAATCGAAGATTACGGCTTTAATTTTGGGTTTCGTGTTCATGTCTCACTTCCTTTTTCTATATGTATAGCGGTTTAGCTGTTAATTTCACCCTCTGTGATAAGTTTCACATGAGGATAAGGTATCTCGATGTTTTCTTGGTCAAAGCGTTCTTTAATGCTAAGCATTAACGCGTTTTTTAATAACATAACTGATTCTTTGTTTGTCCACACACCATAATTTATATTTATCCCGGAATCTGCAAAGCTATCCACATGCAGAAGTGGCTCTGGGTCACTTAACGCCAGGGGTTCCTTGGATGCGATGTCGGCAAGTACGGCAAGCACCTTGGTAAGGTCTTCCTTGTAAGAAACGGAAATACTGATATTAGCCCTGCGGATGGGATAGCGGGTGATGTTTATCACTTCAGTTTTAATCATAGTTTCGTTTGGTACACGCACATATCTGCCATCGAAGGTCTTTAGCTTAATAGAAAGCAAATCAATGGTTTCTATTACCCCAATAGTTGTCCCGATCTGAACCGCGTCTCCGATCACGAATGGTTTTTCAGATATTAGAAAGATACCGCTGATGATATTGGATACACTTGTTTGAGATGCAAAACCAATGGCTAAGCCAAACACGCCTGCCGCTCCAAGAAGGGCAGACAATTTGAACCCAAATTCGTTTAACACGCTTACCATCAGGATCAGGATACAGACATAATATACAGCTCTAACCACGAGTTGTTCGCTCTGAGGAGACAGGCGGTCAGTCAACAGCTTTCGGACAATTCTCCTGATCAGGCGGATCAAGGGTATCCCCAGCAGCAGAATAAGAACAACACGGATCACCAAATTCACCCGATCGGGGGTGATATACTCTGCCATTAAAGCAGATACATTAATTCCTGTTAGCATCGACACCTCACTATAATAACTTGACTATTCTCTGTATAATATAAACAAATTATGGGCTGTGTCCACTATAATTATCTTGGCATTAAGAATAGTGGCTTGCAGCTAATCTCCAGATAATACAATTCAAGCTGCAAGATCAATAGCTTACAGAGGCTCTACAATTGAATACTGGTACCAATTCCGAGGTAGTTCAGGGGTTTTATATACAAGTCCGAATCATACATTCTATATTGAACATAGCATTCAGAAAAAGGACTTACAAAATAGCTAAGCTTAGCCTGGTAGTTGTTTACAGCATTTCCAAGATGCAAGTAGCTAAGGTTTCCGTAAAAATGATTCAGCAATAGCCATTGCCCCTCGCTAAAAAAGGCGGTCTTCTCCCTTTCAAGGCTGTGTTTCATGCCTGCACTAAAGAAGGAAGCCTGGGCAACATCATAAGGGAAATGGTACTGAAGATGGCAGCGGATTTGGTTGGATAGTAAATATACTTCGCTCAGCTTATCATCGGAGCAGCTATTGTTTATCAGGCTGATAAAGCCGTTTACCTGCATGCCTAAGCTCTGTTGATACCTTAGAGTGGTTTGGTACATGTTTCTCGTGAAATCCGGTAAGCTATCTCCATTGCGGTTAACCCAACTGAAGCTGCCTGCAAATTTGCCGGATGGTATCGGTTGAAGCTCCACATCGGCACCCAAAGTAGTTGAATTCATGTCATATACTTCGGATGCAGTAAAGTTCGCTTGCTTAACATCCGTGCTGCCGTTTATGCTAAGGTACGGGTACACCTGGTAAGAAAGCTGCATGCCGTAATAAAGATCATCAAATCCTCGTTCAGGCATCTCGGTGGCATCCATTTCGAAAGTGTCATTATTCCACACGAATTCAGTTGGTGTAGTTTGTAAATGCTTACCTATTCCATAGGCTGCCACAGAAAGTCCGCCAAAGTTTCCACTAATGTCCATCTGGGCTTGATGCTGAGCCTTGCGGTCAAACTCTATCTGATTGTTCCAACTTGGATAAAGCGGTAGTCGTTCCGGGCTGCCGAACAGCAAATTGCGGTATCCGGCACCTATGTTCCAGTGTTTTCGCGTGTATTCCAGTCCCACGAAATTATGCATCCATTTCTTCTGCGGGAATTCACCCAGTTCTCTATCGGCAGCCTCAAGTTTAGAATTAACAAATAGATGCAAATTGGGCACTAAGCTAAGCTTTGCATCCAGTCTTGTCTGGTTTAGTGAGGTTGCTTTTTCGTTACCGGAGACCGTATAGAATCCGCTCTGAATCTGGATTTCAGCAGCAAGACCAATGCCACAAAGCAGCAACAGGATTAATAGATAGCACTGTTTGGACATACCGCCACACACATTGCACACTTTGTGCATTTAGTTTGGTCTATAACTGCTTTGCCCTGCGTATTATAGTAAATCGCATCATTAGGGCAAACCCTGATACACTCTCCACATCCATTGCAAGAGCTGTGGTCAACTTCGTAGTAAAGCATAGTTGCACCTGTTGTTAAAGGTGCGCGTTTGCATGCAAACCCTAATAAGATTATCAGCAGGGTAATGATGATCAGGATGTATGAAGCTTTCATCTTGCTGTTTTTATAGCCCGATATGTGCAGGTTCGAACGCAAATCTTGCAATCGATACATAGTTCCGGATCGATGCTTGCCTTTGCTCCATGGATGCTGATTGCTCCTGTGGGGCATTGGCTTATGCAATCCCCACATCCCACACATAAATTACGTTGAACTACAGGTTTATCCAGTATTATGGCAGCCAAAGTCATAACGGATAAGGCTATCAAAATACAGATTAGGAGGGTCTTCATTTATTCGAATTCTACCTTGGGAGCATTTTGAGCAGCAGTATCGGCTTGGAAGAATTGGAAAGCTTTCACATTGATGAAGTTGGCTATAACGTTGTTTGGGAAGGTAACGATTAGCTGATTGAAAAGCTTGGCACTATCGTTATAACGCATTCTTTCGGTTCTGATGCGGTTTTCTATCCCTTCTAACTGCGCCTGAAACTGCAAGAAGTTTTGATTTGATTTTAGTTCGGGATAGCGTTCCACCACAACCATCAAACGTGATAATGCACTACTAAGTCCAGCCTGGTTTGCCTGGAAGTTTTGGAAAGCCTGTGGATCGGTTAAAGCTTCGGGAGGAAGGTTCACGCTGCCGCCCATTTTGGCACGGGCTTCGGTTACCTGGGTTAGAGTTGATTTTTCGAAGTTAGCTGCACCCTGCACGGTTTGAACAAGATTTGGCACTAAATCGAAACGAGTTTGATATACATTCTGAACCTGTGCCCAAGCGTTTTCTACGCTAACTTTTTCTTTCTGAATTGTGTTGTATCGTCCTATAAACCATCCTGCTGCCATAATAACAAGCAGAACTACAACGAGTAAGGCGATCAGTCCTTTTTTCATTTTAACTCCCAAGTTGATTTAGGAGCATTTGAAATAGATGTGATATATTGTCCAGAAGTTTTTTATATCAGCTTCTCATTCCTTCTTCTGTCTTTACATGCAAGGGAGCTAAGTGCAATTATGATAATCAGTTTGTCCGATATCGGTGTTTGTAAATATTTTCAATGGTATTGGTTTATCTCGCAAGTAAATCTGCTTGCTCTGTGATACAAAAGTACTCCGGGGAGTAAGCATTTTGCACAGCATTTAGGATGAAGCTTACTGTCTTCTTGCATTGTCTAAACCTGTAAACTTCGGGTAACCCTCCCATAACCCTCCCGTATCGCGATACGGGAGGGTTATGGGAAAGTTATGCGCTGCAAGCAGAAAGCCTATAGTGTCTTATCAGGGAAAAAGTGGCTATGCGGAGTGGTCTCTGGCGCACACGCGGTGTGTACGGATACGTAACAGCACACGCCTCGCGTGCCGGAGATAGAGAAAAATTTAATACTATGGAGTTTTAGATAGCTTTAACAGAGGCACATCCAGCCAGTATCTGCCAACTGGTTTGCTTTGGATGATTATTGTGGGGGAGTTGGACTTGTTATTTACAACTTTTGTACGGGGGGAAACATACAGGGTATCCGAAAACAACGCAGGCAGGCTAAACAGCAGTTCGCCCTTGCCGATGCTGAGGTGAGTTTGCAGTACTCTAAGTGTATCTACAGAAACGTTTGCCTCACAAACAAGCTCTGTAAAGAAGCCCTGCTGTTGTTGGGTAAGAGTAAAACCTTTGTTATTGTAACTATGTATGCTTTTCAGCTTACTTCCGGGAAAGCCAAAGCCGTTCGCCCGGTAATCGAGGAGGGAACTATCTCTAAGGCTAATGCGCACTACCGCATTACTAAAATTCAATTCCAGGCTTTGGTTGGTTCCATTTCCCAGTTGGCTACTAATCTTATACTCCTGATTGGCAGAATAGGGAGTGGCAAGCATCACACCAATAGTTATCAATAGTCCTAAAAGAGCTAACAATAGCTTTTGCAAGGGCTTTAACTTGCGCTGCATTGATTCATCAGAAGGTACAAAGAACAGGTTCCGGTGCAAAGCTAATGCCCTGAAAAGCAGGAATGAACTTAGATATACCAGTGTTCCAGCCCAGAGGACATCACTGGCAAAGTGCCCTCCCTGACCCATGCGAATCCAGCCGATTATCAAACCCCAAACCAAGGCGGCAACAAGAGTAAGATTGGCAAGATTAGCTCTGTGTTTGCGGAGCACAAAAGCCAGCGCAAAAAAGTAGAATCCCATGGTAGCATGTCCACAGGGAAAGGATTTGCCGGGACTGGTGGCATCAACTGTCAACAGAGCTTCGTATGCGTGTTCGCCACCATACTGCACAAGCTCTCTTGGGCGCGGTCTGCCCCAGTTGTCCTTTAAAAGGCTATTCACCAGAATGCCGGGACCCACAACCATCGCTAACACAAGGAAAATAAATATCTTACGGTGGGGTAGAAAGCGTGGCTTGCTATAACACAGTACGAACCCCACCAATGCACCAAGGCTTAGTATCAGGGCGGGGATATTGCTGTAATGGTAGATAAACAAGGCAAGGGGAGAGCTGTTAAACGCCCATCCGCTAATGGGATCGTAATAACGGCTTTGGAGGGTTAGATCGAGGTTTGTAAGGCGGAATATAACTGTTCCGATAGTCAGTATCAACATCGGCAGGATAAAATCCGGAGATAAAAGGAAATGACGGCTTTTGGGAGCCGTCATTTCTGTATTACTGGGTCTTATCATTATTCGGGTTTTGGTTCTTCTGTTTCTTCAGGTACAGGTATTTCTTCAATTTCTACTTCTTCAGCTTCTTCAGCTTCAGGAGCGGGTACTTCTTCTACCTGTATTACGGGAGTCTCCTCAACTGCGGGAATCTCTTCCACAACGGGAGTCTCCTCAACTGCGGGAATCTCTTCCGCAACCGGGGTTTCTTCCACTACGGGTGCTTCCTCAGCAACTGGAATCTCTTCCGCAACCGGGGTTTCCTCCACTACGGGTGCTTCCTCAGCAACTGGAATCTCTTCCATTACCGGGGTTTCTTCCACTACAGGCATTTCAGTGGCAGGTTCCGTATCTTCAACAGCAGCTTCAGATTCAGCAGCAGCTGCGGCAGCGGCTTCAGCGTCACTCTCTTCTTTGCTCTCTGCCAGCTGTCTGTCGCGGGCTTCTTTCTCTTGTTTCTTTTTCTGTTGCTTAGCTGCCTTTTCGCGCATGAACTGCTCGTGGATAGCGATGTATTCTTCCTGCAATCTGGGATCGCGAGAGAAGAAGAAAGCCTTCACGGAAAGTATCAGGCGGCGGTTTTCCATATCCAGTTCGATTACTTTTAAGGGTAATTCTTCACCCACATGGAATGCATCTTCGCTATGCTCAAGTTTTGGAAGCGCAAGATGAGAGATAGGAATAAATCCTTCCACAACGTCATTACCCATGGGAACATCAACCAACAAGCCTTTGGGGATGAGCTTACTAATCTTACCCTTAACTTCAGTATTGACAGGTAAAACAGTGCTAAGGCTTTCCCAAGGATCGGGAACAAGCTGTTTCACACCCAGTGCTATGCGGTGCTGTGCACGGTCTATGGATAGGATTATGGCTTCTACATCCTGATTTTTGCGATACACTTCTCTGGGATGGTAGATGCGCTTTGTCCAGCTGATGTCGGAAATATGCACCAAACCATCGATACCTTCCTCGATCTCCACAAAAGCACCAAAAGCTGTGAGGCTTTTAACTTTGCGGGTAAGGACTGTGCCCATGGGGTAGCGATCTTCAATAGTAAGCCAGGGATTGGCATCCATTTGTTTCATACCCAGGGAGATGCGTTTGTTTTCTTTATCCAGTTCAAGGACGATAGCACTTATAGTATCGCCAACTTTAAGTATCTTGCGGGCATCGGCTATCTTCTTAGTCCAGCTCATTTCAGAGATGTGAACAAGACCTTCCACGCCGGGTTCGATCTCCACAAAGGCACCAAAAGACTTCACGCTTACCACCTTACCGGTGATGCGGGTGCCTTCGGGATTCTTTAACTCGATGGTTTCCCATGGATGAGGAACAAGTTGCTTCAAACCGAGGGATATCTTATTGGTTTCGGGATCGAAGTTGATAACCTTAACCTTAACTTTATCACCAATTTGCAGCATTTCGGAAGGGTGGGATATCTTACCCCAACTCATGTCGGTAAGATGGAGTAATCCATCGATACCGCCAAGGTCTATAAAGGCACCATACTGAGTTATATTCTTCACTTCACCGTCTAATTCGGAATCTATCTCAAGCTTTTCAAGAAGCTCTGCGCGTTTAACCGCAGCTTCTTCTTCCAATACTTGACGACGGGAGAGGATGATGTTGCGATGTTCTTCATCAACGTTAACTACCTTAAAAGCAAGTTCCTTGCCGATGAATTGATCAAGATTCGGAATTGGTTTAAGGGACATCTGTGAGCCGGGTAAAAAGCCTTCGATTCCCAGAATATCCACTATCATACCACCTTTCACACGACGGCGTATCACACCAGAAATGTTTGTGCCATCAGCAAAGGTATTCTTGATACGTTCGATATTGAGGTTGTAATCTGCTTTCTTTTTGGATAGCAGTAACTTGCCTTCGCCATTCTCGATCTCGTTGATAAATACCTTCACTACGGTATTGCGTTCAGGCACACCGCTGTAAGCAAATTCGGAAATGGGAATAACGCCTTCGGATTTGAAGCCGATATCCACACGCACTTCCTTGTCGGAAATATCCACGATCGTCCCTTCGATAATCTCACCCTTTTTGAAGTTAGAGAACGATTCTTCATACATAGACAGCATGGCTTCGTGCTCTTTTTCATCCTGGGAAAGCTCTTTCTTGGGGGCTTCCGGTTTGGGAATCACTACAGGCTCTGCAACAACTGGTTCTTCAATTACTGGTGCAGGTTCGTCGGTGATAACGGGTTCTTCCTCGGGGGGAGTTTCTTCGGGTTCTGGAATCACTGTTTCAGTTTCTAAAACAGGAGTTTCCTCGATACTTTCTACTTCATGTTCGGTAGCGGCAATTGAAGGCTCAACGGGAGTTTCATCACCTTCAACTGTTGATTTTGACGTCGCGTCGGCTCCGCTCTCCAGACCGGTTTCCACTACTGGCTCCGTTTCCTTAACTTCAGGCTCGACAGTGTTTTGATCATGGTTTAACATGATTCCTCCTTAAACAAGGGGATTTCTTCGATGCACTTTACAGTGCCCGAACCCCCACTTTTTTCTTTTATTCTGTTAAATACGTTTATAATCATATCTTCCGGAGTTGAAGCTCCGGCGGTAATGCCAATTCTTATATAAGCAGAGAAATCCACGCTTTCCAGCTCTTCTGCGCTTTCAATGTGATAAGTTAAGCAGATTTCTTCACAAAGCGAAGCCAAAGCTCTGGTATTGGAACTGTTATAACCACCGATAACAATCATCAAATCGCTATCACGTGCAAGCTCCACTGCGGCATTCTGCCTATGTGAGGTTGCCAGGCAAATGGTATTAAAAATCTTTAGCTCCAATAAGTTAGCAAGCAATTCACACGCCAAATCCTGAAGAGACTTCAGCTTTTGGGTAGTTTGCGATATGAGGCACAACCTGTTACCTGTAAGGGTTGGGATTGGTTCTCCGGGGGCGATCACCAGGGTGCGTTCATTACCGTAGGACAGCATGCCGCTTACTTCTGGGTGGGTTTTATCGCCTAATATGAGCACTGGGCAGCCTTCCGCCGCCATACTGCGGATCAATTCATGAGTACGCTTCACATAGGGGCAAGTAGCATCAATAATCTCGTTGTTATTGGCTTGTAAACGCTCATAACTTTGGCGGGTTATGCCATGTGAGCGGATAATCACGGTTGCATTCCGGATATTCTGCTCTTCATTTATTACTTTTATACCGTTGGCTTCCAGTTCTTTCACGATCTGAGGATTATGAATTAACTCTCCCAGGCTGTAAACAGCTTTCCCGTCATTTTTTGCTTCCATGGCAAGCTGGATCGCACGGCGAACCCCAAAACAAAAACCGGAGTGCTTTGCCAAGCGAATCTGCATATCAGACTTGCCATTATTTTCCAGGGAAAGCCGCATCATCACGATCTCGTTCAGCTTTTCCACCTGCTCTTCAATGCTAAGCAAGCTGGTGTCGATCAGGAATGCATCAGAAGCTGGTTTCAGGGGAGCCATAGCACGGCTGCTGTCGGCTAAATCTCTGGCTTCAAGTTCTGATAATACCTGCTCTATAGGGGTATCAATGCCTTTTTCCTTTAGCTCCATGAAGCGGCGTTTAGCTCTTTCCTGTACATCGGCAATCATAAAGAACTTAGCTTCTGCATATGGGAAAACAACGGTGCCTATATCCCTGCCGTCTAATACAATACCGCCATCGCAGCCAAGCTTACGTTGTAAATCCACCATCTTATGGCGAACTTCAGGTATAGCTGATATTGCGGAAGCGGAGGAAGACATTTCCGGGGTGCGGATAGCATCGCTGATATTTACGCCATCTAAGTATAATAGGTTCCCGTTATCAGAATAGCCCACGGAGATATTTATCGTACTCATCAGGTTAATAATCGCCGCCCTGTCTTCAATGGCTAAACCCTGCTTCTTCGCTGCATAGGCACAAGCTCGATACATCGCACCTGTATCCAGATAGATATATCCGAGCTTCTTTGCCAGAAGTTTGGCAGTGGTGCTTTTTCCCGAAGCTGCGGGTCCATCGATCGCAACGATAATTCTCTTCATACTTAGCATTTATCTCCAAGGGTACACCCTTTTTTGCAGGCGATATGGAGTCAACACTTTTTTTCTGTATTATGATTTATAAAGCATGTATATTCGATTCCTGCTCATTCTTCCTTACTTGAATTACTTATGCATTACTTATGAAATACGGATGAGATGCGCATTTCATAAGTAATGCATAAGTAATTCAAGCAAGAAGGGCAAAAAAAAGAACCGACTAAGCATAGCCGGTTCCAATGTTATAAGTTATTAGGAATAGTGTGCGTTACACTCCCTTCATCTGGGGAAAAAGAATCACTTCCTTAATGGAATCATTACCTGTTAGCAGCATCACCAAGCGGTCTATACCGATACCTTGTCCACCCATAGGCGGCATGCCGTATTCCAGTGCTTCCAGGAAGTCCTCATCCACTACATTCGCTTCATCGTCACCCAGGGCACGCAACTTAGCTTGTGCTTCCAAGCGGGCACGCTGATCCATGGGATCATTCAACTCGCTGAAGGCATTGGAGAATTCACTACCGGCAATTATCAGCTCAAAGCGGTCTGCCAACATGGGATTACCGGGTTTGGCTTTTGCCAGGGGAGAGATCTCTTTGGGGAAATCACATACGAAAGTAGGCTGGATCAGCTTGGCTTCCACAAAGTGCTCATAAAGCACGGCTATCAGCTTGCCTTTGCCTGCTCCGGCTGGGATTTCCAGATGCTTTGCCAAACAAAAAGCTTTCACTTCCTCAAAATCAACTTTATCCGTATCCAGTCCGGTATATTCCGTCACTAAGGCAGGCATGGAAGCTCTGCGCCAGGTGCCACCGAGATTAACCTCGTGACCCTGGTAAGTAAAAGTCTCTTTTCCGATGATGTCTTTCGCCAGGTGCTTAAACAACGCCTCGGCTATATCCATCATCCCGTTCAGGTCGGAATAGGCTTCGTAGAACTCCATCAGAGTAAACTCAGGATTATGTGTTCTGTCCATTCCTTCGTTGCGGAAGTTCTTGCCAATCTCATATACGCGCTCAAATCCGCCTACAATAAGCCTCTTGAGGTATAACTCGGTAGCGATGCGCAGATACAAATCCACATCCAGAGTGTTATGATGAGTGGTAAACGGGCGCGCATTAGCTCCGCCATATAATGGCTGTAAGATTGGGGTTTCCACCTCAAGGTAATCGCGCTCATCCATAAACTTGCGAATGGCGGTTATCAGGTGGGAACGGAGCTCAAACACTTTACGGTGACTGGGATTTAGCAATAAATCCAGATAGCGTTTACGGTAACGAAGCTCAATGTCGGCAAATTCATCGTAACGGATGGTCTTGCCGTCTTCAATGCGTTCCTTCACTGCGGGAAGGGGACGGATGTTCTTGCTTAACAGTGTAATAGCTTTTACTTTAAGAGAGTATTCCCCTGCTTGAGTAATAAACAGAGTTCCATCTGCCTGAACAAAATCACCCGGGTCACAAAGCTTGAACAGCTCGTAATTCTCTTCTCCAAGCTCGTTCTGCGCTACGTAAATCTGAATACGCGCGCTTAGGTCCTCGATATTGCCAAAGCCGATCTTGCCCTGACGGCGCATGGCAACCAAGCGACCGGCAATGGTAACTTGTTCTTCACGCGCAATCCAGCCGTCTTTATCAATAAGTAAGGCGGAAATGAGATGGCTGCGTGAGGATTCTACCGGGTAAGGATCAATGCCTAAGGCTTTGATCTTCTCCAGCTTTTCCTGACGCAGCCGTATAAATTGATTTGGTTTCTGCTGCATTTACTGTGTTTTTATAAGTCTTTGAAAGGATTATCTTCTACGGGGCTAACCTTTTGGTTGGCATACTTGCGCCATTCTTCATCGCTTTTTCCTCTGCCTCTGCCACCGTCACGGCGCTGACCACTGCTGTCGCCTCTGTTTCCGCCACGGTAGTTATCGCTACTGCCGCCGCCTCGAGATTCACGTGCTTGGTTTTCCTCAAAGCGGGGACGTGCTTCGATAACTTCGTCGGGACCGCGATCAGTGTAATCCAATGTGATACGATGGGCTTCTTTGTCTAAGGCAGTAACCATCAGAGTAATTTTGTCTCCACCTTTAAAATCATCTGTTTTACGGATGCGGGAGCGGGGGAGCAAGCCTGTTACGCCATCGGCGATGGACACAAACAAGCCGAAGTTGGTGCTGCTTTCCACCACGCCTTCAAAGCCGGTGTTAAGCTGTATGATTTCGTCTATCTTATCCCAGGGGTCTTCCTGTAAGGCTTTCAAGGAAAGGGATATCTTGCGGGTATCGGGATCTATACGCAATATCTGAACTTGCACGAATGTGCCTTCTTTCAGAATTTCGCGGGGGTGAGCGATGTTTCGGCTACGGCTCATTTCAGAAATGGGAATAAGCCCTTCCACGCCTGGTTTCAGCTCTGCAAAGGCACCAAAATTGTGCAAGCGGAGAATACGGCAATTGATAGTATCGCCTTCGTGAAGCTCACTAAGAGCTGCGGTGAAGGGGTTCTCTTGCAATGCTTTAAGAGAAAGAGCAATCTTGTCGCCCTTTATCTCGAGTATCTTGACGTCCATTTCTTGTCCGATCTTCAAATCATCCTGTGGCTTAACCACATGTTGCCATGATATCTCGGAAACGTGCATTAAGCCTTCAATGCCACCAATATCAACAAATGCACCAAAGCTGGTCATACGCATCACTGTGCCTTTAACTACGTCGCCCACATGCAGATGTTCAAGGGCGGCAGCTTTAGTTTCCTGTTCCTGTGCTTCTGCCAGTTGACGGTGCGAAACCACAATCCGGCGACAGTTTTCCGAACACTCAATCACGATAAAGTCCAGAGTTTTACCTATGAAGACACTGCTGTCTTCAGTTGGACGCAAAGACACCTGTGAGAAGGGGCAAAATGCCCGTGCACCCAGGATATCAACGTTAAATCCGCCTTTAGTGGGCGAATAAATCTTGCCCTGAACGGGTATCTTCTTCTCGAAAGCATCGAGAATGGATTGCTTGTCCACGTATTGCTTAGTGAGGCTTTTACCAACCACATAGCCCTGATCGTTCTGATCAACTACATAGCCTTTCAGGGTATCACCTACGGCTAAATGCAACACGCCTTTTTCATCGGAATAATCGCCGATTTCAGCGTAGGCATCGAACTTCCCACCGAGGTTAAGAATCAGGTATTGCTCGCTGATACTAACGATCGGGGCTTCGACAACATCGCCTTTTTTGATTTCAGTAGTGTTTTGAAAGGATTCTTCGAGCATGCGAAGATATTCTTCTTTCAATTCTTTCATTGCAGCTTTGCTGCTGGTATCATGCACCTTGTCTGACATAAGTATCTCCTAACGACATTTCAGAATGACCACGTTTTCCAGAGGCTTGATTTTGTAAAGGTTTTTATTTAAAAGCAGTTCGGTAAAATAGGATAGCCCACCCCCAGTTTTTACGATAAAACAGATTTATGTTGACACAAACCAATGCTTTTCGCAAACTTGGACACTAAAGTTTAGAAACTCGAGAGGTGAAGCGTGAATAAATCTTTGCTGTTATCCCTAATAGTTGTGGCACTTATGTTTACAGCTTGTTGTAAAAACAAAGTAACTGAGAAAAAGATGGATAATCCCAAACAAGGTGATACGAACTATAACTACACCGGAAGCACTTACGAGCAAAACTACGTTTGGGGTGGAGCTATGAACATGGCATGGAGTGAACTGATAGAGAGCTTCACTCAGGATAAAATAGAGCTTGATTCCTCCGATCCTATGGTTCAGAGTACGCTGGACAAACTGAATGAGCCTGTATTTGGCAAGCAAGATATGGACGACACAAGTTATTATATTAAAAGCGGATACGGAAAGAAAACTATAGACCTCATCAATAAAGAGTGTCGTGATAAGTTCCCATCTAAAAGCATTGCTGACCTGAAGATAAACCTCGGCGAAAGGGATATCATTTCGTATGCCTATTTTCTGAAGGAGATAGAATATCAAAATACCTTCACCAAGCAAGATATTAGCTTTGATACTAAGAAAGTGAAAGGCTTTGCCGCTAATGGAAATTCTTATGCAAATGTGTATATATTGGACTACACAAATGATGATAAGTTCTTGATAGGCATAAAGCTTAAGGATAACCAAGATCAGATTTTCCTTGGGAAGGGATATCCTATGGACAAGCCGGATGAGCTGGTAAAACTATTGCGTGAGAAAGCTCCCCTGCAAACTGATCCTGAAACCTATTTAGGAAAACCAATGAACAAAAAGGATGTGTTTCAAGCACCGATGCTGCACTTGGACTACGAGCGTTCCTATGACGAAATGATAGGGCAACGCTTACTAAATCCTGCACTAAAGGGCTACGTAATCTCCATTATGCAAGAGATTGTGAAGTTCGATATGGACGAAAAGGGTGCTCGCGTAGAAAACGAAGCTGTGATTGGTATGGTTACTTCCGCAGGTCCAGGACAAGATCCCTATAAGCCCAAGCTGTTAATACTGGACAAGCCATATTGGGTTATGATGAAACGCTATAACTCCAACAATCCATATTTCATCCTGGGAGTTCAGAACACGTCTCTGATGAAACCCGTGGAATGACAAGGGTAATAATATAAATATCCCATAGATTAAACACTAAAAGAATGTAACATTGTGGATAACATTCTCTCTTCCCTTGAAGAAGCGTTAAAGCAGTATTCTGCTTTTCCATATCTGTGCAAGCTGATTTCAAGTGTAAACTATTCAAGCCATGTTAATCTTTTGGCGATTGGTAAGAGTGCCTATTCCATGGCACAGGCAGCTACAGATATATTGATAAACAGAGGTGTTGAGTACGACGGATATTTGCTTACCAAATATGGGAATGCACCTACAAAACTGCCTGATCTAATCACTTTTGAAGCGGGGCACCCGGTACCGGATTCGAATAACATCCTCTATAGCCGTTCCATACTTGGATGGCTTTCCTCCCTCCCACCCGAAGAAGATATTATCATCCTGCTTTCAGGTGGAGGGAGTGCACTGTTTGAATTACCTGAGGGGCGAACCACGCTTGATGATCTGGCAGAGCTTAATAAACGCCTGTTAAACAGCGGCATGAGCATTGCTAATATGAACGCTGAACGTAGCAAGTTTTCCCGGGTAAAGGGCGGCAAAGCTCTAAAGTATATTGCCTGTAAACGGGTGTTCTGTTACGCATTGTCCGATGTGGAGGGAAACAATCCTACCGTCATTGCCTCAGCCCCTTTTTTCCCTGCTGAGTTCGCAGAAATTGCCTCTAACTATTACATAGCTGAGGACAAGGCTAAGCAGCAAAACATAACTTATCACATTGTAGGTGATAACCAATCGTTTATGGTTACTTTAGCTGAGAGTATCGGTATGCTTGTAACGGTACACCCAGATTTTATTACAACTACTGCCGAAATATGGTCACAAACTCTGGCAGATTTTGCCAAAGACGCTAACAACAGAGGTATCCATATATTCGGAGGGGAAACGCCATTGACTGTTACAGGCACCGGCAAAGGCGGACGTTGTACTCAAATTGCATTGGATTTTGCCTTACGCATTTCCGGTTACAAAAACATCAGCCTGATTACCTATGCTACTGATGGCAGTGATAATTTGTCCTCTGTGGGTGGTGCAATTGTAGATGGAGATACAATTGCCCGCGCTAAGGCAATGGGGTTAGATGCTGAGAGTGCGCTCTTCCGCAATGATGCCTTCTCTTTACTAAACGCGATAGGTGCTATAATTGCCGCCTTCCCATACTCAGTAAATGTAAACGATGTATTTGTGCTTTCCATTGCTTGAAAGCAGAGTAATTACCTAAGAATTAGAACATAATATAATCAATGAAATGGGATGAGTTGCCATGGATCAAATAATAGTTATTGCTACGCTTATAGCGTTCATCGTATTTTTTATCTGGGATAAAGTACGTTACGACTTAGTAGCTTTAGGAGGTCTGTTTATTATCTCCATAACTGGGGTAATACCTATTCAGACAGCTTTCTACGGTTTTTCTAATCCTGCATTAGTTACAGTCGTCGCAGTAATGATTATCAGCAGGGGGATGCAACACTGCGGGCTAATGAACTGGATAACTTCCAGGTTAAATTGGTATGGTGAATCTCCCGTTTTTCTGCTCTTTCCCTTCACTATCCTCACGGCTATAGCTTCTGCATTTATGAATAATGTTAGTATTATTATGCCCTTATCTATGAAAATGGCAAGACAACGAAATCATCCGGCTTCTTTGATACTGATGCCACTGGCTTTTGCTACTTTGCTGGGGGGCACATTAACCCTGGTTGGTGCTGCGCCAAATATTATCGTCTCATCAATACGGGCAGAGAATCTTGGTACTGCTTTTAGTATTTTTGATTTCTTCAAAGTAGGGCTACCCTTAGCAATATCGGGCATATTATACCTAAGTTTCGTAGGCTGGCGTTTTTTGCCCTCCAATATCACGGAAGAAAGTGCTGAAGAGCCACCACAAAAGGAAGAGGAATACTTCACTAATAAAATTCCGGCTTACCTCACAATACTTGCCATTAGCGTTACCCTGGTTATTTTGAAGCTGCTTCCCACTCACATTGCTTTTCCGCTGGGAGCACTGGTTATGGTACTTTTAGGAGTTATTCCTCACGATGATGTTTACAAAGGTGTAGATTGGTCTGTAATCGTAATGCTGGGTGCCCTGATCCCATTTGGCAGAGCCATGACCAATTCCGGTGCTGCTTCATACATCGGTAATATTCTCGAATCACTCGCATTGACTTCTGCTCCCTGGATTCTGGTAGGTATCATGCTACTGTTCACGATGCTGCTTACGAATCTGATAAACAATGCCACAACAGCCATCATCATGGCTCCCATTGCAATTGGCTTGGCACAAAGCACGGGGAGCAACCAGGATTTGTATCTGATGACTGTTGCTTTAGGCGCATGCTCTACCTTTTTAACTCCAATCGGACATCCTGCCAATATGTTGATTAAAGTACCGGGGAAATACCGTTTCAGTGACTATTGGAAGCTGGGCTTAGTTATCCAGCTTATCAACCTTGTTGCCGGGACTTTTTTACTGATACACTACTGGGGCTAAACCAAGCTAATTGATATAGTTATAGTTCAAGTATCTCCAGCCGGTGATTAGCATTTGGATTGCTTGTTGAAGGAACTTCCACGATTACGGCATATTTGTTTGTGTCGTCAAATTGCAATTTACCCCGGATAAATGCCTTCCAATCCTGCGGCATGCCCTCTAAACACACTGCCTTCACTCCCCAAGAGAATTGCAGATTCTGGCAGGTTTGGTAGTCCATTGATACTGCCGTTACCCACACAGGTAATTTGAAACGTGAGATCATTCTGGCGGTGTGCCCCGAGACTGTGTGTGCCAGTAGTATTGCCGGCATCAGATGAGTAACAGTCTGATAAACATTATGCGAAACTACATCTGTAATATGTGCAGCATCGGGACGGTAAAAGTCTGATACCCGTTTGTTATTATTTATCGTGCCAATGTGCGGTTCTGTCGCCGCAGCAATCTTAACCAGCATTTTCACGGCTTCCAGAGGATAATTACCTATAGCGGATTCCTCGGACAGCATAATGCAATCTGTTCCATCCAACACAGCATTTGCTACATCAGTAGCTTCGGCACGGGTGGGACGTGGATTATCCACCATAGACTCCAGCATTTGAGTTGCTGTGATAACAGGTTTCCCAAAGAGATTCGCTCTTGCGATCAGCCGTTTTTGCACGATAGCCAATTCTTCTATGGGTATTTCCACTCCCAAATCACCTCGTGCAATCATTATTCCATCAGCTTCATTCAGGATTTCATCCAGCTTCACTAAAGCATCAGCCCGTTCTATTTTCGCCACGATAAACGGTTTATACCCCAGCTCTGCGGCTGCCTTGCGAACAGCGACTACATCTGCGGCTTCATCCACAAAGGATTGGCTGATAGCATCCACACCATTTTCCAGGGCGGATTTCAGGCATTCGTGATCCCTCTTGGTGAAGGCGCAAATTCCCAGATTAATGCTTGGCAAGTTCATGCCTTTGTTAGAGCGGATTTCACCGCCAACAAGAACTCTGCACTGTATTTCAGTTTTATCAGTTTGCAGAACTATTAGTTGAATCAAGCCATCATTCAGAAACATCACATCATCCGGGTGTACTGCTTGCGGTAAGCTTGGCAGAGTAACAGAAACGCGGGTTTTATCGCCGATGAATTGCCGGGAAGAAAGCGTGATAATATCATCCACTTCCAGGGTATAAGATTCTTCTTTCAGCTTTCCCAGCCGGATTTTAGGACCGGGAAGATCAGCAAGAATAGTTATACTTCTACCTGCCTTCTTGGCTGCATTGCGCAGGTTTGTTATCGATTTGGCGTGGTAAGCAAAATCTCCGTGAGAGTAATTCAGCCTTGCTATGTCCAATCCCGCAACAATCATTTGGTACATCATCTCCGGTGTTTCGGAGGCGGGACCAATCGTGCAGACAAGCTTGGTTTTGTTTGTCTTCATGCTCATTATATCTTCCTTCCATCCATCAATTTCCGGCATCAGGTATTTAGTTATTGAAAGTTTTCTGTGCCTATAATAAACTACATCATTTTGGCTGCTTCACAAAGAATATTCTAAGGGATTGAAATGTGGTCGAAACATTGGATATCGCTTTATGCATCCTTGCTTGCCGCATAAGATCCGTAAAAGGACTGACCATGAGCCGACCATGATAAATCTCGGTGAGATCATGGTCAGCTCTCGGTCTGATTATCTTCGGCAAGCAGGTGAGTTGAATCCTGCTTGACACATTGCTGCCACCAAATTTATATGCCACGTTAAGTGGAGAAATGGATAAACTGAAGTACCTGATAGTCTTATGCCTGTTTATGGCACTGATGCATATGTATGCGCAAACTTCTGCGCCAGGCACTGCCATGCCCGATTCTTTGTTTCCGGCTATCCCGGACAGCCTGAAGATAGAAAAACCTGCTATGGATTCACTGTTCTACACAGCGGACAGCATATCTTACCAGTATGATCTGGAGCAAATCCGCCTCTATGGCAAACCCAAGATAAACTATCAACAGGCGGAAATTATTGCCGATTCGCTGCTGATAGACCTGAAGCACGAGCGGGCTTTCAGCTATGGCTACACCCGCATGCGAGATGGGGAACAGCTTCTTATTGGAAGCAATGTCCGCTATGACGTGAATACGCAAACCGGTATCCTGGATGGTGGCAACAGCATGATGGAGAAGGGTTATTATAACGGGAGCGAGATTCGGAAAATAGCCAATGATATTTATGATATAGACAATGGCAGATTTACTTCCTGCGATTATGCAGAGCCGTCATATTATTTCTGGGCAAAAAAGTTACGTATTTACAGGGGAGACAAGGTTGTCGGAAAGCCCGTGATAACCTATGTAAACCACTTTCCGGTGTTCTATTTCCCATTTATCAGCATGCCAATTCAGCGGGGCAGATACGCCGGATTCCTGATCCCGGAGCCGGGATATAACAGCACAGATGGTAAATACTTACGCAATATTGCCTGGTATTATCCTTACCAAGACTTTGCCGACCTGATCCTAAGTATGGAACTGCGCGAAAAGACCGGATGGAAAGCCAGCTTCAACAGTAGCTATAAGAAGCGCTATTACTATAATGGTGGCATAAACGCTACATATCAGAATAACTTAAGCCAGGGGGCAAGCACCAACGATTGGTCTTTGCAGGGTAATCATCACCACGATTTGGCAAATAAAACCTCACTGGATGTGAACCTGGATTTTATCAGCAACAAACGCATTTGGGAAGGCAGCGACGATATCAACCAGAGCCTTGCCCAACGGCTAACTTCCAGTGTTTCATACCGTAAACCCCTTGGTTCCTCGTATCTGAATATCGGCAGCGTTTACACTCAGGATATCATTAATGACCGTGCTTCTGTAAGTTTGCCAAGTGCTTCGTTTAACTTCCCTTCACGTCCGGTGGCGGAACTGTTTTCGGCTTCATCTGATTCCTGGTTTAGCAATCTTAGCTACAATTACAGCCTGCGCTTTGATCACACAGGCGAACTGCGTGATCCCGGCTACAGCTTTGCGGACGTGGTATGGGACAACAGCAGAGACCCCAACGACCCCAGTGGCAACACATATTTGAATGAGCATCATATGGGACTAAAACACAGCCTGGGTCTATCTTACAATTGGAAATACAGAGGCTGGCTAAGTATGCGCCAGGGGATGGATTTCCAGGAAAGCTGGATGGACAGAGATAAGAAGAATAACAAACTGGTGCGGGGAGGAGATTACTCCGCTTACATCGGCAGCAATTTCAATATCTATGGTGTGCGTAACTTCACAAATATCCCCATCCGTTCTATACGCCATATCTTAAGCCCTTCCTTTAGCGTACGTTATTCACCGGATTCCCGGCAGAATGAAGACCTTTACAGCTTTGGCGGCATTGGGGTGCGCAGTTCGGAGAAAGCAGCCAGTTTCAGCTATGGGCTGGAGCAGAAATGGCAGCTAAAGTACATGCAGGGCGGTAACGAGAAGAAGCTTAACGACGTGTTTACCCTCAGCTCCCGTGGCTCTGCCAACCTGTACAAAAGCGAGAAACGCTTTAGCAGCATCTCGCACAGTATGAATTTCCGTCCTGGAAACATTTCTCTGGGTAGCCTGAACCTGAACCCTGACAAGTTTAAGCTGGGGGATATTGTCCTTGGCTATTCTTCACAGTTTAGCTTGCAGCAGAACCCATATCTGGTGCACTGGGATGAGCTGAATCTAACTAACCAGTATTTCTCTCAAAGCATCTCATTGGGAGGATCAGCCCCCTATTATAACTATTTTCCCCAGCCCAAGAACATCATGTTCGACAGCTTTGGTATTGCCGATTCCCTTAGTGAAATAGATCAGTTTGTGGAGGACGAAGCTAAAGATAACAAATGGAGTATCTCAGTAACCCACAACCTGTATGCTCCCAAGGATATCTTCCGCTCTCAAAGCAGTAACCTCCGTTTGGGGCTAAGCTGTAAGCTTACTGATAACTGGAGTCTTAGCTACAGTAACTACTACAACCTAAAAAGTAAAGAAATGATCTCCCAGGGCTTTCAACTAAGCCGTATGCTACATTGCTGGAAGATGGATATATCTGTCAACCGGCGCAATGAATACTGGGATTATCGGATAACTTTGTTTAACCTACTATTACCCGATGCCTTGAGGTTCCAAACCCGTGAGAGTAAAAAGTATTAAACGCGCTATCTTTCTGGATAGGGATGGCGTGCTAAGCCCCGATGAATTTGGGTACATCAGCAATCCTGACTTGTATCACCTATACCCTTACACCGGTGCAGCGTTGCGCATCCTTAAGCAGCTTGGTTTCTTACTGTTTGTGGTTACCAATCAATCCGGAGTTGCACGCGGCTATTTTAAAGTGGAAGCCCTGGAATCAGTGTTAGCCCGCATGAGAAGCTTAATATCGGCAGAAGGGGTGGAGCTTGATGGCGTATATTATTCCCCCTATTTCAAGGATGGTATTGTAGAGCCTTACAACATTCAGCATGAAGACCGCAAACCGGGAACAGGCATGTTCAAACGGGCTTTGAGTGAATTTGGTTTTGATGTAAGTGCTTCGTGGATGATTGGGGATAGAGCCACAGATATAGAGTTTGGCAAGAACGCAGGACTAAAGACTATACTGCTTTTAAGCGGTAACGGGCACAAGGAAATGATTGGCAACCTGGAAAGCGGGCTGTTAAAGCCAAATTTCGTGTGTGAGGATCTGCTGACGGCAGCCTCACTAATCCAAGCACATGGCTTATGAAAAGCCTTGAGCATTACAGCGAAGAGAAGTTTTCCTCATTCAGTTTTGAGCAGCAATGTCATGCGCTTGATAAGCTAATCCATGCTCTGGAGCAGGCACTAAACAACGATCTGGAAAGGCAAAGGCTGATTTCCCACATATTGGAACGATGCAAGCTCCTGCAAGAAGCAATGCCGGCTAAGCTAACACTATTCACAGACGGGTTGCATCCGCAGCTAAGCGCACATCAGGTGCTGAACAAGTTATATCACTATCATGAAGAAGCTCTGCGGAAGGATAGCCAGCTTAGCATCCGCACCGGCGATGGCAGCGTACATGCCGATCCTGAGGTAAGGCACAAGGCTGCTCAGATAACTATAATATGCGACAACCTGCGCTCTGTATTCAATATCGGCTCGCTATTCCGCAGTGCAGAATGCCTGGGGATTTCTGAGATATTGCTTTGTGGCATCAGTCCTGCTCCATCGCACCCAAACATGCCTAAGACGGCGATGGGAACACAGAGTCTGGTATCCTGGCAGCATTTTACTGACACCAAAGATGCTATTTCCTATTGCAAAGCAAAGAACATGCATATCTATGCCCTGGAGACGGTTAACGAAGCAGTTTCCGTGTTCAAAACTGCATATCGCTTTCCCATGGCTCTGGTGATTGGTAACGAAAGCCTGGGGATAGAGCCGGAAACCCTGGAGCTTTGTGACGCTTTTATCACTCTTCCGCAGCTTGGCTGGAAGAACTCTCTTAATGTGGGCGTGGCTACAACCGCAGCCTTGTATCAGATAATCTTTGGAGCTTATAATGGATAACAACGAGTATTACAGCAAGTTAAGCGCAATGCTAACAAATCACACAAGTATCTGGCAAGCCAGCGTGGTGGAAAGTGACGGTTCCACTCCTGCCAAAAGTGGCATGAAGCTTGCCGTGCCTTTGACTGAAGCGGTGTTCGGTAACCTGGGCGGCGGAGAAATGGAGCATATGGTGATCAGCTTTATCCGTGAAAGCCAGCCTAACGGTGCCAAGATATATAGCTTTGATTTAGCTCCCGATGGTTCTGCGGCGGATTTTAGCACTTCTATGATCTGTGGTGGGAAAGTAAGCGTCTTTATCGAAGCTCTGCATCTTTCGCAGAGATTGTATATAATCGGCGCAGGGCATTGCGGTAGAGCACTGGGTCAGCTTGCCAAGCTAAGTGGTTTTCATGTAAGCTTGATCGATAACCGCGATGAGATTATCCAAGCAGATCTCACCACCTTCTCTCACAACAGCATACTGCACGATTACACCGATCTTACAGAGGTAATTGGCTTTAGCCCATCTACTTACGTGGTTATTATGACGCACGGACACCTGCACGATAAAGAAGTGTTGGAGCAGTGCCTCAGGCAAAGCAGTGCTTATCTGGGCATGATTGGCAGCAAAACTAAAGTTGCCCAAACCTTTGCGAAGCTGAAGGATAAAGGCTTTACCGAGGCAGAGCTTAGCAAATGTCATGCACCAATCGGGATTCCTATCGGCTCACAAACACCTTACGAGGTGGCTGTGAGCATCATGGCAGAGCTGATCATGACGCGGAGTGGCAGATCAACCTTCTGATCCAATCTCGTTCCTTCCTTGAATTGCCTTAGCATTACGCATGAACTACGGATCGCATCCGTATTTCATCCGTATTGCATAAGTAATTCATGCAGGCACAAAGCAGAAAAAGTATAATCCTACAGGCATCTGCAAGGTAGCTTACGTGATTTAACAATTAAACGAAAAGGGTGAAAGAACACGATGTCTTTCACCCTTAAGTCTATATGGTTGAGCTAATTAGTCGAAACGCAGGATAAGGAAGGAAGGTTGTTTATTGGTATCCTGTACGTATAGACGTATGGTTTTACGGTTTTCCTTTTCCATGTTAGCTTTGGCTTTTTCCAGTACGGTGCTGAATTCTTTGGGGCTGTTCACTTCTGTGCCATCCAGGCTAAAGATAAGATAGCCAACGCGCAAGCCGGATTTTGCTGCGGGGGAATTTGGCTCTACATTGCTAACCACTACTCCCTTTTCTCCGATAACTCCAAGGCGTTTGGCGATGGCACTATCTATAGCTTCCACACTTATGCCTGTGGCAACACCGCCTTTGTTATCCGCTGTGGATGCTACTGTATCATCGGGGAATGCTTCCAGCTCCATCTTAACGGTTATCTGCTTGTTATTACGGAAGATTTGGAAGGGGATTTCTTTACCGATTTTAGCTGTGGCTACGGCGATTCTGAATTTGGATACGCTGGGTACTTTAACGCCATCTATCTCGAGGATGATGTCTCCAATTTGGATACCGGCTTTTTCTGCCGGGGAATCCTTCTCTACCTTGGAAACAAGCACACCGGAGACTTCGCTAAGCTGGAAAGATTCCATGATGTCCGGGGTAATTTCCTGGGGAAGGATACCAATATATGCACGGTTAACTTTTCCACTGGCTACCAGATCATCCACAACCCGCTTGGCAAGATTGATAGGGATGGCAAAGCCGATACCGACATTGCCTCCGTTGTTACTGGCGAGAGCGGAGTTTATACCAATCACTTCACCACGGATATTTAGCAGTGGTCCGCCACTGTTGCCGCTGTTTATGGCTGCATCGGTCTGGATGTAGTCCTGATATATGGGAGAATTGGCACCCAGATTCAGGTTTGCACGGCTTGTGGCTGATATAACACCAAGAGTAACAGTGCGGTCTAAACCTTCACTGAAAGGATTGCCAATCGCGATTGCCCACTCACCGATCTCCAGTTTATCGGAGTCGCCCAGCGGAGTAACTGTAGCTTTTTCGCCTTCTTTCATTACTATCTTGATTACAGCAATATCGGTATTGGGATCTAAACCCACTACCGTGCCGGTGTAGGTAACTTTATCGGCGAGGGTAACGGTTATTGTGCCGTCTCTGCCTTTATCCACAACATGGTTATTCGTCATGATGTATGCTTCTCTGGTGGATTCTATGTATTCGTAGATGAACCCACTACCCATAGAAACCACTGGGCGCGATTGCTGATTGGGTTGTTGGGGAAAGAACTGGCGGAAGAAATCATCATCAAAGAAAGGATTACGGTTGTTTTGTACCATAACTTTGCTTTCCACGCGAATCTGAACTACAGCTTCGCGGACGTTTTTAACTACCTGAACTACCGGATTTGGGGATGTTGCATCCATAATCGGTACTTTGGCATTAGCACAGCTCATCATGCTAAATGCGACAAGCGCAAGGGTTAAATGTTTCCACATTTTCATCGTCATATCTCCTGATATAGAATTTCCTTTGTTTGGATATGTAAAAAATACAAAAACACAAGGGTTTAGCCCATAACGTTAACTCATATAGGGACATTTTATCCACAATATGGATGTTCGTCAAGGGAAAATTTAGGATAACTTCCTCTCTAACAGAGGGGCAAATGTTTACTACAGCGCAAGTATAACATAATAGGAGTGGTTACGCCTCCATTTGCCTCACAGACCAGTGTTTAGTAACAAAATCTACTCAACAGGTTTGGGGGAAATGTGCCGCACAAAACAAGTTGGCAGACCTCAGTTAGCATAGTAATCTGTTGTGGGAGAGATTTAGAGAATGGCGAGATTGACAAAAAACTTAAAGCTACCAATCTGGCACTCATGGCAGAAAACAAAAGAGACCATACAAACGCTTTGGAGCAAAGCATAAAATTCCTGAAGGGAGTGGGGGAGAACCGCGCCCGTCTTCTGCAAAAAATGGGGATTAGCACGATGCTGGATCTGATGGAGTACTTCCCGCGTGCTTATATTAACAGAAAGCTAAATCCCAGCCTCTTTGATGTTCAGGTAGGGGACATACTGGCTTTTACAGCCATGATCTCCTGGGTGGATGTGCGTAGCTCAGCCAAAGGGAAATCTATCCTGAATGTGGGTGTTAGCGACGGCAAAGTAGCATTAGTTTGCTCCTGGTTTTCCTATCCTCACGCCTACGAAGTGCTGTTCAAGCCGGGAAGGCTGCTGTGGCTTAGCGGAGCGGTGTCGGAGTTCAATGGTCAATATCAGATGCTTCATCCGGAGTTCGAATTGATAGAGGAAGAAGATGGAAGTGATGGGGATTTCTGGAAAGAGCGCGAAGTTCTTCCAGTTTACCCACTAACCGCCGGCTTTACCCAAAAACTGATGCGACGCATGGTGTATAATGCCTTTGCATTGTATGCCAAACATCTGGAAGAAAACCTGCCTGAAGCGATTATAGATAAATACGGCTTCCCGGAACGCAAGATTGCCCTGCAGAAGATGCATTTCAGCCAAAAGCCGGAGGAAGCAGCCCAGCTAAAACGCCGCTTTGCCTACGAAGAGCTTTTCTATACTCAGATGATGTGGGCACGGCACAAAGTGTTACACGGGGCAAAAGCAAATGGCATTACATTCGAAAACAAAAAAGAGCTTACCACCAAGCTATATAAACAGCTTCCCTTTACGCTGACGGGAGCTCAGAAAGCCGTGTTACGCGAATTATTCGATGATATGTGCTCTGCCAAGCAGATGAGCAGATTGCTGCAAGGTGATGTGGGCAGCGGTAAGACAGTGGTTACGCTGTTTGCCATGCTCTTAGCGGTGGAAAACGGGTATCAGGCTGCATTGATGGCACCCACGGAAATACTTGCAGATCAGCACTATAATACGATTACTTCGATGCTAAAAGGCTTGGAAATATCCGTGTGCATCTTAAAAGGTGGAAATTACAAAGGCAAGAGCCAGACTAAGGACGATATTACCGGCGGCAAAGCACAAATAGTGATTGGTACGCATGCCTTGCTGCAAAAGGATATCAGCTTTGCACGTCTGGGGTTTGTGTGTGTGGATGAACAGCATCGTTTCGGAGTGGAGCAGCGGGCAAGGCTGGCGCGGATGGCATTGTGCCCTGATCTGCTATATCTGTCCGCTACACCAATTCCACGGTCTTTGGCTATGACAGTGTATGGAGATTTGGAAGTTAGCATTATAAACGAATTGCCACCCTCAAGAAAGCCGGTGCAAACCCTGGTGCGCTCCTCAGCAAAGATAGAGCTTGTTTATGCCCAGGTGCAAAAGGAGCTTGAAGCAGGAAGGCAAGTGTATATCGTATGCCCGCTGGTGGAAGAATCCGAAAAGCTATCCCTGCTGGATGCCACCAAGCTGTTTGAGCATATTTCCCGGAAGGCATTCCCCCAGTTTAGCTCGGCATTGTTGCACGGTAGAATGAAGGCAACAGAAAAAGACGAGATAATGAATAAGTTCAAAGCCGGAGAGACGAAGATACTTGTTTCTACCACGGTGATTGAAGTGGGAGTGGATGTTCCCAATGCCAGTGTGATGATTGTAGAACATGCGGAACGCTTTGGACTGGCGCAAATGCACCAGTTGAGGGGACGCGTAGGGCGTGGCTCTGCGCAATCCTATTGTTACCTGATAGAGCATCAGCCGGTGGGGAAGATAGCAAGAGAGAGGCTTGCCACGATGACTAAAACCATGGACGGCTTTGTAATAGCGGAAAAAGACCTTGAACTGAGAGGACCGGGAGAGCTATTCGGTTTGGAGCAATCCGGCATGCCTATGTTTCGCTTTGCTAATCTGATGAGGGATCAGGATATTCTGAACCTCGCCAGACAGGATGCTTTTGCCATTGTGAATGATGATCCGCATTTGATGAAACCTGAAAACGCACTGCTTAAGAAGCTCTACCAACACCAATATACCAGGCAAGAAGAGCTTATCTTGTATTAACTATGTGCCACATTACAACAGCCATGCGACAATTATCTTGCCAAAGTGGAACAGTAATGCCTTTTTCATTGACAAGAACCACAGTTGTAGAGCATCTGTACGTAAATGAAGATTGAGGTTATAGCTTGAAGAAATCAATACTGTTAATCCTGATCATCCTTGGTTTTTGCTTGCTGTTATCAGCCCAAAAACCCAAAAGCCCTACCCGGGCAGCGATCTATTCCGCTCTGATCCCTGCCGGGGGACAGATATATAATCACGCCTATGTAAAAGCAGGTGTGGTGGTGGGAGTGCAAAGCTATCTGATTGCTTCCGCTATTGTTCATGATAACAAGGTGGATGAATACCGCCGGAAGAGCAAGAACACCAATGATATATTCTACAAGCAGTTTTACCAAACCAAGCAAGAAGAATACCAGGAACTACGCACCAGTGACTTTTGGTGGATGGGCATAACCGCTGTTCTTTCGGTTTTGGATGCTTATGTGGATGCACACTTATCGGATTTCGATGCGCAAAAGCAAAAGCTACATCTACTGTTTGAAGAGGATAAGCTGACCCTGCAATACAAGTTTTAGAGTGTAAAGTATGAGCATTAAACGCCTTCTCCTGTTGATCTTACTAATATCAGTAACTGCTCTGTCTGCGGTGCAGATTACCATAACGGAATTTGAGCACCTTATTTGGCGGATAACCAACGCAGAAAGGGCTAAAAACAACATGGCTCCCTTGGTTTATGATGATGGATTGGCAGATTTGTCAAGACAGCACAGCCGAAACATGCTTGGCTTCGGATTCTTCGATCATAAAGACCAGCTTGGCAATTATGTGAACGACAGAAAGCGGCTGCACTACCCGGAACTGATAGTATCATCAATTGGGGAAAACCTTGCCCGTTTCTATAATACCGATGGCATCTACACTCCCCAGGAGATTGTTACAGGCTGGATGAATTCCTCCGAACACAGGAAGAACATACTGAATGAAGGGTACACTCACCTTGGAGTTGGGGTAGTAATCCATGAAGGCTTTTTGCTTGCTACCCAGAATTTTGCCACTCCGCTTGTTAAGCTCAGCACGCCCATACCCAAGAAAATTAAGCGCAAGAAAGGCTTAAGCCTGGATTTTGAGTACCTATCTCCCATCAGCCCGGATAAGTTGAATATCTCTCTCAGCTTTCCCAATCCTAAACTAAGGTATCAGGTGTCCAAGAACTCCTTCACAGTAGGTAGCATGCCGGTGCAAATTACCTGGATAGACCCCGCGCATTTTCGCCTGGAACTTGATTTCCTTGCCGGTAAGGGCTTGTATGAGCTTTCTTTTGGTTTCGGCGGGGGATTTTACAAAGACGGAGTAAAACTCAAGGTAAAGTAAGTTCCACCCACACCGGGCAGTGATCCGATCCCTCTACATCTTGTCTTATCCCGGCACCGCTGATATAATCCATCGCTTCCTTGTTCACCCAGAAGTAATCTATTCTCCACCCTATGTTTCGGGGGCGTGCCAAAGCCCTGTAGCTCCACCATGAATACTGATGAGGTGATGTATCAAAGGCTCTGAATGTGTCCACCCAACCTTGGTCTATTAGCTTATCCAGCCAAGCTCTTTCAATAGGTAGAAAACCGCTGTATTTCTCGTTTTCTTTTGGATTAGCAAGGTCTATCGGTTTGTGTGCGGTGTTATAGTCGCCTGCCACCAGTACTATCTTTCCGGTCTTTCGCTTTTCTTCCATCACTTCCAGGCAGCGATCATAAAATCTTAGCTTATAAGCCAGCCGATTATCGTCTTTTTGTCCATTGGGAAAGTATATGTTAAACAGGATAAAGCTCTTGTACTCAGCGATGTTTATTCTACCTTCGCAATCTAATTCTGCAATCCCCAATTCGCTACTGAAGCTTTCTGGCAGTACTTTACTGAATAAGCCTGTGCCCGAGTAACCTTTCCGTTCAGCATGTGACCAATACTTCAGGTATTCCGGTAGTTCGTTAATTTCGGCGGGGATTTGGTGCTCCTGCAGTTTGGTTTCCTGAATACCCAGGATATCAGGTTTTTCCCTGCTTATCACATCTACAAAGCCCTTATTGATAACTGCACGTAAGCCATTAACATTCCATGACCATATTGATAACTTCAAAGCATGTCTCCCAATTTCTGTTTCTATTGTCTATGCGTAGTTGTTTTTTAGTACTTAATTGTAATTACATGTTGCTCATCTGCATACCAATCTTCATCAAGGATGAATTCCCATTCAAGGCTTTTCTGCTTTTTGGAACCAGAATACTCAGGGATAACTTCCTTAGTTTTATACGGTAGGTGCAGCTTAAGCGACATATTCATATCGAAGAAGCTAAGATACTCTTGATACTCATCAGCGGATTGCAGAGAGAACTGGTGGGGGTCTATACTTAAAGTTCGTTCTTTTCCTTTCTTTACATGGCTTATCCCTTTATCGGGTTCAAGACAGATAATTTTCTGAAGAGTTTGCAAGTTGTTAAACGTGAACTCCATGTAGTAAAGAATGGTAACCTCGTCGTTTATGCTGCTGCTTTCTTTATCAAGTTTGGTAAGCTCAGCACCCTCTGTGGCACGTACTCTGGCTGCCAATTCATCCAGAGCATTATCTTTGCCCAGGCTTTCCTCAATATCCATCTGATCATCCACAACAGGGAGAACGATGGACGTACTAATCCTGGCTCTACCGGATTCGTCTGCCGAAATCCAGATCTCGTGATCAATGTCAACTCTGCAGGCTCCTAAGGCAAGAAGTATCAGTCCTAAAACCGGTAACAAGTAAGTGGGCAACTTTGTGCCTTGCATCCCAAACTCCCTAAAATATTAGTGTTTATTATATACTAACTGTGGTGCATGCTACGGGCAAGCTAAATGATACGTGTTCATATTGCATTTTTTCAGTAGTTCAGTAATAGCTGAGTATTTGCGTGCAGAAAGCAAAAAGGGCACAGGAAGAATCCTGCGCCCTTTACATATATTATCGTAATGTAGGTGGGTTTACCTTACAATTACAAGTTTCTTGGTTTGGGTGAGAGAGGGTGTGCTTAGTTTGTAGAAGTATATCCCACTTGCACAGTTATTGCCTTTGCTATCTTTGCCATCCCAGTTCAATGTGTGGTATCCTTCTGAAACACTGATGCTTTTCACTACTTGTCCAACAACATTGTAGATAGCGATTTCACCTTTTTCACCAGCCTTGAGTTCCACTTCAAAGCGGGATGTGCTACCGGTACGGAAGGGATTTGGATAAGCATCGCTTAGCAGGTTCCGTAAGGGTAATGTAGGTGTTTCGGTGGTGCTTAGTGTTTTGCTTATGGGTCCGAAGAACTCACTGCTACCGTCATTGCTTAGTGCTTCCAACCAGAAGAAGTATACACCCGGTTGGCTCAATTCACTCGCTACGAAGCTGTAACTTGCTCCGGAGCTGCTGTTTTGAGGGCTAATTGCATCTGGTGTAAGGCAGATTGAGTTGTAATCTGTGTTGCTGGTGTTGAAATATACTTTGAAGCCCCGCAGAGAGGTCTCAGAAGCAGTGCTCCATGCCAAAGCTATTAAATTCTGAGCATTTACGCTGGCAGTAAAAGAGGATAGCGTAACAGGCAATGGAACATCAGGAGCGGCAAGAGAAAATTCCAAAGCTCTTTGTACATCTGTAACTTCCCAATAGCTACCATTCCAGGGGACAAATTGCATTGCCAAATCCCGGGTATCAATGCCCAAAGCAACAAACTCAGGGACTGTGTACCACTGGTCAGTGCCAATAATCCGAGTAACTACAATCCAATCGGCACTGGCTTTGGCAAGAGCTGCCTGAAGCCTAATATCTGCCTCGAAGGTATTCATAGTAGAGCCAAACTGCCAATACAAAGGTGCTTTCCTGGGCAATGCAGGTGGGAATGTGCCGGCAGGTTCCTGAGTGATTTCATTCACGTAGAAGGTGCTTAAGTCTAATGCTTCTCCGCCCTTAGTTCCTGCGGTAATGTTCACTTCCACATTCTGAGCTGCAAAGGGCTGAACAATCGGGAAGCCTGCATCAAGATTAATGTCAGTGTTTACAGGGTTGCTGGGTAATGCAGCGGGAGAGATGTTTAACCCAAAATCGTACCAACCCATATTGGTGGATGTTACAGAGAGGATACTATCCATGCTGAGGTCAACTTTGTAGTTAGAAGCTGCGAATGGAGCTAACCAGTCAGGATCAGATAAGACAGTATCAAGATCACCAAAACCGTATCCGGTCTGGCGGTTCCCTAATGGGAAAGTACCGTTACCAATGTTTCCAACCCATGAGCTCATTCCTGGGACTGTACGCATCGTGGCTTGATTGGGGTATGGGGTGGTGATTACAAAAGTTGCATTCTTCAGGTATAACTTGGGAACACCGTTGTAAACAAGCTGTCCAAAGGCGTTGGAATACACTCTGACGTCTCCTGCTTCACCGGCAGTTGCCCAATTGTTAAGTGGGTTCACCGTGTTAACCCTTCTGAAAGAAACTAACTCAAACTCTGAAGCAGTGTTGTCCGGCTTTTTGAAATTTAGTGCTAACAAAGCAGGATTGGGAGCAAGAGCCGGGTTTGCTGAAGTACAGGTTATGGCGGTTACTTTACCCGGGGTAGTGCCTGAATGTACCCACATGTCTGCATAAAAATGAGGGGAGGTAGCGTTAAAAGTAAAATGGTTCATGTCTCCGGTCGGAAAGCCGGGATTATCAGCATCATAAACCCAGTTTCCTGTACGGTCATACGATTCCAGATTTTGAACACTAAAACTAAATTCTGTTACTGCAGCGAGGAAGGTAGGCACAATCATAAGTAAAAGAAAGCAAACCTTAAAGATTGTACCCGGGTTTTTAGGTATCCTGGCTATTGTCATAATATCTCCTTCATCAGCATCATGTAATATAGCATACCCGGCAGGCACAGCTTGTACATTGCTGATATTGTAAAAACTAATTAAAAACAATCGTAAAGCAAACAAGTAATAGCCGCACTTAGCTGCCCCCCACGGAAAAAAATGATTGACATATAAAGCCCCTTCAAGGCAGCATGCACCCTCTGTAACTTTATGAATAATATAGGAGATACGATATGAACTACTTTTTAACCGAAGACCAGCTGGAAATGCAGGACATAGCCCGAAGAATAGCCCTTGAGAAAATGAAGCCACTATCAGAGAAGTATGATGAAGAGGGAACTTTCCCTTGGGATATCGTGGAAGTTATGGCTAACAGCGATTTGTTTGCCGTGATGATTCCAGAAGAATACGGCGGCATCAGCGGTAAGGTTGTAGATTTAGCCATCGTAACCGAAGAGCTTTGCGCTGTGGATTTAGGCATTTCGCTGGCTTTTGGAGTTACAGGATTGGGTATGTATCCCATCCTGATTGCAGGTAACGAAGAGCAGAAGCAGAAATATTTATCCCAGATTGCCACAGGTAAGAGGCTGGCAGCCTTCGGTCTTACCGAAGCTAATGCCGGTAGTGACGTGGGTGCCATGTCCACCACCGCCAAGAAAGTAGGCGACACTTATGTGCTGAATGGCACCAAGCAATGGATATCAAATGGCGGAGAAGCCGAGATATACACTGTGTTTGCCATGACAGACCCCAGCAAGGGACCTCGCGGATGCTCTGTTTTCGTCGTGGAAAAAGGTACTCCCGGATTCAGCTTTGGCAAGAAAGAGAACAAGATGGGCATCAGAGCTAATTCTACCCGTGAGCTTATCTTTGAAGATTGTGTGGTTCCCGCAGAAAACCTGCTTGGACGCGAAGGCACCGGTTTTATCACTGCCATGAAGGTTTTCGACAAATCCCGCCCCATGGTGGGTGCACAGGCTGTGGGCGTTGCCCGTGGTGCTTATGAAGCAGCAATAAAGTACTCCAAAGAGCGTGAGCAGTTTGGCAAACCCATTTGCAGCTTCCAGGCTGTGCAATTTATGCTTGCTGATATGGCTACCGAGATCGAGGCGGCGCGTGCATTGGTGATGCAGACTGCCAGAATGGTGGATTCAGGAGCTAAGAACTATTCAAAAGAAAGTGCCATGTGCAAATACTTCGCCTCTGATGTAGCCATGAAAGTTACCACCGATGCCGTACAAATCCTGGGCGGCTACGGCTATATGAAGGAATACCCGGTGGAGAAGATGATGCGCGATGCCAAGATACTCCAGATTTACGAAGGAACCAACCAAATCCAACGCAGCATCGTAGCAGCCAACATCTTAAAGGAATTCTAATGCACGAATGGATTAAGGAATTTCCCGCTGCCATCACGGTATGTGATCTAAACGGGATTATCACCGAAATGAACGATCTTGCCATCGCTACTTTCCAAAATGATGGCGGGGCGGAGCTGATCGGCAAAAACTTGTACGACTACCATCCCGAGCACTGCAATGTAATCATTAGAACCATGCTGGATACGGGCAAATCCCATTCATACACCATCCAGAAGGGTGAGGTGAAGAAGCTTATTCACCAACAGCCATGGTTCATTGATGGCAAAGTTGCCGGGCTGGTGGAGATGTCCTTCGTGCTACCTACAGAAATGTCTCACTATGTCCGCTCTTAAGCTTCTGGTGCATGCTTGCTGTGCACCATGCTTCATTGCTCCATACCACAAGCTTAGGGAAGCAGGTCATGAGGTAAGTGCATATTGGTTTAATCCCAATATCCATCCTTTACTGGAATACCAGAAACGGCGCGATACATTGAGAGAGTTTTGTGCCAAAGAAGGCATCACTCTCATCGAGGAAAACCGCTATGGCTTGGTACCATTTCTGCTGGCTACTTTGAATAACATCCCAACCCGCTGCGAATTCTGTTACAAAATACGTCTTGAAAACGTAGCCAGAGTTGCCTTAGAAAGTGGCTACGATGCCTTTAGCACAACCTTGTTGTACAGCAAATACCAGAAGCACGAGCTTATCATCCATACAGCCAAAGCAGCGTCAGAAACATACGGAGTGGATTTTTACTACGAGGACTGGCGTAATCTTTGGCAGGAAGGGATAAAACTCTCCAAAGCCTGTGGCATGTACCGCCAGCAGTATTGTGGCTGCATATTCAGCGAAGAGGACAGATACAGTGAGCAGATACCAAGAGATAAATCTTAATAGTTTAACAACTTACTCTGTAAAAGAGCGTTTCAGCAAGGTAGCCGCCACGGCTTTTGCGAAAGCAGGCAAGGTAGATACTGGCGCATTTCTGGATTGCCTGCCTAATATCCTTTGTGCTGCTGATTTTAAAGAGCTTGTAGCAGCCTGTAAAGCAGCCAATGCCAAGGGGAAACCCATTATCATAGGCTTGGGGGGGCATGTAATCAAATGCGGTTTGGCACCTCTGATCATCGAGCTGATGGAAGCCGGATATGTAGGCGCATTGGTTACAAACGGCTCAGTTGCCATCCACGATTATGAAATAGCATACTTCGGACAAACTTCGGAGGACGTCTCCAAAGCCTTGGCGGATGGTTCATTTGGCATGGCGGAAGAGACTTCTGTGGGCATAAACACAGCGATAACCAATGGCTCTGCCAAAGGGCTTGGTTTTGGTGAAGCTCTCGGACAAGCCATTTTGCACGATGCTCCCAACGCCAAACTATCTCTCCTTGCTTCTGCCTATAGGTTGGGAATTCCAATCTGCGTGCAGGTTGCCATAGGTACGGATATTATTCACCAAAGCCCGCGCGCAGACGGCAAGGCAATCGGCGATTGTTCCCTGCGCGACTTCCGTATTTTCTGCGCACAGGTGGCTGATCTGGATGAGGGCGGGGTATTCCTGAATTTAGGCTCTGCGGTTATCATCCCTGAGGTATTCTTAAAAGCTCTCACTGTAGCCAGAAACATCACCGGAAGCGTGAAAAACTTCACAACTGCGGTGTTTGATATGAACATGCACTACCGTGCCAGAGTGAATGTGGTGCAGCGTCCTGTGGAAACCGGAGGCAAAGGATATTACTTCATCGGGCATCACGAGATTATGATTCCCTTACTGATTAAATCTCTGATATAAAACCTATTTAAACTTCATACTTAGCGGGTCTTGCACCCGCTTTTTTATCCTCATTCCAAATCATGGTAAAAGTGCATCCACCCTGCTTGAATTGCTTTAGCATTACGCATGAATTACGGATGCCATCCGTATTTGATGCGTAATAATATGGCAATTCCGGCAAGAAAAGAAAAACCCTCACCGGGGAGGTGAGGGCTTTTCACAGGATGTTTAGGGGGTGCTTTTGGGAAATCTTAGAATCCGAACCAGGGACCGATCGTTACATTAAGCCCTTGATATTCGGTATTGGGAGAATGCAGGACTTCAAAGTTATCCTTGTTTAAACCTTTAACTCTCCAGCCTTCTTTAGGTGCGTAACCGTATGTATAGCCTGCTTCTGCGCGGATTCCCATCCAGGGAAGTAAACGTAACATAAGCTCTGCACGAGGCTGCACTACTATATAGCTGCGAGAAGCTACAGTATGGGTGTTCTGGCTATTAAGGACGGTGTTGTCCCAGTCTGTCCAATCGTAATTAGAATTGCTTTTTAGGATTTCAATAGTGTGAGAACCGCCACCCAGCATCAAACCGGCTGAGGTAATGATACCTTTTGTTAGTGCAAAACGCTTATCCAGAGTTACTCCACCCATCGTGCTTTTATATTGCATCCAGATATGGTAACCACTGGCAGGGGCACCCGAGGCTACTGGTTCCTGAATTTTCTTATTGTCTTTATAGCCGGTAACCTGTCCACCGATAAAAAAGCCTTTACCGATATACCCTTTACCACCGCCACCTTGCATCAGGATGCCATCTTCGTTCAGCTTGCTAAAGCCCATGCTTGTTACTATATGGTTTATATCTGTCATATCTGTATCAAACCACATAGGTATCCAGGTTCCGCCACCATAACCAACGGATTTCTTTTTCTGCTTGACTGGCTCTTCTCCGGGAGCTTCAGCGGTTTTAGTTTCCCGGCTACCGAAAGTGAAATCCATCTTGATTACTTCGCCCATACGGAAAAGCTCCATGGCAACTGTATCTCCGGCGCGGTACTGTTTGCGCAGTCTTTCGAAAGTTGCGAAGTTAGAAACTTCTTTGGCATCCATGCTAAGTATG
This sequence comes from Candidatus Cloacimonetes bacterium HGW-Cloacimonetes-3, assembly GCA_002840645.1. GTDB lineage: Bacteria > Cloacimonadota > Cloacimonadia > Cloacimonadales > Cloacimonadaceae > Cloacimonas. The sequence continues at coordinate 45,063 of PHBO01000002.1, forward strand.
ATGTCATTCTCTTGTAAGCGTTGATCCCAAGCAGGAGAACCAGATACGACTCCGGTGATCAATACGCCGTAGCAGCCCTTGTAACCCAATTCCTGGGCTTTAGGGAAATCAAGATCTTCAGAAAAGATACCAAAATAAGCTGCATCAGGTGCATCTGAATCGGTCGAGAAGTTTTTGCGGATTGTCATGGTCATTTTTGGTGAACCGGGAATATCACTAAGGTTCTTTTCCAGTTCCACCTTCATTTCATTTATTTCTTTGCTAATGTCACTTTTGGACTGTGCAACCAGGGTGCCAAGTCCAATCCCCAGAATCATAAGGACTATCAGTGCTTTTTTCATTTTGAACTCCTGTGTTTTTTCTTTTATTATACGCAAGGCTTGTGCCAAACGACAAGAAATCTGTAACTATATTCATAACAATGTGATAACCCACAGAGACAAACATGGGAGTTAGCACACTTATATCAAAACGATATATCACATTGATATATTTGATGAGAAGGATGGTGTTGTTGGTCTGGTGCAAATTGCCTATTAATCATAGGCAAGCATATGAAAGAAGCCGCTTATCTACTTTTCTACTTTTCGGAATGTATCTTGCACGCTTCCAGGTAATAGTAATCCCATTAGGGAGAGGAAATGAAAAAGCTGTGTCTAATTACCATTCTGCTGGTGGCATATTGTATGCTAACTGCCACACCAAGCTATATTTTAGCTATTCCTACCACCAGGCTGCTAAGCAATGCGAAAAGCACCAATCTGCGTGAAACCGTGCTAAAGCTGGCGAAGAGTGGATGTGAAGTATATTATTACAACGAAAATCAGGTAATAGTTGGCAGTGCAAACCAAGATGTGCCTGATGCCAGGCTTCTTAGTCCTATGGACGGTGCTAAGCTGTATCTGATAACCAAGCTCGGTGCAGATATGGATGAAGCTGTTAAACAATGCGGTGAGGTTCTTCTGGATTTGGGCACTTCTGTGTTGCTTAAAACACAGATGGATGATGTAAGTTTACGAAACAAAATAAGCAACCCCTTTACTTTGCTGGAACTGTCTCCCATCCGGCTAAGCAGCAACACGGGGGTATCGGGCACAATAGCAGAAACCAGAACTTCCATAGAAAACCTGATTGCGCAGGTGAACGCAGATAGTGTGATGTATTTCATCCAATCCTTGCAAGATATGCAAACGCGTTATGCCCTTGCGGATAACAGGCTTACAGTGGCGAATTGGATAAAAAGCCAGTTCCTTAGGTTTGGCATTACTAATGCCGATACGTTTAGCTTTCAGTGGAATGGAATCACTCAGTATAATGTGGTAGCCACTATTACAGGCTCTGTGTACCCCGATACATACATCATTGTGGGCGGGCATCACGATTCCATAACCCGTACCACCCCGTATGTCTTAGCTCCCGGTGCCGATGATAATGCCAGCGGTTCTACGGCTGCTATGGAGATGGCGCGGGTGATGATGGCAAGCGGTTTTCAGCCGAAATGCTCTATCCGTTTCGTAACCTTTGCCGCGGAGGAATTTGGCTTATGGGGTTCCAAAGCATACGCTCAAATGGCTGATGATGCCAACCTGGACATCCGTTTGATGATAAACCATGATATGATAGCCAATTACGTAGAGGGCGACCAACGTGTGCGTTTGATGCCTTATGATGGCTTTATGGATTATACTGATGTGGCTTCGGGGATTACATCTCAATATACCAATCTCTTGCCTGTTAATGGCAGCATGAACTCCTCATCCAGCGACAGCCATCCCTTCTGGGCGAAAGGCTTTCCGGTTATCTATTATTTCGAGCAAAATTTTAGCACTGTGTATCACTCGGATCAGGATATAACCGCTAATATAGATTCACAATATTGTGCCGAAGTAATTCGTGCTTCCACCGCTGTGGCTGCCACATACTCTGCCATGCCCGGTGCTCCATCTAACCTCAGGGTTCTGGATACCGGCACAGGTAGCTCACTAACCGCCATTTGGGATGCTCCAAACGACCCCAATGTGATAAGATATGTGGTGGATTATCTAAACACAGACACCATGGTATCTATCGTACTAAGCACCACGGACACCATGATCGTGCTAACGGGCTTAACGGAAGGGGCAAACTACAAAATATCCGTATGCTCCATAGATGTTGACGGTGATGCCAGCAACTATGTTTCAGCCACGGGTATCCCCTTATCAATTCCACGCACGCCGGCTAATTTTGTTGATGCTCCCTTTACTTCTACTATCGTGCTTTCCTGGGCTGCGAATACAGAAGTGGATTTGGCTGGTTACCATCTTTGGCGTTCCATGTCCCCAGAGGTAACAGGAGAATTGCTTGCAACCATCACAGGGGATTTTAGCACCTACCATGATGAAAATCTGCTAGGCTCGCAGCAATACTATTATTACCGGCTTAGTGCCTTTGACAACGATGCCAATGAAAGCCCTGCTACCGAAGTATTAAGCAGCCGTCCCGTAAGCATGAATCAGGGGATTTTGCTTGTGGATGAAACCAAGAACTTTAGCGGAAGCAGCCCCTTACAGCCTACTGACGAAATGGTGGATAGCTTCTACGATAATCTGATGGATAATTTTAGCGTAACCACGAGATTGGATTTGGAAGGCGTAACCACTCCCCTGCGTTTAGCGGATATCGGGATCTACTCATCCATTCTCTGGCATGGAAACGATTATGCTGAAGTTAGTTATCCCGCCGCCATGCGTGATGTATTCCGTGAATACATAAACCGCGGTGGCAAGATACTATTCAGCCTCTACAATCCCAGCCAGGCTTTCGAGCTTAATACCGCTTATCCCGTTACCTTCACCAACACCAGCTTCATGCGTCAGGTTTTGGGTATAGACTATGCCAATTACAGTAATACTGCCCGTTTCAAGTACGCTATACCGAACTGGACGAGCATTCCATATATGCAGGTGGATAGCCTGAAAACCGGAGCTTCGCTTAACGGACATATCCTCAAAATGGAAAGCATTACCCCTGGTCTTACAGCTCTGGGAGCGTATACATATGGCTCTGATTACGCATCCAATACCTCGCAGGGTAGCATGAACGGGCAATGTGTTGGCGTGTATAATGAGTATGGAACAGGTAAGGTATTTACCCTTGGTTTTCCGCTGTATTTCATGGAGCAAGCTTCCTCACAAGTTTTTATTAACCATGTTTTTGGAACTCTGTTTAACGAACCCAGCCCCAATGATGATCCCTATGCTCCTGCTACCAGCGGATTCACGGTGTTGCCAAACCATCCCAATCCCTTCACAAACACCACAACTATCTCCATAGAAAGCAAAGATTATCACAAGCCCATGACTGTCTCTGTATATAACCTTAAAGGGCAGTTGGTTAACACGCTGTTCAATGGTATCCCCGGAGCAAAGAATTCTTTAAGCTGGGATGGCAAAGATAATAAAGGGAATGCAGTTAGCACCGGTGTGTATCTGCTAAGAGTGCAACAAGCAGGCAAAACAAGCACCGCTAAAATGCTGCGCTTGAAGTAATAAATGAAGGGGCGAAAGGCTTTTCGCCATTAAAAGATAGGGGCGAGTTTACCTCGCCCCACCCCGTCATACCCTTCCGTCATTCCAGCGCAGGCTGGAATCCAGCGATGGAATGACGAAGTTGAGCATTTGGAGTTCAAACCGGCTATCTTGTTTTGCGCTTGTTACCTTGTTTTTAGCCGGATTGGACTTCAAAGGCGGAGTGGGTTGCTCGTGAAGTCAAAAGCGCCCTAAGTTTATCGTAAATATGTAATTAAGAGAGGCGCCTTGAACTCCAAGAATCGCGTAGCCCGTATATAAGTAAAGGGAGGCAACATGCAAGTTGTATTAAAGAACATTCTAAATGCGTATTCGGGCAAGTGTGACGGGCTTATATATTACTATCATCCCGGTTTGGACAGGCTGCTGTGCAGGCGGCACACTATACCCAAGGTATCGGGGAGCGAGTTTAACGTTTAACATCCAGCGTTTAACCATTACAATTAGGCTACGGTTGTTAACTGTGGAAAAGAAACAACAGTAAAACGCGCATTTCTCATTGACAAAAAACGTAACTTCTTATTTTGATAGAAATCAGGTGTGCATGCCCGAAACGCAGATTATGGGTTACAGAGCACTAAGAGGTTATTAATAAATGAGATATCGATATACTTTGAAGGGGGAACACATATGTTTTCGATGATACGGAAACGGAACGGGAACATCGTTAGTTTTGATAAGCAAAAGATTGCCATGGCGATACAGAAAGCCGGGCTGGCAACCGGTGAATTTGGTGAAGAGATGGCAGATGTTTTAACATTGCGTGTGCTAAATCTCACCCAACAGGTAATACAGGATGAAATCCCCGATGTGGAGCGCATTCAGGATATTGTGGAAGAAGTGTTGTTGGCTTCTCCCTACAAGAAAACGGCAAAATCCTATATTATCTACCGCGATCAGCATGCCCGTATACGTGAACTGGTATCCACAGCGGGTGTGAGGCTGATAGACCAATATTTGGAGAAGCTGGATTGGCAGGTGAATGAAAACTCCAATATGGCATATTCCTTACAGGGGCTAAATAATTACATCGCCTCCGAGGTAAGTAAAACCTACTGGCTGAATAAGATATACCCCCCTGAAATCCGCGAAGCGCATGTGAATGGCGATTTGCATATCCACGATCTGGGTCAGCTTTCCGTGTATTGCGTGGGCTGGGATTTGATGGATGTGCTGCTCACCGGTTTCTGTGGCGCAGAAGGCAAGGTGGAGAGCGCACCGGCGAAACATTTTCGGAGTGCCTTGGGGCAGATTGTGAATTTCTTTTACACCCTTCAGGGCGAAGCAGCGGGGGCACAGGCATTTTCCAGTTTTGACACGCTTTTAGCACCGTTTATTTACTACGACAAGCTTAGCTATGAGGATGTGAAACAGGCTTTGCAAGAGTTTGTGTTCAACATTAATGTCCCTACGCGGGTGGGATTCCAAACGCCTTTTACCAATATCACGCTGGATTTGTTCCCACCGGATTTGTATAAAGACCAGCCTGCCATTATCGGCGGGAAGCCTATGAAGAATTGTTACAGCGAGTTTCAAGCGGAAATGGACATCTTGAACCGTGCTTTTTTGGATGTGATGATTGAGGGCGACGCCAAGGGCAGAGTTTTCACCTTCCCGATACCTACTTACAACATCACAAAAGGCTTCGACTGGGATAACCCCACCATCCATTACCTGTGGGAAGCCACTGCGAAATATGGGATTCCTTACTTCTCTAATTTTATAAACTCGGATATGGACCCCAATGATGCGCGCAGTATGTGTTGCAGGCTTCGTTTGGATACCCGTAAACTGGAAGCGCGTGGGGGAGGGCTGTTTGGCGCAAACCCGCTAACCGGATCCATTGGGGTGGTTACGCTTAACTTACCGCGCATCGGCTATCTGGCAGAAACGGAAGAGGATTTCTTCAAGCTGTTGGAGGATAGGCTGATACTGGCGAAGAACAGCTTGGAAATTAAACGCAAAGTGTTGGAGACCTACACCAAAAGCGGGCTGTATCCTTACACAAAGTTCTATCTTAAAAGCATATACGAACGGTTTAGCCAATATTGGAAGAACCACTTTTCCACTATCGGCATCATCGGTATGAACGAAGCCACCCAGAACCTGATGGGTAAGAATCTGGGCACCAAAGAAGGCAAAGACTTCGCTCTGAAGGTGATGGACTACCTGCGTGCCCGGCTGATTGATATACAGGAAGAAACACTGAATAATTACAATCTGGAAGCTACACCCGCTGAAGGCACCAGCTACCGTCTGGCGATATTGGATAAGAAGCAATTCCCCGGAATAAAGAGCGCAAATTGTGGCGGAGATACGCCATTTTACACCAATAGCACGCAGCTTCCGGTGAACTATTCCGATGATATATTTGAGGTTTTGGATTTACAGGACGAGCTGCAAACCAAATATACCGGCGGAACTGTATTGCACATCTTTGGCGGAGAGCGGGTGGAACATGGTCAAAGCATAAAAGCTTTGGTGAAAAGCATTTGTGAAAGCTATAAACTGCCTTATTTTACTTTCTCGCCCACCTTTAGCATCTGTGGTCAACATGGTTATCTGGATGGCGAACAGCCTGTATGCCCCTTTTGTCAGAAGGATACGGAAGTATTCTCACGCATTGTGGGCTATCTGCGCCCTGTTTCGCAATGGAACGATGGCAAGAAGGCGGAGTTTAAGCTGCGTACTACCTTTGATCCCCTGAAACAGCATGACAAAAGCCTCGAGCACAATGAGAACAGCCTTTTTGCGAAGCGTGTTTAAGTGAAGATAGGCGGCTTTCAAAAGTTCTCACTGTTAGATTACCCGGGGCAATTGGCAGCTATAGTCTTTGCTCAGGGCTGCAATTTCCGCTGCCCCTATTGCCACAATCCCGCGGTGGTTGATCCCTTGCGTTATGGTCATTTGTTGGACACCGAAGCTGTGTTACGCTTTCTGTTTAGAAGGCGCAAGAAACTTGGAGCAGTGGTGGTATCCGGTGGTGAGCCAACCCTACAGGACGATCTGGTGCCTTTTCTGCGCTTGCTGAAAGCTATGCGTTTCAAGGTAAAGCTGGATACAAACGGCTCTATGCCAGAGGTTATGGAAGCAATTGTGGCTTCGGGTTATGTGGATTATTTTGCCATGGATGTAAAAGCACCGCTACCTTTGTATAAGCTGGTTTCCGGTAGTGATATTGATACCGCCCTTATTCTACAAAGCATGGATGTGATTCGCAGAGCGGGCGTTACTTACGAATTCCGCAGTACTTTTTTTGATGCGCTGCTAAGTGTGAATGACCTAACGCGGATGCGAGAGCTGCTGAAACCGGGGGATAAATTTACTATCCAGGAATGTCGCTATGGCAATAACCTGGTGGAACTTAGCAAGCCAAATCAGCAAACGGGAGTGCTGCCTCTTAGCGAGAGCTCTGCCTTTAGATCGCTGCTTGGCTGGGGCGAAGAACATAGCGTACAGATAAGCATCCGCAGCCTATGAAACAGGTGGATATCGAGCATCTACTTCCTCTGGTGGAAAAGCCTTCCCGCTATATTGACCATGAATTGAACGCATGTAACAAGGATTTTGATAAAGCGGATGTGCGTTTTGCTTTTGCCTTCCCCGATGTGTATGAGCTTGGTATCTCGCACCTGGGCTTGAAGATACTGTACAGCATTGTAAATGGTCTCAGCTTTGCAATGGCAGACAGAGCCTACCTGCCATGGACAGACCTCAGTGCGCTGATGCGCGAGGAGAAGATAAGCTTGTTCGGTTGGGAAAGCAGGGTTGCTTTAGCTGAATTTGATGTGCTTGGGCTAACGCTGCAAAGCGAGCTGAATTTTACTAATGTGTTGGAAACAATAGATTTGGCGGGCATAGATATTCACTGTGATAAACGTGGTGAACCCGATCCCATCGTTATGGCGGGCGGTCCCTGCGCCACCAATCCTCTGCCTCTGCTTCCTTTTATAGATGTGTTTTACATCGGCGAAGCAGAAGAGGGAATCATCGAAATAGCTCAGATACTAAGAATGTATAAAACACGCAACGAACGGATGTTGCACATCTCTAAACTGGATTGCTGCTTTGTACCTGCGCTAACTGCACAACAGATAAACATTAAAAGCCGTAAATACACGGGCTTTCATGAATCCAAGCTGCAACATAAACCACAGCTTTTGTCATGGCAACTGGCAACGCATAACCGCTATGTGGCGGAGATAATGCGCGGCTGCTCAAGAGGTTGCCGTTTTTGCCACGCGGGTTACTTCTACCGCCCTGTGCGTGAACGAGCTCCACAGGATATTTTGAAGGATTTACTGATAGAGACACAGGCATCGGGATGGGACGAAGCAGGGCTTATTTCGCTTTCAAGCAGTGATTATTCTTGCATTCAGGACTTATTGCTGAACTTGCTTGGCTCTGTGGATACCAATAAAACCCACATCTCCCTGCCTTCATTACGGGTGGACAGCCTTAGCGAAGAACTGGTTCAGGTGATGAAGAATTTGGGCAGGGAAGGGCTTACTATTGCCCCCGAAGCGGGTTCGGAACGCCTGCGCATGGTGATAAACAAGAACCTGAGCGAAGCAGACATCATTAAAGGAATTGATACAGCCATCAGCCTTGGCTGGCAGAAGATAAAGCTGTATTTCATGCTTGGTCTGCCCACGGAAGATGAAGCCGATATAGATGCGATAATCACCCTGATAGACAAGATTAACATGATGGGGAAGAAGCGGTTGCAGATAAATGTGACCCTTTCTCCCTTTATCCCAAAGCCTTTCACGCCCTTTCAATGGGCAGCAATGTTAGATAGAGACAGCCTGTTAAACCGGGCCAGGCGCATCAAAGAAGCCTTTGCGAAACCACGGAATATCAAGATAAAATACCATACCATAGAGACCTCCATCCTTGAAGCAGCTATCACCCGCGGGGACGAGCAAATGGCAAACGTGATAGAGGCAGCCTGGAAACTGGGCGCACGGTTTGATGCCTGGAGCGAGGGCTTCGATTATTACTATTGGCAACGTGCCTTTGTGCAGACAGGAACCGATGTAAACCAATATCTGGCAGCAAGAAACACAGATGAACCCCTGCCCTGGGATTTCGTGGATACAGGCACTTGTAAGGCGTTTATGTTAGCAGAGTGGAACAAGGCACAGCAGGGCGTTCAGACGCCCGATTGCCGAGAAATATGCTCTGTTTGCGGTGTTTGTGACGAAACTGTGCAAACTCAAACCGCCGATGTAAATAAGCCTTACTCCCAAGATAACTTGTTGGAAACAAATACAAACAGCCTAAAATCGGCAGAAACCGGATATGAAATGGTGATGGACACGAACCAAACCCCCAAGCAATATCGATATAGAGTGTTTTACCAGAAAGTGGGCTTGTTGCGCTTCATCTCTCATCTGGATTGGATGCGCATGCTTTTCCGCCGCATCGCTATCCTGGACATGCAAACAGTATTTACCCAGGGATTTTCTCCCCATCCCAAGGTTAGCCTATCGCCGCCGTTACCGGTTGGTGTAGAAGGATATGGCGAGTTCTTTGACATCTCTTTTTATGCTCCCTATCCCCCTGAAATGATCCTAAGTGAATTTCGCAATACCCGCATCCCGGAGTTTAACCTGCTAACCTGCGAAGTAATCGTTGGCAAGGCGCAATTGCCTGTAAGAGAACGGATAAGCCTTTCTTTACCTCAGGAAATGCTTGGTTATGCTTCTGAACGAATTGATGAGTTTCTTGCCCAATCAAGCTATGTATTCACAAAAACAACTCCCACGCGGACAAAGAGCTATGATCTGTGCCTGATTATCCAGCAGATAGAGCTGAAAGACAATGAACTACACATACTTAAGTTATTGGAAAGCCCGGCTTTGTATGATGTGCTCGCAGCACTTTTTGCCTGGGAAAAGAAACAGCTTTACGCCATGCCTCTAAAGCGTATCAGCTTCGATTATTAGCCGTAAACAGCACCGAAGCGCATGAGAACCGGTAAGATAATAGATATTCACTGCCGTTGTGGGTACAAGCTGTTCCGCTACTTCAAAGCCGGTAAGGGACGCTTGCTAAAATGCTTGATAAGCCGTCTTACGGACGACTTTGTGGGCTTAACAGGGGCAGAGACCTTTTCCCGCCCCATGTGTCCGCAATGTGGCAAAGAACTGGGAATAATCATGATGATTCACGGCGAGCCAGCGCTTAAACTGAACCAGGGTACTATAGAGAGCATTAGGTTGTAGCAGGGAACTGCGAAAAGTGGCACATAAGTTGCTTGTATAAGTTATAAATGATATATAGTTGCGACTTGCGTTCATATTTAATGGATGTAGGTCTGATGAATTGCGGTATCATTACGGATGAAATACGCATCCCATCCGTAATTCATGCGTATTGCATAAGTAATTCATGCAAGTGCGATGACCTCTATGCATCCACTTGGTTCGAAAGTTTAGCACATTGTGTAATGGAGTAAACATGAAAAGATTGATATTGATTATTTACGTCCTTGTATCTGCTGTTCTTTGGTCGGTGAGTATCCCTGCTGATGTGGCGCAACATCTTGCCTCAGTGAAAGTTCAGCAATTGTATCCCAGCCTTACTATTGGTAGCTGCGAAATGTTGATTAGCCCCCCGAACGAGCTACTTGCCTATGTATATCATCTTAAGCCAACCGGTTACATTATAATCGGGGCAAAGGAAGAGCTTCCTCCTTTGTATGCCTATTCAGGTAGTTCGGATTATGTATCCTTGGAATTTGGTAATCCTCTGGCAGATATTGCTATAGCTGATCTCAACTATAGGTTGCAAAGCGATGATGAAGCAGCACGAAACCGGGAAGCCTGGCAAAGTGCTTTTTATACTGATCGTATAGAACAATGGCCTCCTGCGGGTTATTCGCTTACAGAAGGCTGGGTTAAGACCTTATGGACTCAAAGCTTTCCGTTTAACATGATGTGTCCCCTTGATACCGTTACTGGGAACCGTAGTGTAGCGGGATGCCCTGCGATTGCAATGGGGCAGATAGTGAAATATCATCACACTTTGAACGGCACAAGGCTAAATGACGCTGATGATTACTACCACTCGTATTCGGGACGTAATTACTGGGTGGATAATGATTTTGCCACTGTTGGCTTTCCTTCATACCCGCAGCTTAATGGCTATCTGGACGAGATTAATAACCGTTTCCGTTACCAACAGGACTTGAATGACAGCCTTGACGCCGCCATAGTATTTGCCGTGGGGAGCGCATTGAAACAGGTTTATAGTTCTTTGGGCTCGGGCACATTTGCAGTTAGTCAGGCATACAATGCCTTCTTAAGATTTGGTTTCAGCGATGCGGAACTACTTACAGAAACCTCTCCAGATTTGTATCCGCGCATGGTGCAAAACATCAAAAACGGATTACCAGTGCATTTTGCTGTGGTTACACCAGCCTGGGATTCCGGACATAACGTGGTAGTAGATGGCTATAACGCAAATAATTACTTTCATCTAAATTTCGGTTGGGGTGGGGCAAATAACGGCTGGCTTTTGTTGCCTCAGCAAATGCCATACAATCTTACCGTGGTGGAAGGCGCAGTAGTGGATGTAAAGCCTATCGAATATGTGTTAGCAGTCCCCGATACGCTTAATTTTAGCTATGACTCCAATCAGGTGTTGGAAATCTATAACATGCACAATGACACGATTATTGTGGAAGCCTTGCTGATAGGAAGCGGTCTGGAGGGTGCAAACATCATTATGTTGCCTCAGATTCCTCTTCCTGCTTCAATACCTGCAAATGGTATGATGAGCTTCTCAATCAACTTCAATAATACAGCTCAGTTACCTAACCTGGAAGGCAACTTACGCTTGATCCTGAATAACTCCGCAGTAAATATTCCGGTGCGCTATGCAAACGCTTCTGCGCTGGATGATGAGAGCGCAGTTCCTGCTCTGGGAGCGGTTTCCGTTTATCCCAACCCCTTCTGCCAAAGCTGTAAGATCAAGCTGGAAAGCAAGAACGAACATAAGCTGAAACTGGAAGTGTTTAATATCAAGGGACAAAAGCTGTATAGTGATGAGCTAATGCCAGGTGCGCAACCGCAGGAATTCATTTGGAAAGGAAATGACAGTATGGGGAACCCTGTACCCAGCGGGATTTACCTTTACCGTTTATCCGGCGCAACAAGAAGCATTAGTGGTAAGTTGCTAAAGCTTAGGTAAAACTACTTAGGATAGCTTAGTTTAAAAGTTTGATAATAGGCGTTTAGCAATGCCAACTGTGCAGCAGAATACATAAAGCTTGTTAAAAATTAGTTGTCTTTTCTATAGCGAGTAAGCTTATATGTTTTGCACAACTTACGTTTTTAGGTTGCAGCTTATCAACATATAAGCTGTTTAGCTCGGATAATCTATATTGACAGAAACACTTAAACCCGCAAAAAGGCACTTCGTATGGGAATGAAATCCCAAATCATTCCTATAGTCCAAGTTGTTAGAGGTATAATTGAAATGATAGCCATACCGCTTCTTTGGTTTGTAGCACCTATTGGTGCGATTCTGGCATTGGTTTTTGCCATGGTTTTCTTTTATCAGGTAAAAGCGCATGATCCCGGCACAGCACGAATGCAAGAGATTGCCGGTTATGTTCGTGAAGGTGCTTTTGCGTATTTGAGGCAGCAATACAAAGGTGTAATTCTATTCTTCATCGCTGCTTTTGTAGTATTTCAAGTTATGGCATGGGGATTACATGTCCTGCATTGGTTAGTTCCCTTTGCCTTCCTAACAGGTGGATTCTTCAGCGGTTTAGCCGGATATATCGGCATGAATATGGCAACCCTGGCTTCCAACCGTACCGCTCAGGCATGCACGAAGAGCCTGAACAAAGGCTTGAAGGTTGCTTTCCGTGCCGGTGCCGTGATGGGATTAACTGTGGTAGGGCTTGCCCTGATAGATATCTCCATTTGGTTTTACATCCTATATCACTCCGCTGTGCCACTTCAAAGCATTACCGTGATTATGCTCAGCTTTGGCATGGGGGCGTCCACACAGGCGTTGTTTGCCCGCTTAGGCGGCGGAATATTCACCAAAGCTGCCGATGTTGGTGCAGATTTGGTAGGTAAGGTAGAAGCAAACATCCCGGAAGATGATCCCCGCAATCCTGCTACCATCGCAGATAATGTTGGCGACAATGTGGGTGATGTTGCCGGTATGGGAGCAGACCTTTACGAATCCTATGCAGGCTCTATCCTTGCTACCGCAGCTTTGGGAATGAGTGCTGTGGCAATGTTGGGGGCAGAATATTCTTCCATGGCGATAAACTTCGTGATAGCTCCAATGGTGTTAGCAGGTGTTGGAGCGCTGCTATCAATCATAGGAATCTTCTTCGTAAGCACGAAGGAAAGTGCCGGCACAAAAGAGCTGATGTTCGCTTTGAATAAAAGTGTATATCTCAGTTCGTTACTAATTGCTGTAGCAGCCTTCTTTATCACCAAAGCACTTTTACCTGCGGATTACTATTTCGGCGTATTCATCTCCACGGTCATTGGCTTGGCAGCCGGTATTCTCATTGGCTTTTTCACCGAGTTGGATACCTCCCACAGCTATAAAGCAACGCGTAACATAGCCGCTCAATCTGAATATGGACCTGCCACAGTTATTCTGGAAGGGTTTTCTGTAGGTATGCGCTCCACCGCTGCTCCCGTTATCACGGTTGTGGTAGGAGTATTGACAGCGTTTATTTGCAGCCATGGATTTTCCTCCATTGAGATGGGGCTTTATGGTATAGGTTTTGGAGCTGTTGGTATGCTTGCTACTTTAGGTGTTACATTGGCGATGGATGCCTTCGGACCCATAGCCGATAACGCCGGTGGAAACGCACAGATGAGCGAATTACCGGAGAATGTGCGGGAAATGACAGATAACCTCGATTCTGTGGGCAATACTACTGCCGCTACGGGCAAGGGTTTTGCAATTGGTAGTGCCATGCTTACTGCGATGGCTTTGCTGGCTGCATATTTGGAAGAAGTCCGCGCCGGGTTATTGTTAATCGGCGAAAAAGCCGGACAGGTGCTGTTTCTTAACATTCACTATAGCCCCAAATTCAGTGAGATGATACCCATAGCCGAAGCTTCGATAGCAGACTTTATAAATTTCTACCAGATCAATGTGCTAAACCCCAAGTTCCTGATGGGTGTGTTTGTAGGCGCAATGGTGGCGTTTGTCTTCTCGTCGCTGACCATAAAAGCGGTCGGGCGCGCTGCGGGTAAGATGGTACAGGAAGTTCGCCGTCAGTTCAAAGAAATACCGGGAATACTTGAAGGCACAGGCAAGCCGGATTATGCCCGTTGTGTGAAAATATCCACCATGGGTGCTCAGCAAGAAATGCTTCTGCCGGCTCTGGTTGGTATTCTTACTCCTATCATCATAGGTATGATATTGGGTGTGGCAGGTGTTTTGGGCGTTCTGGTTGGTGCTTTATCCTGCGGGTTCGTGCTGGCTGTTATGATGAATAATGCCGGTGGTGCATGGGATAACGCAAAGAAATACGTGGAATCCGGTGTTTTTGGTGGAAAAGGTTCAGAACAGCATAAAGCTACAGTTGTTGGCGATACTGTTGGTGATCCTTTCAAAGACACTGCCGGACCGTGTATTAACATTCTGGTAAAGCTTATGAGCATGGTGTCAATTGTATTTGCTGGATTGATCGTTGGCTACTCGCTTAATGTCGAGACCATAAATGCACCGTTTACGGGCAAGAAGCTTGATAAATCGCTGCATAATGAGATAATATACATGGATAAGGCTGCCTTGGAAAATACACCCTGTGCGGATTGCCCGGACTTAACTCCGGATTGTGCTGTTAAGGAATAACCTGTTCTATGTGGGATGAACTAATTATATACAAACAAGCCCGGACGCTATATCCGGGCTTGTTTCACATAAGTTTCTTAAATCGTGATTAACTGCCGAAGATAACCCCAATTTCCCGATTTGCGCTAACATCGGAATCCGAGGCATGCACCCCATTTTCCGTTACACCCTCTCCAAACAAGAAGCGAATTGTTCCCGGCTTGCGCTTTTCCGGTTCCACAGCTCCGATCAATTCCCTCAGGTCGTGAATAACATTCTCCTTTTCCACGATGATAGCCACAGTGTCAGCCGAAGTCATAAACTGCACTAAACCAGGAAAGAAGCTTTTGCCAACATGTTCAGCGTAAAAACGGGAAGCAAGCTTTTCATCGAAGCGGAACAGCTTTAGTGCCGAGATATGATATCCACCACGCTCTAAAAGAGATATTATATGCCCAATGTGCTTATGTTGCACAGCATTGGGCTTAATCAGCAGCAGAGAGTGTTCTAACATTAGCTGGAATACACCGTCTCAATATAGTCTAATGCTGCTACCTTGATAGCTATATCGCGGTTTAAAACCATACTCATCTTTATCTTATGCTTAAGCACATCTGTCCAGATTTCGAAGAGCTCGCTGGGTTTGAATTCCACACCCGTATAGAGCTTCAGCATATCCTGATAGAAATCATCACGGTCAGAATCCACTCTGGCAAGAACCAGTTTTTGGGTGTCGGCGCATACATCATAATCTTTGTAACGCACATCTACAACAGCATAACCAAGCTTCAACAGGTTCTCGAAGTTTACTTGTAAATCTTCATGACTAATCATCTTTTATCTCCTGATTTTAAATTATTCTCGACAAAAAGAAGGCAATCGCTTTCTTTGTTTGCATGAATGTGAGGTTTGGCTGTGGTGTCAAGCACTATTTGCATAAAGTAGTGAGAACTACGTAAGTGAGATTTTTAGTGAGAGCTATGCAAGTGAGATACTCACCTGTGCGCAGCACTCTCGCCACTAATAGGGGAAGATATGTCATTGTTTAAGTTAGTAAGCGAATACGATCCCTCCGGTGATCAGCCTGAGGCAATAACTCAGCTTGTAGAAGGGATTGAAACCGGTAAAAGACACCAGGTACTGCTTGGGGTAACAGGCAGCGGTAAAACCTTTACTATTGCCAATGTGATTGCTCAATTGAACAGACCCACTCTGGTGTTATCTCATAATAAGACCCTTGCAGCACAGCTTTATGGTGAGCTCAAACAGCTATTCCCCGATAATGCGGTAGAGTATTTTATCAGCTATTATGATTATTACCAGCCGGAAGCTTACATTCCGGGCAAGGATATCTACATAGAGAAGGATAGCTCTATCAATGATCAAATAGAGAAGCTGCGTCTCAGGGCTACGATGAGCCTGATGGAGCGGCGTGATGTGATAATAGTATCATCCGTTTCCTGTATCTACGGTCTTGGGGTTCCGGAGGAATACCGCGAAGCCCTGATCCGCCTGGAAACCGGGATGAAGATGGATAGGGAAGAGCTGATTCTGCGCCTTGTGCAAGCTCACTACAGCCGTAATGACATCGCCTTCGAGCGTGGTGCATTCAGAGTACGTGGAGATATTGTGGACATTTATCCTGCCTATCTGGAGCATTGTTTGCGAGTGGAGTTCTTTGGTGATGAGGTGTTCAAACTGGAGAAGCTGCATCCCATTTCCTATCAGAGCCTTGGAGTGGTGGATTCCTATCCCGTGTATCCGGCAATTCACTTTATTATGAGCGAAGATAAGATGCGAGCTGCTCTTTATAGCATCGAGAGCGAACTGAATGCCAGGGTGGCATACTATTTGGAGAACCAGCGTTATGTGGAAGCAGACCGCCTAAAACAGCGAACCTCCTTCGATCTGGAAATGATGCGTGAACTTGGCTATTGCAGCGGTATAGAGAATTACAGCCGGCATCTGACAGGTGCCGATGTGGGTACCCCGCCAAGTTGCCTGATGGATTACTTCCCCGACGATTTCCTTTTTGTAATAGACGAATCCCACGTTACTATACCACAGGTACATGGCATGTTCGGTGGGGACTATACCCGCAAGAAGAATCTGGTAGAATATGGTTTCAGATTGCCTTCTGCTTTCGATAACAGACCTCTGCGTTTTGAGGAGTTTGAGCATTTCATGAAGCAGGTTATCTTTGTATCCGCTACTCCGGCAGATTATGAGCTAAGCCTCACCCAGGGCGAGATTGTGGAGCAGGTGATTCGTCCCACCGGCTTGCTTGATCCCGAGATAGAGATCAAACCCATCAAGCATCAGGTAGATGACCTCATAGCCCAGATTAAGGCACGTACAGCAGTGAACCAAAAAGCGTTGGTGATGACTCTTACAAAGCGCATGAGCGAAGACCTCACCACTTACCTAAAGAATGCAGGAATAAAGGCAAGCTATCTGCATAGTGATATTGATACGATTGAACGTGCCAAGATTATCCGCGAATTGCGCTTAGGCGAGCATGATGTGATTGTGGGAGTAAACCTGCTGCGTGAAGGATTGGACTTACCGGAAGTATCTCTTGTAGCGATTCTGGATGCGGATAAAACAGGCTTCCTGCGTTCAGCGCGGTCGCTTATACAAATCTCCGGTCGTGCAGCCCGTAATGTGGATGGAAAAGTGATTTTCTATGCCGATGAGATTACCGACGCCATGCAAAAAGCAATCAGCGAGACGAATCGCAGGCGTGTGAAGCAAGTAGCATACAACATAGCTAATAACATTACTCCTCAGACGATTATGAAGACTTTAGAGCAGATAATGCAATCCACCTCAATTGCCGAAGGCTATGACAAAATTGACAGCGCAGAAAAGCCCTCAGCGAAGCCTTCCAAGCAGGAGTTTATGGAATACCTGGAGCTGGATAGCAAAGAGAAAGTTATCGAATTGCTTACCAAGGAAATGAATAAAGCAGCCACAAATCTCGATTTTGAACGTGCTGCCGAGCTAAGAGACCGTATCTGGGAGATGCGCGCAGGCAGTAATTGATCCACTTCCTGCTTCTCAATTCTTCACTCAATTGATTGCAGACACCCCTTGAAATGCGGTTGTACTACCCACTTATGCCTATGTTTAGCACCGCTTGGTTATCTTGCCCATCTCTTTAGCACATCCCCTACCGCGTTAGGGTAGATGCAAAGAGGCTGCCCGGAGGCGCGAAAGAGATTAAGTAAGGAAGCTTTGAGAAGCAAGCATGACCGGATCGAGCACTTTATCTGCGCTAAGCAAGCATGGTGCAACAAAGCGGGATAAATAATCCCGCTTCATTACAGATAGTGAGTTCTTGAGTTACTTACTTAATGTTTAAGGATTCCACCAGCTTAGTCTGAGTTTCGGGCTTTTCTTTCAGATCGCTGCTCATTAAGAAATCTTTACGTTGCTGGAATCTGTCTTTCAACATGGTGATGTAGTTATCTTTATTACCACGTGTTTCGGGATTGTACTTGTCATAGAATCCCGGCAAAATGGCTTCGATGGATTCACGGGTAGGGATCATAGCTCCCGGCAGGGCAGACCATGGTTCCCACGTGAGCTGATCTGTAAGCAGGGCAGTTTGAAGAGTAAGAGAAGTTTTTAACGGAATTGCTTCCAGAATATCGTCCGATTCCTTCCAGTAACCGCGGGAATTGAAGCAATAGAAATCTGCTCCGTTATCAGCTACCGCAAGGAAGGCATCCACATCTCGATACAACTCATACACCCGGAAAGGATTGGCAAAAGGTTCGAACACAAGCTTATTCAGCTCTTCTTCTTTCACATTCTCGGCGCGGTTGCGCTGGGTCATTAAAGCTGCACCCATGGCGATGGCAAGGTGTTTATCGGTGCATTTGATCACGGGAGGTAGCACGGAATCCTTCATCAGCCATACCAAAGCCTTCGGGAATGCGCAATGATTCACATATTCACCCAGCAGACCGCGGTCTAACAATGCGCGTCCATTGGAATTGCGCAAATCCTGACCCACGGGGATACGCTTACCATCTATTTCCAGAGTAGCGTGATTCATAAGAGCCAGGGCGTATTTCCAATCGGGATGATCGATGGGACGGCTATCTGTTTTATCGAACAGCGTCGGCTCCCACGCACGGCAAATCTTGTTTTCCAAATCAATCTGGAAGGCATCATCATGCAATACCACTTTGGAAAACCCACGGGGCAATGTGCCGGCATTGTCAGCATTATTCGTGTGGCTGGATTTGCCTGTGCCGGAGAGTCCGTAGAAGGCTATTGAGCGAACACCAAGCTTGTGGTACTTAGCGTCTTCGCAGGTGCCGAAATCTATCTCTTTAATTCCACCATGGCAAGCAGCCATACCGATGCGAATACCGGAAGTCCATGCCAGAGTTAGGGTGCCTTTTTTACGTTCGCCGAAATAGCGCATACCAAGATTCACAATCACATTGTGTTTTTCGTCCACTAAAGCAAGCTGGGGGGCACCTACATTGTTGTAGAAAGTGTCATCACAAGTCCATTCGTTGAAGGCGATTAGGATGATATCCTGAATGGGAAGCTTGGGACTTGCGTTGTATTGCTCTTTAAGCTGGTCAAAAGGAGTAAAATTCAGCAGCCAATTATACAGGTTTGCAGCATCGCTCTCGGTAGTGATGAATGTAGCTTTCAGCATGAGGTCTTTATCCATACCAAGAATAGCTTCTGCTTTAATCAACGGATATTGCTGCATTTGCCATACTGCTTCACGGAAATCACCTTCCAGCTTATTCTTCTGGGAAGAATTGAGATGATGATAAAAACGGCGGGCTTTTGCTGTTCTACCGATGATATTGCCATGGCAGTCATTCAAAACCTTGGCATCGGCAGGGAGATTGTGTAACTTGGCAAACTCGGGGTAAATAGGCAAATCTGTCATGCCCACCCCTGCTTGTTTCTTTGCCAGTTCATATGCTTCACTGATGTTCACGGTGCGAACCATGTGGTTGTTCATCAGGGTTTCGGCGATTGCGCGAATAGGAGACATATCCTTTAGGTTAGAATAGTACTCCGCACTGTGCTTGCTTGCCATTATTCCTCCATTGTGTCTTTATTATTATAGCTCTGTATTAAATGATGTGAAGTTCTTTACCGATGATGCGGAACTTATCCAGTGCCATGTCCAATTGTGCCCTGGTATGTGTAGCCATGAAAGAACAGCGGATCAGACATGAGTTTGGCGGTACTGCGGGGGGAACAACTGGGTTTATAAACACACCCTCTTCGTCCAGCCTTTTCCACATCTGGAAAGCAGTCATCATTTGTCCCACATGCAATGGAATAACAGGGGTACAAGAATCACCGGTGTTATATCCCATCGCTTTGAATTCAGAAAGCATGTAATGAGTATTATCCCAAAGTTTTTCCATTCTTTCCGGTTCTTCTTTCATTATCTTCAAGGCTTCCAGCACACTGGCAGTTGAGGCAGGGGGCAGAGAAGCGGAAAAGATCAATGCGCGGGATTTATGCTTCAGGTAGTGGATAAGCGTTTCATTGGCAGCAATAAAACCACCTACGGAAGCAAGGGATTTGCTGAAGGTACCCATGATTAGGTCAGTTTCTGCATTTAATCCGAAATGCTCGACTGCGCCAGCCCCAGTAGCACCCAGTACGCCTAAAGAATGAGCCTCATCTACCATCAACCCTGCGTCATATTTCTTTGCTAAAAGGACGATTTCAGGTAGCTTAGCGATATCCCCCTCCATAGAAAAGACCCCATCCACTACTATCAGACTCTTCTTGCCATGAATTTTCTGAAGTACTTGTTCCAGGGACTTCATATCATTGTGATTATAGCGCAGCATTGTGCCCTCAGATAGCAGGCAACCGTCGATTATAGATGCGTGATCGTACTTGTCTGTAACTATGTACTCATTCTTGTTCACCATCGCAGAAATACACCCTACATTAGCCTGATAGCCAGTGGGGTATGCAAGGGCAGCCTCTTTGCCTACTAATTTGGCAAGCTCTGATTCCAGCTCGATGTGGATATCAAGGGTGCCGTTAAGAAAACGGCTTCCTGCACAGCCACTGCCATACTTTTCAGTTGCTTTGATGGAAGCTTCTTTAACTCTGGGATGAGTAGTTAATCCCAGATAGCTGTTCGAGCCCATCATCAGCATCTTTTTGCCGTCACAAATAACTTCTGTGTCCTGTTCTGAGCTTATAACCCTGAAATAGGGATAATAACCCGTAGCCATAGCTTTGCGGGCGTCTGTGAAGTTGTAACACTTATCCAAGATACTCATGGATTCCTCATTCTATATTATTCGAAAGTCTTTTAGATTAATGTAAAGCACTTTTACCAGGCTGTAGGTTATATACACCATTGGTACAGATATCAGCATCCACAGTATGCCCCCATACCAGCCTCCGGCAATAACAGTTAACAACACTAACAGGGGATGCATACTGATTGTTCCGCCCACAACCAAGGGGTAAACAAGATTATTATCAATCACTTGAACTATATACATAGCCAAAGCAGCATAAACTATCATGATAAGCGGTCCGCCATTGATAAGAACCGTAAGCACTGCCAAAGCTCCGCCCATGAAAGGTCCGAAATATGGAATGATATTGGCTACTCCGGCAGTGGCACCAATTAGCACCGGATTGCGTACACCTACAATACCAAGGGCAATTGAAGCCATAAATCCAACGGCAATAACTTCAAACAGGATTGCGCGCAAAAAAGTACCTACGTTTGTGTCGAACTTTCTTAAGAGGATGAAGCATAGTTCGAAATAGCGGTTAGAGGAAAGCTCCAAAGCGGCTTTGCGAAGCTTATATTTGTCTTTCAGCATGAAGAAGCTTAGAAGTGGTATGGTGGCAATCAGGGACAATGTTGAGAGGATGTTTTGGTAGTTATCCATCAATAATTTAGGGATGCCGGCTAAGGTGGAATTGGCATTATCCAGAATTTCAATCATTTTTGGAGCTAACGCAAGCCCCGGGATTTGAGTATCAAGATTCTGCATAAACTCGTAAACCCCATTAATAAAAGGAATTGTTACAATGTACTGCCCACTAAGATGTTGTCCTGATTTAAACAGATCGAATAGATAATTCCCCTGCCTAATCAAATCCGGTACGAAGCGTGCTGTAACCCATGTAAAGAAACCCAAGATAACAAGATAGACTCCCACAACGCTTAGCCAACGGGGTACTCTTCTTCTTTCAAACCATGAAACAAAGGGATCCAGGATATACGAAAAGACCATAGCGTAAACCAGGTTGGCAAAAATCCAACGATAAAAGAAAGCTCCCATCACGAGGAGAATGATTAGGAGAATATAGAATAACAGCTTAGTCCAATTCATAGGCTTTACCTTAGCTCAGGAACTCCCAGAGTAGATTGCTTCTGGTTATCAGCAAGGTTTACGGCAGGGGGCTGCTCACATAATTGAAATATATACTTACTAAAAGATTCACAAATTGCGGATAAGATAGTTACACCCATATGGGGGTTTTTGTTGATGAGATCAAGAAAATCAAACCGAGATACAGCAATAGCTTGAACATCAGTTAATGCCCTTGCAGAACTGCTGCGGATGTTTTCATGGAACATGTCAATAATCCCAATCCATTGGTTCTTAGTCAGTACGCTGTGCCCACTGGGATGAGCAGTTCCAAGAACCTCAATTTCGCCATGTTCGATAAAGAAAATCATCTCAAGTGGGTAATCTCTGTCAAAAAGCATTTCACCTGCTTTGAAACTTCTTTTGTGCAAGTGGTTACTAAGCAGATAAAGCTCGAAAGAACTAAGCTTTTTGAAGATGGAAAACCTGCGCAGAGCGGCGTTTTTGTCCGGTTTATGTAGCTGGGTTTTTAACCAGCGGATTATCAATTTTAACATCATCACCTCGACATGGATTCTTCATTCACCAATGGGACAAATGAACAAGCACCGCTTTTTGTAATCACAATTTCGCTATTAATCCTACGGATTATGTGCAGTATTTGCGAGCTGGTGGCACCCACCGGGATAAGCATAATCCCACCCTCGGCAATTTGATCAACTAAACGCTCAGGAATGCTTTCTGCTCCGGCTGATACGATAATCTTCTGGAAAGACTTGTGGGCGGGATAGGCTTTTTGCCAACCTGTGTTGCCATCCCCTATCCTAAAGTAGATATTTCTGTATCCTGCTTGTCGCAGTACTTTCTGGGCGGATAGGGACAATCCCTCTATTCGTTCCACACTGCAAACTTCACCTGCTATTTCGGCAAGCAATGCACATTGATAACCGCTTCCGGTTCCGATGTCAAGCACGATATCGGTTTTCTTTATCTCCAATAATTGCAGCATAATAGCGATCATAAGAGGTTGGGAAATAGTTTGATTATGCAAAATTGGAAGAGGTTGGTTGCGATATGCATAGTCACGGTATTCGGGCAGGACATAATCCTCCCTCGGAACAGCTAAAAAAGCATCTAATACGGCATTATCATTTATGCCTGCCAGTTTCAGTTCTTTTACCATAACCTGTCTTTGGTCTTCGTAGCGCATCAACTCTCCAGATGGAGCATGTGATTTGTTTCCAGCCAGTCTAATATAGCGGGGTAGGCATCCCCATCCGTAAGATCAAATCCCAAGGGAGTAATCGAAATAAAACCTTCCGAAACTGCTTCAGCATCCGTTCCTCGCTCGATATCCCAAACCGGCATATCACCACCCACTCTATAGCTAAAATCATTACCAAGTTCTTCAATAACCTTGATAAAATTATAGTACTTACGATGCCCGGTTTTGGTAAGCCTGATACCCTTTACCGCTTCAAAATCGATGTTTGGGACGTTGATATTCAGAACTCCATGTGATTTAGCCAATTGGTCAATACCCATTTCCAGCATTCTGCACATCCATTTGGCAGCTACTTCAAACTTTTGCTCGCTATACGAATTAATAGAGATAGCGATAGCACGCATTCCCATTAATGAAGCTTCCACGGCAGCAGCAACGGTTCCGGAATACAGTACGTCTTCACCCATATTTTGCCCTGCATTGATGCCAGAAATTACCAAATCTACTGGTTCAGTGATAATCTTTTGCAAAGCTATAACGGTGCAATCAACGGGTGTGCCGCTAACTGAATACTCATAATCGGCAATTTTTTTTACGTGGATATCTGTGCGTAAACTAAGTGAATGAGATGCTGCGCTACGTTCCCTGTCCGGGGCGATAATGGTAAGCTTGTGCCCGGCAGCCTTAAGCTCTGCAGCCAAAGCTCTTATACCCGGAGCAAAGATGCCATCGTCATTAGTTAGTAATATATTCAAAACTCTTTTTTGCTCCTTTTATGGTGCTAAATAGTAATAGTTCATGTAAAATAATACAAACGCCATCACACCGATTAATATCAGGAATAATAACCAGTTGTGACGTATCAACTTGACAAACCAATTCCTGTGCCTTCTCCGTTGAGGTATTGCTATCTTCTTCTTGAATATCAATCTGCTTAAGAAAGGTCGCCTTGTTTTTGCGTGAATACGCAAGCTGTGCAGTTCGGGAGATAACCACACTATTTTATCATCCTCATTCATATAAGGCTTGTACCCCATAGAGGCATAAAATTCCTTTTGGGCATCGCTGAAGCTGTCAATACCTTGTGGATCAAGCTCTTCCACTATTATGGTTCTACGTTTTGGCATAATATTATCCTCATCTGAGAATAGGATTTAAAACAAATAATTCTGTCAAGCAGAAAGTGCTTGTTTCTTGCTTCTTAACCTCTATTAAACCTCACCTAAACCCCTCTTTGTGGGGTCAAGGTGGGGTTTGATAGGGGAATGCTCGCATGGGTAATGCTGGAAAGCTCCATATTACAAGCAGTTACTATCTCATACTGAATGTGTAGTTAAGAGTAGTGGGAATCGATGTATCTTAGGGTTACAGCTCTCGTAAACTTTCGTCGATACCCTTGCGGATTTCGTACCAGTAATCCATGGCAGCACTGTGTTTATCTTCAGAAAAACGGTTTATCCAGTAATCCAGTGTGTCATCCTGAGTATGCATGATTTCCTTTTGCCTTTTCAAGTACTTCCAGATAAAATCGATATTACGTTCCGATTCCCAGAAAACTGATGCGTTTCGGCAGTTGATCCTGCGAGAGGTGATGTGTGAGCCAAGTAACAATTCAGCACTCTTGCCAAAGATGGATTCCACGATATCAGGCAGCATTTCTTCTGCCCAGGCACGATGGAACCTGCATACCCCCAGGTTATCCAGCATTAACTCTGTTTTCATCCTATCGACGTTAATTTTCCCCAACAAGCGAGGTGGGAGATACTGCTGTGAATAGTGCATGTAATATCTTCCGGTGGTAGGCATGGGGGAGAGAACTCCCGGCGTCCAATATTGGTTTGGCACCATCCAACCTTTCCGCCCGAAGGAGTTTATCACGAAGTTGCTTAGCAAATTGCAGCCCTTCTTTCTTCCCAGTCGGCGGGCATATTTCCTTGCGCCTTCACTGATATCTATCTTGCGGTCTTTACCGATGCAGTTCAACAGGATTTGACAACCAAGTTCGGCATTATGCATAGAATCATCCACAGTGGCGAAGTTTTCCACTTCCCAACGGGGTTTGTCCACCAAACCGAGTTCCGCCGGCACTATGCTACCATCAACCAGACACTCGAACATCCAGCTAATCATCCCTCCCGCCGAAATTGCATCAAAACCGAGGCAATCAGCAGTGCGATTCAGTAACTCGGCAGCACGTTGATCAAATATACCTGCCAATGGTCCCATAGTTTGATATGGCTCATAGTCCTTTTTGAATTTCCCATTGTTTTTCTTACAAACAGCCACACAGGGTTCGCCACATGTGGCAAACTGCCGAGGAACAATGGTTTCGGTATTAAATTGCTTCAAATAGTGATTCTTGATATGTTTTTCGTGGAAAGAAAGGCGTTGTTCTTCACTCCAATAAATGCTGCGGTAGTTGAATGCCAAAAATATGCTTGCATTGGAGGCGTAATTCACACCAAAGGTTCCTCCGGTATCAAAATCGGGATCGAACCTATATTTCTTGGTGGATTCCATATCTTTGGCAATCAGCTTTTGCTGATACCGTGCTTCGAACCATTCGTCCGCAACCTTTCGATCTCTGAAATCCTCGTCTATGTGTGTGCCACCGTAGATAATGGAGCAAATCCCATGCTGTTGAAACAGTTTTGAACCCATGCCTCCGCGTCCAGCCCAAGTATCTACATGGCTGAGTTTTCCTGAATTGACAGGAGCTGATACAATTGCCCCAATGTCGCTGTATTCTGCTGCGGGGGCTACCGCCAAAATGCGGGGATCATTTTCGTAGCGGCTTTTGTAGTTGTTTAGGGTGTATTGCAGCATAGCATATACTCCGCCTTCCTCTTCCTTCCAGATTGCAGAAGGATGTACAGACTGAAGCTCAAGCTCTATCTCTTCTCCATGTTTGCGGTTAAGCACCAGAACAGAAGGACGGGGTGCTCTGCCCATAATGCAAAGCATTGAGATGCCAAGATCGTCAAACACCAATCCTGCTCCCCCCATGGAGGACACATAAAACCCTCCCCAGGCAGGAGAAAAGCCTGTGAAAACTAAACGGTTTGAGCCGGGGAATATTGAGCCTGCAAACACTCCGACTCCGATGTTTAATGAGTTATATTTACCGGCAAGATGCAAACCCAAATCCACTGGGCCAAAGAATTCTCCCAATGGGTAGCGCTTCATCTTGTAAAAGCCAGTTGCTGCATCAACAAAAAGGACTTTAAGTGAGTTCTTCATATCCTACCTCGCTTGCCACAGATTGCACACATACAATTCTTGTCAAGCTCCGGCTGGACACTGTTGGATTGAATCAGTATAAACTTCTTGACTGTAATACCTAATCGAATGAGGCTGTTTTACCGAAAGAAAACAAGGAGTACATAATGTACAAATTGATGATTATCTGTTGCTTGGTTATCCTGTTGCTATTGAGTGCCTGTGCACCCGGTTTGAATGACCGCAGCCCGGAAAGACCTGCGGGCTTTTTCTGGGGTATTTGGCATGGTTGGATTGCACCAGTCTCTCTAATCCTGTCTCTGTTTGTTTCGGAAGTATCCATATATGAAGTCAACAATACAGGATTCTGGTACGATTTAGGCTTTTATCTTGCAGTGGTGGGTGGATTTGGAAGCCTTGCCTATAGCAGACGCAAGAAAAAGAGTTAGACTCTGCCAAACATACTGCTAATTATCACAGCTGCCATCTGGGGCTTTGCCTTTGTGGCACAGCGCTTGGGTATGGAAAGCCTGGATCCCTTTACCTATAATGCGATCCGCTTTGCCTTGGGAACTCTGTTTGTTTGGGTGTTCTTCGTCCAAAAGAAAAAGCAAGGCAGGTCTATACCCTGGCTGATGGGGACAGTGCTATTTATTGCAGCAAGCCTGCAACAGGTAGGAATGATGTTTACCAGTGCCGGATCAGCTGGGTTTATTACAGGACTGTATGTGGTGATGGTGCCAATGTTGGGCTTGTTCAGAAAGCAGAAGCTGCATTTTCAGATAGTTTTAGCTGTTATATTGGCGGTGATGGGGATGTTTTTTATCAATCGACCGGGATCACTTACCGTATCTCTTGGTAATCTGTTAGTGCTTATTAGTGCAGCCTTTTTTGCCTGGCATGTGCAATTGGTGGATTATTATACCAAGAAGATTGAAACGGGCTATCTCGCCTTTTCGCAGTTTGCTATTTGTGCACTGTATAGTTTGGCTGGGGCATTGATATGGAGCTTGGTAAAAGATCCCGGCTATCTTGTTTCAGCTAAGTTTGGTGTGGATGTGTGGCATGCTGCTTTACCGCTGTTGTACGGGGGACTGTTTAGTGTGGGAATTGCCTACACTTTGCAGATAAAGGCACAAAAGAAGGCGGAACCCGGAAAAGCGGCGGTGATTATGTGTTTGGAAGGGGTATTTGCCCTTTTTGGAGGGTGGATGATACTGGGAGAGGAAATAGGTTTACGAACCATAATAGGGGCTTCCTTAATGCTATTTGCGATGTTGCTGAGTGTGCTTCCCCAACTTTTTGATTGACAAGAAAAGCTCTGCATATTTTTAGTTCCCTCTAAGTTAGCTGAATAGCTTCATAAAGGATAAATACAATGGTTTTATACACTGTAGCTTTGATTGTGCATGCGATAATATGCGTTGCCCTGGTACTCGTGATTTTAGCCCAAACCTCCAAAGGTGGTTTAGATGCCAACCTCGGTGGGGCTGCAATGAATGTTTTCGGTGGAAGTGGTGCTTCCTCTTTCCTGAAGAAATGGACTCAAATCCTTGCCCTAATCTTTGTTGCTTCTTGCCTGATGTTAGCCTTCCTGGTGAAGGATATTCGCAGTGGAGCAAATGGTGATGTTGCAGAACGTCAAAAGAAGATTAATGAAACCGAACAAAAGGCACCGGCAAAAGCTCCGGCAGCCGCACCAGTAGCCACACCGGCAGAAACTCCGGTAACTAAGTAATGATCTCATCGCGCAGAAGTGGTGGAATTGGCAGACACGCAAGACTAAGGATCTTGTGCCTGTAACGGGTGTGCGGGTTCGAGTCCCGCCTTCTGTACCAGTATATAATGCGCTCCCGAATGGGAGCGTTTTCTTTGTTACAAACAAATGGCTGTCTCAGCATGATTACTTACCCGTTGTATCGTGTAAAAAAGGCTGTTTACTTGTTCAGGCAGTAGCCTGTAATCCGATAGAATAGGAATTGAAGTGAAATCATTTGCCTTTGTTTTTAGCTTTGCCAAGGGGCTTAAGCTTCGATACACTGCAGCAATAGTGTTTATAATCCTGGCTGCATCATTCAGCTTTTTAAACCCTTTGCTTATCCGATTTTGTATTGATACTGTATTGGGCGGGAAAGCAGCGGACATGCCCTTCAACCTGCCTGTACCTTCTTTGTCCACGATTGGCTTCCTTCGCAATAACCTCTGGCTGGCAGGCTTGGCTATTGTAGTAGTAAGTATATTTGCTCATGGCTTCACCTATATGCGTAGTCGCTTCAGTGCACAGGTAGCGGAAGAATTTGCCCGCAGGCTACGAAACAAGCTGTATGATCATATCCAAAAGCTACCCTATGCTTGGCATAGCAAGGTTCAGACGGGTGACATTATTCAGCGTTGTACTTCCGACGTGGATACTGTGAGGCGATTTGTTGCCCTGCAATTTGTGCAGCTGGGACGTAGTATCTTTATGGTGCTGCTGATACTGCCGATAATGCTTACCATGAATGCAAAGATGACTTTCTACTCTACTCTTGTGGTGCCTATTGTTTTTGTATATGCTTATGTGTTTTTTAAGCAGGTACGTCGTAGGTTTAAAGCTCAAGACGAAGCAGAGGGATATCTTACTACAACTCTGGAAGAGTCCATTTCCGGTATACGCATTGTGAAGGCGTTTGCCCGCGAAGAATTTGAGATTAACCGCTTTGAGAAAGCAGCTTTGGATTACCGGAACAAGTGTAGAGGATTGGTAACACTTATGGCATGGTACTGGGCTTCATCAGATGCACTGTGCATGCTGCAAATAGCCTTGGTGCTTATCTTTGGGATTCGATTTACTATAAATGGAGATATCACGCTTGGCACGTTACTGGCGTTTAGTTCCTATATTGGAATGCTGATCTGGCCTGTGCGAGAAATGGGACGTATCTTAACAGATATGGGCAGAGCACAAGTCTCCATTGGCAGGTTACAAGAGATATTGGATACACCTGTAGAAAGCTTTGACGGCATTGCTCATGATAACTCTCACCGTATCAAGGGTGAGATAGAGTTCAGAGAGCTAAGTTTTTCCTACGAAGGTGGTTCAGACATACTAAAGGACATAAATCTGAAAATAGCTTCCGGTGAAACTATCGTTATACTGGGTGCTACAGGTTCTGGTAAATCCACGCTAACAAACCTGATACCACGGCTCTTCGATTACAGCCAAGGACAAATACTGATCGATGGAATAGACCTGAACAGCTATGATCGTCAGTACTTGCGAAAGCAGATTGGGATTGTGCTGCAGGAACCATTTCTCTATGCACGCTCTTTGCAGGAAAATATCGGGATTGCCCTGCAAAATGTTGATGTGGTTAAGGTACAAAAAGCAGCTGCTGAATCTGCACTCGAAGAAACGATTAGCGAGTTTGAGCATGGTTATGAAACCGTTATCGGAGAACGTGGAATAACACTGTCTGGAGGGCAGAGGCAGCGTTGCGCAATTGCCCGTGCACTTGTCCTTAACGCCCCTATCATAATTTTGGACGACGCTTTATCTGCAGTGGATACAGAAACCGAAGAGACCATATTAAACAACCTTAAACGCAGAAAAGGGCGAGCCACCACGATAATTATTACTCATCGCTTATCAAGCGTTACTCTCGCAGACAGGATTGTGGTTCTGGAGCATGGCAGGATTGCTCAGATAGGAAAACATGAAGATTTAATCAATGTTCCCGGAGTGTACCAGCGCATCTGGAGCATTCAACATAAGTTAGAAGAAGAAGCAGGATAAAATGAATCAGCAATATCAGGAAAAAGAGTTTACCAAAAATCTTGATCCTAAGCTTTGGCTTGCCGTACTGAAGCAAGCCATGCCCTATAAGCATACCATGCTTTGGATAGCGGGATTGATGACCTTTATGGCAGGATTGGATTCCATTCTGCCTCTGTTTACCAAGTATGCAATAGACAACATGATTATTCCCAAGAGTTTCGATGGCATACTATTGTTCAGCCTGCTATATGTTGGTGTGGTGATAGTGGGCTTCTTTACGGTCGCAGTATTCATCCATCTCACAGGGATTGTGGAAACAGGCATGAATTATGACCTGCGCAAGAGGTGTTTTGCCAAGCTGCAATCTATGCATCTGGCATATTATGACCGCACTCCCACCGGCTGGATTGTCGCAAGGCTGAACTCGGACATATCCCGTTTGGGAGATATTGTTGCCTGGGGGATTGTAGATTTAGCCTGGGGTTTTGCTTACATTGTGATTGTAAGCATTATAGTGTTTACCCTTAGCTGGAAGCTTGCCCTCATCTTTTTGTTTCTGTTACCGTTCATCGGTTATTTTAGCATCAAGTTTCAGAAGAAGCTGTTGGTTGCATATCGCATGGTCCGGAAGCTAAATTCCCGCATTACCCACAGTTTTGGAGAGGGGATTCACGGTGCGAAAACCACAAAAACACTTGTAAGGGAAGAAGCTAATCTGAACGAGTTTACAGGCCTGAACCGCGAGATGTACTCCAGTTCTGTGAAGGCAGCGGTTGCTTCCGCTTTGTTTATGCCCCTGATTCTGATGGTTTCTTCATTGGGAGTTGGCTTGGTGCTGTGGTTAGGCGGCGTGGCTACTATAAATCAGAGTATAACGTATGGTGCCTTGGTAGCCTTTATTAGCTATACAATGCAGCTTTTTGAGCCTATATCCAACGTTGCCCGACTCTTTGCCGAGATGCAGAATGGACAAGCAGCTGCAGAGAGGGTGTTTTCTTTGCTGGAATTAGAGCCTGAGATTGTTAGCAGTGTTCCCTGGGACGAATCATGGAGCAAAAGAACTATGCAAGGCGATATCCAGCTACAAAACATCAGTTTTGCCTACAAGGAAGGACAAGCTGTGTTTACGGACTTCGATCTTCACATCCGGTCAGGCGAAAGCGTAGCTCTGGTGGGGGAGACGGGAACGGGTAAAACCACACTTGTAAACCTTATCTGCCGTTTCTATGAGCCTCAAACCGGTAGTATTAAGATAGATGGCTACGATTTGCGTGAAATCCCCCTGAAATGGATTCATTCGCAACTTGGCTATGTGCAGCAGGTTCCCCACCTGTTTCAGGGAAGCATACTGGAGAATATACGTTATGGTAAGCTGGATGCTTCGGATGCAGAAGTTATCCGGGCTGCGCAGCTGATGAATGCTGATAGCTTTATTCGGGAGCTACCGGGTGACTACAGTTATCAGGTAGGTGAATCCGGGAACTTACTCTCCACAGGGCAGAAACAGCTTCTTGCCTTTGCACGGGTTGTACTTGCAAATCCCAGGTTGCTGATACTGGATGAGGCTACTGCTTCCATAGATACTGAAACAGAAAGTTTGGTGCAGATTGCTATGAACAAAGTGCTTCAGGACAGAACCGGTATTGTGGTGGCGCACCGTCTGTCCACAATTCGCAATGTGGATAGAATTCTCATGATGTACAAAGGCAGGATTATCGAAAGTGGCAGCCACACAGAGCTTATGCACCTTAAGGGACGCTACTACAAACTCTATATGAATCAGTTCATGCAGGAAACTGCGGATGCAGAGCTTGCCAGGGAAGCATAAACGCAGCACTTTTGCAGTTGACAGAAAGAAGGCACCCTAAAACAATGGATGCAATAAAGACGATACTTTCAAAGGGGAACTAATGGCTTACGGTAAGCTGAAAACCGACTTACAACACCTAATATCAGAGCTAAAAACACATGGTCAATACAAGCATGAGCGCATTCTGACCACACCCCAAAGTGCCAGAATTGGTGTTAAAGACGGAGAGAGTGCCTTAAACTTCTGTGCCAATAATTATCTTGGAATAAGCAACAATCCTGAAGTTATCAAAGCTGCAAAGAATGCAATGGATAAATGGGGCTATGGCTGCGCTTCCGTGCGTTTTATCTGCGGCACACAGGAAATCCATACGCAGCTTGAGGAAGCGGTGTCTGAATTTTTAGGGATGGAAGATACCATCCTGTATGCTGCTTGCTTTGATGCTAATGGCGGAGTGTTTGAGCCTCTTTTGGACGAAGATTGCGCTCTCATTTCTGATGAGCTGAATCATGCTTCCATTATCGATGGAATACGTCTTTGCAAAGCCAAACGCTATCGTTACAAGCACGGAAACATGGCAGAGCTGGAAGCTGCATTAAGGGATTCACAAAGTAATAAATACCGCCTGATTTGCACCGATGGTGTTTTCTCTATGGATGGAGACATGGCAAAGCTGCCGGAAATCTGCGATCTTGCTGATAGATATGAAGCACTGGTCTTGGTAGATGATTCCCATGCTACCGGCTATATTGGTAAAACAGGACGTGGGACTCCCGAGCATTTTGGCGTTACAGAGCGCATAGATATTATCACAACTACTTTCGGTAAAGCCTTGGGTGGTGGTAATGGCGGTTGCACTTCCGGACGCAAGGAGATCATCGAGCTGCTGCGTCAGAAAAGCCGACCCTATCTGTTTTCCAACACATTAGCTCCGGCGATTGTTGGTGCTACTTTAAAAGTTATCGAGATGCTTTCGGACTCTTGTGAGCTAAGAGATAAGGTGTGGGAGAACGCAGTGTACTTCCGCAAGGCAATGATTGCTGCCGGCTTTGACATTGTAGAAGGCAACACCGCTATCGTTCCTGTTATGCTTCACGATAAACCCCATGCCCTGAAAATGGCTGACATGCTGCTGAAAGAAGGCGTGTACGTGATCGGTTTCGTGTATCCGATAGTGCCCAAAGGTAAAGCCCGCATCAGGGTTCAGATATCCGCTGCCCATAGCAGGGAAGATCTGGATTTTACTATTGAAGCTTTCACAAGAATTGGCAAAGAGCTAAATCTGATCTGATGATGAAAGCTGCTTGCGGAGTTATTTACCTGGTTCCTGTTCCCATTGGGAACTTGGGAGATGTTACCCTGCGTGCTCTTGAAACCATAAAGTCCGCCACACTAATAGCCTGTGAGGACACCCGTAAAACCGCTTTTCTGTTAAACCACTACCAAATCCCCATTCCTAAGCTGATCAGCTTTCACAAGTTTAACGAACGTCAACGGGAAGCTCTACTGTTTGCTCATTTGGAAAGCGGAAATGACCTCGTGGTGGTTTCGGACGCAGGTTCACCGGGGATTAGCGATCCTTGCGAATCACTGGTTCAGCTTGCTATCCAGAAAGGGATTAAGGTGATTGCCCTTCCGGGTGCCAGTGCCTTGATTCCTGCTATATCAACATCCGGCATGAGAGCGCAGCAGTTCCAGTTTGTTGGGTTCCTTCCTGCGGATAATGCTAAGCGTAAGCTGAAGCTGCAAGAGATTTCTGCCTACCAGTTCCCCAGCATTATCTACGAATCTCCACATCGCTTGCTGGATTGCATAAAAGAGCTTCTGGAATACTGCGGAAATCGCCGGATAGCAATCAGCAGGGAGATATCCAAGCTTCATGAAGAGCATATATACAGCACTCTGGAAGAACTTGTGAATGATGATGAGATCACATTGAAGGGTGAATTTGCCATTGTTCTACAAGGTTGCCCCCCGGAAGATTTATCCGAATCATTCAGCCCGTCCGATATCAATTATCATATCGCCAGATGCCTGAAATCCGGCATGGGAACTCGGGAGACCAGTGCCGATATTGCTTTGGTCTTTGCCCTCTCCCGCAGCAATGCATATAATACTGTTATCGCATATCTTAAAAAAGTAGCCAAGAAGTGAAGCCGTTTCTGCTCTTCGATTTTGATGGCACCATTGCCGATTCCATTCATTTGGGCTGGAAGATCGCTAACATCATTGCCCCCAAATTTGGGCATGAGAAGTTTAGCCCGGAGCAGTTTGAGCATTTTCGCTCTTTAACCCTGCCAAAGTTGTTAAAAGAACTTCATATCCCCATATACAAGCTCCCTCTTGCCATCAGGTTAGCCTTGGCTGAATATCGTCACCTGATTAATGAGCTGGAGCCGTGCGTTGGTATTGTGCCAATGTTGGCACAGCTTACCGAAATGCAGATTCCTATGGCACTGTTAAGCTCTAACACCGGTGAAAATCTGTCACTCTTCCTGAAACGGTTGGAGATTGATGCCTTTTTGTGGGTAGACGGCACTTCCGGGATACTTAGGAAACAACATCGCATCAAACAACAAATTAAGAAGCACAAGCTAAATCCCAAACAGGTTATTTACATTGGGGACGAAACCCGAGACATTGATGCTGCCAAGCATTGCGGTTTAAAGGTGATTGCTGTTACCTGGGGTTTCCATACCCCCGAATTGCTTATCAGCCACAATCCGGATTATCTGGTAAATTCTCCTGACGAAATTGTAAAAATCGTCTCGAAAAGCATTTAGTCCCACTCTTTCAATTCCTGTATTTATCTTCTGTATTGTCTGCAATTGAAATGTATCCCACCATCAAATCCGCCTTATCGGCACTTTCTTCAGCCCTGCTTGCAGCTCTTATCTTTCCCATAACCCTCCCATATCCGATACGGGAGGGTTATGGGTGGGTTACCCGTGGCATATAGGCTAAGTCTATGCAAACAGGCACGAAGCATCATTCAAGGTGCCCGGCTGTATGCAGCAGCATGGGAAAAATGATACTTTAGGCTATTAAACCCTTTAATTCGTATATTTTAACTGGTTTTGTTTTGCCTTTAACGGTCACGGAATCGAGGTAGTTCACTTCCACCAGATCTTTCACATGCTCCAAAGTGAATTCGCTGATGATGATTTTCTTTTCGGTGTTGTATTCTTTGTTAATTGCTTCAAGTCGTGCTCCAAGATTGATAGTGTCGCCAATGGCAGTGAAATCAAATATTTGTTCGCTGCCAAGGTTACCCACTACGGCAAAGCCTGTGTTAACCCCGATCCCTATTTCGAACGGCTGACGGCCTTCGCTAAGCCATTGTTCCTGCATCTCGGTTAGGCGTGCTCTCATCTCCAACGCCACTTTGCAGGCGTTTAAAGCGTGATTGGGGAGGGGGATGGGAGTGCCAAACAACGCCATTACTTCGTCACCCACAAACTTATCCAGAATACCTTGGTTCTTGATGATAATGCTCACCATTTCCGTTAAATACTCATGCAGGATATTCACCGTTTCTTCCGGGGTGTGGGATTCTGAATAGGTGGTGAAGGAGCGGATATCGGAGAAAAGTACTGTTAACTCCTGCAAGGAGCCGCCATACTTCAGCTTTTTGGGATCAAGTAAAAGCTGGTTTACCAGTTCGGGAGCCATATATTGCTGGAAGGCACTGCGGATAAAACGCTTTTCTTTCATGGTTTCCAGATAATGATTCAGGATACTGGCAACATAGACAGCAAGCAGCGCAAGCGCAGTTTGGACTATCGGCAGGATAAGCCCAGATTTGCTAAAAACCAGATACGCAACAGCGTATTGGATGGCTATCATAAGCAATACCGCCATTGCGGAAAGCTGGGGTTTTAGCTTTCTGAAAGCAAACCACAACACCACTAACAGCAGCAGCTCTATCAACAGATAAAAGTAAGGATGAATGTAGCTTAAGTATTTCCCGGTAAGTACCATGTCGATGAAATTGGCGTGGATTTCCACTCCGGGAGTCCACTCTCCCCCAAAGGGAGTGGGAAATTTATCGTGCAATTCATCCACTGTTGCGCCAATCAGCACGATTTTGTCTTTCAGCTCGCCCGAAGCAAGGATTTCGTAGAACTCATCCATTTCCATGCCTTGATAACCGGGCATGCTCATAGTGGAATCGTCCAAAACACTGGCATAGGAAATTTGCTTGAAAGTTCCAGCCGGTCCATGATAATTTATCAGTGCTTTATTCTGGCTGATCAATGGGATGGTTTTATCTGCTACAGAGAGAGTGGAATGACCCAACCTCAGGTGGCTTTCCCAGGAGGGTTGATACACCCGGTAATTGGCAAGAGAAGCCACACCGATGCTATAAACGGGAGCAGAATCGAAAGGCTCAAAGCAGGTGTATTTGCGGATGAAGCCGTCTGTATCCGGGTTCATGTTCACCACTCCCCAAGAAAGCTCACGATCGGTAATCTCGGTGATGGGAGTAAGCATTTGGCTGGGATATCCGTCTTCCTTGGCAGGCAAAACCTTGCCGGCAAAGATAACATTGTTATACATTGAGGCGGTTTCAGCAAGATAAATATCGCTATCCTCCATAGAGTTTTCCGTGAATTCCACATCGAATACTATCTGGCGCACACCTGCCTTATTTAGATTCTCAATCAGTTTTGCATGGTATTCCCGGGGGAAAGGCCAAGATTCGTTTAAGGCACTGAAGCTGGCATCGTCAATAGTGATCAGCACAATCTGATCGGAAAGGGGCTGTATACCCCTGAACAAAAACAGGCTATCCTGAGTTTTGTATTCCAGTGAATTGAAGAATGGGATTAAGAAAAGCAGCTTAACAATGATGAGGATTGCCAGTGGATATAGGAGATGTTTGATACGCTTCATAAAGCCTCCCTGAAATTTGAACTAACAACAGCCCGCCCGATTTGTTATAATCACCGGACGGGCTGTTGGTTTAAGTAGTTTTAGTTAGTTTAGAATCGTTGTGTTAACAGCACACGCCAGGTTGTTGAGCCGTACTCAGCATTGCTGTTTACACTATTACTGTAACTCTGGAAACCAAGATTAGTGCAGATTACCATGTCCCGGATGGGATATGCTTCCACTCCCAGAGTGAAGTATCCATAGTTTTGATCACCGTTAGGGCTGGAGAACCCAACGATACGGTAATTCACAAATGGCTTGATTTTATCATCCCAGAAGCTATAACCCGCACCGAAGAAGAAGTTCTTGTTGTCATTCTCAACGATTGGGGCTAATTTTTGCTTTTGATCACCCATAGACATAGAGAATTGAGTGGTAAGCGGAAGGGAAGTGTATTTGTTAGACATGGTGAAATTCAAGCCATTACTTTCGTTATCAGTTTGGTAAACATCGGAGAGCTGAGAATCATCATAGCCCATCCGGTAACTGATGTCCAATTGAGTGGGGACATAAGGGATTTGGCTGATGTTATAACCCAAGCCAAAACTTATGTTCTTGGAATTACGAAGGTAGTGCTGGAAGGGATTGGCAGATATTATATCCGGGTTATCCTTATTCTCACCCACATTGTTGAAATAGGCAGCTTTGAAATAGGGGAATTTGTCTATACGCAGCATGGATTGAACATACCAGGAGTTATAGGTATTAGTTTCGCTCTTGTGTCCCATCACATTATCTGAGGTTAGGTTATAACCCCCGGAAAAAACCCAGTATCGGGCAATGTTTAGCTGATCTGTGAAGGAGAGAACTCTGCTGTCGTTAAGCTGATATGAAGCTCCCAGTGCATTGAAAGCAGAACCTGTTTCAGAGTACTGGATATTTATCAGGTTACTAAGTATCAGTGCGCGGAAATAAGCTGTCCAGGCTACGTTGGCACGGCTTGGCATGAATGGCTCCATGTTCTTATTGATCACAAAGAGATTGCTGTAATCGCCAGGATCAATGGGAAAATCATCTTTGCCAAGATATTCTGCGATGGTATCTTTGTCAATAGCACCCGGGATAGTGTTTTTGTTAAGCATAGAACCGGCTACTTCAGCACCTATAATGATATTCTGCTTGGGCATGTTTAGCTTTATATCATAGCTGATAACGGCGTTGTCCTTAGCCATGGTACTGTAATAGGTTGTTACGGAATCTTCTCCTGCGGGAGTGTAGGTAACCTTGTAATACAGGCTGTCCAGAGAGCTTACTATATCCCTGTGGCGCGAGGCAGTGAGCCCCATGGAGAAGCCACTCTCATTTCCAAGGCTGATCTTGGCTGCAATAGCTTCCTGTTTGAATGTACCGGATTTTAGTATTCTACCACTGTCGTTAGGTATAACAGCTTCATTTGTTGTCTTGCGTACACTCTGTCCATGTGCCCAGGTTATAGAGCCTACTTTACCATAAAAACGGGCATACAAACCGCGGATGTTTTTGTTGTAAAGCGTGAACTGGCTTAATGAAGGAGAGTAGTCACCCGCAAAGATATCCAGCATAGGAATCTGTACTCCAAAGGTGTAACGGTTCACGGGCTGTTGATTGGTCTTTTCCAGGGAACTTACATACAGATTGGTTTGCACGTTTGCAATTCCATAGGTGCCATATACATCTGCCCAGGAGGCTGCGTCGTTATCGCTAACTCCGGGCGTCACATCCGGTTTTGAATAATCATACACGTTGGAAGCGAAATTCACACTGCCACGAACCGTGAAAGGTATAGCTCGTTTCTTTGTTCCGGGCAGGATTTCTGTAAGCCAGATGTTAGAGTGAATAGTTTTGGTACCCTGTTTGGCTTTGATAACCGCTTTCTTGATTCCGGGACTGGGGTTTTCTTCACGGTAGAGAATGGTGGGTACTGCAATCTTTGCAGCATATGTTACATCTCTGCCACCTACCCAAACTTCTATGCTGGCAGGATCAATATCCTCTTCTAAAGCAAAGAAAGATACTGCAAGCAGATAACCTTCATTGGCAGATACGCTTTCTTCTTCGGTAAGGAGAACGAAGCCATCGGACAGCTCACCTTCCAACACCTTGGGAATCAAGCTGTATTTGGGGGTGATACCATCAAGAGGGGGGAAGTTTTCGGCGGAACCATCTAAGAGCTGCACTTCGAAATAGTATTCCATTTTGATGTCCGCAAAAAACTTAGCAGGGATGGTAGCCCAATAATACACGGAACCCGGGCTTTCTTGAGTAACGATTCCGGACATCCAGGGAATATCTCCGGCATTTCGGTAGTAGAGCTTTATCGAGGAAACATTTTCTAAGCCCTCAATCACTTCCACCATTAGCTTAACATCCTCGCCAAACCCGTAGCTAAGCGGCGAAGCATGTTGTATTGATATCCCGAACATATATACACTTAAGATGCTGATTAGCAAGAGTAGTAATAACTTTTTCATAATCCACCTCATTAATATGTGATTTCGATATACTTGGTTCTACCGGCAGCATCAACCACCGGGATTCGGATGGTCTTGGGTTCGGTGGTCTGTGATGATTCTATCTCTGCCTGTTCTATAGAGGAGGTATCTTCCTTGGTGCTGGCACGCATTTCATAATTGCCGAGTTCGTCTATAATTGCTGTGTTGCCTGCAGGAACGGATTTAACCTCTTCACTATCCATTATCTTCAGTTCCACTTCTCCATCCGTAACGATGAAAAAGGAATCACCTTTGTCATTCAGCTTGGTAAGAAAGCCTGTTCCTTTAACAGAAGCTACCGTGGTGGGTGTCTGCACAATGAAAGCACCGGTTTTGGGCTTAACATTTGTGAAGATACTGCCCTTGTTTATCACAACTTTCTTGCTGAGGCTTTTACCGCTGCGATTGGCAGTGATTCTTACCACCGAATTGGAGAAGACCTTGATGGTGGAAGAGCCGTCAATATACTTGTATGCAGCAAAGGACTCGCCTCCGGTGCGCAACTCATCGTTATTCTTCAAGAGATCACCGTTTTGAAACTTAATAGCTTTGGCATCACGGGACAAATCGACCTTTCCCTTAGAGGCAGAAAGCAAGGCAACAGATTCTGCTGCAAACACCACAAATACCATGCAGGTAATAACGAGAGTGATAATTATTCTTTTCATGGGTGCCTCCTCAGTCCCTAAGTTCTATTTTTAGTTCTTTGCCAGCCAAGGCGGAAAGCAAATCCAGAGCATCCTGTCCGGTATAGGTTCTGCCCTCATATATCACTGTACCAACGGGGGTGTATCCCTCACTTATCAGATTGCGCAGGATAGTGTTGTTCAGCATATTAAGCTGAGCTTGCATATCTGCTGCATCCTGAGAATTGTTTTGAGATTCATTCACGAACCTGAATACAAACCAGTTGCTCTTAAGGTTCAGGTTGTTACCCTGAGTATTGGTAGAATTGAAATTGAATTCATTATAAAGATTGGTACGTATCTGCCAAGCGTAATAGTTCCCCGGGTTAAAAGCCAGGAAATCTGCAAACCCACTGCTAACATCGTCATTCTGATAAAACAGGTTACCGGTGTTTTCCAAATTGCTATATGAGGGTGGATTATTAGCAGGATACTCTCTGATAACTATCCCGGTTTTGTTAAATCCCGTTGAAACGGAATTCCACTGAAAACTGACTGGTCTTTCACTTATCTGGGGTGGAGTTTGTCCGGCAGCAACACCTGGAGATAACAGATTTATCGCACCGGCGTTACGTATCTTAATAGTGAAAATAGCAGTGCTATTACCGGGTTCTGTCCAAGAACCTGCTTGCCACGGACGCACCCAGATTCTCAGCTCCAGATTGCCATCGGGGAAATACCCGGATAAGACAGCATTCTTTAAGGTGGGATTAGCATTTATCACATCTTCCACAGAGATATCACCTCCCTTCGATAAAAAGTCCGGGTGACCTTCATTAGAGATCAGGTGGCGATTGCTCATGTTAACAAATCGTTTGTTACCCATGATGTTGCCCCAATTAGCATCTTTGCTCTCAAAGTTAGCTTCCACAAGCTTGTTATTACTCCAATACACAACTACCTTGAGATCAATCTTTGGTGCCGGCAGATCGCTTTCTATTTTCAAAGTAGTAAGCTGAGGTTGTGACAATGGTTCATTTGGGTCGAAGCTAATAGTGCTCATGGCGTTTACTTCCACGCTCGTAGGTATGAAAGAGGTGCTAAGTGCAGCCCATCCCATTATAGGCAGAAGTAATAAAACCGTTATTAATAGATAAGAGTTTTTCATGATTTACCTCCCTGCATCACGCAGGCTTATTTCTATTATGTTGTTTAGCAGGTCTCCAAAGGTTATTCCTGCTGCTTTTGCTGCCATGGGGGTAAGGCTTAGGGGTGTCATTCCCGGCAGCGTATTCACTTCTAAAAAATATGCTTTAACATCATCATAACGGAAGTCTATTCTGGCGTAGCCTGAAAGCTCCAGTGCTTTCCAGATTCTAACAGCGTAAAGCTGAATTAATAAGGAAACCGATTCATCAAGTTCCGCTGGGGCGAAGTATTCGGTTCTGCCTTTGTTGTATTTATTATTGTAATCATACCAGCCATTCAGGGGTTTTATCTCCACCACCGGCAGGGCTTTCCCATCCAAAACAGTTACGGTAAGCTCTCTGCCGGGGATGTATTCCTCGAGCAGTATGGTTGATGACACTTTCAATGCATCCTGCACTGCCGGTTTTAGGGTTTCCAGGCTATCCACTCTGCTTATCCCCACAGATGATCCCCCATCATTGGGTTTAACGATGATAGGCAAGCCCAGTTGTACGGTAAAAGTAGCATAATCTTCCGGATCGATATAGTCCTCCAGCATATCTCCACGCATGAGGATATGTTTGGGAGTTGGTATTCCTTCCTGGGCAACCACAAGCTTGGTAACATATTTATCCATTGTAATGCAACACGGTTTGAATCCGGAGCCGGTACATATAAACCCTGCCATAGTCAATGCTGCTTGCATCTCGCCATTTTCTCCGCTGCCCCCGTGTAAGCCATTGAAAACAAGTAATGGATCAGCTTTCTTGATTTCCACTAAAAAAGAAGCAAAATCCTGATAATCGGCAGGATCAAGCTCTGTTACCAAGTAGCCGGACTTACGCAGTTCCGTAGCAATCTCATTTCCGCTAACCAGCGAAACATCCCGCTCCGGGGAGCTTCCGCCTTTCAATACAATAATACTCTTCATCTCACCTCATAACCTAAGTATAACATCGAGTACATCAAATCACTCACAATTACTCCATATGCATCACTATTATAGAGAAATCTGGTAAAAAACTTTCAATTTCAAACCCAAAGCGGTTTTGAATCTGGCAACATCAGGCACATTTGCCCCACAGAAATCCAGTTCGGTCAGCTCATTTCCCAAGCTTTCAATCAACATAAGGGTATGTAAACTGCTGGCACCATTCTTCAAAGCTTCATTCTCGGTTGCCCGAAACACCGTGAAGGCATTTCCGTTACTATCATTCAGCAATATATTGCTGCTAACAATCCGGTCTTCAAGGTACAGGTTATACTGATGGAGTATTCCCAAACTATGTAGCTTAAAGAAGAACTCTTCAAGAGCAGAAAAGCTGATTCCCATTTCGATGTTCTTTTTGTCGTTTAAAACCCTCATCAGTTTCATGAATTCCGGTAGTCTCAATTCCTCTGCAAAGCGATAACCTATTTGTTTTGCTTTAGTAAGCCTTTTTTTTTCATCAGGTAGTGCGATATTTGCTTCCGTATAATCATTTACAAAAGTGTAGAGCGGCTTAGCTTTCAGCTTCTCCCAGCTGAAACCACGGACATCGTAAGTTTCCGGGGTGAGGTTAAAATTAATTCTCTTGTACCGCTCGTGCATGAACGCTGCAATCTGCCGAACTGCCTGGAGATTATCTAATATCTTACGAGCTGCAAGCGAGCTGTCAGCAGTCCATAAGTTCAATCCCTGATAATAAGACGTGCTGGGGTTAACAACTGCTCGATATGATAGCAGTTTCCTTTCATAAACAGGTAACAAAGCTACTAATTGCTTACCCTTGAAGCATTGCAGATGAAAGGCTTCTCTGTTGTGAAGCTGTGCTACTGCCTGCATAAAATCCGGTTGGCTCCACAGGTTTAGCTTCTGCCCACAAGGCTCAGGAGGTGTTAAGCGAATGGAGTAAGCCATAATTAAGTATATTTTCCCAAGGTGTTAAGAAGTTCCATAAGTTGGAAGGGTTTAATTATATAATCCGACGCACCCTCTATCATAGATTTATAAGCCGAATCCACAGTTGGGTAACCGGTCATTATCAAGCAGAAAATCTCTGTGTCCTTTTCTAATAGTTCCTTCATAAGCTCCAGTCCGTTTTTGCCGGGCATCACCAAATCGATAAGGGCTAACTGATATTTACCGGGTAAAAACTTCGCTAAGGCATGATTGGCATCTTCTGCTAAATCAACATCATAGCCATGCATAGATAAAAAATCTCCGATCACTTCACGCAAAAGCCTGTCATCATCGACCAGAAGAATCCGAGATTTCATATTTCACTCCTTAAGTATCAAATTATGAACACACTCCACAATACTGAGTTGCGTTTAACCGTCAATAAAAAAATAGTGTTGATTTCTTTGGACAGCCATGTGACAAATCGCAAGTTTTTTTTATTGACGGAAATAGGCAATTTAGATTCATGGCTAAATAGAATTATTGTGAGGTGGTTATGCAAGGAAGAGTTAAGTGGTTTAACAAAAATAAAGGTTACGGCTTTATTATTACTGACGACAGCAAAGAGTACTTTGTACACTGGAAGTCAATTGTTACGAATTCGCCCCGGGAATTGAAAGTTCTGGAGCAGGATGAATATGTTACTTTCGACCTGATGGAAACAGATAAAGGCGTTCAGGCGATCAATATCATTAGGGTGAACCCCTAACGATATATAACCGTATATCAGTAAGCTTGGGGTGAAAGCAGTTCAGATTGCTTTCACCCTTCTTTTATTGCTGTCCCACGGTAAACAAAACTTTGTAAACTGTAAAGAGATAGTATGTCTTTCATACCTATGACCCCTGCTGAAATGCAAGACAGACATTGGGATTACCTTGATATCATCATTATCAGCGGTGATGCTTATGTAGATCATCCCAGCTTTGGTGCGGCTATAATTGCCCGGAGCCTCGAATCAGAGGGTTTCAGGGTGGGAATCATAGCTCAGCCGGATTGGAAGCGCGTAGAGGACTTTCAACAGCTCGGAAAGCCCCGCTTATTTTTTGGCATCACTGCCGGAAACATGGATTCTATGATTAACCATTATACAGCCCAACGGAAACTAAGGCATGACGATGCTTACAGTCCCGGTGGAATTGCCGGTTTGCGTCCGGACCGGGCAACTTTTGTCTACACGAATATCATAAAAAATTTGTATAAGGGTGTGCCGGTTGTGATCGGCGGGATTGAAGCTTCGCTACGCCGGATAGCCCATTATGATTATT
This sequence comes from Candidatus Cloacimonetes bacterium HGW-Cloacimonetes-3, assembly GCA_002840645.1. Taxonomy (GTDB): domain Bacteria; phylum Cloacimonadota; class Cloacimonadia; order Cloacimonadales; family Cloacimonadaceae; genus Cloacimonas. Next base: position 89,246 of record PHBO01000002.1, read on the forward strand.
GGCAGGATAAAATCCGCAACAGCATTCTTTCAGACAGTAAAGCAGATGTGCTGATTTACGGAATGGCAGAAAAGCCAATTTGTGAGCTTGCCAATTTGATGGCAAGGGGTGTTTCAGTTGCCGATATCCAGTCACTGCCGTCTTCCGTCGTGTTCACCCGGATTGCACCTTACGTAAAAGATGGCGTAGAAGAGGGTGACAGCAGCCAAATCCGTGATATTATTCTTCCCCCGGCTGATACCTGTAAGGATAAACTGACATTTTACCGCATGACCAAACTATTCACCGAATTTAGCAATACGAGAGTATTGTTTCAAAGCAGCGGGGGACGCTGGATAAAGCATAACCCACCCGCAGCAGAGCTTTCTACTACCGAGATGGACAAAATCTACGCCTTACCTTTTGAATATGCTCCTCATCCTATATACAGAGGAACGATAATTCCTGCTTTTGAACAAATCAAGGATTCTCTTACCTCGCACAGAGGATGTTATGGAGGATGTAATTTCTGTGCAATTGCCTGTCATCAGGGACGAAAGATTCAATCCCGCTCTCAGGATTCCATAGTAGCTGAAGCATTAAAACACAGTGGTACCATATCGGATGTTGGTGGTCCCACTGCAAATATGTATGCCTCGCGCTGTAAGCTTGGCTTTCCTGATAGCTGCAAACGCCGTTCTTGTTTGTACCCTGCCTTGTGTCTCAATCTGGTACTTACACACGATGAACAGCTTGTGCTGCTGAACAAAATCAGCAATCTGCCACGTATAAAACACGTGTTTATCGCTTCCGGCATCAGGCACGACATGGCGATCAGCAACGATAAATATACTAAAGAAATTGCTATTAAATACACCGGTGGAAGGCTAAAGCTTGCTCCGGAGCATTGTGTCCCCAGGATTCTGCGTTTGATGGGCAAACCAGAAATCAGCAGTTACGAGGCTTTTTGCAGTAAGTATTTTGCCTTCACTACAGCACAAGGTTTAAAAAGGCAGGTTATTCCCTATCTTATCATTGGGCACCCGGGTTCTAACAAGGCTGATGCCATTGCTTTGCGAGACTGGCTTAAGAAGCATAATATAAAGGTGGAACAAGTGCAAGAGTTTACTCCCACTCCCATGAGTATTTCCACCTGTATGTATTATACCGGCTTGGATTTTGACTCGGGAGAGCCAATCGAGATACCCTCTCCCGGCCAGGTGCGAGAACAAAAGAAAATTGTTCTGTGGAATTAAATCCACAGAACAGCTTAGATTTGAACATATCAACTGCCAATTAAATAAGATTTCAGATACATCTCAAATTAAATATATCTGCTTCAATCGTGCTTATCATGCGGTTCTACATAGGATTTGTTGCTGATTTGTATAGGTAGATCCACGTCCGAAAATCGGTGTTGTGTCTTGGCTGCGATAAAAGTCCTTATCGTATTGAATGCTTCAGTATCTTAATTCCCCCTTTTTGCGCTCATATGCCTCCCGTAACCCTCCCGTATCCGATACGGGAGGGTTACGGGAGGCTTAAGCGTGAAACTAAGGCTAAGTGCTTGTAAATAGTAAGTATTCTATGTCGTAGTTGCATGTCCAAAGCTAAGCCAAAAAAGGCATGTCCATAGCCAAGTCGATTGATTGGGAAGAGTACTATTGCTATACAATAAAAACGAAATGATGTCTAAAGCCTTTATAGTTGAGAAATTTGTTGACAAGCTACCCAGTACGGCTTTTATTGTACTATTATGAGAATTGTGGATAAACACCTAAGTATCAGATGCTTAGTTTATGTTTGTAATAGATTTAGTGATGTTCTTCATGTTGAAGGACATTCTTGCTTAGAATTTTAGTATTAAAAAAAGGAGTAGGTATATGAAAAAGGCATTTCTTTTATTCATAGCCCTTGTCTGTATCGGAGCGGTGAGTGCGCAAGCGCTTAGTATTTTGAATTTAAAGGATGCGCCTCTAACGGAAGCGCTGCTTAGGGAAGTAAACTATCGCAACAGTCTTGTCCGTGCATACGGATGGGCACCAGGAACTCCCTCAGCATTACCCATAGCCCCGGATGTATTCGTGGAAGACACTCCCTGGGAATTTGATTTTACACCCTATATTCAAGTTACAGGAGGAACACCAATTGACAGTCTTCAGATAGGATGGAGTCAATCCTCCTATTTTGATGTAACTCCAGTTGCAGGCTCACCCTTTACACTAAGGTTCACACCGGTATTAGATTTCTTTGGTACCAAACCCGTTTGGATTACCTTATACCGCGTTAATAGTGGGGGAGGGCTTTCTGACCCTGTCTCCAAAGGCATAAATATCACCGTCACTAATGCTCAGGATTTGCCGACTTTCCACTTTCCCACGATTGCTACAAATCCCAATGTAAGTACCGGTTATGTTTACACTACTCAAGAAGATACTCCAGTCGGAATCACTATAAACTTTGCCGACATCGTAAATATATACGATGGTACAAGCTTCAATGTTTACATTACCCAAACGGCTTTCCCCTATAATATTGAGTTTTCACCTACACCTGGTAATGACAAGTCTTTCACCTTCATTCCCAATCCGAATTATAATGGGACACAGTATTTTATTGCAACTGCCGTGGAGAACCTTGCCGGTGGAGCTACCCAGCATGTATCAACAAGCTTTTCTATAAATGTAACGCCGGTAAACGACCCACCGGTGATCAACACATATTGGCCTACTAACGACCCCACTTATGTAGCTCAAACAACAGACATCGTTCTCAATCAGGATGACTTAAGCTCCTTTGGGGTTACTGCGAGTGATATCGATGGTACTATTGCTACTGAGCCACTGTTTTATACTTGGACTCTCCAGGGAGATTTGAATGGAGAACCTTTTTCAAGGGTAGAATCTACAATCAGTACTTTGGAATACACTGTTCCAAATCTAAATCCCTTCAAAGTACCCGGGATATATACCCTAACATGTGAAGTCCGCGATAGAGCTGATAACAGTGGTTATTCCGTAAGCCATGTGTGGAATATTGTTGTTAGCCCGAGTGGTCCCGTGTTTAACCCCTATGGTTCGAATAACCTTAGTACGTTTTCCACCACACAAAATGTGGTGTTATCAACCCCCGGAATTAGTAATACCACTATATATTACTACACCACGGCGGTTCCGCCATTAGTGCCATCTATTGGCTCTCCGGCTTCTCCTCAGTTGTATAATGGTGCAATAAACATCCCCATACCTCCCCAAGATTATGTTTATACTATCACAGCTTGGTTTACGCACCCCACATTGCCGGAATCTCAGCATAAGACCCAGATTTATAATATGACCGGCAAAGTGGCTACCCCGCTGTTTGTGGAAGCTGTCGGCATACACGCATCTAATGTTCCTTATCCCGTGCATATCACCTGCAGCACTGCAGGTGCCACGATTTATTATAGTGTGGATAATGGAGCTAACTGGCTGCTGTATAATGCCGGTACAGGTGTTTTGCTTGCTCCGCAAACAGTGACCAGTTTAACCGCCTATGCCACAAGAGCTGGTTGGGATGATAGTGCTGTTACTGCGCCTCATCTGTATGACATTCGCCGTCAGGTGGTTTTTGCAGCACCTGTAATGGATACCTTTCCCTTACCGGATATAAATGGTGACTATTGTGTATGTTTGTACGACAGCGTTTGGGTAGATTTCACTATACCCGCGCCGGTTCCGCCTGATGCTGTGATCTATTACAGCATAAACGGCGTAGTGCATGTGTACAATCCTGCTGATTTACCTTTTGCTATATATAGCACCAGCACCATAACATGGTGGGCAGAATATATTGCATCTGATCCGGACTATGTTCCCAGTGTTATTCATAGCTTCAGCATTCCCGTGAAAAACCGTACAAGGCTAACTATGTGGCCCAACGGCTCAGTGTTCAATCCACCGGCGGGGACATACACAAGTGCGCAGAATGTATTTATAAATACCCTCACTGCCCCCCCCAATGCCCCAATCTATTACTCATTAAATGGTGGAGCATATCAGCTTTACAGTGGTGCTGCAATCCATGTGGCTGCAAATACTACGATAGAAGTGTATGCCGATCCTATGCCTATTCTTACAACTATGCCGAGTTTGCATCAAACAGCAGCTTACGTAATCACAGGTACATTACCTACTCCAATTATTGCACCTGCCGGTTATCCTTCTGTTGCAATGTATGAAGCAGATATCAATGTAAGCATATCACTGCCAGCGGGAGATCCTCGCTGGGCAGCAGCAAGCATATACTATACAACTGATGGGAGCATTCCGGATGCCACCTCGAATCTATATTTAGCACCTTTCCCATTGGGACAAGGGCACTGGCAAGTTCGTGCCATTGCCATACTAAATACTTGGCTTAGCAGCCCTATAGCACTGCAACAGTATTATATTAAGTTCCTGCCCAATGTTACCTTTATACCCACAGCTACAGACCACTATAGCGATATAAACGTGGAAATGTTTGCTTATGACGGTGCGCAAATACGCTACACCGACGATGGCAGCGAACCTCATGCCGGTTCACCCATATATACTGTTCCCTTGCCATTGTTAATAGACGCTAATGGCAGATACACCAGAACATATAAAGCAAAAGCACTATTAGCCGGATGGGTAACCAGCGAGACAGCTACGAAAGCTTACACAATGATTCCCACTGTACCCACGCCTGTTATTACTGCTAACTTCCCCGGATTAGTACATGCAACTCCGATAGAAGTGAGCATCACAGACGCTCTGGCAGGTGTGCAGATTTATTATACACTCGATGGCAGTGATCCGGATGAGACATCAATTCCTTACCTTGGTGCCTTCACGTTATCAACTACCACCACCGTGCGGACAAGAGCTTACAAAGCCGGATACAAAGAATCTCTGATAGAAGAAATTACCTACATCGTAGGCAATAATATCGGAGCTATAGTGTTCCAGCCTGCCGCCGGTACTTATCTCAATCCTATTGATGTTACGATCATCACCAGCCAGCCTGATGCAGACATATATTATACAACTGACGGTACTGATCCTCAGGTTGTAGGGGGTGTCCCGCAAGGAACAACTACTCTCTATTTATCACCCATTCATTTGGGGTTCAGCCCTACAAGTGTTACCATTAAAGCACTTGCCGTTAAGGAGAATTGGACAGAAAGCAGAGGCTCAGCAACGTACAAGGTTACTGATGTACTGGCTGCTCCCACGATTACTCCTGCCAGTTCTCAGTATGTAGTTGATACTAGTGTTTCCGTAACGATAACTGCCCCCAATGGAACTATATGGTACAGTGTTGATGGAGCAGCTCCGCAAATGTATGCTGTGCCATTTAATGTCACCCGCCCCACAAGTGGAACAATTACTGTTACCGCCTGGGCAGATGTGGATGATGCTTCATGGTTAACCTCTCCAACCAGCACAGCTGTTTACACCTTCAACGGTCAGCTCAATGCTCCCATCGTTACTCCTGTAAGTGGTACTTATGGCTCGAATGTGACTGTACAGATGTACAATTATCAGGGTGCCACGATGTACTATAGCACTGATAATGGTGTAACTTACAACGAATACACTTTTGGCATAGCTGGTTTCGTTGTAGATAAGAATACAACTGTTATGGCTTACGCAAGCAAAGCCAACTGGCCAGATTCGCCAATAGTAACAAATGTATATAACCTAAAAGTACCTAATCCTGTCTTTGACCCTCTATCGAACTCCTTTGCTTTACCCTTTGCAGCAACCTTAAGTGTGTCCAGTATGGATGCCATTTACTATACGTTGGATGGAAGCAATCCTACTTTGGATAACGTTAACGCCATCCTCTATGTAAATCCCATCGATGTTGGCTATGGATATACACGCATCCGTGCAATGGCTCATAGAGCTGATTGGATTAGTTCGGAAGTTGTGGAAGTAATCTATAACGTAAACGGACAGCTTCAAATGCCGGTATTATCGTTAGCAAGCGATTTGTATTATAATCCGCAAACCGTTACCATCAATGCAAACCCGATAAATGCCCTTGTGTACTACACTACTGATGGTACGGAGCCTGATGAAAGCTCCAGCCTCTATGGGGGAGCAATCAACATAACCGAAATTACTACCCTCAAAGCCAAGGCGTATCTGGCGGGTTGGTTACCTTCAGAGACAGCTAATGCAATTTATGATCTTAAGGTTAAGCCAATTACTTCAGATCATTTACCTGATGTTTATACTACCACTCAATTTGTAGTGCTTCAGACCCTAACACCTAATACGGACATATATTACACTATCGATGGTGGTGTTCCAGGTTTGGGATCAACTCTGTATACAGGAGCAATAACAGTATCCAGCACTACCAGAATCCGTGCCAGAGCTTACAAGAATGATGGTTTGAACTGGCTTCCGAGTGATGAGTTTGATCAATCCTACGGGATAAGCCAACAAGTAGCTACACCCGTTTTTAACTTACCGGGTGGTGTTTACAATTATGCCCCAGTATCTGTTGCTATAACCAGCACTACGCCTGATGCAACAATATGGTACGCGTACGAGGGCGAAGGTTGGCAGAATTATACTGTACCCTTACAGGTAAATACAACCAAGGTTATCTATGCCAAAGCAGAGAAAAACGGCTGGGTTCCTTCACCAGTTGTTTATGCGCATTACATCATATCAATTCCTGTTGTTGCCACACCGAATTTCGTAGAACAAGCAGGAACTTATTTCCTGCCGGGCACCTACAACAATGCTGTGGATGTTAGCATTACATCTTCAACACCCGGAGCTCAGATATACTATACAACAGATGGTAGTGAGCCAACCGAAATCCCTGCATTATTGTACTCTGCACCGTTTACCGTGAGTGCAACAACTACAGTGAAGGCAAAGGCATTCAAAGCAGGTAATACACCTTCAGCTACTCTGACGGGTGTTTATAGTATTGAGCCCTTAACCGTACTAGATCCTATAGTGGTTCCCGAAGATGATACTAATCCCTTCTACGAGCCGTTCTTTGTGTTTATGTATCCTCGCACCACAGATTCTGTGATACATTATACTACAAATGGTGACGAACCTACAATAGCCAGCGATACCTATGCTGCGCCGTTCTTGTTAAATTCTTCGGCAGTTATTAAAGCCAAGGCTTTCAAAAATGGCTTTGCCAGTAATACCGTTACGCGTAACTATCGTATAACCGGAAAAGTAAACATCTCCGGAGTAACAATCACGCCTAACCCCGGCTATTATACTACGCTGCAAACGATTAGCACCGTCGGGGCTTTAAACCCGATCGATGCAGTTTTACGCTATACAACGGATGGTAGTAATCCTACTTTCGCTTCACCGCTATTTAATCCTTTGAATCCTCCTCTCGGTTCTACACTGAACTTAAAGATCAGAGGCTTTAAGGATGATTGGCTCCCAAGTGATGATATCTTAAGTGCATATTTCACTTTTACCGGGCAGGTAGTCTTGGCAGCAGATTTGTTCAGCCTTGATCCTGCTCCGATTTACACCACACCCCAAAGTCTTACACTTAATACCCTAACTACACCCCCCGGAGCAACTCTGCGTTATACACTGAACGGCAATGATCCCACAGAGCTTTCTCCGGCATATGTAGCGGGTTACAATATCCCGATTACTGCCGCTACCACGGTGAAAGTAATTGCTTACCTGAATAATTGGTTACCGAGTGTTATTGCCTCAGCTACTTATCAATATACCGGGCAAGTAGTGCTTGGGAGCATAAGCCCGAATGCAGGGACATATCAGAACTTGCAGCCTATTACTCTGGGTATCCCTGTTCCCAATGATGCCTCAGTTTATTATACTACTGATGGCAATGATCCAACGATTGCTTCTACACAATATAACGGCAATCCCTTTAACATCGATGCCAATGCAGTTGTGAACGGCTCACCTGATGTAACTGTTAAAGTGAAGGCATTTAAAGATAATTGGATAGCCTCAGAAGTGCTTAGCAGAGTTTATACTTTCCAAGCTGCTACACCTCAGTTTAACCTCTCTTCGGGAATGTATCCCACCACCCAATCAGTAGAACTTACTACAAATACAATTGGAGGGGTGATACACTATACGCTGGATGGAACTGATCCTGTCCCCACTTCACCTGTTTATAACGTTGCGTTGTTGATTAGCGAAAGTAAGACCATTAAGGCGCGTGCATATAATGGTGACTATCTGCCTTCACCGATAACTTCTGCAACTTATGTAATCGGTACCAACCAATTGGTTGCTCTGCCTACCTTCACACCCGATCCTTCAATTACTTATAGCACTGCGCAGAGTGTCCATATAAATTGTGCCACTCCCGGTGCTTCAATATACTATAGAACTGATGGAATTGATCCCACAGAATCTGATACCCCCTTCACCCTTGATATAGTGGTACCTCTTAACAGCACTGTTACCATAAAGGCAAGAGCGTACAAAGAAGGTCTTATTGCTAGCCAGGTTGCTACTGCTACTTATGTAGTTACCAATAAGGTAGAGGCTGTGTCCTTTAGCCCGGTTGGCGGAACCTATACTACGGCCAAGCAGGTTGTACTTACTACTACAACAAATGGTGCATACATTCTGTATACCACCACGATCGGTGGTGTTCCGGATACGCCATATACATCAGCTATATATGTACCTGTTAACAGTACGATGACTATTACTGCTCAGGCATTCAAGGATGGTTGGGCTGCCAGTGATATTCGAACTGCCAGCTATATTATCACCAACAGCACAAGCTTTAACCAGCCGCTGCTATCTCCTGCCCCCGGCACATTTACGGGTGCTCAGTTGATCACCATCGCTGATCCTGTACCTCCCACCGCACAGGTCTGGTACACCCTGGATGGAAGTATTCCTTCACCGGCAAATCCGAATGCCTTCCTGTACACCGGTCCGTTTATGCTTGATGGCAATGCGAACCTGCAGGTAACGGCAATTGCAGACGGTTGGGATAGCCAGGTATTTGGCAACAATATCTACACCTTTAATGCAGCAATACCTGCTTACAGCCCCACCCCGGGCTATTATGCCAATCCGATTAATGTATCCATACTTAGTAATACAACAGGTGCAACTATATACTACACCATGAACGGAGACAATCCTACTGTGGCATCTGATGTTTACACTGCGCCGATAAACATTGCCGGCAATACTACTTTCAAGGCATTTGCATGGAAAGCAGGTTACAATCCCTCTCCCATCGTAACGGGAATCTATGGCATAGGTGGTGTACCCACTCCTACAGTGGTTAGCCCGGTGTTCGATCCCGTAGCCGGAACATATCCCAGCCCCAGAACAGTAACATTAAGTTCTACTACTCCGGGAGCAGCAATACGTTACACTCTAAACGGCGATATCCCCACCTCAGCCTTAGGAGAGCTTTACAGTGCTCCCATTGCGTTGGCTGCTGATAGCTACACCATGATCCGTGCTATAGCTTACATGGCAGACAGCAGTGCCAATCCCAGCCCGGTGGTAACCTCCGAATACACCATCACCGGACAGATTGCAGATGTAGTATTCACGCCTCCAGCGGGAACCTATGCAGCACCACAGACTGTGTTCTTGTCCTGTAGCACCCCCGGTGTCTATTTCCGTTACACCTTGGATAATTCTGAGCCTACCGATGTATCGCCCCTGTATACAACCGGCGGCATATATGTTGCTCAGAACAGCAGCGTAATTATCAAAGCCAAAGCATATCGCCAGGGTTGGACAAGCAGTGCTACCGGTACAGCAGTTTACAATGTACGTGCAGTATCATTCAGCTTAAATCCTGCAGCGGGCACTTATAACAATGCCCAGTCTGTAAGTGTTATCAGCTTGAATCCTGCCAATGCAGATGTAGTTTATAGCATTGATGGCAGCGCACCTACATTACCTTATACCGGAGCGATTAACCTGAACGGTGGAATAACCAGTAACGGTATCAGGACATTACGTGTAAAAGCCACTTCAGATACTTGGGCAAGCACCGAAGTTACACAGACCTATATCTTTGAAACTACCACTCCTGTGCTTAACCCTCCTGCGGGAACCTATGATTCTGCAAGAATGGTTAGCCTCAGCAGTGCTACCAGTGATGCAACTATCATGTACACTACAAACGGTGATACACCTTCTGAAACTGTTGGTATTGCTTATACTGGTGCTCCTATTTCTGTAACTGAGAATATGACAATCCGGGTTTATGCATACAAAGCAGGATACATTTCATCGGTGGTTACTTCGGCAACCTACGCAATTGGTACTGTAACTCCTGTAGTTGCCAATCCTGTATTCAACCCCGGAACTACTGTTTCCACTTCTCCATTAAGTGTTAGTATCAGCACTGGCACTGCCAATGCTACGATATACTACACTACGAACGGGGATGATCCTACCCAATTCTCCACCCCATACAGCACACCTATAGCGGTTCCCTTGAATACGAACATGTTCATCAAAGCCAGAGCATATCGTGAGACATGGATACCATCTGCGATAGTATCTGCAAACTACGTGGTAACCGGAACTGTGGCAGATGTTGTATTCGCTCCAAGTGGAGGTACTTATCAAACGGCACAGAATGTGCAGCTGAGTACTACTACAGAAGGTGCAGTTATTCGCTACACCACAGATGGAACTGAGCCAAACAATACAAGTTCACCACAATATATGGCTGCTATTGCCGTGCCGCTGAATACTACAAATATGCTAATCACTGCAAAAGCATTCCGTACCGGTTGGTTGCCGTCTCAACCAGTAGCACATACTTATAATGTCACCGGTCAGGTTGTAATTAATGACCCTGTGTTTAGTCCCTTACCGGGTTCTTATACTACAGCTCCGACCATAGTACTCGGCAATTCAACTCCTGCCGGGGCAGTACTAAGATACACTACCGATGGCTCAGACCCCACACCTACATCTAATGTATATTCTGCTGGCTCTATCATCTTGCCGATGGCAACATCTACTACTGTAAAAGTTAGATCGTACTTAGCTAATTGGACACCAAGTAATGTTTACACTGCGGTTTATACTGTTACCGGACAAGTTGTTCTGCCCGCAAATATGTTTGATCCCATCAGTGGCACATACCAGACACCGCAATTAGTGCATTTAATGGGTAACACAACACCAACAGGAGCAACACTTCGTTATACATTGAACGGGGGAGAACCGAATGAACTATCCCCAGCTTATAATGCTGTAGAAGGTATTGCGATAAATGGAAGTTCGGTATTAAGAGTAAAGGGCTTCTTAACCGGTTGGATTCCAAGTGAAACCAGCATCGCTACTTATACGATAACCGGACAGGTTGTGTTTAATGCTCCTGTCTTTACTCCTGCAGCTGGTGCTTATACCACTGCTCAATCTGTGATTATTGGCGGCACAACTCCTGCAAACGCTATTCGCCGTTATACCATTGATGGATCAGAACCAACAGTAACATCGCCGATATTTAGCACTGACACCCCTATCCCAATCCCCTTGGGAGTAGTAACAACTGTTAAAACCAAGGCTTTCCTTGATGACTGGACACCTTCAGTTACTCAAACAGCGGTTTACAATGTTACTGGTCAGGTGCTGATGACCAATCCAATATTCGATCCCATGCCTAATCTATACGCAAACCCCATATCGGTTACGATTAATACGGTTACTATACCCTCTGATGCAGTAGTTAGATATACTACCGATGGTAGTGATCCTAATGAAACCTCACCCATCTTTACCGTACCCATTAGCGTACTGGCAAATCAATCCATCACAATCAGAACAAGAGCTTACAAAGATGGATGGCTGCCCAGTGCGATCAGTACGGGCGTGTATAATGTTACAGGTCAGGTGCTAATTACCGGCTCGGTATTTACTCCTGATCCTGCCATAGTCTATACTACTCCCCAGAATGTCGTGATCTCTACTACTACGAATACTCTGGGTGCAGTGGTTCGTTATACAACCGATGGTAACGAACCCGGTGAGACTTCACCTGTTTACAGCCTACCCATTCCATTGGGTTTGAATACAGTTACGGAAATAAAAGTAAAAGCCTTTAAAGACGGTTGGACTTCCAGCCCCACTTATAGTGCTATATACACGATAACAGGTCAGGTGAACATTGCCGGTGTTTCAATAACTCCAGTTTCTGGAACATACCAGACCATTCAAACGGTTAGTACTTCCGGTGCATTAGTTCCCAATGATGCGGTGCTGAGATATACAACGGATGGAACTGATCCTCTTGAAACATCTCCCTTGTTTACCACACTTACCCCTCCGTTAAATTCAACTCTGAATCTTAAACTGAGAGGTTTCAAGGCGAACTGGGTTCCAAGTGCAGTAATTAACGCAAGCTATACATTTACAGGTCAGGTTGTGCTCTCCACTCCAATGTTCACACCGGTTGCCGGAACTTATGATACTGCTACTTCTGTTACTCTGAACAACGTTACTGTTCCGGTTGGTGCAACCCTAAGATACACTCTGAACGGTATAGACCCTTCCGAAAGCTCACCTGCCTACAGCGCAGCAATTGCACTTCCGATGAATGCAACCACTACTGTTAAAGTACGTGGTTTCTTAACCGGTTGGACACCAAGCACAGTTTTAAGTGCTACGTATATTATGACTGGTGCCCTTGATATTGCTACCCCAATCTTCACTCCTGCTGCCGGTCAGTATTATACAGCGCAGAATGTGAGCCTGGGTAACAGCATTATTCTGGGAACAGCAACAAGCGTCCCGGATGCGACAATCCGCTATACAATGGATAACACAGAACCGACAGCAACATCTGCTATATACAATCCTACTGTGCCCATTGCTATAGCCGGTAGCACAACACTTAAGGTGAAAGCATTCAAGGCAAACTGGATATCCAGCCCCACTTACACTGCTGTATATACAATAACCGGTCAGGTTAGTATAGCGGGAGTATCAGTTACCCCTGCTGCTGGAACATATCAAACAGTACAAACCATAAGCACAACCGGCTCATTAGTTCCAAGTGATGCAGCGCTGAGATATACTACAGATGGTAGCGATCCTACCCCTACTTCACCTCTGTTTGCTTCGTTTGTATCGCCGATGCATTCTACCTTTACTCTTAAGCTTAGAGGGTTTAAAGCCGATTGGCTGCCCAGCCCTGTATTAAGTGTTAACTACAGCTTCACCGGTCAGGTTCAGATCACCACGGCGGTATTTACCCCTGATCCTGCAGTAATCTATACCTCAGCACAGAATGTAGTGATATCCACTACTACTAATGCATTGGGTGCGGTAATTCACTATACAGTTGATGGCTCAGAACCAAGCGAAGCTTCACCGGTTTACACTCAGCCAATCCCACTAAGCATGGCATCTGTTACAACCATTAAAGCTAAAGCATATAAAACTGATTGGACTCCAAGTGAAACTTACACAGCCATATACAATATCACAGGCAAGGTTCGTTTTGCAGGTAACTTGTTTAATCTGGACCCAAGTGTGATATACACCGATGTTCAGAGTGCTATAATTACAGCTTCGGTTGATCCTGCAGAAGCCACCATCCACTATACTACCGATGGCAGTGATCCCACTGAGACTTCTGCTGAGTATACCCCAGAGTTGGTTATCAGCTTACCATTGAATACCGTAACCACTATCAAAGCAAAAGCCTTCCATCCCAATTGGATTGATAGCGATATTATTAGTGTCACATACCGGGTAACTGGTCAGGTAGTTCTTAATGCTAACCCCTTTGCTCCCATCCCCGGAACATACACTACTCAGCAGAGCATCACAGTAGCAGCAGCTCAGCTGCCTACTTCGGGAGTCATCATCAGATACACTCTTGATGGCACAGAGCCGACTGTTAGTTCACCTGCTTATGTAAATCCCATCGTCCTGCCTATGGCGACGATTACAAATATCAAGCTGAAGGGATTTGCTGATGGTTGGATACCGAGTAATGTGGTTTCCGGAACATATAATATTACCGGAACAGTAGCAACTCCAGTATTCAGCCATCCTGCCGATACCTATGGTGCGAGCTTCAAATTGGGTATCAGTTGCGCCACTCCCGGTGCCATTATCCGTTACACAATGGATAACAGTAATGTGACTGCCACTTCCCCAATCTATACGGATTCCCTCAGTATTGCAGGGACTGTTCAAGACTGGGTTGTGACAGCTAAAGCCTTCAAACAAGATTGGATTGATAGTGCACAAAATGCTGCAAACTACACACTGCTGCTATCACCGATTAATGTATGGACAGAGATTCACGATACTCATATCAGGGTATTGTGGAACCTTCCAAATGCTACACGTGTGCTGGATGGGTTCAATGTATATCGTAAACGTACTACAGATAGTGCGTTCCCGATTGCACCTCTTAACGCAGCCCCTGTTAACAACATGATTGGCAGTAATTACTATTATGATGATTATGCCATAGAGAATAATGTAATCTACCAATACATGGTAAAAGCAGTTTATGACGGTGTGGAAAGTCCGCCGAGCAACATAGACGATGGTCAGCTTATCTCACCTAACCTGGTGATAAGCGAAACATCCAATGCTTATCCCAACCCTGCTGAGACAAACACAACAATTAAAGTTGTGCTAAGCAGAAACGATAACGTCCAGTTGGCTGTGACTATTTACGACTTCGCCGGAAAGAAGGTAAGAACCCTATCTGTACCAAGTACCGTAACAAACAAGGTGGAGATAGTATGGGATCTGAAGAATTCTTCAGGTACCAAAGTCGGACGAGGTACCTACTTTGCCAGAGTGGTTGTTAGTGACAGCACTAACCGGTTCGAAAAAGTAATTAAAATTGCGGTTAAATAAGGAGGCTATGATGAAAACCACGATGAATAACACACCTTCCCGCATGACCAAGTTCTACGTCATTGGTTTGATAATGATGCTTGCGCTTCCGCTATTAGCCGAAGATTTGAATAATTCAGCCGCCGCCTATATCCGTATGGGTATAGGCGCGCGGATAATTGCCATGGGCGAAGCCGGAACGGCTACTGCCAATGACATAACCGCTGCTTATTGGAATCCTGCCGGGCTTGCCGATATGAAAGATATCGAATTCTCTACCATGTATAACATGGACATGGGCTTAGATCGCAAGTATCAGTATGCTGCCTTTGGGAAACGGTTCAATTTTGGCGTTCTTGCAGTAAACTGGATTAATGCTTCTGTTGATGATATTGTTGGTACAGATGCCTTG
Source organism: Candidatus Cloacimonetes bacterium HGW-Cloacimonetes-3 (assembly GCA_002840645.1). Taxonomy (GTDB): domain Bacteria; phylum Cloacimonadota; class Cloacimonadia; order Cloacimonadales; family Cloacimonadaceae; genus Cloacimonas. The sequence continues at coordinate 104,489 of PHBO01000002.1, forward strand.
GGTAACACCACCGGTAACTTCAGCAATGCAGACCATAATATTGCAATCAGCTATGCTAATTCATACAAGAAAATGAACTATGGCTTTAGTCCGAAGTTCTACTTATCTACTGTAGATGGTGATGCAGAATCAGGATTTGGGCTGGATATCGGTGCTAAATACGACATTAACCAATATATAGAATCCGGCATCATGATCCGTGATCTCTATGGCAAGGTAGCTGATGACAGGGTACCTTACCAGATTTCAGCGGGTGTAACAGCCTACCCATTTATTGGCGTTACCATCGCAGCAGACCTTGTGAAAGAACAATCTGAGAACATTGGTTTTGCCTTTGGTGGAGAGTATTGGACATCAATCGGACGCGATCCCGAAGCAGATTCCAAGCTTTCTGTGATCAATATTAAAGAAAAGAACACATGGGCAGATGTCTTCTCGAACTTCCAAACCGGTGTACGCGTTGGTTTCGATGCAGAAAGCCGTTTCTCTGCCGGTGCTGGTTTGAAGTTCCGTAACATCCAGATGGATTATGTATATCGCCTCGGCAACCACGACATCTTCAACGATGATCACATCATATCCCTTATTCTCAGATTCTGAGGAAGGAGATGATGATGAATAAAACAAGGATTATCTTACTCGTAACAATGTTGCTGCTTGTTTGCACAGCTTCATTCGCAGCCTTGGGGCTTAAGGGTGAGCGTTATGCTATTAGCGGCACAGAATACTATCAACGTGGTGACTATCGCTCTGCGATAAAGGATTTCCTGGCGGCAAATGCTGCTGCGGAAGGGAGCCGTCCCGAATACCTGTTCTGGTTGGGAAAGCTTCATATAGCTGTATCGGACACTTCCCAAGCTCTGGATTGGTTCGCTAAATATCTTTCGACCAATGACCAGCAAAACAAACAGGAAGCCCTGGATTACATCCGCATCCTCAATCGCCAGGAAAGTATATTCGATCAAATCACCTGGAGAAGTATGCCTTCCTATCTCAGCAGCCGTAATTCTGATTATGGTTCTCTGCTTACTCCGGATAAAAAGTATCTGTGGTTTACCTCTCTTGCGCCTACTCGTTTTGACAAAGAGAACATCTGGCGTGCAGAGAAGCTTGCTACCGGTTGGGGGCGTCCTTACCCTGTTGATGAACTCAATACGGATAAAAACGAAGCCATTGGTTCATTTTCCACAGATGGCAAGACAGCCTACATCTTTGGAAACTTCCGCCATAACCAAGTGGACGGGGATATTTACTATTCCACATATAGTGGCAAGTGGCAGAACCCGATTGCTATAGATGCGGTGAATTCTCCCCAGGTGGAAGCTCATCCCATGGTATGGCGAGATTCACTGATGTTCTTCTCTTCTTCCAGAGAGGGAGGCTACGGTGAGTTTGATATTTACTTAAGCATAAAGAAAGATGGTATATGGGGCGAACCAATGAACCTCGGTTCCCAGATAAACACTACCGGTAGCGAACAGACTCCTTTTCTGGATTCTGATGGTCGCACCCTGTTTTTCGCTTCTGATGCCCATCCCGGCTTTGGCGGTTTTGATATCTTCAGAGCAGTTAGAATAGGTAAAGGTTGGCAGAACTGGAGTGATCCGGATAATCTTGGTATTCCTGTGAATACCATCCGCAACGACAGGCATTTTTTCAAGATTGAGAATAGCAACGAAGCTCTGGTTAGTTCAGACCGTAAAGCCGATGGCTTCGAAAAAATGTATGCCCTCAATCTTACTTTCACCATTCCTGCTTCCTATATCCTCACAGACCCTGCGACCGGTGAGAAAACTGTTGTTACTGTGGGTGCAGACGGGGATGTAATTCTCGGTCCTACTGGCGAAGTAGTGGCAGTGGTTACCGATACAGGTGATATTGTTACTCCTGATGAAAAAATCGAAGCTCCCGTTGTTGTAATCCCGAACTATTTCAATGTATTCGGAAGGCTCACCGATGAGAACGCTAAACCGCTGAATGCCGATATTGAATTCAGCACCGTAATCAATGGTAAAACCTTCAAAGATGTAGTTACAACCGATGATAAAGGCTACTACAACCTCAAGCTGCCTATGTCCGACAAGTATCATGTTATTGCTAATGCCGAGGGCTATATGCTACATGCTGAGGATATTAGCGTACCTCAGGATGGCAGTCCTGTTTCGTTGAATATCGCACTTGAGAAGTTGGAAGTGAAGAAGGTATTTGTATTCCAGAATATCCTCTTCGATTTTGATAAAGCGGTGATTAAACCTGAATCCTTTGCCATCGTAGATGAGATCGTGGTTACCATGCTTTCCAATCCGGAAATCAAAATCGAAATCTCCGGTCATACCTGTAACATGGGTAAAGAAGAGTATAACTTAGGTCTATCCAAACTCCGTGCGCAAGCAGTGGTGGATTATCTTGTATCCAAGGGTGTGGAAACCGGACGCTTGACTTTTGACGGCTTCGGCGAATCTAAACCTTTGAATGATAACAAGACCATTGCCAAACGCCAGCAAAACCGACGCGTGGAAGTGAAGGTAATGGAGTAACATTCTAATATAAACAGCAAATCAGTTACGGGCTTACCATAAATGGTGAGCCCGTTTTCTTTGTGTTTCTGAAACAAGCCTCTTCCTTGCTCCAATTACTTATGCATTACGCATGATTTACGGATGGGATGCGTATTTCATCCGTAATGCTACCCCAATTGCAGCAAGGAAGCTGAAACTAAAGCCCGGCAGAAAAAAGGGCAGAAAAACAAGAGCAAGAAGCAACTTTTATGGCGAACCGTAACAGCTTGTTAAACAATAACATAGAAACGTAAAATAAATCAAGAAAGTTCTTGACAGTAACTTCATATCATATAGTGTGGCAACAAGATAAGGATGTTTCACAGTGTAAGGAAATCATGCGTGATTGATATCCCTGTCTGTTAAGCTGTAAAACTATAGGAGACAATAGAATATGCAAAGTACAACTTACAATGCCAGCAATATTAAAGTGCTGAAGGGCTTGGAAGCCGTTCGTAAGCGCCCCGCCATGTACATTGGCGGCACCAGCGAACGCGGTTTGCACCACTTGGTTTACGAAGTGGTGGATAACTCTATTGACGAAGCTTTGGCAGGTCATTGCGACCAGATTATCGTTACCATTACTCCTGAAGGTAATATCCGTGTGGACGATAATGGACGCGGTATCCCTGTTGATATCCAGAAAGAGATGGGTGTTCCCGCAGTACAAGTGGTTCTTACGGTACTGCATGCCGGTGGCAAATTCGATGATAAGAGCTATAAAGTATCCGGTGGACTGCATGGTGTGGGCGTTTCCGTGGTGAACGCACTCTCAGAATTCCTGGAAGTGAACATCCATAAGGATGGCAAAGAGTACTTCATGCGTCTGGAGAAAGGTATTCCGGTTACAGAACTTAAAGTTTTGGGCGAAACAAAACGCCGTGGCACAGTAATAACCTTCCGTCCCGATGCCTCAATTTTCGAGACTACCGAGTTTAGTTTTGATTATTTAACCACCCGCCTGCGGGAATTGGCGTTTTTGAATAGCGGTGTGCGCATCATTTTGAAGGATGAACGTAGCGACCGTATGCACGATTTTAAGTACGATGGCGGTATCAAAAGCTTCGTTGAATACTTAAATCAGAACAAGAAGCCTCTGTTCCCCAAGCCTATTTACATTTACAGCGAACGCGATGGAATGAATTTTGAGGTAGCCGTGCAGTATAACGAAGGCTATCAGGAGAACATCTTCAGCTTCGCTAATAATATCAATACGATAGAGGGCGGAACGCACTTAAGTGGCTTTAAAAGTGGCTTGACCCGTGCTGTAAATACCTATATTAAAAATGCCGATCTGCTTAAGAACGAAAAGGTTAGCCCTTCCGGTGAAGATATCCGCGAGGGTCTTACTGCGGTGATATCTATCAAGATATCTGATCCTCAGTTTGAGGGACAGACAAAAACCAAGCTGCAAAACTCCGATGTGGAAGGCATTGTAAACAGTGCTGTTTACGAGAAGCTGATGACCTTCTTCGAAGAACATCCAGCCGAAGCTAAAAATATCACCTTGAAGAGTATTCAGGCAGCACGTGGACGTGAAGCTGCCCGTAAAGCGCGTGAGCTTACGCGCCGCAAGTCCGTGTTGGAAAGCGGTTCACTCCCGGGTAAACTTGCAGATTGCACTCTGAACGATCCTTCTAAGACAGAGCTGTTCCTGGTTGAGGGTGATTCTGCAGGCGGATCTGCCAAGCAAGGCAGAGAGCGCTCATTCCAGGCTATTCTGGCTCTGTGGGGCAAGATGCTTAATACAGAGAAAGCCCGTGTGGATAAAGTACTTAATAACGATAAGATACAGCCTATTATCCTTGCCATCGGTGCAGGAGTTGGGCAGGATTTCGATGTAAGCAAAATCCGCTATCACAAGATAATCATCATGGCGGATGCCGATGTTGACGGAGCTCACATATCAACCCTGCTGATGACCTTCTTCTATCGTTATATGAAACCTCTAATTGAACATGGACACCTATACATCGCCATGCCTCCGCTTTTTCTGGTGCGCAAGGGTAAGCAGAAGATATACGTGTTTACTGAAGCGGAGCGAGACAAGGCAGTTATAGAGCTTGGTGAAAAGGGCGTTATGATTCAGCGTTACAAAGGCTTGGGTGAGATGAATGCCGAGCAACTGTGGGAGACTACTCTTGATCCTGAACACCGTTCTATGATTTCAGTTAAAATGGATGATGCTATTGAAGCAGACCGCATGTTTACCATCCTGATGGGAGACGAAGTGGAACCCCGCCGTGATTTCATCCAAACTAATGCCCGTTATGTAAAGAATCTTGATATTTAAGGAGCTTTGAATAAATGTCTGATAATACTAAAATAATCCCCATCCAGATTGAAGAGCAGCTTAAACAAGCTTATCTGGATTACTCTATGAGCGTTATTGTGGCTCGTGCCTTGCCCGATATCCGGGATGGCTTGAAGCCCTCGCAACGGCGCATTATTTATGCAATGCATGAACTGAATCTAAGTCCCGGCGGTCATTTCCGTAAGTGCGCCAAAATAGCCGGTGATACCAGCGGTAACTATCATCCCCACGGTGAGCAGGTTGTATATCCAACGCTTGTGCGTTTGGCACAGCCCTGGAATATGCGTTATCAGCTTATTGATGGTCAGGGAAACTTCGGTTCCCAGGATGGTGATCCACCAGCGGCCATGCGTTATACAGAAGCGCGGATGCAGAAAATCACCATGGAAATGCTTTCCGAATTGGAAAAAGACACCGTAGATTACAAGAATAACTACGATGAAACCAGACGCGAGCCTGTTGTTTTTCCTGCCCGCACCCCAAACCTGTTAATAAACGGCTCGTCAGGTATTGCCGTGGGTATGGCTACCAATATGCCTCCCCACAACATTGGTGAAATCTGTGATGCTATGATTGCCTTGATAGACAATCCTGAGCTGGAGCCATTACAGTTGCTGGATTACGTTAAAGGACCTGATTTCCCCATGGGCGGTTATGTCCTGGGCGCAGATGGTATTCACGATTACTTTGAAACCGGACGCGGACGTCTTATCCTGCGGGGTGAGACGGAAATGATAACCTTACCCAATGATACCGAGCAGATTATTGTTCGTTCCATTCCCTATCAGGTTACCACATCCCTGTTAATCGAGCGTCTTGTGGAGCTGGTGAAAGAAAAGAAGATTGAAGGCATCAGTGATATCAGGGACGAATCCGGGCGTGATGGCATGCGTTTGGTGATTGTGGTCAAACGCAATCATGATGCACAGGTTGTTCGCAATCTTATCTACAAATACACTCAGCTTCAAACCACCTTCGGCGTTATCAACCTCTGCCTGATAGACGGCGTGCCGCAGGTTGTTAACATGAAAGATATGCTGCACAACTTCATCGAATTCCGCCATGATGTTATCTTGCGTCGAACCCAGTTTGAGCTTCGTAATGCTAAGGATCGTCTTCATATCCTTGAAGGCTATCGCATTGCGCTTGATCATTTGGATGAAGTTATCGCCACTATTCGTGCGTCACAGACTCCTCCTGAAGCCAATACAGCCTTGCAGGAGAAGTTCGGGCTTAGCGAAATCCAGGCGAAAGCGATTCTGGAGATGCGTTTACAAAGGCTTACCGGGCTGGAAAGAGACAAGATTGAAAGCGAATATAACGAGCTGCTTTTAACCATTGCCCGTTTAACCGAGTTAGTGGAGAACCGTGAATTGCGCATGAACCTGATTAAAGAAGAAACCACAGAGATTCGTAATAAATTTGCTGATAAACGCCGGACAACTATTATCCAGGCACCTGCCGGAAGCTTCAATATGGAAGATTTGATCGCAGATGAACTGGTGGTGGTCACTATTTCTCACGATGGCTATGTAAAGCGCCTCCCTGTAGATACATATAAAGTTCAGGGGCGTGGGGGAAAGGGACTCTCTGCTTCCAACCTGAAGCAGGATGACTTTATCCAATATCTTTTCGTGGCAAGCACTCACTCTTATATCCTGCTATTCACAGATCATGGTATGTGCCACTGGATAAAGGTGTTCGAGCTTCCCGAAGCAAGCCGAACCGCCCGTGGTAAAGCGATAGTGAACCTGATTAAATTCTCCGAAGGGGAAAAAATCAAGGCACTTGTAACGCTCAAGAACTTCCATCCGGAACAGACAATCATCATGTGCACCCGTTTGGGTCTGGTAAAAAAGACCCCGCTGACTGCATTCTCCCGTCCGCGTGCAAATGGCATCAAAGCTATTAAACTGATGGATAATGATGAACTGATCGATGCCCGTATCTCCGATGTGGGCGACAACATCCTACTGGCAACCCGAAATGGTTATTGCAACCGTTTCAACGAGAGCGATATACGGGCTATGGGGCGCTTCACCAGAGGCGTGCGTGGGCTTAGGCTGCGAGATGATGATGTGGTGATATCCATGACCCTTGCCTCCACTGCAGATATGTTGGAAAATGGCGAACCTAATTCCTCCAGCCTGCTTGCTGTAAGCGAAAACGGCTTTGGAAAGCGCAGTCCCATTTCCCACTACACGCCCACCAAGCGCGGTTCTAAAGGCGTTATCACGCTAAAAACCACCAAGCGTAACGGGCACTTATCCGCTTTGATGCTGGTGCGTGATGAGGACGACCTGATGATTATCACGCAGGAAGGCATGATTATTCGCCAGAAAGTGAGCGAGATTTCGCAAGTTAGCCGCAATACACAAGGGGTTCGCCTTATAAATCTAACTGCTGACGATCTTGTACGGGATATCTCCATTGTTCCTGCCGAGCCGGATGATGAAACTCTGGATAAAGAGGTGGAAACCCTTCTGTTAAAACCAACCCCAAATCTTACCGATTTGAAGGAAGCAGAGGATATGCCTGAAACCGATGTTGAAGATGATGTTAGTGAAGAAGATACCACCGATGATACAGGTGAAGACGAAGAATAAAGCAATGGGATGGAGCATTTTACCGCTCCTTTTCAGCCGGATTAGATTTCGGCTTCCACATATAGTGAGCTTAATACTCCCGGCAGCAGTTATCCTGCTGTCGGGAGCTTGCTCTGTAAAATACTATTTGCCAAGCCCCGGAGTGCCGGCAGAAAACCGCTTTGCTATTGTTAAAGCAGATTCCTTGGTACTTGCCATCCGACCTCAAAACTATGTAGGAAACAATCAGCAGCTTAATAACCGCTTCTTTTCCATACTGATTCGGGTAAAAAACAATGGCTTTGCCAAACGACGAATTGAGCCCGGTTCTTTCAGCATTCTGGTAAATGAACGGCAGTACGATCATATCCCGTTGGACTACCTGCTTGCCGATTTAAGGCAGGCATCGCTGCTTAGTAACTACCAGGATCCCTTTGCCTTGGCTGATGATCAAACCTACATAAAGGAAGATAGCAGACAGCAGGAATTGTATTACGAACTTATTGCCAATAGTTTCAGTTTTGGCGAGATACTCCCCGGGGCTATCAAAGAAGGCTACTTATTTTATAACAATAAGATAGATTCTGCTGATGGCTTTACTGTAGATGTGTTAGGGAACTCCACCGGATTCATTAAAAGCAAGTAAAGTTAGCTTATACCCTCGATTGTAACACCCCAGCTTCAATCAAGCTTGTTCCTTGCTGAAATTACGGTAGTATTACGGATGAAATACGCATCTCATCCGTAATTCATGCGTAATTGATCCGCATTTCTTGCAAGAGGAAAGCCTGAAAAGTCTATAAAGCTAACAGCAGCAAAGGGATATCTATCTATAGGCTTTTACTGTGTAGAAACGAATATCATCAATCAAGTCTGCACCGAGCAAATCGAAGTTTGTTCCTTCACACTGCCCCAAGTATTGGAAATCCGCTGTTACCGGAGTGGGGCTGTAATACACTTTATAACCGCTGATGCTTATGGGTGTGCCGATTTCCGAGAAGTTCACCGCATCCCAGCTTAAGCGCAATCCTGAGCCAATCTTCTCAATGTGAAAGTTTTGCGGTGCGGCAGGTGTTTCTGCATCCACTTCGCTAAACAATATGGCAAAGATATCCTTTAAGCCGCTGTTGGTGGGTGTATTGCCGAGGAAATTGGGATTGCCTGCGTTATAATAGCCGATGCAAAGCACTTGTCCAGCGGTATTGCCGCAAATGCTATTGGCAATATCTGCTCCTGTACCCCCAAAAGATTGTGCCCATAGTATATTCCCATTGGTGTCTATCTTGATGACAAAGCCATCAGAGCTACCGGCACTGGTAAGCGTTCCGAAAGAGTTTGTGTAGCTACCCGCCAAAAATAAATCTGAGTTTGCATCGACATACGAAGAGAAACACCTGTTATAGTTTGAGACGGCACCCATGCTTTTTAACCATAAGTAATTGCCGGTGAGGCTCAACTTTGCTGAAAATATGGCATATCCCACATTGGGTAGCGTGGGCATAGATGCATCGAAGCTGACCGCATTAGAATACCTGCCACTGATGTAGATGCCACTGCTGTCAGCCGCAATTGTGTCTCCTTCTTGCGTTCCTGTGCCTTCGCTGCTTTTTGCCCACACGGGAGCAAGGGAAGAGTTTAGCAAACAAAGATATGCTTCCTTGCCAACCTTGTTCAGTATGGTGGAGCCGAAAGCGATTGAACCTGTATATGAACCGATGAATGCAAATGATCCGTCAGGTGCTGCACAGATGGAATTTGCTGTATCAGTAGAGATTGCTCCAAAAGTGGTAAGCAGGATGCGGGAACCATCAGTTGAGCTTAGCTTGGCGATGAAGATATCTGTGCTTCCTGCGCTGGTAACATATATGCCGAACAAATCAGCATAGCCAGAGAAGTCGCCACATAACACAGGGTTACCATCTGTGGCGAGGCAGATACTGTTTGCAGTGTCATCCACTCCGCTGCCTCCGGCTTGCTTTGCCCATACAAAATCACCGGCTGCATTCACCTTGGCAACAAAGATATCATCGTTATTAGGTGAGCTTAGTGAACTTGCGCTTGGAATGCTAAACCCCAACTTATTCTTGAACTTACCACAGATATAAACGTTGCCGGATTCATCTGCACAGATGGAATTCAGATACGCTACGCAGCGGTTTCCGCCAGAACCAACGCTTTGCTTTGCCCATGAGAACTGCCCTGTAGAACTGAATTTAGCTACAAAAATGGAAGTATGGTCATTAGTTAGGACTACTGAATTCAGAGTTTGACTACCGATGGTAAGAGTACCGGTAAAGTTGCCGGCTACGTAGAAGTTACCGGCACTATCAAAACATGAAGCTGTTGCTTCATCATTGCCCGAACCGCCATAAGTTGCAAACCAATTTGTAGAAAGATCAGCCGCAAGACTTAAACACAGAGATAAACAAAACAAAACACAAAAAAACCTAAGGGCAAGCATAAGAAACTCCTTAATGACATTTATTTATCTATATTCGTATATCATCCATCCGTCTTTGCCAAGTGCAAGAAAGATATAGTCATTTGCCAGATCGAGATCATAGACTGTATAGTTCGTGCTTATGGTGTTTACATCCTTGATTTTAAAAGGATTGGCGATGTCCAGAATCTTTACCCCTCCGCGCCCAACCGCCAAGTAAAGAAGGTTATCTTTAACTTGTAAATCAGCAATCTCGTTGGCAAGGCGGAATTGGTTAATAAGAGAGGGGTTCTCTGGGTTGTTGATATTAAAGGCGAGGAGGTTTTTGCCTGCACCAACCCATAGGGTGTTACCGTTTTTTACCAAGCAGGTTGCATCGGCAATTTGATAGTTGGTGGCGATGGAGCGGGGGTTGATTTGGTCGCTAATATCCACTGCCACAAGACCAAAATCATTTAGCGCAAAGATATAAGGATAGGTGGCGACAAAATCACGGATACCCCATTTCTCGGAGAAAGTAGCAATGATGTCTCGCATGCTGCCACTGCCGATATTCACGATGTCTATGCCTTTAAAACGGTCTGCCACATATAAGGTTGCGCCCTCGCGGGTTAATTTATCGCCAATAACCGTAGCGGGAAAGAATATCTTTCCACTTGTGGCAAGGGTGTCTATGGGGATAATCTGGTTAGTGGGTTCGCGGGAAGCAACGTAGAGGTAATTTCCGGTATGGATTTCCATATCCTCTATTGTGAATGGTGAAAAAAATCCTGCTTCAATTCTGGGTTGCCAGGCATTGAAGATGGAGAAAACAAGGATTTTGTTCTGGTTGCGTATGTATACAAGGTTGTTATCCTGAATAATTGAGAAAGCCTGTACATTTTTTACATGTGTGAGAGGATATAGGAAGCGGTTTTCGGCTGAGAAAGCTGAACATGACAAGTTTAGCATCAACAGACAGATTAGTATATGTCTCATGGTACCTCCAAGAGCTTCCTGACTATTTGTTTGGAATCAATCCCCTCAGCCTGAGCGGCAAAGGAGGGAAGAATACGGTGCTGGAGAACAATCTCGGCAGAGGCTTTTACATCTTCCTCGGCAGGGGTTAGGCGACCATCCAGAGCAGCTCGTGCTTTCGCAGCCAATACAAGATACTGTGATGCACGCGGACCTGCTCCCCATGCTACCCATTGTTTGATGTCGGCAGATGCATCGGGAGAGTTGGGACGGGTACTTCTGGCAAGATTTACGGCATACTTCAAGACATGCTCGCTAACAGGAATGCTGCGGATTGCTTGTTGTAAGCTTATTATCTGCTGTGCTGTAAGCTGAGGCTTAATAACGGTATTCTCATTGCCGGTAGTGCTTTCTGCGATGATAAGCTCTTCAGCCAGGCTGGGGTAGTCTATATTTATGTAAAACATAAAGCGGTCAAGCTGCGCTTCCGGGAGGGGATATGTCCCCTCTTGCTCGATAGGGTTCTGAGTTGCCATCACGATAAACGGTTTCGCCAGAGGGCGCGTAACTGTTCCGCTGGTAACAGCGTATTCCTGCATAGCCTGAAGCAAAGCAGCCTGTGTTTTTGGGGGAGTACGGTTTATCTCATCTGCCAGGATGATGTTGGCAAAGATGGGTCCTTTGATATACTCAAAATGTTTATGATCTGTACCGGTTTCATTTACCAGTATGTCCGTTCCGGTAATATCGGAGGGCATGAGGTCAGGAGTGAATTGGATACGGCTGAAAGACAGTGATAAAGCCTGTGCCAACGAGGAGATAAGTAGCGTTTTAGCAAGCCCTGGTACACCTTCCAGAAGGATATGACCATTGGCGAAGAGAGCAATCAGCACATCCTCCAGTACCTTATCCTGCCCTATTATGCTGCGGTGGATTTCGCTAAGGAGGGCATGTTTCACGTTTCGGAGTTCGGCTATCTCGCTTATCAGATTCTGGTTAGTCATCTATCTTTTCTCCTTTGAATATCTTGCTAATTACTCCCCCGCCGGACATGACAAAGGCAATGCTGCCCCAAAAGCCCATAAGGCAGAAGGTGAGTACATGTGCGAAAGCCATAATTGCTGAAGCAGCAGACTTTGTCAATCCAAATCCAATACTAAACACAATTATCATCATCCACTCGTTGCTACCCAACTGTGCGGGAGGCTGAGGCAGGGCATAAGAAAGGTTTATCAGAGTGTATCCAACCAGGGCAAGAGGGAAGGAGAAAGGTATCCCAAACGCAACAAATAGCAAGTAGAAATAGGTGCCATCCAAAGCTATCCCTCCGGCTGTTAATAAAGTTGCGAATATTAGCTTCAGGGTGTGGTGTTCAAATACATTAAGTTCGTTAACAAATAGCTCTATTGCATTCTCTACACGGGTTCGTAACCTATATGGCAACCAGCTGAACAGCTTCTTAAGTATCCTTGCCACCAAGTCCTTATTCCATGCTGCGGTAAGCAATAATAGCACTGTGACTATAAACACTATAGATAGCAGGCTTAGCAGAACTATCATCGCTTGGCTTACATCAATGGTTAAAAATGGGAGCAAGATGATAATGAAGAGAATAGCTATAGTATCGAAAGCCTTGTCTATAAACACAGAAGGGAGTGCTTTCATCAGGGGAACATTGTGATTACGCTTAATAAACCATGCTCTTACCACGTCACCAACCCTAAGCGGAATAAGGTAGTTTATAAAATTCCCGCCCATCGCATACAGCCATGTTTTAAACAAACCAGGTTTTGTTTTGGTTTCAGCACTGGAAAAAGGCAGCAGTAAATTCCATCTCCAAGCCCTGAGGAAATAAGCTCCCAAGTATGCAACAGAAGCAAGCAACACCCATCGGTAATTCAGGGAAGTATAATGAGCCTTAAACTCGTGCACGGGATTGTAGTACAACCATGCTGCAAGCATGCCTATGCCCACAACACTGCCAATTATCAAGCTAAGGATTTGCTTACGTTTCAAGATTCTTCACTTAGTGAAAGCAAGGTACTGGTGATGAGCCCAATACTTTTGAAAACATGGGGGGGCAAATCGTTCAAGCAAGCTAAACTTAAGCATCCGACTTTCAAAACTGGGATCATTGCCCTGGTAGTACGGCATGATGCTTACTTCGTTACTGGCTATCGGTTCCGGAGCGGGTTTATTTGAACCGACAACACGTTTAAAGAATAGTTCCTTATTCATCCCGATGTCAGGCCAGGGTGGGCAATCTATGTAGTTTTTATCAATAAGCTTCCAGCCGTTTTTGTTCATGAGATACGTGATGCTAATGGGGTCTAAATGCTCAGGCTTAAGCTCTGGATAAGCATTTGGACTGTAGTCCTTTATCTGCATCCGATATCCGATACCTTGGCGGTTTGGTACGCATATAAGGATTAGCTTGCTGCACACTCTTCCCAGCTCAGAAAGAAACAGAGCAATATCCTTGGTGAACCACATAGCAGAAAAGTTGTAACCCATATCAAAGCTTTTATCGGGGTAATCCAGTACAGAATAATCCTCGTTATACTTATGCTTAAGAGGCAGATTCAGGCTGTGCCACAGGTCTGTAATCATTTGCAAGCGGTGGTGATTGTGATCTTCCAGGCTTACTTCGCATCCTTTTTGGGCAAGGGCAACCATATTAATTCCACTAAGTCCTGTGAAGCCGAACGATGGTGTTTCCAGGATTGTATTTATCTGGTACTGTTGCTGGTATCTACTGAGCAGCAGATTTAACATAATCCGCTCATACGAGGAGCCTAAGCCCTCGTGTGGGTGGCTAAAGTACTTCTCCCAATCGTGAAGAATTGGTATTGCCATCATTTACCCAAGTAGTCTTCGATGGTAATTTTAAACTCCGGTATTGTGTAATGAGGGCTGTATCCCTCAGTTTCCATTCTGTCGTAATAAGGATGTACATTGTAGAACCAGCTTTTGGAGATTAACTCAAAGCGGGATATCCACAGTTCATTTTTCAAGAATCTGGCAATTCGTTCTCCCAAAGAGAAGAACAGGCGGTCAAATCTTAAATGAGTAGAGTAGTTCTTTCCGTGCACCTGACGTGAAATAAAATCCACCAAAGCTTGTAACTGTATGGGTTCTTTATCTGCAACGATTAGAGTTAAGCCGCTTTTCCATGGCTTATCCAATAGCCATATAAACACGCGTACAAGCGCATCTATGTGGCACAGATGAATCCAAACTCGCTTATTTATCATGGGAAAGTATCTGCGTTTCACCATCTTAACTAATTGAAACGGAAAGCCGTGATCACCTTTGCCGTAAGTGATGCTGGGGCGTACAATAGCCGCTTGCAAGCCATATAAGATGTTCTTGTTTATTATCTTCTCAGCTTCAATTTTCGTGTAGTGGTAATAGTTATCCGGGTTCTTCTCGGTTTGGTTGTTCGCAGGCAGCTCTACAGGTATTGCTCCGAAAACACCCACAGAAGAACAGAAAATTAGGCGTGCATCCTTTGCCATGCAGTACTCTACCATTTGTTCAGTGGAATACACATTGCTCTTCAGATAGTCCTGCTTAGAGAACTTTCTGCCTCCCCGGATGGCACCGATATGCAAGATAGTATCGAAATCGTTGGTAAACAGGAATTCTTTTAATCCAGACGTATCTCCCAAATCCAGCTCTACAATCCGTATGGCGGGATTAAACTCCTGAAATCTCGAGCGCACAGTGTGAGGACGGACTAAGGCGGTAATCTCAAGCTCGGGATAAAGCTCCAATATCTTCCGAAGTACATTCGAGCCTACCAAACCCGTTATTCCGGTAATAAGCAGTTTAAGCAAACAACCTCTTGAACCAATTCCGGCGTTTGGGGCGTGGGTGGTGCACATGCACGTACTGATAGGGGATAGTTTCCCCGCTGGCAATATACCCCGGATAAATCCTACATAAGAGATCGGCAGTATAATGATCTATCTTGTTTTCAATCAAGTCGCGTGCCTCGAAGTAAGCCCCATAGTCGCCACGTACATGGTCGTCCGAGGCGATAAAATGAGTCCAGCCATTATTAACTAAAGTCCAAGCAGTTTTCATCACTTTCTCACCGTAGTGACCCAGCAGACTGCCTGCATTTGTCTGAATATAAATATTGCGGTGAGTGAGGCTTTCGGCAATTGAGGGTTTTCGCATAATGCTTACATAGCGTTCTGCATGGGCAAGGATAGGTTTATATCCAGCGCGGAGGAGGGGGTAAATATTGTTATAGAAATCATCCGGTAGTCCGTTCAGTTCGCTCTCTATCAGGACGTAGGGGCTGTTGCCCAGCGTAAGGCTTTGTTCCTTAATATCGTGCAAAATATCTTGTTGGAGAAAGACTTCGAAGCCGGGTAGCAATTCTATTCCGATTCCGGCTTCCTTTACTTTGGCAGTTAGTTCGGCAAGTTTTTTATTATACACTTCCCTTTCGTACTGATAGTGACCGCGAAAATAGTGAGATGTAAGATAAGCACGTTTGATTCCTCCGGCTTTCATGGCAGAAAGCTGGGCAAGGGAATCCTCAGCATCCTGAGACCCATCATCAATATTGGGCAAGATATGCGTGTGGATGTCAATCATAAACGCTTAAGGAAGCCTCTCCTTAATCATGGAAACGAACTCCATCAATACAGAATTATTGGCAAAGGGTTTTATCATCCGCTTGGATTCTTCCAGCATGTTTTCCACTGCTTTACGGGCTTTATCAAAACCGAGCAGACCTGTGTAACTGGCTTTGGAAACAGGGATATATTCATCATCTAAGCCATCGCTGCCTCGGGCATAATCTGCTTCAATATCTTCTATCATTTGATAGGCGATCCCGAGGTTCAAAGCGTAGGCACTCATTATTTGGCGAGCATTTTCGTCTGCTCCTGCCAGGCAGCAGGCTATATCCGCTGAAGCCTGTAGCATAGAGCCTACTTTCTTCATGTCTATATAGCGCAGAGTGTTTATTTTCATTACCTTACGGCGATTAGCAAGATCAACTGCCTGCCCGCCAATCAAGCCATAGCTTTTAGCATAGTTGGATAAGATTCTGGTGGCTTCCAGAGCTTTCTCCGCATCCTTAATCTCACCTAAAGTCTCAAAGGCAAGGGTGTATAGTGCATCAGAAGCCAGAATAGCTATGGCATTGTTATATTGAACATGCAATGCAGGTTGTCCGCGCCTGGTTTGGCGGTTCATCACCGAAGGAAGATCATCGTGAATAAAGGCAGCGTTGTGTATTAGCTCTACTGCTACGGCGGCATAAACTGCATCATTTAGTTTACGGTTCTTTTTAAACCCGGTAAGCATTTCAAACATAGATAGCAGCAATAGCGGACGCCAACGTTTACCGCCGGGGATAACCGCACTTTGAATTGCTTTCTTTAAATCCTTGGCATAGCTCTCATCGAAGCTCAGAGCCTTTTGCAGCCCCTCATCTATCAGTTCAAACCGAGTTTCGAAATACTTTTGTAGCAGCAATGGATACTCCCCTTTAACCGGTACCGGCTTGCTTCATTCATTTAAGCCTCTATCTAAAAAACAAGCATGCTTTTGTCAAGTTTTTTGTTGTGTTCTCAACGTTATTATAGCACAGGAATAAAACCCTCACTGAAAACATGAAGCTCTCTTTCCAAATACATGGGTTTGTATCATATGTGCGCCATCCGGAATTTTGCACCCAGCAGTGTATTTCAAGTCAGGTATTGCCACGTGACTACTAACATAGATTTAGGCTAATCATAGCTGTTGTCCTTCCCATAACCCTCCCATATCCGATACGGGAGGGTTATGGGAAGGACAACAGCTGCAAGTAAGGCTTAACATAGAGTTTACTATGTGAAAACATAGCCCTTATGAATAACTTGTATTGTTAAAACCCTAAACTACCCTCCAAGTTTGCAAGTGAGCCAAAGGTTGAGCAGATCAATCTTCAGGCACCGTGGAACTGGTCACGTAAAAGAACATTGTATCTTCACTTATACTCATTGACCACGTCGTTCGACTTCGTTGTATCGAATCGGAACTTTTCGTGTGTCTGTTACTATGGTGAAGCGTACCGTCTCTGGAGCACAGATATGCGTTGTCTTGCCCAAATGTTCCACTGTCAGTGACATCGACAAACGTTCCATTTATAGAATCGCCTGCGAAAACTCTGTACGAATTTGCCGTAGGCGTCTCATCCCAGGATATCTCAACGTTTGCGCCAATGACATTGATCATCAGGTTCTGCGGAGGGTCAATCGAAAGGTACCACCTCGCTATGATGAATTGTCCCACAACCCCAATACTATCGAACGTTGCGGTCATCGAACCGGTATCAACAGCACTTGCACAGGTGAGATTAACCCATATGTCATCAGAATTGCTGGCTCGCGTAAATAGGGAGATGCGTTCAGGGTTGTTGCTGTCTGCTTCATTCAGGTCGCTAAGCGTAAAAGTGATATTAGCACCGAATTCTCCGCTACCGAAACGGTTTATCACCCAGTAAGGCGGAGTGAGGACTTGGTCCGGCTCGACAGGTTGGAGGTTGGAGGCGATATCTATCTTTGTTGCTGTTATTTCTGCACCATGGTTCTGGATGAACTCCATCGAGATATCGGTTTCATGGAAATCAGTTATTGCCTGTGATTCGATACCCGAGAAGCTGGTACCGGAACCAAATGGGATTGTCGAGGTCATCCAGTTACCGTTATCCATGTTCGTCATAGTGCCTTGCAAACCATTGATGATATCTGTTACCGAGAGTCCTGATGCTTCATTGAACTGGAAGACGCCGATCAACCCTGGTTCGATTCCCAGTACCGGATTGTACATGTGCTCCCGAATCTCCTGCTGCGTACGGCACACAGACCAGAAACGCACTTGATCGATTGATCCATCGAAGCAATTCTCGTTCAGGCTACCGCCAGTTCCGATCCGGACAGGAACCTGGCTGTTCGGCACGGTATCCCATCCTTCTCCGGAAGCCACCAGTTCTCCATTCAGGTATAAAGCCACCGTGCCTGTGTATGTTGACTGCGAGTACGTATATGATACAGCAAGGTGATTCCAGTGATTGGTCCAAATATCTTCAAAGGTCTGATAGATAACATAATCACAGAAATCCGCCATAAATGTAAAATACAAAATGCCCGGATCCTGGCTCAGGACAATCTCCCAGTCCTTGCTAATCAACGATGATATGTAGAACGATTCGTCTGAAGTAGGCTTAAACCAACATTCAACCGTGAACTGGTCATTAAAATCATAGGCCTGTTCGGTGTCCAATGTCAGGTACTCATTCACTCCGTCAAAACTGAGGCAGTAACCGGGCACGCCCTCTGGCGAAGGGAAATTAGTGTTTCTTGCTATAATGAATTGTGACATATCCGTCAGTCCTGTAAAAGTGACTGAATTCCCGCTGCTGCTGGCGCTTATTGCCCGGCTAAGGAACACCCAGTCAGATTCCGAACCAAGCCCACGCCTGTATAGCGCAAGGGTGGCGGGGTTTGCTTCATCGTAAGCACTTACATCTTCTGCAATGTAGAAAGTTGCCTCAGTCTCAAACTGCACGCCACTGCTATTTTGAATAACCCAATATTGATTGTCGAAAACGCTGTCTACAGATTGTGGTAGTATATTGGGCTGCGTTTGTAAGAGATTACAGTACACAAACAGGGTATCTTCTTCAACTGGCGAGAAGGATATCACTGACAGGTCGAGGTCGGTTTGTGTGAAAGTGTATTGACCCACACTGTTGATCACCGCAGGCTCATATTGGCCTGTGCCATAAGGTACGGTTGAAGCCTGCCAGCCTGAACGGGACGTACCGGACAAAGCTCCGTCGTTTCCACAAGCGATGTCACGGGTGATAATTCCGTTTCCTTCATTCATCTGTAAGTAGCACTTCAATCCCTGTATCTGAGTATCAATTGGTATGCACATGTTTTCCGCGATTTGCTGTTGTGTGCGGGGATGATCCCAAATTCGCAGCTCATCAATTGTTCCCTGGAAATGACCAGACCCATCCTGCTTCGCCCCAATCCATAGATCATCTCCTGTAAAGTCGAAACTAGCTTGGGTAGCACACATCGCTGCAATGCCGTTGATGAAGATTTTAGCTTGACCAGATGCATTAGCTGTGAAAGCAACATGAGTCCATTCGTTCATTTGGATGGCAGGATACATACTTTTGCGATTTATGTTAACTCCTCCATCAACGGAATAGCATGCCCCAATACTGCCTTCTGAATCGCCAAGGCTGAGCGCATACTTTCCCTCAAATCCGGCGGGGCTTAAGATGATGGATGCCCAGTCTTCATGGACATCCGGCTTGATCCAGCATTCAATAGTAATTCCTTCTGTAATATCCAGATTCGGGAAGTGGCCAAGGTCCACGTGATCATCCACGCCGTCGAAAGCAAGGCAGGAACC
Source organism: Candidatus Cloacimonetes bacterium HGW-Cloacimonetes-3 (assembly GCA_002840645.1). Lineage (GTDB taxonomy): Bacteria > Cloacimonadota > Cloacimonadia > Cloacimonadales > Cloacimonadaceae > Cloacimonas. The sequence goes on from PHBO01000002.1 coordinate 123,776, forward strand.
GGCGAGAGTACTGATAGACCCGGTCTCGAAACTCCAATCCTGATCCAGGGTACCGGTCCAGGGTCCGTCAAGCGCATCGTACAGGACGTCCGCTCCAGCTTCAACACGATATGAGGTGTTCGGCAGAAAAGGTACATAAGTATCAAGTTCAACGATACTTCCACTAAACACGGCAGTGCCGGCGGGAACGGATGCGTGCAGAAGTTCAGTCTGGGTATTATACACTTCGAAATTACCTGTACCTGCATGCATCTGTGATGGGAATTCAAATCTGAACATACCTCCCAGCATGGCATTAGAGTCACTTCTGACAGGTTGCAAGGCTACAGGCTCGGGTAGGGGAGCATAAGCAACAAGGAATTGACCGGTTTGTGAGATAGAAGCGAAGCAGATAGTGTTGTCCCCCGAGTTTGCCCATGTTGCGGTTCGCAGCAAATACCATTCACCATCAGAGTTCACCGGCCGGTGGAACAGCTTGAAGCATTGCTCTTCTGGCGTGACCGGTTCATCAAAGTTATCATTTACAGTAAAAATCATATTACCGGTGAACCCGCTATCACCATCACGTTGTAAAACCCAATACTTTGTTCCAAGCACCTCACCTGAAAAGGCTGTAACCTCAGGGTATTGGTTTGGAGGGAAATCCAGCATCGAGACAGTAACATGCGCAGCAGATTGCTGTGTGTAATCAAGCTGAAGGTTGCAATTACCAAAGCTCACGATGCCATCCTGTTCGACTGTGGAATATACAAAACCCGATGAGAAGGGAATTGTAGAGGCAAGCCAGTCATCATCTGTCATATTTACCAAGCTTGCCGTATGACGTCCGGTAAGATCACGAACTGTAGAACCAGCTCCCTCATTGAACTGCCAGCGTGCCTCGAGATCTTCCAGGTACACCCTATAACTCCGATGCACGATCTCGCGTATCTCAGTCTCATTCAGAGCTCTACCCCAGAACTGCAGCTCATCGATTTCACCTTGATAGAGTTGAACGCCATTTGTTCCAGAAGCAACTCTTATTGGATCACTGTTGGTAACAACGTTATAGTCATTCTCAGTAGTGAGTGCGACTTCAACGCCGTTAACATATAGCTTTGTTTCACCAGCGGAACTTCCTGAGCGTGAACAGGCAACATGGTTCCATTCTCCAGGCTGAATCACATTGTCTTCGGACACCGCGACCCAAGTATTTTTACCCGCAACTGCGACCTTGTTCACACCTCCGTTCCCATATCCAACTTCGAGTTGGATGCCTCCGGGTTGATTGGTGGTACGGGTAGAAAAAACGCCCTGCCTGTTGCTTAAGTTATCCGGACGGATCCAGGCCGCAATGGTGAATTCATTGTCTATTATCAAGGAGGGCGAATCGATTTCGAGCATATCGTCCACACCGTCAAACTCCAGAGCATATCCCGGCACTTGGTCGAATTCACAGATCAGATTGTTGCCGGGGGGGTTGTAAAAGTTATCGGGCGTTTCAACCTGATTATTTATATTATCACATATAGTAACGGTGAAGAACCCGGCATCAATAACGTTTCCAGGGGGCGCGTCGCTGGACACGTCTGCGCTAAGCCAGAAGTGATTAACACCCGGCTCCAGATATATAGAACCGTAAGCAATGAAATCCATATTTTCAGGCGTCGTGAAGTCTTGCCCAAACTGGATATCTGTTGAAAACTCGTCAGAAAGACCAGTATACCACATTCTATAGCAATCGACATCCTCGCCGATATAGTTATATACTGATGCCCAGATCTCTCGAACTGAGATCACTGGAATGCTGTTGACGGTTGTGATATCAAGCCGTATGATAGGCTGGTTTGTATTACCTGGAAGGACGGGTGAATTCACAAGTGCTGTCTCAATGGATAACAGTTCCATTTCCTGGGCATCTATATGAAAGCTTTGTGTTTCGCCAAAGCTTGTGCCATACTGATCTATGGCATATGAGCGCACATAGTAGCTTTCATAGGTTGTAAATCCAGATACGTCCAGTTCGAAATGCCCTGATCCCGCACCAATAACGACAAGGTTATCGTCCATTCCGGGATCAGGCGAAGTGCTCCAGCATACCCCCACTTCGCTGAAGGTAAGGGCATCATTATCAACTACATCCACCTGAAACGTCACAGTGCCTTCCAGCGCAGTATTCAAGACTTCCCCCGTTGACACTTCTGGAGTTACTTCCCAGCGTTGCACAGGTCCGTAAGTTCCTGTTACCAACATATCCATATAACCATCATTATCAAGATCAGCGAAAGCTATATCCCAAGCATACTCGGCATTACAAAAAGATTCGTTTACCAGATCAAACTGGAACGATCCCGGCGCGGATTGTTCGTAACGTGTGATCGCTCCATGTGAGATAAACAGGTCCATTAAACCGTCATTATCCCAATCGAAACAGTAAGGCACGGAGGAAATTGGCAGTTGCATAGACCACACATTGCTAATATCACCATTATGATCATATGCGCGAAAAAAATTACCGAATCCAGTGGGGCTATCGAATTGTTCAAGGTGAAATGCATTTTCGAAGGAATCAATGATGATTAACTCCATATTGCCATCGTTGTCCAGATCGCAGCTTGTAGGATACCACAAATTATCCGTGTCATATTGAAATCCTATGCAGAAATCCTCGTGTTCGGGAAGGCCACTAAAGGCAGACCCTCCTTCAATATCTGCAGACCAATGTTTGGGTAAGGGTTCCAAACCATCGTAATCACATATGATAAGATCGGCTATTCCATCATTACCTAAATCCATAAGAGCTAGAGCAGTGTGCCAAACCAAATCCATAGTTTGATAGGAGAATAATCCATCTCTTACAGAAAAACTCATACTGCTTACGGCATCTTGTTCCCAGCAAAGAACCTTAGGATTGAAACCAATTGAAGTACTAAGAATGTACTCATACTTCCCGTTATTATCCAAATCGCACAATTCGGTGTTGTCACAGTGAGAGGATATTGGAATCCCGATATCTGGCGAAAGCATCTGCATTTCTACAGCCATCAACAACATTGGACACAAAAGCACTAATAAAATAATAAAAGAAAAAACTGAAGCCGGTTTCATAAATCCTCCCTGATAATAATAGATACCTTATTCATGTTTAACCACCTATTTAATCAATTGTTCAATATTTACAACAATCTGCGCCAAGCGTAAGCGATGTAATCAGCGAGCCGGCGGTGCTGTTTCGAGTTTCCAACTATGTAAATAATGTAGCATTTTTACATCGCAATATATTCATGGCATTTTAGAACTGCGTTTTGAAAATCAATTTCATTCGATGTGAAAATAAGTGTCAATTAACAGGTACAATCCATAGATTTGGTCAACATCTCAAATAGTGAACGAGGGAGAGCCACTTCGCTCCAATATCAGCTTCAAAGCTGATTGTATAAGCACTTCTTGACCTTAGTCACGACGCAATAATATTAATCCACGTGCATTCTGTCAAGAACTTTCTGCGTTTGAGTCCGATTTTTCAAGGGCTTTTAGTATAGAATCTGTCGCTTTTCTAATTGCCGGTCTGACTATCATTTGTTTATTAAAAACCTCACCGGGAAACGATCCATCAGTCTATGACTTAGGACTCTAAGCACATGATCCTTAAGGACGAAATCTAACTTGGGGTTTCAGATGGACAATCAAGAAAATTAAGCATACTAAAGATGATATTGGCAATAAGATATCACAAATCAATACTTTGATATCGGATTCAGAGAGCAATTGATGTCAGTGTGCTAAATAATGTGACGAAAGTGAAGCGAGTATGTAGCTTCTGCTGAAAGTTAACTATGAAACTACTGTAACAGAAATTGTATCTGCCAAATCCCACAATCTGACTCTAATAATACTCGATTTGCCCTTTGTTGCTCCCTTCTCATTTATCTAACAAAGCTCTAATAATTCCCTAACAATTCCCTAACGCCATTAGGGAATTGTTAGGGAATCACTATAGAAGCACTAAGGATATTAGCAAGGGCAAAGGGAGGGGGTATTATGGTTTGGCTTAAAGTGCAGGCACAGGGGAAGTTCGCTTTGATAGGGGTATAGAGAGGGATAAGGCTATTTATCGGGCTTATTTTCTTGCTAAATCTTGGCTTCGATGCTCATGCTGAAGTCTCTTCCGGCTTCAGGAAAGCCGTATTCACCCTGATAATCTGCATCAAATATATTATCCACCCCAAATCTGAAACTAAAAGATTGCCAGGGAATCAGAAGGTGGATATCATGCAACCAGTACTCTTTTAGACGGTGATAAACACCCATATCGTCCAGTGAATAGCGCATGCCTCTGAAGGAGGATATAGTTGTTAAAACACAATCTGCTGGCAGCTTGAGCTGATGAGAAAGCTCAAGGGAGTGCTTAGGGCTTTCAGTAAGGCGGTAATCGCTGCTCTTCTTGATTTCTAAAAAGGAATAATCTGCCTTAAACTCGTAGCATGGGATGGGGGAGAGGATGATGCCAAGCTCTGCTCCTTCGGAAATGAACTTATAGATGTTTTGATACTTGTTGCCCTGTAAATCTATCAAGTTCCGACAGATATTGTAGAATCCGCTACAGGAAATGGTTACAGCATCCAACACCAAGGGTTGCAAGTGGCTAAGCTCCAGCTTAAGGGAACTTTGGTGCTTCAAATCCGGATTACCCTTATCATAAGAAAACAACTGACGCATAGTGGGTGGAGCTGTGTTTATCCCCATGGCAAAGGAGCTTTTGCCTCCCGAGTGCGAAGTATAAATGACACCCAAAGCAGGTTCTGCAAGCAAACCGCTACTAATCCCCAAGCCGCTTGTGAGGCGGATATTGTCTTTCACAATTCGTTCATATTGGCAGAATACGCTGTGGCTCTGTAACTTATTGGTTTTCCAAACAGGATATGCACCGGTATCTTTGCGACGGTTGCTTCGCAATTCATAACGATAACCAAAGTCCCAGATACTGTTGCTATTGCTTTGATAACGAAGGCGGGGAGCAAAGCCCCAGCTTTGGTTATCCATGCGGGAATCCACGTTTATATACTGAGACTGGGCATCGTTATATTCCAAGTATCTATCCCCACCGCCATCATAGCTTAACAATGAAGTGAGAACTGTGTTGCCGGAAAGCCTGAATTCACCTGTGAATCCCGCATTATAGCGCATCCAGTCCTTGTACTGCCGATACTTACGTTCATAGATAGAGGAGGGGATATCCTTATGATTCATGCCGCTATAGCTGACATCCAAGCCAAGCTTATGAAAGGTAAATACATCTGCGTTAATACTGCTGCTGAAGGTGTATTGCTCTTTGGCACTGAAGTTACGAACCCCTCCGTTTTCGGTGAAGGTGGGGCGGAACTTCTTAGATAGCATAAAGCCGTCACTACGCAAACCGGCTATCCCAATCCGGTAATTCCAGGCTGGGAAGCCGTGAGAAGAACTGATTTGTAATTCCTGCGTGTTGTTGCGCTTGATGGTGCTATTAAGGCTTAGCCAATATTGGGTGGACGGTTCACTTGTGATCAGGTTTATCACCCCACCCATGCTTCCTGAACCATATAAAGGGGAAGCAGGCCCCTTAACTACCTGAATTTCTTGTATATCCAGCGTGGAGAGCTTACTGATATCCACATTGCCAAAGTAGCCGTTGTTGATCGGGCGTCCGTTAATCATGATCTTCAGTTCATGCTTGCGAAAGCCCCTTAGCTTTAAATTGCTTTCGTCTTTGGTTCCTACACTGGCACTAATACCAACAATATTGCTTAATGCTTCCCTTAAAGAAAGCACATCTTTGCTATCTTGCATGCTTATCTGCTGAAGAGAGCCAATCGCTTCGGAAGGCTTCCCCACTACAACCCTAATTGTGGGCAGATGGAAGGTTTTCAGGCTGTCCGGATCCGGTTTAGCAAATATGCTCGTGCAGATTATGCAAGTTATCAGAAAACTGATTAGTTTATGCATATTGCAGTCTAATAGTCGGTCATCACAGTCCGTGTGTAGCTGCTCAAATCGGTGGGCACCGGGAATGTGATGTTTACTGTAGCGTGGTCGGCAACTGTGAAATTGTGACTCTGCACCTCAAGAGTAGTAATTTCCAGCCTTGCAAGTCGTTTAAACTTCTTTTGGCTTCCGGTCATACTACCGTTAAAACTTGGGAAAGTGGTGGTTTCGGTATTAAGAAAGTAATAAGCATCTTGGATTTGCTCCGGAGTATAATCCACGGCGTAGCCATCACCTGCGACCAGTTTAACGGAAGTGTAGTTTGTAATCCCTTGCAGCAAATCAGAAAGCTTTATTGCATCTTCAGCATAGGAAGCCCAATTAGTCATGTTGTGTTTTGGTAAGCTATGCAGCTCAGCCAGTTTTGTGCTACCTCCTGCCACTATATCCACTTTGCGGTATAAACGAAATGTACCGGTGTTCCGCACCTTGAAGGCACCCGGTAGGGAAGCATCGGCAAACCAAGTCTTTTTGTTGTCGCTGGGGATAAAGAAGCCATCTTTGAAGCTTTCCCATGATAGGTCATAACCGGCATTCACGCTTTGGCGGGGGCTCCAAGCATCTTCATCTGCACTTACAATCTCATAGGCAAACAGGCTACGGTAATCTGTTACATCCTCTGCATCGCTGGTGATAAGATCGTGCACGGCAGCTTGGGATATGAACTGATCCAGTTTGTAGCCATAGATGTTTAGATCAGTGGGGTTGTTGTTTGTGTTGTTGTCCTTTTCGCTGCAAGAGCTAAGTACAACAGCCACAAGTATAAACAAGACATAAAGAAGCTTTTTCATTTTTTTACCTCCATGAAAAGCAGGAGGCTTACAGGGCTGATATTTCCACTGTAGCCTTTCCAAAGGGAGGCATGACCGTTTCCCGTCATACCCTATCGGTGGCAGTCCATGCAACAAATGTTTAGGATCAGCCACTCGGCTGAGTACGAAATGCAAATATGCCCTGTTTCTGTCAAGTGAAGTTGCCGGTTGACAAAATGTATTACCTACAGGATTAAGAAACAAAACCAACAGGAGTAACAAAATATATGCGGAATATCATAATTATCTTATGCATTGCACTGATATGTGTGAGTGGAACTGCAATACAGATAACAGACAGCAAACAAAAACAGATAGAGTTTAGCTATGATAAGCTCTGCAAAGAGGAATTAACAGAGTTTAGCACCAGCCGCAATAAAAATGCCAAGGATATATCAGAAACATGGCGTGGAATAGCTTTACTACCTTGGTTGGATAAGCTGGGATACAGCAATTGGCATACCTTGAGATGCGTAAGCTCCGATGCATACGAAGTGAAACTACACCGCACAGAATTGGATGCAATGCCCGCTTATATTGCCCTGGTTCACGAGACTGAATTTCTGGCAGAAAGCGATTTACGGGTAGTTTTTCCGCAAACAAGAGATAACTTGTGGCTGAGGGGCATATCCAAGCTGTATCTTGAACCCTTTGAGGGCGTAGCCCATCCACGACAATTGTTTATTTGGGAGGATAACCAGTCCGGTTTGGCTTGGGAAAACAGCTTACTTACGCTGGAAAAACTAATGCACCAAGCATTTCGCCAGAACAGTGGAACAGTTACTTTTTTAGATTCCAAGATGCACACTATATCTTTGGAATACCCCGCTCAATTAGGCAAGGCAAGTATATCCACCGAATTAAACGGAACACTTAGCTTATATGGTATAACCTTGATTGGCTATATGCAGATTGAGGATATAATCTATTTACAGTGCGGTCCCTACGCATACGTGAAAAGAGCGTATCTCCCTTCCTTGCAGAGTATAGGAACTGCTTTGCTATGGGACTGGGCTACCATAAACCGCTACGAAATAACAGGGATAGAGCGCACAAGCTTCTCCACCAGCCCCAAACAGGATTATCGTGATACAAAGTGGATTGAATTGGAATAATTAGGCTATGTTTATTTAATACCAGTAATCCCAATAGTCATCAAAGTCAGTGTATTCGATAATCAGGGTTTCACTTTCATCACCAGTAGGATAAACATATATGGCTTTCTCGTTTTCAAGTTCCCACACATCTTCTTCGTAGTAATCGTCATAGTATGATTCCACTTTGTGTAGGGCGGTTAAATCTGCCATATACTTGTCGATAATGGTTTGGTCTCCATTAACTGTAAATCTGATTGTCCAGCCGCTAACCGTGCCATTCTTGTCTAAATCACGAACAGAAAGAGACGCTAATCGGGGGATTTTAGTGCTTTTATACAGGGTGGAAGTATCCGTCTTTTCGCTTACGGTAAAGCCCTTTGCGAGCAAAGCCTTGTTTACATCACTGATATCCTGACCAAAGCTGATATCAAACATACCTTTCTGGGCAAACAAGCCCAGTACTAACGCAATAAACAAACAAATAAGTAGAGTTCTTTTCATCTTTGTATACCTCTTAGACTCTAAAATAATGCATTGCATTGTATTGTCAAGCAGATTGTTTTGAAGATGTGTTAAAGGATATCAGATGTTGATTTAGCTTGACAAATATCTTCTTCAGGTTGTATTGAAGACAAATCTACACACAGTACAGAGCGAAGGCTAAAGATGAGGAAAACCATATGACACTCCAACAGGATTTTGAAATATCGGGACAATGGCTGTTTAGATGGAGGAGTTATCTTCCCCTATTCCTGTTTATTATTTACGTATATTCTCTAAAGGATTTCCGCTATTTAGGCGGCTCAGAAAAATTGGATCATCTCTGGGAAATATTCTGCTTGATGGTAAGCTTTTTCGGGATGCTAATCAGAGCATTAACCGTTGGACACACGCCCAAAAATACTTCCGGGCGGAACACCACAAAGCAGATTGCCGATAAGCTAAACACTACAGGGATATATTCTGTAATCAGGCATCCCTTGTATTTGGGTAATTTTTTCATGATGTTGGGTATCACTCTGTTTGTTCATCAGGTGTGGCCTACGCTGGTATTTATCTTGTTGTTTTCTCTGTATTACGAAAGAATTATGTACACAGAGGAAGCTTTTTTGAAAGACAAATACAAAGACGAGTTTCAGGCTTGGGCGAATAAAACCCCTGCGATTATTCCCAGTTTCAAAAAATATATAGCACCGGAACTGCCATTTTCGCTAAAGAATGTGCTTCGCCGTGAATACAGCGGTTTCCTTGGAGTTATTCTATCTATGTTTGTGTTGGAAGAACTAAGCGACTGGGTTTTGAATGAGCAATTAGAAGTAGATTTACTGTGGATTGTTATTGTCCTAAGCGGGTTTGTGGTATGGTTTGTGCTCCGAAATTTAAAGAAAAAAACCCATGTACTTGACGTGCAAGGACGCTAAAGTACAGGCAAACAGTAAGTATTTCATAAGCAATTGGAAGGTTATTCTGCCTGATTCTTTATAATGCGCTTGACATATTCTCTTATCGCTCATGCTTTGTACGTTAGGTTAATATCACTCTTTGGGAGATGCAATGCGATATCGTTATCTGATGATTCTGCTGTTACTGTCAGCTATGCTTTTCAATGGCTGTTCGCAGAACGGCAGGTACTACCGTAAAGCAAAAAAGAACTATGAACGGGGCAATATAGAAGCAGCCGTCTCGGAAGCATGCAGATCGCTTAGAATCAAGCCGGATAACGCCAAGGCTCAGGCTTTGCTGGTTCTGGTGTGGAAGCAGGCAGTTAAGAGCCATGATTTAAGAGTGGCAGAGTTAGAGCGCAATAATGACACAACATCCTGGGAACAAATCCTATTCGAACACACCAGCCTGAAAGAGCTTGCCAATCAGGTGCAGAGCTTGCCACGGCTTGTGAATCCTGATACAGGCTATGGTGTTATTCTCACCATACCGGATTTATCCGATGCTATCAAAACCAGCCGCGAAAATGCCGCCGAAGCTCATTATCAGGCAGGCTTACGCTATAACAAAATGTCGCGCTCGGTGGATGTTCAACGCAAAGCAGCCCAGGAGTTTAAGGCTGCCATGGTTTTTATTCCCGATTACAAAGACTCTATGTTTAAGTATGATCAATCCCGTAAGCTTGCCGTAAGGCGGATAGCTATTGCACCCTTCACCGACAAAGCAAACACCCGTAACCGTTATGGAGCAATATCAGAGCTGATGTCGGACTATATCATCAGTCGTGTTATGGATGGCGGCTATATTGACGAGTTCACCGAGATTATTGCCCGCAGTCAGATGGATGCGGTGTTTGCCGAGCAACAGCTTAGCGCTTCCGGTTTGGTGGATGAAGCAAGTACTGTAAATCTTGGTCAGCTCTTAGGTGCTCACGAAGTTCTTTCCGGTAGCATCTTACAGATAGATTCCGGTTATCCGCGCACCTCTTCAGTGGAACAGACAGTAAAAGCCAATATCGTGGTAGGTAAGGAAGAGTACGTGGATGAGAATGGTAAAACAAAGGAACGTGATATTCGCAAAGATGTTAGCTGTACCTTTAGAACATATACGAAAGTTATGTCTGTAACGGTGAATGGTTCGTTTAGTGTGGTAGAAGTGGAGACAGGCAAGATTCTGATGCAAGAGAGCTTGGAAAGCAAAATCCCCTGGCAGGATAGCTGGAGCCGGTATATCCGTGGGGATGAACGTGCCCTGCCTCAATCAATTAGAAATCAGATGAAGAAAGCCGAGTCCTTTCCTCCAGAAGAAGGCGAAATGGTTGTTACCGCGCTTCGCAGGATGGGGGATAATGTGGTTACGAAATTGAGGAGCTACCTGAAATAGCATGAAGAGTGCAAGCTATATTATTATATTACTGTTGCTTGGCGCATGTAGCATGGCAACCAAAGAACCTGTATGGATTACTCAGCGTCCTGCGAATACTGCATACTATTCAGCGGTGGTTCGCTTTTCCAAGAAAGCTCCTAACTATGTGGATTCGGCAAGAGATAATGCCCTGCGCGAGATTTCCACGCAGATTAGTGTTCAGATCGATTCCGATATCTATCTGAAAGAAACCGAAGCCAATGGCGTTCCCACCGAGGAACTAATCAGCCAGATTCGCAGTTCCAGCCGTAACAAGCTTAATGATATTGAGTTAGCAGGGAGCTACGAAACCGATAAGGATTACTGGGCATACTATCGCCTTTCCAAAAGTGCTTATCGTGCCTGGCGGATTGGGCAGAGGGATATCGCTGTTAGTAGCGCAAAGAATCTCTTGGCAGAGTACGATTCCGTCACAAATGATGCCGTTTCCGGTATCACCTCGCTGTTAAAAGCCATGGAATTAATCGTGGATTTCACGGATTTGGATTTGGCGGTTATGTACCAGGGAAAGGAAGTGAATCTCTACAACGAGCTTTTTAACCGTTTACACCGCCTTCCCGAACGCCTCCAGCCCTATATGGAAGAGACCAATCTGGCTGTTGTGGCAAAGCTGCAAAGGGTTTATACTGTTCCCGCGGGGATTACTTTCGAAAGTGAAACTGGCAAGTATCCATGCAGGGCTTTCCCGCTGGTGTTCAGTTTCAGCCGGGGAAAGGGTGATCTTGTAAGCAATGCCCAAACCGGTGGCGATGGTAAAACAGAGATGATCCTCAAAAGAGTGGAGCAATTCACTACTCCCCAACAGATTATCCTTAGTCCGGACAAAAACTACTGGCTTCAGAGCCTAGAAAATCCTGTTGTGAAGCGTTTGTTCAGCTCGCTAAAGTTCCCTGTTGCCACTCTCTATTTGCAGGTTAGCCGCCCCAAGGCATATATTGACTACTCCTTCAACGATAAGCCTGGCACAGCCTACAAGGAGATGTTAACAAACAAGTTACAGGATTTGGATATGGATGTGGTGCCAGATGCCTCAGCCAGCGATTTCACTTTTAAGGTGATGATAAACAGCCATGAAGGGGATTATGTTCCCAGGCTGAAGCTTTACTCCGCCACGGCTGACGCCTATGTGGAGCTGATTGCTACTAAGCAGGCAAAGAGCATCTACAACACCAATGTTACAGGTATCAAGTGTACCGGCTCTACCCGCGAAAATGCCCTTAGAAACTGCGAGTTAAACGGAGTAGCGGAGATTTCGGACATGCTGCTGTTTATGCTTGTAGAACAGTATATCATGAATTAGTTTAGTCTCACTTCAAATTTGGCTATCCAGCCTTTCATAGCCTGCCACCACGAAGCAAAGTTTGACTTTAAAAGTGTCGCTTACGCCTTCTTTCGCCTATCCGCCAACTTCACCGCGACAATTTTTGAGTTAAACTGCTGAACCTTACAACGAATCCACCTTATGCTACGTTCACAGCCTTAGTTTAACTCTCACCTGAAGCCGCTTAAGATACAGCTAAAGGCAAAGCTCTCTGATGGCTTCAGGTGAAAGTCAAACCAGAGGGACATGTGCACGAAAATATCATTGACAGAATTTTGCCAATCAATAATCATAGATTTAGATGTGTAAACTGGTAATGACGGCACTGATAAACCTCACCCTGTAATGAAACCGAGCATATATACAACATTAAATAAAGACATATAAGGAGTACGCCATGAAAAAGGCAATGTTTCTATTAGTGTTTTGTCTTACAGCCTTGTGGCTGGCAGCACAAAGCCCCGAGTGGCTCTGGGCAAAGCAAGCTGGTGGACCAGGTGGCGAGTATGCCTATGATATTGCCATGGACAGTCAGGGCAACCAATATGTGACCGGGTATTTTTATGGAACCGCCACTTTCGGGTCCTACACGCTCACTTCCAGCGGTGAGTTTGGTATCTTTATCGCCAAAATGAATGGATATGGTCACTGGTTATGGGCTGTGAGCGCTGGAGGGTCATTTTATGAGTATGGGAAAGACATAGCTGTAGATGGATCTGGAAACACCTACCTCACAGGTTATTTTTGGGGAGCCGCCATTTTCGGTCCTTACACCCTCACATCCAGCGGACCAGGTGATATCTTTGCCGCAAAACTGGATTCCGAAGGCAACTTCCTTTGGGCAGTAAAAGCAGGAGGGACAGGCATTGACGAAGGTAGCGGCATTGCAGTGGATGGGAATGGCAATACCTTGCTGACAGGATGGTTTCAAAACACAGCAAGCTTCGGCACTTACACCCTCACCTCAGGCGGAAGTGATGATATCTTCGCCGCAAAACTGGACTCAACCGGAAACTGGCTTTGGGCGGTGAGAGCGGGTGGGACAAGCGGAGCCCGTGGGATTGGCATCGCCGTGGATGGGGATGGCAATGCCTTGATGTCCGGTGCATTTTGGGGCACAGCCAGCTTCGGCACGCAAACCCTCACCTCAAGCGGAGGTTCTGATATCTTTGCCGCCAAACTTGGTACCAGCGGAAACTGGCTCTGGGCAGTCAAAGCGGGAGGAGATGGAAGTGACTTTGGGCGGGGTATTGCCGTGGATGGGTATGGCAACGCCTTCCTCACCGGGCACTTCAGCTCCTTAGCCACCTTCGGTTATTCTACCCTCCACTCAAGCGTAAATCAGGAAATCTTCGTCGCCATGTTGGACGGATCCGGCTTTTGGGTTGGGGCTTTGAGCGCGGGAGGGACATTAGTTGATTATGGGTCAGGCATCGCCGTGGATGGATCTGGCAATGTCTACCTGACCGGCGAATTTGAAGGTACTGCCAGCTTCGGTGACAACACACTCACTTCAAGCGGAGGTTTTGATATCTTCGCCGCCAAGCTGGATCCCGGTTTCAGCTGGCTCTGGGCTGTTCAAGCTGGAGGGACACAGAATGACCGTGGGTACAGCATCGCGGTGAATGAGTCTGGCAATGCTTGTCTGACGGGGGATTTTGAAAGCACATCCAGCTTTGGTACTCTCACCCTCACCTCAAACGGGTATGTTGATATCTTCATTGCCAAGCTTAGTAACTCAACCTTGGTGTCAGATGAATACGGAGTGCCCCAAGCTCACTTTTCACTGGGGCAGAATCACCCGAATCCGTTCACTAATTCTACCAGCATTGAACTTGAAGTGAGTGATGCCAAATCTATATATGAAGTATCCGTATATGACCTGCGGGGAAGGCACATCTGCACTCTGCACCGGGGTATATTGCCAGCGGGAAAGCATGCCTTTACCTGGAACGGAAAGGATGCCTCAGAAAAAGAGCTTTCCAGTGGAGTGTACTTTTACCGGGTATCAAATGGCATTTCCTCTCAAGTAAAAAAGATGATTTATGTAAGGTAATCCAATATCACCTTTTTAAAGAACCCAGCCTTCGCAGGAAAGACAATAGTCATCTTGCAGATGTAAGCCCTCGTGCTTACCTCTAAAAAATAGCTCACTTTAAAACTTGGTGGGCGGCTTTTACAATTTCAGTACCTGCTTGCAAATCATGTATTTCCGGTAACCCTCCCGTATCGCGATACGGGAGGGTTACCGGAGGATCAACGGCTGCATATAGGCTAATTCTATGTAGCCCAATTGCTTTACCCTAATGTCCGGCTGGATGCAATATCCCCAAGGGAGAGATAGATCATTGATCCACTCGATTTGAGAGTGAGCAATAAAAAAGGGCAGACACAGGGATCTGCCCCTACAAAGATACAGGACATATTTCAGGGCGGACGCTATCCACCCCAAGGTAATTATTGGTTTAGTAATTTATCTATGGCGCGTGCGCTGCGGTGTCCGTCGGCAATCGCGGTGATGGCATCGGCAGTGCGGTTGAACATATCTCCGCCGATGAATATCTTCTGGTCGCTACTGCGTCCCCAGCGGTCAGCATCGATGTTCCACTTGCCAAATTTGATATTGGCAAAGGCTTCGCCATCCATCCACGCGAAGTTCATGCCTTGCCCGATGGCGGCGATAATGGTATCTGCCACAAGGGTTTCGCGGCTTCCTTCGATAAGCACGGGCTGAGGGCGTTTTGCGCCTTCTTCAAAGTGCATTTCGGCTTTTCCCCAGATGAATTCCAGTCTGTTATCAGCCAGCTTGTTTATTTCCAAGGGGATAGCCTGTGTGATGAAGGTTACATTTTCTTCGTATGCTTCATCAATTTCTTCGCGGTCGGCGGGCATGTCTTCATCGCGGCGACGGTAGAGGATAGTTACCTCGCTACCCAGTCTGCGCGCGGTTCTTGCGGCGTCCATCGCTACATTTCCGCCTCCCACCACCACCACGTGCTTACCAAGGCTAACTTCTTTGCCTTCAGTTACATCGCTTAGCAGTTTCAGACCGCTGATCACGCCTTCGTTGTCTTCGCCTTTGATACCGATGAAGTATGGCTCGAACAAGCCGGTACTGATGAACACGGCATCATAGCGTTTGTAGATGTCGTCGAAGCTTATATCCTTGCCAACGCAGGTGTTATAGTGAATTTTAACGCCCAAAGAGGTGATGAAATCTATGTCTTTATCAATTTTATCGTAGGGAAGGCGGTATTCGGGGATGCCATAACGGAGCATCCCACCGGCAGCAGCGGTTTTTTCGAAGATATCCACCTCGTAGCCCATGTTGGCGAGGTAGTAAGCAGCGCTTAAGCCGCCGGGTCCGCTACCGATGATACCCACCTTTTTGCCCAGGGGCTTAATCTCGGTTTTCAGAATATCCTTGTAGTCCTCCGCTTCCACGCAGTCTGTTAAATAGCGTTTCAGCCAGCGGATAGAGATGGCATCGCCACGATGGGAGAGGGCACATACATCCTCACAAAGGCGTGTGCATATTCTGCCACACACGCCGGGCAGGGGATTGGTGTCGTATAAAATCTGCAAGCCTGCTGCGATGTTATCCTCGCGAATGGCTTTTATGTAGGCGGGAATGTTCATGTGCGCAGGGCAGGTAGCGGTGCAAATACCGCACTGAATACAGCGGTCTGCTTCGCGTATGGCAAGCTCGCGGGAATAGCCCTTAACCAGCTCTACAAAAGAACTTAACCGCTCCTCAGGGCTTAAATGTGGCATAGGAATTCTATCCAAAAGAAGCAGTTCATAGCCATCGGGCTTTTTATAGCCGAGGGGTTCATTGTCCCATGGTTTGGAATCCACACCGGGCGTGTAACAAAAAGTATCGCGCACATCTTTATCCAACCCTTCTTCCACCCAAGTGTATGCATTGGACATAGTTAGCGAACCGCTGGGGCATATATCCACACACAGGGCACACCAACAACAGCGTCCGTAATCTATCTTGGGGCGCAAACCGCTGTCGCCGTCTTTAGCTGTGGCAACGGGAACCATTTCGATAGATACATTCTGGCAAATCTCGGCGCAGGTGCCACAGCCGATGCATTTGCTTACATCGTTCTTGTGAAACCCACGATAAGCAGGAGCACCGGGACGAGGAGCACTGAGCGTGTTTATGGAATATGGCTTTTCAAAAGCACGTTTCCACACGAAGAAGGGGGAAAGTATATCTCTTAAATTCATTGTTACCTCTCAATTTCCGGCGGATAAGTGTGAAGCGAAACCATCAGCCCGGGCAGGTCGGCAATGTTCACGCCCACCGCCAAATCTTCGAGCAAAGCCATGGCATGAGTGTATGAAGGCCCGCGCACCGTAACTTTACGGGGGAAGGCACTGCCATCGGAAACCATGAAATAGCCATACTCGCCACGGGTGGATTCGGCGCGAAGGTAGGTTTGCCCCTTGGGGATTTTCAGATGAAGCACATTGGGCAAGGTGGCATGAAGCGCACCGCTACGAGGCATCTTAGCCAGTATCTGGCGAATAAGCGCTATAGACTGATACATTTCCTTCCAGCGCACCACCGTTCGGGAATAGGCATCACCGGCGGTTTCGGTCTCGATGATAAAATCTAACTGGTCATATATCAGATAGGGCTGGTCTTTACGGATATCCCTCTGAAGCCCGCAACAACGGGCATTGGGACCCACCACGCCATAGGCATCCACCATTTCGGGAGTGATTACCCCCAAACCGACGGCGCGCTGTTTAAAAATGGCGTTGTTAAGCATTACATAGTTAATTTCATCCAACAGCTTGTGCACCGCAGCGATGGTTTTCTCGGCGCGTTTGTCCCAGCCTTCGGGCAAATCACCGCGCACTCCGCCGGGAATGGTGTACATGTGGTAGATGCGTGCGCCTGTCCATTCTTCGAACAGGTCTAACACAAAATCACGATGCGCCATTGTCCACTGCGCCACCGTGCCCATGCCAAAAGCACCGCTCTGCCCGCCAATCCACATCAGGAAGCTTGCAAGACGCGACAGCTCCAGATTAAGGGTGCGCAACCACTTGGCGCGCTCAGGGATTTCTATGCCCATCAGGTCTTCCATGGCAGCGGCAAAGAGATATTCGTTGGTATCAGGCTCGGGCACGCAGATACGGCAAACGATGGGGAAGCAATTTATGTAGCGACGGCGTTCCATCAGCTTTTCAAAGCCACGGTGGAGATAGCCTACATGGGTGTTGCATTTAATCACCTGATCACCGCAGATATCAAGCTCCAGGCTCATGTTTCCCGTAACACCGGGATGTTGAGGTCCGTGCCACATTTTAAGGTATTTCTGGCTGTTCAGGTCGTAAACTGATTTTCCATCAACGATGGGCGGATATAAGTTTTCCATTTCAATCCTCGGAGTAAAGCTGTTCTTTCATGTGTTGTTCAGGTTCGTTTTGCACGCGTGGGCGGTGGCTGTAGGTCTCATCGCTGTATGCCTTGGTATCAAAATCACGGCGCATGGGGGGCGGTCCTTGCCAGCCTTCTAAAATCATTGGCTCTTCCACACCGGGGCTACCGGGGAAATCTATGCCAAACATCTCGTGCAATTCACGCTGGTAAACCCTGCCCTGTTTCCACAAATGATGGAGGGAATCCATCACGGGATGGTCGCGATCGATAAACACCAAAATGCCCAGATCGGTCTTTGTGGCGTAGTTATGAAGCAGGTAAGTAAGCTGGAATTGCTTATCTTCCAACCAATCCACACAAGTTAGCATCACCAAATGAGTGTAGCCGTGAATGTCGCGCAGATGGGTTAACAGGCTGATCGCCTGAGACGCTTTCACTTTGCAAAAAGCCAGATCAGAGCGCTTGCTTTCAAAATCTGCAAGCTCGAACTGAAGGCTTAAAATGTCGTATAATTTCTTCATCATTCCTACCAATTGTAATCCGGCATGTTCCAGTCTTTAATCACGCGTTTCTGGTTCTCTTTATACCAATCGAATTTCTCGGCGTAGAGGTTCTGTCCCTCGGCTTTGCCCCCCTTGATAAGCTCTTTCAGCTTGGAAAAACCAGCCAATACAGCTTCGGGACGGGGCATACAGCCTGTTACATACACATCCACAGGGATGTATTCATCAATGCGCTTCACCGTGTTATACGAATCCCAATACATACCGCCATTGATGGCACAGGAACAAACCGCCACCACAAACTTCGGTCCTTGCATTTGCTCGTAACTGCGCACGATGCGCTTTAGGGTTTTGATGGACACATATCCACCAATCATGAATACCGATGCCTGACGCGGAGTGGGGCGGGGCTGCATACCCAGCCTGCTTATATCGTAACGGGCTGTTATCAGGGGGCGAAGCTCGATAGCGCCGCAACCTGTACCGAAGGCAAGTATCCACAAGCTGTTGGAGCGCGCCCAGTTAAGGAAGTTCTCCATCACCTGCCAGCTTTTCTTGGCGGGCTGGGGGCGGGCATCGCAGAACCAATCTTGCTCTTCTTCGGATAAACCTGCGTTGGTAAGCGTTTTTGCGTCCTTGCGCCAATCGGGGTATTCGGGAACAGGCTCGGGGATAATGGTATCGTTTATATCATTCATATATTCCTCACAGGGTGAAAAGTAAAATAGAGATGATGCCTATCGCAGTGGGATATTTTAGGAAAAAGCGGATGGAATCCTCGGTGCGAAAACGAGGATAGGCAGCCCCCACAAATACGCTGAACATGTATATCCAGAAGGTCTTTAGCATCAGGCTGAACAGGTTTGTAGCTCCACCAAAAAACAGGTTCATAAACAGAATTAGCTTGGCACCGGCAAAGATACCACGGTTTGTGGCAAGCATGCCTAAAAATGAACTGTGATACTCTGTGGGCGGACCGATGGGTATTTCCTGCGGAGCAATAACCACCGAGAAGGGGTTGTACATATTCATGCCAAGCATAGAAATCATGGCAGCTATCACCGCCAGGGGATTGGTAAACAGCGTCCATTGTAAGAATCCACCTTGTTGGGCTGCGATTATCTCGGTGATATTCAGTGTTCCATACTGAGCAACAAGGCTGATGACAGACAGCGCAAAGGGCACTTCAAAAGCGGTCATTTGAGCCAGTCCGCGGCTAACCGCCACCGCTGAATAGGGATGCCCGCCTTCACCTGCGCCCAGCGCCATGCCCAGCTGTCCGAAGAAGATGAAATACATCACTAACAACACATCTCCGCTCATGGAGAAGTTCGAGAAATATACCGAGCCGAAGATAACCGGAATGAACATGTAGGTGCCTATTCCACCTGCGATACGGAACACCGGACCAAGATAGAACATGATGCCATGGGTGATGGCAGTGCGCTTGGCATTGTTTTTGATGATATCTATAAACGGCTGCCAAACGGGAGGTCCCAATCTGCCTTGCACACGGGCAAATATCTTTTGGACGATTCCGTTAAGGGTAAGCCCCCAAACAGTCACCACGCCAAGGGAGATGAACGCCCAGATCAGTTTTAAGGTAATACTCATTATCTAACTCCCAACAACAAATACAGCGTTATCATATACAGAAAGATGTGTAATATATAGGTTTGCCCGTTACCGGTGTAGATTCTGGCAAGGGTGGCGGAGATGGAATGCGTCCACTCTGATACGCCCTGATAGAAAGCAGTGGCACGAGGCTCTACCCAGAAACCCAGCGCTTTGAAGTAGTGCGCAAACATGTTGTAGGCATAGTGGGTAGTCTCAGGTTTATAGGGACGCTCAGCAGCAAATACAATGTTGAATTGCTTCACTTTCTGGGTTTTGGCATTCACCAATAGCAACCAAAGCAGGGGGATAATAAACACACCCATGGTTACATACATCACCAGATTGCCGTTCCAGTTGCCATGTAAGGCAGGTGAATTTAGCACGATGTTATAGCCATCCCAGCTAAGCCAATCCGGCTTGGCGATATAGTTGCCAACTGCCTGGGAAAGTGGCTTGGTGATGAGATTTGGGAACATGGAGATAGCCATAATCGCCATGATAAATATCCCCTGAGGGATGATAAGCCAGATAGGTGCTTCCTTCACATGGCTTTGATTTGGCTTTGCCTGACCAAGGAACACTGTGTGGATAAGCTTATACAGATATAGGAAAGCTATGGCACTGGAAAAGAACACTAAGCCTGCTTGCAGATAGCGTCCTTGCTCCAACAGCGAAGTATAGATGAACCATTTTGAGCCGAAACCGCTTAAGGGGGGGACGCCGGAAACGGCAATAATGCCCATTAACACACTGATAAAGGCAATCGGCATCTTTTTTATCAAGCCACCCATTTCGTACATATTACGGGTTCCGGTACGCAGGAACACACTTGCCATCGCCATGAAGATAAGGGCTTTGAAGAACAGATGATTAACTGCCATATACAAGGCAGAAACCCAGCCCAGATGCGACATCAGCGATAAGCCGACCACTATGTAGCCAAGCTGACTCATACTGGAATAAGCCAACAGCAGTTTGGCATCTTCCTGTCTGGCAGCCATAAGCGCACCGATGAAGGCAGTAAACACTCCCAGCCAGCCTAAGGCAATCATGCTTAAGCTATTAGATTTCACATATGATGAGATCATCATCAGGATTAGCAGCAAGCCAAACACACCTGCTTTGGAAAGCACGGAAGAAAGAATACTGGTGGTTTCGTCATCTGCTTCGGCGTAGGCAGAAGGAAGCCAGTAATGAACTCCCAGCGCACCCATTTTGATTAGGAATCCACCGGTCGCAAAGAGGGCGGCTACCCAGCCAATGGAGAGGAATCCTGCTTGCAGTATCAACGGATAACCGGGATAGGTGCTTGGCATCAGGCTAAGCCCAAAGAGCAACAGATAAGCTCCAAAGGTGGAAAAGACGATGTATAACAGGGCGGCATCTTTAGCCTTTTTCCCTCTTAGGATTAGCATGTATGAGGCAAGGGTCATCAGTTCCCAGGCGATGAACAGCTCCATCGTGGTAGAAGCTGTGATAAGGCTGCCAAAGGAAAATACAAGCATGGTTAGAAAAGGGAAAAAGCCTTCGGCTGCGCCATTGTAACGCATAAAGGCGAATAGCTGGGCAATGCTACCTCCCACCAGAATTACAGCAAAAACTTGTCCCATCAGGGGAAGCGAGGGTAGCAGCATAAACCAAGCCCAATAGCTAAGCACTCCGATGGCTATAGCTCCCTTAAGCTTGGCGGGTGCATAATCTACCAGCCCAAACAACAGCAACGCCATAAGAGGATACACATTGAAAGCCCCCAAACCGGGATAGAGCTTGATTAGGAAGAAAGACGCAGTGGTTAAAAATATGGCAGAAATCATCGGAGCTAACATCTTACTGAAGGATTTGCTTAGTTCGCCGGGGTGCTCTTGCTTTACCGCAAAGCCAAGCCATCGCATCAGATACCCTACTTCCAACAGCGAACCGAGGAGCAAGCCTGCCAGCCATATCCATGCTTTGGTGGCGGTGAATATATGCACCAAATGCCACTTGGCAAAGAAGGCAGGGAAGGGGGGGAAGCCCATCAGGCCGATTACGAATACGCCGAATATAATAAGCAGTCCGCTATCCTTTTTCAATACACCCCAGGCACTTAAGTTGTCCTGTTTCACAATACCGGCAAGCCAAAACAAACCTGCTTTGGCGAAGAAATTGGTGAAGAACAGCCCCAGGGCGATTACCAGAATAATAGTATCTGGGAGTTTCAGCAGATACAAAGCCGCTATCACGAACACGAGCAAGCCGGATTGAGCTGTGGAAGAATAAGCTAACAGCCGTTTGGCATCTTTCTGCCTCAGGGCGATGAGATTTGCAAACACAAAGCTCACCAAGCCTGCTCCGGCAAAGATGTTTAACATTTCAGGGATAAACAGTGGCAACAGCTTGTAGAACAAAAAAAGCATGGCACCGGTTTGCACAGACGCAATAATAGCAGCCAGACCGCTATCCGCAGATTGGTAAAGATCGAGTGCCCATCCATTGGCAGGGAAGGGCTTAAGCTCTATAAATACCCCTATAGCAACCATAAACAGTGCAACAAGGTATGCCGCTGAGGGAATATTCCCCATGGCTATCCATGTGTCTATATTCAGAGTGCCTGTGAAGCGGTAAACAAAGATTACACCAATTAAAAACAGTGCGCTTGCCAGTCCACCGGCGAGCATATACTTTATCCCCGCAATAAGCGAGTTCTTGGTTTGCTTCAAGCCGATTAGCGCATATGATGAGATAGATAGTATCTCCATAAATACGAAGGAATTAAAGATATCTCTTGTTAGTACCAGTCCGTTGGCACCGAGCAACATGGCAAGGTAAAGCGCAATGGCACCGGCTCCATGCTCCTTGAAGCGTTTAAACAGATAAACCCCGCCTAAAAGCCCAAACAGGTTCATCAAAGTGATGAGGAAGGCTTCCACGACTCCAAATCTTAATGCTATGGACAGTGGGGCAGGAAATCCTGCGCTATACACCATGGTTTGAGCATCAGGCATACTTTGGAGAAAATAAAGCTGCCAAGCTCCCAGTCCTGCGGCAAGGGCAAACACCACATACATGGTTCCAATGGCGAGCATACGGCTTAGCTTATCTATCAAAGCTGTAGCAAAGGCTGCCAACAGGAACATTGCCAAAATAATCATGGGATTTACCATTTAAGCTCCTCATAATCATCTATATTCAGGCTGCCACTTACCTTGTAGAGCCTGATCGCAAAGCTTAAAAGCAACGCTGTTACAGCCAGCCCGATAACTATGGCGGTAAGCACCAAAGCAGAAGGTACGGGATCAACGATAAGGGAGTTTACATGCACGGCACCGCTGATGTCCGAGCTTGTATTTACTGCGCTGTCTATGATAGGCGCAGTGGCATTTTTTATATATCCAATGGCAACGATTATCATGTGTACTCCGGTATCCACAATAGAAAAGCCGATAATAATCCTGATTATGTTTTTGCGGGTTAGCATTGCCCAAATACCAATAATAATCAGCAGAACACCACTTATTAACACCAACATTATTTCTCTCCTCCTGTCTGCATAGAATCTATAACGCTTGAAAGCTCAGAGCCAACTTTCAAACCAATAAGGCTGTAGATAATGGGCACTGCTCCCGATGAGAACAAGCTAAGCCACTCTCCCTTAGGTAAAAACCGCGGGTCTAAGAATGAATCGAAGCCAATTAGCAACAAGCCTGTCAAAGCCATTAACACATAACCGACACCGGACAATGACTCCACGAAATGGATCAGGTTGTGCGAGAAACTGAACTCCTTGCATGCCAATACCATTAACAATATTCCGGATGCCATCACCACACCTCCCTGAAAACCTCCGCCGGGGCTAAGGTGTCCATGAGTGAAGATATACACGCCAAACACAATTATCAGGGGCGCAAGAAATGAAGCACCAATACGCAGAATTTCAGAGCCTTGCCGCCTGAAGATAGCTTCATGATTTCTCTTTCTTAACAGGAATCCTACTCCGGCAGTAGCCAGAAACAGCACGGTAACTTCGCCCAGAGTATCCAGCCCACGATAGGAAACCACAATTGCAGTAACCACATTCGGCATATTCAAGTCGTTTACAGAGCTTGAAACATAGGCTTCCGCAAGGGGGTTAAGCCGGGTGGGAGTACTGAATTCCATAACTAAAGGAAAAAACATGTAGCCTATCCCAAGAAGTGCCAAGAACGTAAGCAGGTATTTAATCATCTTCGCCTCCCTTCACATGCTTCAAAGCATATAAGAACACCACAGTGGTAAGACCTGCTCCAATGGTTGCTTCGGTCATAGCCACATCCGGAGCTGCTAAGATGAGATAGATGATGGAGGCGGAAAGGCTAATAATCCCCGATGCGATAACGGCGTTCAGGGTTTTCTTTGTTAGCACCGCATATATCGCAGCCAAAATGCTAAGCACAGCTAACAGGATTAATGCAAATAAATTAGGCATCATGCTTCTCCTCTGTTTCATCGTCCTTCAAATTGTCTCGTAAGGAGATATCTGTCAGCTTAATCCCTGCGAAATGCGCAGCCCTGGCAAGAGCATGGGAACTGATAGGATTGGTAAACAAGATAAACAGAATCAATATGATAAGTTTGGGTAACCATTCCGGTGTGGCAATCCCAACACCGATTAAGGATAGCATAGAGCCCATGGTGGTGGCTTTAGTACCTGCCTGCATACGGTTGTAAACATCAGGCATCCTAAGCACACCCATTGAACCCAGGAACAGAAACAGAGCACCAAGCAAGGTTATAAGGGAGGCAATAAGCATAATCATAGCCCACCCTCCAAGTATCTGGCGATGGCAAGTACGCCCAGAAAGCTTAATAAACCATATACCATAGCAACATCCAAATAGATAATTCTGCCCATCTTCAGAGCAATAAAGATGATTAGCACAATCCCGCAGATTGTCATGGCATCCAATGCCACTACTCTGTCTGCCGGGCTGGGTCCCATCAAAAAGCGGATGAAGCTCAAAATTATAGATATCAGGGTGATATAGAATGCGGCGTTAAAAAAGATGAGGCTCAGGTTATCCAAAAATCACCTCCAAGTGCCTTTCAAACTTGCTTACGATTGCCTCGGTGGCAGTATCAATGTCGTCAGTTTTAATATCTATCCAGTGGATATAGAGGAATTCATCTCTGATTTCCACCGTCATCGTTCCGGGTGTAAGGGTGATAGAATTAGCCAAAATAGTTCTGCCTATACCGCTTTTTAGCTTGGTGCGAACCTTCACGATACCGGGGTTTATGGGCAAGGTAGGTGACAGCACTCTGCCGGCAACATCTATCGAACTTTTTATCAGTTCTATCAAGAAAACGAAAATGTAGCGCACACTGCAATAAAGACTCTTGGGATTTATTCTAAAATCTCCAAGTATCACTAACTTGTTAGAGAAAACCAGGCTAACCAGAATTGCAGTGACAGAGCCAACAATCAATTCGTCATAATAAAACCCGGTTAAAATCAGCCATAATCCCATTAAGATCAAGTAGCTAATTATAAACGCTTTAACTCTGCGCATTAAACCTCCAGGCAATGTGTTATAATATAATAGTAACTCATCTGAAGGAGGAAGCAAAATAAATAATACAGTTAACGTTAATATCCATCCACGGTAAACCATTTTGGGTATCAAAGGATGCTTCTTAACGTAATTGTATATGTGATTCCTCCTTCCTTGCTTTTCAATGAGAGTATAAAACCGGCACACTTTCAAGTTATAAGGACAGAAAATTCAACACCTATCTTAGGATAAAGCATCCCGCCTGTAACCATGGGTATTGTGTGCTTACTACTTTCACTGCCCTTGCTTGTATCTCTTATACTTCCATAACAATCCTCTAATACATCCCTAATGGCGTTAGGGAATCGTTAGGGAATTGTTATGGAAGTATAAGAGAAAATAGCAAGGACAAGGTAGGGAAAGCGAAAGTTATTGACAGAAATCCCCCTCGCAAGTTTTTGGGTGCATCTGCGGGGTGTAGCGCAGCCCGGTTAGCGCACCTGCTTTGGGAGCAGGGAGTCGGAGGTTCGAATCCTCTCACCCCGACCAGTATAATGTTTTACAGTGTGGGCGCTTAGCTCAGCTGGGAGAGCGCTTGCTTTACACGCAAGTGGTCGGGGGTTCGAGTCCCTTAGCGCCCACCACACTTTAGAAAACAAGTAATCGGGTTAGAATATGCTCCCTGCAAAAGCAACAAATGGGGATGGATGAAGATAGCAATCACCGGTGCCAATGGCTTTGTAGGCAGCAACCTTGTAAGTGCTCTCCAAGCAGAAGGTCATGAAGTTCTTGCCTTGGTTCGCTCCGTGGCATCATCTCAATTATTAGATAATCTTGTAAAAACTGTTGTGGTCAATTATGAAGATATGGCAAATCTTTATTCTGCCTTACTTGATTGCGATGTAGTAATTCATAATGCAGGGAAAACCAAAGCCCTTTATCCAGAAGAAATGATGGCTACTAACGTGGGAATCACGGAGAATATAATAATTGCCATTAATTCTATTGATAAGCCTGTTCAGCTTATTTACATCAGTTCCCAGGCGGCTTCCCGTCCCAGCTATGGAAATGTTCCCGTGAAGGAAAGTGATAAACCCTCTCCCCTCACCAGTTATGGGAGGAGTAAGCTTGCCGCAGAAGTGCTGATTCGCAGAACTTGCAACAAGCCTTTCACCATTATCCGCCCTTGCGCAGTATATGGTTTTGGTGATAAGGACTTTCTTTCCTTGTTCAAGATGGTTCGTTTGGGTTTCAGTATCAGCATTGGTAGGGAAGACAGGATGATGAATATGATCTATGTAAATGAATTGGCATCCTTTATCATCCTATGCTTGCAAAACCCTGCTGCTTTTGGCGAAACTTTTTTTGCCACGGACGGGCAGACTTACCGTCAGAGCGATGTTCTTGCCTATATTGCTTTGGCATTACACAAAAAACCTGTTAAACTGGTGATTCCCAATCTTATTGCAAAGCTCCTCTTCTACAGCGTGGGTGCTTTTGGTAAGATTTTTAGCGTGCCGATGCTGATGAATAAAGACAAGATGAAAGAAGTTTTAGCTGAAGGCTGGCTGGCAGATTCAAGCAAAGCCAAAGAGATACTGGGATGGAATCCCCAACCAGACCTGAAACTACACATATTGGAGACGGCAAAATGCTACAAAAAACTTGGCTGGCTATAGCTTTACTAATTATCAGCAGTGCCTTGTTTGCGCAGGTGGATAGCCTTAGTGTGGAAGCCGTAGCAGATACGCTTGCGTTCAGAGCAGCCCGAGCCGGCAAAGGCGAAATAGAAGCATGGTTAGATTTGTATCGTGGCAATCCAACTGCGGCGGTATTCAGTTCGGCTGCTATGGAATCAGATTTTGGAGATATCCATCATTCCGGGTACTTATTTATCGGCAGACCGGGCTTGCCTATGCCCTTTCGGCATGGTATCGAGCAGCTTGGCAGTGCTTTTTCAGCATCCATGTATTATGGCATGTACAGCAGTTTTTACACTCCCATGGATGTGTTTGGCAGCATAGATTATGGGGTGAGGGACTATCCTTATGCTCCAGCTCTTTCAGTTATTCATGGTGGGATTGGGGATTATGAGCACAGATTTGCGAAAGCGAGCTTAAAAAAGGGTGAACTATTAGGCTTTCCCGGGGCAAGTTATCAGGGTGATCTGCTGGTTCAGAATGGCACCTGGACAGATATCCTGGCTGCTGAAACCTCTATGAAGCAATATCTGAAGGCAGATGCCGGCTTGTTCACTCTGGAAGCGGAGATTGCATCTTGGGAAAAGGATATTGCTATGAACGAGCTGCTGCCGGTTTATTGGCAAACTACGAATTTTAAGATTATTCAGGATGTTAGCCAGCTCTATGCAGCAGTAAAACACCCGCTTGGGGAACTGAAAGTGCTGAAGAGCAAAGAAAAAGCAGACTATACAGGCTTTGCCAAGAGCCTGGAGAATAATACAACTCAGCTTAGCTTAGCCCATCAGCGAAATGCCGGGATATACAAGTATCAGCTTGCATACGAGCGCACTTGGCAGGAAAGAAACTATGAGGCTACCGGCAGTTTCGACCAGGAGAATTACCGGGAAAAGCTGTCTATAGCCTGGGACAGCTATGTGAAAGCCGGCGTTAGCCTGAAAGCAGACTGGCTGGATTGGAAGCGGGGAAGAGTGTTTTCTGACCTCTGCTTACCCGCATGGGATTCTTATCTTGGTGTGTATGCCAAAGCCCTACTGGGACACGACGAACCAACTGCTAAAGCGCAGGATATCTACAATCTGAATGCAGAATTAGACTATCTGGATATGTCCACCCGCCATGAAGCCGCAGCATATCTGCGCTACGAATGGCTGGGAGTTTCCACCCTACTGGCAGTGGGGACGAAGAACATCCAGCAGAAGGCTTCTACAGCACTGCTAACCAATGCGGATGAACAGCTTTTTATCAGATTGGCATTGGATGTTAAACAGAACTGGCGCAATTGGGAATTGCTTGCCCAGCCCTATTGGGTGTGGACAAATGCGGATGACAATATGTGCGAAAGCCCGGAATTCCGCTTTCAAAGCATGCAAAACCTGCTTTACCATTTGCCCTATAATAACTCTCTGGTGGCAGGCTTCGGTGTAAGCGGACACTCCGGCTATTATGCCGCAAATGCCGTAAACCCCATTCTTCTTGAAGCTTCCACAGCTCTGGACTTCTGGGGAGGCTTTAATATAGACAGGTATTTCGAGTTCAGAGTTGGGCTGCAAAATGCCCTATCAAGCACTATCTATGGTGCTTTCCCTGCACCCCTGTCTCTGCACGTTAATATGCGATGGCTATATCTAAATTAACTTAACTGTTTAGCAGGCTAAGGGCTTAGCTTTGCTTCAGGTGCTCGTGCAGGAAATCATGATATTCGGGATTGCCAAACACCAGCTCTTCATGCGTACCTTTGTGGCTCTTGCCATGCGAATCTAAGAACAGAACGCTATTCACATAACGCAGTGTTGATAACCTGTGAGATATTACAATAGCAGATATCCCGGGGTAGTTAGCATCAATACTCAGCCATAGCTTTTCTTCGTTCTCGGCATCCAAGCTGGCAGTAATATCATCCAGAATAAGCAGTTCAGGTCTTTTTATCAAGGCACGGGCTATGGTTAAGCGTTGCTTCTGCCCACCTGAAACACCCAGCCCACGGTTGCCTACCAGAGTTTGGTGCTTATCCGGGAAATTGGCAATCTCGCTTTCCAGCTGGGAAGTTTTAACCGCAATGTTATACTCAATTTCACTTGCTTCACCCACTGCAAATAGTATGTTGTCCTTCACTGTACCACCAAAGAGCAATGGCTCTTGCGGTACATAGGCTACTACATCTCGCAGGGATTTGATATCCAGATTGGCTATGTTCACCCCATTCACTTTAATCTCGCCTTTTGTGGGTAACAACAGCCCTAAAACCAGGTTGGCAATAGTGCTTTTTCCGCTTCCTGTGCCACCCAGAATAAGCATCCGCTCGCCCTGGGCAAGCTCAAAACTGCAATCTGTGATAACCGGATCCGGCTTATCGAGATAATGGCAACAGACATCTTCGAAGCAAAGCGAAGAAAAGCTGCTAATATGCTCACCCTTACCAAAGCTATCGTTAAAGGTGGGATAGTTCTTGATATCTTCCAGACGGTCTATATTCACAAAGGCTTGCTTGCCGGATACGAAAAGCTGTGGCAGGTCTATAAGGGGGTAGATCATCATGGAAAGATAGGTGTAGAACAGGAAGAAGGTTCCCACCGTTATCTGTCCCTTCACCGCCATGTAACCGCCAAACAGGATAACGCCAATCTGGGCAAAGTAATCAATGTATTGCCAGATGAGGGAGAGGACGGCATTCAGCTTCACCATGCTCATTTCGGTCTTAAAACGCTGCGCCAAAGCGGTATCGAAGAAGCGGTTATACTTCTCTTCGCTCACAAAGCTCTTAACAATACGTATCCCAGAGAAGCTCATTTCCAACTGGTTGTTAATCGCAGAAATGGCTTGCTGGTTACGGTTAAAGTTCGCATACAGCTTGTCCGAAGTAAAGTAAAACACCACCATCATCAGCGGTAACGGCGCTATGGAAAGAAAGGTTAGCTTCACATTGATGCTGAACATCACAATAAGGGAAAAGACGATCATAGAGAATGAGTTAAAGGCACGGAATATACCTGAACAAAGGAACCAGCTTATCTTCGGGAAATCGGACAGATCGTCCGTAAGCCTGGTTACTATGTCACCGGTTCTATACTTCTGGAAAAAGCTGAAGTCCTTGCGGGCAATAAACTTGAAGTAGAACACCCGTAAGCTATGCTCAAAGCGGATATTAACCCAACCCCGGAGGGCAGGATAGAAGCCTGTAAACAGCTGTGCTATACCGATAGCCAGGAAAAGTATAATAATGCGATTCACTTCCTTTAGGGGGGTGGGATACTTTTCCGGGCTTAGCAGGATGTCTTTCAGCAAGTCTATCAGCAGCTTGAACGCCCAGGGATAGGCAATGGACACTGCCGAAGAAGCAAGCGTAAACACCACCATGATAATCACAAACAGCTTTTGCTTTTTCCACTGAGTGATAATCCAGCTTACATTACGGTTCATGCTTTCTCCTGCTTTAGCAGTTGCAATTCCACCAGCTTGCGGTAGTCATCAGAGCTTTTCATCAGTTCGCTGTGGCTTCCGCGTGCTACAATTTCTCCCGCACTGAAGAACAGTATCTCATCCGCATCCAGCACGGAGGTAAGCCTGTGCGCCACCACCACGGCGGTCTTATGGGCAAACACTTTTTGCATGGTGCGTTGAATCTTAGCTTCAGTCTGCGGGTCTATGGAGGCGGTTGCTTCGTCCATCACGATTATCTCGGAGTTAAAGGCTAAGGCACGGGCAAAGCTGATAAGCTGCTTCTCGCCCTGAGAGATGTTCTGCCCGCGTTCGGCAAGTTCGGAATCCAAGCCCATAGGCAATGCTTCGATAAAATCGTCCAATTGCACGATAGACACGGCTTCCTTCACCTGCTCTATGCTTACGTTATCGTTGTAAACACGTACGTTTTCCAATATACTACCGGGGAAAAGGAATATATCCTGCAGTATCAGACCTATCTTGGTTCGCCAGGCACGGAACTCCAGCTCAGTTAGCGGAATGCCATCCACGGTTATCTTACCCTTCTGCACTGGATAGAAGCCGCATAAGAGGCTAACGGAGGTTGTCTTCCCGCTGCCTGATGCACCCACCAAAGCAATGGTCTTGCCTTTGGGAATACTAAAACTAACGTCCTTCAGCACCCATTCTTCGTCCTTGTAGGCAAACCACACGTTCTCGAAGCGTATCTCATGCTGGAACACAGGCATGGTCGTTCCCCTGAACTCGTCCTCTTCGGTAGGCAATCCGGTAAGCTCCAGAATGCGTTTCAGCGACACAAAGGAACGCTGTATCTGCATCACATTCTCGGATATATGCATCAAAGGCCAAATCATCTGGTAAATATACTGGATAAACACGATCAAAGTACCAATCGTTACCGCTCCGGCAATTACTTTCGGAGCCGATATCTTGATGATAACGATTACAAACAACACGTTCGTGATAAACATAAAGATGCTTTGCGAGCCATACTCTATAAAGGAAGTGCGGGTTTCCAATATCCGTTTGGAGAGTGATGCTGCTTCCACCTCGGCAATAACTTTCTCTTGCTTATTTAGCGCTTGTATCACCTGCATGCCCTGCACAAAATCTGTAATCTTTGCCGTTACATTGGCATAGCGTTCGCGTATCTGCCGGTAAAACTTGGATAGATAGCGGATCAGGAAGCTGTAACCCACTATGGACACCACTACCAGCGGCATAATATAGATGGTTATCTGCCAATTGCGCACAAACAGCACGGCAAAAACCCCAAAGAAGAACAGCACATTGCCAATAATGGTGATGGATAGATCAGAAAACAGTGCTTTCACCCGCTCGCTATCGCTTTCCACACGGGCAATCAGCTCGCCTACGGGTTGCTTGTTAAACCAGGGGATGGGCAGCTTCAACAAGTGACGGAATACTTCACCCTTAAACTTGGTGATAATCTTTATCCCCAAACGGGAGAGAAGCACAATCTGCAAATAGGAAAGCAGACC
Organism: Candidatus Cloacimonetes bacterium HGW-Cloacimonetes-3; assembly: GCA_002840645.1. Taxonomy (GTDB): domain Bacteria; phylum Cloacimonadota; class Cloacimonadia; order Cloacimonadales; family Cloacimonadaceae; genus Cloacimonas. The sequence goes on from PHBO01000002.1 coordinate 155,554, forward strand.
CGAAAGCAGCACAACTGCCACAAAGAACAGGCCGTACTTGTACATCTCAGGCATGTTTTTGTCCGGAATACTGCGGTCAATAATGCGTGCCAGAATAAGGGGATGGAGCAGCCTGAGCCCAGAGGTGATCAGCATGGCAAACAAACCAAAAAACAGCAATCCCAAGTCCTTTTTAACGAATGGATAAAGGAGCTTCAGGTAATACGTAAACTTCTGTTTTGGTTCTGCCATGATATACTACACCTATCTGGTTAAGGGATTGAGGTTAATAAAGAACTGGTCGGGATGAGAGGATTTGAACCTCCGGCCTCTCGGTCCCGAACCGAGCGCGCTACCGGACTGCGCTACATCCCGACCGCTTAGATGGTCAAAGTCCGATAGGCAGGATTTCTGTCAAGTATCTTTTTTGGCTCTATAGTGCGTATCATAAGCATCAACATCAGGCTAACGACATGTTTATTGTAGGAGTAGTCAAATCAAGTATTCTTGTTTAATTACAGCTTTAAACAATGTAAAACGTGAAGATCACAATAAAAGTAGGGAAGATGTTTAGAGGCGATCTACAGAGCAAGCAACAAGGCTTTCAGCCCCTGAGATACGGCAATTTCCACAAGCTTCTTTGCTATTTTGCCTAAGAGCTTCTTTGTGTTTTCTTTAGATATATGCTTCTCAGCGGAAGCCATTGCCTCGAAGGCATTCCTATTTAGGTGAAACACTTTTTCTGCTTGCTCATCATTCATTTTACCGCTAATTATACTATCATCAATCCACTGCATTCTCTCCATGAAGAAAACTGTGTTATCGTGCACTAACTTCTTGCTTTCTTCGTTGGAGCTTGTTATAAATTCACTTAGGCTTTTAGAGATTTCCCTCTTTGCCGCTTCAAATGCTTTCTTATCCATTATGCTCTTCCTATTTATTATCCAAGAATACTTTTAGATTCACATTGGTTTGCTTAAGGTAACTGGAAAAGAATAGGTAGTGCTTCTCTGGAATAGAGCTCACACCATTTTTATACTCACCAAACATCATATCAATATCGGCTATCTCATTGTTAATTATTTTAAGCATATCCTTATCATAGCCTTTCTGCTTTTGCATCTCATCGCGGATGGAAATTAGCTTCTGCTGTTGAGAAAATAATTCATCCACTTCACCTGTTACCATCTCATGCTCTACTGAATTCTGCTTTTCGCAATAGGCGATCATGTTGTTATAAACAGATATTGTCGTTGAAACAAAATTATTGTTGTATGCATGAACCGTTTTTTGAGCGCATGCTGATAGCGATATTATTACGATTGCCAATATGCTAATCACAATATAGAGATTACGCTCTTTCATTGTTAACTCCTTTTGAACCATGTGAACTTAAGCTTTGGGCACAATCATGTGTACAATAAAGAAAGTACTATTATTGTTATCGCTCATTTAGTCACTCCTATCTGTACTGTTTGGCTAAGGCATCTTCTCAAAGACACAGTTATGGTTTCGTTTATATATTGTAATTTGCTGTATTGCCACGGGTGTCACAAGCTTTTCAAAGAATGCAAGTTATGCTATCTATCTAATTCTTGCGATCAGAAACAAACAATAGGGTAGAGGACTCTAATCATAATACCTTTCTAAAGCATATTTGCAAGTCCACATTTAAAAAACCGTTGATATGCTTGTATGCATTGACCAATTCATACTTCGCCATGAATGGCAGATTCTCTTTGTTCAGTTGATTGCCTTCATATAGAACACATAGCATAACACAATAATCCTTACGAACAATCTCACTAACTTCTTTAGGAATCAGATCTAAAAAGTAGTTTGCATTAGGTGTGGTAAGGATAAACTCTCTTATGCTATTTCTGCATGGACGGTCACTAATAAATGCACTAGTATAAAAACGACATTGTACAAATAAATGGCTTATTGATGCTGAGCCTTGGGCGTATCTTTTTACATGAATGAATATCTTATCATGATGGAACATGTCACAGATTTCATAATATTTTTGCCCTGCAATGACCATTTTTTGCTTATCAAAGAGAAGTAAATCTGAGCACCTTTCTACAGCCTTCTCATTATAGATGGCTTCTGTTTTTTTACCACTTGCTACATCATCGATAGCAATGCTTTCTGGCAAGAAAGTGGGGGTAACTGTTTGAATATCGTCAAGATTGTTGTTTATCTCTTCGACAAATTCGTGAGACACACACTTCCAATCACCACCGCTAAGTACATACAAATCACCTTCATACTCTATTTCGGCAACAATGCAATCATATGCATTATATGGCTTTTCAAAAATACTCGTGTCACTATTATAAGGATGAATTCTCCACTTCTTTATAGTGTCTATAGATGATCTTGCGTTAAATCTTGAGTTACTGTTGACTAACTCAATGAATGATATGTTATTAGTTAAGTCTTCTGTGCGTCTGCAGTAGGAAAAATCGTATACTTCATAATTGATTAAATCAGGCGGAGCGAGATGGATTTTATCAAATCTGTTATTTTTTATATCTTCAAACATAGCTGTATTTAGGTTCTCAATAATTACTTTATCAGAAACGAGTTTGTATTTATCATACCATGGAAAGAGAGATTGATAAGTGTTATCATTGTATTTCCCTCCAAGCTCAATTATGATATTAATGAGCCACAATAAATCAACTTCTTCGGTATGTTTGATTTTGATCGTAATGCTTTCTTTACCACTGAAAGAATTTATATAATCAAAGGAAGGCATTGCTGATCCTGATAACGCTCTCAAGAAGTCTTTATCTCCATCTAGGAAAAATCCAGTCATATCTGTATCTGAACTTGCTTGTTGTTCAGCTTGCATAGTGACAGTATCATGTGTTTTTTTTCGGATGCTTCTTAATTTAACTGGGTCGCAAATATTCATAGCAACCTTTAATCCAAAATCTGTAACAATGCGGCCTTCCTGGAGAAAGCTTTCGCTTGCAATCCCAAACGTTATCGCATAATACTCGTATGAGCCAAGTATTGATATCTTAAAGACCATTATTGCGGAAGGATATTTGTTGGTTGTATTGAACTTATAATCTGCTTCATCAAACTCGCGATTTACGAATCTTAACCATGGGATATCATCTTGTTTCTTTTTAATGTTACCCCTAATCTTATAATTAACCTTGATCTCAACATCAGTACCTTCATTACAATCAGTAATTGATTTATTTACATAGGTTCCTGCAACAAGTATCTGGTCGAAATCGTTATATTCGCTTTTAATCTTGTATAATTTGATTTTCTCTAAGTCCATCGTATAATCTCCACATTATTGTTTATATACATTTTGACGGTTTTCATTCCACGAGAAATGAGTTAACCCCTCTATTAGGTTATGAACACTCTTTGAAAGCATGTAACAGTAACCCACTCACGTTGATCTTTCTACCCTTCGTCAGCACAAGTGTTAGCTCGGAATTCCTTTCCAAAGTCCATTAGCGGGATATGATAACCTGTACCGATAAAGCCTTTAGCAGGGCTACATTGATATTCCATTTCCGATAATCTACGATCAATAATGCAAGAATCTTGATAGGATTATTTATGTCAAGTTTAAATTAAGGGTAATTCCTGCAAGATTAACCACCGCTTTCTACGCCTGCATTTAGGGTTATTACCTAATTCACACATAATTTGGCAGCATACCACTCCAGAATGTAGTTTGTAACATTTGGCAAATAAAGGACAACCGTACATGCCCGTGTAGGGCATAAAATGTAAAGTCCACAGTGTAGGCGTAGCCGTAACTGTGGGTTAATGTGATTAACCCAAACAAGCCCCTCGGGGGCGTTACAATTGCATTTTGTACTACACACATGAATTACCCACGAGGGGTTTGCATTATGGCGTTGTTACCCACAGTTCCGGCTGCGCCTTCACTGTGGGCTTTGCATCTTATGCTCCCAAGGGGCTTTCGTTTATCGTTTTATTGTATTGCATTTTGCGTTAATCATACCTGTACTGTACCTGCAATCCATCCATATCGTTCCCGTAACCCTCCCGTATCCGATACGGGAGGGTTACGGGTGGCTTATCGCCGGAATACCCCTTGCGGGCAGGTGCAAAGCCCTCTTTATACCCCTACCGATAAACCAAATCTTAGCTCATGCCAAACTGAAGAGAAACCAAATTACCCATAGCACAAAAATAAATACGGTAAAACCGTTTGACGATGATCATTGCGTATCATATACAAATGCTCCTATAGTAAATGTTTAGTGCAGATTATAGTAGAAACATGGGGAGAAGTGTGTTTAAGATATTTCTTGACAAAGCAGCAGAGTGATACAAATATATCTCAAGGAGTATAGCGATGAAATGTTTCTATCTAACTATATGTTTTATAATTGCGATCGTAGGTCTTTGTGAAGCCCAAGAAGAGCCTGTAACCATTGGCTACACATGGGATAAGCATAGCATAGACTATGAGCTTAGCTCAGGACTTGGGATTTACAGGGATTGCAGCTCGAAGGATTTCTGGAAGGCTGGTTCTTGTGCAGGAGTTGGTGCGAATTACACATACACCCCCGCTAAACACATCCGCATGCGAGCTGGGATAAGTGAACAGTTTTATTCTTCCAGCAGGATGGTGGAGCATCCCTATCCTTATGTGATGGATATGAAGCTAAAGCTAAGCACAATCTCCACACGCTTAATCGCCGGCAGTGAATGGGTGTTTCCCAAAACGCAAGAGTATCAAACCACCTTTGTGGGGCTTGGGTTGTATGGCGACGTTATCCACTATGCCAAAGCAAGCGCATGGCCTAACTACATATCACATACCGGGTTAGAAACAATGAACTTGAAAGATTCATTTAGCTTCATCACACCTGGAATTATGTTCAATGTGGGGATTCAAGGCTCTTTAGGCAGGCTCGATTTGCGCTATATGGTAGATATCACCAGATTCGATATACCGGGTGTCCCGATTGGCAAGCAGAGACGTGCATTTATTGGGCTGAACTTTGCCTTTCAATAGGATAAGCCTCGCAGTATGCCCACATAACATAGCTAAGAGCAGGTGTTTGCATCGAATCCGGTAAACAGCCTGAACTTCCTTAGCGGCAAGCTGCATATTGCATGCTACTTGCTCTACCTTGGGGCAGTGAATGACTTGTTGTTTTCTATCTTTAGCCTGGATCTTTCCCAGGCATTGAGGTGGATCATCTGACCGTCGTCACGGGGGATTATCTCTGTTACAGCATAGGAATAGAAATCCTTTATATAATATCCATCCCAAATCATGGTAGAAGTCCGGGTAGCCAAATCCATCTGCATCAGGTCTGCCATACCATATTTCAAGTGTGAATACAAGAGGATATCTCCATCCGGCACAAAGGCATAACAGAAGCTATCCGGGATCTCGATGTACTGTCCGGTAATTCTGTCGTAAATCTTCAGCCTGGAAACAGAACGTGTCCATTCTGGACCGAACATAAATCCCACATCCCGAGGTTCAATCACAAACTGCATGGCAAAGTATCTGCCGCTTTCACTTACCTGTGCCTTTAAGGTTTCATCGAATCCGGATGAGTCCATATCGTATTCCGACAAAAACACGGTAGAAACCTGCGTGTTGGGATCAAATCTTGATAGCCCCACCCGATTATCTGCATAGAGCTGCGGAAAGTGTCTGAAATAGTAGTAATAGGCATCTTCATCACTGGCATAAACGGCGTAAAGTGCTATATCCGGCTCCGGCAGATCAATCCAAGCCATAGTATTGATGTCCATGCGTGAGATATGCCTGTCACGGATGGCTGTGAGGTATTGTCCGCAGGTAGAGAGTGCCGGAGCACAATAGTTCCCATTGCCATCAGGGCTTAGCTTGGTGAGACCCTGACCGTTGAAACCGATACGATAGATGGCATAATCAGCGGAGAAATACAGCAACTGATTTTGCCTGTCGATAGCCAGATAGCTTTTATCTGTAATTACAAATGCCATGGGCAAGAGCTGGGTAATCTCCAAGGTATTCAAGTTATGCTTCACTAACCGATCTCCAAGATGAAATACCAGGTCGTCCGAAATATAGAATGCTTTGCCCAAAGCTGAAACATTTAAGCTATTGTCTGGCTTAGCTAACTGACTCCCGTCCGCAGGTAAACTGCAAAATAGCTGAAAAGGTGGTGGATATTCATCTCCACATCCAAACAACATCAGCAGCATCACAACTGCCGACAGCATAATTGTTAGCTTTCTACGCATAATTTACCCCTTTGGATCACGTGATGTAATAGTAAAAACACTCTTTGTACTGTCAAGATTATTTCTATCGGTGCTTACCATACCTAAACGCACCCGTCTCGTGTGGGTCTGCACCATATCGGTTCTTAGTCTGCCGCTACGTAAGCTTTTTGTCTTTAAGGGAGTAGGTAAGGTTAACATAGCGTCTGTGCCATTTCAGCATATGGAGAGCAGATTGGAAATCGGACATATCAATCTGGAGGAAGGAGTAGTCCTGCTCATCGTCGCTATCCATGGATACATCCTTTGCTTCCAGGGCTTTTCTTAAGCGCACCATTGCAGCTTCTTTCACCAGAAAGGTGATTTCCGCAGCAGAATACCCCGAAACACTTTCTGCAAAGGCAAAGAGATCTACATCTTCCGCAATAGGCATACCGCGGGTGGCAATTTCCAACACTCTTTTACAGCCTGGCAAGCTTGGTTTCCTTATCTCCAGTTTATAATCGAAGCGTCCCGGTCTCAGCAGTGCTGCATCAAGCAAATCAGGTCTGTTTGTGGAAGCCAGCACGGTTACATTACCAAAGTCGCTGATTCCATCCATAAGGGCGAGAAGCTGGTTCACCAGTGTAGAATACCATTTGCCGGATTCCCCGGAGTAACGGGTCTGGGCGATGGAATCTATCTCATCGATAAAGATCACGGAGGGCTGATACTTTCGGGCTTCTTCAAAGATATCGCGCAGATTATGCTCGGATTGTCCAAATTGTTTATCCAGAATATCCGGTCCCGATACGGGGATAAAATGCGCATTCACTTCATGGGCTATAGCTTTGGCGATAAGGGTTTTTCCATTACCGGGATCACCCCATAACAGTATGCCGCGGAAGGCTTTCACTCCCAATTGTTCGAACAGCTTAGGCTTTTTCAAGGGAAGCTCAATCATGATCCTGATGTTTTTGATTATCTCATCCACTCCGCCAATATCCGCAAAGGTGGTAACAGGCACTTTTCTCAGGTACTTGGCATCGGAGGAGGTCTCATCCTTTACTCTCGAGGCGGCTAAACCGTCCCTTGTCCATTCTGCTTCGTCACCCTGTTCGGACGAAGCTGTCACATGCTTTATATGTAGGGATTCCCAACCCTTGGAATTAACCTGAGTATCGGTTCGGTACACTATTTCCCAGTTACGCGGGTCTGGTAAATGTACCATAAGCGGCAGTGCCGAGATGTATCTGCGGAAGAAAGTATATTCAAAAATGGGGCAGAACTCTATACTCTTGGTTCTAACCACGCCTTCAACCGCTCTGCTAAGCTCTTCACGATTGATATGCCAGGTTTTGTTATCGGTAAATGCGCCGAATTGATACCAATACTTGGCATTTTGGGAAAAGGGAGCTTTGTCGTGGTGCAAAACAATGCCTTTCAGCATGCGGCAACCCCAACACGAGGGACTTTTGTCGTCGCAATAACTTTCTTTTGCCTCGGATTCCAAATACCTGTGATAACAGCCTGCAATCTCCTGCTTTTCAGGGAGGAGGAAATCTTCCGGCATCATCTCTACCCCGTCATGAATAAAACGCATGGAACTCCAGTGGCGGATTATTTCTATCAGCTTTGTGAAGACTGCATACTTAGCCAACACCTCACGATTATCGGTTTCGATCACATGAAAAGCTGCTCCTTCCTTAGCGGGAAGATACATCCTGAACTTTGAGGCATAAACCAATACTGTGTGATACTCCGGGCATGCTTGCTTACCAAAGCGGATTGAAAACTTATAATCCATTATTTTCCGTCCCTGTGCTTAATAAATTCACTGAAGATACTAAGGAAATTATGTCAAGAAATTTATGCTGTGCGAAGTTCACATATCTCCATTTATTAACACAAGGAATCATGAGTAATACCTAAGATCCCCTTGTGATATCTTAGTGTATTCCAGTGTGACGGCTGTGTGATTCCCGTGTGACTCCTGTGTCGCCACACAGGATGTATATGCAAATTATACACTTTACACGCATTATCATCTAAAGGGATGAGAGAGGGAAGGGTAAGAGGAGTTGAGAGTGTGTTAAGTTTTCTACAGATATATCTAAATAATGTGAAGAAAACGCTTGACACAAACTAAAGAATGTTTAGGTTGACATCAACATTGTTAAGGAGGTTTAAGTTGAATTTATCATCCTGTCCCATTTGTAAGCACGAACTGAAGATCAGGGAAGTAAGCTGCGAGCGGTGCAAGATCACTTACAAAGGTGATTTTGACACCAGTTGGCTTGCAGCATTCAGTGACAGTCAGCTCGAGTTCATTAAACTATTTCTGTTAGTGCAGGGCAATCTGAAAGAACTACAGAATCAGCTTGGAATCTCGTATCCTACTATCAAAAGTCGGTTGGCGGACATAATCCGCTTAATCACCGAGAAGGAACCCACCAAAGACAAAGTTGCAGATGTGCTCGCAGATCTGGAAGAAGGGTTCATCAACGTGGAAGAAGCAATAAATATGATAAACACAAGGAGACAAAAATGAGTAAAATGAAACTACAACAGATTCTTGCTTACGATGTGATAACCAAGATAAGCATTGAAAACAACCTTGCCCCGTTAAGCATCGAGGCATCACCCCACGGCAAAGTAGAGCTGATATGCGAGCTTGATTTGACAGAGCCATATGAAGAGTTTAACCTTGAAGATTGCATTAACACTTCATGTAAAGACGGTAATATGGAAATTGTACTGGACGAAGTGGATGGCTTGGACAAACACTTTTTCTCTCCCAACCGCTCTTTTGTGAAAATTCTGGTTCCGGTAGATGCGACCCTGGAAGTGGGGGTGGAAAACCTTCCCGCATCCTTTTCCGGCATCCACAATACCTTGCTGGTGAGCAGCGAGAATGCTCCTATTCGCATTCAGGATTGTAACGGAAATAAGACCCTTACAAACGAGAACGGTCCCATCAGCATTAGTAATTGCGAAGGGGATTTAAGCGTGGAACTGGAAAATGGACCTATGGCAGCAGAGATGATCAGCGGTGCTACCCTAAGCATTAAAACGGAGAATGGTCCGCTGAAGATACGCGAAGCTTGCTTCCCTAAGGTGGATATCGAAAGCGAAAACGGCGTTATTATGTACGAAACGCTGTTTGTGGAAGATGCCGTCATTAACCTGAAGACCGAGAATGGCGTGGTGCATTTTGTGCTGCCGGATGAGATGGATTTCGAGCTGCGGGCACGTACGGAGCAGGGAAAGATTAAGAGTCGTTTATCGCACCCCGTTACTCAGGAAGAAGATGACTACGTGGTTAAAAACGGCGAAGGCAAAACTAAAATAAATATCTTCACCGAGAATGGCATGATTAAGCTGGGCGAAAAGGATAAAATAAACTTGGAATTCCTGAAGGCTAAGATAGAATTGCTGAAAGAAAGCCTGAAAAACGTGAACGACGGCGAAGATATGGAAAAAGTACACAAGCTGTATGCCAACGTTAGTGAATATGTAACCGCACGGGTTGCCAACGCCAAAGAAGCTATAGTAAAAGATAATATAAAAGAGCAGCTTGATAAACTGCATAAGCTGATAGAGGATTTTGACTATCAGGGTGCCAAGGAAAAGACCATCGCCGGCGTGGATGAGCTTACCGGAAAGATTCACGATGAGCTGAGCAAACATATGGGCAAGCTGGGGACTAAGATTACTGAAACCATCCATGTTCACACCGGAAAGCATGCTTTTAATATGAACAACTTGAACGAATATATCAGTAAAGTAGTTAATTCCTCACTGATTAAACCATATCTGGGCGGAGAAATGAAAGCCAAAGAAAAAGACGAAGTGGCTGACCGCAGCAGATTGAAAATACTGGATATGCTGGAAGCAGGCAAAATTACCGCAGAAGAGGCAGAAAAACTACTGAAGGCTATCGGCAAAGAATAATACCGAATTCCTGATCAATTACATGAAGTGGAAGTGCGGATGCTAACTCTGCACTCTCCACTTTTTCTTTTTGGAGTTAGCAATGGCTATTGCCTGTGCGACAGATATTTGCTTCATAGGAAACCGGCGTACCTGCTCATCGTCATGATAGCCGTAAAGCGATAGGTGGCAACTATTTGAGCAGTGAATTGCAGTGGCTGGATACGGGGGAGCATGATGTTATCGCTATTGCATAGTTTTTGGGGGGTAATATTTGGGGATGTGAAAGAAATCATTTGACAGCAGACTGCGGATATTGACAATTGACATCAGTGTAATAATTACAAAGGAGAATACCATGAACAAACTTACATACTTACTCTTACTTGCGGTTGTTTGCCTGTGTGCCAACCTTGGTGCAGTGGACAGAAGCATCTGGGTGAATGAAGATTTTTCCGGGACATTCCCACCCCAAGGCTGGACGATTAGCGCTAATGCAGCAAACTGGAGCGCATTCACAGGTGCATCAGCGGGTGGAACTGCTCCCGAAGCACGCTTTAGCTGGGAACCACAGTTCAACGGCAGCTCATATTTAATCTCTCCCACCTATGATACTACAGGAGAGACCACAGTTTATTTAGATTTTGACCACTTTGTGGATTGGTATGCAAACCCCTTTACTATTGGTGTTGCAACTCGTTCTGCCGGTGGCGCATGGACTGTGGCATTTAGCCAAAATCCCACAGCTAATGTTGGTCCAATGCGTAAATCCGTAGCAATTACAAATGCAGATGTTGGTTCCGATACCTTTCAGTTTGCACTGTATTTCAGCGGTAATTCTTATAACATAGATTACTGGTATATAGACAATGTGAAGCTCTACACTCCTTTCCCAAACGATCTTGCGATCTTGAGTGTTGCCGGAGCTGAACATGTGGAAGCCGGAGTTCCTATTGTACCGAGCTGCGGAATTAAAAATGTGGGGACAGAGTCTCTTACCGCTGTGGTTTCCTTAGATATTTACCAGCATGAAACCATGGTGCAGTCCTATCCTGATTATTTCACCCAGTTGTTGGCGATGAATGCCACTGCAACTGTAAGCTTCCCTTCCTTCAATCCCGAAGTATTAAACGATTTATACCGTTTTGTATTCACCATTCACTCTCTGGAAGATGTGGTTGATGAAGACCTTAGCAATAACAGCATGACTAAGAATATGAATACATGGACCGGGGCAAAACAAAACGTACTCTTAGAGATCGGAACAGGTGGCTGGTGTCCCTATTGCCCGGGTGCTGCTATGGCTGCGGATCATTTTGTAGAAGAAGGGTATAATGTTGCTGTAATCGAGAATCATAACGGCGATCCCTATGCCACTGATACCTCCAATGGCAGAAACTCTTATTATGGTATCAGCGGATTTCCTACCGGTGTGTTCGATGGTTTACTGGACTATGTTGGCGGCAGCAATACCGTAAGTCTGTTCCCTGCTTATCAGCCATTATACAACCAGAGAGTGGATGTAAAGACTCCCGTTTCTATAGAGCTCTTTGGAACCAATAGCGGGCTGGTATATACAGTGGAAGCCAAGATTAACAAGCTTGCAAATTTAGCTTATGAGAATCTTGTGTTCCATCTTGCTATCACTCAGAGCCATATTGCCTATAGCTGGCAGGGTCAGACAGAGTTTAACTTTGTGAATATGATGATGGTTCCCGATAGATTTGGCACCACTGTGGATTTGATGAACGCACCTATAGGCTTGTTATCTGTTCCGCTTACGTTTACTGTTGGTTCGGGATGGAACCTTGCTAATTGCGAATTTGTAGCATTTGTGCAGAACCTGGATACCAAAGAAGTGTTGCAGGCGTACAAAGTGATGGTGAATGATCTGCCTATAGGACCGGTGGCGAATGAGGATGCCCTTAGCCCCTTGCTGAGTAACTCTTTGCACAGCAACTATCCTAACCCCTTTAATCCTGAAACAACCATCAGATATAGCGTGAAAGGCGATGCGCCTGTAGCTATCGAGATATACAATATTAAGGGTCAGCTTGTGAAGACCCTGGTGAACGGTGTTCAGGCTGCCGGCGACCACAGTGTGGTTTGGAATGGCACCGATATGAATAACAAATCCGTTGGTAACGGTGTTTATTATTTCAAAATGAACTCCGGGAAATATAGCCGTACCAGAAAGATGATCTTAATGAAGTAATCATCTGTTATGCAGTGTATTCAGGTGCAGAAGCAATTCTGCACCTGTTTTCTTATGTGGGGAGATGGGAAAAAACTGCTTGACAGGAAAATGGATAAGCGCATCTATGCAGGCATAGGTGTTTAGGGTGATTTCTGTAAAAGATATACCCGATGTTGGATAAGTTTGGATTGGGGATGTTTAAGCGGTTAGAATCATCTCTGATGCCGTTAAGTGTATAGAGCAAGTGTAAAGAATGCTTGTACTTAGTTAGTACGAGTCTGTATTTGTGGGTTTACTTTTTAAGGAGCTGTCATGTATAAAAGAGTTATTCTGCTGTCTTTGAGCTTGGTTGCAATCGTAGGATTGTTTTCGGTTGAATACAATTGGGGTGTGAAATATGGTGTGGGTTTATCATCAATTTATGGCAGCGATGCAGCATATAACTTGCACTATGATATCCGCAGCATAGGTGCCACAGAAACCAGCGTTGGATACCTGAATCTGGAATCTGATGATGCAGATAATGGGATATCACATAGCTTCGGAGCATATTTTACCAGCATGCTTTCCAAGAAGCAAGATTCCATTTGGCTACAATCCGAGCTAATCTGGCAAAGATACAATTACACCTACAAATTCCAAGGCAGAATGCTGCAAACCGATAACTTGATGCTTGCCAACACCTTTGCAGATACCTTGAACGGAAAGATAAAGCAAACCATGGATTACATCACAATTCCCCTGCTGTTAAAGCTGAAACAGGATTCTCATGCTAATGTTTTAGATGGGCATTTTGATGGTGCTTACATCTATTTCGGTCCATCTTTATCCGTGCTTGTAAACAACAAGAGCGAAAAACACAGAGGCGTGAAAGCCCTGGAAGATGATATTGCAGATTTTGTGGCAGACAGCTATAATGACGCTGATGCAACGCAAGCTTATGCCAGCAGCAGACAAGAAAGTGCAGGCGATAAAGTTTTGTTCCACAAGACGGATTTGGTGTTTGGCATGGGCTTTAACATCAAAAACATCTTCAATATGGGCATTGGCAAAGATGAGTTTAATATTGATTTCAGGTTCAATACCGGCATGTATCCTGTGGGAGATGCAAGCACAAACACAGAGTTTAAGCTGTATTCTGCAATGCTGTCTATAGGTGTTAAACTGTAATGGTTGTGGCTTTTAGCTACTATAGTCTGCTATTGTGCAGATAAATCCGGGAGGATGAAGTGAAGATTATCGTAAAAGCTATTATGTTATGTTTGTTGGGGCTGATCTTGATGTCCTGCGGAACGAAATCCACCAGTGCCGAAGATGAACAAGTGGCAACACCTGCCTTTTCCACCGGGGGCGGTACATTCGATAATGCGGTGGATGTGTTGATTTCCTGCACCACTGCCTATGCCACAATTCGCTATACTCTGGACAATACAGAACCAAATGCTTCTTCAACAGAATATACGGAGGTTTTGCATATTGCCACTAATACTACTTTGAAGGCAAAAGCGTTCAAATCCGGGTGGGTATCCAGTTCTACCAGATCAGCAACATATGCGTTTACTGCCGTAGCAGCACCGCTTATCTTGCCTCCCGGAGGAACGTATAATGCTGCCCAGCTTGTAAGCATAAGCTGTGCAACCCCCGAGGCAGTAATTTATTACACTACGGACGGCACCGTGCCGACTGAGGCATCAAGCCTGTATACCAGCCCGATAAATATATCTTCTGCAATTATCCTGAAAGCCAGAGCTTTTGTGGAAGGCAAAACACCAAGCCCGGTTATTACCCAAGTATATAATCTGCAAATAACTGCGTTGGATTTTAACCCCGTGGGTGGGGTATATTCCGTGGCGCAGATAGTGAATATCACATGCAATATAGCCAATGTCCAGATAAGATATACTCTGGATGGAACAGACCCCAGCGAATCCTCCACCTTATATACTCACCCGCTTAGTATTGCTTTTAACACCATAGTTAAAGCAAGAGCATACAAAAGTGGCTGGAATTCAAGCGATGTAACTGCAGCTGCATATCAGATAAATGTCCCTGATCAAATGGTTTATGTGCCGGGAGCTACTTTTAATAATGGCTTCTCCAACGTATCATTATCGCCATTTTATATGTCCAAATACGAGGTGAACCAATTTGACTGGTTTATGATTATGTTGACAGATCCTTCCCTATATCCTTTAACTCCTCCGGGCATTTATGCCGATTTACCGGTGGAAAGCATCACCTGGTACGATGCCATAGAGTATTGCAATAAGCGCAGTATCAGTGAGGGCTACGCGGCTTGCTACAGCTATACCGGATTTGGCACTGATCCCTCATACTGGCCTGCAGGCTGGAATACAGATAACAATAATCATGCTAATATAGTGTGTGATTGGGCTGCAAACGGCTATCGCTTGCCTACAGAAATGGAATGGATGTTTGCTGCAAAAGGTGGTAATTACTCTCAAGGCTACCTCTACAGTGGATCTGATGATTTGGATGCTGTTGCCTGGTATAGCGGCAATTCTGAAGAGATGACCAGCTTAGTTGGCACAAAAGCAGCTAATGAACTGGGTTTGTATGACATGAGCGGTAATGTTTGGGAGTACTGTTGGGATATTTTCGGTAATCTCCCCGTTACTGATGTAGCAAATCCTCATGGCGCAGCATCAGGAATAGCAAGAGCAATAAGGGGAGGCAGTTGCCTCCAGGATGCAAGCAACTGCACGGTTGCGAGACGCTTTAACATACTACCGCTTATATCCACAAATGTTGTTGGGCTAAGAGTGGTTCGGAAAGCTCAATAACAACATTACATGGTTAGCCTGGCTTCAGGCATAGCAATCAATAATGCTCCGTTTAAAGCAAGCAGAGTAGGAAATACAATTATTGTAGTCAGCATTGTGGCTGAACTACGTAAGAAATCACTTGACTCTATGTAGGGCGATAATAAATAAGCAACAATTGCATACTAATAATGGAGGTAGGATGGAACAAGTAAGCTTTGTAGATTATCATATTCAATACGCTAAAGCATTGGCAGAGATGTGGAATCGCAGCGCCAGTGGTTGGATGGGCAGAGCTTTTAACAGCAGTGAAGAAAAGGTGCTGGATGAAGAAGGCAGGGGGAGTTATCTGAATCTCTACCTGGCAGTAAAGGGTAACAAAGTTTTAGGATATGCTAAACTGACCAAGTATTCTGAGGAGAAGGATGTAGCATACATAGAGCTTATTTCTGTCGATCCCGAACATCATGGGACAGGTATTGGCAAGATACTGATGCAGAAATGCGTGCTTAGGGCGGCGGAACTTGGCTACCAGCGCATCGATCTTTTCACTTGGGCAGGCAATACCAAGGCAGTGCCACTCTACAAGAAATGCGGGTTCTTTTGGGAGAAGATGGAATCCCAAGCAACACACTTGATGAACTTCATTCCCGGCTTGCTTAATAACGAACTGCTGAAACCATACTTCGAGTTCTTCCATTGGTACGACGACAACAAGAGACCCCTGCTAACAGAACCTGACGGCAGAAAGGTAAACGGCTTCGATTTATACGATTACATCTGGGAGAAAGATGGTAAAAGGCTGCATATATGCTTTGAACGATGCGGCAGAGGCATTGTTGCAATAAACACTTCGGATTTTGATATCCAGATTGAGATTGCAGATGCCAAACCTGTGTTTGGTGATAGCTACTCTGCCAATTACCAACTAACCAATCACACTTGCGAACCGGTTGAGATTATGCTTAAAGGTGCGGATGATGATGTAGTTAGGAATGAATTTCATATCTCTGAGACGGTAACGGGCAGTATCGAAAGGGAATCAGAGTTCTTTATTGCTCCTGTCAACCGCACTTTAACGGAGTGGGAAAGCTGTCCGGGGCTAAAAACAATAGTATCCTGGGCGGGCAAAGAGATAGTGATGAAGACAGGGCTGCATATTCAGTATCCGCTGTCAGTGAATCTGCGGATGCAAAGTAGCTTGGTGATTCCGGGTAGGCAGGATATCATGTATCTGAATGTGCATAATCACTTCCCAACGGCTTGTTCTTACCACATAGAGCTCCCCGGGGAGGCACCTCTCACATTACTGCAAAACAACTTTGAGATCAGTTTACAGGCAGACGAGAAAGCCTTTATTCCGGTTGATTACATTTCCCAAGGTTCCCTGGTCTACAATCCCCAGATTAAAGTTATGGCATTTCCGGATAGCGGTAATAAACTTGAGTTTGAAGTGGAGTGCTTTACTACCATGTCAGCTCTAAATTCGATGTCTGCTAAGAATATGCAGGAAAGGATATCCCTGCTTAACGGGCAATACTCGGTGTATATCTTAAAAACATCCAACAAAAACTGGGGTGGCTTTCACTCCATTTTTGGTTCACGTTTCGATTTCTGTGCCCCACAGATAGGCTTGCCCTATAGTGAAGAATTCGATACCGAGCTTCCCTACGATATACAAATCGAAGAACACGGCTCTATGCTGCAACTCACCTTGAAGTATCTCTCCAAAGACAATGCAGGTGTGGATTTCGGATACATATACAGCTTATATCCCACCGGTCTGATGGAGCTTCGTTTGAAGATTTACGCCATCCCTGAACCCCAAAACAAATACTTTGCCTATCTTAAGCTTGGCATAAATGAGAAAAATATAAGCTTCGAACAGAATGGGAGTTTAG
Organism: Candidatus Cloacimonetes bacterium HGW-Cloacimonetes-3; assembly: GCA_002840645.1. Classification (GTDB taxonomy): domain Bacteria; phylum Cloacimonadota; class Cloacimonadia; order Cloacimonadales; family Cloacimonadaceae; genus Cloacimonas. The sequence goes on from PHBO01000002.1 coordinate 172,563, forward strand.
TGCAGGTGGAAGAGGACTTTCCCGAGACTTATTTGAACAGTTTTGCAAAAGACAGCTTAAGCGGAAACTGGATGTATTCCCAGATAGATGATGCCACCAGTGCGGTTATCTGGAATCCCGAATTCATGCCTAAACTTGGGAATTATTGGCTGTGTTGGGAATTGGATCTGAATAAAATCCAAAGCATGGAACATCAGGAATTGCTGGTTGCAAGTATGTATCTGGATATATTCCGCAATTGCTATCAAACCCGAAATGCAGCGTTAGGTTACCGTAAGCCTGTAGAGATTATTCAGCCTACTCTGGAACTCGTCGTGAACGAAGGGAATCCCATTTTAACTAAGCCATATCAGGTGAAGCTTATCCAGCATCTGGATAGGGGACTTCGTGGGAAATTCAAGCTGGATACTGAGGATGGGCTTTCTCTTGCACCACAGGTTACTGCAAGCGAAGCTGATAACATCAGGGAAGTCCGGTGGGATGTGGAAAATCTACCGGAGCAAGCACTTGAATTGGTTACATGTGATGCTGCTCTATCCAGTGTAAGCGTAAAGCGGTCTCAACTTTGCTTAATGGGTAGGGGAGAGGTAAATGTGTTTAACCGGGACAAGCTCCTTATTGCCGAAAACGGCTGTTTAAGCATAACCTCCGCCAAGGATGCAAGGCTTCCGGGGCTAATCTCACTGAAATACAATGGAGCTGAATACCTGGATGCCGGTTATCCGGACTATGCGCCGAAAAGCTACCACAACCCCTATCAGGGAGGATTGAGTATAATCCCTAATCAGCTTAGAGCATCCGTGCTTATCCACGAAACACACGATACAAGCAGCATAAAAGTACAAGACCAGTTTGGGAACTTGTGGACCGGCTTGGCTATAACCACTACCATAAGCAATTTCGAGCCGATGAAAGGGCTGATATTCCGTCAGTGTTTTGTGATGCACCCGTCTGTTCCGGTCCTGGTGCTGCTTACAGAATTAGTTCGCAACAACGGTTGGGCGCAGTTTGTTGGCTTTAACTGCTCTACATCCTATAAGCACGAAGAGAACATCCGGGATTTACAGCTCATGTTCCCCAAAACAGATAAACAGTGGCTTACTCTATTCCCCGGGAAAGAGCAGATGGGATTGCAGGATTACTACTACAACATGGCTGCAAAAGGTATGGACACAGACGCTTATATGCAAGTGTTTCACCTCAGTAGGTGTTCTCATTATGTCCACATGGATAGTGCGATGGTGCGGGAAACCTTTACGTTTTATAACCAAATATCGGATTTGGGCAGGAGCTGGCTGCAACCTCATTTCATTCTTTTCTCGGAGTATCTGTATGAACACGAAAGTCTCTCTGCCTTGCTAAGCTTAAAGTTTACCGAGGTTTAAGATGGAGTTCAAACGGCTGCACCGTCCTAGCAACAAGATGGAGTTCAAATGGCTTTTCCCAACTTATACCATAGCAATAGGTTCAGCAGCCGTTTGGACTTCATCGGGCGTTGCCCATAAGCAAGCTAAACTATCTAAGTAGAACTTGGCTGAACCTTGTTAATCTCCCAAACCTGAAATCCCGGCTTGAAGTCCATGAGGCTAATTAATGGGTAACACGCATATAGCAACGTAAGCCTCATGAACTCCAACCCGGTTTTTCATGTTAACACCGATACCTGCTTTTCATGTACCCAGCTTTCCTCCACCTTGCTCTCCGCACCCGCACAGAACCGGGGTTCATCGGGGGTTAAACGGGCAAAAGCCCGATGAACCCCCGATGAACCCCACTTCGATTCGCTTTCAGCCAGCAAGGAAGGTAGCGCAGCATTTTAATGCTGCGAAAACCGAGAACAAAGAGCTGTAACCATAGTTCACGGCAGGCAAGTTGTTTGGCTTAAATAGTGTCGCAAAGATAATTACGCCTATGACTTATCTACACTGCGACACTTTTTGAGTTAAACAACTGGGTTACTCAACAAACAGCAGACTCGCCCCACCGAAACCACCCACTCCTTCCAGATGCTTAGTTTAACTCTCACTTGAAGCCGCTTGAGATATTGGTGTTTGTATAGCTGGCGGATGGCTTCAAGTGAAAGTCAAACCAGCCGTATGTAAACTAAAAGCTTGACCTTAAACAAGGGTCTTATTTATTATGTACATGTGGGATATGTCAGTATTGGTGGTTACCTGGGAGGTAAAATGAAAAAAAGCACTGTATCGATCATGATGCTTATTGGCTTAACAATAAACCTTGCTGCAGTTACGACATTACGAGTCCATGATACTGCACCAAAATACCGTATCACTTATGAAGTGATAAATCCAAAATTTGTTCCGGACAATTTTTCGTGTAATACATATGAGGAATTACAGAATCATCATTTTCAAATTCCGGATACACTATTGAAGGAGCTTACAAACGAAGAACTGGTAAAATACATTCTTAGCACAACCGAGTATTCTTTAAGCCCTGATTTTTCAGTATGGAACAATGATTTTTCTGGTTTTAACGGGTATAATGAGTTAATTCGCAGGTCAGTCTGGGCAGATGACATCATTAACCTCTCAGGAAAGTACCTGGATGAAAGAAACGGTGTTATGTTCTTTCAATCTGTTCGTTTTTCCACGATGCACGATGTTTATACAAAAATGACGTTTCAACAACAGCAACAAATCCTAATGAATCTAAAAGGATTCTTATCCTTTCAAGAATCATCTCCTGAATATGTATTTGTAAGTCTGATTGGGGATGACCTCTGTTATTGGGCTGGTGCGATTATTGAAAGCTATTATGCATCCGATATAGGCAGTTTAATAACAATAATGCGTCCATACTTTGAAAATTGGGTGAAAGATCCAGTTAGCTTAGTCCGCTCAGAGTTACAAAAGGCAATAGATTCAGGTATGCATATCGAGGTCGGCTATGAAAACAAGAATTAAAGTTCAGTTACTAATTCTGTTTGATTGAAGTCTGGAGTCGATCAGGCTTAAATAACTATGGCATGATAAGAAGCAATTTAGCCTGATAGACTACAGCGATGCCGGGGTATTGTATAGCCGGAGGTCGCTGTAGTCCATATCGCTGCATAGCTGGTTATTATCCTCAAAGTTTATTTAAGCGATATCGACTCCAGACTTGTATGGGTGGATAACTTCTTAATAACCAGCTTATTACCTTTTTCTCTCTTTGCCTCTTTTTTAATCCCCCCTCTGCTTTTCTCAGCTTTTCTCTGCTTTCCCTCTGTGTTAAAAAAGAAACCCAAACTAGTTCTCCTTGTTTTACAAAAACCACGACATCTGTCCCTATAACTACCCACAACCCCACAGATGCTTAGTTTAACTCTCACATGAAGCCGCTTGAGAGATCGGTAAATGCAAGGTTCTTGGATGACTCCAAGTGAAAGTCAAACCAGCATCGTGCTAACGATAAATCCGTTATCGCTTGACAAATATCGGCTTGCTATGTGTTGTGCCTGCACACAAAAAAAGCAGAACAGGAAGAACAAAATGGCTTTTGAACATGAACTGAAGATCATCAGCCGGGGCGTGGAAGAGATCATCCCCCTGGCGGAGCTGAAAGATAAATTTGCATCCTCTGCCAAGCTTGGCAGACCACTCAGGATAAAATACGGGATAGATCCCACCGGTTACGACGTACACATCGGGCATTTGGTGCCGATTCGCAAGATGCGTGAGTTTCAGGATTTGGGGCACACCGGGGTTATCATCATTGGTGATTTCACGGCGCAGATAGGTGATCCCACCGGAAGAGATGAATCCCGCCCACCCTTGACTTTCGACCAGATAAAGTATAACAGCGAAAAATACATGGAACAGCTATACACGGTGCTGAAGCCCGAACAAACCGAAGTGCGCTATCAGAGCGAGTGGTTCGGCAAGATGAGCATGAGCGATGTATTGAAGATGATGGGTAAGTTTACCCTGGCGCAGTTTATGGCGCATGACACCTTCCGTAACCGCTACGAGCAAGGCTTGTCGCTTGGTATGCACGAGATAATGTATCCCATTCTGCAAGGTTATGATTCCGTTGCCATTGCCAGCGATGTGGAGCTTGGTGCTACGGAGCAGAAGTTCAACATCCTTTGTGGACGCGATATGCAGCGGTACTTTGGCATGGAGCAGCAGATTGCCGTGCTGTCACCCATCCTGCTTGGCACGGATGGCGTGAATAAGATGGGGAAATCGCTGAATAACTATATTGCTGTGTTTGATCCGCCTAACGAGAAGTTTGGCAAGGTGATGAGCATCCCCGATAGCCTGATCATGAACTATTTTTGCTATGCCACTACCACTGCTGCGGAGGATTTGGAAACAATCAAAGCAGAGCTGGCAAGCGGGACGAATCCCATGATACTAAAGAAGCGTTTGGCAAGAGACATAGTTAGCTTGTATCACGGAAATCAGGCAGCGGTGGAAGCGCAGGAAGCGTTTGAGAAGCTGTTTTCTAATAAAGAAATACCGGAAGATATCCCTGAGTTTAGCACTTCAGAAAGCAGCTACAAGCTGGTGAAGCTGCTAACCGATAGCGGGCTTTGTGCCGGCAGCGGAGAAGCCAAACGCCTGATTCAGGGCGGCGGAGTATCTATTGATGGCGAGAAAGTTACCTCCATTGATGCTATGCTGGAATTGGCAGACGGCTCTGTGCTGCGTGCCGGAAAGCGGAAGTTTATTAAAATCAGGAAGATATGATTACTGCATCACTATTCAAATTGCTTACCAATACAGCTATTATTGTGCTGGTGTTCTATAGCATAATAATTCATGAATTTTGTCATGCCCTGGCGGCATACTGGTTGGGAGATGACTCTGCCAAGCGGGCGGGAAGGCTTAGCCTGAACCCCTTGAAGCATATAGATTGGTTTGGCACTGTGTTACTGCCCCTGTTTCTGTTCTTTACGGCAGGATTTATTTATGGCTATGCCAAGCCGGTGCCCTTTAACCCCTATAACTTTAAGAACCTGAAACGTGATTCCGGGCTTACTGCTTTGGCGGGACCTGTATCGAACATCCTGATTGCCATTGCCTTCGCCATTGTATATCATTTGGCTGGTTTTATACCTATTGTGCAGCATATTGCCTTCTATGTGATATTCCTGAACTTGCTGTTGGCGTTTTTTAACCTGATTCCCGTACCGCCCCTTGATGGCTCTAAGGTTATTGGCATGGCTTTGACGGATAACGCATATTACAAATGGACGATGCAGGAACGCAAAGGGATGATATATTTGTTTGCCATAATTATCGGCTCAAGGCTGCTGGGTTTGAATCTGATCGGCACGATAGTAATGCCTCCCGTGCAGTTTGTGATGCATTTGCTGGGTGTAGGCTAACACACCTTTTACTTTAACTATAAAAGAAAGATATACAGGAGAACAACATGGATCAGCACTCTTTACTACAGATGATCACCGATAACGAAGTGAAAGCTATAGACCTAAAATATTGCGGTCTGGATGGCAAATGGTATCACATAACCTTTCCGGCGCGGAGAATACTGAATGTGCTGGAGCGGGGGATACCTTTTGACGGCTCTTCCATCCCCGGTATGAGGGCGGTGGAAAGCGGTGACATGGTGCTAATGCCCGATATTGAAACTGCACATATAGACCAGTTTTTCGAGACACCAACCCTTAGGATGATTTGCTCCATCTGCGATGCAGATACCCGCATCGGGGTGAAGAAAGACCCACGCAGCGTAGCCTTAAGGGCTCAGGAATACTTGCTGTCTACAGGGATTGCAGACTCTTCGGTATGGATACCGGAGCTTGAGTTTCATCTGTTTGATACCACACAGTTTAATTCTGATTCATTCAGTTCCGGCTATACGATTACGTCCTGCCAAACAAAGGATTCACTACCTGAAGATTGGGAAGATGTGGATGCCTTAAGCCTGGATGGTGTGAAGGGTTATCACATGGATACTCCTTTTGACCAGTTCTATGAAGTGCGGCAAGAGATTGTGGATTTGATTGAAGATCAGGATATAAAAGTTCGCTATCATCATCACGAAGTGGGGCTTTCCGCTCAGCAGGAAATTGAGACTGAATTGCTGGCATTCCCACGGATATGTGATGATGTGATGATTATGAAGGACATTATCCGCCGTGCAGCCCTGGGACATGGACTTACCGCCACCTTTATGCCGAAGCCAATATACAATCATGCCGGCAATGGAATGCACTTCCATATCATGCTGCACAAGAAAGGTAAGAATGTGTTTTACAAGAAAGGCGGATATGCCGATTTATCCAAGGAAGCAATCTGGTTCATAGGTGGAATCCTGAAACACGGGCGTGCATTGGTAGCCTTCACCAATCCATCAACTAATAGTTTTAAGAGGCTGTTACCCGGATTTGAAGCACCGGTTAAGCTGTTCTACGGCCTTGCTAACCGCAGTGCTGCCATCCGCATTCCCCGCTATGCCAATACTCCAGAAAGCAAGCGTTTTGAATTCCGTACCGGTGACGGGACATGTAACCCCTATTTCGCCATGAGCGCAATTTTGATGGCAGGGCTGGATGGAATTAAAAACAAGATAGACCCTGCTAAATACAACTTGGGACCTTTTGATGATAACGTGTATAGCTGGAGCGAGGAAAAGAAGGCGACCTTGCTTTCTATTCCTGCTGATCTGGCAGAGGCAATGCAGGCTTTGAAAGATGATCACGAATTCCTGCTGCAAGGCGGTGTTTTTAACGAAGAACTGATTGAAAGCCATATTGCTATGAAAATGAAAGAGCATGAGGCGGTTAACAGCCGACCACACCCCCATGAAATGATGCTATATTATAATCTTTGATAGACTTGGAATGAGTCTTGCTGTATTATTCAGCCAGAAGTATAATAACTTGAGGAAGTATCCATGAAAATTATCACGCTTGTACTGCTCGTATGCCTTACTGCGGGGCTTGCCTTCGGATTAAATGCCGAACAAGCAATGAAATCATACAACTCAGCATTTAGTATCGGAGCTAAAAGCTCTTCCTGGATGCAGCTGAGTTTTACGTTACCTGAATATTCTGTTACTGATGAGAATGCGGGAAGCACTAATTACAAAAAGATAGTGATTCCGGATGCAGGAACTTTGCTTGAAAGCGGTATGCCTGAGTTTCCTACTATCTCCACTTCTATTGCTATCCCCATTCATGGGAATGTAAGTATAGATGTGATTTCTTCACAGCAGCATACTATAGCTGCTTTCTTGCCCTATCCGGTTCAGCAGGGTGCTGCCATGGACAGCCCTAAGAGTTTCCTTGTTAACAGTGATTATTACCGTACTGGCGGGAACTATCCGGAAGCAGCCATACAATATAGCGATCCGATGATACTAAGAGACTTCCGAATCGTAACCGTTCAGGTGAATCCTTTCGCTTACAATGCCCAGACCGGAGAACTGACAGTGCATGAGAATATCCAGTTCAGGCTAAATTTCAGTAATGGGTCTGGTCTGAATGAGTTGCTGGCAGAACCTGAGGCAATCTCATCCAGTTTTGCCAATATCTATGAATCGATTATCCTTAATTTCAATGATTACCGCAATCGTCTGGTACCTAATTCCCCTCCAAAAATCCTAATGATTTATGGTAACAATACCAGTGCGGACTATTTGAACGCTATCAATGGCTTTGCTCATTGGAAAAGACAAAAAGGGGCAGATGTTATGATGGCAAGCACTGCTGCAACAGAAGCTGGCAGTTCTACAGATTCTATCCGAAACTACATTCTTTCCAAATATAACAATCTTGCCACACGTCCCGATTTTGTTGTCCTTATTGGAGACGTTTCAGGAACATATTCCATACCAGCCTATACTGTTAGTGGTGGTGGGGGAGATTACCCCTATACACATCTGGCAGGTAATGATCTTTTGGGAGATTGCATAATTGGGCGCATCTCGGCAGAAAACTTGTCTGAACTCACCACAATCTTCACTAAGATATACCTTTATGAAAAAGACATCAACCTTGCTACTGCCGGTTGGCTAAACAAGATGTTATTAGTTGGGGACTGGGATCCTTCTGGAATCTCCACAGTATACATCAGCAAGTATATAAAAGAGCTTAGCTTGCTCACAAACCCGAATTATACATATACGGAAATTTATGGGTCTGCGCCTGCTGCTGCGAATTTAAACACTGCTCTATCACAGGGAGTTGGGTTCTTTAGCTTTCGTGGGTATTTAGGTATGAGCGGGTGGTCACCTTCTGCTTCATCATTGAGCAATAGTTACCGGCTTCCTCATGCGGTAATTATTACATGTGGAACTGGCAATTATGCCACAGGAACGGGTACGACTGAAGCATTTATAAGGCTTGGTACTAGCGGAGATCCCAAAGGTGCGGTTACTGCAATCGGCATGAGTACTTCCAGCACGCATACTACATTCAACAACGTGTTACATGGTGGCATATTCGACGGTGTATTTGTGCACAATATGCGCACCATGGGTGAAGCCAACCTGCACGGTAGGCTGTACATGCACCAGATATTTGGTGTATCGTCCCCGAGTAATGTCCAGTCTTTCACACATTGGTGCAACCTGATGGGTGATCCTACCATGGAAGTGTTTACCGGTAACCCTAACTTCTTTAATGTTACAACAGAAACCTCAATATCATTAGGTTTAAGCCTATTTGATGTAGTTGTCCGTGATAGTGCTAATATTCCTGTGGCAGGTGTAGCCGTAACCCTTAGCAACGGAACTACTATATTTTCCCGTGGTTTTACTGGGGAAGATGGAAGCGTAATATTAATCCTGCCAGGTGACATGGTAGCCGGAGATGCCGTGCTAACTGTGAGCAATCATAACTTCAAACCCAAGCAGATTACCATTCCCATAATTGATGTCCCCACTCTTGTTCCCGCCACCATTGTTATCGATGATGACAACAGTGGCGCATCGGTAGGTAATGGAAACGGTTTAGCCGGAAACGGTGAGACGATAGAGATACTCTTTGGTTTACGCAACACCGGTACAAGCACTTTTAACGGAATCTCCGGGACAATCAGTTCCGAAAGCCCATATGTTACTATCTTAAATTCTGCTATCAGTTATCCTGCGATAGTAAGTGGAGAATTTGCTTTTAACACCGATCCTACGGTCATTCAAATAGCTCCCAATACTCCTCATGAAACCATGCTTCGCATCCACCTTAGTCTTACGGATGCTAATTCTAACTCGTATGAAGTATCTGAATTTATCCCTGTTGAAGCGCCCAAGATGAAATACATATCGAACATAGTTATAGACAATAACAACCAAGTTCTTGATCCGGGAGAAGTAGCGGAATTCAGCGTTACTGTGAAGAACAACGGCGCAGGTTCAATATCGGATGTAAATGCTACCCTATACACATTAAATGATATGCTGTCTATCAGCGATAATGAGGCTTTTTTTGGTGAGATACCTGCCGGTACTGAGGTAACCTGCGGAATTGATAGGTTCATGCTAAATGCCCGCCCTGAGGCTTTACCTGGGATGATAATGCCCTTGCAAATGAAACTGTACAATGCTTCCGGTTTTGAGCAGTATATAGATTTCTCGATAACCTTGGGAGAAGTGACTATTCACGATCCCCTGGGTCCTGATTCCTATGGCTATGTTATCTACGATTGGCTTGATATTGGTTATGCTGACGTTCCTGTTTACGATTGGCACGAGATTGCTCCGGCATTAGGTGGTTTGGGAACTGCATTAACGATTAATGATGGATATGCCAGTAATGATGAAGGTGATCAAGTTGGGGCAGTATCGCTTGCAGTAGTTAGCTTGCCCTTCCCCTTCCAGTTCTATGGCAGGCTATACGAACAGATCACAGTATGTTCCAATGGCTTCATAGCCATGGGCGAAACTGCCAATGCAGAGTTTCGTAACTTCCGTCTTCCGGGAGCTATGGGACCCAGCCCCATGATTGCAGCTTTCTGGGATGATCTCGCCACTGTAAGTGGCAGTGGCATCTACACCTATTATAACATTAATAACCAAACCTTCACCATAGAATGGTACAATATGCGTAATGGTGGAGGAAATGGAACCTCACCTGAGACTTTCCAAATTATCCTACACAACCAAACCGCCTACCCCACCAGTTTTGGGGACGGGCCTATAAAGATTCAATATCACACATTTAACAATATCGATTCACAATCCGGTAATGAGCACGGCAACTATTGCACCATTGGTATTGAGGATCACACCGGCAGAGTAGGTTTGGAGTATTCATTCAATAATGTTTATCCCACTGCTGCTGCCCCGCTTAGCAACCGCAAAGCAATCTACATTACTAATGCTCCCACATATCATCTTGCCTCACATTTGATAATAGACGGTACTTTCCTGGATGATGATAACAATAATGGCGTGTGCGAACCGGGTGAACAAGTTGACTTGGGTGTAAGCATTCATAATTCGGGTAACTTGATAACTGATGAAGTGATTGCGCAGCTTTCCACCTTAAGTCCTTATGTTACCCTCAGCAACTCTACTTCCTTGTATTATCCTGTATTACCGGCAGAAAGTGCAGTGAACCGCAGTCCCTTCAGCTTCCTTGTTTCTCCCACATGCCCAGATGGCGAAGTGCTGAACTTTACCTTAAATTTAAGTGCTGGAGAAAACCATTGGACAAGGTTCTTTAGTTTCCAGGTAGAAGCATCTCATCTTAGGTATCATTCTTACATGGTGGATGATCAAGCTACCAATTTCAATGGTGTTATAGAGACTGGAGAAATTGCTAACCTCATTGTAAACTTGCAGAACCAATCTGAAGTAGCTGCTTCTGATATCTCCGTATCGCTTAGCTCTACAAACACTCAGGTTCAGATACTTAATCCCCTGCTTACCTTGGAGAGTATTTCTCCTAACAATATCCTCCAGCTTGGTTTCGGGATTGATGTTACCAATGTATCGGCTTCAGTAACCGTGCTTCCTTTCCATATCACTGCAAGCGGAGCTAATGGAACCCTTCTTACTGCCGATTTTCAGGTACCTTTCAACAATCCTGATATAAACCTGGATTTTGATCTTAATAACGGGAGTTTCGTGCCAGAGACAGGTTGGTCTTGGGGAACGCCTACCCAGTACACACCTCATTCCGGGCAAAAGCTTTGGGCAACCAATCTTAGTGGTAATTATCCCAATCTGGTACAATACAACCTTTATACGCCACAGTATTTGCTAAGTACCGGCAGCGTTTTGAGCTTCTATCATCGTTATGCTTTCGAGAGTAACTTTGATGGAGCTAATGTGTCTATCTCCACCGATGGCGGCGAATCCTGGACAATCATCGCTCCTCTTGGCGGATACAATGGCACTAACCTCAATGGCTTGAATGGAGAAGTGGGCTGGACTGGAACCGTTTCAGGCTGGCTTAATCCCAGCTTCAATCTTAGCCAATATGAGGGGCAGGCAGTGATGTTCCGTTTCCGTTTTGGCTCTGATGCTGGCACGTCAAACACCGGCTGGTTTGTGGATGATTTTATGCTTAGCGGCGTGAACAATAAGCAAGGCTACCTGCATGGTATCGTGTTTCCCACCTCCGGAATCAGCCCCACAAAATCCCGAGTTAGCTCCAACCAACGCTACACAGCCATACCGGATGCCGAAGGAAACTTCAAGCTATTCCTGCCTAATGGAACCCACAGCGTGGTAGCCAGCATAGCTCACCACCAATCTTCCATGCTAAATAACCTGATAATCAATCCTGCTAATCCGGTGCATTACACCGAGTTTACTCTTATTGATCTGCCCAAACCGCTGAACCCCAGCTACAATGTTAACAACGAAAGCGGATTACTGAACATATCGTGGGCAGTGCCGCTCGAACCCGTATTACCTGTGATTGGTTATAATGTATATCGCAGGTTTGATTCCGGTCCTTATGTTAAATTAAGCACCGTGGAAGGCACTACATACACTGAAACCCTGGAGCAGATTGGCGCATACAAATTCTACATTTGTGTGCAATATCAGAATGTGGAAGGAAGCCCAAGTGATGTACTTGCATTCAACTTCCCCAATAGTTCCAACCCACAGGATAACAGCCCCGTAGTGGTAACAAAACTTGATGGAAACTATCCCAATCCATTTAACCCTACCACCACCTTATCCTTCTCCCTCGCGAAAGCAGGTAGAGCTACCATTGCCATCTATAACCTCAAAGGACAGCTTGTTAAGCGCCTTGTGGATGGTGAGTTTAACAGTGGAGACCATAGAGTGGTATGGAACGGTTTGGATGAAAACAACCGCAGTGTTTCTTCTGGAATGTACTTCTACCGCATGGAAAGCGGTAGTTACAAAGCAGTTAAGAAGATGCTGTTGATGAAATAACAACAATAAACTAACATAATAAGGGCGGGGATTTTCCCCGCCCTTAATTGTATTGCTAAAAAAAGGTGAAGCTCTAAGCTCCACCTTTGTATTATCTTACTTATCTTACTATTTGTCTATGCGCCTAAAGTAGCCACCATAACTGCTTTGATGGTGTGCATACGGTTCTCCGCTTCGTCAAAGACCACACTATTTGGTCCTTCGAAAACATCATCACTCACTTCCATGGATTTTAAGCCGAATTTCTCATTTATCTGTTTTCCAACCACTGTTTTAAGATCGTGGAAAGCAGGCAGGCAATGCATAAACAGCGTAGTTGATTTTCCTGTTTTCTTCATCATCTCCGCATTCACCTGATACGGTTTCAGCAGTTTAATGCGGCTTTCCCACACGGAATCAGGCTCGCCCATGCTTACCCAAACGTCCGTATAGATCACGTCTGCGCCTTTCACGCCTTTGGCGATATCGTCGGTAATGGTAATCTTGGCACCGGTTTCTTTGGCAACAGCCTGACATTTCGCCAACAGTTTCTTTTCCGGGAACAGGCTTTTCGGGGCAACGATCCTGAAATCCATCCCTGTCTTGCAAGCGCCTATCATCAGGGCGTTGGCAACGTTATTACGTCCATCACCGGCATACACGAAGGTCATTTCTTCCGTGGGCTTGTTCAGGTGCTCCATAGCAGTCATGAAATCCGCCAAAACCTGCGTGGGGTGGTCTTCTGTGGTAAGTCCGTTCCACACGGGCACGCCTGCGTATTTCGCCAGTTCTTCCACGATTTCCTGTCCGTAACCGCGGTATTCGATGCCATCATACATTCTGCCTAAAACTCTTGCAGTGTCTGCAATGGATTCCTTTTTCCCCATCTGGCTGCCGGTTGGTCCCAGATAGGTTACGTGTGCGCCCTGATCCAGCGCGGCAACTTCGAAGGCACAGCGCGTACGGGTGCTGTCCTTTTCGAAGATGAGGGCAATATTCTTTCCTTTCAGCTTCTGCTGTTCGGTACCGGCGTACTTTGCCTTTTTAAGATCAAGGGACAGATCAAGCAAAAACTTAATCTCCTTGGGACTAAAATCCATCAGGGTAAGAAAGTGTCTGTTTCTAAGGTTAAAAGCCATGGTTATCTCCTTTGTTATTATGTGTTTATTAAGTAAAGCCAGTTTAATTAATCCTTGTTTTTGGGCAAGAAGTATTTTCCTTTTTCTCTGCTGCCACATCCCTATCATTACCCACCCACACCTCACAAAGAAAGGTTAAAGTAAGGTTTGCCAAGGCTTTTTATCCTTGGAATAATGCAATTACAGGATAATTCACTACTCTTCCATTACACATATCTTTAAGACACCCTAAAGAACCACCACACTCTTGCCGGCAGATTCCCGGAGGATTCCCGGACTAAGTGCGGGAATCCTCCGGGAATCGCCACGCAGTTCACCGGTGGTTTTTAAGGATATAACAATGGTATAACAGGGCAATATATTGGTACACTATAGTTTAACAAGTAATCATCAGGAAATATGCAAAATCCTGCATAGGAGCCTTCTATATTATTAACCAATGCACCCATCAGGTAAGAATCCTGAATATTTATCTTGCCCAAATATAGCACTTACAGATATTGGTATAAAATCACCTTGAGTTACGCTGTATTTATTTTGCAGGTTTCTCAGTTCTGGGGAGTATAATAAGCAGCCACCACAGTGGAGACTGGCGAAGTTTTACATATTTAGAAATTAGATGAATAGAGGGAACATGAAACGCTTAGCAATCCTAATCTTGATGCTTCCGGTGTTATTAGCAGCCGGAGAGTACAGCCTGGATGACATGATCCAATACGGGCTGAAGAACAGCTATACCATTCAGAAGAATGAGCTTAGTGCCTATTCTTCTGCCAGCAGCTTGAGATCGGCAAAGTGGAATCTGTTGCCGGAGGCTGCTGTAAGTGCGAATGTGGATAAAGATTTTGATCCTGTGGTGCCGGGTAATGACCTTAGCAGTTCCGCAGGCTTCTCGGTATCTAAAACTATCAGTCTGAACGATGCAGCCTACTTCAACTACCGCTTTGCCTCACTTGATAATCAAAGTGCGCTGTTAAGACTGAATGAGGGCTACAGAAGTTATGCCTTTGCGGTGTTCAATGCATATATGGAAGCACTTGCTTCCGGAAAACGCCTAAGCTCACTGGAAGAAAATCTGGCGATACAGACCAGGGTGTGGGAGCAGAGCAAAGTGATGCTCCAGCTTGGCAAGACGACACCCTTTGAGGTGAAGCAAAGCGAGATTGCGGTGATGAACAGCCGTATCAGCATTATCCAACTGCAAAACTCCATTTCCACGGCACGCAGCAGACTGTTTGCTCTGGTGCAAATGCCGGATGAGGGTTTTCCTCTTGCGGATGTGGAGGTAAATATCGATAAGGAATTACCGGAATTCACCACCGCAGAGATAAGTGAACTACAACTGCTTCAGCAAGATATCAAACGTAACGACCTCAGTATGAAGCAGGGCTTTCTGGATAAATTCCCGCAGGTTTCTGTGGGTTACAACTACAATCGCAGAGTGGGCGGGGCAGATTTTGATTTTGACACCTACAGCGGTAGCCATGGGGTGAATCTTTCCTTATCATACTCGCTTTGGAATCACTTCCGCAATGGTGAATCGGCAACCCGCACCAAGATAAGCAGACAACTATCTCAAATTGCTTACGACGATAAGTCCGATCAATTGAAACGGGATTATGACAATATGACCCAAGAACTGCAATACCTTGTGCGGCTGGATGAGCTGTACAACGAAAAGTTAACCCAATCCAGAGAACAGATTAAGCAAGCGGAAGAACGTTATCGCTTGGGCTTGATTCAGCTTCTGGAACTGGATAAAACACGTACGGACTATATTGATGCGGATATAGCGTATTATGCCAACCGATATCAGATAATCCAAAAGCAAGAAGCTATGAATCAGCTTCTGTCTAAGCAAATACTTGGGAAATGGTAAGTAAGACAAAATGAAGAAATATATAAAATACATCGTAATCGTCCTCGTGATAGTGGCTGCAATTGTTATGTGGAGTCGCTTTAGCAAGCAAAAGAATCAGCCTGAATGGCGTATGGATAAGCCAAGTGAGGGTTCTATCCGCGAAGTGGTAACTGCAACCGGCTCTCTCAATCCCTATGTGCTGGTAAATGTTGGTACCGAAGTAAGCGGTAAGATAGATAAGCTTTATAAAGACTTTAACGACCGGGTGAAGAAAGGCGAATTGCTTGCCAAGCTTGATACTGAAATACTGCGTACTAATCTTGATGCTGCCAAAGGTGATCTGGCAAAAGCGAATACCGCCATGGACGAAGCAAAGCTGGATTATGACCTGCTGAAAGAGCTGTATAAGAAGAATATGACGCCCGAGTATGACGTTAAAAAGGCTCAGTTCAAGTATGAAACGTCACAGCAAAACGTGGCTAATGCAAAGCTTAACCTGCAAAGAGCTCAGAAGAACCTGAATAATGCATCTATCACCAGCCCGATAGACGGGATTATCGTATCACGTGATGTGGATGAAGGGCAGACCGTGGCGGCAAGCATGAGTTCGCCTACGCTGTTTATGATAGCCAATAACCTGGATCAAATGCAGATTACCGCCAATGTGGACGAGGCAGATATAGGCAAAGTGAAGCTTGGCATGCCGGTGGAATTCACAGTTGATGCATATCCCACCAGCCGCTTTGACGGCTCTGTGAAGCAAATTCGGCTGAACCCTTCCTCCGAATCTAATGTGGTGTCCTACAGCGTAATAATCGATGTTGCTAATCCAGAGCGTAAGCTGCTGCCGGGCATGACGACAAATGTAACAATAATTATTCAGTCCAAGGAAAATGCACTGCGCATCCCCGAGACTGCTACCAGATTTAAACCAAGCAAGGAAATATGGGAACTCTTCGGGCTGAAATGGGATGAAGAACTGCTTAATGCGGGACGTAATGCCATGAAAGCCTCAGCAGAGAAAGCCGCAGCAGAGATGAAAAATAACGCTTCCGATACTCCCAAACCGGCAACTGCTGCCCAAGCGCAAGCTCCCAAGCCAGGGCGTGGTGCTGTTCCTGATAGCATAAAAGCTAAGTTTGCTGTGAAGCGTGGGGGAGATATGGCTTCCGGTACTAACCCAGGCATGGGCGCAAGTGGGGGTGCTAAGCGGAGTCGCACTGCTGTGGTATGGGTTCTGGAAGGTAAAACACCAAAGCCTGTGCCAGTAAAAGTAGGAATCTCTGATGGTGCAAATGTGGAAGTTCTGGAAGGCTTGCAGGCAAATGCAACCCTGTTAGTGGGAGTTAACTACAAAGACCCGAAGCAAGCTTCTGCCAATGCAAGTTCACCATCTGGTCCGGGTATGGGGCGTAGATTCTGATATGGCTGAATTGCAAGCAACACGTCTGCTGACCACAGAGAACTTGGTAAAAACTTATAAAATGGGTGAAATACAAGTTCATGCATTACGTGGGATAAATCTAAGCATAAATACGGGTGAATTTATCGCCATTATGGGAGCCAGCGGGAGCGGTAAGACTACCTTTATGAACCTGCTTGGCTGCCTGGATAAGCCTACTACCGGCACTTATGAACTGGATGGCATTGCTGTGCATGAAATGAGCGAGGGTGATCTGTCTAACATCCGTAATCAAAAGATTGGTTACGTGTTCCAAAGCTTTTATCTGTTACCCCGAACCACTGCACTGGAAAATGTGGAATTGCCCTTGCTTTACTGTAAGAAATGCAGCCTGCATGAACGCCATGAAAAGGCGATGTTTGCCCTTAAAACCGTGGGCTTGGAGGAGCGTGCCAAGCACTTTCCCAATCAGCTTTCCGGGGGACAGCAACAGCGTGTGGCTATTGCCCGTGCGATTGTGAATGATCCGGTGTTTATCCTTGCGGATGAACCTACCGGCAATCTGGATACAAGAACAAGCGTAGAGGTGATGGCAGTATTCCAAGAGCTGCATAAACAAGGGAAAACTATTATTCTGGTTACGCATGAGAATGACATTGCCCAATATTCCGATAGGTTTATCACATTCCGGGATGGAAAGATTATCAGTGATAAAGCCAATCCCAATCCCCGCGTTGCCACCGAAGACCTGAAGAACCTGCCCAAACTGGATGAGGAGGATTAATGTCTATACTCGGAATCATCAGGATAGCACTAAAATCTCTCACCCGTAATAAAACACGTACCTTCCTCACCATGCTTGGCATCATCATCGGCGTAGCTGCGGTTATCACCATGCTTGCCATAGGTCAGGGAGCAAAGAAGATAGTGGAAGATCAGGTGAACTCCATGGGAACTAATGTGATCATGGTTACGGTAAACTTCAGCCAGTCCGGTTCTAATGTACGTCAGGCAGCAGGAAGCGGAAACTTGTTGGAAGTGGCGGACGTGGAAGCTATCCGGGATAATGTGAAGGGCGTGTTATATGCTTCCCCTGTTTATAATACATGGGGTCAGCTGAAATACGAAGGCAGCAACTGGCGCACCGGAGTAATGGGCGTGGATTCGGACTATTTCTTTATTCGCGACATGAAAGTAAGTGCGGGTGAGCTATTTTA
Organism: Candidatus Cloacimonetes bacterium HGW-Cloacimonetes-3; assembly: GCA_002840645.1. Lineage (GTDB taxonomy): Bacteria > Cloacimonadota > Cloacimonadia > Cloacimonadales > Cloacimonadaceae > Cloacimonas. The sequence goes on from PHBO01000002.1 coordinate 190,494, forward strand.
CCCCTCCGAAGTGGAGAGTGGTGCCAAGGTTTGCGTAATCGGCAAAACTGTGGCTGATAACTTGTTTAGCAATGTTGATCCGGTGGGTAAGATTATCCGCATCCGCAATATCCCCTTCACGATAAAAGGCGTGTTAACCGCCAAAGGACAGAACGTGATGGGTAATGATCAGGATGATACCGTGATTGCACCTTATACCACGGTTTATACCAGGTTATTGGGTCAACGCTGGCGAAATATGATGGTGCTGGTATCGGCTGAAAGTAAGGAAGCAATACCGCTGGTGCAGCAGGATATCCTGGATATGCTGCAAAGCAGGCATCGGGGAACCACCAGCGAAGAATTCGCCGTGAACACTCAGACAGACCTTGCCGATACAGCCAACAAAGTATCCAATACCCTTACTATTCTGCTGGCTTCAATTGCCGGTATTTCATTGCTGGTAGGTGGCATTGGCATTATGAACATCATGCTTGTATCGGTTACAGAACGGATAAAGGAAATAGGCATCCGCATGGCAGTAGGTGCCGGTAAGCGTGATGTATTGTTGCAATTCATTATCGAAGCAGTGGCTATCAGCATTTTAGGCGGGATAATTGGTATCTTGCTTGGTTTTGGTGCTGCCAAGGTAGTGGGGGATATCATGAAATGGAGTATAGCTGTAACCCCATGGTCTGTAATCCTTTCGGTAGGCTTCTCTATGGCGATAGGCATCTTTTTTGGCTGGTACCCTGCTTCCAAGGCTGCCAATCTGAACCTGATAGACGCATTAAGATACGAATAACAAGCTTTTAACCTCTCATATACTGAGGCTGGTGCTGTTTACATGCATCAGCCTTTATTCTATGATTATTCTGTGCTTCCTTGCTGCAATTGCGCATGAATTACGCATGAAATACGCATCCCATCCGTATTTCATGCGTAATTCTAAAGCGATTAATGCCCGAGAGGGTTATGCTACTGCTTTTTTTCATGGACAAACTATCCACCCACGTTTTCTTTGTCCTGATACATGTTAACAAAGGAATAATCTATGAATAGCGATGCGGACAGTCCGCTCTCAAAAATACGAAATATAGGCATAATGGCGCATATAGACGCCGGTAAAACCACGACCACAGAACGTATCCTGTTTTATACGGGGTTTCTGCATAAAATGGGCGAAGTGCATGATGGGAATGCTTTTACAGACTGGATGGAACAGGAGCGGGAACGCGGTATTACCATCACTGCAGCTACGGTAACCAGCATATGGAACAATTACCAGATAAACATTATCGACACACCGGGGCACGTGGATTTCACTGCGGAAGTGGAGCGTTCCCTGCGGGTTTTAGACGGTGCGGTAGGAGTGTTTTGTGCCGTTGGCGGGGTGGAACCACAATCCGAAACGGTTTGGCATCAGGCAGATAGATATAAGGTGCCCAGAATTGCCTATGTGAACAAAATGGATAGATTAGGTGCGGATTACGACCGTGTGATACAGATGATCCACGAACGCCTTACGCCTAATGCGCATCCCATTAATATCCCCATTGGGAAAGAAGATAGTTTTGAAGGCGTGATAGACCTTGTCACCATGAAAGCATGGCATTTCGATCCCTTAACTTCCGGTAGTGATGTGCAGTTATCGCCAATTCCTGATGAGCTGTTTCCCGCTGCGCATAAGATGCGGGAAAGCCTGCTGGAAACGGTTAGTGAATTCAGCGATGAGCTGATGATGCTTTTCCTGGAAGGCGAAGATATACCGGAAGACATGCTTAAAGCAGCCATTCGCAAGGGCACTATCAGCAATCGGTTCGTGCCGGTGCTGTGTGGCAGTTCGCTTAAGAACAAGGGTTTACAGCTGCTGCTGGATGCCGTGTGTGATTTTCTGCCGTCACCTATGGATATTGCAGTCACTACAGGCTTTGATCCCCAGACACATGAAGCAAAGAACATAGCACCTAATCCCGATGATCCCTTTGTGGCAATGGCATTTAAGGTACAGATAGATAAATATGTGGGCAGGCTGGTGTATATTCGTGTATACTCCGGTACCATAAAGAAAGGCACGTTCTTCGTGAACCAGACTGATGGCAAGCGGGAACGTGTTTCACGCATGTTGCAGATGATGAGTAACCGCAAGAACGATTTGGATAACCTGCATGCAGGTGATATCGGTGCCATTGTGGGAGCGAAATTCCTCTCTACAGGTGATACCATAACCGATGGAAACATAGATATCCTGCTGTCTAAGATGCACTTCCCGGATTCAGTGATATCCATAGCGATAGAGCCAAAAACAAAAGCAGACCAGGAAAACTTGGGTTTGGCACTTTCCCGCCTGGAAGAGGAAGACCCCACCTTCCGCGTGCATATAGACAAAGACAGCGGGCAAACCCTGATCTCCGGCATGGGCGAATTGCACCTGGATATAATTGTGGACAGGCTTCGCCGTGAATTCGGAGTGGCAGCAAACGTGGGTAATCCGCAGGTTTCTTACAAGGAAACCATCACCAGTTCTGTTACCTGCTCCGAGACCTTCGTGCGTGATATGAACGGCAAGGGAAATTATGCAGCGGTAAAGTTCCGCTTAAGCCCCATTGCACAGAAAGACCTGGTTGACGATAATAAAAACCTGTTTATAAACCGCATATCGGCTGAGCATATCCCTCTTGAATACCATAAAGCTATAGAAGAGGCTGCGCTAAATACCTTAAGCGATGGCCCCCTGATAAGCAGTAACGTGGAAAGAGTAAAGATAGAACTGATTGGCGGTGACTTTAACCCGGTAGATTCCAATGAACTTGCCTTCAGGATAGCTACAGGTATGGCAATTGGCAAGGGCTTGCGCGAGGCTGCACCGGTGATTATGGAGCCTGTTATGCTGCTAACCGTGCTTAGTCCTGATGACTTCGTGGGTGATATCATTAGCGATATCAATTCCAAGCGAGGTAAGATAGACATCATGCGCAGGCATAGCGAGTATCAGCAGGAGATAGTGGCAGAAGTGCCTCTGTCCGAATTGTTTGGCTATTCTACCCGCATACGTTCAATCAGTCAGGGCAGGGCAATTTATACTCTGGAATTCAAGAAATATGAGATAAGCCCTCTTAGCGTGCAGAATGCCGTTTTGAAGCGAATACGTGGATATTTAGATTAATTGCTTGACAAGCAAAGGAATAGTACAAATCATGAAATCAGCGAATAAAACCCTTAAGGAGAAACCAATGAATATTGAGCTTGTTATCAATGGCAACGTTGCCAGCATGAAGATTGAGGGCATCCTAAACAGCGAAAATGCTCATGTCCTCCAGGAAAAACTAAACGAAGTGGTAGCATCAAAGGTAACCCTTTTGGAGCTTGACCTCTTCGATTGCCGGAATATTAGTTCTACCGGCATAGGTAAAATTTTGTTATTCTACAAGGATTTCATTTCCCGAGGCGGTGAAATCGAGGTGATACGCAGCTCAAACAGCGTGTATGAGCTATTCTCGATGCTGAAACTAAACCAGCTTTTCACTGTGAACTTGGGGTAAATGAAGTCTGTTCGTATTCTGGTTGTTGACGATAGCATTGCAATCGTAAACAGTCTTTGCACAATTCTAAAAGTTAGCGGCTTTGAGGTGGATTCCGCCTTCAATGGCAGCGATGCCTTGCGTAAAATCCATAGTTCCGATTACGATGTTGTGATTTGCGATATAGAAATGCCGGGTATAACAGGATTAGACCTGTTAGGCAAGGTTCGCAGGGATTATGATAGGGAGTTGGATGTTATCCTGATGACAGGCTATCTGGATCACGATTACTTCATCGAGGCTATCCGCATGGGTGCTTCGGACTTCATCCGCAAGCCTGTGGATACCAAGCAAATCATCCGCTCCATCCATAGTTTGATGGAGCGAAAGCAAAGCAGAAACGATTACAGTGATTTCTACCAAAACACCGAAACGGCTGATTTCCGGTTTGTAATTGATCCTTGCCAGTTCTCCAAGTTTGCCATATCCAAGGTGTTCAATGCTTTCCTCCGGCAAAGCTTCCAATTGAATCACAACCTACTGAACGAATTGCTGATATGCGTGGATGAAATGGTGTATAATGCCTATATTCACGGTACACTCGGCTTAACGGTGGGCGAGCGTATGCTGGATCATAGTGGCTTACAGAAAGTGATAGAATCCCGTTTGCAACAGCCTGAAATTGCCGCCAAACGTCTGCGTTTCACCTTCCTGATGGATCATGTGGCCAACGTTATCACCATTTCTGTGGAGGATGATGGCGAGGGATTTGATCATGAAGGCTGGATACAGCGAGTGGCAATAGAGCCAAAGCTAAATTTAGATGAAACAGGACGTGGGATATCGATGCTTTACCACCTTGCAGATTCCTTGGAATTCAGCCAAGGCGGGCGCAAAGTAAGCGTTACCAAAAAAATTAGTTCCAGCACTCCGGCATGATACTGGGTGAGCTTATCAGCCGGGCAAAATACCTGGCAGATTCTACAAATATCCCTGAAACAGACTTTCTATACGTTCTGTCAGATATACTGGGATTATCCAAAACAGAGCTATTTATGGGGCAAAATACCATGCTTTCAGACAGGCAAATAGCTGCTTCCCTCTCTGCCTTTGAACGTGTTATAGCACATGAACCTCCTCAGTATATCACCGGCAAAGCCCCTTTCTTCCATTTGGAACTTAATGTTTGCCCGGATGTCCTGATCCCCCGCCCGGAGACAGAGGGGTTGGTGGAGCTGTTATTAAAGAGAATTTCCGCTACTAACAGAATTCTGGATATCGGCACCGGCAGCGGAGCTATTGCTATTGCGCTAAAAACCCTGTGTCCTACTTTGTTGGTAGATGCCATCGATTGCAGCCCTTCCGCACTACAGCTTGCTAAGCTTAATGCCTTGGAAAACAATGCAGATATCCATTTTTATCTGGGCGATTTGTTGCCGCAGGATTGCCCCGTGTATGATGTAATTGTTAGCAATCCACCCTATATCACGGCAAGTGAAATGGAACTACTGGACACCAGAGTAAAGGATTTTGAGCCGAAGCAGGCATTGTTCGGCGGAGAAGACGGCTTGGTTTTTTATCGCGCCTTGTTACAGCGTTCAATGCCACACCTGAACCAAGACGGTTTTTTAGCTTTGGAGCACGGTGCTTCGCAGCGTACAGAGATAAGCTCCATCGCCCGGCAACAGGGATGGGGCAGGATAGAACCCTTTTCAGACCTACAGGGCAGAGATAGATATATGCTAATCTACGCCCCTAAAACAGTGTAAACTTCACAAACGAGGAACAATAAATGGATAGTTTTGTAATTCAAGGTACCCGCAACTTAAGCGGAACAGTAAGCGTTAGTGGTGCAAAGAACGCCATCCTGCCGGTGATGGCAGCATGTTTGTTAGCTCCGGGTAAATCCGTGCTGCGTAATGTGCCCAACCTGAACGATCTTAAAGCCATGGCGCATCTCCTGCGAGTGATCGGAGCGCGGGTGGATTATGGCAAAGGCAGCATGAGCATCGATTCCAAGGACGTTTGTTATGGTGAAGCCCCCTACGAGCTGGTAAGCAAGATGCGTGCTTCCATCTACGTGCTTGGACCCCTGCTTGCCCGTTTGGGCGAAGCCAGAGTCTCCTTTCCCGGTGGCTGCGCCATTGGTACACGTCCCGTTGATCTGCATCTTAAAGCCATGGAAGCTCTGGGAGCAGAAATCACCATCGAACACGGCTACATTCACGCCAAAGCCAAGCAACTGATAGGTGCAGATATCTATTTCGAGAAATCCAGCGTGGGTGCCACGATAAATGCCCTGATGGCAGCAGTACTTGCCAAGGGACGTACCCGCATGTTCAACGCTGCAATGGAGCCGGAAGTGGATGCCACGATTGATCTTCTGAACAAAATGGGTGCCAAAATCAGCGGTAAAGTTAGCACGACCCTCACCATCGATGGGGTGGATGATCTCTTTCCCGTGGAAATGACCATGATTCCGGATCGCATCGAAGCCGGAACCTTCCTGGTAGCTGGAGCTTTAAGCACCTCTCCCATCACCGTGGAAAACTGCGAACCTACCCATCTTGGCTCACTGATAGACAAACTGCGCGAAGCAGGCTGCGAGTTCGAGATAGGGGAGAGCAGCATCACCATCACCCCTCCCGAGAAGATAAAATCTGTGAACCTGATCACGCTTCCATACCCTGGTTTCCCCACAGATCTACAAGCGCAATTCAGCGTACTTATGACAATGGCAGAGGGGATCAGCTTTATCGAAGATACCATTTTCCCGGATCGTTTTATGCACGTGGCAGAGCTGAACCGCTTACAGGCAAATATCCGTATGGATCGCAATGTAGCCTCCATCAAAGGAGTGAATGAGCTTAGCGGCGCAGAAGTGATGGCAACTGATTTGCGCGCCAGTGCTGCGCTCGTCCTTGCCGGAATGGTAGCCACAGGCACCACCACGGTGTCCCGCATTTATCACATAGATCGCGGCTACGACAGGATAGAAGAAAAGCTGAATAGCCTGGGTGCAAACATCACACGCATAGATGCATAACAATTAATAATAAGCTTTATAGCGATAAAAGCACGGTTATTTATACCGTGCTTTTTTGCATTTCTTAACTAATTGCCTGCCATAGAGATAGCTGCTAACCCCTTGCTTCTTCCTTGCTCCACAGCGTTAATTACTTCTTTATCCCCTCTTAATCAAGCGTTAATAATAAACGCTTGATTAAGAGGGGATAAAGAAGTGATTGACAGGATGAAGCATGCAGGGAAAATGGAAAAAACACATGGAGGAAAACATGAAAGCAACTGTGAAAGAAGGATTAAAAGGCTTTTCCGGCAAGCTGGACGGGGCAATTTATTACTATCACCCCCGTCTTAAATGCACACTTATGCGGCGCGCTCCCAAAATGCCGGTGCAGGCGCAAAATCTGGACTACACTACGATAGCCCGGCAGATTAAGGCGATTGCCCCCTCTGAGGCATATCGTAATGACTTCAGAAATTACCTTAATCACCTGCGGGACAGGGATGACAGCATCCGCCTGCCTTCCTGGTACAGCCTGTATGTAAAGATGTTGTGGGCGATGCAGGCGAAATACCCTGATGCGGTTAGCCTGAAAACCATCACCAGAGAGCAGATTATGGCGCAGAATCTTCCCTGCCGTTCGGTGAAAACCGCGGTGGAGGATGGATTGTTGGCAATTATTCCCGGATATCAATACATGGATAAAGAGATTTAGCATTAGTGAACCATAAAGGAGAGAAAAACATGAGTAGATACATGGCTTATTGTGGGCTGTACTGCGGTGCCTGCTGCAGCATGATTACCAAAGAGAAACAAGAGGGTGTACCAAGCGCAACTGCTATGCATACCGAAGCCGATGAACAACCTTGCATGGGTTGCGATGCAGAATATCAGAAAGATTGTGAATTCGTGCTTTGCAATAAAACCCACGGCACAGAAAGCTGCGCATTCTGTCCGGAATTTCCTTGTGAAATGATAACAAAGTTCAAAGATGAAGTATGGGAACACCATCAGGTGGTGCTGCAAAACTTGTTCCGCATCAGAGAAGCAGGGATAGAGAAATGGCTGGAGGAGCAAGCTGAATACTGGAAGTGCCCTGCTTGCGGATGCAGAACCCAGTGGTATCAAACTACCTGCACCCAATGTGGAGAAAAGATAGAGCGCAGAATCTAATTTTACCTGATTCCATAATAATAGTTGCATTCGCTGCTAAACAGTTTAGCTTATCATTAAACTAAATCGCAAGAAAGTGTCAGATGAATTAGGCAAGTGATCTAATTCTTGATGTTTCCTCGATCAGGTTGCTAAGAAAGGATGTAACATGAACAAGATATTTTTAATACTGGTGCTGTCATTAGCTCTGGGTTTCGCATATGCGCAAGCACCTATCGGACACGGACAAACTCAATTGAATATTGGGGCGGGATTTTCTACATGGGGCGTTCCTATTTATGTGGGGCTGGATTTTGGTGCAAATAACGATTTTACCTTAGGTGCAGAATTCTCTTATAAGTCCTACTCGGAAAAGTATAACAGCCACAATTACAAGCACAGTATCTATGGATTTTCCGGCAACGGCAATTACCATTTCAATCGTATTATGAACATCCCCCAGGACTGGGATTTTTATGCCGGGCTTAATGTTGGTTTTTATGTGTGGACTTCTCCGGATGACTATCATGGCTCCAATTCCTCAGGTTTAGGGCTTGGCGGACAGATAGGCGGCAGATACTACTTCACAGATACAGTTGGTGTGAATCTTGAATTTGGCGGTGGAAATGCTTTCTCTGGTGGAAAGATAGGTGTTTCTATAAAGATGTAGAACCCTCTCGCCATTCTATACCCTTACAGCTTAACAAGTTTTAAAACTGGAACGGCAGGCGCAATGCCTGCTGTTTTCCTATAAACAATGCATGCTTAGGCGATTACAGGCAGTGAGGTAACATCCATTGCTATGGGTGGAAAACAAGAATACCATTATAGCCTGCAACTTCTATCTACTCTATTATGCACATACAATAACACAAACTTACTACAATATGCTGCTGAAGCATCTGGCATCAGGTTCCATATTCATTGTCCAACACAACATGCTTATCACTTGTACAAAATATTGGTTCATATTGATCGCACCCAGCCTCAAAATCTATGCTGCTTCATACGTAATTTATAATTGATACTATCTCGCTTATTACACTTAGCAATAATGCGATAGCATCACTTGTCCAGGTGATAGAAAGTTGATATGTCCAGGGACGGAATCCAATTTATTGAACAGCTACACTCGAATTTCATTTAAACCCCAGGTTCTGGGCATAAACAATCTCAAGCGCATAAAGAACACTTTTGCGCAGATAAAGCTTGACATATTCCGTCGATCGAGAAAGCTGACCACATGGTTTGACCAGATGGTATAACATGTTGGTCAGATTTTGCGAAAGCTCTTATAAATTGTGTATCGCTGAACCCAGCTTTACCCATGCTACAAGGGTCTTAAGGAGTATATTATGGATAGCAAAATTGGAGCAGAAGAAAGAATAATGCAGGCAGCAATAGCAGTATTTTGCCTAAGGGGTTACGATGGAGCACGTATGCAGGAGATTGCCGATAGCGCAGATATCTCCAAGGCTTCACTGCATTACTACTTTCGCAGTAAGGAAAACCTTTTTCGAAAGACGGTGCGGGAGCTATTCTCGTCCATAATTCGCAACATTCGCAGCAGGATAAGCGAGGACGACAGCATTGAAGAAGTAATAGGTAAATTAGTGAATGGCTATGTGGATATGTTCACTGCCCATCGCAGACAAGCTTTTTACTTTCTTACCGAACTGATGAAACACGAAGAAGTGCTGAGTGAGATCATGGCAGGATTAGACACCAGCGCTTTTACGGGAGGAATCTTGGAAAGATTTAGAAAGGAGCGCGAAGCCGGAACGATTATTGATATAGAACCGGTGGATTTGCTGATCAATATAATAGGGATGAGCGTGTTTCCGATAATGGCGGAGCCAATGCTGAAAAGGGCACTGAACCTGTCTGAAGCAGAGTTTTCTAATTTGCTTGCCAAGCGTAAGCCGATAGTAATAAACTTTGTTCTGGCTGCCGTATTGAGGGATAAACCATGAGACAAGCATTAGTAATACTTATAGCTCTGTTTTGGGCTGGTGGCATTGCTGCGCTAAGCCTGGAAGAATGTTTAACAAATTTGCGGCAAACCACTCCCCTGCAGGAGAATCAGGCGCGGGTGCTGGAACAGCGTGATTATCAGGACAAATTACTGCAAGCAGCTTACTATCCCAGCTTGAATCTTAATGCAGAGCTGGGCTACAACAGTGAAGTTACAAAGATGGATCTGGGTTCCGGCTTGCCTATCTCTGCCCCCGAGCCGGATAAAGACCGAGAAAGCCTGGGGCTGGAACTGCGCCAACTGCTATGGGATTCCGGGACAAATTCTTTGATGAAGGAGATAAACACTTTCCAGAGCCAAGCCAAGACCTTTGATGTAAACGCCGCTATTCACCTGCGGGAAATGGAAACGGTAGCAGTATATTACCAAGTGTTATCCTATACAGAGTCCTTGGCAATTGTGAAACTGCAGAAGGATACTTTGCGCTCCAGGCTGGCTCAGATAGAAGCTGCATACCGCATGGGCGTTAGAGAGATTAGCGATGTGCAATTGGTGCAGCATGATATCCTGAGTATTGACGACAAAATATACACGATACAAATGGCTAAACAAGCTGCCTTGGATAAGCTCGGCAGGCTATGCAATATGTCTATAGATCAGGATACCAGCTTTACGAAGCCCCTGATGGATGTTTCGGCGGATAACAATTTTACCCGGGCAGAGCTTAGTAAACTGGATGCATTGGCTGAACTGCAGAGGGTTTCTGCCCGGCTTGCAACGAGGAAAAACCTACCCCAGATTTTTGCCCGGGCTACAGCGGGATACGGCAAACCCGGCTATGATATGTTTTCCACGCAGTGGCACGATTATTACAGTGTGGGGCTAAGCTTTAGCTGGAAAATCTGGGATTTCGGACAAAGAAAGCAGGAGAGCAGCATTGCCAGAACCGAAGCCGATATTATTGAGGCAAACAAGGCTAATTTACTAATCTCACTGCAAAACGAGATTAGTGCTTTGGATGCCGAGATGCAGGAGCTGGAAAACAGCATTTTGAACAGACAGCAGAAGGTGGAACTGCTAATGGAAATTGTGAAAGCTTATAGCAACAAATACGATTCTGGCATAATTACTACCACCGAGTTGCTAACTCAAAGCAACAATCTCTTAAGCGCAAAGCTGGATTTGCAAAGCGGTCAAACCAAGCTTTCCGCATTAGAAGCCAAAAGACTTTTTGTATTAGGAGGCAAGTTTTGAAAACTGTATATATGATGATTATCGTGCTTTTGCTGGCTGCTTGTACAGCAAAGGACAATAGCGATGCTTGGGGAAATTTTGAAGCTGAGGAAACCGTGCTTTCTGCCAGGATAAACGGGAACATCCAGCAGCTATTTGTGAAAGAAGGCGATAGTATTAAAGCAGGAACCTTGATAGCGGTGATAGACACCACAGATCTGGCTTTGAACCGATCTGAACTACAGAGCAATATCCGGCTGTTGGAACTGAAGCGAAAAACAGCCTCTGAAAAGTATCAGCTTGGCAAAACCGAAGAGGCAATTCTACAAACAGAGCAGGTGCGCTTTAGCAAGCTTCTTGCCCAAAATGCCACCACGCAAAAGCAAGTGGATGATATAAACGCAAATCTACGCTTGAAGGAGCAGAGCTTTAACCTGAACCGAACTGAAATCCAGATGGCTGAAACCGAACTGGTAATCGCCAGAAACAAACTGGATACCATCAACGCAAATATTGCCAAGTGCTATCTTAGGGCACCCAAAGACGCTACTGTGCTTAGCACTTATGTAAATCAGGATGAATTCACAATGCTGGGTAAGCCCATTATAAAACTGGCTGACCTGCAAAATCTGAAGGCAGTATTCTACATATCCGGTCGCCAACTAAGTGCCATTAAACTGGGGCAGGAGATAAAAGTGCGCATTGATGGGGCTAAAGACCTAAAAAGCTATCCTGCAAAGGTTAGCTATATTAGTGCCAAGGCAGAATTTACCCCCAAAGTGATTCAAACCCGCGACGAGCGTACCAAGCTGGTATATCTGGTGGAAGCGATCTGTAACAATGACGGAAGCCTTAAACAGGGAATGCCCCTGGAAATAGAGTTTTAAGCCATGCAGCCCTTCATTAGCGCAACAAACATCAGCAAACGATATGGAACAACCCAGGCTCTGGATAATGTATCCTTTGAGGTAGGCAAGGACGAAATAGTGGGCTTCATCGGTGCTGATGGTGCCGGTAAAAGCACCCTGTTCGAGATCATGACCACTCTGCTTATTCCTGATGCAGGCGAGGGGTATATCAACGGCATGTCCATAGATCGGGATTACCAAAAGATACGTTCCTGCATTGGATTTATGCCCGGGAGATTTTCCTTGTATCAAGACCTCAGCGTGGAGGAAAACCTGCGTTTCTACGCCAATATCTTTGGCAGCAGTATCCAGGAAAACTATGCGATGATAGAGGGTATCTACACGCTGCTAAAGCCTTTTGGCAAGCGCAAAGCGGGTGCCCTTTCCGGAGGTATGAAACAGAAGCTGGCACTGTGCTGCGCTCTTATTCACAAGCCTTTAGCCCTGTTCCTGGATGAGCCTACCACAGGTGTGGATGCTGTTTCCCGCACGGAATTCTGGGATAACCTAATCCAAATACGCGATAGCGGGATACCCATCGTGGTTTCCACTCCCTATATGGATGAAGCTCTGCGCTGTGACAGGGTGGCGATGATCCATGAAGGGAAGATTATGGATATGGACACACCCAAGGAGATCATTAAAGCCTACAAGGGTTGTTTACTTGGCATCTTCACGGGGGAAAGATACCTTGCCAAAGCTATAGTTTACCGGCTGGCTGGCATCGAAAGCGTATATACTTTTGGTGATTCCGTGCATATAAATCTGCCCACCTGCCACCCGCAGATCATGAAGCAGATAGCCGATAGCCTGAAACAAGGCTTGAGCGCAGAATTCCAGCTAAGAGAGCTGAACCCGAGCTTTGAGGATTGCTTCCTCCAATTAATGGGGCAGGCTGCCAATGAACGATAAAATCGTTGAGGTAAATGAGCTTACCCGTAATTTTGGTGAGTTTGCAGCCGTGGACAATATCACTTTTGAGGTAACAAAGGGTGAGATATTTGGTTTTTTAGGTGCTAATGGAGCCGGTAAGACCACTGCCATGCGTATCTTGTGTGGTTTGTTAGCTCCCAGTTCCGGCACGGCAACAGTCTGCGGATATGATGTAGCAAGCCAGAGCGAACAGATAAAGCTTAATATTGGTTATATGAGCCAGAAGTTTTCCCTGTTTAACGACCTTAGTGTTTGGGATAACATCTCCTTTTATGCCGGAATCTACAGAATGTCCACTGCCCAGATAAAGCAAGCCGGACACCAAATCCTGCAAGAGCTGGAGCTTGGCAAATACAAACACCGGCTGGTAAGTTCGTTGCCTCTGGGCTGGAAACAAAAGCTGGCTTTTGCCATTGCAATCATTCACAAGCCCCAGCTGGTTTTTTTGGATGAGCCTACCGGTGGGGTGGATCCCATTACCCGCAGAGCCTTTTGGGACATGATCTACCGTGCTGCGGCAGAGAATATTACTGTTTTTGTAACCACCCACTATCTGGACGAAGCGGAGTATTGCGACAGAATATCGATAATGGTGAAGGGCAAGATAGGCGCAATCGGTACTCCCCAAGAACTGAAAGAGCAATTCCGGGTTCAAAGTATTTACGATGTGATCTTGGCTTTAGCCCGGGGGGAGGAGCAGTGAAAAACTTCTTAGTCTTTGTGCACAAGGAACTGCTGCACATTATCCGCGATCCTAAGTCTTTGATGATCATGATCCTCTTGCCACTCATCGAGATATTGCTTTTTGGCTTTGTCTTGCGTTTCGAGATCAATAGTGCCAACATAGCTGTTTATGACATTGCCAAGCAAGAGTTATCAACGCAGTTGATACACCGCTTAGAGGGCGGAAAGCGCTTCAAAATTACGGTGGCAAACTCCATGCCGGAAGCTGAAAACTTGCTGATAGCCGGCAAAGTGAAGGCGGTCTTGTGCATTGGTGAGGATTTTGAGCAAAAAGCAAGGGAGGGCAGAGAAAGCTCCTTACAGCTTCTCTTAGATGCCAGTGACCCCAATATTGCCTCTACTATCGAAACATACATTAGTGCCACGCTTGCGGATTTTTGGGCGGATAGCATCGTTTCTGCCCCGGCTCCTCTTTTAAAAGTAGAGCCTTTGCTGTATTACAATCCGCTCTTAAAAAGCGTGTACGTAACCATTCCGGGCTTGATCTCGGTCGTGCTGATGCTGATATGTGCTTTGATGACTTCCATTTCACTTACCCGCGAAAACGAAACCGGAACAATGAAGGTGCTCTTGATTTCCCCCCTCAAGCCGCTGCAGATCATCATCGGAAAGTTAGTTCCCTATCTTATGGTTTCAATGGTGAATGTAGGCATCATCCTCACTCTGGCTTTCACTGTTTTTCAGATGCCTCTGGCGGGATCGCTTATCATGCTTATCCTGGTAAGCCTGCTTTACAGTTTGTGCGCCTTAGCCTTAGGGTTTTTGATCTCCACCAGAGCCAAAACTCAGCAATTGGCTATGATGATCTCTCTGGCGGGGCTGATGCTGCCCACCACAATGCTTAGCGGCATGATTTACCCCATCAAAAACATGCCTCTGTGGCTTCAGGGCATTACGATGTTCATGCCAGCCCGATGGTTTGTAAATATCTTAAAACACATCATGCTAAAGGCATCTCCTTTTTCCGCCTACGCCGATGATGTGGCTATCCTGCTGCTTATGACAGCCACCCTCACCCTTTTGAGCCTAAAAAGCTTTAAAATTAGATTCAAGTAGGACAACATGCGCAATATCTTTCTACTGATAAGCAAGGAATTCAAACAAATCTTCCGTAACCGCTCTATGCTGGCGATTATCTTTGCTTTGCCCATCATCCAGCTTTTAGTGCTATCCAATGCCGCCGATTTTGAGCTTAAGAAAGTAAACATCGCCTGGGAGGATATGGATAAATCTGCTTTATCCACCCGCCTGCAGGATAGGTTTACCGCCAGCAACATCTTTGAGCTTACCTCTGTTAGTGATAGCCACCAAGCCAATGATACCCTGCTGCAAGATGGCGGTGCAGATGCGGTTATCAGTATCACTAAAGGCTTCGAGCGCGATTTGGTGAACAGAATTCCGTTTACCATTCAAGTGCGGATCAATGCCGTTGATGGTGCTGCTGCCGGCTTAATCTCCGCTTACATAGGCAGGATTGTTAGCAGCTTTTACACTTCGGACCTGCTTAAGGTGGAAGAAAGAACCAATATCAGCACATCCCGCTACCTTTTTAACCCCGAGCTGAACTATAAAACCTACATGATCCCGGGGATACTGGTAATCCTTGTTACTGTAATCGGCTTGCTACTTACCTCGCTAAACATTGCCCGTGAAAAAGAGATTGGTACAATCGAACAGATGAATGTAAGCCCGATTAAAAAGCACCAATTCATCCTGGGCAAGCTGATCCCTATGCTGATCATCGGAATTGCAGAATTCTGGATAGGAGTACTGATCTCACGCAGCGTGTTCCATATCCCCTTCCTGGGCAATCCGTTGTTGCAGCTACTTTTTCTGGTAGTATATCTGTGGGTGATGCTGGGCATCGGTTTGCTGATCTCCACAAAGGCTCAAAATCAGCAGCAGGCGATGTTTATCTCATTCTTTGTGATGATGGTGTTTATCTTCCTCTCCGGCTTATTCTCTGCCGTGGAAAACATGCCGCAATGGGGGCAGATACTATCCAAACTGATCCCTATTACATATTTTATCCGCAGTACCCGCGCTCTCATGCTTAAGGGTGCCGGCTTAAGCACCCTGTATATAGACCTGATAATTCTGTCCGGCTATGCCCTTGTGATAAATCTGATGGCTATCCTTGCTTACCGCAAAACCTCTCAATGACGGCAGCTCTCTACCGGGGTATTTCAGAACCAAGCATACGCGCAAAGATACTAAATTACGCTTATGCTGGAACACAATCCTGCTTGACAAAAGCATAGGCAAATAGATATTGCCAAAAACTAATTAATGGGGGTGAACATGAATCATAAGAAGATGGAAGATGCCTTGTACAGCTTTGCACAGGGCTATAACTGTTCCCAAGCGGTAGTAAGCACTTATGCTGAAGACTTGGGCTTGGATGGAGAAACAGCAAAAAAGCTTAGTTCCTGCTTCGGGGGCGGGATGCGAATGGGGGCTACATGCGGTGCCCTGAGCGGTGCTTTGATGGTGCTGGGGCTATCTAAAGGCTTTTCGGAATTCAGTCCCGAACAAAAAGCAAGCATTGAATTGCATTGCAAAAGCTATATCTCCCGTTGGAAAGAAGTGATAGGCAATACGGATTGCAGGGAAATTCTGGGGATAGATGTAACAGATCCACTGCTAAGACAGAAAGCTAAAGATGAGGGCGTGTTTGATATGCACTGCCCGAACTGTATAGAAACCGCCGTGCGTTTACTGGAAGAGGTTATAGGCTAAGAAATCCACCCTGTATAACAAACATAATTTTCCCTGCCCTGGGGATGAACAACCGCTTAACCGGTGATAACCACTTAGCTTCCATACAAAGTAATTACCAGCAACCTCCACCTTGTATGGAAGAGTTTATATTTCCGATTTTCCCTAAAATCAAGTGATTATAGGCAACACAAAGCTCTCTTGGGATTGTGCCTTCATCCGGGTATTTTTGATAATGCTTTATGACAATCTGGTTTTACCTTGTCAAGTCCTGAAATAGTTGTCACGCTACTGCCGCAAAAGCTCCGACGTGCACAATCAAGGTGCTCGTCGCTTT
>PHBO01000013.1 GCA_002840645.1 Candidatus Cloacimonetes bacterium HGW-Cloacimonetes-3
CGTCTGCGCCGATGGTACTGCATGGGCAACTGTGTGGAAGAGTAGGTCGCCGCCATCGCCAACGGCTCTGTTCGTTTTTCACATATATCGAATAAACAAATTTGACGTCTGCAACAAATTGACAGAGTATACCCGAAAGCCTTAAGTCATGATTCTGTGAGATATTGAAAACGCACACGAGGCGTGTGCGTATCAGTAATAACTTCAGGATGTAAGAAACTAATCTACTTATCTCTCATTAGCGGTAAGAATTGCAATTCATATTCTTGTTTCATCTTGTTACCGGAAAAGTCTGATGTAGTGTTAAGCACTTTTAATATGCAGGAACGATAGTTAACCAGCTCTTTGGTAGGTTGAAAGCGGTGGACACGGCCAAACTCGGTTAACTGCTTTAAAGGAATCAATTCATTGCCGGAAAACAGTTTTGCATGCACATTGGCTGCGGGAATAAGCTCTGAGAAGTGTAGCTCAAGCACAGGCAGCAAGTTATTTACAGAAGCCCCATTACGTGGGTTTGTGTTCACAATGGTGGGAGCAATAGTGTCAGGGGCAGCATAGTTATGGAATTTTGCCTCGAGAACTTCCGACTGATTACCCTTGAAATCTTCCACGCCGTTTAACTGTAAAGTGTACTCTGTGCTGTCCATTGCAGTACATATAATACTTATTTTATCCTGCTCCAATATTTGGTGCTTTATCGTGACTGGATTAACCCCAAGCACTTTCACACTGTGATAGCTTTTTACCTGCTCGCTAAGAGATATATGAATCTCTCTGTTACTAACAGGCAATACCCGGCGAATCCTGGGTTTACTGCTGTCAGCATAGGCAATACTCATATTTAAGGTAGATAAAGACTTTCCGTCCGCCAAACCTTCGAAAAAGGGATCAAGCCCAAAATCATAGCGTCCGTTTAGGTTTTTATCTATGTAAGCGCGCAATAAATGCGCTTGTGGGTTAAGCGATTCAATCGTGTATGCTTCACCGCTTATGCGATTACTAAGCACAAGCAGCGAATCTGCGGATACAAGGCTGAGCTCTATTGGCAAACCTACATCTGAAGGCTGTTCATAAGAAATTGTTCCCGATATACGGTAATTGTTCAAATCACCATTTCTGAAGACCAAAGTTTGGTTGTTCTCAAGGGGATTACCCCGGCTATCTTTAAGCCTTGTGCTAAGAGTTACAAAGTAATTCGTATTGGGCTTCAGCGTTTCGCCAAGTTTAATACGCAAGGTTGCTTTATCCATGCTTACTTTTTTATTCAGCACAGGCGGATAGATATAGATTGAGTTCGCAAGTGTGCTTTTATCCATCTCTTTGGAAAACGAAATCTCAATTACTCCATTTGTTATCGCTCCAAACTCAGCAGGGGAACTGCCCAATACCTTTGGCTTTACAGTATCTTGGGGCCCGCCGGTAGGATTTCTCTTACTCCCACATGCCGGCAACATGCACAGTAATGTTAAAGCTGCCAACAACGTTGTTATTGTGTGTACCGTTTTATGTATCATTCTAATCCCGTAACAATCCCTTCTGATTTAGCAGGTACTTGCCTAATACATCGTATTCCACATTCACATTATCTCCGGGCTTCAAACTTGCCAAATTAGAGTTAGCTTGTGTATGCCCGATAATGGCAATGGAGAAATAAGAAGAGCGCAGTTCTGCGACGGTGAGGCTAACCCCATTTATCGCAACAGAGCCTTGATGCACAAGTAACTTGCGGTCTTCATTAAATAATTGTAGGCGAATATAGTCTGTTCCCTCAATTCGTGGTCGAGACAGAACTCTCACACTTCTATCCACATGTCCTTGCAGCCAGTGCCCATCCAGGCGGTCTCCCAATTTTAAGGCACGCTCAAGATTAAGGATTGTCCCCACCTGCCAGATACCGGCAGTACTTTTCTCCACAGTTTCATGCATTATCTCCACTTTGAAGCTAAGGCTATCAAACTCCAGAACCGTTAGGCATATGCCATTACAGGCAATGCTGCTACCAATCTTTATGTCATCGAAATGCTGCGGACGCTCGACCTTCAGCAGTTTCTTCCCCGCAAGAGGTGACACTTGTAATAGCCTAGCTGTGCTTTCGATTATTCCCGTGAACATATCAAACCGTGTAACGCCTCTTCCAAGCATTTGCAAGTGTGTTTATGCTACTGTATTCCAAATCACCTCCGAAAGGAATGCCGGTGGACAATCTGGTAATAGTAACACCTTTATCCTTCAATAGTTCCCATAAATAATGAATAGTGGCTTCACCTTCAGCAGAGGGCTTAAGAGCCAACACAACTTCAGCAGGTTTCAAACCGGATATCCTTTTCATCAGCATATCTGTATGTATTTGCTCCGGCCCGTATCCATCAATGGGGGAGAGCAAATGTCCCAGGACAAAGTATCGTCCCCTGAATTCATTCATGTTTTCGATAATCTGGATGTCCGAATTGCTTTCCACCACGCAAAGGTGAGTATTCAGCCTGTCTGAGGCGTTGCATATCGGGCAGGGATCGCTTTCTGAAAGCATATTGCACAGCTTGCATGAGGTAAAGCTCTCCACAGTAGTTTTGATAGTCTCAGATAGCTGTAAGGCAAAGTTCTTATCTTGTGAAACCAGAAACCAGGCGAGACGCTGTGCGGTTTTACGCCCAATTCCGGGAAAGCGGTTGAGAGCTTGAATCAGCTTTTCAAGATTATCAGATAGAACCATTAAAACAATCCGGGTATCTTCATTCCACCGGTCAATCTGCCCATAGCGTCATTGGATGCTTCTGAGACTTTTGTGCCAACTTCCTGCAAGGCAGCCAGGATAAGGTCTTCCAACATCTCCACATCATCAGGATCAACTGCCTGTGGATCAATCTTTATGGAAGCTAACCCATGTTTGCCATTCATTTCCACTGTTACCATCCCGCCTCCTGAAGATGCGTGGAAAAGTTTATTTTCCAGCTCTTCCTGAGACTTCATCATTTCCTGTTGCATCTTTTGTGCTTGTTTCATCAGGTCTTTCATGTTTTTTCCACCGGGTAGCATAGGGACTCCTTGTCGTTTGTTATTTACAGTCCCTTATGAATGACAAGGATGTATTCGTCAAGAAAAACAAATAATCCTCTGGCAAAACCACTAATCTATGATACTATTTAACTAACACTGCCTTTATTGATCTAACATCATTACCTGAAGTAAGCTGCAAGAGATATATCCCGGAGCTTAAGTTGCTACCCTGGTCATCTTTGCCATCCCAACTAACTTTATGTTTACCAAGATCACTGAAGCCATTCAGCAAACTACGCACTTTTTGCCCCTTTAAGTTGTACACATCTATCTTTACATTGTTTGCCTTTGTTATTCCGAAGTTAACAGAGGCTTGCTGGTTACAGGGATTGGGATACAAGGAAAATGAATTTATCAGTGAGGGTGTGGCTTGATCGTCGTTTTCAACACTTTCAGTATATTCATATACATAACGACTAATGGGAAACATCGAACCATTCTCACCTACGGGCTCATAGTATATCTCCATACTTAGCAAATCGTTCTGGTAAGCATATTTTGTTTCATTTTGAAGTATGTAAGAACCATTAATTGTAAGATAGTATTGTTTTTTGTATAGGCTTAAGTCCGGATTGTAAATGTAATTATATAGAAAATATGGATACCATTGAACACCACTATCCGGGCTAAACATTATGGGGTTCTGATCAATAAGGAAAGAGACATATCCAGATGAATACTCTGGATTTATGTATGAGAAACTGTTTTGCAGATTATGCAGATGCTCTGCATAGGTAGATTCATCTTCCGGCAGGTAAGTGTAAAGATTTCTTAAGTCCAAAGTCCAAGTAGAATCATTGGCAGGCTTATAATACTTCTGTACTACAGCCAGCCTGCCATGAGTGTCCCATTCGTAATAATATTTATTCTTCGCAGGATCACTCGGGGACAAAGTATAGAATGTTTCAGTTGCATTATCGAGCCTACCCACAACAGAATTATATACAAAGTCAACTGTATAGCCCAGAATATCTTCACCATTCTGATAACTCGTAGTCATTATTTGAATTAGATCATCATTTGCATATGTCCAATCTGTCCCAAAAGTGGAAATCCACACATCTCCTATCATATACATCATTTCTGAGTGCATTATTTTGTTATCGGAGTTATATGTGATATTGCATAACCAATTTCCTGCCCATCCTTGGATGTCATAGCTCCAGGTAGAGTCAGCTATAATCGAGCATAATCCCTGAGTATCATAGGTAATACAGTATTTTTCCATATCCTCCCAAGCTCCTCCATAGGTTTGATAGATCATGCTATTCAAAACGGATGTACGATTGTGTTTTGTGTTTGATATTACTTGTAGAACATCGGTTGATAGCTTGTTATGTGCATATCTCTGTGACCATGCGGGTGTAACACATAAGAAGCAGGTAAAAATCGTAAGAAATACGGTTGATATTAGCTTTTGCATGCTAACTCCTTTATCTTCATCATATACAATGCCATGGTTCGCAAATTTAAAACATATCTTTATCTGTCAAGTTATTCCTGCAAATATTTGGATATTGATCCTGCACTGAACCACATCTCTACAATACAACCCCTTTCCCTTTTTGCATCTATTGCTTCCATAACAGAATAAACCATGTTGCAGGAAGGGTTTTGCTTATCCAAAAGCCCATTGGTAATAGTTTTCAGACTCAGATAGGATAAAGAATCATTGTTACATTGTTCACCTATGGTTCCTTCACATGAGGCTTGCCGGAGAGAGATTAGCTCATGGACACTGGCTCAGTATTCTGTAGAGTATAGCCTACTGCCCCCTCCGGATTGCACGTGAATATCGTCATGTTAGTTTAGCTGGTGATATAGTTACCACTTGTAAGCCTTATTTGCTTAACTGGTTGTTTAGGTTATACTGTGTGTATTGAGGACGAGCAGATAAGATTGCCATTGAGGAAAGAAATGAGTGAACATCAGACTATTGTGCAAAATAACAAAGAAAATACTCCGATTATTAACAGTCCCCCGGATGCCGATAGGGTTCATGATGGTTTCAATGTATTACAATATATAGACTTAATTATTAGAAGGTGGTGGATCGTTTTAGGGTTTGCAGCGTTGTTCCTTATTTTTGCCTATTACTATACTTTGATGATGCCTGACATGTACACATATACGTTTTCAATAGTTTATCAGGACAAGGTGAAAGAAAACATTGTTGAAGGGATGCGAGTATCTTCAAGCAATTCGTTTGATAATAGCTTTTGGTTCAACGTTATAAAATCCCGAAACATAGCGCGATTAGTTTCGGACATAATGGATACCCATCCTAATCCAGATACTATGCTGCGAGCGATGAAACTGGAACAGAAGAGAGAGACGAAGAATATCTATTTTATTACTTTGACCTCTCCAGATAACTTAGCATTTCAAGATTTCCCCATTGCATTGGTAACTGCTCTTAACAGATATGAAAGAAGTGAGCTTGTTGCTTCAGCCGATAGTTTGGTACTCATACTTAGCAATCTGCAAATTGCAAATGAAGCACAGCTAAGTACAATAAATTCTGAGATTAAGAACTACATGATGCAAAATAGCATACAGGGAGTGGACGAATTAGCCAAGAGAATCCAACAAGTGGATATATACAACAACGAGTTGACTAACTCAATTATTGAACTTGAATCTATTCGGTCAAGCAAGGCGGCTTTACAGAATAAAATTGGTGATGATAACTCAGAACTATCTGCTTTGACTACAAATATTGATCCCCTAAAAAAATCTCTCCAGAATCTGCAAATGGAATTGGCAGAAGCTCAAACCAAATACACTGAATTGCATCCCAAGGTTTTGTCCTTAAAAAGAAACATTAAGACGATTATTGGTTTAATCGGTAATAAGATATCCACGGAAGATTCCTCATTTCAAGGGTCCATTAACAGTATGGACCAAGGTCTCATCAACCAGTTAATCTCCTTGCATGTTAAAGAGATAGAGTTTGAAACCAGAATATCCTCTTGGGAAAAAACAATTTCAGGCATGAATAATGAGATATTAAACTTGCAAAGCGATAATGAAGGATTACAGACACTCTTAAGGAAGAGAGCTTTGCTTGAGCAATCCAATAATGATATTCAGAAATCGAAACTAACTACTGTTGTTAAAACAGGTGAGTTCGCCCGACACTTTCATATACTCGACATGCCCGGATTTCCTTCCTTACCATCTAATCAAAGGACAAATATGTATCTATTCATAGGCATGATGGTTGGGTTAGGGACAGGTTTTGTTTTTTCGTTGATATATGAATTGTTCACAAACAGAATATACTCTACAGGTTCACTTGAATCAATTGGCAGGTGTCCCATAATGTGTTCCATACCTGTTTTGCAATCACAGTTAAAATCTGTGTTGTATGATAAGGAAAAAAGAAAAGAGTTTTTGTTGCCATACACCATTCTGAAAGTAAAGGTTAAGGTGTCCTATACAGAGAATAATTGCAATTTTATTGCGCTTGTAAGCCCTGCAAAGCAAGAGGGTAAAACTACTACTTGTATCAGTTTGGCACTTGAACTGGCAAACGATGGTTACAAAGTGCTATTATTAGATTCAGATTTATGGTCACCGGCATTAAGCAGGTTTTTTGCTTTACAACATCATCCCGGGTTAAGTGATTACCTGAATGACACCAGTATCAATATCAGTAGTATTACATATCCAACTGATATGGAAAATCTAAGTATCATTCCAGCCGGTAATGAACTTGATAATATCGGCAATTTGCTACGTCCTAAGAATATTAAGGAACTGCAAGATAAGATTCGAGGCCTTTATGATTGGGTTATCACAGATACGCCAGCATTGTTGTTAGTCCCTGATTCATATGAGTTTATCTCTTTTGCTCCCACGATATTTATGTTAGTAAGAATATCGCAGACAACTTACGTTGATTTCAAAGAGATGATCGTGCATCTTAGGATGGCACGCATACATTTATCTGGTATAATAATTAACAGCATGAAAACGAGTGTATTGAGTAGATATTATCAGCCTGAGTACACTTTTCGCTATGACTATTACAAGAAGAACTATAAAACTAAGCTGTTTAGTAAGCGAAAACAAAGCTAAAGCCAAACAAGGAGTTCTACAAATGAGAAGAATTTCTATATCTTTACTAATCATATGGCTCTTCATAAGTTGCCTTAATGCTGAAAGCAATGTTTCCAGCGTAAAATACACAATCAAAAAAGGGGACATCCTTTCTATATATGTGATGGACAATCCTGAATTTACTTTCAAGGATTTGATTGTCATGCCCGATGGACTACTCCAATACCCCAGCATTGGTAGCATCGAAGTGGAGGGTCTTACTTTAGATGAACTGAAACTAACCATAAATGATGTGGTAAGCCAGTATATATCTAATCCGGTGATAACTGTATTTGTTAGTAAGCTTTTCAATTACAACATTAGTATCATTGGTTATGTTTACAAGCCAGGAACCTATCAAGTGTTTGAGCCGATTGATTTGTTGTATGCTCTCTCTTTAGCTGGAGGAATCAGGGAGTCTAAAGATTGTAAAATAAACGTGATACGTGCCAATGGCTCTAGCGAAACGCTTAGGCTTAAGAATCTAATAAATCCCAATGCCAAAAACAGCCAAGTTCTTGTTCATCCTTTTGATACAGTTATTGTGGATCAGCCCAGAAGTTTAAACTGGGCAGTGGTGACAGCATGCATATCAGCAGGAGCGTTAATTTCTAACATATACATCAATTTTAAGTAGCCTTCATTAACCCCGTTGTTTCGCACTCATTAAACAATTGAAATATTGTTGAAACATGGTAAGATTGACTAAGAATATCCTGCTTGGCACATGCATGAGGGCGTTAATCACATCTTCATCTACCGTTAATCAAGCGTTAATAATTAACGCTTGATTAAGAGGGGATTAAAGCTTGATTAACGCCACCAAGCAAGGAAGAAGTAAGTAGGGGTAGATTAAGTTACCTGATAGCAGGTAGATAGCAGTAATTTGATGCAAGGGAGCGAAGAGATAGCGATTAGAAAAGGTATTAGTCTAAAAAATTGAGGATAGAACCTGTATGCACGTTTATAAACTCACCCATTTCTTTTCTTACAAGCAGTGCTCCACTTGTATCAATGCCCAGAATTTCGGCTTTAATTTCCAAACCGCTGATCTCGATATTAGCCCATCTACCTTTGCCAAACAGATGATTATTGCAGTAAGTAAGGTAATTCACACTTGAATCGGTTGTACTGAATTGACCTTCTATTTCCTTTATCAAGGCTCTGCATAGAGAGGTGTTAGAAACCTCATAACCAAGAATCTGCTTTAAGCTGGTGGCACCAAATTTACCCAGCACAGGATCTATATCATTATTTGTATTGATACCGATTCCTATGGTGTACAGATTCTTGCTGGGTTGATAACGGCACAATATACCCCCAAGCTTTTTACCATCGAATATTATGTCATTTGCCCACTTGATTTTTAGCTCGTGCTGCAAGGGTTGAAACAGAATTCCCAAACAATGATGAAAGCAAAATCCGGTGAATAGAGCAAAAGAAGGTGTGGCATTGGTGCTTTCCAAGTCAAAAGTGAACCATAAGCCGCCGGGAGGTGAAATCCATACATGGTCTCCTCTGCCGACTCCGTCGTTCTGGGTTCCGGCACGGACACAAATTGGGTTGCTGCTAATTTCCCTTAGCCGTAAATACTCACTCATGGTGCTATCGATTTTGTCATAATAGTAAAAGTTTCGCATCTCAATCCTCTATAAACATAGCATCCCCATAGCTGAAGAAGCGATACCGGTTTGAAATTGCTTCACTATAGGCATGCATTATAAGCTCGTAACCCCCCAATGCGGAGATCATCATTAGCAAGGTGGACTGGGGTAAATGAAAGTTCGTGATCATGGCATCCACGACATTGAAATCCACACCGGGATAAATGAAAATATCAGTCCATTTAGAACCGCTTTGCATAATTCCATCGCTCCAGAAGCTTTCCACGCTTCTAGCGCTGGTAGTGCCTACGCACACAACCCTGCGATGTTCGTCCTTGGCAAGTTGAATCTGCCTGGCACTGCTTTCAGATATGGTGGCAAGCTCTGCATGCATTACATGATCGGTAATTATGTCCGCCTTAACCGGACGAAAAGTGCCGATACCTACATGTAAAACTACTTCGGCAATAATGATCCCTTTGTTCGCAAGTGCTTTTATAAGTTCAGCATCAAAATGCAGCCCTGCTGTGGGAGCAGCAACAGACCCAAGCTCTTTAGCATAAACCGTCTGATAACGTTCGTGATCAAGCACATTGTCATTACGCACAATGTAGGGGGGAAGCGGAATGTGCCCGATACGATAGATTTCATCCCAAAAGGGAAGGTCGCTTTCGAAGCGAATTTCCCGCAAGCCTTCGCTATCACCAGGGCTTACATATGCTCTTAGACTATCTGAAAACTGTAGCCACTGTGCTGTTTTTAGCCTTTTTCCTGGGGATACCATGCACTTCCAGAGCTGCTCTTCGATCTGGTGCAGTAGCAGCACTTCTATCGTGCTACCGTTCTCTTTGGTGGCAAACAGGCGTGCCGGGAATACTTTGCTACTGTTTATTACTAAAACATCTCCGGCATTAAGCAATTGCAGAATATCGCTAAACTTGCGATGCTGTACAATGGCGGATTTGCGCTGTACATGCATGAGACGTGATTCTCTACGCTCAGCAGTAGGGTGCTGAGCAATAAGCTCTTTGGGGAGCGGGTAATCATAGGAGGCAAGCTTAAGTAAATCCGGGGTCATCACTTAATCTTTAAGGGAACCTGAGATGCGCTACTAAGGATCGCTACAAAGCTCCCGATGGTGATTTTGCTCTCCATCCGAACCGGTATTTTGTACTCATCATCTGTTAGCCAGATAAGGATTCTGCCACTTTGTTTAAAAACAGCATCTCCTCGGAGCTTGGGCTCTATCACCAAGCAATCCACCTTTCCAAAGATAGTGTTTTCTTTCTCCCGGCGATGCACCACGACTTCAGTTCGCATTACCCTTCCATCGGCAGTGATATTTAAGTAAACAGATTTGCCTACCACCAATTGCATTTCACGTACAGCATAAAACGCACTGAGGATGTCTTGCGTGTCGCCGGGTATATCCATAACTGTGTTATCAAACCTGTTTTTTTTAAAATCCCATCTTTGGTAAGTTGTGCTTTTGGCATCGTGATCATAGATATGAACGCGATGCTGTTTGTAATTGCCTTCCTGTAAGTTCTTTGAGAACTTGTATGGTAAATGAGTTTCCTTGTCCCACCATGATTCTACCTTATCTCTCACTTTGAATACTTTGTCGAAAAAACTGTGAGTTTTAGCATTAGTGGATAAGCGCCATACAGGCTTACCTTGGTAAGTGGAAGTATTGGCTTCCATGGTAGCTTCGGCAGCCTTAATTATTCCATATTTTGCATCAAAAGTAAGCTTCTCACCATCCATAAAGGGAACTGCTATTACATGTGTAATTAGCATGCACAAGGCGAGAACCAGAAATAAACGAATGTTAATCAAAATGAACCTCCTGTTAAGAATATCTCCTGACCGCTTAGGTTGTGAAGCGCTGAAGAAATAAGTAAATCCACTACCTGCTTAATCTCTGCTTTATCTATAAGTTTAGCACCGGGGTGGTTTTTCAGGTAGTTAGCAAAATAGCTGCGGCGAAACTCAAGATAATCGCCCTTATAATCTTCTTCTAAGTTGGTATCTACAGGTGCGGGAGAGATGGCATTTATAGTTACATTTGTCCCGATAGTTTCCAAAGCGATGCTTTGCACCATGCTGACAATTGCTGCTTTGGCTGCTGCATATGCACTACCTTTCTTAAGCCCCGTACGGCTAACCTCGCTACCAAACATAACGATACGACCATATTGCCTATCCAGCATCGCAGGCATGGAGGCTCTAAGGACGTTGTATGCACTAAAGATGTTAGTGCCAAGCACTTTATTGAATACTTCCGGTTCGCTATATGCCAGTTCTTTTGCATCATAGCTTCTGTTTGCTGCACAATGAATAGTTATCTCAGGAGATTGCCCGAAATGCAGAGAGGCTTTAGTAACAGCATTTTGCACTGCATTGAAATCAGTTAAATCAACTGCTTCCAGATAACACTGACTATCATTTTCAAAGCTCTTTAAGCGGTCATTTCGCTTATGAAATAAGAGTACAAGCAGGTATCCTTCGCTATGATAGGAATGGGCAAGAAAGCTGCCAATTTGACCGTTAGCACCTGTAATCAGCATTAACTTCATAAGGTCTTTACATTGTCCACTATTCTATGTGCAAGGCTGAATTTGTTGCCATTTATTGTGAGGTAACTTAACTCCGGGGCTTCGGGCAAACTTGCTTGTCCTGGGAGCTTACCAATCAAGGTGATTTCGCTGTCATCAGAACCCGCTACTTCAATATTGTTCACGCAAATCATATCAAGGTTCTTGCGTTTGTATTTATCCAGAGCTTTATCCAGCAAATCATCCGTTTGTGCAGCGAAACCAATCAGTTTCTGATGCGGCAACTTAAGAGTACCAAGTTCTTGTAGGATATCAGGAGTAGAGATAAGATCGATGCAGTTTAGTTCACACTTGGGGAGTTTGGAGGTAGAAGCTGTTAGAGGCTTGTAATCCGCAACAGCAGCGCATTTGATTATCCAATCCACATCTTTGTATCTGCTTAGCACCGCTTCCCTCATGCTATCAGCGCTCTCTGCGAAAATGGTTTCTGTAAGGTAGTGGGGGATAGTAGCTTCGATATGCCCATAAACTAAACACACCTCAGCACCACGCAAAGCCAATGCCCTCGCTAAAGCCAAACCCATTTTCCCGGAAGAGCGGTTACTGATAAACCGCATAGGATCAATAGCTTCTATCGTAGCTCCGGCAGTGATTAATACCTTAGTTCCGCTAAGATCATTTTGATAGTTCAGAAATGTGTTTATGGCTGCAACTATTTCTTCGTTAGGTGGGTATTTTCCCTGACCTTCATATCCGCAGGCAAGCATACCGGAGCTTGGCTGCAGGATATGGTGCTTGCGGTGTTTTAAAATAGTTAAATTATCTTGCGTGGGAGCAGATTCCAACATATGCACATTCATCGCAGGTACAAATAGAATGGGCTTCGTATGTGCCAGAAAAATGGTAGATAACAGATCATCTCCGATCCCGTGTGCCGCCTTAGCAATGATGTTGGCAGTTGCAGGTGCAACCACAATTATGTCAGCCCAATCAGCAAGGCTGATATGCACAATGGGATCAGGATCATTGAACATATTGAGGTGAATGGAATTATGCGTAATTGCCGCAAAGCTGGCAGGACGTACAAATTGCAGGGCGTTTTCTGTAAGCACGCATTTCACTTCATAGCCAAGCTTGTACAATTTGCTGGCTAAATCTATGGCTTTGAAAGCAGCAATTCCGCCTGTAACTCCAAGCAGTATTCTCGTTTTTGGCATTTCTCACCTCGTTCTAATTATAATTCTTGAAATATGAATCCCTCATTTATGTCAAATGAAATTACGTAATCAACTCAAATAAGTTGTTCTACCAAAAAAGGGATTGACAAAGATTTGGCAATAAAGAGCTTTGCGCAACGAAACTTAACAGACATATAGAGGAATAATGAAAAGCACAGGTAAACTACACCGCAAAGCCGGTCGGGTGAATAAAAGAGACATGCTATTAAATGCTGCCATAGAAGTATTTGCCCAAAAGGGTTCAAATTCTGCCACCATCGCTGATGTAGCAAAAAAAGCAAGAGTTGCGCTTGGCACAGTATATGTATATTTCGACAGTAAAGATGATCTGTTACAGCGTTGCATGAATGAAGTTATCAGTAATGAGATCAATACAATCATCAAAAAAACGGCTGACATACAGGACCCAATAGAACGTTTGTATGGCTTCTTCATGCATCACATCGCATTGGTGAACGAAAAGCCGTATATTGCCAGATTCATTACCGTTGAGGTTAGACAGAGCGAGAGCTTTTCCAGAAGAAATCCCGGATACAATCCTATGCAGAAGTATTTGGATTATGTAGCTAATACTACTAAGGTTGCAATCGATAGCGGAAGGATTCGCGCAATTGACCCACAAGCGTTTGCTTTGTTGTTGGTAGGTGCTATGGATGTTATCATTTGGCAATGGCTTGCAAGTGATTCGAATTTGGATATTGAAGCAGTGAGTGTGCAAATCCGTGGAATTCTTCATGCCGGAGTAGCTGTTGATCCAACTGTATAAGGACTATGTTGATAAAGAAGAATCTGATCTCATCAGCAGATAAGCTGATGGCTGGTAAGTCTTTACAGGTAGCCGGAAATCATGTAAACAAACTACTCGCACTTACTTTCCTGCTTCTTATCTTCTTGGCACCCGCCTTTTCCATCGAGCTTCCTGTGATATTTACCTGGGATTCATTAAACAGTGGCTACTATATAAAAGCACAAACAAATAAGGACATCTCCTGGAACGAATACTATCGCATAGGTATAGAGGTAGATTCTGTAGATTACAAGCAAGTTCGGCTGATGCTAAAGATGAACAACCGGGCAGACTTTCTGAAAAACTATCTTGAACTGAATGAGATTCAGTTGACCTACAGCAGCAATAATTGGTCTGTTGCGGCTGCATCCAAACCTATTGGATACGGCAGGATTAACTCTCTTAATCCTTATGCCGTAATATCTCCTACCGATAATGAGTTTCTGCATCAAGATAGCCGTTTTAATGGAGTAGGAGTAAGCTATGAACAGAATGATAATAACATTACTCTTGGCGCGGGAGGCAATGTTCAGAACCAAGCAATGGTATCTCTGGCGGCTACATTGGGTAAGCCCGGTGATTCGCTTTTATTATCCTTCTCTTCCGAGGCAAGGGCAATGGATTCACATTGGCGTACACCGGTTGCTATATCTGCTGTGAAACTTATGAGTATTTCATCGATAGTAAAACTGAATTCGGAATTGGCAATCAGCTATTATCCATCCCGGGATCGTACCCATGAGCACATAAGCACTTTTACCCAAGTGGAATTGGGAATAAACCCAAGTCCCATTAATTACCTTTATCTTTCCGCAATCTCAGAAGAGCTGGAGCAAAGTGGCTTGATGCTGAAGCAGCTTCAATCCTCCTTCAGCCACGATATTAAACAACTATCGCTTACTGCCGGATTATGCATAGATTTACTTGGGCACGATGCTTCCAATAGCTATCATGTTTTAGGAGAGTGGCGTTTTACCAAAGAACAGCGGCTTGGTATCATTTACCGCTGGGAAGAAAACAACAATATCTCCAGTAAACATTATGTAGGTATCCAAGCAGAGCTTAAGTATGGGATTTAGGCAGCTAAATATACTAATTCTGCTTGCAGCATTGCTGTTTGTAACTTCATGTAAGATGTTGCAACAGGAACCGCCTCCTTTGCCGATTATCAGTATTACCTTCGATGATCAACATGCCAACGTGTATAGCAAAGCATTACCGCTAATGTCTATCTATGGTTATCGTGGTAGCTGCTTTGTAAATTCCCATAGATTAGGAAGAGTTGGCATGCTTTCGCAGAGAGATGTAACATCTTTATTCAATGAGTACAATTGGGAAATAGGCGGGCACTCTTTGAACCACGAGCATCTCGCAGAGTTAAGTTATCAGGAAGCAGAGACAGCTATCGGCGCAGACTATGTTAATCTCAGTGATCTTGGTGTTAATCCAAGGTCTTTTGCTATTCCCAGTGGTAACTGCCCGCAGGAATACTATCCGATAATAACTCACTTTTACAAGAACGTCCGCGGCAGTAGTGATTTTGCCATGTACGATCCTGTTGACAGGCACAGTTTGGGCTATTTTACATTTCAGAGCGGATGGTCTGCTTCAATAGTAATAGAGCGCATCAGACGAGGTATTGCCAATCGAGAGAGTTTAATCGTACTCGGTTTCCACAGAATTGATGGCGGTGAAAATGAAGATTATGCTCAAGACAATTGCCCCTTAAGTGAGTTTGCAGATATCCTCAGATATATAAACAATCTTAAACTTGAAGTATTACCTCTTGCTGAGGCTGTAGATAAGCTTAGCTGCTATTAAATGCAGCATTTTTGAGGCTTATTATTGCTTACTCATTGAGATCAATAAGCTTGTATCGTTTCTTCCTCCTTGCTTGAATTACTAATGAATTACGCATGAATTACGGATCGTATGCGTAATTCATGCGTAATGCTATGGTAATTGGAGATAGCAAGTATAAGACCCCAAACCAGATGCGAGCCAGATATCTGAACAAGCTCCGATAAGAGCTGCTTGACAAATAAAGGCTGTTAAAAAGCAATGCGGTTATCAAATTTTAATAGAATAGAGGATCATGAAACATAGCAGAATAGACATATTGGAGAAGCTACCTATTCCCAAGGCGATAGTTTTCTTAGCATTGCCAAGTGTTTTGAGCATGTTGATTAATGTCCTCTACAATCTTACCGATACTTTTTTTATTGGGAAGCTGAACGATCCATATCAAATGGCTGCAGTATCGATATCTTTGCCACTTTTCATCTTCCAGATGGCAATATCTGGTATCTTTGGAACCGGTGGTGGCAGCTATCTCTCTCGCTTACTTGGGGAAAAGGATTTTGCTGCGGCAAGAGAGACAACATCCACGGCAATATTTAGCTCTGGAGTTGTTTCTATCTTACTTGGGATCGCCGGCATTATATTGATACCCCAATTTCTTCAATCTGTGGGGGCAAGTGCAGAAACAGGTAAGTATGCATCTCGCTATATATTTATCATACTTCTTGGTTCTCCATTTGTGATGTTGCAGTTTACACTGGTTCAACTATTAAGAGCGGAGGGTGCAGCGCGGGAAGCCATGAATGGTTTATTTATCGGCACCGGTGCTAATATACTTCTTGATCCGCTGTTTATTTTCGTGTTTCACATGGGAGTTACCGGAGCTGCCGTTGCCACAGTTATAGGCCAGGCAATGGGAATGAGCTATTACCTTAGCTATTATCTAAGAAAAAAGAGCCTTGCAGCTCCTTCGAGGAAGTACTTACACTTGCGCTGGAACTGCTATAAAGAGATACTGTTCATAGGCATACCTGCTTCACTTAGCCAAATCATGATGGGCATAGGGAACACCATATCTTTCAAACTTGCCTCTCCCTATGGAGATCACAGCATTGCAGCACTGGGTGTAGCTTCCCGTGTATTATCTATCCCTATTTTTGTGTTCATTGGTATTTCAATTGGTGTACAAGCATTGATAGGTTTTAATTACGGGGCGAGAAATTATGCACGCATGAAAAAGGCGATCATCAACTCGATAGCCATCAGTATGAGTTTGGGAGTGTTTTTCACAGCTCTCTTTGCCCTTTTCCCCCGTGTTTTAATCTCTGCTTTTATCAAAGACCCCCAGATAATGGATATCGGAATGGTGATACTGGATGCTTATGTGTATGCAATTCCCTTTGCAGCTATCGGAATGATCCTGATGGCAAGTTTGCAAGCCATGGGTAAAGCACTTCCTGCACTTATTGTTGCATTATCTCGCCAAGGATTAGTGTATATTCCCTTTATCTACTTGTTAAACCATCTTTATGGTTTTAAGGGGCTTGTCTTTGCCATGCCCGCTGCCGATGCGATAACCACGGTTGTATCATTCAGTTTTGTTTTCATAATTGTACGGAAACTGAAGCATAGCAGCAGCGGTTAAGTTCCACTTGACACAAAAGCTCTTTTCAAATAAGAGGTTAAGCCATAATACTAATATAAGAACATGGAGGAATCATGTCCGAGAATTTGAAATACGGTAGCATCAGCTCCCGGGAATCGATCGAACTGGAAGAAAAATATGGAGCACATAACTATCACCCGCTGCCGGTTGTGCTGGCGAAAGGTGAAGGCGTGTTCTTATGGGATCCGGAAGGAAACCGATATTATGACTTCCTGTCCGCATATTCCGCTGTGAACCAGGGGCATTGCCATCCGAAGATTATCCAGGCGTTGATAGATCAGGCAAAAGAGCTTACCCTCACGTCGCGTGCATTCTTCAATAACAAGCTTGGCGAATACGAGAAATACATCACTGAGTTCTTTGGTTACGATATGGTTCTGGCAATGAATAGCGGTGCAGAAGCAGTGGAAACAGCCATGAAGCTTGCCCGTAAGTGGGCATATAACGTTAAAGGTGTAGAACCGGATCGAGCCATTCTCATCTTTGCCGAGAATAACTTCCACGGGCGTACAATATCAATAGTCTCAGCTTCTTCCGATCCGGATTGTTACGAGGGCTTTGGTCCCTTTACCCCTGGGATAGTTAGAGTAGCATACGACGATTCTGATGCGCTGAAAGTGTATTTGGAGAAGCATGGCAAGAACGTGGCGGCATTCATTGTGGAACCGATACAGGGTGAAGCAGGTGTATTTGTGCCGCATGATGGCTATTTAAAAGATTGTTTTAACCTCTGTAAGGAGCATAATGTACTCTTTGTAGCGGACGAAATCCAGACCGGTTTAGCCCGAACAGGCAAGCTGCTTGCATGCGATTACGAAAATGTACGTCCCGATATGTTGATCCTTGGCAAGGCTCTTACCGGCGGTGTGTTACCCGCTTCTGCAGTGCTTGCCGATAGAGACATTATGTTACAGATTAAGCCGGGACAACATGGCAGCACCTATGGCGGATTCCCGCTTGCTTGCGCCGTGGCAAAGGCAGCACTCGAAGTGATAAAAGAAGAAAAGCTTGCAGAGCATGCTTTCGAGCTTGGCAAGAAATTCCGTGCAGCCCTGCGTGCAATTAAACACCCGATGCTAAAAGTAGTGCGCGGAAAAGGCTTGTTGAATGCTATAATAGTGGAACCCAAAGACGGAAATGAAGCTTGGGACGTCTGTTTAAAGCTGAAAGAAAACGGTATCCTGTGCAAGCCCACTCACAGACACATCATTCGTTTAGCTCCGCCCTTGGTTATCACTGAAGCGCAGCTTATGGAATGTGTGCAGATAATTACTGATGTTCTAAATGAAATGTAAGTGATGCTTGCATAAATATTACAGTTATGGGGTGGTGAATCCACCCCTATTTTTTACAGGAGATATATAATGATCATACCAGCAGATTTTAAAAGCGGCTTCGTTGCCATAATCGGCAAACCCAATACAGGTAAATCCACACTGATGAATCTCATTTTGGGTGAGAAGATATCCATCACCTCAGCCAAGCCACAGACTACCCGCTATGCTATCAAGGGTATCTGGAATACTCCTAACCATCAGATTGTGTTTGTGGATACTCCCGGCTATCTTAAACCGCGGTATGAGATGCAGGAAAAGATGATGCGGATATGGAATGACGCCTTTAAGGATGTGGATCTGATAATCTTTCTGGCGCAGATATCAGGCTTTCCGAGTGAGTTTGATACAGAAGTTCTGCAACGCTTAAAATATCTTAAGAATCCACAACTGGCTGTGTTTAACAAATTGGACTTATGCCCTGATGCTAACCTGGAAGTTTTGCAAAGTCATTTGCCTGATTCCATTACGGAAAGCATCATGATATCAGCAAGAAGCGGCGAGAATGTTCCTGAGCTAATTGAAGCTATAAAGCGATTTACTCCATACCATGAACCTTATTATGAAGAAGACCAACTCTCAGATTTGCCCATGCGCTTCTTTGCCAAAGAGACAATCAGAGAGGCAATCTTCCACCAGTTTGAGCAGGAAATACCCTATGCTACAGCTGTCATTATTGAAAGATATACAGAAGCTCCGGACAAAGTGGTAATAGATGCTGTTATCTGGCTGGAAAGACAAAGCCAGAAACCAATAATCATCGGTAAGAACGGTGAGAACCTGAAACGGATACGTGAGTATGCTGAAAGAGACTTATCCAGATTTATTCAGATGGAAGTTCAAATACATCTATGGGTAAAAATAAACCCAAACTGGAGAAAGAAAAGCAACGCATTGAAGGAATTGGGCTTTGGATAAACTATTTGAAAATGGAGAATTAAGCAAGTGACTGCATTCTCAATTCTCCATATTCAATTTATCAATTATAGATTCACTTCCACCCATATACCAAGGCTAAACATCCTGGTGGCGTCATCACGTTTCTTATCGGTAGTTATCTCATAACTGCTTGTTAATCCACCCCGGATGTTCTGGTCAAACTGGTACGTAGCTCCCGGAGTAAATGCAAGCCGTGTGGTGCTGCGATCAACCTGAGAGGTTTCTCTTCCCTGGGTTTCATCAAAGCTTTTATCGTATGCTATGGCAAGGCTGGAGCTTAGTTCATTATTAATGTGGATTTTTCGCTTGGTGAAAGGTATGGTGAAACCTCTTCCTGATCTGAAACTATACGAGATATTGCCGTTCATGGTTTTACTATTGCTTGTCTTTATTATCTGATAGCTATCCATATCTGTAATATTCTCGGTGCGAGTCATTGAGAAGCTAAGATTAGTGTTTATTGCCCGGATAATGCTTCCACTAAAACCAATCACGGGGTTAAATGCCACTGTGTTTGTTTCCTGTTTTGGCTTCACCCAATCTACATCACCGTTTTTCCTTACTGTGTTCTGGAATCCGGTATTAATTCTCGTTCCCGAAATATACTTTTGCATTCCAAACCAAGATTCAAAATTCATTAATGTGAGCGTCACATCCGGAAATGTGTATCCGATGGACTGGCTACTGGCACTTGCAAAACGTTTATTCGTAGTGTAAGAGTAGTTTAAAACACTGTCAATATTGCGTGAAATGGTTAAACCAGAACCGAATGTAATGGTATTGTCATCTGTAGTGGCATCCAAAAAGTCAGTGGGAACACTGTGTGGTAAGCCAATCTGGAATGCAAATGGGAGAGACTCAGTTTTACGGGTATAATTCATAACATAGCCATTTTGGTATGAGGTGGTTATGTTTTTAAGTCGTGCAAGAGTGCTAACAACACCATATGTAAGCCCAAAACCGGCTGACTTTGGTTTTGATACAGTTTTAGGTATGTCGGGTTGAGTATCGGTTACCTTAGTTTCTTCTCCAAGATCAGAGTCATCCATTTCTTTCTTTTCTTCGCTTTCGCCCTCAGTGCTCATATAGGTGTTTTCAACATTAGCTGCTGATTTGTTCTTTTCATCTAAGTATTGCTGTTTTTCTGCAAATGCCTTCATCTCTTCTTCAGAGATGTTGTTATCCTTCATGATTTGCTCTTGCTCGGCTAACAGCTTTTCCTGGGCTTTTAATTCCTCATCGCTAAACTTGTAACCGCTGTTTTTCTTTTCCTCATCAATTCTGCGTTGGTCTTCCAGCTTCTTAAGCTCTTCAAAAGTGTCAGGAAGCACAGGATTAGCTGAGGTAGAATTGCCATCTTTAGGTTTAACCTCGGTTTCTTCTGTTGGGCGTGGTCTGCGACTTTTTAATTTTTGTGCCCACGCACTCAGAAGGGAAGAGTTTTGAAGAGATGCGCTAACCCTTATTCCTCGGTTTGTGTTCCCATCACTTTGGAATACTTCGACCTGCCCATTTGGTCCGTTTTCATAGTATTTACGTTGAGTATCAGAAAATCTGGCAGTAACCGAGGCGTTTACAGTAAATATCTGTGGTAGATAATTCGGAGTGAAGTTTAAGCCCAAGTCTTGAACAAACTCGTTCATCTTCCCAATATTTACGTTATTCACATATTTCTTCTGAAGAAAATCTCGTTTGGTGTTATAACGTGCAGTAGCGGTCAAATCACTAAGTACAGCCCAGCTTACATTATTATCTGTCGTCAGCAACCTTGATGCGAGTGTCTGTGCTCTTGGATACCAAGTTGACAATGTATCTCTCTTTTCCCAGTTCCACCCTTTTGGTTGCGTGTTATTATAGGTAAAGCTGTTGTTCCATGTATTGGGCAAGTAACCAAGCCGATAATTTTTATATATAGCAAGGCTGGTGGCATTGGAAGGTAAGCTCAAGTTATAATTGAGGGTACCACGATAGCTTAGGGTCGTATCCACTGTCGTGGGTGCATAACGAAGGGAATTCTCGTATCTTGCACTAATAGAGGTGCGGTAAAGAGTGTAGAGAAGGATTTTGTTTTTTGGGGCAGTTCTTTGGCTTAAGCCAAAATCTGCACTGTACATCAAGCTCTCATTCTTCTCACGTTCCCTTTCCTGATCGTTATCTATGTTCTTTCTTAGAAGATCCGAATTGGCACGATAACGGGGGATACCAAGAGTGTAATTTCTTGATAGAGAAAGAGGCATGTCAAGATTCCAGGAAGTGGGTAGGAATTTACTTAGGAAGACTTTATTGGTTATGTTAAATGATTGCGTTCGCGTATATGTGTTTTGCCTTCCTCGCTGTATCACCGGGTTAAAATTCTCGCTTTTATCTTCGTAATCTATGTTTAAAGTAGCCAAATCTGCAAGAGAGGTGTTCAGACTTATTCTACTTGCTACCCCTAAATCCTGATATGGATCAACCACTCTCATGTCGTTAAAATATACGGTACCTGTATAGGGCACATAATTGTGATCATGTGGGTTATAAACCCCAAGATAGATGTCCCTGATGTTGGTCAAGGTAGGCCTTCCTTTGTAATAATATACCTTATTATCAGCTACTAAGGAATCAGCAAGAGCATCAGGGTTTTGCAGCTTCAGTGCAATCATATCTTGAAGCAAGTAGTCTATCTCTATCCAATTATTTACGCTCATTGTGCTATTATATGGACGCACTGGAACACGGTGGCGTACCTGGTAGTAGTTTAGCGAGTCTGCACCTATCCTGAAAATTATATCCAAAGAATCGGGATTAGTATTTGCAGGATTACTGTCACCTTCAGGGTAAACCCAGAATCTAAGACTATTGTAGGATAGCAGGTTATAGGGATCAAACATGCGTTGGCGGAGTAAACACTGCTGACCCTTGTTCAGCCTGGTAAGACTTAAGCTTAGTGACGATTCTGATGTTTCTCTATCATCTTCGATACTAACTGTCCCAAGCGGAGATCTATAATGACTACGATTCTTTTGATTATTAACAATTCCCGAGAGGTAGGTGGTACCCTGAGAGTTCAGCACAGATTCGCTTAAAATGCGGTTCTGGAAGTTGCGAATGTAAAAATCCTGCCATTTGTTACCGATAAGGGAGAGATCAGCAATTAGGACTCTTGCATCTTGATCTGTTTCAACCCAAATGCGTGCGTATGATATCTTTTTTAAACTCGGTTTCACGTTAGTACCTGAAGCACTTACTACATTGTAGAAAGCAGGGTCTGTAACAGGTATTCGGTATAGTCTCCAACCGAAATTGTTTGTGTTTTCTATCAAACTGGAGGTGGAATCACTAATAGAAAAAGAGTAACTGAAATATCGCTCAAGAGTGTTTACTACTCCATTGCCATCCAAGTCCTCAGTATCAAGAATGCGATTACCTTCTGTTCCATTAATTCTGGGGTAATCATCATATTGGTCTATATTGCTATCAGCAAGATCATTAGGATCAGCACCCGGCTGTCCATGTTCTATTCCATCCAAGCCGATATCTTCATCAAGGGTAAGAACTCCATCCCTGTTTTTATCCTCACTGTTAAGCACATTGTATCCCCCAAACTCTGTGTAAAAGTCTTCTGAGATGTCGCCAAAGTCTATATGAAGATTTACATTCGCAGAAGGATTTTCAAGCTTAAGTAACACTTCTATATATTTCTTTTGTGAGAAGTCCAGTTGGTTTCCCAAGTATTTCATAACTCCTGCCCAGCTATGGGTAGAAGCCCCAGGCATATTGAGGTTATTGCGGAAAGCCTTCAAAGCCAGAACTGTAACTGTTTCTGTTCTTTCTTTATCTGTTAGGGTTTGAGCATCTTCAATCATCTCTCTGCGGACATTTTTGGGATTATACCAGTTTATTCTCCCTTTAGATAGAGGAGTTCCGTAAGGTTTGCTTGCCTTAGACCATGAGGAAAAAGTTACTCCCAGAGGGTAGGAATCTATGATAGATTCCATATCATCCACATAGGATTCTTTCTTTTTATCCTTTGGGTCTCCATAAATGTTTGGTAAAGTGAATGCAACTTCTCCGGATAAACTTACCAGTGATTGGGCTGTAGTATGTACAAGGGGTAGAGCGTTAATCCATTTAGTCATAAATGCGGGTTTGAATGTTAAAGAACCATCCACATTACCCATCCACATTTCGATATTCTCATTCCCGATTCTGGGACGCTTATCTGACACATTCTCACTACGATAAACCATTGTCCCGCCAAGCTTGGCATAATCTGTAACTTGCCAATCTGCTCTGATACCTGCGAGTGTTTTTCTCGCCACCTCGAAAGCGCTGCGGAATTCAAAATCTATCTCAATTCTGGAATCAGGATCTTTACCTGCGGGAGTTAAAAAGGTGATCCTACCGAAGTCATAATCAACAATATAGTCAATACTCTCCCGCTGTTCATTTCCGTTAACGCGTACTTTCACACTCCCCTTAAGTATACCTCCTTGGGCGAGTTCAATTGCATCGCGACCGATCTTTCCCTTAATACCTATGTAAAAGCTAATATCCTGATAGTTAATGCTCTCGTTTTCTTCCTGATAAACAATTCCATCTCCAAGGGGCTTAAAAGGCTCAATAAAAGGCATTATCACTAAGCCGCTGGAGAGATTGACGGTAGTATCGTCACCGTTAATCAGACCGTCTCTATTACTATCCATGCGTAAATAGTCTGTATAGGTAATAAAACCAGGCGTAGAGATGCTATCAGGCAAGTTAAAATTACGGGTTCGGTCAACGTTTTCAGTGTATATCTGGAGGCTA
This sequence comes from Candidatus Cloacimonetes bacterium HGW-Cloacimonetes-3, assembly GCA_002840645.1. Classification (GTDB taxonomy): domain Bacteria; phylum Cloacimonadota; class Cloacimonadia; order Cloacimonadales; family Cloacimonadaceae; genus Cloacimonas. The sequence goes on from PHBO01000013.1 coordinate 23,876, forward strand.
AATCCCTCATTCTTGATATTAGTCTTGTACATGTTATACACGTTACGCATTTGGTAATGCCATACGTTGCTCGGATCATTTGGCGCATATTCCTGATTTCTTCGCCGGATAACGTAGGCGTGGATACGACCATCATTTAGGTCTTCTGGTTTTACATATGGCACCTCTGTACCATCTCTTCTGGTGTATTTTACAGCTAAGGTAGCAAGCCTGTCAATGCTCCTTAGAATGTTTATCGTACCAGAAGAGTAATCCGTAACAAAATCTGTTCCTTCAATTAGTTCATCATAGAAAGGCTCATAAGAGTCGGTTGGACTGAAGTAAATTCTATCACCTGGAGCAGAGGCAATATTATTGGTTGAATTTGCATCATCGTAAAACAAACGTACTGTGCCATTTGCCGGTAAAGAATCCGGCGCAGCTATTAACCATGCCCCGCTGGCATCAGTGATGATAGCGTTATTTTTCCACCCATCTGGAATACCGGCATCTCCCTGAGCATAGATTTGGTATAATCTATATGGATTAGTAAGATAATACATATTACGCGCTGAGTAATCTCTGCTTCGCACGTTTGTAGAATCTGCCTGACTTTGCCCGATATAGCTCTGAGTGTTCTTTTGGCTTTCTTCTTTGCTTGCGATCACGCTTAAATCCAAGTTTTTATACTTGAACTTGGATGAGATGCCAAACAAACCTTGAGAGCTGGTAGAATAGCTTACATAACGCGAACCAGATAAGGAGAGGCTGATGTTTCCACCTTCGATACTCTTTACAAACTCATCTTCATCACCGGTGTACTTAACATTTACGTTGTTGGCATCAAATATCTGCTCGTCCTGCTTCGAATTATACTTCAGATTTACAGCAATCTTTTCGCCGATTGTGCCTGTTAAGCGCAGGTTTGTTTCCTGCTCCATTTTAAGATCAAAAGTAGCACCTTGTTGCGTTTCGTAGATAGGTATTTGCTTACGTTTTGTGCTACTTCCTTGAAAGGTTAGCTTTTGCGTACCATCAAGATTAAGCCTTCCAGCCTTGCTCCCAAGTACTCTCTGAACTGCTTTGGGAATAGCTATAGCAGGGATATCCAAAACGAACTCTTTAATTAAACCGGAACTGCTTACCTGTGTCTGTGCGGAGGCTGTTTTCTGGTTGGCTAATAAAGACTTACGGAAAACTTTGTTCTGGACGCCGAGAAAGTAATTATCGAAACTGACGGACACATCGTTTGTAATCTTCAAATCCCCAATGTAAAAACTAAGCCAAACCCTTTGAGCTTTAAAATCAATTCTTTCTTTATATGTAGGTGCAAAAGCGGTGATTTCATATGGACGGGCTTTATTCACATTAAAGCCTTTGTTGAATTTGTAAACATCAATCCGATTAAAGATAATGGGGTAGTAAGAATCTATGTAAAGACGAATGGTAGGGGCATATGCAGTTCGGTTATAGGTTGGCATATTATCACCGTCGGCAACACTGTAAAGCATGGAAGTGATTATCAAGATAAGAACAAAAAGAGTTAATCTACGCATACAACCTTAGCGATTCTGTGATTGTCTCAAATGATTAAAAGCCATATAGAAACCGTCGAGGGTAAGGCTCTTGTCGATGATATCTATAGAAGCAATCAGCGGATGCACCAAAGTGGCAAGCCCACCGCATAGAATAGTTTGTATCGGGGAATAATCGAAGTATTGTAGCTTTAGTCTGTTTATGAAAGCCTCCAGCATAAGAGCATGTCCGTGAATTACTCCGGAAAGAACTGCATCGTGTGTATTTCTGCCCAGAAGTGCTGGAGGGAGTATCAACTCCAGTTCATATAGCTGAGCAGCTTTATCCCACAAGCCGGAAGCTCCTGTTTTTATCCCCGGAGCAATAATAGCTCCCTCGAATATCCCTTTGGAACTTACCACTTGAATAGTTGTGGCAGTACCAAGATCAATCACGATGGAGTTGTGTTCATACTTCTTCCAAACGGCATAAGCGTTAGCAACCAAATCTGCGCCAACCGTTCCGGGATTAGTGGATTTATAAGTAAGCCCAAGGGGGCTTAGTCCGTTGATTTCATATATAACAGCTTTTGCATATTTTGTAATAAGGTGTTTCCAAATTCTGGCTAACTCCGGAACAACACTTCCCAAAGCTACATAAGGGATATCCTTTAGGTTGATATCTTTCAATAAACCTGATAATAGACTGTAGTATTCATCGGAAGTACGTTCTCTTTGTGATTGTAGACTGCACGTCCAAACGGCATTGCCCTGCTGGTAAATGGCACAAACAATATTTGTGTTGCCAATATCTACCACCAAGACCGGTTCGCTCACAGAATAATTATGCATAATCCCTGCTCATCTTCAAATTCGGAAAAGATAATAATATAGAAAGCAAAACGCCATTAAAGCAATTTCAGAAAGGTACTCAATCTGTCAATCAAATTCTGCTTCTTCCTTGCTTGCATCCTCTATCAAACCTCACTCAAAACTCACATGTTGAGGCATAAGAGAGATTTGATAGAGCTATGTTTGCATGAACTATGCTACTTGCAATCATGCTGCCAAACCCCATCCCACTTGTCCCAATCAATGATATCTATTCTTTCCAGCATAATCAAACAGGGCTTATCATCTTTGTTATAGTTCAGTGCTTCCAGAAAATGTGCTTTTGCTTCTGATCGGTGCCCTGAGTGCATCAAAGCGAGAGCAGTCTCGTAGGTGCGGTAGCAGGTTTTGGAGCTTTCATCTGTATTGCTTGCATTTAGATAGTCTATCACTTCAAATATATCGGAAACAATCTCTTTGCCTTTCACGGTTACTCTGTCCAGTTTGCGACATAAGAACTGGTCTTTAACCAACTGATAGGTACATTCATCTATGATAATAGAAGTTCCATAGTATTTGTTTAGGCTTTCCAAACGGGAGCAGAAGTTCATTCTGTCCCCAATACCGGTGTAATTGAAGATGCTATCTGAACCAATGTTTCCTACTATTACTTCTCCGGTTGCAACACCAATGCCAATGCGAAAATCACTAAGGACGGGATGTTGAGAGTAATCACGTTTTAAACTGAAGGATAAATCTCTTATCTCCAAGGCAGTCTTAACTGCATTAAGGGCGAACTCTGGATAGGGGAGAGGTGCCCCATAAAGCGCAAGCACCGCGTCGCCGATGTATTTATCCAGCAATCCGCGATTAGCAACAATCAGTTCTGTAGCTTCATTAAAATATAGGTTCATAAAGCCGGTGATTTCTGCTGGACTTAGTTTCTCGCAGTAAGAAGTGAAATTACGCACATCCACGAACATAATGCTTACAGTTTTCTTTTCTCCACCCGGAGAAAGGCTCTGCGATCCCTTCATAATCTGACTGATTACGTCTCTGGACACATAATGCTCGAAGGCGTTGCGTACTTTCTTCTTTTCTACAGTAGCAAAGTGCGATTGAGCACTGAAGATACTTGTAAACCCAATAATCCAAGGTAACAAGATCGAAGAATAGGATAAGCACAGTCCAGATGAAACATACATGATATAAAACACTGGAAACAACAATGCAGTGAATAGCACAAACATGCTTATCGAAAACAGAGGTTTTGCTTTTCGGATAACAAGTACAAGTAATAAGAGCAGCAATACATCAATAACTAATATCCACCAGATATTTAGCCATCGTATATGGGTGGATTCCAGCAAGTTGCGGATAAAGGTGGCGTGCAGTTCTACTCCGGGATAGTTTGAATCAAGGGGAGTGCTCTTTATATCTCTAAGTCCTGATGCTGATGAGCCTATAAGCACTATTCTATCTTTAAAGAAGCCTGGCTGAATACGTTGCAGTAAAACATCCGAGAAAGATATATATCTGAATGCGCCCTGTGCGCCATAGTATTTCAAGTAACACAAACCATCACTGCTTAAAGGGATATTGCGTACTATCTTCTTACCTGAGTACAATTTGCAGACATCTGAAGTTTCCATGCGGTCAACCCCCAAAAGGTCGAGACACATCTGGAAGCTGAAGTTAAGATAAAAATTATCCTTATAGCCAAGAAACAAAGGGTAGTCGTGGATAATACCGGATTCATCAGCTATAATATGGGCGAAACCTACTCCAGCTGCAACGTTGGCAAATTTGTCTATAGGGGGATGTATATTGTTTAAAGGGATGTAACTAAGCGGTTGTAAATCCCAAGTGCTAACGATGGAAGGAATGTCCTTTTGGGGGGTGTTATCATCGCTGTTATACATTGCCAGATATACATTACCAGCCTGCTCGATTGATTTGGCGAGCACAGCATCTGAACTTAGCAGGTCAATAATCTGATCAGCATTGGTTTCAGGAATACCCATAATATCCTTCAACCGATTTCTTGTATACCCAGATATGCTATCGTTTTCGGTGAAGAATACATCCATGCCGATGGCGATGGGTTCATCTGCAGACAATATATCAATCAGATCGGCAAATAGAAAGGACTTCCAGGTAGAATATTGTCCAAGTGTGGAAATGCTCTTTTCGTCGATATCCACAATGCAGATATCATCGTACACTCCTTGTATGTCCGTATTGGATAGTGCGTTCCCGAAATCTACGAGGGTATCATAAATCCTTAAGTCGGCTATTCTTAGCAATTGTTTTGATATGGGCATGTGCAAGAGTAGAAAAGACCCAAGTAATACCCCAACGACAATCAGGAGATAGCGGAAAAGTATACGCATTAGTACTTTATTTGTCAGTGGGAAGGCTATCCAGTGTTGTACTTTCAGGGAAGTCTTGTTTCAATAACGTTACATGTTTTTTAAGCTTAACCACATCGCCCAATGAGTCGTAGATTAGAATCAAATAGGCATGAGAAAGCTCGGCATCCTTTTTTAGGGGAGCTTGATTAATCACTTTCTCGAAGAGCGGTATGGCTTTAGTATATTGCTTGGTTTCATAAAGTGATATTGCTTCAGAAATTTCCTGTAGTTCCTCAATATACCAGAAAAGAAGGCTATCTCTGCTGACATCAGCTTCTTCACGTCTTATTCCCGCAGTGCTTGATGCGCGGCGCTTGTTTTGTAGTTTGAGATTTCCTACTTTGTTCTCTAATTTGTTTTTCCAATTCTGCTTGGAAGATGCTTCATCCAAAAGTTTACGTACGCCAACCTGTCTGTTAGCAGGGACAGTTGATGTACCTCCTTCAGACCATTGCACTTCCACAGAAGAATCTGGACCTGTCTTTAGAAATCCATCTTCAGAAATGGGTAAGCCCAAAGAGGCAAATTTGTAAGGTTGGTTCTGATTTGCCCTGTACTGCACTTCTCCAAGGATAAAGCGGATTTTCCCCACTTGTGCAGCTCCAAGATGAATGCTAATAAAGCACACGGAGATGATTAAAATAAGCCTATTCATTTTATTCCCCTTAGTTTAGCAAGTCTGAGAATATTTTAACATCGAGGTTCTTTATTATATTACGATCCTTTAGTTGGTTAAAATACTCTTTTGCTTTCTTTATATTGCCTTGGCGGTATTCCAAAATACAGAGATTGCGTAATACCAAATCTGGTTCCTGTGTGTTTCTGAGTGCGTTTTGGTATTGGTCTCTGGCTTTGTTAAATTGACCTGTTTCGTAGTAGAGATTACCCAAATTCACATAAGCGGATAAGTTGTTAGGGTCTTTCTTCAAGACACCTTCCCACAGGTTTATAGCAACTTCAAATTTGTTGTTTTGTACCGCCCAGATAGCATATTGATTTACAACAGAGATGTTGTTTGGATATTTCGCTATCGTTTGGCGGTATTCCTCTTCGCGAGATAGCTGCCCCATAATAGATATATTCTCCACATCACTATTATATAAGGCAAGGGTTTCGTTGTTTTTACCGAATTGGTTGTACTGTACGATATCGCTATAATTGGCAGGAGGGTATAGCTTGTGAGCATCAGCAAACTCAATCAAATCGGGATAGATGCCTTGATCCAACATTTTGTCATAAAAGCGGATCGCGTAGAGCCAGCTCTCAGAGAAGCTGCTTTTTCCCAGCTGCGTTGTTTCCACGGGTATCCAGTATTTCTCGTTTACATATATTAAGTGATTAAGGTCAATCCCGCTTTCCGCAGCTTCTTCTTTGCTAAATCTTGAATCAAAGACAAGCATAACATGTCCGGGGAAATCTATAAACCCGCAATCAACGCCGATTGTAGAGAGTAGCGTAGCCATTAAGGCAAGCAGATCTTCGCAATCCCCGGATTTACGGTTTAAAGTTTGGAAGGGGTATTGGACATAATCATATTTACTATCCGATGCATTGCTTGATGTGTTATCCGATATAAAGCTAATCCCATTGGCGCGTAAAAAGCTCCAGATTTGGATGGCGCGTTGGAGGTTCTTATTCATCTGGCGGGCAGGGGCTTTAGAAAACATCTGCACCACATTTGTACTTACAAAATCACGCATAATTTCGTCAGCAGGATTTATGAAGCTGGCAAACTGTTTGCGGTTATTCCAGTCCATGGCAGAGGCAGACATGGCATTTATACTTACTTGCTCTTTAGTTATGCTGACGGGTGTCCCTTCCCACTTATAGTCCAGTTTCAATTCCGTCGATATCGTAGTAGGGGCATCTTTGCATAACGTGAAGATGTTTAAGTTTATCGGTAAAATGATATCAACCACATGATTCTGATTAGGAAGCAGGGTTTGGATAGTAGTTTCAAAAGCTCTGTCCGCTATCTGAGGTGCAGATACTCTGATTCTCACATTCTGGATGGGGACATTTCGATTGTTAAAAAGAATAACACTTCCAAGCGGATGAGTTTTGTAAAACTCCTGCAAAGAGGGATAAAGCTTTTGATAGAAATATGCTTTGATTTCCACTTCCGGTTTGTTTTTGTTGTAAAAATCTCTTGCTTGTGTGGCATCAATCAACTTGGCTTGCAGAACAGAGTTATTGGGGGCGTAGTTCACAGCAATTTGCAGCTCGCGATAAGCATCGTCATATCGCTGCTCAATTGTCAACAAATCCGCATACAGCTCATGGAAAGAAGTAGTAGAAGCATCACTTTTAATAAACTGATTAGCATCATTCAATACTGATAAAGCATCCGAAAAGCGGTTTGCTTTTTTCAATGCTTCCGCATAGGCAAATCCATATTGTACTTCTTCTGAGTTCAGCTCCCAGGCTTTTGCAAAGTTCATTAAAGCCTCATTGCTCTTTCGGCTTTCGCTATAAGCTCTGGCAAGGCAGTAATAATTTTCTGCCTTACCGGGATTCTGGCGTACAGCATTGCTATAATAATCTTCAGCATATGCAAAATTGCCGGATGAGAAATAGATATCTCCCAAAAGCTTATAAACCACATCCAGATTTTGTTCCTTAAATCGGTTTAACAATCGCTGTAGCAGAGTTAAAGCTTCATCATTCCTGTTGGCAAGAATCAGTAGCTCTGCTATTTTTACATTGCTTTGAAAGCTATCCTCAATTGTTAACAACTCGCGCATGTTTGCCAATGCAGCATCATAACTACCCAGATTCTCATTTGCCCATGCAAGGTATTGCAGTATGTTGGAGTCCGTTTGAAATTTGTTGATATAGGCGTTGCTAAGGGACAGGACTTTTGCATAATTATTGTTTAAGTAATATAGCGAGATTAGCTGATTTTGTATCTCTTTTGTATCATTAGCCTTGAATTTTTCGAGGTAAGCTATCCCCTGCCGATACTCTTTCTCAAGCTTGAATATATTCACAGTTTCGAGAATGAACTCCAGCCTTTGCCCACCCATTGCCATAGCGGATTCCATACTTATAAGGGCTTTCTCGTACTCATGTAGATTAGTGTAGTATTTTGCTTCCGAAACATAGCTATTTACTATTTCTTCATCAATTCGAGGGTCATTAAAAACTGCTGCTGCCTGCTTATAAGCTACAATTGCGTGCGAGTACATATTGTTTGCTGCAAGATAGCGAGCATAGGAGTAAACATCTTCTACTTCTATGCTCGGTAAACTGCAATACCCATCTAAGGAAAGGGATGAAACTGAATATCGCGCTACACTACTTTGGGGATCTTTTATCACAAATCTTGGTTCTGAAACTTGATATTGCTCTACATCTCCGTCTCCGGTTTTGATAACAAGCCACTTACTGATGCCTTCAGGCACAGCCCAGCACAATTCCGCCTGTGCATCGGGATTAAGTTTTATTTGTAAAGTCTGCAGTTTTATAGGGCAGTACACAAAGCGTAGTTTGCGTGCGGTGGTAGCTCCTTTGTCACTTATGAAAAGCGATTTTTCCCAGTCATTATAGTTAATCTGATAGATATTGGCAAAGTTTGGAAATACCGCCTTGGCATTTTTGGCAAAGTACTTATGTTCAACTTTAGTTCCATTAAGGATAACCAGTTGTTGAGTTATTGAGTTTATATACCCCATTCGGTTCTCATAGATTAAATCAAAAGTACTAATAGCATCATCCTGGAAAACAAGGGTCTTTTGTTGTGGGTTTGCTAAGGGTAGCTCATATATTGAATTACCATTGGCAAGCATAAATAGAGAGTAACCCTTAATTCGCAATTGATTTGGTACAAGTTTGCTTTCCTTAAATTCAATATTTCCAATAAACATGTAGTTTTCGTTAAATATAGATATGCGTAAGTTTCCGCTATCAGCCACGTACAACAAGCCATCATCTGAAGTTACAAGGCTGGTTGGAGTATTCAGCCTGCCTTCTTTTGAACCCTTCATGCCAAAGCTATCCATAAACGCACCGGTAAGTTTGTTAAATATATAGATTTTGTGCGATTTACTGTCGGCAACAAATAGCTTCATGTTAAAAACAGCGATAGCATCAAAGCTCTTCACTCCCTGCTTACTAAAGGAAACTGCATTTATAGTGTATCGTTTATTGCCATAAGCATTGCAGGTTATACTACGAGTTAGCTTTGTACCTGATAAAATTGAATCATGGACAAAATATTCCAAACTATCATTCACTATGTAATCATACAGGGGAGGTGTATTAGAAGTTTCCAGTGCCGGACGCATGGTGAATTCCGGTATTGGGAGCAACGTTTTGCCGGAGAATTCAGTATCTTTAAAAAGCCTGATTATCTTTTGTTTGCTGTCCAGGATAGCGAGTAAGACATCGCTCTCCCAAGGGAATACATGCACAATCGCAGGTGCTAAAAAAGAACTCGGAGAGTTTCCCTTATCTTTGTTTCCCCAGGTGGATTTGGAGATGATTCGTCCCTCAGAATTTACTTTCCCTATTTTCGTGCTGCCAGTGTAGATAACGTAAAGTTCATTATATTGGTTAACTGCTATATCTGCAACTGTATCTTTCTTATCCTGAATTGTTTGGATTTCAAAGCCTTTCTTTGGATTCAGATCCTGATCAAATATCTGCACTTCTGTGTAAGTGAGTTTGGCTGATAAAACACGGAGTAGTTGATCTTGCCCTATACACATGGAAATGGGATTCAGTATCGCTGTTTTACCTACAAACATACCTTCGTTGCTAAAAGCTAAAAGCTCACTACGTCCCGCATCCAGCACATATAGATAGCCTTGTTGGTTCACAACCAGGCGAAGTGCTTTTTTAAACTGGATATCAGGTGCACCTTTTGTCGTGATGGTTCTTTGGTGAGTGCCTTCCATGTTGTAAACACGGATGCTGCTATTCTTTGAATCCAGGATATACAGTGAGTTTGCATCACCGGTTATGTCATCTGCCTTCACTCCTCCAGGGAGCTTGGTAAAGACACGTTGGTTAAATGCCATCTTATTGGTATCCCAAACCATGATATTACCGTTTGAGTTGTCCACTGCATAAATGAAAGATCCCCAGAGATGGAATTTAGTTGCACCAAAATTACCATCTTTGCCCTTGAGGGCAGGAACTGTGTGTAAGGGTTGCGGCACAGCATTTAATATAGTGCATAGCAATAGTAGTATGATGATGCCAAAGCAAGTTTTCTTCATAATCTCTCCACCAATGAATCCATGAAACTCAGATTATCAGAGTGGGTGGGAATGTCAAGCTAAAAGCACCGATGATCTATTTCTTTTTTTTAATCGAGACAAGAAGCCAAGTTTTATCAGAGTACTTTCTTACAGCAATTGCTTTAGCATTACGCATGAATTACGCATCTCATCCGTATTTCATGCGTAATTCATAAGTAATTCATGCAGGGGCAATGCTGTAAAGAACTAAATGAGAATGGTATAACCCGCTGCCTGCTTACTGCGATAATAGTGATAAAAAGGAATGAGAAGGTATTAGAATGGAGTAAATGCTGTATTTAGAGTAGTTATAAGCTCACTTAAACTATCAATGTGGTTTATCTTATTACGCAATTCAGCTGCACCCAACAGCCCACGTGTGTAAAAACAAAGTTGAGAGCGCATTTCTTTTACCACAACAGCTTCTCGCTTGAATCTAAGGGCATAATCGATGTGCTTCAGTATTATTTGTAAAAGATTAGCCTTAGTAACAGGGTTATAACTGCCATTTGTTAGTAACTGCCTGATTTGCGAGAAAAGCCAGGGTTTACCAAGAGCACCGCGTCCTATCATAAGCCCGTTGCAATTGGTTTCCTGCATCATCCTTTGTGCATCTTCCGGGCACAGGATATCTCCATTACCAATGAGTGGGATGCTAATTACAGATTTCAGTTCTTTGATATGCTTCCAATTGCTCTTGCCGGAAAACATCTGCTTCACCGTGCGGGGATGAAGACAAAGAAAATCTGCACCGGAAGCTTCCATACGCTTTCCAAAATCAAGGTAGTTTAAGTTGTTGGCATCCATGCCACTGCGGAATTTAACGCTTAAAGGAATATTTGCGCCTATCGTCCGCTTGATTTCCTTAACAATGGCTTCTGCAAGCTCGGGAGTTTGCATCAATGCACTTCCTGCACCGCGTCGAATAACTTTCTTCACAGGGCAACCCATGTTTACATCAATGAAATCTGGATTGTAGGGGAGTAAAAACTCAGCAGCTTTAGCCATAACATGGGGGTTGTTTCCAAATATCTGAATGCCCAAGGGACGCTCTACATCGTCAAAAAGGATGTACTTAATGGTCTTTGCAGAATCGCGGGTTAAGCCATCAGCACTTACCATTTCGCTAACCAATACCTCAGCACCACAATCCTTGCAGAGCAATCTGAACGCCTGATCTGTGTATCCAGCCAGGGGCGCAAGAAAAAGGGGTATCTCTGGTTTAATTGAGAATTGAGAATTGAGAATTGACAATGCTATCCTTCCCTCATTCTCCACAGTTAACTCCCAATTCTCAATTATTACACAGCAGCATATTTGCTTTTCAGGGCTTCGATATTCACTTCATCTATAAATTCGGGTTGCATAAACCGGTGGGCATATTCAAGATATAGCCCGGAATCCATAAAGTAATCCACTAAGTCCTTATCCAAATGCCCGATTTTGACCATGGTAGCCATTATATCCAGCGATTCGGAAAGGGACTTAGGCTTTTTATAGGGTCTATCCGCTGCTGTTAAAGCCTCGAAGATATCTGCCACAGCGATAATGCGGGATTGCAAGGGCAATTGCTCTGCATTTAAGCCACGAGGATAACCCTTGCCATTAAGGGCTTCGTGATGTGTTGAAGCATAGAAGGCAACGTTCTTGAACTTCTTGGGGAAAGTAAGCTGAGACAGCATTTCAAGGGTAATGGATACATGGTCCTTCATTACCTGATATTCTTCCCCTGTGAAAGTGCCTCTGCCTTTAATCATTAGGTTCTTCTTTTCATTGTCTGTAAACAGGAAGAAGCGTAGCCCATCATGCTCAAAATCGATATTGCATAGCTTTTCAATCCTGTTGAGGTCTTCTTCTGCAACGAATTCCTCCCCAAAGTTCAGTTTGGTAACAAAAACTATGGCTTCGGCAATGAAGCTAAACACACTACCTGGCTCGATTTCAGCATCGATATGTTCCTTTATATATGCTGCAAATTCCACATCGTTCATTTGAGTTTGAAGCAGCTTCAGCAATAGTTCAAGTTTCTCGAAACGGAGCTGAACCATCTCGATTCTATCGAAGATAGTTTCCAGCTTTGTGCTTTTATCCATTACGTATTCGGGAGTTACTATTTTACCCACGTCGTGCATCCACCCTGCCATTGATAGTTCTTTCAGCTCGTTTTCATTAAAACGGCGTCCACCGAAATAATGCTCATCAGCCTGGTTTATCTTATCTGCAAAAAGCTCAGTAAGGGTTGCCACACGGGAGATGTGAGCTCCTGAATATTTGGACTTGCGCTCGATTGCTGTGGCAATAGAGCGGACAAACTGGTTTAGCAGTGTCTCCAAACTCTGGATTAGTTTGCGGTTGGAAAGTGCAATCGCTGCCTGTGAGGCAAGTGAGGATAGCATTGTTTTGTGTTCATCTGTGAAGGAAACAATGTTCTTGTCCGCATCCATGGCATTTATGAACTGGATAACGCCTAAAACCTCATCTTCATGATTCTTAAGCGGTATTGTAAGCATGGATTTGCAGCGGTAATTACTCTTGGTGTCAAAGTCTATAGTTCCGCATATATTATAGTCTTTTGTTTCATATACATCATCGAAGCTTAAGCTGCTTTTCTTATGATAAACACTGGTTACTATGTAGCTTAGGCTTGGTTCACCTTCCGGTGTATACAGAGGTATACTTTTTGCCCAGGTGATGGGGTTTCTGCTGCCACCCTGGCGAAGGTTTAGAGTGGCATTATACACAATCTCAAATTCCAGAAACAAGCCATCTTCACTTACCTTGTATATTGTGGCAGCATCAGCGAGTGTAAACTCTATTCCTTCTTCCAGAATCATATCGAATATTTTATCCAGATCAGTTTCAGAAGAAAGGGATTCGCCAATGCGCGTAAGGCGCTTAATATGTAACAATTGCTCTTCAGCTAAATGTGTGATGTTTTGTACTACGTTGTTTAGCATCTTGTTAACGTTTTGGTTAGGACTAAAATCGTATTTCATATACTACAAAGCTCCTATATGCGTTTAAATAGCATGAAGTGAGGATCGAAGCCCTGTCGGCGTTGTTCGGCTTCAAACCAGGTTGTGATATGATCTTCAAATGTGGATTGCATACGCAGGGGATCATCATAAACAGAAATATAGCAAGGATTTGCAAGAAACTCTTCCAAAATCCATGAAGCATATTCTGCATGATCTGTGGATACCTGTACCTGAGCTTCAGGTTTAAGGATGTGAGCAAGTGCATCCAGGAAATCTTCCTGAATCAATCTGCGACGGTGGTGTTTTCGCTTAGGCCAGGGATCAGGGTGCTGAATGAACACGCCTGAAATGGATTCAGGGGCAAAGACATCTTTGATTGAAGCATCCACAAACATGCGCATTAAGCGAACGTTTGGGTTCTTATCCGGGCTAAGCTTCTTCAAGATATTGTTTAGTCGTTTATGGGCTACTTCGATACCAAGGATATTGCTTTCGGGGTGTAAGATCGAATAAGCGGAGATAAACTCACCCTTACCGGAACCAATTTCCAGAAATAATGGCTGCTGAACAGGGAAAACAGAATTGCAATCTACTGTCAGGTAACAACCCTCAGAATTCTTACTTAAATGTAGCATGAAGTAATCATGGTCAGATATCATCTTCTTCTTCATCCTCTGCAATGCGTTGACGTTCCTTGCGTAGCTCTTCCACTTCTTTGCGGATAATCACGATGTCTGCAATTGATAAACCAAACCCTATGAAGATGAAAAGGAAAAATGCGCTCATGAAATTTGTAGCAAAACTGCTTTTAGTATATGAGCCACCAAGAAGTAAGTATAGTATCTGAAAGTAGAAAGTCTGCATAAGTGCTGCTATGGCTGCAAATGCTGCGGTACGAATGCGGATCATGAGTTTAGAAAAAAAAGTAAGCCCCATCGTTAATGCTATGGAGATGCAAAACGCCAGATTCAGCCCATATACAAGGAACAAGCTGGACTTGATACCAAGAGTTCTGGACATCAAGATGCTATATACAAGAGGAAAAAACAATACCACAGCAGCAGTAACGCTTTTTGGTAAGCTGCGCCAACTGAATGCAAGTGCTCCCACGAGCAAGCTAACCGCAAAAAAGAACTGTGACGGACTTATGCCCTTAGCTCCGGTTAAAGTCATAAAAGCTTCCAAACTACCTGAGGTTAGTAATCCACCCAGCATGGCAGCAAACACCGGCAATGCCAAAAGCAAGATATGCCTGGGCATTAACTTAAATCGTTCCATAAATATCCTTTACTGTATGTGGCTTAGATTTCTATTGACGTCTATGCCATCAATACAAACTTATCTCACATACTTGTTATGTCAATAATAATCATCTTTGGCTATGTGAATTGCTGATTAAAGGTCAATGTGGAGCTTGATATTTCCTTGCTCCGCATGTAAAAGGAGAACACGAATTGCTTAGTATCGTACGAAACTTAAGACAAAAGCTTAACAAAACAAAGAGCGGGTTCATGGGCAAGATTGCTGAAGCTGTAAGTCTGCGCGGCAAGGTTGACGAAGAACTGCTGGAAGAGATAGAAGAGATATTACTGAAAAGTGACACCGGCGTGGAAATGACTGATATTATTCTGGGACGCTTACGTGAGGAGATTAGAATTGAGCGTATTACCGATGCAGAAATAGCACTTATATTCCTTACCGACATCATGCAAGATTTATTAGTGAGAGAAGACATGGATGCACCGGATTTCTTCGCTACACCGGAGCATAAACCGCACATAGTGGTGTTTGTAGGGGTAAACGGGACTGGTAAAACCACCACCATTGGCAAAGTTGCTTATAAATTTGCCCAACAGGGTAAGAAAGTGCTGATCATAGCCGGGGATACCTTTAGGGCTGCTGCCATAGAACAAATTGCTATCTGGGCTAATAGAGCGGATGTGGCGATTGTGCGTGCGCAGCCGGACAGCGACCCCTCAGCAGTGATATATGATGGGATAAGCTCTGCCATTGCCAAGGGCTACGATATTGTGTTAATAGACACCGCCGGACGCCAACACACTAAAGAGAAGCTTATGAAAGAGCTTGGTAAGATAGACCGCACCATAAAGAAGCTAATCCCCGAAGCACCTCATGAAGCAATCTTAGTTGTGGATGCCACCACCGGACAAAACGCCATATCCCAGGCTCTAAACTTTGATAAATCAATCCACCTTACTGGCTTAGCACTCACTAAATATGACGGCACTGCTAAAGGTGGGATTATGTTTAATCTTCGGCATAATCTAAAGCTCCCTGTGAAGCTACTGGGAGTAGGCGAAGGAATAGACGATCTGATGCGCTTCCGTATAGTAGATTTTGTTAAAGCCTTTTTTTACAAAGACCAAGATACCGATGAGGAGAACTCATGAAAAACACTATCTTGAAGTTTATAAACCCGATTCTTGCAATTATGTTTGTGCTTACATTCGTATTTGTTGCCCTTTACAAGTTTGGTCCCTTAGCCTGGCGCGGTTCAGAATCCCTTGGAGAGTTACATGAATTCTCAGGAGCACTATTTGTATTTGTAGCATTGATTCATGTTTACTACAATTGGTCTTGGATTCGGCTAAACATCTTTGGCAAAAAAGCCAAACACAAATCCTGAAGCTGAGCAGACATCATAGCAAAGCGCAATGGCACAATAAAGGTTTAAGTTGATTTCGATACCGGTTACCAGAGCTATTGAACTTGCAGATCGGCTGTATGAGCTTAGCAGTTCTGACACAAATGTTACAGACAGAATGCTGAAGCTTAGGCAAATATTGGAGCAACTATACAAAGGCATAACCGAAACTACCAAGATAAGTTTCAACGGCTTATTTGCCCGCATGCAGTATGCTAACGACAGCATTAATCTCAGCCATGACTTGCAATCCCAAAGTAACCAACTCCGCATATTATGTAACAAAATCGCCCACGATGAAGTAAGTGAAATATCCCCCCATACCTTTGATACTTCCATGCAAGTAATTGATAGCCTCCTGCGTTACTTCTGTCCGTCCTTTGAACACAAACAACTTGCAGAATATTTATCTTCCCGGAACATAAAGCCCTTCGTTCCCATGAAGGAAAGCCTAAAAACCAGCTTTCTCTGCGTAGTGGAATCCTGGGATGTGAACAAAGACGAGAGGGGAGAGGTTTCCCTGGCAATAAACGCTATCCTTGAAGATGGCACAAGCTGCCATATCCTGTTAGTGAACGATTCCAAGCAAGCAGGGCATGATGGACGCATATACACTCAGCTGAATAAATCTATTTGGAAATACGCTTGTTTACACTGCCACGAGTTATCTTCAGTATCGGGAAGGGAAGGATTTTACCAATCCAATCCCCATACAATAGTTGTGTTAGAGCCGGATTTTCTTGTGGATGCCTCTGCCATTGCGGAGTGTTTTGATAACAGCATTGGCAATCCTGCATACTTTATCCTGAACCGACTGTTCAGCGAATCCTCCACCGAAGCTATGCTACAAGGTTTGGTAGTAAACAGCATCCTTGATGAACTTGTTTTCACTCCCAAGGAGGATTACCTTGAGCTTTTTAAACATAGTCTGGCAAGCATGCCCATTGCTTTTGTGTCTCTTGGCAAGGATACAGCCAAACGCATTTATGATAAAGTCCTCTCGGAGCACCTACCCCAGCTACAAAGCTATCTTAGCACTATAGAGGATGAGGAAATCCTGCTTGAGCCTTCTTATATATGTCCAGAATATGGTTTGCAGGGACGCCTTGATATGCTAAGGAAGAAGGACGACAAATATAGTATTGTAGAATTGAAAAGCGGTAAATCCCCCCATATCGATGTATGGAAAGGGCATCATATGCAGACGATTGCATATAACATGATTATCCGCAGTGTATATAGAGCCGATAGGATCAGCAGTTCTTCCATCCTGTATTCCCAAAGCAAGGATAACCCCGTCCGTCATGTGGTAAATATAGCGATTTTGGAGCAGGATTTATTGATGTGCCGCAATCGCATTCTTGGCATAATGCACCTGCTAACCGAAGACCCCGGCACATTCTTTAAGTGGCTGAGGAAGAATATAGCTTTGCCTGCAAGCCAGCATATGCAAGCCAAGCTCTTGCGCTTCAATGCTCTGATAGACAGGCTAACAGATTATGAATACGAGTGGCTGCTGGAGCAAGTTAAGCGCATCGTGCGCGAAATATGGTTCGTAAAAACAGGTGATAACGGCTCTCGAAGTGAAAGCAGCCTTGGACACAACGCCCTCTGGCAGCAGGGAGAACGTGAAAAGCAGGCTGCATACAAGATAATAGTGGGGCTGCAACCCATTTCATATAACAAGAAGCAGATCAGCTTCAGCATACCTCCTTCCGATGAGATTGCCGATTTTAGAGAAGGGGATATTGTTGTGCTATACCGTATGGATGCAAAGATATATAAGCAAGAGATGCTACGGGGCATCATAACACAACTGGATGAAACGCATCTGGAAATCAGCATTCGCGGTGGGCTAAGGAACAGCCGGCGTCTATCAAAGGATAGCAGCTGGGCTATTGAACATGATACCCTGGAAACCTCACTTTATTCTCCTTTGGCTTCGCTTACTAATTTCCTTTCCTCAGACACCAGAACCCGTAATCTTATGCTCGGTATCAGTATTCCCGAAACTGATGAAAACACTCACGGGGATAACGAGCACACTCTGGAGACTATCCTAAAAAGGATGCATGCTGCAAAAGAAATCTACATCGTGCAGGGTCCTCCGGGAACAGGGAAAACCTCAGGACTGCTGGGAACATACGTTAAGCAAGTGTACGAGCAAAGCCAAAAGTGCATATTTATCCTCAGCTTCACCAATCGGGCAGTTGATGAGATTTGTATGTGCTTGCTAAGGAATAACATTCCCTTTTTGCGCATGGGCAATTCTTCCGTAATCCACGAACAACTGCTCAGCACTCAAATTGAGGGCAAGAGATTTGAAGAAATGGAAAAGGTAGTGCGGGACAACCGTATCTGGATTTCCACGGTGCAAAGCGCAAATGCCTGGTATCAGGATATGCTGCGGATTGTGAAAATCGATGAAGTGATTATCGATGAGGCTTCCCAAATCATTGAAAACAGCATTCTGGGATTGGTGGCAAAAGCCCCTAAAACCATCATGATTGGCGACCAGAACCAGCTTCCTCCCATCAGCGTGCAGAGTTCCTTGCCTTATGTCTTTACGCATCCTGAATTACAAAACCTTCATTACAGCAGTTATCACCAATCCCTGATGGAAAGGCTGCATAATATCTATCATGCTCGTAAATGTGAAGGAAGCATTGCTATGCTGAGAAAGCACTTCCGCATGCACGACAATATAGCGGGATTAATAGGTCATTATTATCACGACCAACTTATATCTGCAACTGCTAAGCAAAAGGAAGCTTTTCCTGCGAACAAGTCACTTCCCGATTTCCTAAACTACCACAGCGTGTGGATATCCACTCCTGCCGGCAAAACCTCCCATTTTGACCAATTACAAGTGGAGCTTATAGTCCTTATCATCCAAAAGCTTATCCAAGCCAAAGCAGTGGATAATGCCAGCCGTGAAATTGGCATAGTTGCTCCCTTCCGGGCTATGATCCATGCCTTGCGTAAGGCGATATTGCCCATTGAAGCTGCGATCACAATTGATACCGTGGAACGATTTCAAGGCTCGGAACGTGAAAACATAATCTTGTGCCTGCCCCTGAAGGGTGAAAGTGATCTCAGGCTTATAGAGTCCGTTTCTGATGATGGCTTTATTGACCGCAAGCTGAATGTTGCCCTGAGCCGTGCGCAACAGCGTATTATTGTAATTGGCAATCCTGATATCTGCCGTAAATCTATTCATTACCATCATCTTATAGAGCTTATTGCTGTGCAGGGCATGATAATTGATGCTGCTGACGCAATAGCACACCTGCAACCATATAATTAATCAAGGAGACTACCATGGCTAACCAACAACCGCAACAAAATCAGATTCAGATTAAAATCGACGAGAAAGTAGGCGAGGGAACTTATGCCAATTTCTTCGTGATCACGAACTCCCCTTCCGAATTTATCGTAGATTGTGGGCGCATTCTTCCCGGTATTCCCGATGCCAGAATCTACACCAGAGTGCTGATGACCCCATCTCACGCCAAGCAGCTCATGCAATTGCTGGAAAAAAACATAGAAACCTACGAAAGCCAATTTGGGGAAATTAAAGTACAGGGTCAAAACGAGAACAAGCCCATCGGTTTCAAATCTGATAAGTAAACGCTTTCAGACAGCACCCAAGGAGATATAATCATGCCGAAAATAATCGTTAATGAAGCTCTGTGCAATAAGTGCACCTTATGCTGCAAGCTATGCTTAATGGGCATTATCGAAGAAGTGAGGGAAGATAAATATCCCATCATATCCCCGGAAAAAAGAGGGCTATTGCATGATGTGCGGGCATTGTGAAGCATTTTGTCCCCAACAAGCCTTAGTCCTTGATTTCAATATAAATAGCAAGATTGATTGCTCTGCAAGCACAGACCCAATAGAGCCACAAAGACTTGCCTTGTATATGAAGAATCGCCGTTCCATCCGCCACTTCACTAAACAAACAGTTAGCAGGGAAGTGATTATGGATTTACTGGAAACAGTAAGCTATGCACCTTCCGGCGGTAACTCCCAAACTGTCACCTGGCTTGTTGTGCATGATCCCCTGGAAGTTAAGAAAATAGCCGGGCTTACAGTGGATTGGATGCGTACTTTAGTTGGCACTCCCCATCCTCTTGGTCCCTATGTGAACAGAATTATCGCAGCTTGGGACAAGGGAATAGATCCAATTTGCCATAATGCTCCGCATCTTGTATTCGCCTTGCTGCCCAAGAGTGATTTCGTAGATGATCGTACGGATGGGATAATCGCCCTTACACACTTTGATCTGCTTGCACCGGCTTATGGCATTGGTGCTTGCTGGGCTGGTTTTATTAGATTTGCTACAGATAGTTACAAGCCGCTGCAGGATGCAATATCATTGCCCGAGAACAAAAAAGTGGCTTATGCATTATTCTTTGGATACCCATCCATTCTGCCGACAGCAATTCCAAGGAGGAAATTGATAACAGTTTCCTGGCAATAACCTTGAGCTATACGCCCGAATTACGAAACGCAATGGAACTGTACTACACGCAAGTAGTTAGCACCGTCCCACTTGCTTCTTCATTTCTCCAAAGCGTTAATCAAGTGATTATCCCCTCTTAATCAAGCGTTAATTATTAACGCTTGATTAAGAGGGGATAAAGAAGTAATTAACGACGTGAAGGAAGGACGAATTTAGCGAAAAGAAGTATTACATTTTGGTTTTTCCATGAGAGAACTATGGGATAATTTGTAAATAATTTGAATGAGTTTGCGGTAGTGTAGATATCAGTATTTGGATGAGAAGCTTGAAATGCCATTATTGGCAATGGCTTAACAAGCATTGTATTTTAGTTATGAAACTCTGATTTCATCGTGTAGAAGATAATTTAATCAATTTAGCCACGATTAGTTGTCTTTCATGTGTTAGTAGTTATCTTGTTATAAGAATAGCACCAATTTCTTGTTAGGAGGAATGATGAAGACCACTTTATGCTTGATAGTATTTACTATCATTTTGAACATGGCTGTCCTGATGGCAGCAGATGCTCCCAAAGCCCCTTTCCAAACTCGGGAAGACGTATATATCCTTATAAAAGAGGAGCTTATACTCACAGTTGATATCTATAAGGCACAAGTTGAGATTCTATCCATGATTTTGAATCTGGAGAGGAAAGATCTTAGGCAACGTAATGCTGATTTGAGTGACCAAATTGATAATTTGAGGTTGCTGAAAGTGTACGAGGGGAAAAACAACGAAGAGCAGATGGCTCTTTTGCAAGAACAATTGGATACTACCAGAGAAGATTTGGCGAATGCGTATTTGAATCTGGATCAGTTAAATACTAAGCTGAAACAAACCGAAGCCAAAATTATGGACTATTACAGCAGAGTAAACAAGCTTGCTGAGCAGACTATTGCTGAAGTTGAGAAAGATAAGAATCCCAAACTATCCCCTCAGATTCTAAGCTCAATGAAGTCGAACTATGCCATAATGTCCAAAGCCAGTGCTACGGAAGGTATGGATGATAAAGCATTTATGGGCTTTAAACAAGCTACAGCCGATTATATCAAATATGCTGCTTCTAATGGCATAGACACCAAAACTATGGAAAACAACTTGATGCTTGTGGGAGAATATTTCGCTTCTGCCCAGGCTAATCAAAAGCAATATGGCGATTTGCAGCTTTACATCAGCAGTTACCAGATGATGCTGGATGCTGAGAAGGCAGATAAGGAAGAGCTTCAGCGTCGGCTGGATGAGCTTCGAAACTTACCATTCGGAAAAACCTACGAAGATAAGATATATTTCGATTCAGGCAGCGTGGAGCTGGATAAAGAAGCTATAAAAATTCTAAGAGAATTTGCTTCCAGCGTCCCACCGGATGACGAATACGAGATCATGATCACCGGTTTCTGTGATGATACTCCCATTGGACCAACGTTAAAGAAGAAATATGCTTCGAACTGGGAGCTGTCTCTTGCAAGGTCATCAGCAGTAGTACGCTATATGCTCGGCACTCTAAACTTCCCCCCCGAAAAGATAATCATTGCAGGTAAGGGTGAATTTACAGGTGTAAAGGACACTGCTACACAAGACAAAAGGCTTAGCAGAAAAGTGGAATTCCGTTTTGTCCCAAAGGATAGTAAAAAGTAAAGAAACCAATCAATAGCTAACCTTTTTCTTGACAGGAAACCACGTAATCGAATTATTACAGTAACTTGAGTATTGATAGGGAAGGTGATGTCTAAAACTGATAGAATACTGACGAACTTAAGCCAAATAGTTGTACCGACTAAGGCTTATTTTAAACCTGCCGAAGTTGCGTGGGCTGCTTGGTATAATTCGCAGAAGCAGTACGTAAAGCATCTGAAGGCATGCCTGTGGGTTAGCACGGCTGTGATAACATACAGGCTTGTGACTGGTTTAAAAAGGACGGAATTGATCGGTTTTAGCACTGCATGCCCAACACTACAAACCACTATTTTACACATAAACAGAGGTAATAATGCCTGAACATGTTTACAGGATACAGTTGTCAGCGGAATTACCGCCAAAGCCTGTTTTTGAACCCGGGATTCGCAGAGCACCTGATCGAGGACTGGAATTAAACAGGGCAGAGATTGCACAAGCACTTAAGAATGCTCTCCGCTATATTCCAACCTCATTACATAAAGAGATAGCTCCTGAATTCTTGCACGAACTAAAAACCATGGGAAGAATTTATGGATATCGTTACCGCCCTCATGGAAGGCTTAGCGGTAAACCGATTGGAGAATATAAGGGGATTACCTCAGCTAAAGCCCTGCAGGTGATGATAGATAACAACTTGGATTTTGATATTGCCCTTTATCCCTACGAGCTTGTTACTTATGGAGAAACCGGACAGGTATGCCAGAACTGGATGCAATATAGGCTGATATGTAAATACCTGGAAGTGATGCGCGAAGATCAGACACTAGTGGTAGCATCAGGACACCCTCTTGGTTTGTTTCCCTCGAAGATTGATGCTCCACGAGTTATTTCAACAAATGGTTTAGTGATAGGGAAGTGGGATAATCCGATAGATTTTAAGCGTCTAACCGCCTTGGGTGTTGCCAATTACGGACAAATGACCGCCGGTGGGTGGATGTACATTGGTCCACAGGGCATTGTGCATGGCACCTATATTACCTTGCTAAATGCGGGACGAAAATATCTGGGAATTCCAGAGGACAAAGACTTGGCAGGAGTGTTGTACGTGTCTTCAGGATTGGGCGGAATGAGCGGTGCCCAAAGCAAGGCTGTGGAGATTGCCGGAGGAATAGGTGTGATCGCAGAAGTGGATTACAGCCGAATTGAAACCAGATACAACCAGGGTTGGATTGCCAGGGTATCCGATAAACTGGATGAGGTATTTCAATGGGTTACACAAGCTCGCAGTGACTTAAAACCGCTATCTATCGCTTACCATGGTAACATAGTTGATTTGCTGGAGTATATAGACAAGCACAATGTAAAAGCAGAATTAGTATCAGACCAAACCTCCTGTCATGCAGTTTACGAAGGAGGCTATACGCCTGTGGGCACCGCTTTTGATGAAGGAAGAAAGCTGATAGCAGAAAACCCTGAACTCTTCAAGCAAAAGGTGGATGCTTCACTATTACGTCATTTTGAAGTGCTTAAGAATCTTTGCAATAAAGGCTCCAGATTCTGGGACTATGGCAACAGCTTCATGGCAAGCGTTTTTGATGCCGGGATAAGTTCAATCGCAAAGAATGGCTTAAACACAAATGACGGCTTTATCTGGCCATCTTACGTGGAAGATATTATGGGACCTTTGTGCTTTGATTATGGCTATGGTCCATTTCGTTGGGTGTGCCTTTCCCACAAAGAAGAAGACCTTAGGAAAACCGATAAAGCCGCTGCGGAACTCATCGATCCTACTCGGAACGCCATGGATAGGGATAATTATCACTGGATAGTTACCGCAGAGCAAAACCGTTTGGTGGTAGGTACCTTAGCCCGCATTTTGTATGCAGATGAAGAAGGCAGGATACGGCTTGCATTGAAGTTCAACGATATGGTTCGCAAAGGTGAGATTGGTGCTGTGATGCTGGGACGTGACCACCATGATGTATCCGGCACAGATTCTCCCTTCAGAGAGACTGCTAATATACATGATGGCTCTAATCTGATGGCAGAGATGGCAACTCAGTGCTTTGCCGGTAATGTGGCACGAGGGATGACACTTGTAGTGTTATCTAATGGCGGTGGAGTGGGCATCGGAAGAAGTATCAACGGCGGTAATGGAATAGTTTTAGATGGTAGCGACCGGATGGATGATATAGTTCGCAAAGCACTATCATGGGATGTGATGGGTGGTGTGGCGCGCAGAGCATGGGCACGAAATGCAGGCGCAGTAGAGACATGTGAAACCTGGAACGAAACCAATGCTGATAGCGGAGCAATCACAATCCCTGAGCCTGTAGATGAAGACTTAATTCAGGAATTGGTGAGATTAGATTATGGAGGTAACTAAGTGAACGCAAACTTTATCAAGCTAATGAAAAGTGAAGGCTTGCGTGAGGAAGTTATTCGCACATTTCAAACATACTATGATAATCTGGTTAAGGGAGATAAAGGCTTCATTTCGAAACAACAGATACAACCTCCTTCACCGCACAACCTGATAAACTATGAAAGCATTAAACACAAAGCGAACACTCAACTGCTAAAGAGCACGGTGGTACTTAAACTAAATGGTGGCTTGGGAACCAGCATGGGGCTGTCTAAAGCCAAGTCTTTATTACCTGTTAAAGGTAACATGAATTTCCTGGATATAATTAGCCGACAAGTTTTAACCCTGAGGGCAAGCTCCGGATATGATGTTCTGTTGCTTTTCATGAACAGCTTTAGCACTGAAGCAGACACAATCCAGTACCTAACCAAATACCCCGATTTGGGCAAGCAAGATATTCCGCTCTCTTTTATGCAGAATAAGTTTCCCAGAATTCGGCAAGATAATCTGATGCCCTATGAATCCCCTAATAATGCACAGATGTGGAACCCACCTGGGCATGGAGATATATTTACAGCCATTACCTCGGATGGATTGCTGGAGAAGCTGATAGCAAGCGGTTACCGGTATGCCTTTGTTTCTAATGCTGATAACCTGGGTGCCACGCTGGATAGTAGCATTCCTGGCTATATGGAAGAAAACAATATTCCCTTCATTATGGAGGTATGCCACCGCACTTCTATGGATAAAAAGGGCGGGCACCTAAGCGAGGATTTGTCCGGGCAGCTACTACTGCGGGAAATAGCCCAATGCCCTCAAGATGAACTGGACGAGTTTCAGGATATAGAATTCTATAGGTACTTTAACACCAATAACCTCTGGATTGATTTGAAAGCTTTGGAATGGCAATTGATATCCTCCGATGGCTTGATGTTGCTATCTCCTATTGTGAACCCAAAAATGGTGGAGGGAACAGCTGTGTACCAAGTGGAAACTGCAATGGGTTCTGCAATCAGTAATTTTAATAATTCTAAAGCAGTTGTTGTGCCGCGGGAGCGCTTTGCTCCGGTTAAAAAGACAAACGACCTACTTGCGATTTGGTCGGATGCTTATGATCTGAATGACCAGTATCAAATAACACTTAAACGCGGCTTAGAGAAAGCACCTCATATCGAACTGGATGATAATTATTATGGAACGGTAAGTGCCTTGCAAGCCAGATTTCCCCATGGAGCTCCTTCTCTAAATAGTTGCAAGGAATTGATAGTTAAAGGTGACGTTACTTTTTTGGAAGATGTGATTTGTGAGGGGAAAGTATCTCTCAATGCATTTTCTCCTGCTTCCATCCGCAATTGCTTGCTTACTGGTGAGATGAAGCTGGGTGATATACCAAACGGGGACTCGAATCCCATAAGAGGTTGATATGGTATCAAAATCTACAAAGGTCAGGTTGGGGATATTCCTCGCCGTAGGTTCTCTACTAATTATCGTGTTTGCGGCAGCTGTTGCAGGCAGTAGATTAGTGCAAAAAAGAGACATTTATTATATACAGTTTGAGAACTACTCCGTAAGTGGTATGCAGGTTGGCGGTGCAGTGAACTATCAGGGCATAAAAGTTGGCAGAGTGGAAAGCATCAAGATTGACCCTAAGGACGTAACCAAAATAACTCTTACAGTAAGTGTGGAAGCAGGTACACCCATAAAAGCAGATACGGAAGCAGTGCTTACCCTGGTTGGTATAACCGGCTTAAAAGCCGTGGAGATACGCGGTGGGACAAATGAATCTGCCCTATTAAAACCTAAGAGCTTTATCAAGGTAGGCGTTTCCATATTTGATGATATAAGCGACAGAGCTGTTTCCATAGCAGAGAAAATTGACCTGATTGCTGCGAATATTAACGAAATGACCGGTGAGGAAAACCGCAAGAATATAGCAACGATTCTGGCTCAAACCAGCTTGCTCTTGCAAACGACACGGGAGAATTTGTCCACCACCTTAGTAAGCTTTAACAAGATAGCCAATAATACAGCAGAGCTTACTGAAAGTATAGGTAATAACCTTAATAAGCTTACGGACAACCTTACAAAGAACGTAGACAACATAACTCTTAGTACCACCAACAACATTGATAATCTGACTAATGAGACCAGAATCAGCCTTGAAACACTAACAAAAACGCTCAATTCTGAACTTGTATCCATTACAAAAAACCTGGAGCAGAGTATTAACGAAGTTACATCCAGCAGTACATCGCTTATGCAAGATACGCAATTCCAGGTAAACAATATTGGCGCAAATACCGACCGAATGATTCTGGAAACTACTAAACAGATTATTGCTACAAGTGCTAACATTAATAGTTCTTTGGATAAGGTAAACGCTATGCTAAACACACCCGGAGTGGACAGTTTGATGACGAACTTAGGTACACTTGCCGGAAAACTTGCTCAGACAGATTTGAATGCGATGGTTACAGAATTGTCTGTTACGATTCAAAAAACCGGAACCCTCGTTTCATCACTGAACCGTCTTGTTGCCCGTGGGCAAGGTGACATCTTGGATATTTTGGACTCTATGGCAGAGACAAGCGATAATTTGAAAGAGTTCTCCCGTCAAATATCGGACACACCCTCAGTTTTAATACGGGGTAATTAGGAGGTATTATGCGTAAGAATAGCTTTATTCATCTTGGTTTAGGCTTGGTATTGATATTGATCATGCTATCGGGTTGTTTTGGAAAAGTACAGAGAACAACAACGAACTATTACGTTCTGGATTATCAAAGCTCCAGTGAAAAGCCAGAATTGAGACGTCCCAATAACACAGGCAAAATACTGGAAGTTCTGGATACCAACCTCTCCAAAACATACGATCGTAATCAGATAGTTGTAAAAGAGAACTTTTACCGGGTACGCTATTTGCAAACAGACGTTTGGGCATCCAAGCTTCGAGATGCTGTTCCCAATCTTATCGTTCAACGCTTACAAGCATACAATTTATTTGGTCAGATATCGCGTAATGACGTTTTGGATAAGAGTCCCAATTACTTCCTTGAAACGAATATATTGAACATTGAGAAGATTGAGGGTACAGAACCCAAAGCATACCTGCGCATGGAATTTGTGATGCGCGATTCAAGTGATCAGGTTGTTGTTCTGGCGCATAAAAATGAACGTTATGTGGAACTGATAGACCCTTCCATGGTTTACTTAGTACAAGCTTTTAACGATATGATAATGGAAGAAACCAATATCTTCGCAGCCAAATGCAATTTGTTCTTAAGCGGCAAAAAAATAGCAGATATAGCTCGTAATGCTCCCAAAAGTCAAGTAGAAAAATTTGTGTTTGAAAGCATGGCTCAAAGTGCAGCTCAAGTTACTTATGGAGAGTTATCTGTAAAGACCAGAACCAACACTGAAGAACAGATACGTTATACGATTGAAGCTTTGGATAGCCTGAACACCGTAACCAGCAGTGATGAACGTTATATGAACGAGGTTGTAACTTTAGTACCGGGGCGTTATCAAGTTACACTTGATGAAGCCGGAGAAATAGTTATACCTGTAGTAGTAAAACCTAACCAAAGAAGTGTACTGCTACCTCAATGGGGTGAGTTGCAAGTAGTTATCCTTGATGAATCTCAAAACCGTGTACGCATGGGCTATGATTTATGGGTTAAGGATACTAAAACTCAGGGCTACAAGAATTATAGCGGTGGTATGTTTTCCATGGGTGATGATGAAATTGGTTCGGTGGATAAACTTTGGATTCTACCCCCCGGACACTATTTGATTAAGCTGGGTAGTGGTTCCTGGAGCGATATGCGTAATTTTGCTACGGTTCCTCTTGATGAAGGTGATCGAAAAACACTAACCATGTTTGTAGATCCTACAGCAGACATAAATGTACTAATTGGTGCCGGCGTGTTTGCAGATGACGACCTTGGAACAGGCTCATCCCGCATTCACAAAGGGGCAGTTCATGGCAATATTAGCCTTTCTTCCAAAAATGATGTGGAAAAGAACAAGCCTTCTATGAGTTTCAATTTGGCTGCCCAGTTCGATAACAGTATTGACACACACGACAGAATTCGTCCTTTCCATTTCACATCCAGAAGCATGTATGATTTGGGGCTTGATATCACTAATGATACAGATTTCAGATTCAGCTTAGATACCTACACGCTCAAGAGTGTTCTTCTACTATATCCATTTAAAAAACGTTCAAAAATGAAGAATTTTGCCTTCTATGGTAGGTCTGACCAGGTAACTCACTTCTTTGATGAGACTACTTTTTTTACAAACGACACGGATTATATCTTGTTAGATAGTGAAGGCAATCAGGTGCTGTCAAGAGTAGATCAGCAAAGTCTGAAATCAAAAAGGTCTTTTTTCCCCCTTCGTTTAAAGGAAGGTACGGGTATTACATACAGGTTTAATTTCGGCGGCAACAGCTGGATGAGTTTACGTGGAGGATATGGCTGGCAACAGGATTTTAACAAAGATAGTTATACTCTTCTAAGCACCAATAGTAGCGGTGTTAACACCTACCAGGAAGAAACTGATCGCTCCTCCAAAGGGATAGAAAGCACCGTTATTTTATCCGCTATCAATTTGCTGAAGTTTTTTAGTGTCAATTCAACATTAGATGTTCTATTTCCCATGAATACTGCAGAAAGCAACTACAGGCTGGAGAATGAAAACCGTTTGAACATACGCCTTTATCGCAATATCTCTATGGATATCAAGATGAATATTCAGTATGACAAAGTGGTAAAACCCTGGGTTGTTTACGACTACAGCTCATTTTTACGGATATCCCTTTTCTATTAGGTGTTAGATGTCTTGTAAATTTGTAAACAGTGTTCTTTCCTTCGAGGGTGAGCTAACAGCCCGAAACTTGCCCAAGCTTATGGTCGAGGCAAGCTCCCTGATTGGAAAGAATAAACCCAGCATGATCGATTTAGCTGGAGTTCAAGCCATAGATAGTGCAGGTGTTGCTTATCTGGATCAAATTCAAATCCAATTTGCCTCTAAGGGAATTCTGCTACTGAAGGGATCAACTCCTGAAACTCAGGCAGTTATAGATACATTTACTTCCCTGAAGCTTCCTCTTCCGATTCCTGTAGCTAAGATTGGCTTCTTCGAATCAATTGGAAGCTCTGTAATAGAAGCTTATGAAAGTATGTACAAAGCTGCTTTACTGGCATCTGAGATTTACTATTGGTCATTTGTAGGTCTTTTTAACCACAAGGGTCAGCGTAAGGGTTCTCTAATCCAGCAAGCTGCTCTTTTAGGATCGCAGGCCTTACCAATTGTAGCATTGCTGTCCTTCATAATCGGTTTTATTCTGTCTCTTCAATCTGCCGTTCAGTTGCGCAATTTTGGTGCTAACGTATTCATTGCAGATTTATTAGCGGTTACCATGGTTAGAGAAATGGGGCCAATGATGACGGCAATTATCATTGCCGGGCGCAGTGGTTCTGCTATTGCCTCGGAAATCGCCACTATGCAGGTTACAGAGGAGATAGATGCTTTAAAGATGATGGCGCTTTCTCCCATCAGATACATAGTAGTGCCGAAGTTTCACGCCATATCCGTTGTTATGCCGATCTTAGTGGCTTTTTCTATTATGGTAGGTATGATCGGTGGCGGTATCATTGCTCTGGGATATTTGGGGCTTAGTTTAGAAACCTTTCTGAAACGTTCAATCGAAATAATAACCCTTAAAGATTTGGTGGTCAGCATGGGTAAAAGCGTTGTGTTTGCTTGGGTTATTGTTATTATTGGTTCCTACTTTGGTTTCCAGGTGAAAGGTGGGGCAGAGGGTGTGGGTAAAGCCACCACCGCATCTGTGGTTGCTTCCATATTTGCTGTTATAGTACTGGACGCTATGTTCAGCCTGTTGTATTTATGATGAAAGATATTCAACCTGTAATCTCTGTAAATAATCTCGTAGCAAAATACGGCGAGAAGACTATCCTTGATGGGATAACCGTGGACATTCTACCGGGCGAGGTAACAGTAATCCTTGGTGGTAGCGGTTGTGGCAAGACCACTTTGCTAAAGAACATCCTCCGCTTGTATGAACCTTTCAGCGGTAGCGTAAAATTCTGGGGAGAAGAGATTCTCCAGATGGATGAAAATGAGTTTTCAACTGTACTGAAGAAAGTGGGAATGCTGTTTCAGAACGGAGCACTGCTAAATTCCATTTCCATATATGATAATGTTAGTATTCCTTTGGAATTGCACACAAAACTCCCTCCCGACATTATCGACAAGATAATCCGGGTGAAAGTGAACTTAGTGGGGCTTACTCATGCTTTGCATCTGTTTCCTTCTGAACTTTCAGGGGGTATGAAGAAACGTGCTGCCCTGGCTCGTGCTATGGCTATGGATCCCAAAATCCTCTTTTGTGACGAGCCGTCTGCGGGTCTTGATCCCTTAACATCTGCCGCTTTGGATGATTTAATCAAAGAGCTAAAAAAACAGCTAAATATGACAATTGTGATAGTAACCCACGAACTCGCTTCAATTCACCGGATTGCTGATAAGTTAATCTTTTTAGACGCTGGGAAAATGCTTTTCTATGGTACATTGGAAGCTGCCATGAAAGCAAATATCCCCCAGATCGATACATTCTTCCGTGTCGGACGGTTTTGAGCCTATCAATCATAGCAGCCCTCGATAAAAACAGCCTCATCGGAGACAATGGTATGCTCCCATGGGATATTCCGGAGGATTTAGCATGGTTCAAGCAGCAAACAATGGGTAAAACCGTGGTGATGGGCAGAAAAACATGGCTATCCTTAGGCAAAGCACTTCCAGGACGCCGCAATGTGGTGCTTACAAATTCATCTATATTTTTGGCAGAAGGTGCAGATATTATTCACAGTTTGTCCGATGTGCTTGCCTTGGCAAAGCATGATGATGTTTTTGTTATCGGTGGGGCAGAGCTTTTTAAGCAGACACTTCCACATGCAGATACACTTTATCTTTCGTTGATAGATCAATCCTTTAAGGGAGATACATATTTCCCTCACTATCACCAAGCAGATTGGATTATAACTTCGCAGCATGTCATTACCACAAAGCAACACATCACCATCAGCTTCAATATCTACAATCGCAAAATCTTGGTCAAATAGAAAACAGCTTCACCTTCCTTGCTGCTACCTTTAATGTTTCCTGAACAATTCCCTAACAATCCCCTAACGCCGTTAGGGAATTGTTAGGGAATTATTATAGAAGCATAAGGGAAACAAGCAGGGACAATGTGGGATCCTAAATAAGTTGACACCTCAACACTGATAGGAGATATAGAAATGCAAACAAAAGAAGTAGTCAAGAGGC
>PHBO01000014.1 GCA_002840645.1 Candidatus Cloacimonetes bacterium HGW-Cloacimonetes-3
AAAAGCGACGAGCACCTTGATTGTGCACGTCGGAGCTTTTGCGGCAGTAGCGTGACAACTATTTCAGGACTTGACACAATTAGAAGGGAATAGGTATGGTATGTATTCAGCAAGAATTCTCAATTTGCACGGCTGGATTTAAACACCTGTTGAACATAAGTATCACAGATATCCACGAATTGAGTTTAGCAAAAATGAAAGAGCTTCAAACGAAGCTCTTTCATTATATTGCGTTGTGATCTGATACTATTTCATCAATACCATTTTAACGTTTTTGATGTATGACCCAGCGTTAATGCGGGCGAAATAGATACCGCTACCAACGCCTTTACCGCTGTTATCTTTGCCATCCCAAACAAGCTGATGATTACCGCCGGGAAGCATTCCTCGATGCAGATTGCGCACTTTTTGTCCCTTGATATTATACAAATCTATACTTACATCAATGCTCTTTGGTGTTGAAAACGCCAAGGTAGTGCTGGGATTAAACGGGTTTGGGTAAACAATAAGTGAACTGATTGGCGTTTGCACAAGATCAGTATTGCTTACTGGATAGTTGTTCACTTTGATATACCCGGTGTGTATGCCGGCAGAAGAGGGGATAAAGGTGAAGCTATAGTCTTGGCTGTAGCTATGTTCTATTTCGCCCATTACTACTCTTAATGAATAGTTAACCGGTATGGATGTACCGTGTAAGGTGATAGATATCGGCTCCACAGACGAAGTTTCGATAGCGAAATTCCATATCTTCTCTTGCTGTTCACTACCGTTGAAGGCGGAACGAAACTCACTGTGAAGCTTGGAATCAAGAAAGCTGATGTCAGCAGGAGCTTCACGAGTAAGGTAAGTTCGAAGAGAGGGGAATGGTTTTACTGGCGAAGTAGGTATATCCAGCTTGAAATCATAGCTATCGGTTCCTATTGGGCTTGTGCCCAAAACAAAGCTATCAGTGTCGCTTGTAGTGCTACTCGCTTGCACTTGCAATTGCCAGTTTGGTGTGGGAGGTTGTATCTCCGGTGCAGAATAGAAGGGATAGAAACTGATGTATCCTGCAACATTGGGATTAGCATAATACTTCACATAGAAGGATTCGAAAGGTAGAATCTCTGTAGGTATCTGAAACCTACCATCACGATACACATATATTGCACTGGAAACAAGCTTCTGAGAAATCACTTCACTAAAGCGGAAAAGTTGCCCGTTTACGGTGAAACGAAGGCTTTTTATGGGATAGGTTATTAAGTGTGGATTCGGTATAAAGTTCCATCCCGGTTGCAACGTATAAGTAACCTCAGAAGTGCTAATAGGTGAGGTAGAACTGTAGGAGGAAGCAGCCGGACTATTTATCCAGTACGATGATCCAAAAAGAAAGTTCTCCTGCTGCAGCCATTGGTTTTCGCCGATTGAAGTGAAGCCCGTAGCACCGGTACCAAATATTTCCGTAATACCGGGCACCAGGGTTTGCCATGGAGTGCTGCGTGTATGCCATCCGGAATCTACACTGTGGGTATTCAAGGCAGGCAGTAAGGCAAAAGTATAAGGGGATTCGTATGTAGTTACAATACCATCGACAGCATGCACATCTATCATAAACTTGGCACCCGGCATATTTACATCTTGGGGTATGATAAGGTTGTGGGATGTGACAGTTCCGGCAAGACCACTTGCTATAAACAGACTATCTGTAGCGTTTTTAATGTATATGTCCAGATGGTCTGTCAGGAAGCTATTAGTGATGATCCAGCTAAATGTGGCAGTTGTACCTCCCTGATATAGACGATTGTTTTGGGAGGTGTGAGTAACCTTAGGCTGTAGATTACCCCAGTATAACGTCATTGTCCTTACGTTTGTGGAGGTAACGGTAAATTGATATGGACCGCTAAACAGGTTGTGCCAAGTACCAGTTCCATTGTCATACAGATATAGCTTTTGCGCTCTGTCAAAATCATCTGATGCACTAACAAACAAAGGTTGGTTCAGCTGCGTGGAACGCACACGCATAATCCATGATTTTACATCAAGAGATGTATTGTAGCCACCCTTCACTTCACGCGCAAGATGTGTGCCGTTTGAACCCCAATACTGTTGCCAGAAAGCGTTCCAAACATAGTTGGTATCGGATGGAAGAGATTTGCTAACATCATAATAGTTATCTTGACTATCAGTTGCAAAAGGATTCTGTGCTAAAGAAATAGAATCTCCAAGAGTGCCAAAAGCATCTCGAACCATGATACTATGAATTGCTTGAGGTGAGGCAGTGGCTGGATAGTTATAAGTGAACTCCATACCATTTAGGTTTGTGCTGCTAATCATATATGTCCAAGTCTCACCATTTACCAAATTATTATCCCACCATTCAAAGCTGGAAGCACTGGAATTGGACAAAGACAAATTTGTGAGGTAGGAATCAACCATTACAAACTCTGTTGTAGCACTTTTCCGATAAACCTTGAAGCCCTGGTTAAATGTCTGCCCTGATACAGTCCAATAGAGCCGTACGCTTGCGTCCATCCCATATGCAGTGAAGTTGGTGATGTTAGCAGGAGCCGGCACGGTGGTAACTTCATTGGACAAACCGGAGTATAAGCCATTCTTGTCCTTGGCTCGTAGCTTAAAATAATAGCTGCTGGAGTTATCCAAGCCGGTGACCGTGATCATCTCGCAATCGGGTGAAGCGAGGAAGGAAGCGTTGTCTCTGTTGAAGATAGCGAAGTTAGCCTCCCCGATAGGTTCGTTTGAATACAGAACTTCATAACTGTCAAAATCATAAGAATCGGTTTTTGTCCAGCTAAGAGTTATAGAATTTAAAGACTGATTCTGGACGTATAATCCTGCCGGAGTAGTAGGTGCTATCATATCGTTCATGAGGAACATGTCGTCCATAACATGGTCCATAGCATAAACCCAGTGCATATAAAAGAGGTTAAAATTAGTCATCAGGTTATTGAAATCCCAACGCGATAAGTTCTCATCCCAGCCATAAAACCACTTGTAAGTGTTCTCCGTTAGCTCATAACAATTTGGCAGCTCATCCATTTCCACGTGGAAAAACGGTTCATAAACATCATAGTCACTGGTCCCGGCTTGAGTATAAATCATTTGCTGATTATACTGATACGCAGGCAAGTCTATACTTGAATTCACCGCATACTCATTCTCGGCATCAGCAAAAGTGAAATCATGAATTGTGTAATTAACCGCATAGTAATCATTCAAATACACGTCACTATGAATGCCGATAGTATTTGCAGGTATCATCAGATTTCTGCCATTATTTATCAAATCGTTCTTCAGGCTTGATAAATCTCTAATCGGAAGATTGGGGCAGTTTCTGGGGTTTCCTGCAGATATCTGATTAGCTGCATAGCCTTGATGGATATTCCAATCGTAAGAGTGCATCTGCGCAGAAAACTCTCGTAACCCATATTCAGCCCTAATAGAATCAGCAAACCTGTAGTAAGCATAGTTAAAAGGATGAGCAGCAACACGAGTAGGATCTGAAAGTGATTTAGAATTGGTGTAAGTGCCGGATTGAGTCCATTTAACCTCTCTACCGGCTCCGTTTATCAAGAGAAATTTAGCATCCCATAGTTTAAATGCTTCATAGCCGATATAGGGTGTTGGGAAATCATCACAAGGGTGAGGAACTGTTACAATAGTAGGTCTGGTGCCTCCAGGATTGTAAATGTACAGCCCCCAACTATATGCAAATGCACCATTTTCATCATCATAGGTATCTGTTGTATTATTATTGTCAGTGTATTGATAATCAGGCGTTTCCCTTAACATATGGTAGGTTCTGTTACTGTCAGTATCATGGAAGGTAACCACTTGATAAGGGAATCCTGCTGTTGTGATTGCACCCTGAGCAAGATCAAATTCTCCAGCGAGGAACAAATCAACAATATTACCCCATGATACAAGCTGTGCAGCAGAGGGTGTGATGAAAGCACCAAAGCCGTTTGTTTGTCTGTCATAGGGAGCATAAGTATTATAATTGGGATAAGCAATACCTTCTGATAGGTGAGAAACCCAGTTATCATAGGCGGTATTTACTTCAATACCAAAAAGGAAATTCTTCAGTGAAGCCGTCTCTTCTATAACCGCAAAAAGCGGGCATAAAAGCAGCAGGATAAGTATGGAAATAATAGTACTCTTCATGTTTTCTCCCGATTAAATAATCTAATTTATCTGCGTGCCATTTGCTTATCAACTGATGTATAAGTCAAGCAATTTGTGAACCAGTGGTGATTCACAATTTCTAACTTCTTTCATGTAGCTTAAAAAAACCGCCTAACTCCAATTAGAGAAAGGCGGTTTGCTACTATCTGCAAATGTTAAACAGCTATAGTTTTAGTTTCCCTTTAAGGGTGTGACAAATACTGCTTTCACTTGGTAGAAAGCTTTATCCAGCTCGTCATAGTCTTCATAAGAAAGCTCGGTAGTCTCGTTTATTTTTACAAACTGTTCCTCAGGAGTAACAGCACGAAATACCCAATATTCATTAGCGTTTGCAACAGCATCCCATTCCAGAAGCACGAAACTTTCTTCTCTATTGATGCTAACTATGGGAGCATCAAGATAGGAAATCACTTGGTTTACAGTAACCATCACAGTGTCAAATGCTTCTTCTGAGCCATCACTTACAGTAAAAGTAAGCTCTTCGTCGCCATACCAGTCTTCAAGGGCGGTAAAGGTGACATTAAGCCCTTCAATAGCAACATGTATATTAGTGTTACCACTATATTCCAGAATAAGCTCATCTGCATCCACATCATTCACATATGTGCTGAAATCTACCATAAGAGATTCGTTCATGTCAAATTGGAAGCTCTCGGGCAAAACAATAGTGGGCGCACTATTTGCAGGGGTTACTTCCAATGAGATTTGAACTGTCTCAAGGGGATTCACAGGATCATCCGAACTGATAGACAGCAGGGCTTCATAACTACCAATATCCAAGCCTATTGCAGAGAAGGAACCGGTGATATGTTGCTGTCCGCCTCCCGCGATAGTACCGGAGAGAGGTGACGCACTATACCACGTAATAGGTGGAGTGGAAGGGGGTAGAATAATAGCACCTGTAAGTATATGTGGCTCAGCTCCATAAACATCGCCATTCAATTGATAATCAAGACTAATAGGAGTGCTGTTACCGGCAGCAATGGTAACGTTTACAGTTGCTACAGCAGATTCATTACCTTGAATGAAGCCCCAACCTCCACTCGTTTCTCCATGCCAATTGATGGTTATCCCTGATCCGGTTGTTAAATCCGGAACTAACTCTCCACCAGTTCCACCAACGAAATTGCTTACGCTATTTACCACTACTCCAGCGGGAAATGTAAGATACAAATCTTTCAACCACTCTGTATCATCACTTCCATTGTAAACTGTAAATATCCAATCTTCAGTTGTTCCCGGAGTGAATTCTGCAACATTCACATCGAAGGTTGAACCGGAAATGCTTTTACCGGAATCTGTTTTCAGCATTCTGGAGGTTGCTATATTTTTCAAACTCCGCACTTCTGCTATTCCAATAGAATAATTCAAGGACAAACTACCGTTGTTGCTGATTGTGAATGTCTCGGAGCTTTCTGCTCCTATTATTAGACTTGCAGATTGCAGAGTAGTGCTAACTTCTATCGTGGGTTGGATATATCCATTTCCAGTAACGCCAATATTCACCGTAGCAAAGTTAACAGCGTCACTACTTATTACTACATTACCATTAAAGCTTCCAACTGAGGGAGGAATAAAGCTTAAATCATAAGTTTTGCTTTGTCCTGCGTTTATATTAAATGGAAGCACAACCCGGTTGCTGTTTCTTACATTGCTACCAATAATCAGTTCATTCTTGGATGCAGAAAGTGCAACAGAGTAACCAGCCGGTGTGGTTATAGACCCAGATAACTCCTCGTCTCCAATGTTCTGAATAGTAAACTGCATTGTACTTGTTGCATTTACTACAACATTACCAAAACTAAGCGATGTAGGATCTACAGTAATTAGTGGTCCTGCTGCACTCGGCATCAAAGTTAGCTTCACATTAGGTCTGTTTGCAGATGTAGAAGTACCTGCAAATATCGCTGTTTGGTCAGCGGTGTCCGAACGGGCGTACCTATATCCGTTCGTAAGCGAAGTATATTGTACCGTTCCTGTTGAGGAATAATCACTCACAGGACTGAAAGCAGTATCAATTACTATATTATCCGTTCCATTCCAAAGGAAAGGTGTGGATAGAGTTAACATGTCGTAACCACCTGCTGTAGGCATATAGGATGCTGATGTATAGACAGTGCTCATTCCGGTCGCAGTTTGCCAGCTCGATACATCTGTTGCACTTGTATGCTTCATACGAATCAAGAAATTAGGCAATGCAAGAGTGGGTAATGTTACTACGTTGAACCCAATCTGTGTTATGTTGATAGGGCCTGTAACTCCACCTGCAATTAGTTCTGCAGCAGTATAAACTGATTGACCATGCAAGCTCTTGTAATAAATGTTTATCGGGCTTGCAGTTGAGGTGCCGGTTACAGAAGTTCCGGTTCCAAGAATCACTTCTGTGGCAACAGCATCAGTTGGAGTAGCATATACAGTTGCTGTAGCTTCAGATTCGCCCTCGGAATATACAGCCTTAAGGTGATAACTATATGAAGTACCATTTACTACGGCATTGTCGGTATAAGCAAGAGCCATAACATTGGTTGAAAATATACTGTTCTTGTATATGTCGTAACCTGTGGGTGTACCTGATGCCGGTGCCTGCCAGGCAAGATTAACAACTGTATTTCCCGGAATAGCTGTCAGATTTTGAGGTGGAGCAAAGTAAACTTCATTTGGCGGGAAGATAATATGATCCAGATATGCACAATCACTTCCTCCAGTAGTAGTACTATCTTTGGAATATGTCCATGTGAACGTACGTACCCCTGATGTAACCGCATAGGTTTGCTGTGTCCAAATCCCACCGCCGGACCACTGTCCCTGTAGATCACCATCAATATAGAACTTGAGAAAATCATATCCGGATTCTGAGGAAATCATCTGATAAAAAGAGATGTTTCCAGCACTCGTAACATTCATTGGTAGAGATAGAGATGTGCTTGTACTGTTTCCAATAACTCCGGATTTTGCAGCATAAGTACCTGAAAATGTAACAGAAGACTGAACTGTCCAGGGAGAAGCACTAATATTACTCCAAGCATAAGCACCAAAACCACCGGATTCAAAGCCTTCATCTGCGGGGGCAAGCAGAGTAACAGTTATCGTATTCTGTACTGAGTTACTACTGTTATCCGTTGCTATAGCTTTTATAGCGTACGATCCACCACTGTAACCTGTGGTATCCCAGTTCCAAGTATATGGTAAGGAAATATCGGTGTTTTGCAGCACGTCGTCAATATAGAATTGAACCGAAGATATCGTCCCATCACTATCTGTGGCAGTTACATTTATTGTCACTGTTTCATTCAGGTTAAATATTGTCCCTGCTGCAGGAGAAGTAATCGTGCAGGTAGGCATTCCGGGTACAAGAGATAGAAGTGCATTGTTTGCATTTATCAATCCATAACCGGTATATCTGTCCCAACCCGCTCCTCCATCGAAAGTCATGTCTGTGGCTGTGCTTGTCAAAGCAGTTCGTACTTGTGCCTGTGTAAGTGTCGGTTCTTTAGATAATAACAGTGCTGCCACACCGGCAGCATAGGGAGTTGCACAAGAAGTTCCATTGAACCACATGTAGTAATCGCTCGAAGTATTATAACCATTTCCCGTTCCGGTAATATCGGTGGCGGGAAGTATCGTTGGAGCCATAATATCCACTGCATCTCTTGCATCCATAGTAGCGGTACCATAGTTTGAACCCCACCAGTACTCTCCATCGGATGAAGTATCACTCTTTCTCTGTCCTGTTGGGCTTGCAGCACCTACAGATATCACATAAGGATGGTTTGCCGGATATGTAATTGTGGAGCTATTATCATTAGCAGTAGCAGCAAGCAGTACCACTCCATGAGTGTATGCATAGTTATAAGCAGTATCAGAAGAAGGATAGTCACCATAATCATAGCTTCCTCCGTAACTCATGCTTGCAACATCAACGTTGTTATCGCCAATATGATATTGTGCATTTTCTATAGCTGTTCCACTAAGAGTACCAGCAGAAGTTGCTATCTTTATCGGCATAACACTGCATCCACCGGCAATACCTGTAACTCCCAAGCCGTTGTTTGCTATACCAGCGGTAACACCCGAACAAGCAGTCCCATGCCCGGGATCATCACTGTCATCCATTGGGTCGGCATCGATATCACCATAGTCATATCCGGTAACTAAGCGCAGATCAGGATGAGCAGTATCCACGCCGGTGTCTATCACAGCAATAATAATCGCAGCAGAACCATAGCCCTGAGATTGATCCCAGGCAAGCTGAGCATCCGTATCAAAACCTACTGTTCCCACTCCTGCACCAGAATGGCTACCTCCGCTGTAAACAGGGAGTTGCGCTGTGTTGTTGTGTCCCCAGTTATTGGCATAGTATGTGTCATTGGGAACAGCAGTAGTGTAGAAATAAGTCTCGGGGCTTGCCCAGTCTATCCATTGTTTTTTTTCCTTGCATGCATCAAGGGCACTAAACACATCAATTTTATTCTCGAACTTAACAAGTATCCAGCGATCTACTCCGTGCTTATTTTCAAAAGCTTTGTCCTTTAGACGAATATGAGCTCTGTAGATTTTTGCTTTACCGTATGATGAGATAATATCATCTATTTCATTGATTCCAAGCTTATCAATAGAAGCAGTAAGTGTTTCAGGTAAATCAATACTTTTCATTGCTTCTTGTGACAGTTGCAGCTTCAATATATTTTCAGAAAAAAGCGGTTTAATCCCTCGTGGACCCGGCACTACATTTGCCAAAATCAACAGAGGAAGCAGCATAAGTATTACGAATAGAGTTAGTCTGTTCATAATCTCTCCTTTTTAGTTTATATTGTATTTTCAAACCAATCTTGAGGTTGTTCCCGTGGTGCGATTAACATTTGTTCAATACGCCCAACGGCAAGATTCCCAATTATTGATTGTTGTTGAAATCTGGCAAGTTATTTATTTTCAAACTCTTCCCATAAGAGAGTGCTATAGCTGCCAAGTCCCCATGTGATTTAACTTTACGCCATACTTACGAGATAGTGATGAGCAGCAAGCAGGTTTGATTATGGAAAGCTATAGACATCTATAATGCCGAATTGCAATATTTACAACAGATAAAGAAAGAGCGGAAAGCACATGCAATCCGCTCTTCGTAGCTATTATTAGTACGGCTTAGAAGTTTAAGACAAGAGAGGTTCCAATGGCATAATTAGTTGGTTTTGCCCCTACTGTGGAAGTCCCGAACGCACCGTAAGCTGAAACTTTCATTTTATCTTGGGCAAGGTTCATTTCCAACCCACCGTTCACTTCCCAACCCATGTCTGTAAGCATACCGGCAGCACCGAAAGC
The DNA here is from genome assembly GCA_002840645.1 of Candidatus Cloacimonetes bacterium HGW-Cloacimonetes-3. Taxonomy (GTDB): domain Bacteria; phylum Cloacimonadota; class Cloacimonadia; order Cloacimonadales; family Cloacimonadaceae; genus Cloacimonas. The sequence continues at coordinate 9,499 of PHBO01000014.1, forward strand.
TGTAAGATTCTCTTTCACAGGTAAGCGAATCTTGCCAACTGCGCTTACGAAAGCATCAGTATTGTATGAATAGGGGGTTCCCCAATATAGATTCAAGCCATCATGGTTGGCACCGATGCCATAAATGTAAAGTCCATTCTGATACCATGGGCTAAGAGATGTAAGTCCGTTCTCTGCGGCTAACAAGACATCTGCGCCAAGCTGCATTGTACCAAGATCGGCGTCGGCTTTCACGGCTGCACCCATGCCTATCTCGTCATTATCACCGGGGTACATTTGGTAATCAAAGAAGGGAGTTACATCAAGGGTGGCAAGTCCGGCTTGCATAGTAACATAAGGCATAATAGTAACATTACCGTTGTTGCTGTCCGCAAGGTAACCGCCCATTGCTAAAACACCGAATGGAACGGGGCTTTCGCCCTGTAAGCTTGCCATAAACACATTGTAATCATCTTTAATGAACACAGCGTTTTCTGCTACTTTCATCATCCCAAGTTCTGCTTTCATACCTGCAAAATCTTCTTTGCACAGAATAACACCGGAGAAATAATCATCCAAAATCAGGCTGCGATGGTCTGCCCAATATTGCTGACCAGCTCTAACTCTGGTACCGATGGCTTTGATGAGGTAATCTACGTAGAGTTCGCTGGTTTTAACGTTTACTCCGTTTGTATTAAGCCCGCCACCGGAACCGCCCCATGTGATATCGCCAATTTCGAAAAAGGCATGAAAGTTCAAACCCTCTTCTATTTCGGAATCCAAACCAATCTGAAAACGATTGTCTATGGAACCTCCATCATCTTCCGTCATACTGTTGCGGAAAGCGGCTCGGGTACGAAACTGACCCGAAAAGTCAAAATCAACGGCGCTAAGTATGCCAAATAGTAAGGCAAACACGATGATGATTGTAAGTTGTTTCATTGTTTCTCCTATGTATTTATTTTGATTTGTGTTATAATAAGCCAATAAGTGCATGCTAACAAGTGATTTCTTAGATGTTCAGCATATTCAGGTTTAGTTCTTTTTGCATTATCTGGATTGCTTTCTCGAGATTGGGGATTATTGGCACACCTTCTGCACGAATTATCTCACCTATCTCATGTTCTTTCTCACCTGCAACATAGATGCGTGTTTTACCGGGGAAAAGCTGCGAGTTTTGCAGTTCACGGCATATCGCTCCGGTGGTAGTTTTGAAAGTTTCAATATCGGTAAAAAAGTCTATATTAATTGCAAGGAATAAGTGCCCTAAGCAATATGGAGCGGGTTTTCCATTTTCATCTTGCCCTAACAGAGCATTCAGATAGCTGCCATTTTGTAGTGAGGCACAGAGGATTTCCACCATAGTTCCCAGTCCATAGCCTTTATGGCTGCCGGTAACTTCCTCGGTTCCGCCAATGGGCAGCATACTGGCTTTTTGCTTCACGAGATCAATCAATAAGCTATTAGTATCGGTATATGGCTTACCTTCAAGATCAATTGCCCAGCCCTCGGGTGTTTCTTTTTCTTCGCGCGCATATTGTTCCACTTTCCCTCTTTGGGATATAGAAGTGGCAGCGTCGTACAGAAAGGGATAGGGAAGGTCTGTAGGGGCACCGAAGCAAATAGGGTTTGTACCCAGTAAAGGTGATACACCATTTGTAGGGCAAATAGACGGGCGGGCATTGGTAAAGGTAAAACCAATCATATTCTGCTTTGTAGCCATTTCTGCATAAAAACCACAGATGCCATAATGAGTGGAGTTTCGTACCGCCACACTTCCGATGCCGAATTGCGCTGCTTTATCTATGGCAGTTTGCATGGCTTTCTTGGCAACTACATGCCCCATACCATGATTGCCATCCCACACCGCAGTGGCATATTTATCGCGGATAACATCAATCTTGGTTATCGGATTCTGAATCCCGGCTTTGATGCGGTCATAATACATCTTAAGCCGCCCGATACCATGTGATTCAATACCTTTTAAATCACTGGCAATTAGCACTTCCGAGCATATTGCCGCATCTTCCGATGGAACACCTATTTTAGTAAAAACAGTAGTCATGAATTCTTGAAGTTCTTTCACTGGTAAGCGTTTCATAAGTCATCTCCTTGATTGTCTCTGTATATCACTGCTTGAAGGGGTGGGAAGCCATTGAAGTTTACCGAAGAATAGCTTTGCGTGTAAGCTCCGGTAGTGAAAATATACACTTTATCGCCGGGAACCACGCTATCAGGCATATGGTAATGGTAATGTTCATAAAGGATGTCCATACTATCGCAGGTTGGTCCTGCCAGGATAATCTCCTCCGCCATACCTTCTTTATCGAAGAAGATGGGGAATTTGATGGATTCGTCTATGGTCTCTATCAAGCCTCCGAACTTTCCAATATCAAGAAATACCCATTGATACAGATTGTTTTTGGATTTGCGGGAGAGGTTAATTACTTCCGAGATTATTATCCCTGCATCGCCAACAAGCGAACGCCCTGGTTCCAGGATAATATCAGGCAAGTTATCGCCAAAATCCTCCTGAATAAAACGGAGGATTTCTTCCGTGTATTCATTCACGGAAAAGGTCGGGTCAACATAATTTGCTGGAAATCCACCACCGATATTAATCATCTGCAGCTCAATTCCCTCTTCTGCCACCGCATCAAATAGGTATTTACACCTTGCCACCGCATCATCCCATTGCCCTATATCACGCTGCTGCGAACCAACATGGAAGGATATCCCCCAGGGGTTCAAGCCCATTTCTGCAGATTGCAGAATAAGGTGGTAGATTGTATCCGGGTGCGAGCCAAATTTGCGGGAAAGTGGCCAGTCTGCGCCAGTACCTTCGGTTAAAATCCTAAAGAATATCTTTGCGCCGGGTGCGTTCTCAGCGATATTCATCAGGTCGTTCTCGCTATCCGTGGCAAACAAACGCACACCATGGTCATAAAAGTACTTTATATCGCTTTTCTTCTTTATCGTGTTGCCATAGCTAATCCTATTAGGGTCTATGCCCAAACGAAGCATCTGATCAAGTTCATAGCGGGAAGCAATATCGAAATTGGAACCCAAATCTGCTAACAAACGAATAACCTCGTCGCGGGGATTGGCTTTTACAGCGTAGAATATCTTTGCTACCGGCAAACTACCTTGCAATTCGATATATTTTGTACGGATCAAATCCAAATCTATCACTAAGCAGGGGGTGGGCAAATCTTTGGCAAATTCCTTTATCTGCTCGAAGCGGGCAGGATCGATATAGCGACCTATGGTAAAGTGATATGGCTCTTTATACACTGCACTCTCCTTATCTATTAGTATCGGAAAAACATTTATTTCCATTGGGCTATTTGTGTCAATGTTTTGTTGCTGCGCAAAACCTTTCGCCTCCTTGCTCTGCTGCCGAAAGGCTGTAATCGATGAATTGATGATAATGATGCTTTGCAAGTGAGAATTGCGTAAGTGAGAGCTTCGCAGGTGAGTACTCACTTGCTTTCAGCACTCACCTAAAGCGCAGCTTTTCTCACCTGCCTTTGGCTCTCACTCCCTTCACACCAACACCGGATTAAGCCTGTAAAACCTCGCCACCCTGTTCTGATAGCCTTTGCGTTCAATGCAGATAACGCCCTGCCGCTCTATCAGGCTTTCGATGCAACGCCGGAAATCGAACCCCGTCAGCTTGGATGCACTTAGCAGCCTGTGATGCGGTATCTCCTGTAAGCCAAACTCACGCAATATCCCTACCACCTTTTTCTCGTTTTCCAGTTTCCCTGCCTCTGCTATTACAGAAATGCCGGGTGCCTGCGTTGTTTATGGCAATTCTATTCCCGATGCAGGATGCCACCACAGGTAGAAAGGCGGTCAGCTTAGCACCTTCGCTGCTGTCGGTTATCTGGTTTATTATGTCTATGTATTTGCAGAACACTTCCGGCAGCTTGCTTCTATCCAGCGGCACATCTTTCTTGCTCTCGAACATGCTGATAAGCTCAGGATAATCCTCCAGAGAGTAATATTGGCTCTGTGGCGCAACTACATTGCGCCAGCCGTAGTTACCTGCAATATAGAACAGAGAGCCTATCTTCACTGCAGGGTACTTCTGCAGGCTGCTCCACAGGTTATCCAGATTTGCCTGTGTTTCGTTCGGGTAATTGGGGTTATTAAGGAACATATCCCAATACTGCTTTCCCGCTTCACCCAAATGGTTATATAGCGCCATGCCCACCTTTATCCAGTCTGCGTGTTGTATCTTCTGCCCGCACAGGTATTCCACCGCCAACCGTACGTAGTACTCGGATGGGTCGTCCACCACTTGCCCGTCGCAGGGTGTATCTTGTAGGGGTAAACCCCCGTGTTTACCCGTTGATGGGCAGACACAGGGATCTGCCCCTACTGTAGCGCAGGATGCCGATCTTGCGGTAGTTATTGTTTCAGCAGCATCGGCATGCTGCTCTACATCCACCCATTGATGCCTAAACATCTCCACATCCAGCGGCTCATTATGCGTGCTTATCAGCTCCTTATCCCAGCTCACAAAACACGCGCGGCACATATCCGCCGTGGCATCCGGCTTTTTCCCCAATAGATTCTCCGCTTCCTGCGACAGCGCATCCCATATTTCCTTATACAGATTCTTTTCCGTTACTGCCCTGCTGAAAGCCACCAATACCTTCACTCCGTCATTGGGGCTGCGGAACACATACTTCGCTCCCGGTATCTTCTCCGCTGCCAGTTGCTTGAAGGCTTCTATATCCGCTACGTGGTCAAAATCCAACACTATCCCGTTTGCCTGCACCACGTTCTCCGCCTTGCGGGTGCCTTTGATAACCGCATACACGAAATAAGGCAGGTTCTTCTTCCACTTGGCTACACTTTCGCTATCGTCTTTGGCACTGAACTCCCGTATCTTCTCGATTGCAGCCCGGTAATTGCCATTGCGGATTTTCTTGATAACTTCTGTTAAAGGGACGAGGTTCAGGTTAGGCTGGGCGATGTCGTGCCCCGCGCTTACCGTAGCTACGGACATCTTGTCTGTAGGCATTATAGCAGACGGGACGTCCGCCACTACGTTGTAGTTTTCATTTTGCTTTGTGTTTTGTGTAGTTGCCATTTTTAATCTCCTGCCGATGCGGTTTATTGTTTGATGATTGCTTGTGCATCGCTCTGAATACTACAGGCTAACATTTCAAAACACACTTCTCATGGAGTTCAAAGCGGCCGGGCTTGGAGTTCAAAGCGCCACTGCTAACATCCAACATACGAATATATTACGGGCGCTTTGGACTTCAAGAATCCCGCTATATGCCTTCTCCCGCCGGGGCGGCAGGTATTACGTAACATCACACGCCACGTGTGCTAATCTATTGAATCCCACACAGCCCCCCAAAGGTAATTCCACACGCCTCGTGTGGTGTTACAACTGCCCGCTAATTGAAGTCCATCCCGGCTGTAAGTTGGGATGCATGTAAGAAATAAATTTCGCCGGCATGAACTCCAATCGCTTAATCTTGATAATCAGCAACAAAGCCCGCAGGGCAACATACCATAGCGAGGGCGTGTAGCGTAGCGAAACCCCTCGTAACGGAGCACCACCAAATAAGCCTTTTAAGGCGACACACCCGCAATTAACCATAACACGAAAACCCCCACCACACCTGTGCGGAGGAAGAATTTATAGGCATGGTTGAAGAAACATTGTTCATTCGGCATGGAAGAGGTGTCGCCCATGGAGGGCTAAAATTGTATCTGTGGAACGGTTCCGAGGGGTTCCGCTACGCTGCACACCCTCGCTATGATATTCCGCCCGCAAGGGGCTAAACTGACACCCTGCCCAAATCAAAAGGGCAAACACAGAGGTTTACCCATACAATAGAATTTTGTTTCTATCCTACAGTACACGGAAAACACGATACTGCCAGAGCATAAATCACATAACTATTGCCCGGTAACTATTATCTCCCAAGTTGAAAATAAAACGTACCAAGAAACTCTATAGTCAACAGTAGCTACTTGTGTTATTCCAGCTTTCCTTGCTGCCACATAAATTCCTGCCCTGTTATCAAAAACCATAGGTGGAAAAAACAGTATTCCTGTTTGGGTAGTCCTTCCAATTTTGGTCATAGGAACATTTGTAATTAACATTGGTTTGGTAATAGAACATGCCGACAATGCCAGTAATACTATCAAAGTCATAATAATGAACATTGTTCTCATTTGGACCTCCTTATAACTGTCTTGTTAGTGCATTGTAGGATTTTGCTTTTATACAAGGTACACAAAATGTTGTATTAAGGATATTTCATAAAATAGTGATTAGTCATTATGACTATCCATCCAAGCTTGTGCTTCTTTTTGTATATTTGCTATTTGTGTTTCATTCAGCTGCTTGGCATATATATCACGGATTTCACTTGCATGCTCATAGATATACGAATCACCATTAGTACAAGCAAGAAGACACCAAAAGTAAGCTTGCTCTACATTTTGTGCTACACCTTTCCCCAAACCATACTTAAGCCCAAGGGATAATTGTGCCGATGCATATCCTTGTTCTGCAGCCAGTCGATACCACTTAACAGTTTCCCTAATATCATGTAATAACCCATCTTCATTTTCGTATAATTGCCCAAGCCTGTACTGTGCAATGGGGTCTCCTTGTTTGGCAGCAGAGAGGTACCATTTCTCGGCACAGTAATCATTAGCTTCTTCTTCATACTCGCATCCAAGCATAATCTGAGCATCTACATACCCCTGTTCAGCAGATTTAAGGAACAAACTCATGGCATCCATATAGTCATGCTCACTGCTATAGCCATTATAGTACATTAGCCCAAGATAGAATTGTCCCTCTGCATTACCTTGTTTAGCCGCAAGTTGGTACCATTTTTCTGCTTCTCTATAATCTTGAGGCACTCCCTCACCCTCATAATAAAGTCGCCCAAGTTTTACTTGTGTGTTCGCATCACCTTTTTTTGCTATAAATATCGAAACTGGGTTTTCATTTTTGACATTTGCATCCTCAAAACCCATTACTCGCCTAATTATTGCCGATAACCAGACCATGATACCTCCTTACATGCAGATCATACGATTTGCATATACATATTGCTTAGTATTTTCTGTCAAGAAGAGATTTGCACCATCATTCCATCGTTTCATCATTATTGGCTTACAGGGAAACAGGGGAGAGAAGAGAATATAGGGGATAAGTATAGTAGTATAGTATTATATATCATATATATAGATATATCTATTGTCTATTGTGTTATCTCCTTTCTTCTGCCGTGTGGACAGAAAAACGATGAATGATGAAAACGATGCCAAAAAAAAAGCGGGTTTAAAGCCCGCCGAGGTCTGTTGATTTATTATATGTCTGTGTTTGTTACATTGCTTTTTTACTTTCTAGTTTTTCAAGCAAGTTAAGAAAAACCTTTTCATAATGCTTCGTATATATTTCAGCATTCTTTATCTCGGTTCCCATATCTACCAACTCGTCAAATGTCTTTAATCGCAAATCTTTATCTGCATAATTTCTATATAACCCAACCCCTTTGCTTATCACAGACTGCAAATCAGGAAGGTGAGATAATATTTTTGCCTCTTTCAGCCCAGAGTCCCATAACCCTTTGTGCCACATATCCACAAAGAAGTCCCTTAGTGCGTCAACGTCTTCTTCTATTTCTGCGTATGTAACAAAGTTCGCATTTTTAGGTGCAAATAAAAACTCTACTGGATAACCGAGTGAGACCTCTAAGATATTGAGATTTGGCTTACTGTTCTTTGTAAGTGAGTCCCGTGCAATCCATACTTCAGGTATACACTCATGTATTTTTGTTTGGTATTTTTTCTTGAAATCAAGCTTTGCGCCACCACTCATCTGGCTATAAGCATAGTGCCTTTCAAAAATCACTCTCGGGTAAGGTATATGAGGTATTTGATCTTTAAACAGCCTACCAGTTGCCAACTTAAATCGTGCGAAGGGGGCATTATCAATTTTGTATAAAGTTGCATGCTCTGGGGCTGATAAGTAGCTGTTGATCTGTTTAATTTCTTCCAGTTCTTTACCTGTAAAGTTGCCGGATTCTACTTTAGTTTTCAATTTTTTTATAGCCTTTATACATTCTACTCTTGCCTGCTTGTCGATCAGTGGTGGCACGGGGCAGCCCTTTGCGAATGGTGTTACCTCATAGCTGGTTTTTTTTATTATACTTGTGCTGTGTAAACCTGGTTCATTAAGAGGATCAGGCGCACCTACAAGTATTGATGCAGCAATTGCTTTATCAGGATTGTTAAGTAGTTTTAAGTAGTACTCGAGTCCCTTATATTTGATATAAGGCTTGCATACTAAAGGAATGGTTTCTTTAACCCAAGCCTTATATTCGTCGTCTCTTTTTGACTCTCTTAACAGTTCAGCTATCATAAAACAGAAATCCAGCTTATCAAGATCAAAATGAACATCACTCTGACGATAGGATTGGTCATAAAGCTTGCTATATGTGCAAAGTAATTCAACACCAAGGGGTATATCTTCGCAGTATGCCATACAAACAAGATAGTTCTTTAACCAGGGTTTCAGTTTTGATACGATTCCATTTGGTAAGAGTATATCGTCTTCTACAAATCTTCTGACGGTCTTTCTTTGCAATGCCTTAACATCGACATTGGATGCATACCTGCCATGCTTGCTCTCGTGTCTTTCTACTTGCGGATTTCCCATCTAAATGTACCTCATGTTTTATTTGTTGCTGCCACACTATTATGTATTGCATGTATGTCAACCCACTTTACGGTTTTTGCTGTTGATTCAATTCCACATGTCTATAATGCATTGATATATTATGTACATACGTATACATGTATGAGTTCTTGTTATTCTCTCATGCAATTGGTATCAATTGCAACCTGATGTAGTTACCGATTCCCCAATTGTTAGCCCTATATAGGTATAAGGCACATCACAGGCAGCACATACAATCCACACACAATGCTCAACCCAATGCCTGATGATCTGCTGTTAAACTAATGCAAATTAATAACTATAAAGAGGTGAACCATGGAAGTGGTATTCAAGAACATGTTACACGCTTACAGCGGGAAATGCGATGGGCTGGTGTATTATTACAACCGCCGTTTGAACAAGGTGATTGCCCGCAGGCTGCCCGTTACCAAGCCCCATGCGGGTAATGCCAGGCTAAGCGCTATCAGTGCTAACTTAAAAGCCCTGAACCCATCCGAGGCATACCGCACGGATATGAAGCTATACACAGAGCTGCTGCGCATGCAGGAAGGCGCAAAGGGCAACAGCTTCTATTCCTGGAGCAATGTGTTCCGCAAGCTGATGTTTGGCATGGCAAAGAAATACAGCCTGGATTTGGCAACCTTAACCCGCGCGCAGATTTATGACGATAAGCTGCCCTGCAGAAGTGTACAGGCTGCGGTGGAGGATGGTTTGCTGGTGGGGGTGAAGGGGTGGGAGCGGTTTGCAAGTGAGATGTAAAAAGGTGAGATGCTTCGCAAGTGAGAAAAGCTACGCTTTAGGTGAGAGCCGAAGGCAAGTGAGATTTAAAAATGTGAGAGCCTGTGGCAAGTGAGAAAAGCTACGCTTTAGGGGAGAGCGAAGGCAAGTGAGATTTAAAAAAGTGAGAGCCTGTGGCAGGTAAGAAAAGCTTTGCTTTAGGTGAGAGCCGAAGGCAAGTGAGTTACTCACCTGTGAAACTCTCACTTACGCAGTTCTCACTGCTTCAGCACTCACTTTTTCAATCTCACTTACGCAGTTCTCACCTGTGCGAAGCACTCTCACCTTTTAACTCACCTGCAAAGCACCAAATGTTAGCCCTATATATGTAGAGGCAGAAAGCCTAAACAAAATGACTTGGAGGAAAAAATGAAAGTCATATTCAAGTTCGGAATCAAGACCTACAGCGGCACAGTGGATGAAATGACCTTTGGCAGCTATCGCAAGCATAGCCTGTGCATCGGTCGCAAGTATGTAACCCCGGTTCTTACCGCCAACAACACCCTTATGGGCAGTGTTATGAAAAATCTTGCAGAAGTGTACAGAGATTGCAGCGAGCTATACAAGGCAGACCTGAAGACCTACGCCTTGCGTAACAGCGCTAATATCCCCAGCGGGAAGATACCGCCTACTTCCTTTGCTATCTTCGTGAAGATGCTTTATCTTTTCTCGGAGCTGGATGAAGGGCATATCGAACTGTCAACCGTTACTTACAGCGATTTGCAGACCCTTGGCGGGGACATTGCAAGCGTGGCGGATGCAGTGGAGAACGGCTATCTGGCGAATGTGGTGGATGCGGACGAACTGACTGCTAATATGTAAGGGTTAGGTGACAGGTGTTAGGTTCCAGGTTTCAGGGCTGCGCTTTAGTGTGTAGTGTGAAGCCAGAGTCTAACACCTCTAACCTCTAACGTCTACTAAACGAGCCGGAGCTTAGAATAAAAGAATTGACAAGCCTCCCCAGATGAAAAACAAGGTAACACTAAAGAAAATACTATTGAAGATGGAGTATTTAGTGAAAAACATCCTGGTTTTAGGAGCTGTTGGTCAGATTGGATCAGAGCTTGTCCCTTATCTCAGAGACTTATATGGTGATCATGCTGTAGTTGCTTTAGACCGCAGCCCAGACTTTCCCGCAGCAATCTTAGAAGGCGGTCCATGCGAAACAATAGACGCTATGGATGCCAATGCACTGTTTGAAGTAGTAAGAAAACACAAGATAGATACCATAATAAACCTTGTTGCAGTGCTCTCTGCCAAAGGGGAAGCAAACCCCCAGATGGCGTGGAAGATAAACATGGATTGCCTGATTAATTCGCTGGAGATATCCCGCCAGACTAAGGGAGCGGTGTTTACTCCTTCATCCATAGGTGCCTTCGGTCCCAGCACCCCCATGGATAACACACCGCAGGATACAGTTATGCGTCCCACCACTATTTATGGCATATCCAAGGTAGCAGCAGAGCTTTTGGGAGATTATTATTATCTAAAACATGGTGTGGATGCACGTGGGCTTAGGTATCCCGGTATAATATCCAATGTTACCCTTCCCGGTGGCGGAACCACGGATTACGCAGTAGAGATATATTATGAAGCTATAAAGAACCAATGCTTCACTTGCAATCTCAGCGCAGGTACTTTCCTGGATATGATGTATATGCCTGATGCTTTGCGCGCTCTTGTGGAGCTAATGGAAGCGGATCCCAAGAATCTGGTTCACCGCAATTGCTTTAACGTGTCCGCCATGAGCTTTGATCCCGAAATGATAGCTGCGGAAATACGCAAACATATCCCCGAATTCAGGCTGGAATACAAGATTGATGCTGTGAAGCAATCTATTGCCAATAGCTGGCCGAATTCCATGGATCACAGCGCAGCCCAGGCAGAATGGGGCTGGGAACCTGAATATGATCTGAAAGCCATGACCGCCGATATGCTTAAAATCCTGGGTAAAAGGTTATAGCAGATGATTAAGATTGCAGTAGTTGGCGTGGGACATCTTGGGCAACATCATGCCCGTAAATTCCAGAGCATTGCCGGTGCAGAACTGGTAGGTATATACGATCAAAACAGGGAACGCGCAGTGCAGATATCCACCACCCTTGGTTGCAAGGCTTTTGAAAGCTATGAAGCGATGCTGGATGCCTGTGATGCCGTGGATATCGCTGCTACTACCACTGCACATTATGCCCTTGCTAAGCCTGCTTTGCTTGCCGGGAAACACATCTTTCTGGAAAAGCCTATTACCAGCGAACTGGCTCAGGCAGAAGAACTGCTTGAGATTGCAGAAGAAAAGGGCTTAAAGATACAAGTGGGGCATATAGAACGCTTTAATCCGGTAATCAGAGAAATTGAGCATGAGATTGGTGAGCCAATGTTTATCGAGTCCCACCGCTTATCCACTTTTCACCACAGGGGAACAGATGTGCCGGTGGTGCTTGATCTGATGATACACGATATAGATCTTATTCTGGATTTTGTCCATAGCCCCGTTACCGAGATTCGTGCCAGCGGAGTGGGGATACTTACACCCAGTATAGATATTGCCAATGCCCGCATCGAATTTGCCAATGGTGCCATAGCAAACGTGACCTCTTCGCGGGTTTCCATGAAACAGGAACGCAAGATACGCTTTTTCCAGAGGGATAGCTATATCAGCATGGACTTTGTGGCAAAGCAGGTGCGGATAATGAAGAAATCTGCCAATATCATGCAGTTCCTTCCCCAGCTTCTGATGGGTGCCACTGATATCAAGCCGGAGCAATTGGTGGATGTGCAAGCTATAGATGTTAGCGATAGCCCCAAAGATGCTCTCACCATGGAACTGGAATCCTTTATAGAGTGCATTGCCAACAACACCAAACCGATTGTGGATGGTGCTGCGGGAACACGTGCTCTGGATATCGCCCTTAAGATAATTAAGCAAATCCAGACCAAGAACCAGTCTTTAAAGAAATAGGAAAGCACAATGAAACAAGTATTTATCAAAGATATTCATAAGCACCCGGATACCGAAGTATGCCTAAAAGGCTGGGTGCGCAACATCCGGCAAAGCGGTAAGCTGGTGTTTATCATCCTGCGCGATGGTACGGGTGAGATTCAGGCAATTGCCTTTAAGCCGGATTTGAGTGAGGAAGTGTTTGAGAAAGCCAAACGTCTAACCTTGGAGTCCTCGGTTATTATCACGGGTACTGCCAAGCCGCACCCCAAGCATGAAGGTCAGTTTGAACTGGCTATAAGTGGGGTAGAGGTGTTCCAGTTGGCAGAGGAATATCCAATTGGCAAGAAAGAACATGGGCCAGATTTCCTGCTTACTAACCGTCATCTTTGGATTCGTTCTTCCAAGCAGTGGGCTATTCTGCGCATCAGGCACACCGTGTATTATGCAATATGCGAATACCTGAACAATAATAGCTTCTATCGCTTTGATTCGCCTATTTTAACTCCCAATGCCTGCGAAGGAACCACCACATTATTCGATTTGGACTACTTCGATGAAGGCAAGGCATACCTTTCTCAATCCGGACAATTATACTTAGAGACAGGAATAATGAGCCTGGGCAGAGTGTACGATTTTGGTCCGGTCTTTAGGGCAGAACGCTCCAAAACCCGTAAACACCTTACCGAATTCTGGATGATGGATGCCGAAGCTGCTTGGGTGGAGCACGACGAGAACATGCAGATACAGGAAGATCTTATTCGCTTTGTAATTCGCGCGGTACTGGATAAATGCGATAAAGAACTTGAGATACTGGAGCGTGATAAAGAAGCTCTTAAGGCTGCCGACGCACCATTTAAGCGCATGACTCATTATGACACGATAGAATACCTGCGTTCCAAGGGTAGCGAGATTAGCCATGGCAGTGATCTGGGTGCTCAGGACGAAGCAATGTTAACAGAAGATTCACCTGTTCCCGTATTTATAGAACGCTGGCCTAAAGAGATAAAAGCTTTTTATATGAAGCGTGATCCCCTGAATCCGAACCTCGTACTTGGGAACGATCTTATCGCACCCGAGGGTTTTGGTGAGATAATTGGAGGCAGTCAGCGTGAAGATGATCACGACCTGCTGCTTTCACGCATGCAAGCAGAAAACATGCCTATTGAAGATTACCAGTGGTTTCTGGATTTGCGCAAATATGGCTCAGTACCGCACAGTGGCTTTGGTATAGGTCTGGAGAGGTTAGTAACTTGGATGAGCGGGATACATCATATCCGTGAAACCATTCCTTTCCCACGCATGATCTATCGTATATATCCGTAAGTAAGCTGCTAATTGTTTATAAAGTAAGGAGCAATACCAATGATTAAGAATTATCTTTCGCACACCACACAGGTGATGAAGTCGTCCCTGATTCGTGAATTAGTAGCTGCCACAAAGAATGTTCCCGGGCTTATCTCCTTCGCAGGAGGTTTCCCCAGTCCCGCCACTTTCCCTAAGGAAATCTTAAGCAAACTATATGCCGAGGTTTTAACCGATGAGGGACGAGACGTACTGCAATATGGAGCCAGTGAGGGGGACAGCCAGCTTAAAAGTGAATTGCTGAAATGGGAAGGATATGATTACCTTACTCAGGATAACCTTGTAGCAACAGTTGGTGCTACCAATGCAATATATTACATGACGCGTGCTCTTATCGACGAAGGGGATGTGATTCTCTGCGAAGCACCCAGCTTTCTGGGTTCTCTGGTGGTGTTTGATGCCTTACAAGCTGATGTGCAGGGCATTCCCATGGATGCTGATGGCATAGACCTAAATCGTATGGTAGAAAAAGTGAAGCAAATACGGGAATCCGGCAAAACTATCAAGTTTCTTTATACGATACCGGATTTCCAGAACCCTGCCGGTATATCCATGAGCTTAAAGCGTCGCCGAGAATTGCTTAAATACTGCGAAGCGGAAGGCCTACTGGTGATGGAAGATAACCCATATTCCCGCTTGCGTTTCAGTGGGGAAGAGCTTCCTACTCTGTTTCGTATAGCCCGTGAAGAAATGAAGAACACCTATCTTGTAACTGAAATAATCTCTTTCTCCAAGATACTCGGTCCTGGTATGCGGGTTGCTTATGCCAAGGGTGATGAATCTTTAATTGGTAAGATGGTATCCTGGCAGCAGAAGGTGAATGTGTCGCCAGATTGTGTAACGGAAAGGGTAGTAGCCAAATTCCTTGCCGGTGGATATATGAACCCCCACATTCAAAGCATTTGTGAATTTTACAAGCCCTATCTGGCTAAGATGCTGGATACGCTTAGCGCAACTATGCCGGCATATGTACAATGGACAAAGCCTAATGGTGGCATTTTCCTCTGGCTGTGGTTACCGGAAGATATAAACGCCGATAAACTGTTTTTCCAGGCTAAAGACCATTTGGTTGCCTTTATCCCAGGCAGCAAGTTCTATCCCGAAGGTCAGGAGAAATTCAACTGTCTGCGCCTGAATTATACTTACTCCACTCTTGAGCAAATCGAGACCGGGATTGGGCGGCTGGCTAATCTGATAAAGACCATCTATGCTTGACATCGGCACGTTTCTTGCTTATCATATAATATAGTTGACCTCTTGTAAAGGAGATTTACCATGAGAAAACTTATTGTTTGCCTAACATTGATTGTGATAATGCTGCCTCTGGTAGCACAAATTGATTTACCCCGCCCCAATCTGAACCCATTCAGGGGTTCAGATAATGCGTTGCTACCTATGGATAGAATCCAGATGTCCCACTCAATGGGCTTTCAGGCTGGCACAAGCTCTGCTGGCGATGGCTACTATCTTTCCCGCTATACAAACCATATCAAGTATAAGTTCAATCCAAAGCTTGAGCTTGATTTAGACTTGAATTTCGTTAATTATGGCAGCATGAATACCTCCAGCAAGTTCAGCATGAATGACGACAATAGCAATAAGCTTATCCCAGAGTTTTCATTGCGTTACAAGCCTACGGACACCATCCTTATACAGGTGGAAATGAATCAGGGAACTTACTTTAACCAACCCCGCAAAGCCTGGTACGAAACCTGGTAAATATTTCAGCCATTATCAAATAACAGATACCCCTGAGGAGGAATCCTGACTACTGTAATGATCATAATAATAGCTGCCTTTGGTGCGGCTTTGGGCAGTTTTTTCAATGTACTAATCCACCGTATCCCCAATAAACAGTCGATTATTTTCCCGGCTTCACATTGTGATGGCTGCAAGAAGCATATCCCATTTTATCAGAATATCCCCATTATCAGCTACATCATTCTAAAGGGAAAGTGTTCAAAATGCGGAGCTTCCATACATTGGCATCACCTATTAGTTGAAGTAATTACCCCGTTATTATTTGTGGGTATATTCTTACGTTATGGGATTAGTGACGTCCTCTTCTTCAAGTATCTGCTGCTTTTCTCCTTTTTGATCCCCATATTCTTTATAGACGCCTTTCATAACATCATTCCCCATGTGCTATCTATACCTCTGATAGGTATAGGTATCCTCACTTCAATGCTTCCGGGTAACAACGTAGGCTTGATAGAATCCGTATTAACCGCACTTTTCATCTTTTGTTTTTTGTTGTTGCTTGCATGGGCATATCAGAAAGTGCGTGGTGTGGATGGTTTGGGAGGCGGTGATATCTGGCTGCTAACCGGTATAGCATCCTTTTTTGGTTTACAGGGTATGCCGTTTATCTTTATCCTGGCAGCCTCCTTGGGCATATTATACTTTCTCATATTCATCAGGGACAAAGATAAAGAATTTGCATTTGGTACCTTCATTGCCGCTGCTACCGTATTTTGGGTTTTACTTGGCCAAGAGCTTATATTAGGGTTTTTTAAACTATACTAAAACAAACAGGTTCTTGCATAATCTACTAATGTTGTAGCATTCCCACATTGATTCCATTATCATTCTACTTGCTTGCAACAGATAACTATCCCATAACCCTCCCATATCCGATACGGGAGGGTTATGGGATAGTTACCGGCAGCTTGTATGCTAAGTCTATCTAATCAGTAGCTTTATCCTCAAGGTAATGCAGCGCTAAAAATAGCAAGAGCATATGTAGCAAATTACTGCATAAAATAATTAGGCAACTTCAATAAATATAGACAATGATGCAAATTGCCCTGTGTGCTTGATAGAGCTTAAAAAAGGACTTGACGAGATTCCCCCTATTGAAATAAATCAACACAAGAGATAATTAGTTTAAAGGGGGTTCGATGAACAACTATTTCATGGAAACTCACCATCACGAGTGGATTTTGACTAACAGACTGGGAGCTTATGCACTTGGGACTGGGAATCTGATCAATCAGCGCAAGTATCATGGCTTGTTGATAGCCAGCGACAGTGCCTTTAACCGCACACATCTTGTGGCGGGAATGGAAGAAAAAGTAGAGTGGCGGGGCGAGGTTATCCATCTGGATAGCAATAACTATAGCAATTGCATTTATCCAGAGGGATTTCTGCATTTAGTGAAGCCTTGGTTGCGTCCCTATCCTGCCTTTCTGTATTCGGCATTGCCACATCAGAATGATATTCTGATTTTGAAAGAGATCATGATGGATGAAAATACAAACACGGTGCTGATTAAGTACACTAATTTTGGGCACCATAAGCTTCATTTCGAATTCCATCCTAAGTTCACTTTAACAGCACATCACGAGCTTAACCAATCCGGAAGTTTAGATTTTGCTCAATTCGATACTAAAATAGAGGTTCATAGAAATAATCCCGATGCCTCAAATCAGGATGTGCCAAGCTCGAAGGATGTAAAATCGGAATTCAGCAGCAATGGTGAAGGTGACTTTGTTCGCTTTTCCGCATGCAGAACCGATAACCGCTTATGTGTGCATGGCGCACTTATGCAAGGAGAAGTAATACCCAATCGTTATGTGTATTACAATGTGTTCTACCCTTGGGAAGTAATGAGCGGATATTCCGGTATTGGAGATCAGATAAGCCTCTTCCAGCTTGCCTTCGATCTAAAGGTAGGAGAAAGCAATTCCATTCTGTTCAGTGATAATGCCATCCACGATGCTGCGGCAGTGATTCAGCGAATTGAAGCTCGTTATGCATCTTTACCCAAACCAAACGATTTACCTGCAAAACCTGATCAGGATGACACGCTGTTAAACTCCTTGGATTATGATGATAATTTCCTGTTCAAACATGATGAATATATGAAGATATTGGAGTTTGCACTAACGGACTTTTTGGCGAATGATGATATCGTGGCTGGATACCCATTCTACGGGGCATGGGGCAGAGATACGATGGTGGTGCTAAATGCAATGCTCCACAAGCCTGATAGCCTCGATATTGTGGAGAGAATCCTGAACAAATACAGCGGCTATATAAAGAACGGGCTTATTCCCAATATGCTTGCCGAATCCGGCAGAGAAGCGAATTATGATACGGTTGATGCTACACTGTGGTACATCATCTTGCTGTGGAAGCTTGGTAAACTGAAGCAGGATACCCGTTATTGGGAAGAAAAGATTACGCTTACAGAGAGCATCCTGACTGCCATAGTAAATAACTTCACCTATCCTTTCGATGTAAGAAAGGATGGCTTGATTGAATTGCAGGAAGAATTTGCCCATGGTACTTGGATGGATGTGCGCATTGATGGCAAACCTATAACCCCCAGAAGCGGTGCTCCTGTGGAGATAAATGCATTGTGGTATAATGCTTTGTGTAGCTATGATGCCATGTGTATCGCCCTGGGTAATGCTACAGGTAAAAAAAGCCCGGCTCTTGCGCAGATGGTATCTTTAAAAGACCAAGTGCGGGATTCCTTTGGCAAGTTTTGGAATGATGACTTTCTTGCCGACAGACTGAAGGGTAATGAACCTGTTATTGAGATACGCCCCAATGCTCTTCTTGCCCTTTCTCTGCCCTGGGCAGTGCTAAGTAGGGATAAGATGGAAAAGGTTCTGGAACGTGCCTTTATGGAGCTATATACCAATTATGGCATACGTACTCTTAGTCCCAGAGACATGCGTTTTCGCAAGAAATACTATGGCACACAGCGGGAACGTGATATGTCCTACCATAACGGCAGCGTGTGGGCTTGGCTATTGGGTGCTTTCAGTGGTTTGTATGTGAAAACCTATAGTGGTATTCGTAGTGATGCAGAAATAGCAGAAACGCTCAGTTCCTTCGTGCAAACCTTCCGTCAGAGCTTTATGCGTGGGCATATTGCCTCCGTAGCAGAGATATGGGATGGCGATGCACCGCATTTCCCGAAAGGCGCACCTGCGCAGGCATGGAGCGTGGCAGCACTGTACAATATTGAAAGCTATATTGTCAAACTGGGGGAACAGAAATGAAGATATTAATGTTCACCTGGGAGTTCCCTCCCCTGATTTCTGGTGGATTGGGCATGGCGTGTTACGGAATGGTGAAAGCCTTGCTGGCACAAGGAATTAAGATAGACTTGGTATTGCCTACCAAGGAACTGGTGTATTTCCCCATGCGCGAAGAAAGTGATGTAGATACTTTACCGGTAATATTCCTTGATCCCTTGATGCACAAAGAGTACAGCAGGCACAAGTTTGAGACAATAAACGAACGTCTGGAGTATATAGGTATTACATCTCAGCCGCAATCCTACTTCAGCCTTAAAGAGATCAGGCAGTATGCTGCTTCGGTTAAGAAGCACTATTGGCTTAGTGAAGTAGTTACTGATGAAGAACAAGACCTTTGGGATGAAATGACCACTAACCTGATTGGCGATGAAGACCTTATCCGTAAGGTGCAGGAATATACGCTGCGAGCTGATCGTTTTGCCAGAACACTGGATTATGATCTTATCCATTCTCACGATTGGTTAACCTATCCCAGCGGCATGCTTGCTAAACAGATTAGCAAAAAACCTCTGGTGGTTCATATTCATGCCACAGAATTTGATCGGGCTGGTGGACCCGGAGACGAGCGGGTTCATAAAATAGAACATGCAGGTATGACCTATGCAGATAAAGTAATTGCTGTGTCCAAATACACCGCACAAATGATCATGAGCCGTTATAGAATAGATACAGGTAAAATCCGCATCATTCATAATGCCTTTTCTTTACCTGTGGATACGGTGCTAACCCAGGAGAGGATATTTAAAGGACCTACGGTGCTTTTCCTGGGACGAGTTACCTTGCAGAAAGGACCTGATTATTTCCTTGATGTGGCAGACCGGGTGTTAAAAGTGCATCCTGAAGCAAGGTTTATCATTGCCGGTACAGGTGATATGTCCCGCCATCTTTTACGTAAGTCTGCGGCAATGAGGCTGAAAAACCGTTTCCTGTTTACCGGGTTCTTAAACCGCAAGCAAGTTGAGAGTATTCTGAGAGCAGCGGATATCTATGTGCTGCCCTCTGTATCAGAGCCTTTTGGTATATCACCCCTGGAAGCTATGGCTTTTGGAATAACCTCAATAATTTCAAAACAATCCGGTGTTGCCGAGGTTGTAAATCATGCTTTTAAGATAGACTATTGGGATATAGACCTCTGGGCTGAGACCATAAATCACCTTATAGAGAACCCTGAGAAGCGTATCAAAATGGGAATCGAGGGTATGCAAGAAGTGAACCGCATCCAATGGGATGAGGCTGCAGAAAAGATCAGGCATCTTTATTCCACTATGTTAGCGGAGTATATCCGCAGACCGAAGAATTAGGAGCAACAATGCTGAATATCATCTTCTACTTCCAAGTTCATCAGCCCTACCGGCTGGATCACTTCAATGTGCTGGACATCGGCAAAAACAGAAACCTCTTCGACGATAAACTAAATGGATTAGTGATGCGTAAAGTGGCAGAGAAATGCTACCTGCCAACCAATAAATTGTTACTGGAGCTTATCCAGCAAAGCGAGGGACGCTTCAAGATAGCTTTCTCGATAACGGGGACAGCAATAGAGCAATTCAAGTTGTATTCCCCCGAGACACTGGATTCGTTTAAAAGACTGGTGGATACCGGCTGTGTGGAACTGCTGGGCGAAACATACTTTCACTCGCTGGCATTTCTGTATGATACCAATGAGTTTCTGGATCAGGTTGCAATGCATCGTGATCTGATGCAAAAGGAATTTGGCTATTATACCACTACTTTCCGTAATACTGAGCTTATCTATCAGGATAGGCTTTCGGATCTCATCTATGAAGTGGAAGGCTTTAAGACAATTGTTACCGAGGGTGTTGATCGTATCCTGCAATGGCGCACTCCCTTGTATGCATATAAGAATTATTCCAAGGATATCAATCTGTTACTGAAATACTACCAGTTGGCTGATGATATTGCTTTCAGATTCTCAAACCGTGATTGGCCGGAGTACCCGCTTACGGTGGAGAAGTTCGTTTCATGGATAGATCACCTAACCTTGGGAGAAACAAGTGGCAAGAACCTATTCCTTAACCTGTTTATGGATTATGAGACCTTTGGAGAGCATCAATGGGCTTCGTCCGGTATCTTTGAATTCATGAGGCACTTCCCTTCAGAAGTTCTTAAGCGTCCGCATCTTGGCTTTGCCAACCCAAAAGATACTACGCATCTGGCTAACTACCAGCAGGAGTCCTTATCCTTCCCCGAAGCAGTGTCTTGGGCAGATGAACAACGTGATCTGTCTGCATGGCTGGAAAACGGCATGCAAAAGAACGCCATCGAAACTCTCTATGAGCTGTTCTCGCGGATTAAACAGAAAGGCGATCCGGAGTTGCTTAGAATAGCAAGGTTGCTAAGCACCTCCGACCATTTCTACTATATGTGTTCCAAATACTTCCAAGATGGAGATGTGCATAAATACTTCTCGCCTTATGATTCCCCAGATCAGGCATACACCTACTTCATCACAGCCTTGGCAGAACTTGAAGAACGGATAATGGGTTAACTATGAAAGGAAAAGTACTAATTCTTGAAGATGATGTAGTTCTTGCCGAACAGATTGGCAAGGTGATGAAGCGTTATGAATATGAAGTGTTAATTACTACCAATAGCGATATGTTCTTTGATGAGCTTAGGGTATTCCAGCCTGATGTGATTCTGCTTGATGTGTTTCTTGTAGGCTCCAGATTAAATGGCATTCAAGTACTGAAGCACCTTAAAACCAACATGGACTTAAATTACAAGGTCATCGTTATATCCGGTGAGGTTAGCACTGCTCAGATTTCCGAGATTCGCGAGCTGGGTGCCTACCACTTTACGGAAAAGGGTTCAGCATTCAGCACGAACCAATTGCTTCTGCATATAGAGAATGCCATCACGCTGAAAAAACAGGAAGAAGAGCATATTGGTTTGCAGATAGAGTATATTAACCTAAAGAAGCAGTTTACCCGCAGTTTCCCCTTCATCGGTGAGTGCCCGGCGATACAGCGTGTACGGGAACAAGTCTCGCGTCTTGCTTCGGTGGATGAAGACTTGTTCATTATAGGTGAAACCGGCACCGGAAAAGAGGTTGCAGCAAATTACTACTATATTAACACAAAGCGTTTTGGGAAGCCCTTTCATACGGTTAATTGCAGTGCTTTAACCGAGAGTCTGATAGAATCCGAACTGTTTGGGCATCTAAAAGGCTCTTACACCAATGCAGACCGTAGTAGAACCGGCTTTTTCGAGGAATGCACTAATGGCTTACTATTCTTAGATGAAGTTACCAATCTATCGTTAATAGCACAATCCAAAATACTACGCGCCATAGAAAATAAAGAAATTCAGGTAGTAGGTGGCAACCTCAAAAAGGTGGACACCCGTTTGATTTTTGCCTCTAATGCAGGTCTGGAAAAGCTCTCTGACCCCAATCAGTTTCGTAAGGATTTGTTTTACCGCATCGAAGGCAATATAGTAGAGCTACCTCCTCTACGGGAAAGGGATGACGATATCTTGCTGCTTATGAGCTATTTCTTCACAAGTTTCTCCTCTCAATACAGCACCATAGACGAGCTTGATCTTCCTGCGATGAAAGAAGACTTGTTACACTACAGTTGGCCCGGGAACATTAGAGAACTGCGAAACTTCTGTAAGTTTATCATGATAAATGAGAGAAAGCTAAGCAACAACATAATATTGAAGCATTTGAAACAAAAAGCAGTACTTCAATCCGGTAACAATGACCAAGATGTGGAGAAATACATCAATATCCCATGTTTGAAAGATAGTGTTGCCGCTTTTGAAAGAGATTACCTCTTGCACCATCTTGCAGTGAATTCGTGGCGTGTTTCGCAGACTGCCAAGAACATCGGCATTGAACGTACAACTCTCTACAAGAAAATGAAGTCACTGGAAATAAACCCACTTCCAGAGGAAGAGTAGCTTGTTCAGAGAAAACCTTGGTATAAGGATATTCTCCTTAGTGCTGGCGGTCTTTGTCTGGGTGCAATCCCAGTTAACTACCGAGCATCGTACTGTGGTAGGCTTACCTGTAAACCTGAAATCTGTTCCTAAGAACATAACTCTGGAGCGCTTGCCACAAAGTATTCCCTTCCAGGTAAAAGGGAAGGGATTGGACATCATAAAACTCAAGCTATCCCACACAAAAGTATCTATAGATGCCAGTAAAATCCAGCCCGGGGTGGACATCATATCTCTAACAGACTACACTATAGACCTTCCTGAAAACATAAATATAACCCTCCTTGGTCCTGCTGATCAGCAAGAAATTGCCGTACATGCAGATGTTTTCCACCAGAAGAAAGTGCCGGTCCAGCTTAGTTATGCAGATACATTTACCAGACAGCGTTTTGCCAGCCTGAAGTTCGAATTAGTGCCTGATCGCGTGATAGTTTTTGGACCCAAGAACAAAGTGCAGGCAATCGATTTTGCCTATACAGAAGCTATTACAAGGGAAATGGCTTCAGAGCGTGATTTTATTCTCAAACTAAATGCTACTGGTGATGATGTTTCTTTCTCTGAAACCCAGGTACGGGTGCGGGTATCCAATTCATACAATACCAGCAAGGTATTAGATAATCTAAAAATTATCTCAGAAGCGGGGAAGAGCTGTTTCCCAAGCCATGCTACCGTAAAAATAGCCGGAGATTCCGAGCTACTTAAGCAATTCGATCCTGTAAATGTTAAGATCACTATATCCCCGGAAGCAGATACCCAAGGCTTACATAGCTTGAAAGTAGAGCTACCCTTGGGTATAGAGCTCGTTGCCATCACTCCTGACAAGGTGCGCATTAAATAAATGAACAAATCCATTATCCTTGCCTTCGAATCGTCCTGCGATGATACTTCTGTTGCCATTATGGACACAGATTACCATGTTTTGGTAAATCTTGTATCCACCCAACCGGAGCATCTTGCCTTTGGTGGCGTATTACCCGAATTAGCCTCCAGACTGCATCTTAAGAACATTCTTCTGTTAACTCAAAATGCTCTGGATCGTGCGGGCTTAAAGCTTTCAGATATAAACGCCATAGCTGTTTCTGTGAACCCTGGTTTGATCGGGTCATTACTTGTGGGACTCTCCTTTGCAAAAAGTTTAGCCTGGAGCTTATCCTTGCCGCTGATAACTGTGAACCACATGCTTGCCCACATTTTTGCCAATTTCATTGATCACCACGAGATAAGCACACCTTTTCTGGCATTGGTGGTATCGGGCGGGCATACCGAGATGGTACATTTTAAAAGCCTTACGGAGTTCGAAGTGATTGGTAAAACCCTGGATGATGCTTCCGGTGAAAGCTTTGATAAAGCTGCCAAGCTACTTGGCTTAGGCTTCCCCGGTGGTCCCATTATTGATAAGCTCGCTGTAACTGGCAATCCGGAATTTTTGAAGTTCCCACGGGCACTTCCTCCAAAGGATAACTTCAATTTCAGCTATAGTGGACTTAAAACATCGATCAGAACGTGGTTAGCCAATCAGGAAGCTTCTGATATTCAAGCCAACTTGCCTAACATTGCAGCTTCCGTGCAGCAAGCTATTATCGACCCCCTTATCAACAAATCCGTCATTTGGGCTAAACAGCACAATATCCCCAATATCCTTATTGCCGGCGGAGTGGCAGCCAATTCTCAGCTAAGGAAACAGCTTAGTGAAAAGGCAGCTAAGGCAGGAATTAAGGTATTTTATCCCTCTCTTGCTCTTTGCATGGATAATGCAGCAATGGTGGCTTCCGCAGCCATCCCGAAATATCTGGCTGGGATTCATGCTCCCCTTACTTCCAATGCTTTTTCCCTGAAAGGAACTAAAGAACTGTAATCCCACAGCATTATCATCAGACCAATTTCTTCGCTTCGAGCGGATACTGGTAACAGCAATTGTTATAGAATTACGGATGAAATACGCATCCCATCCGTATTTCATAAGTAATGCATAAGCAATTCAGGCAAGGAAGTTGCACCCAGAATTCTTTTAAGCTTCTTCAGATTACATGTTAGCTATATATAATAGGCTTGAGGCTGTTTTTGGAAATCGCAAAATCGGTAGCTAAGTTTCTATACAATTCCGGGATACAATGCATGTAATCATCAAAATCAGCTAAGCGATGGGCATCGCTACCAATAGAGAACATATTACCGCCCATGGCTCGATACAGCTCCAGGTGTTCCGGTTCCGGGTGATAGTATTTGTAGCCTCTACGCAGAGGTCCGAAGTTTATCTCCAAGGCAATACCGCGCTTAATCATGGTAGCGAATATCTCCCTGATTAGCGGTAAGAACATGGTTTCATCCGGTATAGACTTGTAATAGCGCTTATATACACCCAAATGCCCAAGAACATCTATATCGCAAGTACTTACAAGCTCAAGGTTGAATTCATAATACTCTTTCACCTGCGCTTCCGACAAGGGATTAAGCAGGGGCATAGCAACATTGGTGTGATCAGAGAGAAAATGAACCGAACCAATAATAATATCGAAATCCAGCCCCTCTATCAGACCCGCTGCATAGTCTTTAACTCTATGGTAATCGCCTATCTCAATGCCACAAAGTATTCTTAGCTGCGGGTAAATGTGCTGCAAAGCCCGGATGCGTGAGTGATATTTGCTAAGAGACATCAAGCCGTTCGTTCTTAGTTCTTCCGGAAGCAGATCGAGATGCTCGGTGATGGCTATTTCATCATAACCAAGCTCTATAGCTCTTTGTACAAGCTCTTCCGCTTTTATCTTGCTGTCAAAACTGTCTTCCGTGTGTAGGTGATAATCGTATTTCATGCTTTCCTTGCTAATATGGCTGCTCCCAGAGCACCTGTGATTTCGGGTTCGGGGGTTCGCAGCGTGGTGCTGCCAAGTTCTTCACCCATACATAATGCTAAGTCGTTGTTCATTGCTACACCACCTGTAAACACAATTGGTGCTTCCCAGGCAAGAGATGCCATTTGAGCGGCTATCCTGCGAACAATGCTGTGATGTACTGCTCGGGCAATATCTTCAGGCGAGATAGCTGTCGCCATCATGCCAATGATTTCAGATTCGGCAAAAACCACGCAGGTGGAATTAAGTTTCAAGCGTAGGTTGCTGTGTCCGGCAAGTGCAGCAAGTGCATCTACCTCACAGCCAAGACGCAATGCGGTCATTTCCAGAAAGCGTCCTGTTCCGGCAGCGCATTTGTCGTTCATTACAAAATCTGCCACTTTACCCGTAGTATCAATGCTAATGATTTTAGAATCTTGCCCACCAATATCTATCACACAGCGTGCTTGGGGGTAATAGTGCTTACAGCCGGCAGCATGGCAGGTAATTTCTGATAACACGGAATCTGCCTTAGGGTAAAGTTTGCGTCCATAGCCGGTTACACCAATGCAAGCAATGCTATCACCGCCAATGTTCAAGGCACTATAAGCCTCTTTGATAAGCATATTTACACTGTTTAATACCGAGATATCCGTGCTTTGGTAAGCATAGTGGCAGATGCTGAAACTAACATCGTCATACACTACAATCTTTGTATTGCGGGAACCAATATCGATGCCAAGCTTAAGCATACTCTACACCAGAATGTGCAAAAATTGGTTAGACGGGATAAACCACTTCTCTGCAATGCGGTTTATAGTATCTATATCCACTTTATTTAGCCTGGCTTCTCTATCTATGTAGAACTGTGGCTCGTAGCCCAAAGCTGCCAGATTGGACATAGAAGATGCAGTGTAAGAGACACTTTCATAATCAAAACGGTTCATGCCGATAAGGTACTTCTTTGCACTAAGCAATTCCTCTTCTGTAACACCGTTAGTTTGTACATCAGCCATAATATCCTGCATCAGGCTGCTGCATTTTTTATAATCCTTGGGATCGCAAAAAGCATAAGCATTCCAGAAACCAAGTTCACTGATAGAACTGAAATCAAAGCCGGTTTGATAGGCAAAGCCATATTGTTCCCGCAAGATATCAAAGAAACGGGATGAGATGTCACCACCAAGAATGTGCGAAAGCACATGGAATGCCGCATTTTCTTCACGTTTGTTTGCTTGTGATGCAAAGCCACCCATATGGATAATAGCCTGATCTGTCTCACGATGCTGTTTCAACATTCTATTCTCAGTACTTTTATAAATCACCTGATGAATAAATGATGGGGAAGATTGCTGCTTATTCCCAAACAGTCGCTCGCAAAGCTCTGACACTTCTTTGGGAGTATGAGCACCAACAATACTAATGCTAAAATCACGGCTTGTATCCCATTTTTCATACCAGGAGATAATGTCTTTCAACCTGATTTTCCTGATGTCTCCCGGGTTACCGGTGCTACGGTAGAGATTGCTTTGGTCTCCCACAAGCATTTTGAACCATTTCTGATAACC
Organism: Candidatus Cloacimonetes bacterium HGW-Cloacimonetes-3; assembly: GCA_002840645.1. Lineage (GTDB taxonomy): Bacteria > Cloacimonadota > Cloacimonadia > Cloacimonadales > Cloacimonadaceae > Cloacimonas. The sequence goes on from PHBO01000014.1 coordinate 36,705, forward strand.
ATATGATACCGGATAGTCGTTATCGCGCCTGATGCCATCTAAGGCAGCAGAAAGCAGCAAACTTAAGTGTCCCTTATCAAAGCGAGGACGGTAGAGTATTTCCGCAAGCATGGAAAGGGATTTTTCTAAGTAAGCTGGCTGGCATTTACCCCTATAAGTTGTGCTATCTAAATGATGGATAACCCGAATGTTGAAGCCATACTCCCGTGAAATACGCATCAGTTGATCATGCGTATGCAGCTCTGTACCGTATAGAAGCAAAGTGGAACAAAAGAAATTAACTCCTCTTTGCTCCGGTGATTCGCAAAGCTGGCTGATGTGTGTGGATAAAGCAAACCCGCTCACACTCTTGGCAGCAAGCTGTTTAAACAACACGTTCATGCCGTTGGATAGAGTTATCTGATAGTGGTTATCGTTTATCTGATTAATAGTTGCTGAGCATGAGGTGATGCTTTCAGGTACAACTTTGTCTGCAATGGCTTTAGTATAAGCAGTTGCTTTGCTTTTACGGGGCTTTATACTTGGCACCTCTAATCCCATCAAGCTAAACTCGGAAAATCCTTTGGTAGGTTTGGAACCTTCATGATAAAAAGAGATTAAACTTGGCTGCCAATACTTCGCCATAGCGCAAAATACGTCATCCATGCCGAGGCTTCGAATTCTATCCCCATATTGGTGTAAAAATTCAAGATTGCCGATAAACTCTTCCGCTGCTACAAGGTTAGCCGTGTTTTCGACACCTTCGAAGCTATATAACCAGCTGTGTATAATATCTTGTTTAACCAGAAACAATTCGTGTTGGGGAATCCCATGCTGCATCAGTGCAAGATATTCTTCTCTAAACACTTCCAGAATGCGGGGGATATTCTTGCGTCCAATAGGGCAGATGAGGATTACGGATGCACCTGAAAGTATTCCGCCCAGAGAGTTCACTTTAACGGATGAGCATAGCTTATCCTCTTCCACCAAACGCTTGAATAAGCGAGAGGATTTACCTATGGCTAAATAGCGTATGGCAATTAGCATGGAATCGGACATTGGGTGCGCTTCACAAAGCTCCGGCATTACAACAGCTAAGAATTCCTCACCCTTATTACGTTTGCGGAACACCTGCTTTGCTAATGTCAATTCCGGTTCCATAGAAATCGGTTGGGGCAGTGGTGAAACAGCATTATTTGTCCATGTGCCAAAATGCTTGTTTATAGATGCTTTCATAGAGTCTTCATTAAAATCACCACAAACTACTAAGAATGCGTTCTCTGGAACGTAGTTCTTTGTATAAAAAGCTTTGAGGGAGCGGTATGTGGCTTTCTGAACTGAATCCACCGTGCCTAAGACAGGGCGTTTCAAGGGGCTTTTGATAAAGTGATTGCACTGGATGTATTCTATAAAGTCCGGTTCAGGATCGTTCTCATACTGTTTTATCTCTTCCAGAATTATATCCTTCTCCATGTTTGCATCTTGCATAGTAAAGGTAGTGTATCTAACAAGCTGGCTAAGGATATGCAGCCCTGAACAGTATTCTTCGCGCGGCAACAGCAAATAATAACAGGTGCAATCATAATCTGTGAAGGCATTAAGCATGCCCCCCAGATTGGAAGCAAATCTGGATATGCTGTTACCCGGAAAATCACGGGTGGATTTGAAGCACAGGTGCTCGATAAAGTGGGAAAAGCCATGTTGCCCATGTTTCTCTTTAACAGAGCCTGTCCTGATGTATAACTGCAAACACAGAACCGGATTAGAGCTGTCTTTCATATAGATGGTTTTCAGTTGGTTGGCTAATAGCTCACACTTCACTTTAGGCAGGGTAGTAGCAGCATGGAGCGGATTGAGGTTGTTAAGGTCTGTAGTATTGGAAGATATCATCTATGGCTATAATATCTAAGTGCTGCTAATCATGGCATAAGCATTATGGTTGTGGATGGATTCGAAGTTTTCGGATTCCACATGAAAAGCAGTTATACGCTTATCTACTTGCAGTTCCTCAGTTATCCCTCGCACTATATCCTCCACAAACTTTGGGTTATTAAAGGCTTTCTCTGTAACGTACTTCTCATCAGTGCGCTTGAGTAAAGGATATATCTCGCAGCTGGCATGCCTTTCAGCAAGTGAAATCAGCTCTTCCAGCCACACAAATTCATGATAACATACCCTGATAGTGATAGCAGATCGTTGATTATGAGCACCGTATTCGCTGATCTCTTTGGAACAGGGGCAAAGTGTGGTTACCGGAACCACAACGCCGATCCACAGCTTGAAGCTATCTTTCAGTGAGGCATTGAAGATGCAATCATAACTTAGCAGTGAGGCAATTTTTGATACAGGTGCATGCTTTTTTATAAAGTATGGGAAGCTGATATCTACATAAGCTGCTTCTGCCTTCATGGTATTCTTCAGCTCTGTCAGGAACACATCCAGCTTACTTATGAAGGCTTCCTTGTGATAGCGGTTCAATATCTCGATAAAGCGGCTCATATGGGTGCCGCGGGTATGATGCGGCAGCTCCACATAGATATTCAGATCCGCCACGCTATGCTGCTCACCACTGCTTCTGTCCTCCACCACGATTGGGTAGCGGATTCCCTTTACTCCTACCTTGTCGATAGTAATATTGCGGCTATCTGCCTGGTTTTGGATATCGGGTATGCTCATATTTTCTCGGTTAGGGAACTGTCCAATATGCCTAATGTCTTAAGGGAAACTATGCTTCCATCCTTGGTGTAATAGATTATTGCATTGCAATCGGGGATGCGTTTAACAGCTTCTATTGCCGCTTCAGGCTGCATCAGGAATAATGCTGTGGAAAGCCCGTCTGCCCATGCAGCGGAGTGGTTCAGAACCGTAACGGAATGTACTGCTTCCACAGGATACCCCGTAAAGGGATTTATAATATGGTGATACCGCTTGCCGTTAATCTCAAAGAATTGCTGATAGTCGCCGGATGTTCCTACACTATTATTCAGAATTTTGAAGCTGGCTATATAGTCATCAGTTTTGCGTGGGTGCTGTACATAAACTACCTGAGGGATGGGGTTACCAAAGAATGTCATGGAACTGCGACAGCTAATATAACCGTTATCCAGCCCAATGCTAAACATATATGCTCTTGCTTTATCCAGAATATAACCCTTGGCAATAGCACCAAGTGCAATCTGCATCTCGACAGGTTTAACAAGCTTTTTCTTATCAAACTGTATCCTGTTGAACCCCACTTTCTTAAGCTCTTCTTTTATCTCTAAGGAGTCCGGGATAGTGGGAGATTCAGAATTAAACCCCCACATATCCCATACGGGCTTAATAGTGGGATCAAAAGCTCCGCCGGTCATCTTGTACAAGCTATCTGCAATCACCAGCATCTCATATATATCATCATCCATAGGGAAGCTTGTTTCCATGCTGTTGTTCACTTTGCTTAGCCAGCTATCAGGCTGGAATTCATTTAGCTTAGCTTCCAGATTCTTGATGAACACAAACACAGAATCTATCTGCTTACTGATAGTTTTGCTCTTCGATGTGGAAGAAATCTCCACCACGGTATCCATCAGATATTGGCTCTTGGTTTCGGTAAAGGCACGTGTCTGGTACTTATATGTGGCAAATGATAATACGCCAACCAGGATAAGCAGGGAGATTATTTCTTTCTTTGTCATTATCTTCGCCTTTATCTGCGGTAATCCAGCAATTCATATTCTACCAGAAGCCGTGTATAATCCCTTATCGCAAACATAGAAAGGGGCAAGGTGAAGATCAGGGGTACAAACAACAACAGCAGAGCCACAAGATTGATGATGCCAAGCACTAAAGCCAGATAGTAAATGTTCCAGCGCAGGTCATGGAAGTGCCGGTAAGATTTTTTGATAGCCTGCCAGGGACTTAAAGAGAACTGCTCCATCAAAACTACTGCGGGCAGCACAATCGCCACCCAGTAATTCACCAGCACTATCCACACTAAACGTAAGATGGGTAGAGAAGCAAAACTGGGGAATCCAAAGCCGATGATATAGATAATGGAGAAAAATAGGGCAGAGATCAGCGCATAACCCAAATACCGGGGATAGGACTTTAAAGAGCTCATCATTGAGGAAAAGCTTAGCTGGTAATTTGTGTGGCTGCACATCGCATTAAAGGCAGATAATATTATAGGGATAAATACACTTATGGCGATAGACTTAATACCCAGGTTCATAAGCATCTGCATAGCAGTACCGCTTTCCAATGAGATATACTTGTTAAACACCCATAAAAGCACAAGAATTGGCAGAACACCGGCAATCAGCATAAATGCGGTTCCGGGGATTGCCAAAGCCTTTTCCGGTAAAAATGCCTTATATGTTTTTTTCAAGCTTTTCATGGCTGAAAGCTCGGTCTTAACTACATCACTTTGTCTTCCGCATTCCACACACCAGATGTCATGGTTTGCCAAACGGGCATTACAATGTTTACAACGCATTTATACTCCTAAGGGTGATAAAATAATCTTTAAGCTATCATAGCTATTCTGTAGGGCAGAAAATCTAAAGCGCAGGTTTTGTCAAGGAAGCTGTTCTCACAAGCAATGAAGAAGTTGATCAATACCTCACACCATACATCTCTCTTACTTAGTATCTGCTGTATATCTTTACACCCTCTCAAGCACATCCCCAACTAAGTTTGGGTTGTGCTTGAGAAAGTTTGCAGTGACTCTCGTGAGAGTGAGTAAGGAAGAAGAAAGCGAAGGAATTGGAGTGCAACTCGAAAAACTCGTACTTCATGGCTTAATACATGGCTCTGTTCAGCATGCATAGATTTATCCAATATGATACAAGTAACCGTCCCGTAAGGATGACAGGTATTAATGACGGGTTAGCACTTACTCCATCCACAAGAAGGACATTTGAGGCAGCCTTCCACATGCTCTATGGTAGTGGAGCAATCCGGGCAAAGAGCTGCGCTTCTTCTTGTTGGAGTATCATTATCGGCAAGTGAAGTATCAATCTGGAAGTTGATGGATTTGAAGTCACCGGAACGATGTAAGCTAAGAAAGTTCTCCAAAGCCTGACCCACTGCATCACCGCAGGAAGTGATCATCTTGCCTTTGTTCCACATGGGGGATTGGCAGCGAATCCCTTTCAGCTGGCGGATGATGGCATCTATCTTAATTTGAGAGCGTAAAGCAAGCGAAGAAAGCCTGGCTATAGCTTCCAATTGCGCTGAAGCACAACCTCCTACTTTGCCCATCTGCACAAATATCTCACAAGCACCCTGTTCATCGGTGTTTATGGTTACGTACATATGTCCGCAGCCTGTCTCCAGACGTTGGGTTACACCATGTGTAATTTCCGGGCGCATTCTTGGAGCGACTCTCCTATCAGAAACAACACCTGATGGTGTTGATGTTCCTACCGAAAGAACCTGGTTTTCTCTGCTACCGTCACGATAGACGGTTACACCTTTACAGCCAAGCTGATAAGCAAGTTCGTAGGCACTGCGGATGTCTTCCACAGTAGCATCATGGGGGAAGTTTATAGTTTTGCTAACAGCATTGTCTGTATAAGCTTGGAAGGCAGCCTGCATTCTGATGTGCCATTCGGGGCTGATGTCGTGAGCAGTTTGAAATATATCCTTCATATCCTGCGGAATCTCGTCCAAATGGGTGATAGAGCCACGTTGAGACACTTTCTCTAACAATTCGGGAGTTAATAAGCCCCGCTCTGATAAAGCAGCCTCGAAGTGCTTATTCACGTAGATGAGCTTTTCTCCATCCATCACGGTCTTAACAAAAGCAAGGGAGAATTGAGGCTCTACACCGCTGGAAGTGTCGGCAATCATGGATATTGTACCCGTTGGGGCTATGGTAGTAAGCGTGGCATTGCGAATCCCGTGCTTCTGAATGTTAACCAGCAATTCATCCCAATTATGCTCAATGGATTGGCGTTCGATATCACCTTTGGCATAGATGCTAAGAGGAAAATTCGGGAATGAGCCTTTTTGCATGGCAAGTTCCATGGATCGTTGTTTAGCTGCAAAATCTACTGCTTCCATTATCTTGGCAGCAAGCTCCACTGCGGCATCACTGGCATAAGGTATGTTTAACTGAAAAAGCAAATCTGCCCAGCCCATCACACCCAGCCCAATCTTGCGGTTGGAGCGTGCCATTTCATCTATTTGTGGCAAAGGGAATTGGGATTGTTCTATCACTGCATCCAGGAAATCTACGCTGTCACGCACAACTTCACGTAGTTTGTCAAAATCTATACTATCACCATCTACAAGTAAAGAAAGGTTGATAGAGCCGAGATTACAGGCTTCATTGGGTAGCAAGGGCTGTTCACCGCATGGATTGGTGGATTCTATCCTGCCGACCGCCGGTGTGGGATTGGCTTGGTTTATCCTGTCCAGAAACACGATTCCCGGTTCGCCATTCTTGTGTGCCATATCCACGATGAGGCTAAATACTTCTCTGGCATTCTGCTTGCCAACCCGTTTACCTGTGTGGGGAGAGACAAGATCATAATTCTCATCCTGCGAAACAGCTTGCATAAAGGCTTCGGTGATGCCTATACTAAGGTTAAAGTTTGTGAGTTCCCGGGTGTCGGCTTTACAAACAATGAAATCCATTATGTCGGGATGATCAACATTTAAGATAGCCATATTAGCCCCGCGACGTGTTCCGCCCTGCTTTACGGCATCTGTGGCTGCATTGAACACTTTTAGAAAGGATATAGGGCCACTGGATACGCCGTTGGTGGAGCGTACCCGTGAGTTGGCTTCGCGTAGGCGGTTGAAGGAAAAACCTGTTCCGCCCCCGCTCTTGTGAATAAGGGCTGCATTCTTTACTGCCTCGAAGATGCTATCCATGCTGTCATCGATAGGCAGTACGAAACATGCAGAGAGCTGTTGAAGATCGACACCGGCGTTCATCAGAGTGGGGGAGTTGGGCAAAAAATAGCCTGAATCCAACAGGGAGTAGAACTTCATGCCCTGCTCCATATCTCCACCTGCAATGTTCTCTGCCACACGGGTTATCATCTTATGCCAGTCTTCCAGAAGATTGCCACTTTCATCTTTGCGATAGTAGCGTTTGTTCAGTACTTTAACGGCATTTTCAGTTAATAACATCTATCTGCCTACTTTACTGGTAAAGCTAAGATCTCGCGGGCTTGGGCTGGAGTAGCGATTGGACGTCCGATCTCTTCCGCAATTCTGGCAATACGGGCAACAAGCTGAGCGTTGGAATCTGCCACAATCCCTTTGTGATAGAAGATGTTATCCTCGAAGCCGCAACGAATATGACCGCCACTCACCAAGGCTACCATAGCGGTGGGTAAATGCCATCTTCCAATGCCTGCAACTGCCCAGGTCGCGGTGGGAATCTCCTCTTTAAGATGCTCAACCATATATAGCAGATTTTTTGGTTTCCCACTCATGCCACCGGGAACACCCAAAACAAATTGCATATGCAAAGGGGTATGTACGATATTGCCTTGTTTTACAAGCTTGGCGACAATATCTATCATGCCGGATTCGTACACTTCCACTTCCGGAACCACACCATAGGTTTTAAAAGCTTCTGCCAGACGGACAATATCCAGGGGGTGATTGATGAATATCTCGTTGCCGAAGTTTAGAGTACCGGCATTTAGAGTGCCCATATCTGGCTTTAACGAAAGTGGGGCAAGACGTTTCTCGAAAGGCTCGCCCACAGCTCCACCGGTGCTGATCTGGATAATCATTTCAGGAACAGTGTCACGGATAGCAGAGATGGAATCACGGAAGCGTTCAATACGCTGTGTGGGGCTGCCATCGTCTTCGCGTACATGCAGGTGAACCACACGTGCACCTGCTTCGAAACAGGCTTTGGCTTCTCTGGCTTGTTCTTCCGGGGTAACTGGCAGATTGGGCTGATCTTTGCGGGTTGTTTCCGCACCGGTTATAGCAGCGGTTAAAATGATGGGTTCCATATATATACCTCTATATGCTTAATAATATACTTTAGCTGTCATGTTAGTCTTGAAACCAGCTTTCAAACAAGCGGACTCTGGATAGGGTGCCAAACTGATCAGTAAGGATTTGTTGCGAGATGCGGGCAAATTTATCTTCATTATCGCTCACAAAGAAGCTGTCTTTCCCGCTTACCCCGTCGCTGTCTGCGGGAATAAGACAAGCCAAGTAAGCAGTGATAGCATCTGCGCTATCCACTAAAGTTACGGAGGAGCCCATAACATCCTGAATCACTTTTCTTAACAAGGGGTAGTGAGTGCAGCCCAACACCAGGGTATCGATATCAAGTTTTTTCAGAGGGCTTAAGTACTCCTCTGCAATACTATAGGCAATGGCATGATCCTGCCAGCCTTCCTCTACAAGGGAAACAAAGAGCGGGCAAGCCTCAGAAAACACCAGGGCATCGGGAATCAGCTTCTGAATAGCCGTGGTATATGCTCCGCTACGTACGGTTCCTTCGGTTCCAATGATACCTATGCGCTTGTTAATTGTATTGCGTGCGGCTTGTTCGGCACCCGGATCGATAACCCCGATGATGGGGATGTCTGTTAGCTGTTGTAATGCCGGTATAGCTACCGCAGAGGAAGTATTGCATGCTACGATGAGAGTCTTTATTCCTTGCTGCAACAAGAAGCGGGAATTCTGAATGGAATATTCAATAATCGTATTGTGGGATTTGGGACCATAGGGAACTCTGGCAGTATCGCCGAAATAGATGAGGTCTTCTTCCGGGAAAGCAGCTCTTATCGCTTTATAAACGGTTAAACCACCAACTCCCGAATCAAATATCCCAATAGCTTTCTTCATTTTTTCCTCTTAATGTGTTTAGTTGCGTTGCCGGACCTGCGGTCATGTTTTTTATGCTGGCTTTTTGCGTCAATTGCTTTCGCTCTGTTATGGAATCCTGGCTTCCCTGTGGGAGCAACTGCGGAAGGCTTATATTTATCTCTGTCAAACACATGCTCGTGTGCGTCGTTACCTTTTTGTGGTTCCAGATACACATCATCATCTACGGCAATGATCTTTACTTTCAGGCAATCCATCAATTGATAGTAAACACCGCTGCTTCGGTTTACATAGCGCATCTCTTTATCAAAATAATCCCATGTACCGGTACCGAACTCACCATGCTTCATCATCGCAGTAACAGGAATTTCATTTAATCTCACCAATACACCGCTGGATGATGTACCTACCACAATCCCGGTGAAGTTCTCGCCTATTTTATCCTTCATAAAGGTCTTGCTGTAAACACGCTCGATGTCGCGCTCTGCCTGATCTGCCTGTATCTCCTGATCCGAGGCTATTTGTGCATACAGTTTTACTTGTTCGTGGCTGAATTTCTGTTTACTGGTCTTGGTTAAATACATTTTGCAGAGATGATGCACCACCAAATCGCAAAGACGGCGAATGGGGCTGGTGAAGTGAGTGTAGTTTTGAAGTGCCAAGCCAAAATGACTGATATGCTCGATGCTGTAGCGTGCCTTTTTCATGCTGCGTAATACAATGCGATCAAAAACCTTATGGTATTCCGGGCTGGGGAAAGAAGATAGCAGATACTGTAAGGATTTGTTTAAGTTCTCGTGCATAACACAAGACAATCCATAGAAAGATATAGTTTCTATCAAACGTTCCAGTTTGTTAAAATCAGGATCCTCGTGAATGCGATACATGCTGGTGGGGGAGAGCAGTGAGAGTTTTTCGGCGGTGAATTCGTTAGCAATCAGCATGAAGTTTTCTATCAGTTTATGGCTTTCTGTTTCTTCCGCCAGAGTAAGACGGTGCACAAAACCCTCTGTATCGTATTGGTACTCTATCTCAGGAAGGTCGAAAAAGATGTATCCCGCTGCCATGCGTCTGGCAGTAAGTAATCGGGATAGTTCTCTCGATTCATATAAAGCAGTAACCAAAGCAGGGGAGAAATCACTTTTTACCTGCTGTGCGGTTTGGGAAGAAGCGAAAAGTTCGTCCACTTCTTCGTAAGCAAGCCGGAAATCACTGCATATCACACTTTCATAAATGCGCTGGGACAACGTCCTACCCTTGCGGTTAAACTCGGTTTCAACCGTCATACAGAGCTTATCTTCCATGGGTCTGAGGCTGCAAATATGGTTAGACAACCGCTCAGGCAGCATTGGGATTACTTTCTTGGGAAAATAGAAGCTGTTGCCACGTTTGGCAGCCTCCGTGAAGATGGTGCCTCCCACGGGGAGATAATGCGCCACATCAGCTATATGGACGTATAATCGCCAACCCTGAGGGGTTACCTCAATGGAAATAGCATCATCGAAATCCTTGGCTGACGCAGGGTCTATAGTAAAAGTGAACAGTGAGCGTAAATCATGGCGGTTTTTGATTTCAGTTTCAGGGATTACTTCTGAAAGCTGATTGGCAGCATCAGTAACATCAGATGGGAATTCTAAAGGCAAGTTATACTGGCGGATCACCGCTAACAGCTCTACCTGAGGATCGCCTGATTTGCCCAATATCTCGGTAATCTTACCGACAGGAAGCTTACCCAGTAATGGGCTTCCCCAATTTGTTACGGTAAGAATAACCTTCTCACCCTCTTTAGCTCCAGCAATATCGGATACTTCGAACCAGTTATGTATCTTAGGATTGCTACACACAAATGTCCATTTGTTTTTTACTTTTAGTATATCCCCGGCTAACTGCTCAGAACTTCTCTTTATGATCTTGCGAATGACTCCATACTCTTGTTTTCCCCTGCGAAGCTTTGCTTCAAGCGCAACTACATCATTGTGATAGGCATTAAATGTGTCTTCTGCACCCACAAAATAGTCTTTATCCGGAGTGCGAACGAAGGCATAGGAAAAGTTGCGGGATAGGGGAGTAGCATCGAAAATGCCTTCTATAAGTTTCGAACTCATAGGAATAGGGGAGGGGAGGGAGCTTTTTGGTGCTTTGGTAAGACGATACTTCTTTCTTTCCTTACTTAGCATGTTGCTTTGTAACATGGTTGAAAGAGTATCGCTTAAGAGTATTTTCTCTTTCTTTGATAGCTGTAAGGCGTTGTTTATCTCGTTATAGGATAAAGGGATATTGGAATTCTGTGCGAAAAGGTCTAATAGTCTTTGGCTTATAGTGTTGTTTTTCATTGTTTTCTCTTTAGTACTTCTTACCAATTTTGGTGGTAAGAAACTGCACCAATTCTTCTTGTTCTGAACGGGTTTTGGAAAAACGGAGGGATTGTCCCCTAAAGGTATCCAGGCGTCTTGGCATTTTAAAAGTGCTAAGCATTATGCCGTGTTTGTCCTGATAGAAGCAGCCAAAATCGCTGTATGGTCTGCTTACCTTTACAAATAGGTAGTAAATTATGTATTTATCGTCATAAAGTTTGTAGTCTGTAGGGATGAAGTAAGGTATCAGGTTCAATAGCACAAGTGACATGCCAATCACATAATACAGAGGTTGAGCCCATGAAAACACGGTGATTTGATATAACAACACTGCCAAAAGAATAAGAAAGGAGAGCAAAAAAAACGATGTATAAGGACGCTCTACGAAGGGCCATGACTTCCAGTTTATGATTGGTTCAGGCGACATTTTGGATTATCTCCCTGCACTTTTCAATTTCTTCTTTAATAATCAAAACCAGAGGGAAGCTTTTAGATGTAGAGAACTTAGACCCAAGCGTATTGGCTTCACGCTGCATTTCTTGGATGATGAAATTCAGAGTCTTGCCATTATCACCTTTCTCTTGTAACGTAAGCTTAAAAGTCTCGATATGGCTGTTCAGGCGGCTAAGCTCTTCCCCAATATCATACTTATCTACATATATGGCAAGCTCTTGTACGATGCGTTGCTCAATGTTTTCCAGCTTGTATGTTCCCACTATTTCCTCTACCCTCCTAAGCATGTTCTGATATAGCTCTTGTTTAAAGGGTGCGCACAATTCTTGTACTTTTTCTATGGCTTTGGAAATATTCAGGATTGCGCTCTTTAGAACATCTTTCATCTGTAGTGCCTCCACTTCCATAGAGCTTTTTGCTTTAAGCAGGGCACTATCTAAAGCTTCAATTAGTATGTCAGATAGTAATGCATCTTCGTTTAGGCTATTTATGTTATCAATTACTCCCGGTTCTTGAAGCAGAAACTCGATAGACACATCAGATTTTATGTCTAACAGCTCTGCCGCAGAGTTCGCTAACTCCCTGTATTTTAGTAGCTTATTCTTGTCTAACTGAAGTTTTGGTTCACGGTGATCGCCGAAGTTTAGCCTTACTTCAACTGCGCCCCTGCTAAGCATCTGGGGAAGACGTTTTCGTATCACGGCTTCGAAGAAGTTTAAGTCACGAGGAAGGTAGAGCCTTAAATCCAGATATCTGGAGTTTACAGACTTAATCTCGAATTCCACATCTATACCATTTTTACTAATTCTGGAACTGCCATAACCGGTCATGCTTTTCATTGTTTCTCCATTCTCATTCTGTTTTTAACCTATCAGGTGATGTGAGAGGCGGGGGACAGTAGGCTGAACCCCAGCATGTTAAAGCCCATATTAGGAAGTTTACATAACATGCGTTAACCAAACACCGAGATATTCTGCTACTCGCATATTAGTGTTCCCGCTGTGGCGTCAATCACGGTCGCTTTCTTCAACGTTCCTATATCAGATTCCGTACCGCTTAGCACAGCAATTTTATAATCTCTGGTTTTACCTGAAACAAAACTATCACTTTTCTTGCTGAAGCTCTCTACATATACTTCAACACATTTTCCTATCTGAGATCTAAACTTCGTGTAAGTAATCTTACGCTGAAGCTCGATCATTTGTTGCAATCTGCTAAGGCGTATCTCTTCGGGAACCTGGTTAATCATACCAGCAGCATCAGTGCCTTCACGAGGGCTGTATTTGAAACAAAATGCATAGTCAAAACTTAGCTCTTGCATAACCGATAATGTATCTTCAAACTCTGCATCCGTTTCTGAGGGAAAGCCGGCGATAATATCAGTAGTGACAGCAATGCCCGGAATTGCATGTTTAAGCTTGTTAACCCGTGAAAGGTAATGTTCTATTGTGTAGTTTCGGTTCATTTCATGAAGGATGCGATTGTTACCGCTTTGCATAGGTAAATGTATGTGCTCGCATATCTTATCAGATGAAGACATTACTTCAATCAAAGAATCTGATAAGTCTTTGGGATGTGAGGTAATAAAGCGAAGACGACTGATCTCATCAATAGAATTCAGGTATTTAAGCAATTTTGGGAAGTCAATATCTCCATCATGATAGGAGTTAACATTTTGTCCCAAAAGAGTAATGTCCTTCAATCCTTGCTCGCCAGCCCTTTTAACATCTGCGTACACTTCTTTCCATGGCCTGCTGCGTTCTCTACCTCTTACATGAGGAACAATACAATAGCTGCAGAAATTATTGCACCCGCGCATTATAGTCACAAAGCCACAAGTATTGCTTTGATGTACCGGCATTAGGTCATGATAAACTTGCTTACTGTCGAAATCTAGTAATACAGGAAAATCCCCATCTGAGGTAATCATTGCAGGCAGCATATTATACTGGTCTACTCCAGCCACTATATCTATACCAATATTACTTTCCAGCAGCTTCTCCCCTATTCTCTGAGCCATGCAGCCCAATAGGCCGATTTTAATATTAGGGTTGGTTTTCTTTCGGTGTTGTTCATTAGATATACGACCCAGAACACGTTCTTCTGCATGAGCTCTAACAGAACAGGTGTTAAAAAGTATCAGCTCTGCCTGATCCATATTTTGGACTAACTGGTGCCCTGCAGAGATGAGAATTGATGTTATCAATTCACTATCAGCTACGTTCATCTGACAACCATAGGTTTCAATGTAAAAGTTCACTAAATCAATGCCTCAAAATTATTATTGTTATTAAGCTGGAACAAATCAAATCAGCTTCCTGGAGGGATTAGTTAGTCTCCACTTAGCATAGCCAATCGAAATACCATCAGCGCAGACTAATATTTCAGACATAGCGAATTTGTCCAGAAGAGATATTGAGAATGCAATACTAAGTGATAGTATCGGAAGATAGCCTTCATCCAGCAAGTAGGGCAGGTATTGATTCTGTTCTTGATTCATGATTTCAGTCTTTAGCTTAAGCAGCGTAGCTTTTTTGATAGCTTTGCCATGGTGTTCATTAATGTTGTTACTGTCAGTCTTGAATAAGACAGATGCAAGGTATGTAAATGTGAGCCCTACTCCAATAATTATAGTGGGTTTTACATCCGTCAAATCATTTATATAAGTGTCCCAAATGCCCTTCGTTTCAGTCCAAGCGTCAGCTTGGCTATTGTGTATTGTAAGCAAACCAACAGGGACGCTTGTACAATTGTACTTTCCGTATTTACCATAAATAACAAACTCGGTGCTTGCACCTCCAACATCAATTGCCAGGGTACCCTCTTCCCCACCTGCTAAATCTTTGGCAGCATGATAAACATAGCGTGTTTCTTCTTTCTCTGAGATCACTTTAGCATTGATGCTATATTTATCTTTTGCCCATGTTAGCATTTTCGTGCTGTTAGAGGCGATTCTTGAAACTCCTGTAGCGAGTAGTACTTTCTCTGAAGATATGCTCTTGTCTATATTTAGAATTGGAGACATTGCGCTTTTAGCGAAGCATATGTTTGTGGTGGATAGCTTGTTCTTAGAAAAGCCCCTTCCGAGATGGGTGGTACAGTGCGCCGAGTGTATCACCTTGCCATCCTTAAGGTCAAACAGTGCATAATTCAAGCTGTTTGATCCCAAATCAAATATACTTAGTAATTTAGCATGAGGGTGCTTGGTTTCCAAGTATCGCTTCAACATGAGTGCTGCAATATGTGTGTTTTTATTCCTGAACTTTGGCGCAATCACTTTTCGCGAGCTAACCCTCGATAATATCTGTTTCCAACTAATAATATCATTATTCAGGCTATCCAGTTCTATGCAGTTCGGATAGCCCTTTAATCCATCTACTAAAGCGATTTCTTCCGGATAAGCACCCCGGGGGCAGTATATGATATATTTGCCGAATTGAACCGCTTCCGCAAATGTGCTATATCCTGGTTTGCACAGGATCACATCTGCATTGAAGATCAATTCCATATAGTCATCACTGAAGCTTACTTTGAAATGATTTGAAGCATTTACTCCCTCACAGTTGGAGATAACAATTCCGTCATAAGCTTCGCACAAAGCTTCATAATCTAATTCCATGCCACCTTCTCCGCCAAACATCACCAGCAGAATCTGTGTGTCAGCACGCCATCCATGCTTTTTGCGAAGGTTTGTATAGCTCTTTTTACTTCTTGCCAGTAGCCCACAATCATCAATGTTTGGCAAAGCAGATACAGATTCTTTGGTGCTGAAGGGCAAACGAAAACTGCGATCCGTATTTCGGTACATAGACCAGATTGTATTTAGTACCGGTTTAAACATAGCATCGTTCTTAAACAGGTCACAGTAGATATAGTACCAGTCGAAATTAGTAATTGTAAATACCGGGATATCAGCATATTGTGCAATTATGGATACTATGTAAGGAGCATCTGAGATAATCAGATTTATTTCTTCTTTACGGATAAACTCCAGTTCCTCTGCTAATATCCTGTTCCTATTACCCATAATGCTTATGATGCCGTTTCTTGTGGCTTGCATATCAACAACCAGGTTCTGTCCATGCTTAACCCCGCTGTCAACAGAACGGAAATGCTGAGTAAAATACAAGTTATCCAGATTTGAGTACAAAAATGCTGGTTTCTCGCTGATAATATGGCAGTAAACTCCATAGCTTATAAGCTGCTCTGCCAAAGCACTGATCCGGGAGGCATGACCGAAGCCATGATTAGACACATAGAGGGCAAATCTAAGCATATAAATCCCTACTGAAGGATAAGCATCTTATCTGCTTCATTTTCTTTTATCTCAATAAGTATTTGGTTAGGCAGACATATTATTGGAAGTGAGTTGCTAAAGCCCTGCTTAACACATCGCTTATCGGGACAATCCGCTTTAATCATTCTCACTTTCTCATCTTTTATCTCTATTGCGTTGTGCTCATCAATCACGATAATGGCATCAATGTTTATTGGGTATTCGCCTTGAAGATAGTTATTCTTGCTTACGAAAACAGTTTTATCTTTCTTGTTGTTAGAGAAGTGAAAGGCGCTGAACGCAATGCACATAAGAATCAGAAGTATCAGCAGTACATCAGAAATGCTTAACACTCTCCAGAAAAGTTTTCCCCACATTAACGAGAACCTCTTGAATATCTGGGGATAAATACATTACCTGCATATACTCTCTGCAAATACTGAGATACGATATCACACGCTTCTTCCACCTCATCTGCGCGGGTAGCTCTGATGTTTAGCTTGAAACTTGGATGATAGCCAGAAATATGAAAAGGTATGGCATCATCAATAGAAGCAACATACAGCGCTAATTCCTTCAGCTCAGAAGGGCTGTCATTCAAACCCGGGATAAGCAGATTAGTGATTTCCAGATGTACTCCGGCTTCATAAGCACTACGGATGTTGTTTTTCACTATCTCAATATCTCCTCCGCATGTTTGCACATAAAACTCACTTCGGATAGATTTCAAATCTATATTCATAGCCGCCACATGAGGAAGCATAGCTCTGAATGGAACCTCGTTAATATACGCATTTGTTACCAGCACTATTTCCACATCCGGAGCTATTAACGCAAAATCCAGGATATACTCGTACCACATCAGCGGCTCTGTGTATGTAAAAGCTACCTGCGTGGGATTATGGGATGCAACGATGCCAAGTAATTCCTGTACAGAAACATCTCTGGTGCTGCATATTTCCTGGCTTATCTCCCAGTTTTGGCAGAAAGCACAGCTTAGATTGCATGAATTAGGTCCCAAGGATACAATCCTTGAGCCGGGATGAAAGTGGAAAAGTGGTTTCTTTTCAATTGGGTCTACAGAAACTGAAACGCATTTAGCATAGTTAACTGCCATCAGTTTTCCCTCAATAACTTGCCTGCCTCTGCAAAATCCTGTTTGCCCTTCTTCAAGCAGACACAATCGAGGACAAAGGGTGCACCGCACCTGTTCATCTTCATGCACATAAAACAGTGCTTCTCTCATCTGAGACAGCCTTCAATGGCATGAAGCTGTTTTTCTAAAGCCAGAGAGTTATTAAGCAACACTTGCTTGGCATTCTTTCCTAAAGAAATACGCAAATCAGCATTCTGCACCAGTAACAGTATATCTTGTTCGAGCTTAATGTTATCCGAAACCACTATACCTTTTCCAAGCAATAGCCTCTTCACTGAGTCCCTGCAAGACTGGTAGTATCCACCCATAATAATAGCTTTTGCATAATACGCTGGTTCCAGAGGGTTGTGTCCTCCAAAATCAAAGAATGAACCACCTACTATGGCAAGATCACAGATTGCATAAGCTTGTTCTAAAACGCCAAGACAATCAACCACCAACACTATTTCCTCATATGCATGATCACTAACCATAGAGGAGTAAAGTCTATATGGAACTTGGTTGAACAAACCCAATATTTCATTGGTTCTTTGCGGGTGCCTTATCGCAATAATTAACTTAAGGTTTGGAATCAGCTTAAGAAGATGCGGCAGTATTGAAAGGACTAATGCTTCCTCTCCAGGGCGGGATGAACCCCAACATAGGATAAAGTCATCTGTTACAAAACCCCATTCTTTACGCTTCTTTACTTGGTCATAATTATTAAGTTTTAATGCATAC
Source organism: Candidatus Cloacimonetes bacterium HGW-Cloacimonetes-3 (assembly GCA_002840645.1). Taxonomy (GTDB): domain Bacteria; phylum Cloacimonadota; class Cloacimonadia; order Cloacimonadales; family Cloacimonadaceae; genus Cloacimonas. The sequence goes on from PHBO01000014.1 coordinate 54,433, forward strand.
TTAAGATTACCACTATTATAGACAGGTTTACGGAATACCTTTTCAAATCTCTTGGCATCATCCTCGCTTTGTACGTGAATCTCAACTATGGATTTGCTTAACGACCTTAGCAGATTAGCAAGTTTGATATACTTCCCAAAGGACTTGGCGGACATTCGTGCGTTTAAGAATAGCACAGGAACATTGTGCAATGAAGCCCAGAAAAGCAGATTTAGCCATATCTCAGTTTCAATTATGCAGATCAATCCCGGGTTAATCATACTCAACTGCTTTTTGCGTAGATGTGGTACATCCAAAACAGAAAGGCATGCACTTATCCGCGGAGATATCCCTTTCGCCAGTTTCAAACCGGTAATTGTACTTGTAGTGATGCAGATAGATGTGTCAGGATGCTTTTCTAATAGTGCCAATACCAAAGGTCTTATGGAATTAACTTCACCCATTGAAGCGGCATGAAACAGTATTCCCTTGTTCGTGTCTTTTCCCTCTGCTTTTATAGCTGGAAGGTAATTTCTTAGTCTTAAAATGAAGTAAACAATAGGATAGAAGAGGATGAATAAAGCCTCAAGGAGCGCATTGAAGAGGATAAAAATAGCTTTCATGATATTCCTGTCCATGAAAAAAGACGCCCTGAGGCGTCTATTATTAAATGGCGGGAGCGACGAGACTCGAACTCGCGGCCTTCTGCGTGACAGGCAGACGTTCTAACCAAACTGAACTACGCCCCCCCTTTTTCTGTCAAGATAAATATGGGGTGAAAATCTGCTAATCCCTTCTAATAGACTATCTATCATATCACTATGTTTTTTCATATTATTCCCATTCTATCGTAGCCGGGGGTTTAGAGCTAATATCAAACACCACTCTGCTGATGCCTTTTACTTCGTTGCTGATGCGGTTAGACACCTTTTTCAAGAACCAATGGGGTAGTTCTGTCCAATCTGCTGTCATGCCATCCACACTATTCACCGCTCGCAAAGCGCACACCTGATCATATGTCCTTTCATCTCCCATCACCCCGACGCTATGTACCGGCAATAAAACTGCAAAGGCTTGCCAGGTGCTGTTATACAAACTTGAATCATAAAGCTCGCTGATGAAGATTTCATCTGCAAGTTGCAGCAGGTTAACTTTGTCTTTGTCCACTGCACCGATAATTCTTACTGCCAAGCCCGGTCCGGGAAAGGGGTGTCTTTGCACCAGGTTTTCCGGTAAGCCCAAACATTTGCCTACTTCTCGAACCTCGTCCTTGAAAAGTTCCCGTAATGGTTCAATCAGCCTCAGTTTCATTATCTCCGGCAAACCTCCCACATTGTGATGACTTTTTATTGTTGCAGAGGGACCGGCAAAGGATACGCTTTCTATTACATCAGGATATAATGTACCCTGTGCGAGGAATTCCGCATCGGAGAACTCGGCGGCAACTTCTTCAAATACATCGATGAAAGCAGCTCCAATTATCTTTCGTTTTTGCTCTGGATCGCTTACTCCCTTAAGTTTTGCAAAGAAAGTATCGCCAGCATCCACAAAGCGTATGTTCAAATCCGGATAAGGTGCGAACAGCTCTTTCACTCTCCGGGCTTCAGCGTAACGCATCAGACCGGTATCCACAAATATAGGGATTAGCTGCTTCCCAATCGCTTTGTATAACAACATAGCCGCTACTGAGGAATCTACGCCTCCGCTAAGCCCAAGTATAACCCTCTTCTCCCCTACCTTATCTTTAATCTTCTGGATACTTTCGGTAACAAAAGAACCCGCAGTCCAATCTGCATTAAGCCCTGCTACTGCAAACAGGAAATTGGCTAACATAGCCTTACCCCCGGGGCTGTGAACCACCTCGGGATGAAATTGAAGGGCATATATCGGGAGAGTTTTGTGCTTGAATGCAGCGTGAGGTGAGTTTGCTGTCTTTGCCAGGATTGTAAAACACTCTGGTAACACAGACAGTGCATCTCCGTGGCTCATCCATACTTGTTCACAATTGTCCAGACCCCCGAAAAGTACATCATCGCCGCTAATAGTAAGTTCAGCACAGCCGTATTCTCTTTTTTCTGCACGCTGCACCATTCCTCCCCAATGAGAAGAAACCAGTTGCATGCCATAGCATATCCCCAGAATGGGTATTCCTAATGTCCAGATACCTGTATCAGGATAGGGCGCTAGAGGATTTGAAATACTGAAAGGGCTACCAGAAAGGATTATCGCGCGCGGTGAAAAGTGCTTTATCTCATCCATACTCATACTATAGGGATGGATTTCACAGTAAACATGATGTCCACGCACCACTCTGGCTATAAGCTGTGTGTATTGAGAGCCAAAATCTAAAATCAGAACTTTGCTATGCATCCGTTTTATCTCCTAACGCACAAAGGGGTTATTTGCTTTTTCCAAGCCTATGGAAGTAGCAGGTCCATGCCCGGGAAACACAAGCACATCATCATCCAGAGTAAACAGCTTCTCCTTAATAGACTTCAGGATTGTGGGGCTACTACCACCGGGGAGATCTGTTCGCCCAATGCTTTGTTCAAAAAGAGTATCTCCGCTGATAAGGTATTTATCCGCCAATAAGCAAATACCACCTAAGGTGTGTCCTGGCGTATGGATAACTTTCACCTGTCTATTTCCAAGCAAGATTATCTCTCCATCGTAGAGCATATGCTGTGCAGCATCAAGAGCCAGCGGATAACCCATCAAGCCGCTAAGGTTCTTGCTATTGTTAATCAGCATGTCTGCATCCAATGTGTGAATCGCAACTGGGCATCCAAGTGCTTCCGAAAAGAATCTGTTGCCTCCAATATGGTCGCCATGCCCATGTGTATTCACAACCAGTTTTACTTTCAGATGCAAATTGCGGATATGTTCCAAAGCTTTTTCCGATGGCGCACCCGGATCAATCAGCAGTGCTTCCAGGCTTTCTGTATCCCAAAGCAGCCATGTGTTTATCTGATATTCTTGTAACAAAATGAAGGATTCTAACTTTATCATCTACCAGCCCCTTGTTTAATCGTATGATATGCGAAATTGCCTTGCAGTTTCGGCACTCGCTTTAGCAGCAGAGCACTCTACTGCCACACCAATTTGTTCACCATTCTTGTATCGGGAAACTTCAAAAGTTGTAATTTCTTTGGCTTTGGGGTGGTAATATAAAAAGATGCTTAGTGCTATTTGTAGTTCGCTTGCACCCAATTCATCAGCAATAATCAATCCCAGAGGCCCCATCATATCTTTTGCCAGCAGCTTAAAGCCATCTGTAAAATTAACTTCCAAAGCGTCATTATCCGGCTCATCCCTACCCACGATAAGCTTAACCTTCTCCCCTATTCTGAAATGTCTGCCATTGGACAAAAGTTCGAGATTATAACTGTTCACTTCACTCCGATCCATCAAGTCCTGCAAGCGAAGGCAGTAGTTCCTGTCCGTTAGTAAGCAACCACCTGCAGGATGGGGATAATCTTTCACACCCAGCGAATGTGCCAGATTCATTTGTGCAGATCGTCCGCGTCCATGGAAATCAAGTAAGTCGCTCTTGTCCACCCAGCCTTCCCTGATCGGCAGAGTATCAGGCAAGTGAAGCTGACAAAGAGGACGGACTATCAGATCTCTTGCTCCGCTAAGCTTAGAAACGCTGTCTAATGCATCCCTGCGTTGAGACATGGGACGCTGCCCCAATACTTCCCCGCTTATTAGGAAATCAGCATCTTTTTCTACTAACAATTCTGCTGCTTTTCTAAACATGAAGCCGTGACAATCGATGCAGGGATTAAGTCGTTTGCCAAAACCGTACGCAGGATTGTCTAACAATACTAAATGCTCTTCCGTAACGTCTATTACTTCCAGTTCTATATCATTTTGTGTTGCAGAAAGAAGGGCTCTATCTTCTTTCAAATACGGTGCGCGAAAGAAGATTGGATAAACAGTGTAACCTCTGCTTTGCATCCATTTTACAGCTAAAATACTATCTAAGCCCCCGGAGAATAAGGCTATTGCTCTATGCTTTTTCATAAATCAAGGGCAAATACATGCTACTTTCTGTCAAGAGGGATTTGTGAGCCCAAGTAGTTCTTTATGTGCTTAGAACTTCATATATAGCTGATGAAAGTAGCTCCGGGGTGAGCATCTTCATGCATTTGAAATGACCCAGAGGACAGGTTTTATCGCCATGCAAAGAACATGGCTGGCAGGGCAGATCCACATAAACTACTTTTGCTTTATCATTCAATGGTCTGAATCCCAAACGCGGATGAGTACCTCCAAATATTGCTATCTGAGGCAGGTTCAGAGCTGCTGCAAGATGCATGGGACCGGTGTCTCCACTAATAACAAGCTTGCAGGTTTGTAGTGAATTTAACAAATCTTCATAGCCAAACATCCCTGCAAAACTGGTGCATTGTGAAGCGCATGCTGATGCAATTGCATTGCAAGCTTCTATATCATATGCAGAGCCAAAAAGAGAGAACTGAGTCTGAGGATTCAGTTTAATAAGCTGTATCCATGATTCTATGGGATAACGCTTTGTGAAATGAGTTGCTCCAGGAAAGATAGCAATGGAACCTGTATCGAACACCTTAGCTTCAACCTTTAATCGCGGGTATTTATAACTATTGTCAATGCCCAGTTTTTGCAAGCTGCTCATATATAGCTGTACGGTAGAATCAATGGCTTTCTGATGGTCGCCCTTCACGATTGCTTTCCGTAATGAACGCTGTTTATTATAGCCTACTTTCTTCTTGCTTTTAAGCACTATACAAAGAATGATAGATGCCAGCTTCCCATGCAGATCAATAACAAGATCATACTTTGTTTCCCGAAGCATGCGATGAAAGCCAAAGCTTCTGTCATAAGGTATTACATGCACAGGAGTGGCAAACAAAGCAGGCAAATCCGCAAATGCAGGTTTGCATATATAATGTATCTCAGCATCAGGATACGCACTATGTAGCACAGCACATATTGGCTCGGTAAGGACTATATCCCCCAATGAACTGAGACGGATGATGAGTATCTTCATCTACTGGGACTTCAGCATATCCGGAATAGCTTGCATAACTTCAGGTATTTTTTCCAGTGCCTTGCCGCCCGCCATAGCGGAATCAGGCCTTCCCCCACCTTTGCCATCAAGCATTTCTGCCAGTTTTGCCACCAGCTTGCCGGCATGATATCCGGGAATCAGATCGGCACTAACCACACATGCTATGTTTAGCTTATCTTCCCAGGTATTGAACAGAAACGCAATACAGTTTTTACATTGCGATTTAAGACTATCGGTTATCTGTTTAAACTCTTCCAAATTGGGAAAGTTCGTTTCTTTGATGAGAAGATTAATCTCTCCGAAAGCTATAGTGCTAAGCAAGAGCTGTTGCACAAATGCATCTCCAGCCTTTGCCTGTATGGCTTTTAGCTGAGCTTCAAGCTGGTTGAAAGAGGCAATATATGCATCAAGTTTAGTATCCAGTGAGGCTGGTGAACAATGAAGTTTCTCCGCAAGCCGGGTTGCAGTTGCTTGCATTTCGTCTATATAAGCCAAAGCACTTTTACCAGTATATGCTTCAATACGTCTGATTCCTGCTGCTGAAGAGCTTTCGGAGATAATTTTAAATAAGCCTATCTCCCCGGTTGCATTTACATGCGTCCCACCGCAAAGTTCTTTGGAGAATCCTTCCACGTTTACCACGCGGACTTCGTCACTATACTTCTCTCCAAACAATGCCATTGCTCCATCGCTTTTCGCACTCTCTATACTCTGTATGGTGGTGTTTAGGGTGAGGTTATCAAGAATAGCAATATTTACGCTTTGCTCCACGGCTTTTAACTCATCATGACTGAGACCCTTGAAATGAGTAAAATCCAGCCGTAAATAATCACTATTTACCAGAGAGCCTTTCTGCTGTACATGAGTCCCCAGAACATTGCGTAATGCCTTATGCAAAAGATGAGTAGCTGTATGGTTGCGAGCAACATCCTTTCGATGAGCAACGTCTATTTCCATTGTAACGGGCTTAGCAGAGATTAGCCCACGGGTAAGCTTACCATAATGGATAATGTTATCATCTTGTTTCTTCACATCGTGGATGCTTAGCTCAAAATCCTCATTACGTATAATGCCTTTGTCAGCTATCTGCCCGCCTGATTCAGCATAGAACGGAGTATTATCCACCTGCAACAGAACCGTTGCATCTTCATCAATTCGGTAGCGCTGAATGTGAGCGGTTGTCTCGAACTGAGTATATCCCACAAAACCTGTGGGAGTAGGGTTGGATAGCTCTATCCAATCTGCATCAAAGCTCTGGGTGGCAAATTTACTTGCACTGCGGGCACGGTTTCTTTGAAGCTCCATCTCGGCATTAAAGCCAACAATATCCACGCTTAAGCCTCTCTCTTCCGCCAAGATCATGGTAAGATCAAGCGGGAAGCCATAGGTGTCGTACAAGGTAAATGCATCCAGCCCGGATATCTTCTTATCAGGGGAGTTTGCACTTAGCTCGTTTAGCCTCTCAAGCCCTGTATCAAGCGTTTTGTTAAAGCGTTCTTCCTCTGCTTTGATAACCATCTTGATAAATTCTTCCTTACCTGCAAGCTCTGTAAAGTGATGCCCCATAACGCTTACGACGGTATCTACCAAGGTATGCAGGAATGGCTCTGCAAAGCCAAGTAGGCGGCCATGCCTGGCAGCACGGCGCAAGATACGCCGGAGAACATAGCCCCTGCCTTCATTGGAGGGGAAGCCCCCATCGGCAAGTGCAAAGCATAAACAGCGTACGTGATCGGCAATCACACGGTGGGAAGTGCCATTTTCCTGAGTATAGACAACTCCGGAGATCGCAGCCAGTTTTTCTATAATGGGCATAAACAAATCAGTTTCGTAGTTACTGCTTTTTTCCTGTAACACCTGGGTTATACGCTCCAAGCCGGCACCGGTATCAATAAACCTGTGTTGTAAGGGTGTTAGCTCTCGGTTTGTTTCCCGGTTGTACTGGATGAAAACCAGATTCCAAAGCTCAATATAGCGGGCACAATCACCATTTACCCTGCAGATATGTCCTTCTATTCCCTGCTTGTCACAAGCGGAAGCACCCCTGTCTATGTGTATCTCGGAGCAAGGTCCGCAGGGACCGGTCTCCCCCATTTCCCAGAAGTTATCCTTATCTCCATGATAGCTGATATGGCTGTGGTCTATATCTGTCTTGCTTTTCCACAGTTCAAATGCTTCGTGGTCGCTGGTATGAACTGTAGCATACATTAGCTGCTTGGGGAGCTTCCAAACCTCTGTAAGTAGTTCCCAAGCCCAAAGGATAGCTTCTTCTTTATAATAATCTCCAAAGCTCCAGTTGCCAAGCATCTCAAAGAAAGTGTGGTGATAACCATCTTTGCCCACTTCCTCCAGGTCATTATGCTTACCTCCGGCACGGATACACTTCTGGCTATTTACCGCACGTGTGATAGATATATCCTTTTGTCCCAGAAAGATGTTCTTGAACTGGTTCATCCCGGCATTGGCAAATAGCAGGGTGGGATCATCAGCAGGGACAACCGGAGAAGAGTGAACAAAACTGTGTTCCTTCTCCACGAAGAAGCTAATGAATTGCCGGCGTATCTCTTTGCTTGTAAATATCTTGCTGCTCATTTCAGTCTTCCAGGGAATCATAGTTTTCAATAATCCACTTCTCGGCACTCCATGCAGCTACGGCACCATCGCTGGTGGCTGTAACAACTTGCCTGAGAACGGTATGTCGTATATCCCCGGCTGCATATATGCCCGGGACATTGGTGTGCATGGTTTCATCCGTTAGTACAAAACCGGCACTATCCAGCTCGATACGAGATTCCAGCAATTCATTGTTAGGAAGAATTCCCACATATATAAATATGCCATCGACGGGTAGATGTGTTATCTGCTTAGTCTTACGGTTAAATATCTCCAGCTCTTTCACTCTGGTATCTCCTACAATTTCCTGAACCACAGTATCCCAAATGAATTCCATCTTGGGGTTCTTAAGGGCACGTTCCTGAATTATCTTCTGTGCCCGTAAGCTATCACGCCGGTGGATTACATACACTTTCTTAGCGAAGCGGGTAAGGAACAGCCCTTCCTCTATGGCAGAATCCCCGCCGCCAACCACTGCTACCACCTTATCACGGTACAAAGCACCATCGCATGTGGCACAATAGGATACTCCCCTTCCCGTAAGCGGCTCTTCTCCGGGTACATTCAGGCGTCTGGGATGTGCTCCGGTGCAAATGATAACGGATTTTGCCCTATAGGTATTTTCTTTTGTTTGGATAATCTTGCACAAACCTTCCAAGCCTATGGCGGTGATCTCTTCATCGTGAAACACAGTACCAAAGCGCTCTGCCTGTTTTCGCATTTTATCGGTTAAATCAAAGCCCGATAGCGGCTCTTCAAAGCCGGGATAGTTCTCCACTTCGTCCGTAACGGTAATCTGCCCGCCAACGAAGGCTTTCTCAAAAACGGCAGTTTTTAATCCACCTCTGGCACTGTAAATTGCTGCGCTCAGCCCGGCAGGTCCGGCTCCAATAATTATTATGTCGTATCTCATATCTCATCCTTATTCAGTAGCTTATGTAGATATTCACATCTTTGCGAAAGCTATGTTTAGTCAAGTGAAAATCGTATCCTACTCAATAGTAGCCACCTCTCAAACCCATTCTCAATTCTCCATTTTCAATTGTCATTTTCAGCTTCAATGCATAACAACAATGCGGGAATGTAATCTGCATTGGATTTTGGCATTAGCTGTCGGATATCCTTAAGATAGATTCCTGATACATCCTTTGTAAGGTATTTGTTTTTTTAATCTCACAAAAAAAAAGAAGCCCCACATAAGCGGGGCTTCAATATACTGTAGTAGCGTTTCAAGAAACGTTAATAATTATTTCACTAATGTCATCTTGTAAAAGGAATTAACACTTCCTGCCTGCATTCTGGCGAAATAGATACCGCTGGCACAGTGTTTGCCATTGCTGTCTTTGCCATCCCAGCCGATCTGATAAATGCCGCTTTCTTTAGAGCTATGTAACAACGAACGGATTAGCTGTCCTTTCTGGTTGTAGATTCCTATGGTAACGTTTGCTGTGTCTCTTAGTTTATAAGCAATTTCCGTGCTGGGGCGGAAGGGATTGGGATAGACATTTACTATTCCCGTCTCGTATTCAACCGTAGAAGGAACCACTTCACCCTCATTACCGGTAAACACACTAACGGGACCATAGAAATTGTTGCTGTTGTTCATTTCAGCAGATTCCACCCAATAGTAATAGGTAGCACCTGGCTCAAACTCACTATCTGAGTAGTTGTAGGTGTGTTGAATTGAGCTGTTTGTTCCTTCAATGAAACCCGCGTTAAGCTTGACGGCATTGGCTATATCGGCATCATCGGAGCGATAAACATTGAAACCAAGGATGTTAGATTCCGATTCTGTTGTCCACTGCAATCTCACAAGTGTTTGGGAAGTAGCAGTTGCAGTGAAGGAAGACATTGTTACAGGAAGTGTTTCAGCTGGTTGGATTATAACTACAGGTATTGAACCTTTGGCTCCAAAGGGAACGTCTAACCATGTAACGAAACCGGGATTGAGTGCGTAATCACCTTCATGCCATGCGCCACTATAGTGAGCATAACCGTGCTCACCGACTAGAAGCGGAACCTCAAGATCGGTGGTACCGGAGTATGTGCATAGATAAGCTGCCTGAATCATACCGGTAGAGATAGCATCTAAGTCACCTATTACAGCAGCGAGAATTGGAGTGGAATAAAAAGCCGGTTCTATTACAACTCCAATAGCTGCACCAGGATAAGAAACAGAGAAGTTATCCATGTAGGTAACGCGGGCTCCGTCTATCGTTAAATATGGATACACCTTACCGTCCACGTTGCCTATAGTAGTATTATAAAAACTCCAACTTCCTTCCTTAGTTAGTGTCAGTGAAGATCCATCGAAATCTGCAAGGTACAGCTTATAGTTTAGATCATATATATTCCCAGCCCGAGGTGTGATCGTGAGGACAACTTTGTACCAAGACAAGGCAATATCAGGGAAATAGCTAAATAAATGCTGGCTGGTGTTGCTATAAAGATGAGCTCCACTGCTATAAAACTCCATTCCCAAGGCAGGAGTATTTAATACCTGACACACTGCACTGCTGGTATTTGTAGGAAGTGAAGAAAGACCCATGCCGGCATATCCTCCGTTACGAAAACTGTAAATGTACGCGCTGACGGTTACCGGTGAATCAAGCTGGCTAAGCTCAAATCCAGTTTTGTAAGTAAGGGTTCTGGTCTGACCCATTACTATAAAAGGAAATTGCACTGCACCGGTACTGCCAATTCCACCTGAGGTGGAGTTTGCAAGATCAGTATTAGAGACATTGAAGTACGTGCTTAAATCACTGGTATTATTAAAATCCACTGATTGGGTGACGGCTGCTAAGCTAACTGCGAGCAATAGCATAAATAGACTGATTACAGTTGTTTTCATGGTTTCTCCTTTGTTTTTCCGTTTAGTAATATTTGTCTGCGTTCTTCTGTCAAATCTTCAAGAACCTGCTCATAATCTTCAGCAGAAAAGCTACGCATGACGTTATAGAAATTACTCTCACCACAATAGACAGTAAACCCCAGTACATCTCTGCCATCATTATCGATGGTTTGCACTATCTGGCTTACCGTCTGCTGTTTATTCTTACTCTTTTTGGTTTTCATAACACCTATTAATGCCAGCTTTGTTCCATAAGTATATTATCGGGGAAACCAGTGTAACTGTATGACCATTATCCAAATGCGTAGTTTTACTGAATTTTGTTATTTGGGATTATTTCAAAATGGTGATTTCAAGTGGTAGTTGTGAAATTTCAGGTGAAATGTTTCTAAATGTAGAACTGGCTTAATCTTTCTCTTGTCCAATAGCAGAAGCGCACTCATCAAAGCATCAGTGCTGCATAAGTTAAGCAACACATAGGCTTTTTGTTAGCGCAATCAGACAGATATAATTGTTTTTTTTAGCTTCTCTTTCCGGCGTACTGTTGCAGCTTATATTTTACTATCCTACGGGAAAGTGTTGCTTCGGACATATTAAGGAGCATAGCTGCTTCTTTTTGCTTACCCTTCGCCTTAATAAGCGCTTTTACGATTGTATCTTCTTCATCGTAATCAGGTTGCTGGTTCAAGCCATCTGCTGCAAAGCTGAAAGGATTGATTTCGCACAATAGCTGAGCATCCCATCGTGTTTTTTTGCTCAAGATATACATGCGTTCCACAATGTTTTTCAGCTCCCGTACATTTCCCGGGAAAGCATAAGTGTATAGCATATCTAACAACGATCTGTCGATATATGGTATGCTTTTATTCAGTTCGGTGGCATATAGCCTCATATAATGCGTTAAGATGGGCTCAATATCTTCCTGCCTTTCTCTTAAAGGTGGGATTACTATTTCGATAGTATTAAGCCGGTGAAACAAATCCAGACGGAATAGATTTTCCGAAAGCTGAGTGCGAATATCCTGGCTGGTGGCAGATATAACCCTGCTATCGTAGGGCGTCTCTTTGCTGCTGCCAACCGCGGTAACTTTCCTTGTTTCCAAGGCACGTAGCAGCTTGCTTTGCACGGCAAAGGGCATATCCGTGATCTCATCTAAAAAGAGTGTCCCTTTATCTGCTTGCAAAAAGAAGCCCTTTGTAGGTGTATCGGCACCTGTATATGCGCCCTTGGTATGCCCAAAAAGCTCACTTTCAACCAGTGAAGAACTTAGTGCTCCTACATTCACGGGAACAAATGCCTGATTTCTGCGCAGGCTGTTGTTATGGATTATTTGGGCTATTATCTCCTTGCCGGTGCCTGATTCACCCAAGATCAAGACGCTGGTATTCTGATGTTGGGCAGCTAACAAGGCAGAATTTATAACTGTGTGATATGCCTTACTACACCCGATAAATCCATGAGACGAATCGACCTTGCGCTTTGCATAATCAGGAGAAGGGGAATCTGTGGTGGGGGAATCTTGTACTGTAATTTTTGCCACATCCGTCACCACTTCCTGTCTTTGGATTTCAGCGATGTAATTGTCAGTGATTCTATCCAGTTTCCGCTCTGTTTCATAGCTATTTTTATATTCCTTCTTCAGGAAATATATACGGGATAACGATCTGTACACCCATATCAATTGGCGCAAATCCTTGGCTTTATTATAATATTTCACCCCTCTTCTTACAATGACGAGGGCTTCATCATAGTTGCCCATTTCTACCAACAGGTTTGTTTTATTTACTTCGATTTGTATCAGGTCGCGTTCAAAACCACAGTCACTGGCAATTGCAATAGCTTCGTTAATATAGCTTAAGGACTTTTCTCTATCATGCAGTTTCCAGTAACACAAAGAATAGTTATTATAAAGGTCAATTAGCAGCATAGGGGGCTTCTGAGGCACATTCTCCAGAATTTCCATGCACTTGTCGTAATATGCTATTGCTTCCTTAAACTCTGCCTCTTGTATCTTTAGGTTACCCAGGTTTGAGGTGAAATAGAAAACTTGCTGTCTATGTTCCATTTGTTTTGCCAGCGCTAAGCCTTGTTGCAGTATCTTCTCTCCTCTGGAAAAGTCTTCTACCCTGCATACCGCCGAACCAAGGTTGTTTAGCAAGCGAAGCTGATAAACATCCATTGATAGCAATTGTGCTTGCTCCAAAGCCTGCGTATAGTATTTGATAGCGGTGTCCCACTTTGACATTTCAATGTAAAGTGCTGCTATAGATCCAAAAGCACTCGCTGTGGTATAGGACGGCGGAACTCGCTTAATCAGTTCTGCAATCCTTAATTCTTGTTTTTGCGCTTGTTCAAATTGAGAGTGATGCCTAAGGAAAAACATAAAAGCGCAATGTGCGTGGAGCATCAACTCGTAGTCTCCGGATTCCATAGCATGTTCCATAGCTATTTCCAGTAAAGGTCTTATCCTATCTTCTGCATCAGTACTGTAATAGGAAGCTGCCTGTAATACGTGGCATTTTACCAGAATATAGAAGTCATCTTCAGCTATGCCATCCCTTATGCACTCCACAGCTATCTCTTCGGCTTCTTTGTTCCTATTCATGGTATATAAGGCTTTCCCACGCAAGTACTTCAGCCTAATCCAGTCCTGAGGAGCAAACTCGCTTACCAAGTAATTGTCTATCAGTTGCAGAACTTCCGGGGGATTGAACTCAGCCTGTATATCTAAATTTTGTATCATGTCTGAAGTAAGCTCAATAAGCATGTTTTCTTCCTTTTAAGTATCGGATAAATCATGTTATATGTTTCCGGGAAAGTTTGCATATTTACCCAAAACTCTGTGAGCTATGAATAATAATAGTGCTCCATTGTCAAGAACTTTGTTGCCTAACCTGATATTTATATATATCTTAACTTATCTGCAAAGAGTAGCTTATGTAAGTATTATCACCTTTGCGGATGCGATGATTAGTCATGTAAATATCGCTCGTTCACACTTTGCAGCTACCTCTAAAACTCTTAACCCTCCCCTACAATTCTAACCTTTCAATTATCAATTGCTTTTACAGCTCAAGCACATAAGTTTCATAATCATAAACAATCGGCAACAAACCCGCTTCCACCGCCTTATTGATGCTAATGCACGGTAGCTCCTGCGCATAGATATCATCTCTGGTGAGAGTCTTAAGGTCTATTGTGGAATCTGCTTTCGCCATATTGTACATCATTTTTAGGTATAGTGCACTCCAAGACCGCACCGGTTGCCGATGGTTTTCCCGCAGGGCATTGTAGCGCACCCGATACAGATACAGGTCATTCTGAAACTCCTTGCTGGGCTTAATAGCAAACAGCGCAGTGGTGATGCTTCCCACCCGCACATTTTCTGAAGTAAGCTTGGGGTAGGTATTCCGTCGGGCATACACCCTGCCAAGCTCTTTACTATAGCAATACACCAAGCCATCCGCTTTGCCGGTATAGCCCGCCAATCCGTATTGAAAGCTAACTTTCATGTTTTCACCTTCCTTTTATCGTCTAACGTTTAACCCTTAACTTCTAACGTCTATAATACTACGGGGGACAAAAACACATAATTTGCTCACAAACCCCAAATTATTTTTTCTCCTTCCCACTTTTTCACCCTCATCACTTTGTTACTCCATTACCTCATTACCTCATCTCTCCCTCATTACATCATCACTTTGTCACTTCTTCATCACTCTCTATAATCCATGGTCTTGCCCAGGAGATTCCCTCGTGATTCCCTCGTCCCACCTCGGAATCACGAGGGGTTCACAAGGGCATCACGCGGCGTTATAGGCATGGATGAGAGATTTATCGCTTATGGTATTTAGCCAAAGCAAGATGTGCTGTTATTCCTCCCTTGAAATTGGGATGAAATGGATTTTGCCAAGCCATGAATTTGCAACAGATTATAGCCTGGGGTGTGAACCCCGTGGGAAACAATGAAACCGGCTTATCCCTTTATGGGCGAATCACCCAAGTAGATAACAAGTTAACAGGTTATTGTTACACCCCCAAGGGGTTTAAATGTTGTTCCCACCCATACCCGGGGTTTAGCTAACGCTGCACCCCGGGCTAATATCTGTCATCCCTACTGGATTTACATTGGAATCTCAAAGATTAATCCTGACATCCCTGCGGGATTTATTATGGGTTCCCACTGCAAACCGCATTCTTGTCTTCGGGATTTATAATACGTTGCTTAACCCGAAATCCACAAAAAGAAGTTGACCAAAAATCCTATTATTCAGAACTTACGCAGAGCATAAAAAAATAGAAAATGAGGTTCTGTTTTGATCGAAAAGGTGTTATCCACATATCTAAAAGAACTGCAAAGCGTTATTAACCGCGGTGATGCCAGAGAGGAGAGCTTTTACTCCTGTTTGGCAAACATGTTACAAAGCTATGCGGAGGCATCAGGAAAGACGAAAACCGCCATCACCATCCTGCCGAAAGCCACTGATGCGGGTAATCCTGACTTTCGTGTTTGGGACGGCAAGAACCACATTACGGGTTATATAGAAGCCAAAGCTCCGCATGTTTATCAGTTGGAACCTATCTCGGTTAGCGAGCAGCTAAAACGTTATCTGAACACATTCCCAAATCTTATCCTCACCAATTTATACGAATTCCGGTTGTATCAACATGGATTGTTTGTTAGCAGTGTAACTATTGCCCGGGCAGCCAATGCCATAAGTTTGGCAAAAACCCCTCCTTTGGAAAAAGCAACAGAAATGCAGGATTTGCTTGCCCGCTATTTTGCCTTTTCCCTGCCGGCTATAAATGACCCCAAATCCCTGGCACAAGCACTTGCCAAGCGCACCCGCTTCCTGCGGGATGAAGTGCTGAAATATGAGCTGGAGGATGAGCAAAAGCAAGGCAAGAAGGTGCTGCTGAACTTCTACGACAGCTTCAAGAAGCTGTTGATAAACAACCTTACCCTGGAGCAATTTGCCGATCTGTATGCGCAAACCCTTACCTATGGCATCTTTGCGGCGCGCACCCGCAGCGAAGGAGAATTTAACCGTGAGCTTATCTACAAATATATCCCCAAGACCCTGGGCGTGCTGAAAAGCATCTTTAAGTTTATCTCTTATGAAGAACCACCTAAAGCCCTGGAAGTGCTGATAGATGACATAGCGGAAATCCTGTATGTAACGGATATCCAAAAGATATTGCACAAATACTATGTGGAGGGCAAGGGGAGCGACCCCATTATCCACTTTTATGAGACTTTCCTAAGAGAATACGACCCCAAGCTGCGGGAAAGCCGGGGAGTTTATTACACGCCGGAGCCGGTGGTGCGTTATATCGTGCGCAGTATTCACAGCCTGCTGAAAAGCCACTTTGATAAAGCGGATGGCTTGGCGTCCTTTGATGTAACCCTGCTGGATCCTGCGGCAGGGACGCTTACCTTCCCTGCGGTGGCGATTCGCACTGCAATTGACGAGTATAAAGATAAGTATGGCGATGGAAACGTCCATAAGCTGATAAAAGAGCATATCCTGCCCCACTTCTATGCCATTGAACTGATGATGGCGCCATACACGGTCGGGCACCTGAAAATAGGCTACCTGTTGGCGGAAATGAAATATGATATGAGCGAAGATGAACGCTTTAAGCTGTATCTTTCCAATACTCTGGAGCCGGATGTCCCTGCCCAGTTGGACACCATCTATACCCACGAGATAACCGAAGAATGCGAGTATGCCAATGTGATAAAGAAACAGGAACCTGTATTGGTGATAATGGGGAATCCGCCCTATAGCGGAGCAAGTGAAAATACCAATGACTGGACAGAGAAGCTGATGAAAACCGCTCTGGACGGTGCGCAAGATTATTATACTCTGGATGGCAAACCTCTTGGTGAGAAAAACCCCAAATGGCTACAGGACGACTATGTGAAGTTCCTGCGCTTTGCCCAATGGAAGATACATAAAGCCGGAAAGGGCATTGTAGGGATGATTACCAATCACGGTTATCTGGATAACCCAACCTTCCGGGGTATGCGACAAAGCCTGATGCATACCTTTGATGAAATCTATATCCTTGATCTGCATGGAAACAGCAAAAAGAAAGAAAAGTGTGCAGATGGCAGTAAAGACGAGAATGTATTTGATATCCAGCAAGGCACAGCTATTGTGCTAATGGTGAAAGTAGGGGCGAATGGCTGTTCGCCCAAATCATGTATCCCAAAGGGCGTTCAGCCGAACGCCCCTACGGTATCAAATTCGGATATTACAACCTCCAAAGTGTATCATCATGAGCTGTTTGGTTTGCGTAAAGACAAGTATGATTGGCTGGAGATGACAGAGTTTGTGGCTGAGAACTACCATGCAGTAAACCCTACCTCTCCTTTCTACCTCTTCCATCCCGAAGCAACAGGTAATGAACACTATCTTAAATGGCTTGGCTTGCCGGATATCTTTCCTGTGAATAGTGTGGGCATAGTAACAGCAAGAGATGATCTTACAATACAGCCAACACAAGACAAATTGCGCAGAACGGTACATCATTTCGCTTCGCTTGATCCCGAAACTGCCCGTATATCGTATAAATTGGGCAAAGATGCAAGAGATTGGAAGGTTGATTTTGCGCAAAAGGATTTAAAGGATAGTGGGCTGAAAGACACATATATCCAAAAAGTACTATATCGCCCCTTTGATATCCGCTACACTTACTATACTGGTAAAAGCCGAGGGTTCCATTGTATGCCAAGAAATGAAGTTATGAAACACATGCTTCAAGTGAATGTGGCATTAATTACAAATAAACGAGAAGAATTGGACTTACCCTGGGGGCATGCATGGATATCAGAGGAAACATCAGAGCATGGAGCATTGTCTTCGAAGTCAACGAGTTATCACTTCCCTCTCTATCTCTATCCCGATGAGCATAAAGATGATATCTTTTCTACTTCAGAGAGAACATACAACATTGATCCGGCTTTGCTTGCACAAATGACCAAGCTCTGGGGAGAGCGTTTCCAGCCGGAACAGCTATTCTACTATATCTATGCCGTGTTATACAGCAATATCTACCGCCAGCGTTATGCGCAGTATCTAAGGATGGACTTTCCGCGTATTCCTTTCACGGAGGATTATGAGCTGTTCAGTGCTATGGCTGCCCTGGGCTTGCAGCTTAGCGAATTGCACCTGATGACCAGCCCCCTGCTGAAAAACCCCATAGCAAAGTATCAGGGCAAAGGCAATAGCGACATGGTTACGGAAGTAAGCTTTGATCCCATACAGCAGACAGTTAGAATAAACCCCGATAAGTATTTTGAGGGGATAAGCCAAGAGCTTTGGGATTATCATATTGGCGGATATCAGGTTTTACACAAATACCTGAAAGACCGCAAAGGCAAAACCCTGGAAGACCCCATCCACTATTGCCGGATAGTTACCGCCCTTGCCAACACGATAGAGATACAGAAAGAGATAGATGGGGTGTATGAGAAAGTTGATAACCCTATTAATGACAAGAATAACGATAGATAGGTAGAATTATCAGTTATCAAAGTGATTCTCAGATGGTGCAAGAAAACAATACAACTGAAAAAACAATATGAGGGAGGGGGGTAGGTGATAGTTCGATTCAAGTATAGGCGGGCTGTCTTGAGTATGTCATGGCATCGTCACAGCATCATGAGACAGATTAAGGTTTATGAGACATCTGGATCATTCTTTTTGAAGTACATAGCAGCAATCTATCTCAAGGTATATATCGCGTTGTTTAAGGGGATAATTCAATTTCATAAAGTGAAAAGCAGATTGAGGTGGTTGGCTTTAGTCCTCTTCCTTCCAGTTATGTCTCTATGTCTTATTCTGCTTGCTACATTCACTTTCTGCGCTGTGTCATTTCTCTTTGTTCGAACAATTGCATCTATATCTAAGCAAACACTTGATTTCATTCTCAGCCACAGGATTGCCATAATACTCAGGCGATTATTTGTCGCTCTACTCACTTTGTGCATTTCGTTCTTAGTTTCACTTTATTTCGGTATAGTATTCTCAAGGTTCATTGTCTTGTTTCACCAACAATGGAGTGGACGCTATATACTTGAACCAATGATAGTAATGGGTTCCTTTTTTCTTTGTAGTACGTTTATCATGTTCTATAAACAGATTAGAAAGGAGTATGGGTCATTCAAGAAGCTGTTTCAAAGTATTGAAGAGGGCGATTCGGATTTAATGGCATTGAAATCATCAGTAAATCTACCTCGCCTACTAAAATGGCTGTTTCATCCTTATAGATTGATGATGGGGTATTATTTCATTGGATGCGTTATGTTTAATCTATTGGGATGGCTCATAACAACATGCAGGTTAAGATACCCACATAGCTTCTTCATTGTAAATGTGGGCAAGAACAAATTTGGAGAGGTGATTGAGTCTTATAGATTCCTGATTAAACAGGCAATAGATGTAGTTCCACTATCATTAGTAGATTTGTTTATAGATTATGGCAGGGGGATGACAATAATTAAACCATGGGGGAACATCCTACAAATATGTGTTCAGGCTGTGCTGATAATTATATTTATTGCCTTTGGATTCGGATTGTTTTACTATACAAGGCACTGGAAATATAAAGAAGAAGACACCAATATTGTTTGTTAAGATGTATAAAACACCCCCGCATCAGGTAACCGATACGGGGGTGTTATGGCTTACAGATTATGCTACTTTGGGCTTATTCTTCCACTTGCGGGGTTCTTCGCTCCAGTAGCAGGGATTGCCGATTACTACATGCTCCGATAGGTATTGGGCAAGTTGCGGATCAGTTTTGGCTACTTTCTCTATGTAATACACTACAGACATGTGTATCACCGCAATGCTTTTACGTGTGCACGATAGGTTGCTCATGATTTCGATTAACACCGTTTATACGTCCTATACCCATCCGATAGTTGTAACTCCATAAGTTACGATAATATAAAATCGGGTGCAGAATAGGAGTTCTGCACCCGATTAATATATTATACATGTACTATGTTTTGTATTCCCTGCCTTCGCTTTAAGCGATGATATCCATATTTAGAATTGATATTTTATCGGCAAATTGCTCTCTCAGCTCTGCAATGTGTTTGCTTAAAACAAACTCTTTTTCTATAAGCATAAGGCGCTCATACAGGCTTTCTTTTATATCGTCAAAGGGAATGTGGGATGCTTCTCTTCTATCATTTAGCATGAGAATATGGTATCCGTAGGAGGATTTGAATGGCAAACTGATTTCACCAATTTCGAGGGAGAAAGCAACTTCATCTATCTCACTTATCATTTTGCCTTTGTGAAACCAGCCTAAATCGCCGCAAGCAGCATGGCTGGGACAATCTGAGCAAGAAATGCTGATATGGTTGAAATCATCGGCATTCTTAATCTGTGATCGGATCTCCTGTATTCTCTGCTCGGCGTTATTGCCGTGTCTGATCAAAATATGGGAACAACGAACACATTTACTCCGCATGAAGATATCCTTCTGTTCATCGTAAAATTCGCGAAGCTTTTGTGAGGTAACATGCTCGTGATCTGAACTAATAGATTGCATGTATTTCCTGATAATAAGCAGGCGTTTCAGCAGATACTCAAGCTCATCAGCACTCAAATCCTGGATAGCCTCACTGGTTAAGCCAAGTGGCTCGTCCTGATCGAGCAGATCAAGTAAGGCATTGTCATATTCGGCATCGCTAACATCAAAGCCGGATTCTTTAGCATTAGCATAAATTAAGCATCTGTCAATAAGGCGTTCCAAAGCCAGATGCAAGCTTTCTTTGTTAATGTCCGTCTTCATCCGCAAACATTCTCGTTCCACGTCTCTCATGCTAATCTCAATATCAAATACTTTAGCTACGATTTGCATTGTTATCCCCTGTTAGTGCGATCTCAATTCGATTCACTACTTCAGATATTTTAACTTGGGAATCCATCAATGTCAAATCATATTTACACTTTCGATACCATGTTGCCTGACGCTTGGCATAGTTTCTATGATGTTGAGCTGCCAGTACTGTACTTTCTTCTATGCTGCTATGTCCTTGTAGGTAGGGAATATACTCTTTGTAGCCAAGGCTGTTTAGTCCCGGAGAAAGTTCATTGTAGCCCATCATAAATAAGTGCTTAATTTCTTCAATCAAGCCCTCTGATAACATTTCATGCAGCCGGGAATTTATCCTTTTGTATAGTATCTCTCGTGGTAGGTCTATCAAAATGCGGTAAACCAGATATGTGCTACCCTTTGTTTGATTTTGCCAATGTCTGCTTATGGGAATACCAGTTCCCAATGCCACTTCCAAGCCTCTTAGAATTCTTTGGCTGTCTTTGCTGCTGATTTTGGCGGCGTATTCGGGATCTAATGCCATTAGCTGTGAGTACATTGCTTCCAAACCAACAGATGCTGATTGCTCTTTCAGACTATCCCTGATCTGGCTCGAGATCTCCGGAAGTTTGCAAAGCCCATCCAGTAGACTGCGAACATATAAGCCTGTTCCGCCGCAGATTATGGGAATCATTTCTCTCGTATGCAGTTCTCTGATTTTTGCTGCGGCACATTTTGTGAATTCACCAGCATTGAAAACCTCATCCGGAGTAATAATATCAATCAGATGATGGGGGATTTGCTTTCTCTGTTCGGCACTAACTTTAGCGGTACCGATATCCATATATTTGTAAACTTGGCGGGAATCTGCAGAGATAATCTCAGTTTTCAGTGCTTCTGCAAGCTTTATGGCAAGGTTAGATTTCCCAGATGCTGTTGCACCCTCAATCACGAGTATGGGTATCATAGAATGCGTTTGAACTTTTTCTCGAAATCGCCAATGGGCATCTTTATTATTAATGGACGCCCGTGGGGGCAAAAGTATGGTACATGGCAGGCAAAGAGGTCATTGATCAGGTTCAGCATCTCTTTTCTGGATAGTTTGTGGTTTGCTTTGATAGCCGCTTTGCAGGCGATGGATTTAGCCAGGCTATCCCGGAAATCTGTATTCACTTCCAGTTCTTGTTCCAAGGTTTTAAGTATCTCGATAAATACCTGACCACCCTGAAAATCACCCAGCTCTGCCGGGATTTCTTCTATCACCAGAGAATCTCCGCTGAACTTCTTTAGTACAAAGCCGATCTTTTCCAATAGTTCAAGATTAGCTTCGATAAGTTCACTTGTCTGTGAGGCAATGTAAGGGGGGATATCTATCACCAGAGGGATAATCAGTTTCTGGCGGGTAGCCGGTGTGCCGGTAGTACGGTGGATCAGTTTTTCGTAGATAATACGTTCATGGGCTGCATGCTGATCTATGATAACCAAGCCATCTTCCACCTGGATGAAGATGTAAGTGTTATGAAGCTGCCACGGATTAATGTAATCCTCTTCGTTTTTTAGCAGAATACTATAAGGCAACTTGTCATTAGGTTGGTCGCTGAATATCTCGGGAGCTTCTTCATCCACTTTGTTGGGATTGTAAATGGGAATGCTCTGCTCTTTCTTTTGTTGCTCCCCTCTGAACAGATCATCCTGATACAGATTTGCATGCTCTTTCTTATATTCGGAGTAACGGGGAACATCCACATTCTTAAGAAATATATCCCGCTCCAGCGGGGTTGTTGGCTGAGGGGCAGAAAACGCCTGAAACCGTGACTTGGCAGAGGCAAACTTATCTTCTTCATACCCGCGCAGAGCAAGAGTAAGTGTTTCAAAGATAAGCCCGTGCACCAGGTTATTTTCCCTGAAGCGTACCTCAAGTTTGGCAGGATGCACATTCACATCTATTTGCTCGGGCGGGACAGTTAAGAAAAGAATATATGGGGGTGTGCTTCCCTTTTGCCATGCTCTGGTTTTAAGGATAAAGGGTTCGTAAGCTGCCTTTATGCTATGTTTCACTGTTTTGTCGCTTATAAAGCGTCCATTGATAAAAGCGTACTGAGCATCTATCAATTTGCTGCTTCGGTCTTCTAAACCAAATATGTATCCTGATAGTGCATAACCGCCATTAGCTCCTGAAACTGATATAATATCGTCGCTAAAGAAAGCAGATCCAAAGACCTCGCTCATGCGGTGGTTTCTGTCTTCGGTTCCAATGTAGGATAGCTTTTCACGCCCGTCTATTACCAGTTTGAAACTTACATTGGGGTACAGGATAGCCTGGTAGTGAATGTACTTCAGCACATAGCGGGTTTCCACTGGTGCACTTCTTAAAAACTTACGCCTTGCCGGCAGGGTTTTGAATAAACCCCTCACCGTGATGGCAGTTCCGAGGTTAGCCGAGGTCTTGCTAACATTTGTAAGTTTACCGGCGTGAAACTCTATAACCGTTGCCATATCATCATCTTTGCTTCGGGTAACCAGGCTAAGGCTGGAAACAGATGCTATGGAAGGTAACGCCTCTCCCCGGAAACCCAGAGAACCAATGTGTATAATATCATCTACTGTCTTAATCTTGCTTGTTGCATGCCGCTCAAAAGCCAGTAGCGCATCGTCACTGCCCATACCGGAACCATTGTCCAGAATACGGATCAGGTCTTTTCCGCCGTTCTCTATAACTACTATTATGCTATCGGCACCGGCATCAATGGAGTTTTCCACCAGCTCTTTTACCACCGAAGCGGGTCTCTCGATCACCTCTCCGGCAGCGATTTTATTACGAACATCTTCAGACAGGATGTTTATTAGTTTCATGCTTTCCTAATAGCTGAAGATGCTTCCATTGGTAAACTCTCGGATAATGGAATTATATGGCACCAATGCATCAGAAATGTCCTTGCTATGCGAGATAAGGTACAGAAGACGGTTCGCTTCCATATATGCAGACGAGCTGGGCGGAACATTCTTTAGCAATCTCCATGCATGCTTGCGTAATATCCCCAGTTCGTAGGTCAGGCTACTGTTAAACATATAGTCTGCATTCTCCTGAAAGGGGAAGATGTTCTTTTCTTCGCCTTCACGCACATCACGCCAGCGGATAATGGTTTCCTCTGCACTATATCCACGATACTGATGATCGCGAATTATGCGCCTTAGCAAACGGCAATCTGTGGTGGGGATACGGTTATGGTTATCTATATTCAATTGATTGAGTGCGCTTATGTATATCTTAGCTTTTCTGTTTGCAGGTATGGATTCTGTTAAGGTGTCGTTCAAACCGTGTATGCCTTCCATAATAACCACGTTATCTTTACCAAGTTTCACGTAGTTATTGCTTCTCCGGCGTACTCCGCGGGTGAAATCATAGTGTGGCAATTCTATCTGATCACCATTTAAGAGCTGGGTAAGCTGCATGTTCAAAAATTCTAAATCCATCGCATAAATAGATTCAAAATCAAAATCTCCATTTTCTTTGCGCGCTGTTTTATCCCGGTTTATAAAGTAATCATCCATGCCAACCACTATCGGCTTGGCTTTACATGCCTGCAACTGCACACTAAGTCTTTTAGCAAAGGTAGTCTTCCCCGAAGAAGAAGGTCCGGCTATCAGAATAAGCTTCACTTCTTTCTTGGTAATGATATCAGCAGCTATCTCTGCAATCTTCTTTTCGTGCAGAGCTTCCTCTACCAGGATAAACTGCGATATCTCGTATTTGTCGTTTAGCTCGTTGATATCCAGAATATTGTGCACCCGTAGAATATCCAGCCACTTATCATGTTCCTGGTGTAGGGCAAATACCTTCTTGGGGAGGTTAAAACTGTTCATTTCACCGTGTTTATCAGACGTGGGAAATCTAAGTATAAACCCCGGGGCATGATACACGATATCAAAGCTGCGGATCATGCTGGTGCGGTCGGCAAGAGTGCGGATAAAGCGATCATAGAATTTGCCACATCGGTAAATATGGACGCTTTCCTGATAGCTATACTTCAGGTTTTTCAACACATCCTTTCGCGCCATGGCACTAAAGATATCAATTGCTTCCTCGGTTTTAACCTCGATGCGGTCGATTGGGATGTCCGCTTCCACAATCCTGATCATTTCTTCTTTGATGCGGGCACAATCCTGCTCCGTGAATCGCTCTGTATTAAATACTTCGCAGAATATCCCGTCACCGATGGAATGTTCCACAACCATAGAGTGCTCGTTACCCATCAAAGTATGCAGTGCTTTCGCCATAATAAATATAGCCGAATCCTGGTATATCCTGTTTCCTTCCGGGTGATTATAGGTAATGCAGTTTACCAGGGTCTCCCTATCCGGGACGTAATCTTCATTGACATATTCTCTATGGTTAATTTTATAGGACAGAACAAGGTTACGGTCTATATCTGTGCCTTTTAGTATTTGAGCAATGGAACGGGGGTTTTCCTGTTCGATTAAGCTATGCTTTATGCCGTCTAATCTGATGTCTATAATCATACCTAAATTCCTTTCTTTTCTAAGAGAGTCAGGAAAATTGACACAGGGTTTTAGTCAAGCTAATAGGATGTGATTCCTATTATGTAATTCACGTAAGATATAAGGAAATCTATCATGAAGAAGCTAAGTAAAAAACAGCGTTTACAAAGAGATATCGGGCATTTTGCAGGGATCATCTTCGCATCTGTGTTTTTTGCCATTGGATACTCCTGGTTTCTACTGCCTTATAACATGGCACCCGGGGGAGTTGGCGGTTTATCTCAGATATTAAACCATTTCTTTGGCATCCCGAATGGATTGTCCATGATAGCCATAAACATCCCCCTCTTCATCATTAGCTTTATATTCATCGGCAAATCCTTCGGCACTAAAAGCCTTTATGGTATGCTTGTCAGTGCCTTCATGACCGATCTTATCAGCCTTCCCATGCTACATCGGCTTGGATTAATCGCTGATCTGGCTCCTTATACCCATATCTCAGGTGGACGTACCATCTATGCCATGCTTGGTCCGGAGGATTTATTCCTGAGTGCCATTGCCGGAAGCGTAATGCTGGGAATTGGACTGGGATTAATCTTCAGGTTTCGTGGTTCAACAGGTGGAACGGACATTCCCGTTGCGCTTATCAAGCAAAAAGCCAATATCTCCATTGGGATGGGCTATTACATAGTGGAAACAGGCATAATACTATTGGTAGCTTTTGTCTTGGGTGATCTTAAGCTGCTCATCTGGGGTTATCTGAACCTGTTTATCACCACCAAAATCACCGATCTTGCCAGTGAGGGTCTCCCCTACATCAAGGGAGTTTATATAATATCGGACGATGTGGATGAAATCCGCAACGATATCTATGAGAAACTGGATAGGGGTGTTACCTATTTTAAAGGAACACGAGGTTTTAATCAGAGAGATACAAATGTGCTCTTCTGTGTGCTGAACAGACGCCAGGTACCCATCCTTACGGATATTGTGAAAGAAATTGATCCCGATGCCTTTATGATCCTTACCGACGTGTATGATGTGCTGGGCTACGGCTTCAAATCCCGCAAGCTGAACTTAAGCGATAATTAACTGCTTCGCATTGTCCATATAATAGTGTATTCCGTACACTTCTGAATCGTATTTAACAAAGAGTAAAAGAGGAAAAAGAGAGGGATTAGGTACTTGGTTCCATGTTTTGGTGCGAAGTCGTCTAACTTCTAACGTCAAACGTTAAACCTAACCCGCTAACCCACTACTTTACAACCATCAGCTTACCCGTCTGGCTATGATTACCTTGTTTCAGCCTCACAAAATACACTCCGCTACCAAGCACACGCCCGGCACTGTCCCTGGTATCCATTCTCAGCAAATTCAATCCTTCTTTCGTGTAACTATAAGTCTTGGCAAAAACCTTCTGCCCACGCAAGTTATAGAGTTCCAATTCTGTCTCGCCATCCGCAGGGAGTTTGCAGATAATGTTTATCCTGCCCTTACCGGGATTGGGAAAAATACTTAGCTTCTGATCTGCCTCGGGTGTATTTACATGCGTGAAAGTAATCGCCGTGCTTGCATCCAAAACCTGCAGGCTTTTCCCTCGCCCCACATATATGCGGTCACCATTAACCGCATACGAGGTTACAATAAATCCCGTAGTGCCCACCACGACCCGTTCAATATCCCGATAGGCGACTTCTTTCAGGTTCTCAGGATCTTGGATGTTATACACAGATAGCCCGTCACAACTACCAATCAACAATCCCGCCCCCAATTTGGATATATCGGTACATGTGGAATATCTGGTTTGATATATATTCATCTCATCTGCTCCATCATATCCCAGCTTGATGCGGACAAGATAGCCACCAAAGGTGATGGCATACAGGTAATTTTCAATCTTTAACATCCGATAGGGACGGATGAAAGGAGTTTGCATATAGAGGGGTATTTCATACAGAAAGACCGGTGTAATAGACTGGCGGGCATCGTAACAACGTATTGAGTAGCCCGAACCCACCCAGAGCATCCCACCCTTGGCAACAGCACACTGGTACTCAACGTTTTCTTGCAGAAAGCATAGCAATGCGGGCTGTTCGATATTGCTTATATCCACAACAAAAAGCCCCTCATCTTTGTTGCATATATAAGCTATATCTCCATCCAGAGTAATCTCACCGCCCCATTCGCTGGATCCAAGCTCCAGAACAGCTTTCTGAGTTCTGCTTGGCAGATCGAACAGAACCAGGTAACAAGTCGGCAATCCATTCTGATATGGCTCTGCGAGGGTTGTGTATAGCAGTGTGTCGTTATGAATATTCATATAGCTGAAGTTGTTTGCACTTAAGTTATACAGCGGATAAGCCGTCTCATCGGCGTTAAAACCCAGTATCTGGATAAAGTTATTCGAGTTTATCCCTATCGTCCAATCCCCCTGGGATACTATGCCGTAGATGCTATCCAGTGGGTAGCTAAGGTCAAAACTCGGCATACTGTCGCCATCAAGCACAGAAAACTGGATGAATTGCGCGTTTTGATTTGTCCGCAATGTCATTAGTCTTGCATCCATATTGAAGCGAAACATACCATTAGCGTTGTAGGTTTGCGAGAAACATATCTGTGGGGAATCCAGGTTGCTGATATCTACTCCTAATATACCGCTACCGTCATCATAAGTAGTAAACTTACACCAAAAGCGGTTGTTATGGATATAGCCTTTATTCTCACTCACCTGAGCTCCCAGAGACAAAGTAGCTCTTAAGATTGGCTCCTGGCTAAAATCATACACGCTAGCAAAATACCCGCAACCAACCACCAAGTTGTTGCCGCTAAACGTAAAAGCAGCCGTGTTGATATATTCTAAGCCACTGATAAAGTGTAGCTCGCTGCTTATCTGCAGATTGGCGGGATCTGTGGTGTTAACCACATCAACAACTGAAGAGCCACAAACCAGCCAGCCATCGCCACAGGCTATACTCTGGGGATAGTTATTTACCCGCAGGGAATCCAACAGTTGGGGAGCCAGGGGATTGCTTAGTGAGTAAGCATATAAGTAACTAACCTCATCATATTTGGTGATGTATAAGATATCATCGTGAATGCTTTGGCTAACAATTCCGTCCCATTCTAACCTGGCGTACAACTGCGGAGCCAGGGGGTTGCTAAGCGAGATAATGGCAATGCAATCAGAGAAAAAGAGATAGGCATATTGCCTATTTATATTGATCCATTTACAGGTACCACTAACCTCGGGAGCGTCATAACTTGCCACTAAGCGCGGATGTTGTGCATCACTGAAATCCATTATCTGCAGGTGGTGCTCACCGCCTATGAAAACAGCATAATCGCCATACATGGCAAAGCTTTCCACATCTCCCAATGCGTGCATGGATTCGGATAGCAAGGGGATGTTGTCTGCCAGCAGCAAAGAGCCACAGCAATATAACAACAAAACTATAAAGGAAACAATTACATTACGCATATAACCTCTGATTCGCGTATAAATGAAGTTATATTATTGTCAAGTACAATTGGTGATGCTGGGAGAAACCACCGCTTTTGGTAATTGCTTCATGGTGTTTATGTGTATGCATACATGTCAACATATTTCTGGAGTTTCAGTGGCAATGCTCATTTTCTGCGCTTAAAAGTTGGCTTAGCACAATCATCTTCCTTGCTTGCATTACTTATGCATTACGCATGAACTACGGATGGGATGCGTATTTCATGCGTAATTCTATAGTAATTCCTGATGGGAAGCATCAACAAAAGGCTATTGAATAATCTGGAACACCGAATTCATTCGGTTGGATCGCCGAATTTATTCGGTAGGTTATGTCTGTTTCCGGCTTAAAAACCGGATAAATCCGGTTGTACCAACCGGCTAAAGCCGGTGTTCCAATCATGTGCTACGGTATTTGCATCTTAATATTATCAATAAGCGGGCTTTATATACTTGTGGTGGATGCCAAAGTTACCAGAGCCATGATGGCTTCAAAGATGATGCCATAATCATCATCGGTATATTCCACGGTTCTGCCGTCCAGTCTTTTGGTGTAGGGCATCAGGCAGGCTACATCAGCCATGGCAGTGGAATGAAACTCTATTTTAAGGGTAATGGGCTTGTTAAAGGTGTAAAGGGGGATGTTCTGCTTGGCAAGGCTGTTCTGCACAGCTTTTTCCACCAGGGGCTTTACGGCAGCGGAGGAATAGTTCTTGGCGGCAAACTTGGCAACTGCTTCTTTGGTGCACACGTATTCCAGCCAGGGCATGGGCTCCTGCATCTCCTGCTGTAGTGCCTTGTCGCCACTGATCAGGGCTACGGGAACGCCGTGATATCCGGCAAAGGCAGCGTTTATCAGAGCTTCATTCATGCGGATTCCGTTTATCCAGATCTTCTGGATACGGCTGTTGGAATAGGTATGATCCATGTTACCTTTAAGGGTGCCGGTGCCTGCATGGTAACCCAGAAAGAACACCATGCTATAGGAGCTGTCGAACCCAGGCATCATATAAGCCGGGCGCGGTCCACCGCTTATTAAGGACATGCGGGCATCCATTGCGATGATGCTATAATCCAGATTATCTCCCCCGGAGTGTGAATCGGCGATTACGATTTCATCTATCTGGCTGTTTTCAGGGCTGTTAAGAATAGCTTCTATGGCGTCACATACATGTTGCTGCATATTGCGGCGCACTGCTGCGCGGTCTGTTTTTTCCTGATCCCAGTTAAAAGTTCCGGGCATTCCTTCCATATCTATGGAGATATAGATTTTCATGCTAACTCCTTTGCGACTATTGCGCCAACCTTAACATTATTCATAAGTAGAGATAGGTTTGTGGTAACCGATACTCCTTTGGTGGATTCGGATAAGTAAGCAAGAAGATAAGGTGTAAGTTCTTTGCCGTGAATACCCTTTTGTTTGGCACTGGCGATGGCATTGTCTATATGTGCGGCAATTACAGTGCAGGGGATTTCATCTTCCCGGGGAACAGGATTAGCTAATAGTATTCCGCTTGGCTGGGGATCAAGGGCTATCATGCTGCGATATATATCGGCAAGTTCTGTGGCATTATCCACCCTATCTATGCTTATGCCCGAGGAACGGGAGTAGAAAGCGGGAAAATCAGAGGTTTGCCATCCTAATATAGAAACGCCCAAGCTCTCCATGTATTCCATCGTTGCGGGTATATCCAGAATTGCTTTGCATCCTGCCGAGACAACAATAACGGGAATCTGAGACAGTGCTTTGAGGTCACTGGAGATATCAAGCGTATTCTCCCAGCCACGATGCACACCACCGATACCGCCGGTGGCGAATACTTTAATCCCTGCATGATAAGCAAGCAACATGGTAGCGGATACTGTTGTACCGCCGCTTAAACCTTTTACCATAGCTGTGGGGAGTTCGCGGCGTCCAAATTTATGCAATTCAGCATGATTATGCATTTTTTCTTTCAAATTGCTAATATCAGCATCTTCCATGCCAATGTGTGCCACGCCATCAAGTATTATTATAGTTGCCGGCTCAGCTCCGCAGTCTTTGCAAAGCTGCTCCAGCTCGGATAATACCTCAAAATTGCGGGGATATGGTAAGCCATGGGTAAGCACAGTGGATTCCATTGCCAGCACGGCAGTGCCCTCCACCAACGCTTTCTGTACCCTGTGTGATACTTTTATGGGTAAAAGCTTGGTTGTTTCTTTCATGATACCTATCTTTATTCAGCCAGTCCTGTGAATAAGGGTGGATATCAGTTATCTGTGGGCTAAGCTTGGTTCTACACTTTCCTCTGTGATATAATTGACTTCCACAGGGACAACTCCTGCTCGCAACATGCCAATCTCTTTGGCTGCTGCATAGGATAAATCTAAATCTCTGCCACGTGTGAAAGGACCGCGATCATTTACGCGAACGGTTACGGATTGGCCGGTCTTGGGGTTTGTTACCTTGAGGAGGGTTTGGAAGGGGAGGTTTTTGTGAGCACAGGTTAAGGCATAGTGGTCATAAGGTTCGCCACTTGCTGTTTTACGTCCATGGAAGCGTTTCGAATAATACGTAGCCACCATGGTTTCTCCTGGTGGAGCTCCCGGAGGCTCTTGGGTATGTAGCGAATCTATCACCAGCTCGCTTTGCGAGGTTGGTTCGAAGTCGCTGTTTGGGCTCGACACTGATTCTGCGATTATAGGTGCTACTAATAGCAACTGAAACCCCAAAAAAAGGGCGAGCAATTTCTTGCTTTGTTTTTTCATAATTTCCCTGTCTTAATTGATGGGGTCACGCTGTTTCCCACAGAGGTATCTGTCAAGCAAAAAAACAATGAAAACCACGTAATCAGTTGATATGCTATCAAGTAGGCACAGCTGGCTAACCACGCTAAAAGTGATTTCTCGTATAGTGTTTTAGAGTTAAGAAAGTAAAATAGTGGGTACCGAGGAAAACATGTAAGAATTCACAGCCGATTTTAGGCTTGCAGGGGGGAGTTTGGGAAATATCTTGACTAAACTGTGGGATTGCATTGGAGTGCGCTATTAACTTATCATAATCAAGGGAGAACTTATGGAGACTAACCATGGTTTGTTTTTGATCACTGATGTTGGTAGCACCACCACCAAAGCAATTTTAGTTGATAACACAAGCGAAAGCCCGACAATATTGGGCATCAATCATGCAAATACCACAGTGGAAGCTCCTCTAAACGATGTACGTTATGGTGTGTTTCAGGCAGTAAGTAACTTGCAGAAGCAGATAAATAAAGCTATTCTCAGTCCTTCAGCAACTGCGGAGAATCTGATTTTTATGGATGATATCAGCTACCTCACCACCAGCAGTGCAGGTGGAGGTTTACAGATACTTGTTATCGGCTTAACTTTGTTCGATAGTGCCTCAAGCGCGCGCCGTGCCGCTTACGGTGCAGGGGGGATAATCCTGGACGTGTTTGCCATAGATGATAAACGAAAAGCCTCGGAACAAATGCTGGCTATGCGTAACCTTCACCCGGACATGATATTGCTATGTGGCGGTACAGATGGGGGAGCATTATCAGGAGTTCTTAGATTAGCGGAGATATTGCGCATTGCCAAGCCCCTGCCGAAGTTCGCCACGAAAGTAAAGATACCTACTATCTACGCGGGTAACACAGACGCATCAGAAATGGTTAAGCGAATGATAGGCAACGATTTTGATCTTGTTGTACTCCCCAATCTACGCCCCAATATGGAAGAAGAAAACCTGAAGCCTACCCAAGAAATGATTCAGAAACTGTTTATGGAAAATGTGATGGAGCGCGCACCGGGCTATGCTGAACTGAAAGAGAGGGTTAATGCCGAAATCCTCCCAACTCCCATGGGAGTGCTAAGAAGCCTGATATCCGCCACCGAGGACGACAAACGCAATTTCTTCGCCTTTGATGTTGGTGGGGCGACCACGGATGTGTTCTCCTATATCAAGGGGCATTATCAGCGCACAGTGAGCGCGAATCTGGGAATGAGTTACAGCGCATCAAACGTTTTGGCTGAAGCAGGTATTGAGGCTTTGCTGACCCAACTGCCACCGGAATTGAATGAGACAGAAGTTCGTAACTACATCGGCAACAAAACACTATATCCAACCTATAATCCCACCAGTAAAAGAGAATACCGGATTGAACATGCCTTAGCAGTATTAGCTATCCGCAAAGCACTTCTTCAGCATCAGGAAATGCACTACAATGGAAAGAAAGTGGGCTATCTGGATAAGTTAAAGCAAAGTGAAATTGATGCTTATGAAGAGAAGTTTGAATATCAGGAAAATGAAGATAAATACTATTTCTATCCCAGTGAAATTGATGTTTTAATCGGAGCAGGCGGAGTTTTTGCTCATGCCAAAAACACTTGCCAATGCGTGATGATGCTTATCGACAGCTTTGATGCTTTCGGTATCACGGAGATATGGCTGGATGTGGATTTCATTACTCCTCATCTGGGTGTGCTTAGCGAAGTGGACAATAGCCTTGCTAAAAAGCTACTGAGCAGTTCGTGTATGAAGAAAATGGCAGTGCACGTTCGCCCCCATTTCCCCGATAAAACTAAGAAAGAAGTATTACAAATAAGCTATACTGAGAATGGTATAGATAAGCTACTTAAGGTGTTACCTGATAGTTTTGTGGTTCTGCCCGCTCAAGCACAGCGAAAGATGAGCTTTACTCCTTTGGGTAAATGCATTCTGCATGACAAAAGCGAGCCAATAACTTTGGAAACAGAGCTGATGGTGATTGTTGATACAAGGTATGATACAAAGGTATTCAGAGCTGATATCGAGCGCGAAATGAAACTGTACAGTGAAGAGGCGGATACTGAGCCCAATGCAAACGCATTCTGCAATGAGACGGTGGAAGAAACAGGCAGTTTCAGCAAAGTGGTGTCGCTACCCTATAAAGGTGAAGTTACTAAGCTGGTTGGGGATATAGTTAGCCCGGATGATGTGGTGGCAAGCAATCAGTTCAATCCACCCAGGCTGTTCATTGTGAATCCGTACCTTAACTTCAAGGATATTACTGAAGCTGAGGTTAGGGAAACCTTATTGGTTTCGCAAGGCGATATAATAGAGTTTGACATGCTGCTCAGGCATATGGCGGAAAAGCCTAAACACCCATTTGTTGGACAGAGTTTCTACTCCCCTGTACGCGGTAAATTAGAAATTATTGATTATCAGAGCGGCATCCTTGTGCTATCGGAAATGCAGGACTTTAGCAAACATCCGGTGTATATAAACCTTGCGGATCGAATGAGTACTACCCCCAGACTTGCGATGCGATATCTAAAAAAGAAACTGGGTGATTTTGTGTATCAGGGTGATTTGTTAGCCCAGAGACTTATGTCCACCGGCAAAGGTGAAGAACCTTGCTTTGTACGCGTACCTTCTACCGGTGAAATAACCGAGATAGATCATGCCAAGGCAATCGTGACCATCCAATATAAGATAAACCCCACAAATTACCTGTCGCATGTTCACGGCGTTGTGGAAGAAGTTCAGGAAGGCACCTCTATAACGATCGGATTCAAGGGTACTAAACTGGAAGGAAAGCTGGGGCTGGGCAGCAGAACGCATGGGAACTTTGTATATGCTGCCAATATGCGTGAGTTAGAGCTTAAGACACTAAAGGATACGGTTGTGGGGATAGACTTTCGCGCAGACATGAACCTAATTAACCAGATTGTTACAGCAGGAGCTAAAGGATTGGTTTGCCCGGGAATTGATGAAGGTGAATTGGTTACATTTAAAAAGGGCGAGCTTGGAGTAATAAACACAGGAAATGAAAGCACTTCGCTGTGCTTAATTATCACTGAATGCTTTGGCGCTGAAAGGCTTAGCACGGCTTTCAGAAATGGCTTTATAAAGTTTGACGGAGCTTTGTGCCACCTCGAGCCACATACCAGAATTCGCGCAGGAGTTGCAAGACCCTATGTGTGTTTTATGAAGTGAGAACTTTGTAGGTGAGAACTTCGTAAGTGAGAGCGGAGCAAGTGAGATATTCACCAACCGCAAGCTCTCACCCAAAGGAATAAAACATGAAAGACAAAATGAAAGTAGCAGTTGGAATCAGCGGTGGAGTAGATTCCGCCATGGCTGCACTAATATTGCAAAATAAAGGCTACGAAGTAATCGGATTAACGATGGCGATATGGGATGACAGCATACCGATAAGCCAATCTACCAAAAGCGGATGCTTTGGACCCGGCGAGAAAGATGACCTCGCCGCAGCTGCCGAGATAAGCAGGAAACTTGGCATTGAACACCATATAATCAAGCTTAAAGATGAGTATCGTGAGAATGTTCTATCCTACTTTTGTAACACCTACACCAAGGGAAAAACACCAAACCCATGTTTGGTATGCAATCAGCGTATGAAGTTTGGTTTATTGCCCGCTAAAGCAAAAGAAGCCGGTATAGAATTCGATTACTTTGCCACCGGGCATTATGTGCGGATAAACTATGATAACGAACTAAAAAGGAATCAGTTACTACGAGCTGTTGATCTAAGTAAAGATCAGTCCTATTTCCTGGCATTTTTAGCACAATCACAGCTTCAGCACTTGCTATTTCCTCTGGGAGAACTATCTAAGCAAGAGATAAAAAACTTTGCCATCAAGATGGGCTATTCTGAACTTGCCAAGAAACAGGAAAGTCAGGATTTTCTTGAATCAGATGATATAAGCGTTTTGTTTGATAAAGATGACTATAGAAGCGGGGATGTTGTAGATCACCATGGTAAGTTGTTGGGGCAGCACAAAGGGATAATAAACTTTACTATTGGTCAGCGCAGGAATATTGGAATCGCCGGTTTTCCAGAGCCATACTACGTTATAGAAATTGATGGTGCTAACAATAGAGTGGTTCTCGGACCCAAGAGTTATCTGTATAGAAGTGTTTGCACAGCTACCAATATAAACTGGTTATCCATTCCCAACCCGAAGAAAGTTTTTACTGCCAAAGCAAAAATACGGCTTCAACACGAACCGGCGGAGTGCATTG
Organism: Candidatus Cloacimonetes bacterium HGW-Cloacimonetes-3; assembly: GCA_002840645.1. Lineage (GTDB taxonomy): Bacteria > Cloacimonadota > Cloacimonadia > Cloacimonadales > Cloacimonadaceae > Cloacimonas. The sequence goes on from PHBO01000014.1 coordinate 89,777, forward strand.
TAACTGCTATTGAAGATAATAAACTAAAAGTAGAGTTTACTGAAGCTCAGCTATCGATAACTCCCGGGCAGGGCATAGTATTCTATGATGGTGATATTGTTTTGGCAGGTGGCTTTATAGATGCATGAAGAGGGAGCTAAAATCTCTAAACGATATCTCGATGCCTTCCCTTAATATTTCCCATCTAACTCATTCAATCACTCAAATAATGAATATTTTTGATGTGCTATGAAAAAAACCCTTGTCCAAATTGACAGGCTTAAAAATATGACTTTCATTAAAAGAAATTGACCCAACGTGGAGGATAGAAATGCTCGAACAACTTAGAAAGAAGCAGAAAATAGTGATCTACTTTGTAGCCATAATTTTCATTCTCGGAATGGGAGCCGTGGGATTAGTAGAACTACTTACACCCAAACCCTACCTTGGTAAAGTGAATGGAAAGAAGATCACTGTGGAGATGTATCAGCAGAAGATACAGCAGATGTATGACCGCTATGCAGAGATGTATAAAAACCAGCCCTTGGACGAAAACACCCGTAAAAGCCTGGAAGGTCAAGCCTGGCAGTCTCTGGTTGATGATATCCTTTGGGAAGAAATGATTAAAAAGAACAAGATCAAGATAAAAGATGATGATATCTTAACCGAAATGCAGAACAATCCACCTCAAGAGCTTATGCAGAACGAATCTCTTCAGACTAATGGGAGATTTGATAAATCTAAGTATCTTGCTGCCCTGAAGAATAATCCGGAGTTCTTTGTGATGATGGAAGACTATGTTCGTGGCTATCTACCGCGTCAGAAGCTTCAGGAAAAGATCAAAGCCAAAGCAGCTATCACTCTCGACAGTTTGAAAACCGAATATGCAAAAGAAAATGACACAGTTACCGGTAAAGTGATTTGGTTTGATCACAATCTTTCTGAACCCGTCACCATCAGTGATGCAGAGATTAAAGCCTATTACGATAAGAACAAAGAAACTGAATTTAAAAAAGGGCCGGCTTCCCGCATGAAGTATATCGCTTTTGAAGATAAGCCCTCCGACAAAGACTTTGCAGATGTCAAGAAAACCGCTGATCAAATTTATGGACGAGTATCTCGCGGGGAAAACTTTGCTGCCTTGGCAAACGAATTCTCTGATGATCCCGGTTCCCAAGCCAATGGTGGGTCATTAGGCGTTTTTGGTAAGGGACAAATGGTTCCTGAATTTGAAGCAGCCGCTTTTGCCTTGCCGGTTGGCGGAATATCTAAACCGGTTAAAACCAGTTTTGGTTGGCACATTATTCGCTGCGACAGCATCGCAACAGCAAGCCCGGAAGGACCCAAGATTAAAGCAAGCCACATTCTATTGAAGGTGGAAACTTCGGATGCCACTAAAGAGGAATTAGCAGTCAATGCAGAAAAAGCCAAGAAGCTGATTAAAAAGCAGGGTATTGAAAAAGCTGCTAAAGAGCTCAAAATGGAAGTATCAGATAGCGATTGGGTTGAGCATGATCAGGATTACATACCTGGTATCGGAAGTTTACCTGCACTAACTCAGTTCATGCGCGACGAAAAGAAAAATGCTATATCCGACCTTGTAAAAGATCAACAAAACCGCATGATTATAGCCCAACTCACCGACAATGAAAAAGTGTATTATGAAGACTTTGAGAAAGTGAAGCTACGCATTAAGTACCAATTGGAAAAAGAGAAGAAGATTGCCAATGTGAAAGTGAAAGCAGCTGAGTTTGTGGCAAAGTATCCTTCCTCTGAGTATTTCAGTGCCGCGGTTAAAGAAGGCTGGAAAGTTCTTGATCTTAATCAATTTAAAAAGGGATCTAACATTCCTGAGGTTGGAGTTTCCGAAGAATTTACCGTTGCTGCCTTAAAGATGAAGGCTGGTGAAACATCCGGGTTGCTGAACACTAAGGAAGGCAGCTTCATTATTACAGCTAACGAACGTAATGTCCCCGATTTTAACGCATTCAGCAAAGACAAAGATAATCAGGAAACGATACGTAAACGTTTGGAAGATGCAGCCTGGAACCGCTGGTATGACGCATATAAAAAAGCAGCTAAGATAATAGACAATCGTGCTAAGTTTGGAATGTAATAAGCTATGAGCAAGCTAATGACAGGCGTTAGCGGTGTTAGGGGTGTCTTTGCAGACACCCTTAACCCTTTTATAGTGCAAAAATATGTAGCTCGTTTTGCAGGCTTTCAACGTTGCAACTATCCTAATGAAGTTCCCTGCATAATAGTGGGGCGTGATTCCCGCACTACCGGTGTGGCAATGCTGCATAGTATCGTGGCTGTGTTAATAAGCATGGGCTTCGAGGTTGTGGATTTGGGTATTGTCTCTACCCCTACAGTACTACTTGCAGTGGAAGACTCCAATGCGATTGGCGGTATATGCATAACCGCCTCTCACAATCCCCCGCAGTGGAACGCCATGAAATTTGTAGATGCCGATGGCATGTTTCTATCTGCAGAGAAAGCAACAGAATTCTTAGCCGGGGTTGAAGAACCTATTAACTGGAATGCCTGGGATAGCATGGGCAGCTTGAGAAGAGACAACGAGGCAATACAACGACACATTGCTAAGGTCTTAGCAATTCCTTATATTAATGTGGAACTGATAAAGAGCAAGCACATCAAGGTTGTTCTTGATTCCGTGAATGGAGCAGGCGGGCTGATTACACCTCATTTACTCAAACAGCTTGGCTGCACTTTGTATGAGATTAATGGCGAAGCCACAGGTGTGTTTGCCCATCCCGCAGAACCGCTGAACGAAAACCTTAGCCAGCTTGAGGAAGCCGTTAAATTTTATGGAGCAGACGTAGGATTTGCTACCGACCCTGATGTGGATAGACTTTCCATTGTATCTGAACAAGGAAAGTGTATTGGAGAAGAGCTTAGCATTGCCTTAGCCGAATTGTTCGTCCTCCCTAAAAAGCCCGGAGATGTGGTGGTGAACCTAAGTTCATCCATGATTTCCGATGATATCGCCGGCAAATATGGGGTAAATGTGCATCGCACCAAGATTGGTGAGATTAACGTAGGCAAGAAGATGCAGGAACTGCTCTCCCCCATCGGTGGTGAAGGTAATGGTGGCGTTATCTGTCCTGAAGTTCATTACACCCGTGATGCACTTGCAGGAATCGCCTTGATCCTCGGTTTGATGTCCGAAAGTGGTAATAGCATTTCAGAACTTGTGAGCAGCTTACCGAAGTATTACTTTGCCAAGGATAAAGCAACCTTTGATGCTTCCAAGATGGACACCGTAATGAATTCCGTCCCTGGTTTATTTTCAGGATATGCTCTTGATACGCGTGATGGAGTTAAAGCCACAGGTGACAAACACTGGATTCATGTCCGCAAATCTGGAACAGAGCCTATCATTCGTATTTATGTGGAAAGTGATAGAGCAGAAAGATCGCGTCAGTTATGCGATGACGTAATAGCCAAACTGAATACTGTCGCTAATAGCTAAACTGGTAATTCCCTTTTCTTAACTATGCAATACACTTGCTTGAATTACTTAAGAATTACGCATGAATTACGCATCGCATCCGTATTTCATGCGTAGTTCTATAGTTATTCGGTAAAGTAACACTTACCTTCTTCGGTTGGTTGTGGCGTGATAGATTAACTAAAACTGATTGACAAAAATACAGGATATATTCCCTTGAACCTAAAGTGATAATACTGGAGAAATGATATGAGCGACCAGTTACAAGACCTTTTAAAACGTGTGTATGACGAAGGTGTTGCCAAAGCTAACGCAGAGGCTGAATCAATTCTATCAGAGGCAAAATCCAAAGCTGAAGAAATCATCAACAAAGCAACTCTTGAAGCTGAAAACAGCTTAAAAATTGCAGCAAAGGAATCAGCTGACCTGAAAAAGAATACAGATTCAGACTTACAAATGGCTGCAAATCATAGCCTGAGTGCATTAAAGCAAAAAGCGATTGAGCTTATCCTCGATAAAGCCATCTCAGAGAAGCTGAACAACACATTCAATGATATAGAGTTTATGCAAAAGCTTATCATTGAAACGCTTAGCGCATGGAAAGCAAATGCGGGAACCGGGAACATCGTAATAAGTGAATCCATGAAACCCCAATTGGACGAATTCTTTATCAAGTCCCTGAAGGACATTTTTAAAGGTGAGCTTAATGTGGATTTTAGTCCCTTAATGAAGCAAGGTTTTCAGATATCCCCTGCTGATGGTTCATATAGGCTTAGCTTCACTGATGAGGACTTTGCTAATTTGTTTAAAAGCTATCTGCGCCCTCGTTCCAAAGAGATTCTCTTTGGCAATTAGCTTATGAATCAGGAATACTTCTATTTCATTTCCGGACTGCCAAATCTTGCTTTTGAGGATACTAAACTCAGCTATTCTATGGAGCAATTCAGAACAGATGCTAAGGCACAGCTAAGTGCATCCGACTATGAATGTCTGGAATTATTGCACCTGACAGCAGAACTTGATACCATTCTGAACACAGTTTATAATAACGAAAAGGGTGCACACTCTGAAGGCTTGTATCCGCAGGAGTATTGGGTTGAATATCTTGATTTTCTGCGAAACAAAACAGAAAATAATAGTTTAGCCACTCCAGATATATTTAAGCATATCCCTGATTTTATCTCTACCATCATAGCTAATGTTTTGGTTCAAGAAGAGATACAGCCATTTCTTAAGACTGAAAGCGAACTTTTGAATGCTTTCTATCAATGGGCATTAACTCATAACAATGATTTTATCAGTAAGTGGTTTGCTTATGACGCACATATGCGGAGCATCCTTTCGGCAATCAATGGAAGGAAGTTTGAACTACCCTATGCTCCGTATCTTATCGGTAACATTGATTTGGTTGATACTCTTGCTAAAAGCCACGCTGCAGATTTTGGGCTGGGGAAAGAAGATGAATTGTTCGAAAGCCTGAATCGCGTATATGAGCAAAACAACCTCCTTTATAGAGAACGTGGTTATGATATTTTACGCTGGAAATGGATTGATAACTATAACTTTTTCAATTACTTCAATATAAACAGGGTGCTTGGATACTACTGTAAGTTGCGTATCCTGAACAGATGGATGAAAGCTGATCCCAATATTGGCAAAGAAGTGTTTAATGATACGCTTACTGCTATGGAGAACAGCTTTAGCTTCCCGGAAGAATTTAATATTAAAAGCGTTAGAAAATAACAGAAGGTAATAGATATGACCAAAGGTATTGTAAAAGGAATCATCGCTAACCTGGTTCAGGTGGAAGTTTCCGGTCCTGTTTCCCAAAATGAGATTTGCTATATTAATCTTGGGGGAGTAAAACTGATGGCAGAGGTTATCAAAGTGCTTGGTAATGTCGCTTATACACAAGTATTTGAGAGCACCCGCGGACTTAGACCCGGCGATACGGTAGAATTTACTGAACACATGTTGGAAGTGAAACTTGGTCCCGGTATGCTATCCAAGAACTATGACGGACTTCAGAATGACCTGAACAAAATGGAAGGCGTGTTTCTTACCAGAGGAGAATACACTGATCCTCTTGATGAGGAATCTACCTGGAAGTTTAGCCCAATTGCAAAAGCAGGTGATAAAGTTAACGGTGGTGACTGGCTGGGCAGTGTTCCCGAAAGCTGGATAAGCCACAAGATCATGGTGCCATTTGCTCTTGAAGATGAATATACCGTGAAGAGTATTGTTACCGAAGGTGATTATAAGATCAATGATACTGTAGCTATTATTACCGATAAAGCAGGCAAGGATGTTCCGATAAACATGATCCAAAGATGGCCTGTAAAAGTTCCCATCAAGGCTTTCAAAGAGAAACCAAGACCCTTCAAACTTTTGGAAACTGGTGTGCGCACCATGGATACTCTAAATCCAATGGTTGAGGGTGGCACAGGTTTTATCCCCGGTCCCTTTGGTGCAGGAAAAACTGTATTGCAACACGCCATCTCCAAGAATGCGGATGCAGACCTCATCATAGTAGCTGCTTGTGGTGAACGTGCCAATGAAGTTGTGGAGCTTTTTGTTGAGTTTCCAGAACTTGATGATCCCCGCACCGGACGCAAGCTGATGGAACGTACCATTATTATCTGTAACACCTCAAATATGCCCGTAGCTTCTCGTGAAGCTTCTGTTTATACTGCTATGACCATTGCTGAATACTATCGTAATATGGGCTTGAAGGTTCTATTGCTGGCTGATTCCACTTCACGTTGGGCACAAGCACTGCGGGAAATGAGTAATCGTATGGAAGAATTGCCGGGACCAGATGCGTTCCCCATGGACTTACCCGCAATTGTATCAAGTTTTTATGCACGTGCCGGTTTTGTATATCTAAACAACGAAACCAGCGGATCGATAACATTCATTGGCACTGTCTCCCCTGCCGGCGGTAACTTAAAAGAGCCCGTCACTGAATCCACTAAGAAAGCTGCAAGATGCTTCTACGCACTTTCTCAAGCCAGAGCGGACAGCAAACGATATCCGGCGGTGGATCCCATTGATTCTTATAGTAAATATCTGGAATACCCGGAAGTAATTGCTTATCTTAATGCCAACGTAAGCCCGCACTGGGTTGATGATGTGAACTTGGCGAAGAACATCCTGCTGCGTGGGAAAGAAGCTCAGGAACAGATAAACATCCTCGGCGATGACGGTGTTCCGCTTGCATATCATGACAAACAATGGAAAAGCGAACTAATCGATAAGATCATTCTTCAGCAAGATGGTTTTGATAAGGTTGACCAATCTACTCCTATGATCAGGCAGAAGTATATGCTGGAACTCATACTGGGTATCTGTGCTAAGGATTTCGTGTTCGATTCCTATGATGTAGTAATGCCTTATTATGTTAAGATGATCAATCTCTGCAAACAAATGAACTTCCTCGAGATGGATAACCCAGAGTTTAAAAGGTATGAAGCTGAACTTAATGACGTAGTTGAAGAAAGGAGAGCTAAATAATGGCAACACAAGCTTTTCAAAAGATATATACTAAGCTGAATCAGATTACCAAAGCTACATGCTCCATTAATGCAAGTGGCGTAGGGAACGAAGAACTGGCAACTGTTTCCGGTCGCCTTGCGCAGGTAGTTAAAATCCTTGGTGAAAATGTCACGTTACAGATATTCGCCGGCACAGAAGGCATTGGGACCGATGCAGAAGTTGTATTCTTTGGTAAGCCACCCACGCTGAAAGTTAGCGATCAATTGGGTGGAAGATTCTTTAACGCTTATGGCGTTCCAATTGATGGCGGACCAGAAATTGAAGGAACGGAAGTAGAGATTGGCGGTCCTTCCGTGAACCCTGTTCGTCGCAAACAGCCATCAGAACTCATCGCCACCGGTATTGCAGGTATTGACCTGAATAATACTCTGGTTACCGGGCAGAAGATACCTTTCTTTGCTGATCCTGATCAACCTTACAACGAAGTTATGGCAATGGTGGCATTAAGAGCACAAAGCGACAAGATAATCTTGGGCGGTATGGGTCTATCCAACGATGACTACCTGCTTTACAAGAACACATTTGAAAACGCCGGGGTGATAGACCGCATTATCTCCTTTGTTAATACTACCGAAGACCCCACTGTTGAACGCCTTTTGGTGCCAAACATGGCGTTAACTGCAGCAGAGTATTTTGCCCTTGAGAAGAATGAGAAGGTACTTGTTCTTCTTACCGATATGACTCTTTATTGCGATGCACTCAGCATCGTTTCTAACCGTATGGATCAGATTCCCTCTAAGGATAGTATGCCCGGTTCACTATATAGTGATCTTGCTAAGCTGTATGAAAAGGCTGTGCAGTTCCCGGGTGGTGGGTCGATAACCATCATAGCCGTTACCACCTTGTCCGGTGGTGATATCACTCATGCTATTCCGGACAACACAGGTTATATCACTGAGGGGCAGCTATTCCTGAAACGCGACACCGATATTGCTAAAGTTATTGTCGATCCATTCCGTTCACTTTCGCGTTTAAAACAGCTGGTTATCGGGACAAAGACCCGCGCTGACCATCCGCAAGTGATGAATACAGCTGTACGCCTATATGCCGATGCCGCAAACGCTAAGACCAAGCTGGAGAATGGCTTTGATCTTTCCGATTATGACGAGCGCGTGTTGCAATTCGCAAAAGAATACGCAGAACATATCCTTGCTATAGATGTTAACGTTACTACCGATGCCATGTTAGATATAACATGGGACATGTTCAGACGCTATTTCAACCGTGCTGAAGTAGGGATTAAAGATGAATTCATGAATATCCATTGGAAGAAGGCATGAACCTGAATATTCAGTATAACAAGATATCTCAATTACAGCTTATTAAGCAATTGGGGATACGCCAAAAGGCTTTACCCACGCTTAAGAATAAGGAATCTGCCCTCCGGCTGGAAGTAAAAAAAGCTCGTGATAAGGCTTCAGAACTTGATAATCAGGTTCGGGAACGCACTTTGGAGCTGGAAGCATTCATGAAACTGTGGGTGGAATTCGATCCCAGCTTGCTGAAGATTAAAAATGTTGAGATAAGCACGCGTAAAATAGCTGGTGTAAAAACCCCGCTACTGGGTGAAATTGAATATGATGTACCCGATTTTAACCTTTTCAAAGCCCCATCCTGGTATCCTGAGGGCATAACCCTGCTGCAGGAGCTATCCCGCTTACAGATAGAGCGGGAGTTCTTTGTGCGTAAAATGCATATACTTGAACAAGTGCGTAAGAAAACCACTCAGAAAGTTAATCTATATGAGAAGGTTCAGATTCCCGCTTTCGAAGAAGCTATCTTAAGAATCAAACGCTTTCTTGAGGATGAAGAAAACCTCTCCAAGGCAGGACAAAAGATACTTAAGAATCGTATGAACAGGGAGGCTGAGCATGATTGAAAAGATGCGTAAATACTCCTTCGTCCTCTATCATCTGGATTATGAATCTTTCCTTACTGATCTGCAAAGGCTTGGGCTTGTACATATCATTCGCAGTAGCGAGCATAAATCACCCGCTCAGAATAAGGATATGGAACTAATAAAAGTTTACTCTGAGTGTTCAAAGTTCCTCGCAAAACTTAATTCCGAATCCCCCAGACAAGCCAATCCCTTACCCACTAAAGCACTATTCAATAAGATAATGCATGCCAGAGAAGAAAAGGATAATCTAACCCGCCACCTTGATCAAGTTCGCAAGCAGATAAAAGACCTGGAACCCTGGGGGCACTTCGATTATGCTCTACTGAGAGAACTTCGTGAGTATGGCTTAAACCTGGACTTTCATACATGCCAGAAAAACCACTTTAAGCAAGAGTGGGAAGAGATGTATCCCATCCATGTTATCGGTGAGCGAAGCGGTATTCTATATTTTGTAGTGTTAACCACCGATGGCAGCCCAGCCTTGGAAGCAGATACTTTTAGTTTCCACCATCACACCTTACAAGAGTTTGAGGCAGATTATGCATCAACTGAAGCTAAGATAGCAGATATAGACACTTATCTAAGGGACATCTCCCCCACTGCAATCGAGGCTTTTACAGAAGAGATAAAGCAGCTTAGTGCATCCTATGATTATGAGGATGCTACCCACCAGGGGATCAGTGAAGCTGATGATCACTTAAAGATTCTAAGCGGTTGGATTCCCGTTAGTCTGGAAGCCGCACTTAAAGAGCATCTTACCAAGCAGAATGTTATCCATTTTAGTGAAGCGGGAAAAGTGGAAGATAATCCCCCTATAAAGCTTCATAACAATTGGTTTGTTCGCCTTTTCGAGCCTATCAGCAAGATGTATATGCTCCCCAATTACAACGAGTTTGATCTCACTCCCTTCTTTGCGCCTTTCTTCATGTTCTTCTTTGGCTTTTGCAATGCTGATATTGGCTATGGAATTGTCATTATCTTGCTCGCACTCTTTTTAAAGCACAGAGCTAAGAATGAAGCCATGAAAAGCATGATGACTCTTGTAATGATCTTCGGCGGAGCTTCAATTATAATGGGCTGGATAATGGGCAGTGCCCTGGGTTATGACCTTAAGAGCGTGGCTGCGATTGGCGATAAGATCATTATCCGTAATAATGAGCAAATCTTTAATTTTGCCCTTCTTTTAGGGGTCATCCAGATACTCTTCGGCATTCTTATCACAACTGTGAAGCAAATTAAACAATCCGGATATGTACATGGAATTGCATCTATTGGAACATTCTTGCTAATAGCTTCCTTATCTGTTTTGGGTGCATCGCAATTAGGCGCAGATATTAGCACTGTGCAGCCATATCTTAAATTTCCCATGTATGCTGGTTTAGCTCTGATTTTGCTTTTCAACAGCCCGGGACGCAACCCAGTATTCAATATTTTGAACGGATTGTGGTTGCTGTATGGAATCGTAACCGGTTTCTTCGGCGATATTCTTTCTTACATCCGTCTCTTTGCATTGGGCGTATCCAGTGCCATTTTGGGGTTTGTGGTAAACTCCATAGGTGCTCAGATGGCAGGCACACCCATTATTGGTCCGGTCATCTTTTTAATCTTTATGTTGTTTGGTCACTCATTAAACATCGCCTTAGGGGGGCTCAGCGGTTTCGTTCACCCCTTGCGTCTAACTTTTGTAGAGTTTTATAAAAACGCCACCTTCGCAGGTCCCGGCGTAGCTTATAAACCATTTTCCAAAAATGAATAGGAACCTATAGGAGGTTACATGAACCCAGATTCCTTAAACACAGTAGCACAACCCATAGTCGCAGCCATGGCGGGCGGAAATTTGGCATATTTCCTTGCCTGGATCGGAATATTCCTGATGGTAGCTCTTGCCGGAATCGGCAGCGCCTGGGGAACAGTTATCGGTGGCAGCGCATCAGTGGGCGCCATGAAAAAGAGGGATGATATATTCCCCAGTTGTATGATTCTTTCGGCTTTGCCCGGAACACAAGGATTGTATGGTTTTGGTGCATTCTTCATCCTGAAAGGTCACATCACTCCCGCCATAAACATGATGCAAGCTTGCGCTATTCTTGGCGCTGGCATGATCATGGGTGTAGTGGGGCTTATCTCTGCTTACCAACAATCCCGCATTGTTGCAAACGGTGTCGAAAGCATGGGAGCCGGTAACAACGTCTTTTCTCAAACCCTTATTCTTGGCGTGTTTCCAGAGCTTTATGCCATTGTTGCCTTCGCAACTTGCTTCCTGATTAGCGGAGCAATCCCCGGTCTGGCATAATTTACTAACTATCAATTTTGCACATGGAGGTTGGTTTATCCAGCCTCCTTTTTTTTAGCTATCACTTTCCTGTCCCGTCCAAATGATGGCGATTAACTATTTATCTTGCTCCTACTGTCAACCAGCTAAGTTCATATCTCATTACTGTAAGCCTCATACATGTAAACCTCCGGTAATATGCCTGCCTCTACTGCCTTTTTCACGCTGATGCATGGCAAATCATGCATATAGATATATTCACGGGTAAGTGTCTTAAGATCAATGCCGGGATCTGCCTTCGCCATATTATACATCAATTTCAGGTAAAGCGCAGACCATGAACGTACAGGATGATTTTGATTTTCCCGCAGAGCATTATAGCGAGTCCTGTATAAATACAAGTCATTCTGAAACGCCTTACTTGGCTTTATTGAGAATATAGCAGAGGTGATACTTCCCACCCGCTCGTTTTCTGCTGTAAGCTTGGGGTAGGTATTCCTCCGGGCATACACCCTGCCAAGCTCTTTGCTGTAGCAATACACCAGACCATCCACCTTGCCGGTATAGCCTGCCAATCCGTATTGAAAGGTAACTTTCATCTTTGTCTCCCTTTTGTTTGTGTCTAACTCTTAGAGGCTAACATTTCACTGCCTCTATAGTATTAAGGGGGACAAAAACCACATTTCGGGACAGATTTCGGGAAAATCTTCAATTTCCAATTATTTTTTCCATCCATCTACTTCTATCATTTCCGTACTTCACCAACACATCACCTGCTATACTCCGTCATCATCCGGAGGCGATTCCCTCGTGAACCCCTCGTCCCACCCGGGGATCACGAGGGGTTTACAAGGGCATCACGTGGCATTAAACACAGGAAGGAGAGGTGGGAATGATTAGTAGCGTTTAATATCAGAGCAGTATCAAGTCAGTCAAAACAGGGATGCGAAAGTTACTCTTGACACGCATAGCCCTTCCATAGAATACACACCATGAATTCAAAATATATGATATTTAGTGTTTTAACTGCATTGATAATTGTCGGCATTTATCAGATATTTGCCGTAGGCAGATTCAATTACCCTGAGTTTCGCTTAAAAGCAGGGCAGGTATCTGAAGCAGAGGTTATTGCACCGTTTGATTTTCCTGTGCTAAAGCCTGAAGCCGAATTAGCTGATGATCAGGAAAAGGCACTCTCCAAGCTTCGCAAACCGCACAATATCTCTGATGAGATAATGTTTGATGCCTTATCAGCTTTGGATGCAATCTTTGGAGTTATCGCAGTTAATGAAGGGACAAATGATCCACAACAGATCAGTTCAGACCTGAAGAAAGCCGGGTGGAATGTAAATCCGGAAGCACTGGATTTTGCCTCCAGGGTTTCGATACGGGAAAAGATTTACAACAAATCTCGTCATCTGTTAACTGAGCTTTACCGGCAGGGTATTTATGATAAAGCAATTGGTGACAGCATCTCCATTATTAAAGATGACGTGCTAAACGTTGAAAACAGCAGTTTGTTTTTGAGTTTGGACAATGCAATATCCGCCTTTGTAGATGCTCTTCCAGAAGCTAAGGCTTTTGCAGGCGAAATTGCTCCACAAATTGTGAAACCAAATCTGATAGTGAACGCAGACAAATACAACGAGCAAAGCATGAAGAGCCTTGGCTCTGTACCACAAAGCGAAGGGGTGGTGTTACAAAACGAAGTTATCGTGCGCAAAAACACCCGCATATCCCCGGATGAGATAAGAAAACTGGAATCTCTACAGGAAGCTTATCGCAACCGAAATGTCCGCAAATCTCCGTTCCAGGAATTGTTTTTAACTGTCGGACTTTTGATGTTCATCTTTATGGTAGTAAGCTTGGCAAATCATTACTTCGGCGTACAAAGTAAATCAGAGCGTATTCTTGTGGCAGATTTTCTCCCCCTTAATCTGGGATTTGTGCTGCTGGTTCTATTCGCAACCATCAATAACTATGTGCTTGGCTACAGTAATCTGTTAGTTCCTTTTGCCATGATGGCTATATGTGCCACGATTCTTGTCAGCTTCGAATATGGTGTTCTCTACAGCATATGTAGCTTGTTGATAATAAGTCCTTTTATGAACTGGGAGACCTTCACCCCTATCGTGCTGATTCTATCCACCCTTATTACTCTGATACTGATACGCAGACAAAATGCTTATCACGAATATACCATGATTGGCTTATACCTTGTAGTTTCTACCCTGTTGTCCATAGGCAGCATAGCAATCTATAAAAGCGATTCATTAGTTAACACCATGAGATCATTGGGATTCGGGCTTGCATCCAGTGTGCTTAGCATTGGAGGGATAATACTGATAGTTCCATATTATGAGCGCAAATGGAATAGAGCAACTAAACAAACCTTGCTTGAGCTTTTAGATTTTAACCATCCCTTGCTGAAAGAATTGGCTACAAATGCTGTTGGCACGTATCATCACAGCCTGATAGTAGGCAATCTTAGCGAGCGGGCAGCGGAAGCAATTGGTGCCAATCCGCTTTTAGCACGTGTAGGAAGCTATTACCACGATGTTGGGAAGATTGTAAATACGGATATCTTCACCGAGAATAATGAGGATTCGGCTGAAATTCACAATGGGCTAAGTTATGAGGAAAGTGCCGGAATGATACGCAATCATGTTAGCGAAGGCATCTTGCTGGCAAAAAAATACCGCATCCCTCAACCGGTGATTGATATTATCATGCAGCATCATGGCAATTCCCTTATTCGCTACTTTTACGAGAAAGCTAAACAGGAAAACCCTGATTTTGACAAACTCAATTTCGAGTACACAGGTCCACGCCCTCAGAGCAAAGAAGCTGTGTTAGTGATGCTTGCAGATATTGTGGAATCCACCACCAAATCTAAGAACAGCGTTAGCGAAGCTGATATCAGCAAGATTATCGATGATACCATAGACCGTCTCATCAATGAGGGTCAATTAGATGAAGCACCAATAACTATTAAGGACTTACATACAGCGAAGGAATCCATGCTTCCGGTGTTAGAAAGCATTTATCGCAAAAGACTGGATTACCCAGACCCCAAAGAATAATGACAGAATTAGAAGTGATTGGCGAAACAACAGTGCCTGAACACCTTATTGGAGAGATAGCCAAGCTGATTTGTGATGCAGAAGATCCCGAAAGCGATTATCACATATGTATCAAGATAGTAGAAAGCGAGGAAATGAAGCAGCTCAACAGAGTGTACAGAGGTGTAGATAAAGCTACCGATGTGCTTAGTTTCGTAACAAATACGGGTGCTATGCCGCTTAATAATGTGCATAGCCATAAATCTCTTCCTTTAAAAGTATGCGATATTATCATTGACATAAAACAGCTTGCGCTACAAAAGGTAAATAAGACATTAGAAGAAGAGTTTTGCATTGTATTGATTCATGGCTTACTACACATAGTAGGCTATGATCACATACGCAAGCACGATGCTTGCGAGATGGAAACTAAAGAGAATTATTACCAAAGAACAACACAAGGTGAAAGAATAAGTGGACGACGGTAAGGCGTTTATAATCATCGTTCTGTTTGCGTTATCAGCCTTTTTTTCGGCATCTGAGACCGCTCTTTTCTCGCTATCCAGAGTATATCTGAAAAAGCTTGAGAACAGCGATGGCAGCAACGCAAAGAGGATATTGAAACTGCTACGAAGACCCAGACATTTGTTAATAACTATGCTACTGGGAAATACTTTTGTAAATATGGCGATTTCCTCCTTTGGGGCATTTCTGGCTTTAACTATAGCACGTGATTATAATTACAGCCAGACATCTGTAATTGCCGTGCAAATTGCTATCACCACAATACTGATATTGTTTTTGGGGGAGATCATTCCAAAGCTGATTGCCCTGGCAACAGCGGATGTATTGAGCGGTTTAATAAGCTTCCCCATGATGATAATCCAATATATTTTATACCCTATGGTGTGGCTCTTGGAGAAGTTTAGTGCCCTGATATCCAAAAAACAAGCTTTTGACCATCATTTGGGTTTGCACTTCACGCATGAAGAGTTTCATAATCTAATCCAATCGGAAAGCAGTAGCCGAAGCTTGGAAGAGCACGAAAAGAAAATGCTGGTTGGATTGTTCCGTTTCAGAGAAGCAGAAATTAAAGAAATCTATGTTCCCAGAGTTAAGATAACCGCTATCGAAGAATCTCAAAGCGTTGAAGAGCTAAAGGATATAATCGTTGCCAGCGGTTATTCCCGCATACCTGTTTACCGCGAAAACATCGATGATATAGTTGGAATAATATATGTGAAAGACCTTCTACTGTATCCAGAGAAGAAGACTATCCAAGAGTTTTTGCGTCCTGTTTGGTTTGTTACAGAAAACATGAAAGTTCAAAGCCTGCTGAATCAGTTTAAACAAAAGAAACTACAAGTAGCTGTAGTTGTTGATGAATATGGTGGTACAAGCGGGATAATATCACTGGAAGATATTCTGGAAGAAATCGTGGGCGATATCCGTGATGAATACGATAAAGATGAAATTCCTGAGCTGATAAAAAAAGACGAACATACCTATGTTCTAAGTGGTATGTACAGTGTTAGGCAGTTTAATCAGGAATTCTCCTCGGAGATTTCTGTAGAAGATTACGATAATTTAGCAGAGTATCTGCTGGCGCATTTTAATCATGTACCCTCTGTGGGAGAAAGTCTGAAAATTGACGACCACATATTGCTGACTGTTATGGACAGTGACGAAAAAAGTATTAAGCAAATACAACTTGAGCTTCTGAAGGGCGAGTAAGCTGAAATACTTTTTCACATTCCTAATGCTATGTGCAGTTTCAATACACTGTATAACAGCAGAATACAATGTAAATGCCTTGGGGATGAAGGTAGCGTTCATCAGCTTTACCCGAAGTAAAACACAGCTGCATGTCGAAACACATTCATTAAGGTCAAATGCGATCTTTCCCTCAATAGATAATGAGTACATAATCGATGTAGATTCTCAGCTGCGCCCCCTTAAATACACTCGCTTATTGAAACAGAAGAAACTACAGGATAAGGTGTTAGTAGATTACGATTATTCCCAACTCAAGGCAACTATGTTTCGGCAATCAGATAATAGCATTAGTACCTATGCTGTGCAAGATGATAGCCGGGATGTGTTTAGCTTTATCGCCCTGTTATCAACAGGTGACTCCATAAAGAGGCAATATCTTATTGATGCTAATGGCTGTCCATGGCAGGCTAATGTTAGCCTTCCTACGAAAGAAGTACTCAGTACTAATATAGGCAAAATATCAACCGTACGATATGAAGTGAGGTTTAAGCCACTATCTCAAAAAGCAACTCCTTATGTTGATATGATTACGTTTAACTTTGTGAATGAAAACACTAAGCTAAATATATGGGTATCTGATAATAAGATTCCCATAAAAGCAGTGGCGAGGAAAAAAGCTGTCTCTATGAGCTGGGAAATAATCGGTATCAAGCCATGAAAATTCACCGCTCGATGTACCCCTGGTTGGCTTGGTTATGCCTTATCTGGATTCTGTCGTCACTCCCATCCCAAGATTTACCGTCAATCAAAGTTATCGGCATAGATAAAGTTGCCCATATCGCTATATATGCTATCCTTGGCTTATTAATCATTCCTTGGTTGAAGCAGATGAAGATTTCGGGTAAAAGCAGCCTCTATGTTTATGTTGCATTAATGCTCCTTGCTGCCTTTGATGAAATGCATCAGACTTTTATTCCGGGACGTTCCGTGAGTATATTCGATTGGTTTGCAAACAGCATAGGTCTTAGCTTAGCTTATCTTGTATTTCGTTTAAAACATGATAGAAGTTAAAGATCTTTGTTATAGCTTTGCTGATAAGCAGGTGCTTAAAAACATCAGTTTCAAATTGGAGAACAAGGAGAATCTGGTAATCTTGGGGCGCAGTGGAAGCGGAAAGACGGTTTTGATAAAAACTCTATTAGGCATTTACACACCTGATTTAGGGACTGTATTGATAGACGGTTTGGATGTTCACCATTGCGACGCAAAGATTCAACAGGAGATAAAGAAACGTTTTGCGATGGTGTTTCAAAATGCTGCCTTGCTGGATTCTTTTACAGTACGTCAGAATATCGCTCTCCCCTTGTATGAACGAGGAGAAACAGACAGCAATGTTATCTTAGATAAGGTAAAAGCATGCCTATCACTTATTGGGCTTGAAAACACTATTAATTTATACCCTTCGGAATTGAGCGGAGGAATGAGAAAACGTATCGGGATTGCCAGAGCACTCGTTTACAATCCTGAGTACATAATCTTCGATGAACCCGTTTCAGGGCTTGATCCTATTACTGCTGATGAGATTCTGTTCTACATCTCCAGAATTATAGGCACAGCCGAAGCAACCCTTATTACAATAACTCATCAAATCGAAAGCATTAGCAGAGTGGGAGATCAGGTGTTGTTTATTGATAATGGGGAAGTAATATATTCCGGCTCGGTGAACGCTTTGTTTAGAACTGATAATGAATTCATTAAGCGGTATGTAGCTTCTTGAACACCAAAAAAGAGAACAAGCTACTTCTCCTTGCGTTGCTGACAGCTGCTGCTGCATCCATACATATTGTGGAAAGCCTGCTTATGCGTATGTTTCCCCTTCCTTTCCTGCGCATCGGACTCTCGAACGTAATTGTATTGTATCTTGTTTGGAAACGAAGGGCATTAAGTGCTATTGTCGTGAACATTGCAAAAGCAATAATTGGCGGTTTGATTACTCTTACTTTGCTAAGCCCATCTACTTTGCTTTCTCTCTGTGGAGGGTTTGCTGCCATCATGGCCATGCTTCTTGCACAAAACATTCGCTTGGGCTTCAGTGTATATGGTATCAGCATTGTGGGTGCTGTAACACACAATCTCACTCAGTTACTAATTGTTCGACAGTTCATAATTCATAGTGATCGAGTTTTTATGTTGACACCTTTACTGCTCTCAATTGGTTTGATTAGCGGGTGCGTTATCGCGTACATAACTCTTTATGCAGATGCGAAGTTAAAGCTACCCGGATTGTGAGAAAATGAAGCGCTTGAATAAAGAAAAAACTTACAAAATCGCCATGTTTCTGGGAATTGCCTCTTGTATTCTGATTGGGGCTTTTGTGGGAGCATTATGGTTCTATCGTGATGGATTGCCTCCTACGAGCGAGTTGCGTAATTTTACATTACGCTCGGGATCTGAAGTTTATGACCAGAATGGCAAAATGGTGTATTTATTCGCTTTCGAAAAGAGAAAGCTTGTTTCCCTGAAAGAACTTCCACCATATCTGGTAGATGCTCTTATTGTAGCAGAGGATAAACACTTCTATCATCATTTTGGAATAGACATCCTGGGAAACATCCGGGCGGTACTTATTGATGTAATCAGGATGGATTTCTCTCAGGGTGCCAGCACAATTACCCAACAAATGGCAAGAAATATGTTTCTGACCCTGGATAAACAAGTTTCCAGGAAGATGAAAGAAGTTATTTTAGCTCTCCAAATAGAAAGAGAGTTCACTAAGGACGAGATACTTGAGATATACTTTAACAAGATTTTCTGGGGTGGACAGATACATGGCGTAGAAACAGCCGCTCTCTACTATTTCGGAAAACATGCAAGAGATCTTAGTATTGCAGAATCGGCTTCATTAGTGGCGATGATCCAGCGCCCGAACTACTATAACCCTGTTAAACACCCGGATCGATTGCTTGAGAGGAGAAATTCTCTTTTAAAAAGAATGCTTAAAGCTCGTAAAATTACGGAAGAAGATTATGAAATAGCCTTGGCTTCACAAATCACCAGTGAACGCACTTCTATGCGCCAATTTGCCTCAGACTATTTTATTGAGTATATCCGGCTCTATCTGGAACGTAAATATGGCACAGAAAAGCTGTTTGAGGGCGGGCTTCGTATATACACGACTCTTGATCAGGAACTGACTGTTTATGCTGATTCTATCCTCAATCAATACCTCTCCGGTATTGAAAAAGGTTACAATTCCGCTATGCGTTTTAGCAGTGTAAGCCCTTCCAGTGTGGATATAAATACCCGTTACTTACAGGGTGGTTTAGTTTTAATGGAAAATGATACTGGTTATGTCCGAGCTATGATTGGGGGTAGAAGCTTTGCTCACAGTAAATTCAATAGAATGACCCAAGCTAAAAGACAACCAGGTAGTTCGATAAAACCCATTTACTACACAGCTGCGGTTGAACGAGGTTATTCTCCCGCAACCGTGATTAAGGACGGTCCACTGAAACTTACCGGAGGTAATGGTGAGAATTGGACGCCTCAGAATTTCAGCAGGAAATACTATGGGTTTACACGAATGAGAACTGCATTAACCCACTCATACAATTTATGGGCGGTGAAGACAGTTATGGATATTGGGCTTGATTCTGTGAACGATGCATTCCGGAGATTTGGAATCAATGCAAAAGCGGAAGATTTATCCGCAGCTTTGGGAGCTTATGAAGTTACGCCGATCAACCTGATTTCAGCATACACGACATTTCCTAATAATGGCTTTCGGACAACACCTATTTTTGTAACGCGAGTAGAGGATATGAAAGGCAAGGTACTTGAGCGCAATTCCAGCCCAAAGATAAAGGTCTGCACTCCTGAAGTAGCTTTTATTATGACTTCGATGCTACAATCTGTGGTTTCTTCAGGTACCGGCGGAGCTGCAAGAAATAACTATATGTGGCAAGTAGCCGGGAAAACCGGTACTTCCAATGACAGCCGTGATGCGTGGTTCATTGGCTTCAATAAGGAATTCACTTTGGGAATCTGGAATGGCTTCGATAACAATTCTGCAATATCTGCAAGTGCGGTGTGCGCACCCATTTGGGGAAGAATAATGACTAAGGCTATCCGCCTGCAAAATAAGGGTAGGACACCACGTGCTGATGATCCACGATATAGTTTCGTTATGCCCTCCGGTATTGTAAAGCGTTTTATCAATCCTACTTCCGGATTTGCTTCCAACGGCGGGATTGAAGAGTATTTCATTGAGAATAATGTTCCGCCTGTTGTGGCTGATACCTTGCGTTTCAATTTTTATCCCACTCGTTGGGGCTATCGTGATGAACTGGAAACTCAATAATGAGCTATAATGGATAAAATCCTTTTCTACTCCTTATGTTTTATGATTGCTACTGGTTTTATTACCTATATCAGTTTCTGCATTCGCTTTTGGTTTGGGTATCGGCACCACAAGCCAGTTATAACCTACAAGAAACGTACAGTAAGTGTGGTTATAGTAGCCCGGAATGAGGCTAAGAACTTAAGTGCTTTATTCTTATGTCTCCAAAACCAAGATTACCCCAAAGAGCTATTCGAAGTGATTTTAGCTGATGATGATTCTGAAGACAACACCGGAGAAGTAGCTGAAAGATTTATCGCAGCAGGTATGAACCTTAACTACTTACGCGTAAAAGGCAGAGAATCCGTTACTTCTCCCAAGAAACATGCCATGGAAAAGGCAATTTCCAAAGCCAAGGGAGAAATACTCCTCACTACTGATGCAGATTGTATCCTTCCCAAGACTTGGGTTAGCTCTATGATTTCCCTTTTTACCGAAGACGTGTCCATGGTTGCAGGATACTCACGGACTTTTATACCCAATTGGAGCAAAGCAAGTATCCTTCATAAGTATGAACATTTGGATTTTGCTCTTACCTACA
This sequence comes from Candidatus Cloacimonetes bacterium HGW-Cloacimonetes-3, assembly GCA_002840645.1. GTDB lineage: Bacteria > Cloacimonadota > Cloacimonadia > Cloacimonadales > Cloacimonadaceae > Cloacimonas. Next base: position 110,676 of record PHBO01000014.1, read on the forward strand.
TGGTATTAGCCGGTGGTTATACACTGGGTAAAAGCTGGGCATGCATCGGACAAAACCTTGCCTATAGGAAATCTGCCTTTGAAGATGTGGGAGGATTCGATAAAATACGCCATCTTATATCCGGTGATGATGTTAACTTGATGCAGCTTATGCGTCGTAAAGGGCATAAAATTGTATTTAACTTCTTACCCTCCAGCTTTGTATATACACATCCAGTAAAATCCTGGCATCAGTTGGTTAATCAGCGTAGTAGATGGGCATCTAATATGAAGTATCAGCTTAAGTTTAATCCAGAATTCTTCTTCATCTTACTTACGATGGCTTTCATTTATTGGGGCGGACTGGTTATGATGCTTTTCAGTTTTAAACTGGGACTGTTTATCTTTGCTTTCCGCATTCTAATCGAGAATATCATGGCAAGCTATGCACGCTCCAGTTTTGGGGTAAGCAGCAGGATGATGCTTTTCTACCCTATTTGGCTTGTTATTCAAACCTTTTTCCTTGTTTTTACCATGGTCTTGGGGCAATTCAATATCTTTGTTTGGCATGGGAAACGCCCATATAAGAGGAACAATGCAAGTAATAATATTTGACGATCATAAGCGTTCTGCTTTCTATCCCATTACTCTCAGCCGCAGTACCGGAGACTTACGTTGTGGCATCTTAAAACTGCGCCAGAGGCTGGAGAAATGCTTTAGTAATGAGGAAAGCACTACAATTAACATAAATCAGATTTTGTTACCTTTATACCATGAGAGGCATCCTGATTGGCAAATCAATCAAACTGTGGATGGCAACAAGCTATATTTAAACTCACGCATTAAGGTATCAGGTGATTTGATCAAGCAGATTAAAGCTTTAAAGAGTAACTGTGCTCTTGTGAGTGCGGATGTTGTTATTGCCGCAAACCTTGACACAGCTGAGATCAATGTAACCGATACAAGTGTTGTGTTGCCCTCCAATACTGCTTTAATCTCTTCAGAACTTGATCTATATGAAAGCATTAGTGATATAATCCACGATAATGCCCGTATGCTTGTATGGGATTTTGACCATTACTTCTATGATCAGGACAATTTTTTCGAGACAGAACCCGGGGTAACAGTGCTGCACCCATATAATGTTTGGATATCGGAAGGAGTTACTCTTAGCCCTGGAGTAGTACTTGATGCTTCAGAGGGTCCAATCATACTTGATGAAGGGGTAAAGGTAATGCCCAATGCAGTATTATGCGGACCACTATATATTGGCAAGAAAACTCTAATCAAAATTGGGGCTAAGATATACGGCAATACCTCAATCGGTCCCATCTGTAAAATAGGTGGAGAGATAGAAGGCAGCATTATTCAAGCTTATTCTAATAAGCAGCATGATGGTTTCCTGGGGCATGCATATATTGGAGAGTGGGTAAATCTTGGGGCTGATACTAATAACAGTGATCTAAAAAACACTTACAAGAACGTGGCTTTTTATTCCTATCCTCATATGGGGAAAATAGATTCCGGCTCTCAATTCTTAGGCTGTATTATTGGTGACCATAGCAAAACAGGTATCAACTGCAGTATAAACACAGGAACGGTCATTGGGATCGGGTGCAATTTATGGGGTCAGGGCTTAATAAGCGATTTTGTACCGGACTTTTCTTGGGGAGAATCCGGCAAGTTAAGCCCATATCGTTTACAGGCTTTTTGTGAAACAGCGCGTACGGTTAAACAGAGACGCAGTCTTTGTTTCAGCGTGACAGAAACAGAGTTATATCATAACATATATTCAATGGAGAAATAAGTGCAAGATTACATAGAAGTAGAATTCCGCACAGGGCGTTTAGGATACTATAAAAACTCAAATGAACTAAGTATCCAACCGGAAGAGCTGATAATAGTTGAGGTAGAAAGAGGGGATGACGTTGCTCAGGTAGTTCATTTAAGCGTTAGCGATGAAGATATGGATATTGAAGCCCAGGGTGCGAAAACATACAGTATTCGTCGTATCGCTAATGAAGATGATTTAAGCAAACTAAAGAACATCGGCTTTGAAGAAGAGAAAGCTTCAAACACCTTCCAGTCCATATTAGAGCGATATCCATTCGATATGAAACTAATAGAAACTGTCTATCAGTACGATGGAAACAAGCTAACATTCTTTTTCACCGCAGAAGGTAGGATTGATTTCAGAACATTTGTACGGGAACTCGCAACAGTATTCAAAACACGCATTGAGTTACACCAAACCACCGGAAGAGATGAAGCCAAACGTTTGGGTGGTTTTGGTATGTGCGGTAACCAATACTGCTGTGGTAGTTTCTTAAAAAAGTTCAATCAGGTTACGATTAAAATGGCTAAAGATCAGAACCTCGCAGGCAATCTATCCAAGATTTCCGGTCCCTGTGGCAGGCTTCTTTGTTGTTTGAATTTCGAGGAAGACTTTTATGTGGAAGAGGCAAAAGACTTTCCGATCGTGGGCACTTGTGTGATTTATAAGGAAAAGCGAATGCTTGTTTATAGAATTGACGTAATCTCCAAACACATATATCTCTCGGGTGAAGAAAGCGGTATTGTTGAGCTTGATTTAGAGCAATTCAGTAAACTTGAAATTGTTAGCATCCCGGATATTGAACCATGTTAACTAATATCTTTAGTCTTCTTCCCGATGAGCTTAGCAACAAGCTTACTGAATCATTCCCCAAATATCGTAGTAAACAATTGCTGGATTGGATATATAAGCATCTTGTGTTTGCACCGGAGCAAATGACTAATTTACCTTCTGATTTTAAAGCATTTCTTGCTGAGAATTACAGCTTTGCCATGCCTGAAACGGTTAGTAAACTTGTATCTAAAGATGGCTCTGCCAAATACCGGCATCGCCTTTATGATGGGGAATTAGTAGAAAGCGTGTTAATTCCGGAAGGGAATAAAAACACTCTCTGCATATCTTCTCAGGTTGGCTGTTCACGCAAATGCAGTTTCTGTGCCACCGGTAAAATGGGACTAACCCGCAATCTAAGCACTGATGAGATAGTAACCCAGATTTTGATTGGCAGTCATGAGTGTACCTCTGCATCGACGTCTCAACAAACCAATAAAGATAATCACTTAACGACAGGATCAAGATTAACCAATTTGGTGTTTATGGGCATGGGTGAGCCATTGGACAATCTGGATAATTTGATTGAGACTCTTAAAATCATACAAGCTGATAACTCACTTACCTTCAGCCCGAGACGGACTACCGTGTCAACCTGCGGTGTTGTCCCCGGGATTGTTAAGTTTGCAGACAGTGGAGTTAGAGCTAAACTCGCAATATCTTTAAACTCTGCAATAGATGCTAAAAGAGATGCGTTGATGCCAATAAACCGTCAATATCCGCTACATGAGCTGAAACAAGCCTTACTGTACTATCTTAGGAAAAGTAGTTTTCGGGTAACGATTGAATATGTATTAATAGCTGGTGAAAACATGGGTCGAGAAGACCTGAATGCATTGCGTAAGTTTGTGGGTGATATCTCTTGCAAAATAAACTTTATCCCCTTCAATCCGGGTACCGGTGCAACCGGATTGCAAGCTCCAGACAAACAACAAGTGGATGAATTCATGCGTGCTGCGGCAACGCTACCTCAAGCCATAATGCTTCGTAAAAGCCGTGGTGCGGATGTGTTTGGGGCGTGCGGTCAGCTTAGGATTAACAAAACATTGGAGAAATAATGAATACAATACCTGAAATAGCAATCCGACTCTATGGTGACAATGAGCCATGCCGTTGCGGAGGAGCACACCAAGTATGCCTTCATTGCTATAAATGCCGTGCAGATGGTGAAGATCAAACAGAAGTCCCAAATATTGCAGAAATCATTGATGCAACCGTCTTGAAAGCTACCGCTAATGAGGCTGAAGTTATCGATCTTTGTAGTATGGCTAACGAGTATAATACTGCATCAGTATGCATAAACTCTCAGTTTATACCTCTCATAATCAAAACTCTTAACCCAAAAGTAAAAAGCTGCACTGTAATAAACTTTCCTTTAGGTGCTTCTTCTGCTGAAGTGATTGCAGCAGAAACTCAAGCCGTGCTTTCTGCCGGAGTGAAAGAAGTTGATATGGTGCAAAACCTTAGCTCAATGTTGTCTGGTGATTATGATACCGCATACATCAGTATAAATGGTTCGGCAAAGCTATGCTTATCTGCCGGAGCACTGTTGAAAGTTATACTTGAAACGTGTTACCTTTCCGAGGAACAGATAATTATCTCGTGCCTGATAGCAAAAAAAGCAGGAGCTCACTTCGTAAAAACTTCTACCGGATTTGGAACTGCCGGTGCCACTGCAGAAAACATTGCCCTAATGCGCAGTGTGGTTGGACCCAAATTGGGAGTTAAAGCTTCCGGAGGCATCCGCAATCGTGAACAAGCTTTGGCAATGGTTGCAGCAGGAGCAAACCGGATAGGTGCTTCAAGCGTAAAAGCCTTATTGTAAAAAATACAGGGGCTTTTTTATGAAACTCATTATCGCCGGCTATAATATTGATAAATCCCTCATAGACAGTCTGAATACCGAGACAGCCACCCCGGAAGTTATCTCCGCAGCCTATGCCAGAATCAGCAGAAGCAGCAAAGATATTGACTTTCTGAGGGATGAAGCAATCTCCGAAATCAGCAAAGCACGCGCCTCTAACACTAATATCATCTTTGATATGGGTCATAGCTCTGTGGCAGAGCATGCAGTATTTAATCTGGATTTAATTGGTGTTTCCCGCTTATTAACAGATACAATTCAGCGCAGCCGCTTAGCTTCTTTCACCGAGAAATCCCAACGCTACGTTACATTTTCCAAGGATTACATAGTTCCTGAAGAACTGAACAAATACCCGAAGTACAAAAAACAATATAAGCAACTTATGGATCAGCTATTTTCGGAGTATGAGACCAGCTTCAATGCACTAAACGAATATTATAAGACAGCCAAACCAAAGCTGAAACCCCGTGACCGGGAAGCTTTAGCAAAAGAGGATGCGCGTTATATCCTGCCTCTCTCCACAAAAACCCAAATGGGTATCACCATCAATGCCCGTAGCCTGGAAAACCTCCTGCGCAGGCTGGCAAAAAGCCCATTAGCCGAGGCTAAAGAACTGCATCATGAGCTCTACTCCCAGGTGTCCGCAATTGCTCCTTCACTCATCCGTTACACAGAGGATGATGGCTATATGGGTAAGATTGATCTTGAAAAAGTTGGATATACCGGATTCCTGCAACAAGAACTGCCCTGGATGGAAGAGCTGGATATGGAAAACAAGCTGAAAGTTCTGACAAGCCCATCTAATCCTGATGATAGCGTTTTGACTGCGATAATCTATCAGCAAGGAGAGCTTAACTGGAGCGACACAAACGAGACTGTTTCCCGTTTACCGCGTTTAGTTAAACAACAGCTTTGGAATCAGGTTTATCACAATTTAAAAGCCTGGCACAAAGTTCCACGTGCTTTTGAAACCATAGATTTCAGCTTCGAGCTTACTTTCAGCGAAAGCTGCTGGGCGCAATTCAAGCGCCACCGTTTCTGCACGATGTTGCGCAAGGGCGGTAACTCCGCTATTTGCAAGTTCCCTGATAGCATAGCTACAATCGGTAGGACACAGATGTGGGAAAGCCTTGCCTCCTCTGTTTCTAATTTTGCCTTTAATCTCCCTTCGCAACTTAGAGTTATTGCTCCATATTGCCGGTTAAATTCATCCTTACTGTTTGTGTACGCAAAAATGAACTTAAGGGAGATATATCATTTTATCCGCCTCCGCAGCGATGAACATGCTCAGTGGGAAATCAAGGAAATATCGCACCTGATGGCAAATAGAATCATAAAAATAGCTCCTAAATCTGCTGAATACCTCTGTGGAAAAAGCGAGTTTTGTCGCCATTAACAAATCTATCGCCTCCTGAAGATACTTCGCTTATCAACAGCCAGCACGGTGATGTTTTCTTTTAAATCGCTTGCAGAAATGAAGCTATGTCTTCTTGACATAACGCTTTCAGCCTTTAATCATGGATTCATTATGCTAAATCCATACTTGTAAGCTTTGCATAACTATCCCATAACCCTCCCATATCGGATACGGGAGGGTTATGGGATAGTTATGCGCTGCAGGCAAGGTAGAAGACTGGGCAGTGAGCTATAGTACCAAGTTTTTTGGAATAGCAGCGTTGTTAAGCTACATGAAGTAGCTGAATCTGGGACATAGTTAATTCTCGTTTATCGCATGTACACATCTTTCTTGACAATTTATAGCATGTTTCACATTTATGATTTGCAAGGTGTTTTGCTTGCAATACTGTCAAATTAGAACGTATCTAAGGAGCTTTATGCAAACTGACAGACCTGTTTTCGGCACGAGATGGACAGTTGTACTTGGAGGATTTCTGGTGAGTATGATGGGAGGGCTATCCTACTCTTGGGGTGTTTTTGTGGAACCTCTTGGAAAACACTTCGGATGGTCTAAATCCTATTCAATGCTACCTATGTCCGTGTTCATGGTAGTTTTTTCAATAACTATGATTCCCGCAGGTAGAATACAGGAAAAGTACGGAACTCGGTGGATGATAACTCTTGGTGCATTCTTGTTCCTTATCGCTAATTCTTTAAGTGCTATGCTTAGAATTGTAGCATTTAGGGGGTGGTTAGTTTTAACTTATGGGGTGATTGGGGGCTTGGCTTGTGGCATAACCTATTCCTGCGTAGCTCCTTCGATAAGGCGGTGGTTTCCTGATTATCCGGGATTAGCTGTTTCGTTGGGTGTGATGGGGTTTGGCTTGGCATCTTTTATCTTTGCTCCCTTGAAAGCTCAAGTCATTATCCCCAAGTTTGGGTTGGATGGCACTTTCGTTGTAATTGCCCTCATTACATTTGTCATTACTCTTATAGCTTCCCGTTTAGTGGTGTTTCCAACAGATCAATGGCATATGCACATTTATGGTGCAATGCACCTGCCGGATAGGACAGGTATGGTAAGATCGAATATTCCTCCTGGACAGATGCTGCGCAAGTCCTTATTTTGGCTCATATGGAGCTCTTTTTTACTCTCTGTATATGGTTCTCTATTAATCATAGGCATCCTGCCTTCCTATGGGTTCGAAGTGGTGAAGCTTAGTGGTGGCAAAGCTGCGATTCCGATTTCTTTGTTTGCATTATCTAATGGACTTTGCAGACCCATAGCTGGTTTTTTGAGTGATAAGGTTGGCATTCTGAATGTGTTAAGCGTAGTATTCCTGTTACAAGCAGCCACTTTCATTCTGTTTCCCTTTCTTATCACGAGCTTCCCTGCATTATTAGTAGCTGCAATAGTCCTGGGTTTAGGGATAGGAGCATCACTCGCTCTATATCCTGTTCTAACCTCGGAGTGCTTCGGTGTAGAGCACTTGGGTGTAAACTATGGCTTAGTCTTTTCAGCCTATGGTTTCGGAGCTATTGCCATTCAGGGAGGTGCATACTTGCGTGATAGAAGTGGTAGTTACACTATTTCTTTGATTCTGGCAGGTGTACTTACACTTATTAGCATTGCCATCCTGTACCGTATTAGAGTTATTTACAAGTTAGGATAGAGAGTATATTGCCTCGCCGTGTTTGCTTTCTTGTTAGTCCATTATTTATAAGATATTAGCTTCCTTCGTATCAGTTTTCTTTGTACCGATTACCGGTATAATAGACACATCATATCTCTTGCGTATAAAATAATAAATCACACAGTAGACGCAAAATGGCTGTTGACAGAAAGCACTGCTTCAAATTACAAGTTCTCAATCTTAATTGCGTCCCTGTAGCTCAGCTGGATAGAGTGGCACCCTCCGAAGGTGAAGGTCAGGCGTTCGAATCGCCTCAGGGACGCTACGTGATGCAAAATAAACTACCGCAAAGAAAATGATAAATGAAGTAATTCTCACCTTGGAAGATATCTCCTGCCTTTATGGCGACAGGACAATCATCAAAGATGTGTCCTTTGGCATTCACGCCACAGAGAAAATAGGGATTGTTGGCTTAAACGGTTGCGGCAAAACAACTTTGTTAAAGATAATCAGCGGAACCAAATCTCCCAATACCGGAAAGATAACTACTCGAAAAGATTTGAAAATAGGCTATCTGGAGCAGGATGTTGAATTCTTGCCAAACATTTCTGTGTTACAACACACGATCCCCGCTGAAGGCGAAATCCACGAGGAATACTTCTATAAAGCGTTGTTAAGCCGCCTTGGGATTACAGATTACACGCAGTTGGTAGGCACATTATCCGGTGGACAGCGTCGTAAAGCTGATCTTGCCAGAGTGTTGGCACTGGAACCGGATTTACTTGTGCTGGATGAACCTACAAACCACCTGGATTTGGATACGATAGAGTGGTTGCAAAATTTTCTTGCTACTACCAACAAAGCTGTGCTGTTTGTAACTCACGACCGCTACTTCCTGGATGCAGTAAGCACCAAGATAATCGAGATTGAACACTCCCTTCTGTACTACTTCGAGGGTAACTACAGTGATTTTGTGCGCGGTAAGCTGATACGTGCTACTGATGTCCAGCGCAAAGAAACCAGACGTAATGCTCAGCTAAAGAAAGAGCTGGATTGGCTGTCACGCGGAGCTAAAGCAAGAACCAGCAAACCTAAAAACCATGTGGATAGAGTAAAGGAACTACTTTCGAAAAGTTACCTGATCTCAAATCAAGAACTGGAAATCTCCTTTAAGATAGACAGACTTGGCAAAACCATCCTGGAATTGCACCAGCTTAGCAAATCATATGCCAGCAGAGCATTGTTTGAAGGGATAGACCACAACTTCCAATCCATGGAAAGAATCGGCATAATAGGCACAAATGGCTGCGGAAAGACAACCCTGCTAAGAATGATCACCGGAGAAGTAGAACCTGATATCGGAGCGATCAAAGTTGGCGTTAATACTCATTTCTCTTATTATAAACAAGACGAGGACAGCTTTGACCCCAATAAAACCGTATATGAATATATCGCCCAATACGCAGAAACGATAAAAAACGGTGCAGGTGCAAAGATCAGTGCCACCGAAATGCTGCAACGCTTCCTTTTTGATGGTAAAATGCAGCAGACAAAGCTGAGTGCTTTATCGGGAGGAGAACGTAAACGTCTCTATCTGCTAAAGTCTTTGATGTTCGGTGCCAACTTCATCATTATGGACGAACCGACAAATGATCTTGATATCCGTAGCCTTGAAGTTCTGGAAGATTATCTTGATGCCTTTAGAGGCTGTTTGTTAGTTGTATCTCATGATCGTTACTTTCTGGATCGGACTGTTGACTACCTGTTCATCTTTGAACATGGGAAGCTACGTAAGTTTGCGGGGAATTACTCTGACTACCTGTTAGTGAAACGTTTTGAACAAGAAGAGATCAGTGAAGCAGCCGCACCAGTAATAATGAGACCCAAACGTATAAGCAAAGGATTGAACTTCAATGAACAACGAGAATTCGCAAACCTGGAAACCGAAATTGATTCCATTGAACTCAGGCTTATGGAATTGGAAACAAGCTTGAGCGTAGGCACTATGAACTTTGGTCCGAATGACTATCACCAAATTAGCAACGAGCTGACTGAATTGAATGAGCGGCACCAACAACTGCTGGACAGATGGTTGGAATTAAGCGACAAAGAGAAAGACAAACCATTATAGGGGTTAGGCAACAAGTTTACTAATACAAAAATAGCAGGCTAATGCCTGCTATTTTTGTATTTGGGCATAGATTTGCTATTTCATTAGGATGGCTCGTTTGGTTTGGCTGTATCCCTTGCTTTCAAGGCGGTATAAATATATTCCGGAAGCAACACGCTGATTTGCAGCGTCACGCCCATTCCATACTATTTGATGTGTTCCCGCAGGCATATCCTGATCCACAAGCCTTTTCACAAGTTGCCCTTTCAAGTTATATATACTTAAGCGGGTTGGTGAAGATTCCTTCAGCGAGAACCTGAAAGTGGTTTCAGGATTGAAGGGATTAGGATAATTGTTCATCAAGCGGGTAACTACTGCACTGCTGTTGTTTTCGTCCTCAATCCCTACCGTGGGTGGATACTCCACGCTATTGGTAGCAAGACTATTACCCAGCAAATAGTTGCAAACCACATAATATGTGTAAGTGCTGTGTATATCAATTTGTTCGCTGTAGGTGGTTTCGCTAACAGTAGCACATAACTCAAATCTGTCAGCATTAATCTTCCGATAAACACTATACCCGGTTATCTGATACTCTGGTGCATCTGGGGCAATCCAGCTAAGGTTTATGGAACCTGTAGCAATTGTGTAGCTGAGGTTTGTGGGTGAATTAAAATAGCCCAGGTAGAAATCCTGCATAGCTGATGGAGTAGCAGTTGAAAGAGTTATACCTGAATAACTATTTGTATAATAACCCGGACTGGAAGCTTCCAATTGATGAGTTCCCATCGGCAAATATAATGTATATGCACCCTCCGTATCAGGATATCCACACCATTTCTGATTGTTTCGTACAAGCACCTTAGCGAAGTTTATATCAGGGTTAGAACTGGTAACTGATCCATATACCTTACCTGCAAACTCCACATAACCGGTAGTTCTTACATCATCAATAAACCAGCCTTCTCCTTCCACTCCTCCGTCACTTTTAAAGATGAAGCGAAATCTGGCATTTTGGTTTTCATAGGCAGCTAAGTTGAAGCTGGCAGGAATCCAACCACCACTATTTCCGTCATAACCGGCTCCTGCTAATGCTGATATCGAGGCAGCAGGGTAACCGCCAACAGGATTCATTAGTGTCCAGGTGCTGGAGTTGTTTAGCGATATTCTCACCTGACCACCATCATAGGTGCTCTCGGTTGAATACTTATGCCAAAACTCTAACATGTAATTATGACCTATTAACATGCTTGGGGTGGTTAATGTATAATTAGCATTAGCTGCATATTGTGTGTTTAGCCTTGTTCCCCATACTTTGGTTCCAGACTGTGCTCCCTGAGTGGAAGTACCCCATTCCCATCCATTTGGAATAGGACTGGCAATATAAGCACCGTCGTCGGATTCAAAGTTCTCATACATACCGCTTGCGCCAATTCCAATGCTTACCTGCTCATTCTGAATGGGTATCATATCCCCCCAAAAGGCAAGATTGAAGTTAATAATAGTGCCATCGGGCAAATCTGGAGCTATCTCCAAATGGTACACTGCCTGGCAAATGCTTTCAGTTGGCACTCCTGAAAGATGTATGATAGAATTCAGGATGTTTACAGAAGTTGATTCGCTGCTCAAATTAGTAATAATATTCTTAGCTTCTAAACTTGTGTTGTTTGCCATATTAATCACAAGTTCTATCGTTTCACCCGCTTCAATCAATCCATTGTTATTACCAGCACTGTCATTTACATACACTGCGCCAACTGTTATTGATGGCTTGCGTACAACTATACTAAGCTGATATTGCCAGCTATTGCCAGCAATGGTTACAATACAGGTTATTGGTATTGTTGCTTCATTGGGGCAATCCGGGCTTACTTGCAGCAGCAAAGGAGTTCTGTTTATTCCGATACTTGATCCTGGGATATCCTCATAATTACTCTCAGCAAGGGTAAAAGAGGCGTAACTGCTAATTGTAGAAGCGGTGAGTTGCACTTGTTGGGCTGCATTAATACCCACATTTACAAGCTTAATACCAAGCTCCAGAGCTTCTCCAGGTTCAGCTATACCATTATTATTCACATCATTAACAATTAGCTCGTGAATTGATAAATGTGCGCTTTGATGCAGCACAGGCATCGTGGTAATCAACAACGCCTTGTTATTACCTAATGGTGCTGCTGCATGAGAATATGTGTTATTGTAAGAATACTCTAATCCACGTGTATTAGTGTGATCTTTTATCCCAATCGATGCATAGTTTCCATGGCGGGGAGTGTAACTACCACCACCAACATCAACATTATTGAAATCCTTGTACTGAATCTTTACCATTCCATCTCCCATGGAAGTGGGATAAAACATGGGATCATAGAATATGATCTGGAAGGTTTCAAGGCTTGTACGATTGTAGCCGTTACGCATCTTATTATACTGTATTATGTAGCTATGTGAGGCAGAATCGTAATATTGATATATTCCCGCATCTGAAATCAGAATAAGATCATCCCAGAAGGCAGCAATCATGGGCGAGGGTCCATAACCACCGGGAAGGTGATAATTTCTGAATTCTCCATTTCCTGTTACACCCATGGCAATAAAACCATTTACACAAACGGTAATTTGATTGTAAGTCTCTCCGTAAAAAGAAAATGGAAACGGGAGATCAAGTACTTTTAATGTTATTGCACTGTTTTGATCACCTTCATCACTCGTATCACCTGCATCATTAAACCCGTTTATCAAAGTGCCTGAGCCTCCCAAAGCCGGAGTAATTTCTATCCATTCATAGTTCGGGCAATCTGCATAGGCTGTATCAGTGTTATCATAGATGAAATAACCATAAGCATCAGGTCCAAGAGGAGTGTATGAGAAAACACGACCAATAGAGATGTTGAAATCCACATATTGTTCAAAACCTACATCATTAAATACCCTTAGTCGCATTGGTATTTGCATTCCCGGGATTAGCTGAACTCGTGCAAATAGTTCAAAGCCATCGACACTAACACCTATCATACCTGCACTAATCGCACCAATGTACGATGTTGAATCGTTTACTACAAGAAGATCGTTAAGAGATGTAAGCTCTGCATTCAGATCAAAGACCATGGACACAGAAGAGTTCTTTAGCCAAACTTGCAGAGATCCGCTTTCACCCGGATCAAGTGTGGAATCAGCCCCGCCAGTAACTACATAGTTATCTACCAGCAACCTGGCATTGTAAGTAGCAACATGAAAAACTACGCTATATGTTGCATTCATCCCATCTGTTACTTGCATAGTAAATCTTACATCATGTTCCGGCGGGATGTTGTTCGTTGGTGATATAAGGAAAGGTGCATTCCCAAACATAACCTGTCCGGCATTCATTGTACTAAATCCAATTTGATTAGATATGATGTTAATATACGGATCGTCGCAACTTATTATTGCTGTCATGTCGGCTATGGGGTTAGCCGTAGTATTCTTCAATTCGACATTAATCGCTATAGTCTCACCCGCATTTGCAAAACTGTCTCCATTCCCTATGCTCCCTAAAGTGCCATTATCTATGATCTGCTTGCTATAGTAAACAAGGGAACCATTATTATCAACACTTAATGTTTGCTGAACGGGCTTACACTCATGCGCTGAAGCAGTAAGAATAACTTGGTTCTGTAACCCTCCTGAAAAGTTAAGAGTAGCAAAACCCATGTTATTAGTAAAACCCTTGCCTATCACTGCATCAAATGAACTGCTATAAGCCGTTACACACACATTCTCAACCGGTGAACCCAATGCATCCAAAACCTGTATATCTAATACATTTGTCCCTAAAGGTAAAGCTTGAGGTGCTATCATAGACAGTGTCTTGGGTATCCCCGTGAATACTTCCACTGTGGGGTCGCCCATTAAATTGCACCAGTGAGAAAAATAATTAGCTTGGGTATCATGCGTAGCCCCATAGATTTGTTTTATGTACAGTTTCCCATTCAGGGATGCCTCTCCCATTGTCCTCATTCCATGTGTGAATATTCCATCGTAAATGCCCGCATTTAGGCAGTTGTTGAACATCGTATGAGTTCCACTTGTTGCCATACCAATCGCCGTAACCGAGCCAGCCGGTACGGCTGAAGTGCCAAGCCTCAATAACGTTTCAGTTGTTGAAGTACCATTTGCATAGGTACCGGTATCGCAGGTAAGTATTGTGGCATGGTTTAGCTTATATCCATTAGTCAAGTTACTTGCAGAAGGAGACCAACTGCTCATGTTTATATATCCACGATAGTTAAAGAATCCTACTCCCTGAGTTATCCCGGAATTCATAGTTGTGCCAAACCCGGTGCTGTAGTTTTCGATAAAAGTATAGCTGGGATTGTGCACCAATGCCAGTTCTTTTATGTATTTATTTACATACTGAGTGGAAATACCACTATGGGTAGGATCGCCAATTAACAGAATTTTATTCAGCCAGCTTGCAGCTAATCCAGCCGTATTGATATTTTTCTCCACTGTGTATATCTTATTTATGATCACGTCCAGTTCGCCGACATTAGTAGCGGATATTCTTCCGATGAACACATCACCCAAGAGATCTGAACCGGCAAGATGAGTGTATGGGTAATCGCCGCAACCTGCATAAGATGACATGTTTTCTGTCCACGCAGGAATAGGAAAGCTGCCATCAGTATCACCCATCAAAATAATGAAATCCGGACGGGTAGATAGATTATCATACTGATTCTGGATGTAGTTTTTAATCCCTGTATTTGAAGTGCTGCCGATAAGCGCTGTTCCTGCAACATTAACTTCAAAACCTTTCTGCCTTTTCCATTTCACAAACTCGCTGAGCTTTGTAAGGAAAACAGTATCAGTGCTATTGCCATGGATTAGTAGTATGCGTGGGTTTGCAGGAGCCATGGCAGGATCTCTGTACATAGAAAAATTAGTGATAAGAGATTCATAGATATTGCTGAATGCAGGAGAATACCCGCTGTATGTACTTAATTCGTTATCTCCGGGAGTGTCGTTCATTGTGATCTCCACCGAAATATCTCGGCAAACTTGTATCTCTTTATTGGCTGCGGTATATTTCACGGGGAAAAGTGACAATTGCACAACTCTGAAATCCCGAAGTATCTGCGCTTCACTATGCCCATAAGTGGAAGACGGATATACGCTTCTGCTTGCATAGGCTTCTGCATTATATGTTTTTAACAGCTCCTCATTATCGGTGCTATACACTGGCTTGGGCACCACATTGCTCTTTGTGTAGTAAGCACCCTCTTGCACTGATATAGTGAAACTACCCCTTGCCGGTATTGCTACAAAAGTAGAATACATCGGCAACTCGGGATAGCCTGCCTCTGCCATTGGCTGTGCCCCTTCCATGCCTATACTCTTAAACTCGCTGCCATCAATGCCCTTGATGTCTATAGATGGGGTAGTAAGCTTCAGACTGATATGCCTACTATCTTGATAAATAACCTTTAGCGGAGTTACTTTCTCCGCAGCCAAAATACTGATCACACACATCAGTACTAAAACCACAACACACTTTGTTTTCATTGCTTGCTTCCTTTATGAATCTAAGTTAAAGAGTCTGATACACAGACTCTTTACAAATAAGTTCTTGATATTGGATTTGTTTCTCATTTTATACTGTAAATCAGGATACCCTGATCTCTGCCGGCAACAAGTAGCTTGTTACCCATAAACTTTGCAGAATTAGCATACCCGCATGAAGTTAAACGCTGTAAAAGCACCGGTTGTGCCGGATTTGTGATATCAAACAAATACACTCCGCCGCTACCTGCGCTTATTGCTGCTTTATTTCCGGCTACATTAACCGTGGTAGTGAAATTTGATGTAGGGAAACTGCTTAGTAATATCGGATTAACCGGATCAGCAACATTTACAATACTCAAGCCACCCTGTCTGCTGGCTATAAAAGCAAGATTCCCAACTACGCTAACCTTCAAAGCCGAACCGGGGATTGCAAACTCCTTCACCAATTGTTGATTGGAACGGTTATAAATGGCTAAGCCACGTTGCTGCGCAGCTATATATATGTAATTATTAGATAAACAGAAACCGCTTGCCGAACCCGGAGGAATAATAGCAGGGTCATTTACTAAGCCAAAATCATCGTTGTAATTGGTTACAATCATCTTGCCCGCTTGACAGTAGCCACCCTCGATAGTATAGATAGATCCTGCTGTGGTAGCAGCTCTGAAATCCATATCCGTGATCCCAACCGTGCTGCCTATTGTCAGGCTTACAAAATGAAGTGTATCAGCTTCACTGGTATCAATGCTGTAAATTCTGTCCGTATCGCCAATTTCATTTATAAACAAACGCTTATGCTGGTTTACGGTATCTATCCTGCGAATCTTTACCAGATTGAAAACAGAACCGTCGATAGCTTTAATAAACGTGTACCATTTATGTTGATAGTCGCTTCTGCGGATTGAGGACATCCCGCCCTGATCCTGAGCCACGAAGATATAATCATCATCAAAGCAGAGATCCAAGGGGTCTCCCACTACAGGTATTTGTTTATCCAAGCTCAACCATTCATCATCCGGTTGATATGCAGTATTCCTTTTTGCGCAACCACCTATAACTGTTACAATTACTATTAGTGTAAGTATCAAAAACCTGTTTGGCATCAAGTTCCTCCCGGGATTTATGTTTTTATCTTGCAATAGAAGCAAGAAGCGTTCCCAAATGTATTTTAGGTTTCCAATTATGCGATTGTTGTGCTTATCCACGATAGTATTTTCCGTGTTTAAGGCATTACTAACTGAGAAATTGCCTGTTAACTACATAAAAGAAATACTCCCCGCTTTTACACGGGGAGTATGGGATTGGTTACAATCTAAGTTATGCCATCATTGCAGCAATATCACTATCTGCATCTGTGGTTTGTTTCAGACCGAATGTATCTATGATCACTTTCGCCACATTGGGAGACAAGAAACCAGGCAAGGTAGGTCCAACCTGTATGTTCTTAAATCCCAGTGATAACAACGCCAGAAGCACAGCTACGGCTTTCTGTTCGTACCAGGCAAGATCAAAGGAAAGCGGCAGCTTATTCACATCATCCAAACCAAAGGCTTCTTTCAGCTTAAGGGCTATTACCGCCAGGGAATACGAATCGTTACACTGCCCTGCATCCAGCACGCGCGGAATACCGCCTATATCGCCCAAATCAAGCTTGATATAACGGTACTTGGCGCAACCGGCTGTAAGTATCACTGTATCCTTTGGCAGTTTCTCTGCTACTTCAGTGAAGTATTTACGGCTGGGCATGCGTCCGTCGCAACCTGCCATAACCACAAATCTCTTTATAGCACCACTCTTAACAGCATCAACAATCTTATCTGCAAGGCTAAGCACCGTGGCATGGGCAAAACCACCGGTAATATGCCCGGTTTCAGTCTCTTTCGGAGGCTCACATTTCTTGGCTACTGCGATAAGCTCGGAGAAATCCTTCTTCCCGCCAGCCATGCGTTTACCTATGTGCTTTGCTCCGGGATAACCTGCCATACCGGTAGTGAAGAAGCGATCTAAATAGGTGTTTTCTTTGCGTAGGGGAACAATACAATTTGTAGTCATCAGGATAGCACCGTTAAAGTTCTCAAAATCTTCCAGTTGATGCCACCATGAACTGCCGTAGTTTCCGATAAAGTGTTTATACTTCTTAAAGGCTGGGTAGTAATGAGCAGGCAGCATTTCGCTATGCGTGTAGATATCCACACCGCTGTTCTCTGTTTGATCCAGTAGTTCCTGGAAATCCTTCAAATCGTGCCCGCTTACTAATATACCCGGGTTCTTCCCCACTCCCAAGTTTACCTTGGTTGGTTCAGGATTGCCATAGGTCTCGGTGTTGGCTTTATCCAGACAAGCCATTGTCTTCACAGCCATTTCGCCTGTTTTAAGCACCAGTGCTACAAGCTGATCTGCGCTAAGCTTATCATCTATGGTTGCGGCAAGCCCTTCCATGAGGAACTTGTTTACATCATCATCATGATAGCCAAGCATATGGGCATGTTCAGCATAAGCTGCGATACCCTTAAGTCCATAAACTATTGTCTCACGCAGGCTGCGTACATCCTCGTCGGTAGTTCTTAGCACACCCACCGTTTTGGCAAATTCATCATATTCGGTAGGGTTCACTTGGAAACTTACTGCTGCCGGACAAGTGTCGCACTTGTCGCCCAAAAGCTTACAAAGCTCTTCCTTACGTCTGTCGCGCAGGCTAAGGGTTTTGGTTACAACGTTGCGGATAAGCTCTTCATCCCAATTAGCATTGGTAATGGTACGGAACAATCCACCCATTACAAACACTGCATCCTCAGGATAATACACGCCTTTTTCCAGCAGCTTCACTGATACATGCGCCAGCCCTTTCAGTCCATAAATTAACAAATCGAACAGATTGGCAAGACTCTCTGATTTTCCACATACACCACGCATGGTGCAACCGATGTTACGGGAAGTTTCCTGGCATTGGTAACAAAACATACTCATGTTTTTCTCCTTTTATTCTTATGGTTTTGGCATTTTGATTACTAAGAGGCGCAGATTTCCTTCGCCTTCATTTGTAACGGCATGAGGTATAGCTTTGGGGCTATCTATAGTTGTATCCTTCGGGAAGCTTTGTTTTTCCTCCCCGATGCTGATGGTGGCAGTACCTTCCAAAACATAGAACACCACATTCACAGGCGTTGCATGTGCTTTCAAGTGCGCTCCCGGAGCTAAGGCAAGATGCACAATCTCTCCTTCGGGCTGGCTGTAGATCTTCACACCATGAATACCATTAGCGTTCAATACAGGTTCAGTGTCTTTCCAATTACGGCTTTGCATAAATTCTCCTTCTTACTTAAGTCTCGAAAACAGATAACTCTCCATTATCAATTCTCTATTATCCATTAGATAACATTCCCTTCCACAGAAACTACATATACTTTCACAAAGTGAAGCTTACCTGCTTTTTCCAGAGCACGCTTTATCAATACTTCAGTTCCTCCGCAGCAGGGTACTTCCATTCTAACTATCGTTACGCTTTTTATCGCATGTAGAGTAAATATCTGGGATAGCTTGTCTATGTATCTGTCCAAATCCATATCCAGCTTGGGACAGAAGGTAATCACAATCTTGCCCTTGAGGAATCTGCGATGGAAATCTCCATAAGCATAAGGCACACAATCAGCAGAAATAAGCAAATCTGCATTCTCGAAGTATTCCGCAGCAGGATTCAACAAGGTAAGCTGCACAGGCCATTGCCTAAGCTCACTGTTTAGCGTGCCTGCCGGTGTACTTACGCTGCTCTCTTCCTTTTCTATCTTGCGGGCGTGCGTTCCCGAGCATCCGCAAGCCATTGTCTCTTCCTGTGTTAAGCTCTCGATATCATGTCCGTTAGCTTTCAGTATTTCCAGTGCTTGCGTATAAAAGGTAGTTTCTCCATGCGACTTTAAGTGATGCAGATGCGCCTTTATAGTATTCTCGCCCGCAGCCATGATATTTTCCATTACGATTGCTTCGCTGTATGGCTCTGCTTCTCGCTCTTCCACTTCAATTGCCCCTTCCGGACAGGTGCCCAGGCAGGCTCCCAAGCCATCACAAAACAGGTCGCTAACTAAGCGGGCTTTACCATCTATCACTTGCAATGCTCCTTCAGGGCATCCCGGAATACATGCTCCGCAACCGTTACACTTGGCTTCATCGATCTTAATGATCTGTCGTCTCATTGTTTCACCTCTATCATATGTATTATTGTTTCTAACAAGCTGGAACCTTCTTCCATCAAACTGAATGCTCCCCCGCTCATGTTCCACTGAGATACTATCAAACGCATAGACCCCACCACTATCTGGAACACATGCAATGGCTTATAGATTGTATTTATCTTCCCTTCCTGCTGAGCGCGGACTATGTAGTTTATCATTTCGTCCCTATGGATATGCATAATGCTTTTATAGTGCTCCACAAAGCTGAGATCATTCTTAAACAGCTCTTCGGAAAACATCACTTTTGCCAAATCAGGATTTGCCGTAAACAGCTCGTATCTGTTCATCACAAAACGCCTGATGCTGTCTATAGGACTAAGCTGATTATCCTGTATATTCTGCAAAACCTCGCAGGATAAGTGCTCAAAATGGCAAAGCAGCATTCTTACCAGTTCCTGCTTCGATGGCATGTGTCTGTACAGCGCTGCCTCCGTGAAGCCTAATTGTGCCGCCAGATTCTTCGTAGTAAGCTTGCCATAGCCCTTCTGAGCTATAATCAGAATCGCTGCATCAATTATATCCTTCTGTCTCACTGTGAATTCCATTCTCTTTCCTCTATGTTAGTAAGCATTCACTAACCAAACTAATGCAAGCCCTTAAATTGTCAAGAACTATTTTAGTGGGATATAA
This sequence comes from Candidatus Cloacimonetes bacterium HGW-Cloacimonetes-3, assembly GCA_002840645.1. Lineage (GTDB taxonomy): Bacteria > Cloacimonadota > Cloacimonadia > Cloacimonadales > Cloacimonadaceae > Cloacimonas. Next base: position 130,725 of record PHBO01000014.1, read on the forward strand.
CTATTCTTGTGGCTGGGATTCTATTTACACAGCTATATCATTGCAGGGTAATGCTTTAGGTAGCTGATATTATTTCTGTAGCTTGCCGCAAGCCTAAACTGCCCGGCACAACTAAAGCTCATGCGCGAATGCCGTGTAATCCGAAACACTTGGCGACAAACCCGCCTCCACCGCCTTTTTCACGCTGATACTGGGCTAATCACGCGTGTAAATCTCTTCCCGCATCAAAGTACAAAGTTAGCGAAACCGCTTTATAAGCCTGACAAGGCGACATCCCATAGCGAGGGTGTGAAGCGATAGCGAAACCCCTCGGAACATGATACCATACCACCCAGCCCGGTAGGGCGTCATCCCATAGCGAGGGTGTGTAGCGATAGCGAAACCCCTCCGAACATGACACCATACCACCCAGCCCGGTAGGGCGTCATCCCATAGCGAGGGTGTGTAGCGATAGCGAAACCCCTCCGAACATGATACCATACCACCCAGCCCGGTAGGGCGTCATGCCATAGCGAGGGTGTGTAGCGATAGCGAAACCCCTCGGAACAGGACACACCCCAATTAGCCCTTTACGGGCGACACCCCTTCCATCCCCCGCATCCAATGTTTCTTTAACAATGCATCCCATTCTTCTGTTGCGGTGGTATGATGATGATGTTCTTCCTGATTGTCGAT
>PHBO01000015.1:0-866 GCA_002840645.1 Candidatus Cloacimonetes bacterium HGW-Cloacimonetes-3
TTTAGTATTGACTCCAATCCGCTCTGCAGCAGAATGGCATCTGGAACTAATCTTGCAGCCATGCGGATATAGTCAATGCTAAAGTTACTATATGGAGATCACGATGAATAAACCGACTATCGGACAACGCCTTAGCCTGGTGATTAAGGCGATGCGACTCAAGGATTACCAGTTTGCCACTAAGTATGGCATCTCCCGTGCCTCGCTATCCCGATACAAGTTAAACGAGAGATATCCCGATCCTGAGTTCTTAGAAGCGCTCTCCAAAGATCAGATCAATATCCACTGGCTCTTTACGGGAAGCGGTTCTATGTATGCCAAGGATGAGTTTCAAGAGCGTATCCAATCCAATCAGGCACAAACAACCCCAACCAATCCAGATGCTTCAAACCCCACCATTATCACTCCATTCCTTCATCCTATCAACAATCAGGACTTCGATCCCACTCGGTCTATCACCTTTCCCATAGTTGGTGAAATAGCTGCCGGACCTCCGATGGAGATCAAGGATGAGTGGAGTCAGATGGGACAGATTCAGTTGCCGATCTCATTTCTACCTGGCAACCCCAAGCAATACACTGTCTTTCAAGTAAATGGCAGCAGTATGGAACCTGTGATCCAGCATCAGGATATCGTGGTCATTAAAAGTGATCAGAGTTGGGAAAATGCGGATGGAAAAATAGCAGTTGTAAGGACTGACGATGGTCTCACCATCAAGAAGGTACAGATCGACCACCACAGGCAACAGATTATCCTCCAACCATTTAATATAGACTATCCGGTTCTTGTTTTAGACTCAGATTGGAATTACGGAGCTTTCCTGATCGGCACAATCGCACTCCAATTGCGGTTTTTCTAATTTCAAA
>PHBO01000015.1:953-53520 GCA_002840645.1 Candidatus Cloacimonetes bacterium HGW-Cloacimonetes-3
CATCGTATCTCGCCACCAATCAAAGCCTTATCCCCACTTTCCCCTTGTGTCACTTCTTGCAGCTTTGGGTGTCAGTTTACAGTGATGAAGTGACGAAGTGACGAAGTGACGAGGTTGTGGGGTGATGAAGTGATAATGGCTGCTATGTTGTCCGAGATTATGTCTTGACTGATATTCTACAGAATATTATCATGTATTTAGCAATATATTAAGATGGAGGAAACATGAAAAGATGGTTCTATTTTGTTGTTTTACTAATGGCTTTGGTACCGGTTTATGCGTTTTATCATATTGATGGAGTAGTAAAGGATATTAGTGCCTATTCGATAACAGTAGTAGATAATTACGCATTTATCGGAGGCGGCTTGCAACTCAGAGTTATTGATATTTCCGACCCTTGCAATCCCCAGCTCTTAGATATAGCACCTAATCTATACCAGGGAGCTGGTGTTGTTAAGGATACTCTTGCTTACTTGTCTAACTACACGTACATAAACGTTGTAAATATTGCTGATCCCTTCCAACCTGTGCTTGTGGCACAGATAGATTCTCTCAGCTATATATCTAAATTTGCTGTGTCAGCTCCATTCTTGTATATATGCTCTGAGGATTTAACGATGCAAATTATAGATATATCAGATGTATCTAATCCCTTGCCTGCAGGCACATGCCCAATTATGAGTTATGTATCATCTATCACAATAGCAAATGGTTTATTGTTTGTAAGTGGTCGTGATAACAATATAAACATCACTAAAATAATAGACGTTTCAGACCCTTATAATCCTATGATTAGATATACATATAATAGTTCCAGTATGGTAACAGGGATAACAGTTGATGGTAATATAGCCTATATTGCAGAAAGGTATGATGGAATGCTGATATGGGATATCTCAAACCCAAGCCAACCCGTGCAATTTGGAACATTCAATCCGGGACGAGCCGTATTTGATATTAGTATTCAGGGAGATATTGCATGTTTAGCAAATGAGTTAAATGGCATCTTGCTGGTAGATATATCTAATCCCTACAACCCGTTAATCATCGGAACTTGCGACACACCTGATTTCGCTAATCATGTTGTTTACCGAGGAAACAAAGTATATGTTGGCTGCTATGAAGGGTTTTACATAGTAGATGTATCTGATCCTCTCCCCCCGGTTAATATGATTGGTTCATACTATATGCAGGGAGATGAGTATTCATCCCTTGCAATTGGGAATAACTATGCATATCTGGTCAATTCAATATGGGGTTTAAAAATACTGGATGTTGCCAATCCATCTTTGCCGGAGTTGCTTACAGAGTATTCCGATTTGGGGGCAAGTCGTGTTCAGGTTGTGAATAACAAAGCTTTCATTCTAAATGCATTTGGCAGCTATGATATTATTGATATATCAGACCCCAATAATCCCCAGACATTAGGTTCATACACTGGGCTAAGCTATCCAATAAATGCATCTGTGGTAGGGAATTATGCTTATATCCTTGATGGTGACGAAGGGCTGAAGATACTTAACATATCTAATGCGGCAAGCCCATCCTTAATGGGGTCTTATACGGATTTAGTTTATCCATATGCCATTGCAATCAGAGGCAATTATGTTAGTATCATTGATCGTGCAGTAGCTTTTCCCAAAGCTTACGTTCTTAATGTTTCCAATCATGCTTCTCCACAAGATGTCGGGTTCTGTTATCTGCCAGATGAGCCAAACTCAATTTCCTACTATGGAACTTATACTTATATCGTTTCCGGTGAGGCAGGATTGCAGGTATATCAGTCTGATAGTTATTCACCTTTGACGCTGCTAAGCAGTTTTCTTCCCCACCCTACGAGTGATCTGGTGTATTGTTTTGTGGATGGGGCAAGGTTATATGTTTCGGACTATAACTGGAACGAAATTGATGTGTTCGATTTAACCGATCCGTCCCAGCCTAACCTGATAAGAACGTTTAAATCGAATTATGCCACAATTGATATGAAGATTAGTAACAATCTGCTTTATACTGCGAATGAGTATGCCGGGATGCACATATTTGATTTGAATGCGAATGTGGGCATTGAAGAACCACTGCCTATAGCACCGATGCTTTCCGTATCCAGTTATCCCAATCCTTTCAATCCCCAAACTACCATTGCTTATACGCTGCCGATGAAAGGGCATGTGGAGCTGAACATCTATAATGTGCGGGGACAATTGGTAAGACATTTGGTGGATGAAAATAACCTGGAAGGAACACATACAGTAGTGTGGAATGGGAAAGATGATCAAAATAGAGATATTGCTTCGGGGATGTATGTTTACAAAATCTCGTGCGGCACTAAGCAGATGTCTGGGAGAATGATGTTACTTAAGTAACTTTATCAAGTGATGTGGTGATGAAGTGATGAAGTGATGATGTAATGAGGTGGGGAAGACTGATTCAGTTTGGAGTTCAAGCAGGCTGCTTAAAGCTTTTGCTTTGGTCTTAGTTCATTCTGGCTTGGACTTTATACGGCGAACGGCTGTTGAGGGTTTGTATCTTGATGCCCGCATGAAGCCCGAAGCGCGGTGAAAAGCTTAAGCATTGTGAAGATAGGATATGCGCTTTGAACTCCATGCTAAACTTAGCTCGTAAGGCTTTACAATTCCCAGTGGAAGCTTATGCCCTGCAAATCGGGATTGGGGTAAAGCTGTAAGCGGGGAGTGCTTTTCAGGGTTAGTTGTGCGCCCAAATAGCCGATAAGGGAGCCGACGAAGGCATCGCTTGCCCAGTGTTTGTTATCGTGAACCCGGGAGCAGGAGGTAAGCGTGGCAATGCCGTAAGCGAGGGGCGGAACCCAGGGGCTGGCGCGATATTGAGAGGCAATGATGGGAGCTACAGACCAGGCAACAGTGGCATGCCCGGAGGGGAAGGATTCACGGTGTTTTTGGTAAGCACCGCCGTTAAAGAACTCCTTGCCTTGGTTGGCATCGGGTCTTTCGCGTTGGGTGATGGCTTTCAGGGTTTGGGTGGCAGCGTTTGCCAGGATGAAGCTCTTTAGGCAAAGCAGCCCTGTGTCTGTGGTTTTGTCGGACTTAAACACATATCCGCCCATGCCGGTAAGTGCGATGGCGGGCAGGATGTACTTTCCTTCGCCGAATTGCTTGGCAGCGAGGCTGATGTCTTGGGAGAAATCTGTTTTGTGGTCTTTGGTGAACTGATTGATATCCTCATCATACACATACAGCCCGGCTCCAATCCCCACAATGCCGATTGCGGTAAGCCAGTCCGAAGCAGTCCAGCGTATTGGTGCGGTAATTCCTTGCACCGCGGTTTGTGGGTAGGAATACAGGTAGGCAGGTATGTATTTTTGCTCTTCCGCACTTAGCAGGATAGCAGCCCAAAGCATTAGTATGATAAGCAGTTTCTTCATGGAAGCCTTTGTAAAAATGGTAGAGATAATGTCAAAGCTTTTCACAAAACAGCTTGGAGTTCATAGCCCCAAATAAAGCGATGCATATCCAATTACTCCAGGGGGCTATGGACTTCAAGAGTACAGCTTTTCACCAAGACCGCCATTTGAACTTAATTGAAACGAATCTCGCTATCGGCAATGAAAGCCGATTTCTTGAAGTCTATGCGGCTCACAGATTGGTAATATATATATGTAATAAAATAAGCCACATGAACTCCAAAAACCTGCCTGACGGAGACCGCCTATAATAGATAGATATCTATGAAGATAGGGAAGGTGGATTGAACTCCAAAGGCTGGGGTATAACTTCAGTTATCAATAAGCTTGGTATATGCTTCCAGAAGCTTTTTTTGTTGAGATTCCCAGTTATACTTGTGGTAGGCAAGCTCTCTTCCCTGCTTGCCCATCAGCACTGTTTTTGTGGGATTGTCAAGCAATTGCCTTAGGGTTTCGGTTATTTGTATGGTATCAAAGGGATCTACACAAACACCACAGTTCTGATCTTGAATTGTCTTTTCGTAAACTTGGAAATTAGAAACTAAAACGCAGGTAGCACCAGCCATATACTCAAAAACCTTGGTAGAGAGACTGTTAATATGGTTGGGTTCGGGCAAGAACAGCATAACGCCTACCAGCGACGAGCTGATTATCTCTATGGCAATATCTCTGCTAACATAGCCATACTCAACAACCTTATGCCAGGCAGGCATATTGCATAGCTCTTGCCGATAATCCAAGGGTTCGTAAGACCCGGCAAGATGCAGGGTGCAATCAAGGCTCTCTATGGCTGTCAGTAACTGGCTGATGCCCCTTTTCCGGGTGATATTGCCCACGTAGCCAATACTAAGTGGTTTTTTATCAACTACAGTACTGTGCAGGAAATCCCACTCTTTCTTGAGGGGGTAATTGCAAATGGTGAAAGTATTTGCGTTAATTGGTAAAAAACGTTTCGCATGATAATCCGTTACTGTTATCACAGCATCCATTCTGCAAGCGATAAAATCTTCTAATATCTTTATGCCACGTGAAGCAATAATGCGGCTCCATGCGGGCAGGTAGTCTTTGTACAGCATGTCGTCGGGGTAGCTTTCATGAGCATCATAAATTATCTTAGCTTTGGTAAACAGCTTTAACAACAGACCTATTGGCAGTAACTCCGGATCGTGAAAATGATAGACATAAGCAGGTATTTTTACCGCAGCCAGAAACAACAGCGCAGGAGCAAGGAGAATGCGTTTGATTCGGCTTGAATATCTGCCCAGATCGTGAATAATAACCGCTTGGTTATAGTCATTGCCTTTACCATCTGCAACTATCAAATGCGTCTTGTATCCTGCAATAGCAAGGGTTACACATTCCTTGTAAAACACTCGTACATCTGTGCGTACGTGAACTGTGCTGAGATGGCAAACTATGCTCTTATCTCTTTTCAAGAAAGCACTTCCTTGTAAACTTGTATTGTTTTCATTGCTACGGTTTCCATTGCAAAACGAGCCGCTGCATAATCCCTGATAGCTTCAGGTTGGTAGCTATCCCAGTTATCTAACACAAGCTCTATGCCTTCTGCAAGTGCTTTGGCATTATTAACTTCTACTAATGTTCCAACTTCCGGGCAGATAATATCCTCTGCTCCGCCATTGAAAGTGCTTACTACCGGCAGTCCGGCAGCCAAGGCTTCAACCATTACAATACCGAAGCTTTCGATAAAGCTGGGGTGAACCATGATATCGTGTTGGGGAAGCAATGCAGCAACTTCGAGGGCGGATTTCTCACCCAGAAAGCTTACAGAACCGGATAAATCTAATCTTTTGCTTTGCTCTTGCAAATCGGCAAGACAAATGCCGTTACCAATGATGCTAAGAGAGAAATCTATTCCTTTAGCCTTCAGTAATGCTAAAGCCAGGATAAGAATATGAACCCCTTTGTCAGGGATCAAATAGCCGATGTAGATTAACTTGCGGGGACAGGGCTTTTTGCAACGTAATTGGAAGCGGCTGAAATCTACTCCATTGGGTATCACACATATATTATCAAGCTTCAGATTTGCCTTTCGGATGATATTAGCACTAAAATCCGAAACACAGATAACCCGTTTAGCCTTGCTGTATGCCCATAACATGAGATGCTTCAGTATAGGCTTGGCAAGGAACTTTTCAAGCGTACCCTGGTGCTCTGTAACAAGCAAGGGGATATGCAGTTCTTTGGCTATGAGTGCTGCGGCAACGCCATCCGGTGAGGCGAAATTGGCATGTATGATATCCGGATTCCAGGTTTTGGAGATACGCCTTATAGTTCGCCTGATAAACAAGTACTCAAAAAGAGGGACGAAAGGCTGTAAGATGTTGCGTGGGAGAAGTATAAAGCGGGGTCTATGCACTTTTACAAGCCTGTTCCCTATGCTGATAACCTCATGATAGGGAATGCTTATCTTGCCTGATTTACGTTTTATGTTTAGAAAAAATGGGGTGGGAGCTACTACCCGGACATCAATCTCTAAAGGATATGCAGCGATGTTCTTTACGATGAAGTTGCCCTTATTTGGTTCAATACTATTAGGGAATATGCTGTTAATAAACAAAATGCGCATCAGACAGTTCTACCCATTGCCTTTAGCTTAAGCGTCCTGATCATATCAAGTATCTGAGATATATCTTCTTTGCGCACGATAATCTGGCTGATTTTTTGGTCTCTATGAGTGGTGAAATACCAAAACAGCAGCAAGAAAAACCATAACAAATATACAATAGAAGAGCTGATTGCTGCGCCAAACATGCCGTACTTGGGGATTAGCAGATAAGCCAAAATGAGCTTGGCACCTGCACAAACGGTAGGGGCAATAATGGTGAAAATAGGGAAGCCTTTACTCCAAAGAAAAGTATTAAACAACCCTCCCAAGGTAAGCCCGAAGATAGCAGGGATCATGTATAAAAAAGCGTAATATGCTTCATGGTAATTACTGCCATACAATAACTTGATTACCGGCGAGCCAATAAGAACCATGCCAGAAATACACAGTAGGTCAAAAGCAATCATCACTATGAATATCTTGCGCAGTATTTGTAGTGAAGCAGCATCATCATTCAATGCGGAGAACTTGTTTAACAACACAATTCCTATCATGCTGGCTGTGATGTTTATCATATCCAGGAAATTGATCGCCAGCGTGTACACGCCAAGCTGTGCGAATGTGCCCAGTTGTTTCAGAATCAGGATATCTAAACGAGTCATCAGGATCAACATATATTCGGATAGAAACGCCTTGAACCCTAATGAATAAGAGCGAAAAATTAGTGCCCAGTCCCATAGGAACTTGAAGCTAATCTTCTTAGCCAGGCGAAAGTGGAAGAACATGCATGCGGCTGATAATATTAACACATTCAGCAGGTAGCTGCCTTCCATTTTGTATCCAGAAGGCAGAAGCCAGAATACGGGTAGGATAACCAGCATGAAGGCTATAGTTGGAAGAGTAATATTCAAAGCATAGTCGTGTATATAGTTCAAGCCGATGAGGATAAACTTCTGTCGATTGTATATTTGAAAAACAGCGATGTATAATCCCAAAGCTAACAATACAGGATGAATGTAATCGTATCCATTTTGACCCATTAGCATAGGCCCAATGAAATGAAAGAACCCAACAGACAAAAACAAACTTAAGCCAAAAAACGCTAAGGAGAAGCTATACAGCTTACTGGGATTGGCTTTATCGTGTTGAAGGCTGAAAACTATGGATTTTGATACACCCAAATCAAGTAACATCCACACAATGGAATTGACTGTGAAAAGATAAACATATTTCCCCCGCAGCTCAGTACCAAGATACCTTGCCAGAAACCAATTAACAACAAAGGATGCAGCCATAGTGAGCATTTGACTGCTTGTGGTGAGGGCTATGTTTCTGGTTAAATTAATCTGGCTCATTCTACCGAGGTGGTGGATGGAAAGTCCAGGGGGGATAAATTCTGGCGTGCGCTACGATCCGCAAATAGCTGCATAAAAAAGCCCCTGCCCAAACTCAAGACTATCAGTATCATACCAATCACTTGCACCCAAACTAAAGTTTCTTTCAGGATAACATAAGCTAATAGGGAGGCAAGGGCAGGCTTCAGGAAAAAATAAACCGAAGCGCGGGGAGCAGAGATGATTTTCATGCCCTCGAAATATAGCAGATATGCAGCACCGGTAATAATCAGCCCCAAGTATCCCATAAACAGGATGTTCCGCAATGATAAAGAAAATGCAAAGGGCTTTCCTATTACTATATTGATGATCATCAAGGTTACGCCGCCAATAAGAAATGATACGGCATTGGTGAATATGTTTCCATGCTTGGCAATTTCTGATTTTGTTAAAACCGTCCACAGTCCAAAAGTAAGTGAAGCTCCAATTGCGAAGATGATGCCCAAGGGTAAATTTCGGAAGGGAGAACTGATAATATTGCGATCCATAAACACGATTAAGCACAAGCCCAGCACACCTGCACCAAGACTAAGCATCTGCATCAGGCTTAGCTTTTCGTTTGTTAACAGCGCAGCAAAATAGATAACAAACAGTGGGTTCATGCTAATTATGATTGCACTGAGAGAGGCTTTTCCATGAAATATGGATAATTGTAAAAGCAGCATACTAACGCATACATTTAGTAATCCTAAACTGCCTATGCGTAGTATGCTGCTTCTATTTATCTGAAGCTTATTTATTCTTGCTTGCCTGATGGCGAAGGGCAAAAGCACCACACCACCGATTACAAATCTCCAGGCGGTTAAAGTGAAGGGATCTATCCCAACACCAACCAGCTTTCCTGTAATCTCCAGGCTTGACCATATTATGATCGCGCTTAAGCAGAACAGATGGCTTCGTAGTTTCAAACTACTTCATCAGAACCATTTTCTTGGTGCTGCTAAAGCTTCCTGATTTCAGGCGGAAGTAATATATACCACTTGATACGGCTTTACCGGAATTATCAGTACCATTCCAGTTCAAGGTTGTGATACCTTGCTGTGCGTGTGCGATATCAAATGTTTTTACAATTTGTCCCTTTTGGTTATAGATATTCACTTGAGCTGCAGCAGCCTTATCAAGCGAGAAGCTGATGTTGGTGTTGGGATTGAAGGGATTGGGATAGTTGCCAATCAGGTTAGCACCTGCGGCTGTGATAACATCGTCTTCGTTTGATACAGCAGGATTAAAATCTGACAGCCCACGGGGAGTGATCTGTGATGGATCCGAAGCAGAGTAGTTAGCTATAATACCCTGTAGATTGAACGTGCCGGTTGGCATGGGTGTACCCATATAATCTGCATCCCAGAAACCTGTTCTGAACGTCATGGAACCGGTAGCATCAGAGATTGGGAAATTTACGGACTGACTTACGGGGAAGTTTCCGCTTGGGCTATCGAAATGGACTTGGTTGATACGCACTAAGCGGGATTGATATTGTCCAATACCAAAGTCAGATACTAACTGTGCAATCGTAACTGTGGGGATGATAGGGGTGTTTCCGGAAGATGAAGGTCCACCCGGATCGGACACAGGCACAAATTCCAGTGTTTCAAAGTAAAGCACCAGTTTTCCTGCCAAGCCAGTAATGCCATCGCCAATAGTGTATGGAGCCTGGGGTATCACACCGGCAGTATCATAGACGTAAATACCGGCATCGGCATCTTGCACGTACTTATGGTTGCTCTGCTTCCAGGTTAAGATAACCTCGTTAGGGAGATAATAAACAACATCTCCGACAGGCATCTGTCTAAGTTCGCTTATGCTGCCTACAACAGTAGGAAAGCTATAAGTGGCAGTAGCAGTCATGCTGGCTACCAATGGTGGGGCAAATGCCTTAGCTTTCACTGTTGTGGTAGAAGTAACCTGGATTGGTGCTGTGTACAGGGTAGAAGTTGTGGTAGGTTCAGTACCGTTTGTAGTATACCGAATGGTAGCACCAGGGGTAGTTGTGCTAATAGATACACTTACAGGCTGCACATAGTATCCGGTTGGCGGAGTGAACACAGGAGTAGCTACGCCACCCTGTAATGCGCCATTGATGCGGATATTGTCTATACGGTTGTTGCCTGTGGCAGAAGTACCACCGTTACAAACCACGCGAATACCGAAATTAGCATTATTGTTAGCTCCGGCAATACTGCTGAAATCCACATTTACCATCTGGGTGGCAACCCATGCGCTGGTGAAGGCAGAGATATCAACTATTTCTTTTGTTACCCAAGTGCTTCCATCGAGGGTGTATTTCACTTCTTGAGTTGTAAAACCGGTGCTGGTTCTTCTGGCTGGATAAGAGATGGAGATATTTTCAAAGCCGGCTGTTGAAGCCATTATAGTAAAATAGGCACCGTTGTTTACGTTATCAAGTCCGCCACGAGGGGCGAAACTGCCACCAATAACTTCTCCATCAACACCATTGAACAGAGTTCCGCCAAATGAATAGGCTTCTGTAAAGGTATAAGTTAAGTTGGCATTACCTTGGCTTGCCGGAATTGGCTGAGCCCAGTTTTGGTCAACTGCCGGTGTATTGGCATTGAAATTCCAGTAGTATAACAGTGTTTGACCAAATACAAGCGTCAAAGCCGCCAGCATTAGTACGGTTGTTAGTGCTTTTTTCATCGTGTTTACCTCACTTTAGTTTAAAATTTTAGAGCACAGTATAAAAATGAACCTGCAAGCAGGATACTATCAGATCGATCTAATATTCCACCGTGTCCGGGGATTAGATTCGAACTGTCCTTAACACCACAGAATCTTTTTAACATCGATTCTGCCAAATCACCTATTTGTCCGATAATTCCACTTGCAACAGCTATAAGAACCAGTTGTCTGGGTGGTAACAAATATATGCCGCCAATATACAATATAACCAATACAAGCCAAGGTGCAAGTCCGCCAGCAACAAATCCGGCTAAGGACTTACGCGGGCTAACAGCAAATATATTGCGTCTTTTACCAAACTTCACACCAACAAAGTAGGCACTTGTGTCCACTATCCAGATCATCACAATTAAGGCAAGTAAAATTTTCTCTTCAGGATTTGCTAAGCCAATACGGGTAATCATAGCAGGGAAAACGGCAGTGTAAATAATCCCAAATAAGCTGGCAAACATCCTGGGTACAGTTTTATCCTGATCCCAGCTAAACAGTGCTTCTGTAAAGGCAATAAACATTATAAGCCATAGCAGAAGGAGGTCGTTTTGCGGAGATAAAACCATTACAAGATATACACCTACACTTATGACACACCATAAGTATGGGATGCCAATTTTCGCCTTTCTCATCATGGTGATATATTCCAAAGATCCCAGAGATGCTACCGTACCTAAAGCAAGGATTAATGGAATCCCGCCATAGTATAGGGCAAAAAAAGCCAACGGGACAAGAACAGCAGATACTAAGATACGAGTCCTTACTTCCGTCATTTCTTTCTTCCTCCGAACCTTCTCTCTCGATTCTGGTAATCCAGCAAGGCTTTAATCATCTCTGCTTTGGTAAAATCAGGCCATAAAGTATCTGTAATGTACAGCTCCGAATATGCAGATTGCCAAAGCAGAAAGTTCGATAAACGCATTTCTCCGCTGGTACGGATAATCAAATCCGGATCGGGCTGTCCCTTTGTCCAAAGGTAATCACTAAACTTTTCGGGGCTAAGCTCGGCAATTTCGGCAATGCTCTTTTCAGTAGCCAGCTTCTTTATTCCCTCAATCACTTCCAATCTGCCGCCATAATTGAACGCAATGTTCAGCACCATACCGGTGTTCGTATGAGTGGTTGCAGCAATACTTTGCACTTCCGCCCAATACTCGGGATCAAGCCCCTGGCTGGTACCGATAAACTGAACGTAGATGTTCTGTTTATCCAGATCAGGGATTTCCTTTGCTAATCGCTCTTTCAGCATCTTCAGCAAGCCCTTAACCTCATCTGCAGGACGATTCCAGTTTTCGGTGGAGAAAGTATAAAATGTTAAATAGCCAATCCCGAGTTCCACACCCAGTTCCACAACCTCACGAATGGATTTGGCACCCGCGCGATGACCGAAGAGGTGGGGTCGGTTACGTTGCTTAGCCCACCGTCCATTACCGTCCATGATTATGCCTATGTGTTTTGGCAAACGATCTCTGTTCAGCAGAGGGATAAGCTCTTTATAGTTCTGCTTAGCCATTTATCCTCAAGCTTGCTGCATATTTTAACCATGCATAGATAAAGCCATCCAGATCGCCATTCATAACCTTATCCACCTGCCCGCTCTCGAAATTGGTGCGGTGGTCTTTCACCATCTGGTAGGGTTGGAAAACATAGCTGCGTATCTGATTACCCCAGCCAATCTCGGTTTTGCTGCTATCAACTTTTTTCTTTTCGGCATCTCTCAAGTCCTCAAAGTGCTGATACAATCTGCCCTTAAGGATAGCCATAGCTTTCTCGCGGTTCTGGATTTGAGAGCGTTCATTTTGGCAACTAACCACAATATTAGTAGGCAAATGAGTTATGCGCACGGCACTATCTGTGGTATTAACGTGCTGTCCGCCTGCTCCGCTGGCACGATAGGTATCCACTTTCAAATCTTTAGTGTCGATTTCCACTTCAATATCATCATCAAATTCCGGGTAAACGAACACGGAAGCAAATGAGGTCTGGCGTTTCCCCTGCGAGTTAAAAGGGCTCATCCGCACAAGACGGTGTATGCCAATTTCGCTTTTTAACATGCCGTAGGCAAAGTTTCCGCCCACTTCCACGCTCACGCTTTTCACACCTGCTTCTTCGCCGGGGAGAGAATCTATAATGGTAAAACTGTATTTGTTATCCTCTGCCCAATGCATATACATGCGCAGCAGCATCTCCGCCCAATCCTGAGCCTCGGTACCGCCCGCACCGGCATGAATAGTGAAGAGGGCATCGTTGCGGTCGTATTTGTCATTCAGATAGCATTCGATCTCAGCCTTTTCGATAAAGGTCTTGATCCGGGGTAAGTGATCAATTGCTTCTACAAACAGAGAATCCTGGAAATCATCATCCAGAAAACTGATATACGTTTCCAATTCTTCACGCACATTATCCAGCTTGGCTATGTGATTTATCTCATCGCGGATTTGACTTAGTTGTTTGCTTATTTTTTTTGCACTCTGTTGGTCATTCCAGAAGCCGGGTTCATTCACCTTCTGTTCAAGTTCTGTTGCTATTACCTGCTTTGGTTCAGGATCAAAGTAACCTCCGTATCTCGGAGATTTGATCTATCAATTCGTTTGCTGCCTTCTTGTAATCTGCGTATTCCATTATTTACCTTCAATTTATACTGCCGTTCCTTATGTATTAAGCAGGGATTAATGTCAAGCGGAATCTCGTTAACAGCATTTAACCCAAAGTGGAGGCTAACTCTATTACTTGATGGGTCGCTCAGTAACATTTCTGCATCAGCAGCAGTTTATAACCTTACAATCCACATTGTCTGTTCTGTATTCTGCCCTGCTTGCAACGGGTAACCCACCCATAACCCTCCCGTATCGCGATACGGGAGGGTTATGGGATGCATAAAGGCTAAGTACATTAAGCTACAATGCGTTATCCAACATTTTAGGATGGGGGTATAAACCCAAGTGATTATAGCATTAGCTGCCCCCTCGAAAACTAAGAATAAACTTCACAAAGGAGCGTAGAATGGGGAAACATAGTGGTAATCTCTTTCTTTTAAGCTAAAAAGATGCGGAGGAGAGTTTTGGCTCTCCTCCGATATGTAAATGGGTGTATTGTTATTTAGTCTTCTATGCGGAATTCAATGCGGCGGTTCAGGGTACGTCCCGCAGCAGTGTCGTTTGTCGCACGGGGTTCACTTTCGCCTTTACCAAGAGTCTTGATACGGTTTGTATCGATACCTTTGGTAACCAACCAGTTCTTCACTGAATCTGCGCGTCTCTGAGACAGTGATTGATTGTTGGCATCAGTACCAACATTATCAGTGTGACCTATGATGATAATCTTCACTTCCGGATTAGCGGCAAGAGCAGTATAAGCCTTTTCTAAGATAGTAATTGAGACAGGAAGCAAGGTCGCTTTACCAGTTTCAAAAAGAACGCCTTCAAGGGAGAATGATGCGCCTTTCTTTAAATCTAAGACATCATCTTTAGGATCCAGAGGGTTCTTGTTTTCTCTCACTTCCGTGGCATCATCAACACTACCCTTATCGGTATCTGCCAATAGGGGATTAGTCTTGTACTGCATTACTTCCACGTAATCGTTCAAGCCTTCACCGTCGGTATCAGGATTGAGGGGATCAGTTTTGTACTGCATTACTTCCACGTAGTCGTTCAAGCCATCGCCGTCGGTATCAGGATTGAGGGGATTAGTTTTGTATTGCATTACTTCCACGTAGTCGTTTAAGCCATCGCCATCAGTATCTACTTTCTTAGGATCTGTTTTGTATTTATTGATCTCATCAACGTCCATCAAGCCATCACCATCAGTATCAATGGTGTTGGGATCGACTGTGGGTACTGGTACCACCTTAACAGGTTCCGGAACTGGAACAGGTACCGGCTTGGGTGCTGGCGGTGGGGGAGGTGTAGGAACAGGAGTGGGTTTCACATATGTTACAGGAGGAGCGGGTTTAGGGGCAGGCTTACTGCCGGGATTGGAGAAAGACAACCCAACAGAGAGATTAAAGAAACCATCTTGTTTTCTACCGGTAAATCTATTTTTGTCGTCATCTGCCCGCATTCTGCCATCCAAAATGTCTGAATTGGCTAAATTGTAACCGGTGCTTACTTCAAGTTGCATTCCAGGCTTTATCATGGTGTGCATGCCTATCCCCATGGGGGTTAAGGGAATCACGTCTGCTTGGGAATCGCTCAATTCCTTCGATGCTCCATTACCAACATATATGAAGGGAGATACTCTGCCCTGCCTATACGGCTCGAAAATAAAGCGGTAGTCTGCTTTAATAGTTTGGGTTTTGTAAGTCTGGGAAGCATGTAACTGGGTGTAACCAGCTCCAACCCTAAGAAATAAAAACTTAAAAATCTCTAATTGAACATGACCACCGACAAGTGGTCCAAAGTTCTCAGCGCTACCGGCATTATCGCCTCTTGCTAAACCTAATTCATAGCCGTAGCTCCATCCTGGGCTGGTGTATGCAGCACTTACAATGCCGCAGCTTAACAGCAATGCCAAGATTGCTAAACAAGTTTTGGTCTTCATACTTTACTCCTCTATATTTTGATACTTGGTCTTATAAGTAGTTGTTATATCATGCACTATCAAACCAATAGCAGGCTACTTGGCTATGTCATATAGCTTTACGAACACACTGATAGATACCTCATTCTATAACATACATCTCTCTGTAACAGTCTATTCTGTTTTATTCAAGAAGCAAGTATAAAATGTAGCAATTATATGGCTTCCCAAAGAACAGCAACTAATTTAGACGGAAATCACTTCCACCACTTCCGGGATTTCTTCTTTAACGATACGTTCGATACCGGCTTTCAGGGTAAGTGTTGCCATTGGGCAGCCGTTGCAAGCGCCTTTTAGGCGTACTTCCACAACATTATCTTCACGGATGCGGATCAATTCCACATCACCACCATCTGATTGAATGGCAGGGCGTATTTTGTCCAGGACGGATTCGAGTTTATCTCTTTCGATAACCATGTTAATACCTCTTTTATATTTCTTTAGGTTCAAATACTTGATGTATGTTCTTGGTGGTTAGGTAGTAAAATGCAGGGATTATGATGAGCGTGAGGAAGGTGGAGACGATTAATCCACCTATAGACACAATACCCATAGATTGACGGAATTCCTTACCGGAACCGCCTATACCAAGTGCCATTGGCATCATCCCAAAGATAATGGCAAGGGTGGACATTATTATCGGCTTTAGCTTCATTTCTCCTGCTTCCATAAGTGCATCGTGGGCACTAATACCTTCGCTGCGTTTCACGTTAGTATAATCTAACAACAATATAGCGTTATTTACCACAATGCCAACCAGCATAATTATTGCCATCATGGAGAAGATATTCATTGCCTGACCGGTGAAAAGTAAAGCAATAACAACGCCTATTAGAGCCAAGGGAACGGTAGCAAGAATCAGCAATGGCTGTGCAAAGCTCTCCAATATGGCAGCCAGAAGCATGTAAGTTAAAAGGACGGCAAGGATGAAAGTGCGCAGCATGTCTGTAACTGTGTCACCAAGCATTTCTGCATCCCCTCCCCAAACTACCTGATAACCAGCGGGCATATTTACTTTTACAAGTCTTTCTTTTATTCCGCTTATCACAGCACCGAGATTCGCACCTTTGGCAACGTCTGCGGAGAACTGCACGCTTTTGTAACGATCACGGTGAGTGATTTTATTTATCCCGGGAGCAAAGTTCACTTCTGCAAGCTGGGAAACAAGATAGCTTTGTCCGTTGATGGTTATACTTAGGTTCATTATTTTATCAGGAGAATCGATTGCATCTTCATCCAGAGATATTTTTACATCGTACTGATTACCGGCTTCGCGGTACTGGGTAGATACCATTCCTTCCACTGAAGAACGCATTGCCAGAGCAAGATCGTACACAGTAGCCCCAACCTCAGCCATTTTGTCTCTGCGGGGGTACAGGGTAAGCTCGGAACGCCCACTACGTGTGGATGTGTCCAGGTTAGCCAGTCCGGGGGTGTTCTTTATTTGCTTTACAACCTCTGCTTTCAATTGTTCCAAACGGTCATTATCCTGCCCCTGCAGGAAGAATTCTATGGGAGAACCACCTCCGCCCATTCCGGAAGAAGTGCTAACCTTAATTCTGGCATTGGGAATATCTGCAAGCTCTTTGGTAAGTTTGTTTGCTACTTCTGTAGAGCTTAGTTTACGCAATTTTTTATCCACTAAAGTAAGATCAGCGGAAGCAAGGTTGGTTCCTGTATCGATCATCCCCTGTGAGCCTAAGCTGGTAACAATGTGCTCAATCTCTTTGTGCTTGCCGGCTCTTTTATTTATCTCCGCCAGAACCTTGGCAGTGTGGTCCAGATTAAAGCCTTGGGGAAGCTCTACCTTTATGCTAAGAGTGCCTTGATCTATGTTTGGGAAAAGCTCCATGCCCACTACCGGCAGGAATGCCAGGCTGATTATCAGGGCTACTACGGTTAAACCCATAATCCCTAAGCTTCTTTTACGGGATTGCAGTACTTTACCCAAAAAGCGGGAATAGGCAACTGCAAACTTGTTAAAGATTGCATCAAACTTCAAGCCAAAACGGCTGTCATGCTTGCCCTCGGGAATTATCATGGAAGCGAGCATAGGCGTAATAGTGAACGAAGATATCAATGAAAAGATGGTAGCAAAGGTTACGGTTAGGGCAAATTCTTTAAAGAACTGCCCAACCATGGATGTCATCGAGGCAATGGGTAAAAACACCACGATGTTCGTTAGCGTGGATGCTAATACCGCAACTGTGATTTCCGCAGTTCCTCTGTCCGCAGCTTCTTTACGGCTGTTACCCATGTTCTTGTGGCGGAAGATATTCTCCAGCACAACAACCGAGTTCGAGACCAGTATTCCAACTGAGGTGGATAGCCCCATCAGTGTCATAACATTAAGCGTGAAGCCCGCCATGCGCAGGAATACAAAAGTGGAGATGATAGAGATAGGCATGGATAACGCCACAATAAGGGTGGAGCGTAAGTCGTGAAGGAAGAGGAATAGCACAAGTCCGGTGAGAATAATCCCCATCCAGATATTGCCTAAGGTATCATCAACAGTAGCTTTGGTAAAATCGCTATCATCTCTGATGATATCCAGTTTCACACCTTCCGGCATTTCATTCTGAAATCCGGGTAAGCGTTTCTTTACTTCCTTGGCGATGTTCACCACGTTTCCATCGGAGCTTTTGGTTATAGACATGCGGATTATGTTATCTTCAATCTCGTTCTTGGGTACATTGTAATAAGTAGCCCGGCTGCGGACTTCCTCATTGCCATCAATTACATTGGCGATATTCTTGAGCTTTTTTACACCAAATCTGGTGGGGATGTCTGCATCTCGTATTTCATCAAGGCTTTGATACTCGCCCTTCAAGCGAACAGAATACTCCTGTGATCCGCGATTAAAGTTACCTGCAGGCATATCGAGATTTTGTGCTGCAAGAATCTGGGTAAGCATAGGCAAGGAAATCTGATTTTCATATACAGCCTTGTCCTGGATGCGTACCTCAACCTGGCGCTTGGTACCGCCGGTAAGGGTTACTTGTGCAACACCGGGTATCTGAGACAAGCGGTCTTTAATCTTCAAATCAGCCAGTTCATACAAGGCTTTCCCGTCCATATTGCCGGAAAGCACAATATCCATAAATGGGGAGGAAGAAATGTCGAATTTCTGGATAACAGGCTTCTCGGTACCTGAGGGGAAATCACGCAGTATTGCGTCCACCTTGTCTTTCACTTCCTGGTTGGCGATGTCCACATCCTTACCCAGTTCGAAAGCGATAAACACAATAGAGACGCTTTCCATAGAGTATGATTGCACATAGTCTATCTGACTTACCGTGGCGATAGCGTCTTCTATCTTCTTGGTAAGCTGTGTTTCAATTTCTCGTGGTCCGGCACCGGGATACACAGCCTGGATGGATACGAATGGCAGGCTTACATCCGGCATCAGGTTCAGGGGCATACCGATATAGCCCAGAATACCGAATACAACGAACACCAAAATGCCCATTGTTACAAGTACAGGGCGTTCGATGGATAGCTTGGATAGAAACATATTTATTGTCCTTAATCTATAACGCGAAGTTTGGCGTTTTCGTTCAGCATGTTTATCCCTTCGGTTATCAAGACATCTCCGGAGTTCAAGCCAGAGGTGATTTCAAATTCCAGTGAACTGTCCAAGCCAGTTACCACAGGGGTTTTAACGGCTTTATCGCCAATATTTAGCCAAACGTATTTATCTCCATTTTCATAAACAAGGTGCTCACGCTGTACAACAATAGTATTAGGCTTGGAAAGGATAACGATGTTTACTTCTGCCGTAACGCCATAGTTTATCTTCTTGTTTATGCCCGGAAACATCACTTCAACCCGGAAAGCTTTGCTATCCATATCCATAGCCAGAGAAATGTCGCTTACTTTACCATTAATGGTTTCTTCAAGCGAAGTGGCGGTGGCTTTCATGCCTTTCTTAATCTTTCCTATCTCGGATTCGGGAACCATTATGGCTGCCTTATACCCGTTGGTAGAAGCCACTGTAAACAGATCCTTACCGGGGAATACCTTCTCACTGGGGTTTACCAACATAGCGGTAATGATGCCGGATATTGGAGCACGCACATTTATCATCTGCTCACTGGCTGCCAGATTAGCTTTGCTAACCTGATACTGTGTTTCTACATTGTCCAGATCCTGACGGCTGATAGCCCCTTGATCGTGCAGACGTTTCATCCGTTCGTAAACAGTTCTGATGCTGTTAAATGCGCTGGTTGCTTGCTCGAACTGAGCCGCAGGAGTATTGGCAGGAAAACTGATAATAATCTGATCTTTCTGCACTCTGTCACCAACCTTGGCATTGATCTTGGTAATAATGTCCGACACCATGGCAGAAGCTGTGGATTCCTCACTCCCGCTTAAGGTGGCATTATAGGTAAGTTCCTGTAAGAAGGTAGAGGGTTCAACTATTGTCTGACGTACCGGAATACCCTCTTCATTCTGTATTTGTTCCATATTCTTAGCATTGTCTTGTTTCTTGCCACAGGCAAAAAGCAGGAGCATGAGGAGGACGGCGACAAGCATTTTCTTCATTAAATTCTCCATTATAGTCTGATTCCGATAGATTTCTTAAGGTTACGATCTGCTGAGATTATCTCATAGATAGATTGATAATATTGCAGCTTGATTGCAGATAGCATTATCTGTGCATCAAACACTTCCAGTTGGATTCCCACTTGATTGTCATAACGAACTTGTGCCAGTTCCAGGCTGCGTTCTGCAAGTTGGATGTTCTTTGTTTGCACGTTGTAGTTATTGCGTGCATACTCCAGTTTCTGATGATTCTGCTTTATTTGTAGAGTGATTAGTTCTTCCGCATCACGTTGCATCAGCTTTGCCTGTTCGTGATCATGGCGGGCGTAGCTGCGTTTAGAGCTATTAGAAAAGCCGGTAAACAAAGGAATCTGAAACCCAATCCCTATCCCATATTTACTACCAAAATCATCTCTCTGGATGGCATATTCGTCAGCAGCAGTAAATAGAGAGTAATCCGCACTAAGTGCTATATTGGGCAGATAATTACCCTTTTCTGCATTGTATTTTATCTGCATGATCTGGGTGTTGATATCGGCAAGCTCAAGCTCGGTACGATTTGCTAAGCCTTGCGTTGTGGCTTCTTCCAAGCTTACATCCAATTCTGTGGGAAGCACAAACTCCCCATCAGGAGCAATAGTTGGGTCTTCTACTCCGATTTGTTTCCGAAAGGCTGAAACAGCAAGGCTATACTGATTCTCAGATGCCAAAACCTGGGGCTGCAGCTTTGCCACTTCCAGGCGCGCTCGCAGGACATCAAATTCCGATACCTGCCCCTCGCCGGCAAAAAGTTCCACTCTTTGTAAGTGTTTGTTTGCCAAGGTTAAGCCATCGCGCTGAACTTCCCAGAGCTTCTTGGCTAAAAGACATTGGTAAAAAAGCTCTGTAGTTTGCAACACCACATCCTGTTCGGTAAGGCTATAACGTAATTTTTGTATGCTACGAAAGCGATCTACGGCTCGAATACCATTAATTAGCTTTCCCCCCAGGAATAAAACCTGGTCGAACTTCAATTGCATGGCAAGCGATCCCTCTTTCACGGGGGAAGAGGGGATCATAGAGTTCACCACTCCTTCAATTACTGCTGCCAGATAGTTATCATTATCCGTAGCCGTGGCATCCAAGCCCCCTGCAAAGCTTACGGGAGAAGGTAGTGCTGATTTTGGCAGGTTCGTAGCGGAGAGGTTGTAGCCACCTTGTAGCGACAACTGAGGCAACAGATTGCCGCGTACATCCTTGTAAGTCTGCTCCGCTTTATAAATGTCTTCTTTAGCCATCAAAAGTTCTTTATTGTTTTGTTTTGCATATCCTATGCTCTCTTCCAGCGTAATTGCTAAAAGAGACATAGCAAACATGCTTACCGAGATTAATATGAACCATTTCTTCATGTATTATCCTCTTTTCAATAGTCCGTACAAGATCATGTTAATGATTATTTCGTGATCCCTGTCTATTCTTTTTAATAAGGTTTCGATATCAGCAATGTTTATACTGGGGTCGCCCAACAAAAACCAATCGAATATTATCTCGCTTAGTCTCTCCACTTGCAAATCAATTCCCAGAACACCTTCCTGTTTTCCTATCTCTAAGATAGAAATTAGCTTGTCCAACATGTTTTTCCGTTTTGTTAGGCGGAACTCGTAAATTGGTTTGTGGAAACTGAGGGGAATGCTATTTAAACTTGCATGCAAGAGGGGCATTTTCTCGTAGATCAACCTGATAGGGAAGTGGATAAATTCTCTCAGCTTGGCTTCGAACCCATCCATAGCGTCAATCTGCTTTTCCAACATCGTAGAAAAGTGAGCATAGTTTTCTTGAATCACGCTCATGTAAAGCTCTTCCTTGTTGTTAAAATAGTAGTATATTGTCCCCTTAGCAATTTGAGCTTCGTTTGCGATATCGTCCAACGATGTCTTATTATAACCATATCGGCAAAAGTACTTTGTGGCGATGTCAATTATTGCCTTCTGTTTGTCTTTTATTTGAGCCATAGCATCCTTTGCTTATCTTATTGTCTGTTATTCTGATACAAAACCAGAACTGACTAACTGACTCATTCTGCATAGATAGTCACAATCGTCAAGTTAAATTTTGCTTAGCTTTAATTCCCTACACAGTAACCCTCCCGGGAAATATCTTACCTGTCAAAGCCTGTGTGCTGCTAATTGGCATCATAATGCCGAGTGTTCTGGAAAAACACCTTCAGCACAGTCTCCAGCCTTGCTTGTAGCTCTTAACCCACCCATAACCCTCCCGTATCCGATACGGGAGGGTTATGGGTGGGTTACCTGTGGTTTAGGTGCAAAATCTATGTAAACTGCCACCAAACACGGTGCTAAAGTGTATGGCTGGAAGCATATCTCAGTGAGAAGAAATTGTTCCCTGGCTACTTATCTCCACCCATGATAACCAAGGCTTAATACCGACGAATAACGCTTCAAAATATTTCGGATCATCATATCTTGTATTCTATAATTAAATGCTTGACGGAAAATCCATCATCCTGTCAAATGAAAATAGGACACAGTGATGTTTGCAAATCTCGCATAAACCCTTATCTACAAGGGAGTAATAATGAGCAGAAGCCGGCAAAAACATAGTGGAAACCTGAGTATCATTCAAGCTCAGCAACAGAAAAGTGCTGAAGATCGGGACGATTTTACTATTAAAACCAGAACGCCCTTATTTATTTTTTTGATTTTTATCGTTGCCATGGGGATAGTGGGCTTATACTATGTAAACCGCGAAAGCAATCAGCTAAAAAAGAATGCTCTGGATGATCTGGCATCCATTGCAGACCTTAAGGTAAAGCAAATTGAGACCTGGAACCATGAACGCTTTGAAGATGCCCGTCAGCTCTATGAAACACCCATGATGCAAGACTTGGCATCTCAATACATAACAAACCCCGGTTCAATCCGGCACAAAGCTCAGATAAGTCAGTTAATGGCTTTTATACAATCCCAAAATGACTACTCTTTACTGGCATTATTGGATAGTGATGGTGAAGTAATAATGTCCATGCCTTCAGTAGATAAACAACTTTTCTTACAACATGATCAATACCTGCAGAGGGCACTTGGTAGCGGTGAGATTGTTTTTGCTGATATTCATGTTGATCCACATAAAACCGTAACAGATATCAAGGATATAAAACTATCATACTGGATTCCGGTTAAAACCAACGATACAAATGGCTCTAAGCCCATTGGCATATGGGTTTTTCAGATAGACCCCGGCGAATACTTGTTTCCCCTTGTGCAATCCTGGCCTAACTCCAGTAAAACAGCAGAAACACTATTAGTGCGCAAGGATGGCAACGATGTTTTGTTTTTGAACGAGCTTCGCCACCAAAAGAACACAGCCATGAAACTTAGGATAAATATCGCGGAGAATCCCAAACTCCCAGCGGTAGTGGCAGTAATGAGTAAGGACGTATTAAGCGAAGGTATAGATTACCGGGGGGAGAAGGTAATATATGCCGCAAGAAAAGTGAATGGTACTTCCTGGTATATGATCTCCAAAGTGGACAAGCGTGAGCTGTACTACCCCCTTAGGGGAAAAGTATGGTTATCTGTTTTTGCTTCGCTGTTTCTTATCTTTGGAGCAGCACTGACGATTGGCTTTTTTGAGCGGCGTAACAACTCAGAGTGGTTGCGCAAGCAACTGCTTTTGGAAAAGGAAAAAAACAGGCTTCAGGAAGATAATCATAGGGTAGCCAGAGAATGGAAGACAACATTCGATAGCATCAGTGATGTGATATGGCTTCTGGATGCAGATAGCAGGATAATCAGGACAAATCAATCAGCCCTTGACATGCTTGGTTTATCTTTGGATCAGATGGTAGGGCGTTATTGCTGGCAGGTAATACATGAGACTGCCGAACCGATAAAAGATTGTCCGTTTGTAGTATTAAAAGAGACCAAAGAGAGGGCAACTGCCGAGATTCAATTGGGTGATAAGTGGTTACTTGTATCGGTTGATCCTATCATTGATGATGCAGGAGAATTGCTTGGTGCTGTACATATAATTCGCGACATTACGGGTAAAGTGAAAGCTGAAAAGGACATCCAAGAAAGCGAGGTTAAATTCCGCAGTTTATTCAATCAGTCTCCTGTGGGCATCTGTC
Organism: Candidatus Cloacimonetes bacterium HGW-Cloacimonetes-3; assembly: GCA_002840645.1. Taxonomy (GTDB): domain Bacteria; phylum Cloacimonadota; class Cloacimonadia; order Cloacimonadales; family Cloacimonadaceae; genus Cloacimonas. Next base: position 24,299 of record PHBO01000015.1, read on the forward strand.
TGGTTGGATTTGATAAGAGATTCTTGCGGGTGAACAATAGTTTCTGCAAGCTAACCGGATATAGTGAAGCAGAGCTGCTTAAAATGACTTTTACCGATATCACGCACCCTGAACATGCAGATCAGGATGTGGAACAGGTGAATCGGCTGATAACCGGAGCTGTAGAGCACTATATAACAGAGAAGCGTTATATCCGTAAAGATGGCAGGATAGCTTGGGGACGGGTGCGTGTTACTCTTGTAAAAGATGCTTATGGACATCCCATGTACCTTTTGCCCACTGTGGAGGACATCACGGATCGGATTGCTGCTGAAGCATCAATAAAAGAAAGCGAAGAAAAGTTCCGCAGTGTGTTTGAAAACTCCATCGTTGGGATGTCTCTAACCCTGCCTACAGGAGTTATTAATCCCAATATGGCATTCTGTAAGATGCTTGGCTACACTCCTTCTGAAATGAAGAAGAACTGGACGAACCTATCTCATCCTGATGATATCCCCAAAACACAGGAAATGGTGCAGTCTATGATAAAGGGAGAGATAAGTTCCGCCAGATTTAACAAACGCTATCTACATAAAGACGGAAGCATTATTTGGGCAGATGTTAGCACGGTTCTGCAAAGAGACAAAGAGAATAATCCCAAATTCTTTATCACAACCATTGTGGATGTAACTCAACAGAAGCTGGCTGAGACTGAAGTTCTGAAAATGAACCGGGTATATGCGGTGATAAGCCAGATAAACCAGATGGTAGTTAGAACAAGGGATAGGCAGCAAATCCTGAACGAATCGTGTAAAATAGCTATAGACTTTGGTAAATTCCGCTTGGCATGGATAGGCGAAATAGACGAGCAACTGCACGCAGTGAAGCCCATAGCCTGGGCTGGGCAGGAGGCCGAGTACCTAAAGACGATGAAGCAAATCTCCACTCTTGATAATCCGGAGGGAAGATGTCCCACCGCGATGGCAGTTAGAAACAAGCAAAGCAACTATTGCAACGACATTGCCAGTGAGAATTGTTGCAGTGAACTGAGAAAGAACGCACTTCCGAGGAATTTGCGCTCCTTTATAGCGCTTCCTCTGATTATTAAGGACAAAGTTTTGGGAGTGTTTAACCTATATTCTGATGAGCCATACTTCTTCAACGATGAGGAATTGCTTTTGTTGGAAGAAGTAACCGGTGATATAGCCTTTGCATTGGAAATGCTGGAGTTTGAAAAAATCCGCTTAGAATCCGAAGAGGCATTAAAAATCAGTGAGTATCGCTTCCGTGAGCTATTTGAACACATGATCAACGGCGTTTCTGTATATGAACCGGTGGATGGTGGGGAAGATTTTATTATCAGGGATATCAACAGTGCAGGAGAAATTATAACTCATACCAAGCACGATAACATTATCGGCAGACGTGCATCAGAAGTGTTTCCTTCTCTTAAGGAGAAAGGGCTTCTGGATGTATTCAGCAAAGTAAGTAAAACCGGAAAACCCATGAGATGCGACACCTACAATTATGTAGGGAATAAGCTTGAGTACTGGCTGGATAACTATGTTCTGAAGCTGGAATCCGGGGAAGTTATAGCAATTTATAACGATGTAACTGAAAAAGTAAATGCAGAGCAGGAGCTAATCCAAAATGAAGTACGTCTAAAAGCCGTTGTTGATAGTGCTCCTTTTGGAGCCCATACTTATGTACTGAAGCATGATGATCGGTTAGAGCTAATCGCAGCTAATCTATCTGCAGATATAGTTCTTGGGTTTGATCATAGAGCCCTAATCGGCAAGGAACTACTGGAAGCATTTCCGGGAAATGCCGGTTCTGGTATCCCCGAAACATATCGTATAGTAGCTTTGGGGGGAGAAAGTTACCATGCTGATCAGGTATCCTATAGTGATGGTGATATCACCGGAGCTTTTGAAGTTCACGCTGTAAACACAGGAACTAATCGTGTGACAGTTTTCTTCAGAGATATAACTGAAAAAAAGAAATCAGATGATGAGATCAGAAGGCTAAATGAAGAACTTGAAGAGCGCGTGCTTGTACGGACCGCCGAGCTCGAAACAGCTAATAAAGAACTGGAAGCATTTTCTTACTCTGTTTCACATGATTTACGATCTCCCCTAAGAGGAATTGCAGGTTGGAGCAAGGCACTAAATGAAGATTATCATGACTTGCTGGATGAAAATGCTACACAGTATCTGGATAGAATAGTATTTGAAACCAAACGTATGGGGCAGCTAATTGAAGCTCTGCTAAAACTTTCACAGATTAATAAGCTTGAAATACATCCGGTGCGGGTAGACCTTACCGATATGGCTTCAAAAATCATGCTTAGGTTGCAGGAAGAAGAACCTGAACGTGCAGTGGAGACAGTTATCAAACCCAATTTATATGCTGAGAGCGATGCTAATCTGCTGGAGGTAGTTCTAACTAATTTACTAAATAATGCATGGAAGTTTACGGGTAAAGTGGCAAAAGCCAGGATCGATTTCGGGCAAATTGATAAAGATGACAAAGCTGTTTTCTATGTTCGGGACAATGGTGCGGGGTTTGATATGAATTATTCTGAAACTCTTTTTAGTGCATTTCATAGGATGCACAAAGCAACAGATTTCCCCGGAACGGGAGTTGGTCTGGCTACAGTGAAACGCATTGTTAACAGGCTTGGTGGACGCATTTGGGCAGAATCACTGCCTGATAATGGAGCAGCATTCTACTTCACAATAGGGGAAATGTAGCAGTGTCTTGCCTTTTGAGGCGGTAAATGCCGATTAGATGCCCACGATGCGTGTATGGTCAGCAGCACCATGTACAATGCTGAATACCCAATTATTCTTTAACCTACTTACTATGACTTAAAACCAAAAAATAATCCGGTCTCAATTGAGACCGGATTAAATATATGCATATGTTCGTTATCTAATTACAACCCACATTCAGAGCGGATTTGAGTCATCATCGCTTTGGCATCCACACTATCCATATAAGATAATGGGAAACCAAGAGTGTAAGACCTTCCACCAGTCCCATTAAGAAGTCTGATACCAACAGGTTTGTTGATATAGGTATCATACTGGGCTTGTGTAGGAGGGAAAGTTGCAGACCCAACGGCTTTTAGTCCAAGCTTGTAAAAAACGGTTTCAGCTAAAGCATCAGGGAAATATGCAACGGATCCCAAACCCTTACGTACATTTACCAGACTGAAATAATTATTCGTTACGTTCAGGGCAACATCGGCGAAACCTGTAGCATTTGCCACTGCATTGTTAAAGAAAGGGTTGTTCGTGACAGATGATCCCAGGTTTTGTATTTCACTTGGGCTATCAACGAACCCCATGTAGTTCTTTAATGTGCTTCTTGATCCGGTGGGCGATAATGCATCCATCATGGATTTAATCTGGCTGGAGTGTGATACAACCAAGTTGCCCCCATTTAACATATACAATGTCAAAGCATCGGCTATATCAATGAATCCGCCCATCTTGGCTGGATTATCGTTGTGATAAACCACTAGTTTGTATTTTTGTAATTCACTGAAAGCGATTTGCCGTTTTCTGGCATCAGAGAAAGTGTCAAACATAATAGGTAATGGTTGAGCTTTAGGATAGGATTGATTAACAAAGCGAATTGTTCCCGTGTATTCAGAGAATAATGATTCATAAAAGCTCTGAACTGCAACTTGGGGAGAGTAATTATCTTGGGGTAAATCATCATCAATCACTAATATCCCACTACGTGCAGAAGGAGGAATTAATTTATGCAGATAAAACCTAAACTCAGCCGGAATGGGATCAACAATCCCCTGCAAGTCTTCACAAGCTATTTGGAATACGTGCTCTCCCGGCATATCATCAGGAGGTACAGGGAATCCGGTTAAGAGGATTGATTGTCCAATTACAGAACCTACCGGTATGCGCAGCCACCAATCACCATTGGCATCTTGGATTTTTAGGTGGTCATATGGTGGGAACTTGTAGTAATCATTATCATAACGGACGTGGAAATAGGTGATTTCGCTGAAGTAATTGACTCCGGTAGCTCTATCAACGACAACATCAACCTTCTTACCATAAGGCACATTCTCGTCGTAGGGCACATTTCCTTCATTATAATACTCGCCCAGCCATCCCCATCTAATCCATAATTTTAGATTATTGGAGTAAACAGCAGTATATTTATCATCCAGGTCTTTGAATAGAGGAGTAGCCCATCTTTGACCACCCTGAGCATATTGTGTGGGAAGAACTTCAGGAGTTGAGCTATCACCCCAGTCTTCGTAATGATAATCTCCCATAGCGTAGGTTTTCGGCCCATAGATAAGGCTTTTGGGGCTGAATCCTTTCTTTACTCGGAAGCGAATGACGGAGTTAGTATCAGGTACTGAGACTATTCCCGCCATGTCTGTTGCACGGGCGATTACCTTGGTAAGAGAAACTTGATTCCCGTTGGCATCATAATCATACTTGAGAGGAGGATTAGAGGTTATGTTTATCAGGAATTCACCAATTGTTAGCATAGTTCCCGGTTCAACAGTCTGAGTTTTGGTATCTATCCATACCAAGCTTTCGGGAGGAGTGATAACATTACCAAGCAAATCAGTTTTCATCATTTGGAATTGATAACGGAAGGGAGTAATAGGAAGGAATGGGTCGGTATCGTTCATAGCAAAACTAAGCTTTAATCCTGCTCCAACACTACCTCCGTAGGGTTTTCCCTTGGTAGTGGATAGTGTGCAGGTGGGACGATTTGAAGTAGTGGTAAAATTGCGCCATGCTACATCGGGTGTAATGGCACCACGGTTATCAATTGCAACAACCTCAAACCTGCTGGCTCGATTAAGTGGTTCGCCGTTAACATCAGCCGCAGGGAAATTGATCACAGCATATTTATCGGAAGTCCAGATTGTACGGCGAGTAGCACTATCATCCAAAGGTTTAGATTGGTCTTCACCGGGTAGATAGTGAATAACCCATCCACCTTTAGGGTCAAGATCAAGCAGATTCTGGGGGATTAAATTATCCACTGCGGTAGCAAGATACTCGTAACCGGGAGTAACGATGGGATCATTGTTTTCGTCTAAAACACGGAATGCATAACCGGCAATAGTACCGTCTTTATCCCAGGCGTGCCAATACACACGCTGATGGAAGCTGTACACGAGAGTAGTGTCGTATCCTGCTGAGACGTATGTACTATCCCAACCTTCAAACGAAGTTATTTTTATCTCCGGGGCTTGGTTTCCCAAGCGGTTGCCAGACTTGCCACAGCCTGCTAAAACAAGCATTATTGTTAGCATCATCAATATGACTGACAAGAGTTTTACACTCTTAATTTGCATCATTCCTCCCAAACATCTGGATAATTATCTTACTGGTTGGCATTAAAAATGAGTGTGATATATTCGTCAATAGTTTTGTTTAAGCCTCTGTGATTCAAGCAGGCTGCTACAAGATTTAGATACAATACAGCAGTGGTGACTCTGCCAATTCCACCCGGGACAGGGGTGATAGCTAAAGCCTTATTAATGCAGTCATTATAATTGATATCACCGGTATAGATAGTGCTGCCATCCTGTGCTTCTATTTCATTTATGCCCACATCCAATAAAACAGAATTCTCTTTGATCATGTTGGCATTTACATAGTTTGCAATGCCAATGGCAGAGATAAGAATGTCTGCGCTATTTGTAATATCAGCCAAGTTGGAAGTCTTGCTGTGACAAACGGTGATAGTGGCGTTGGCAAAAGCTCTTTTCCAGAGCAATATGTTTGCCATAGGTTTGCCCACCACATTACTACGCCCCAGTATAACCACATGTTTGCCAACGGGGTCTATCTCATAGTAGCGCATCAGGTAGTAAACAGCTGCCGGTGTACAGGGTAGAAATCCATCAGCTTCCATCATTATCTTGCCCAAATTCATTGGGTGCAGACAATCCAAATCCTTAGCTGGATTGATAGCATTATTGATTACAGAATCGCTGATATGCTTGGGTAGAGGTTTTTGGATCATTATCCCATCTATAGCCGGGTTCGTATTAGCTGCGGACAAACAGTTTAGGAGTTCCTGCTCGGTTGTATTGACAGGAAGTTGGAGCAGATCAATGCCACAGCCAAGCTTCTTCCCATTTGTAATGATACTCTGCACGTAGTAAGCAGAAGCGGGGTCAGCACCAACCTGTATCAATTGCATTTGGGGGTTTATTCCATACTCAGATATCAATTTATTCACTGCTTTATTTAGTAACGAAGATACCGGCTTACCGCTTAGGACTTTTTCCATGAAAACTCCAGACTTTTATACATGTTTTTACTACTGTAAGTCCCGCTTTATACGGGTTATATCCGTAGCTATTCCGGTCTCATCATCTGTCTCTATGAAAACAGCATTTATTTGAAGACCAAGATCAGATGCTACATACCGATTGGGGATAGAAGTAAGGAACTTATCGACAATGATGTTTTTTTTAATCCCAATCACGCTATCATGAGCTCCAGTCATGCCAACATCAGTGACATAAGCACAGCCTAGGGGAAGAATCTCTTCATCAGCAGTTTGGATGTGCGTATGTGTGCCGATAACGGCGCACAGCTTTCCATCAGCATACCAACCCATGGCACGTTTTTCGCTGGTTGATTCGGCATGAAAATCCAATAGTATCGGAATACCATCGTGTTGTTCGGTAAGGAAATGCTCCAAAGTTAAAAAGGGACTATCGCAGGATGGCATATAAGTCTGTCCGCATAGGCAAATTATTCCAAGTTTAAGCTCACCTTTTTCAAGCACATGATATGGGTTACCCGGAATTGTAGGGGGGTAGTTCATAGGTTTAACTATGCGAATTTCCCTACGAATGTAATCTAGAGAATCGGCTCTGTCCCACAAGTGGTTGCCGCCGGTAACCGCGTCCACTCCTTCATTAAAGATCGGATGCAGGGTTTTCTCCGTTAATCCCTTTCCGTCTGCAAGGTTCTCTGCATTAGCTATAATAAAATCCGGCTTGAATTCTTGCTTCAAGCCGGGTAATGCAGTAAACAAAGCTTGTCTTCCGGCTTTGCCAAAGACATCGCCAAAGAAGAGTATTCTCATCTATTTAGCCATAGCTATCTGACGGGTTTCGCGGATAACAGTAACTTTAATCTGTCCGGGATATTGCACCTGCTTCTCGATCGAAGCAGCAATTTCAGTAGCTAACAAAGCAGTAGTGCCTTCATCAACAACACCTGGTTCGACAATTATACGCAACTCTCTGCCTGCCTGGATAGCGTAAGATTTGCTAACTCCTTCCACTGAGTTGGCAATTTCTTCCAGCTTGGCAAGTCGTTGCATATATGTTTCCAGCATCTCACGACGCGCACCGGGACGCGCACCGGAAATAGCATCAGAAGCTTGCACAAGTGCAGCGTAAACAGAAGTTGCTTCCACTTCTTCATGGTGAGCCTCAATAGCATTAACAATCAGTTTTCCTTCACCATTCTTGCGGGCAAGATTAGCTCCGATGAGTGCATGGGTGCCATCGAATTCGTGATCAACAGCCTTACCTATATCGTGCAGCATACCGGTGCGTCGGGCTATTTCCTGATCCAAACCAAGCTCTGCTGCAAGCATGCCACAAATCCACGCAGCCTCGATGGAGTGTTGTAAAACATTTTGACCGTAGCTGGTGCGGTAATGAAGCCTGCCTAATACCTTAATCAGGTTGGGTGAGATATTGTGGATATTGGTTTCCAATACAGCCTTTTCACCAAATTTCATAAGAGTCTCTTCCATTTCTTTGGTGGTTTTGGCTACTACTTCTTCGATCCTACCCGGATGGATTCGTCCGTCTGAAATCAGCTTTTCTAAAGATAAGCGTGCAATTTCTCTGCGTACGGGATCGAAACAGGAAAGCACAACTGCTTCAGGAGTGTCGTCGATAATCAAATCTACCCCGGATGCTTTTTCAAATGTGCGGATATTTCTACCTTCCCTACCAATTATGCGTCCTTTCATTTCATCAGAGGGAAGTGATACTACCGATACTGTGGTTTCGGATACATGATCCACTGCCATCCGTTGTATAGCGGTAGATAGTATTTCTGCGGCTTTCTTATTTGCATCCAGTTTTAACTGCTCAATAGTTATACGTGCATCATTTGCTGCAACCTGCCTGGCTTGAGAGATTAGCTCCTCCCGCAAACGTGCAGTAGCTTCTTCGCGAGAAAGCCCTGCAATTTCAGCCAGCTTGTTCTTCTGTTCAGCTACAATAACCTCATACTCGTTTTTCTTCAAGCTTAGCTCGTCTTCTTTAGATTTCAGCTTTCTTTCTTGTTCAGTGAGGTTGGTTTCTTTTTTGTCCAGAGAATCAAGCCTCTTATCAAGGCTACCAAGACGTTCGTTGTATTTCTTTTCCTGAACGCGCAATTCCTTTTGACGCTCCTTGATTTCTTCATCCATAATCCGTTTTTGTTTAAACCATTCTTCGCGAGCTTCGAGGAGAGCAGCTTTCTTAGCATTTTCGGATTCATGCTTGGCATCTTTTTTGATGTCTTCGGCTATTTGAGTGGCTTGAGATATAAGCTTGAAAGTGCTGTTGCGGCGCATCATATAGATAAACAGCGCAATTACAAATCCAATTACTACCCCAATGACAATAGCAAGGTAGGGATTTATCATATTCATTAATCAATCCTTCTTAGTAAATCTATGAAGCTTTGGTTCCCCAAAGCGATTAAAAGTGCCCGCTTGAACCGTGTATGCTTGTCCTTACAAAGCCAAGCATTAAGTGGGTATCTACCTTGTGAGCTTTATGTATCCGGATCACGCCGGCACGCACGCCACTCATGGCTTGATTCCCGATATTTCATTAGCTTTTATGCAACTCATATCACGAATTCTGCAGGCAATTAAACTTCTGGTATGATCATCGAGATCATTTGATTCATGCGCTCAAGATCCGAGCTAAGCTCGATATTCTTGTCGCTAAGTAATAAAACCTGTTCTTGTTGTTGAAGGCAGATCAGTAGAAGGAGTTTAGTAAAATCGAGGTTATCATAGTTTTCGGTTAACTCCCCGATTTGACGATTTATCTCGTCAGCTACTCTTTTAGTGCGCAGAGGATCATCGCTGCGCAGACGAAAGCGTCGCCCGAATATCTCCACTTCAACAGATTGCATGATTTATTCCCCGCCTTCAATAAGGGGGAAAATACTGTCAATTTTCTGAATTGCACCTTCTGCGATGCTTTCGAAGCCGGAAAGCATTTTCTGTAGATCATTGTATCTGCTTTCCATGGTATTAAATTCACTTTGCAGGACTTTAAGCTTCTCAGCTTGTTCGTTGCTGTTTAAGCTGCTTTCTTCAATCTGACTGAATAACTGGAAGTTCTCTTCAGTAAGCTGCTTATTCTGTGCTTCCAAGGCTTCCAGTTTCTTTTTGTCCAGAGTATATTGATCAATTAGTTTCTGAATCTTGTCCTGTAGGTTTACTACGTGGCTTTCCATAATTTATTACCTCAAGTTTATTTGCCAAGTTTCTGTTAGTTTAGTTTTAACTAAATCGACAAGATGATCTATACGCTCATCTGTCAATGTTTTTTCTGTATCTTGAAATTTTACATGAATTGAAAGGCTGCGATGTCCCGCAGGTATTTGCTTTCCGCGATACTCGTCAAACACTTTCACTTCTTCTATCAGACTGCAATCGACTCCTTTTACGCATGCCTCAATCTCACTGTAGCCAACATTGTCTGCTATCAGGAAAGAAATATCTCTGGTTACTGCGGGATAACGAGGTATGGGGCTGAACTTCATTTTCCTGTTACGAGTTATCTCAACAATGTTATCCACGTCTAAGTGCAATATCCACAAATCCTGCTTCAACTCTATCAGATCAATTCCAAAGCTCTCTGCAACAGTAGCAGACAGTTTTCCAAAATATCCCACTTCCTGCTTATAAACAGTATAAGAGGCGTTCTCCTGCTTATTTAGAAATGGTCTATTTGCAGGGGCACATGCGCAGTTATGAACACCAAGTAAAAGAAACAGCTCATCCAAGATACCTTTAAGGGTTGTAGCACCAAGCTGAATTGATTTATCCTGCCAGTTTTCTTCGCGGTTTAATCCTGTAAAAATGGCACTGAGATGCATAGGTTCGCTGTGTTTTCCTGCTATTTTGAAATAGGTTTTTCCAAGCTCAAACAGCTTAACGTTTCGCTCACCCCGATTTAGGTTGTAAACAAGGTTCTGCAGCAACTGAGGGATAAGGGAGGTGCGCATAACGCTCATTGTCCCGCTTTGTGGGTTCCTAAGCCTTATCATCTGCATTTCTGGATCAGACTCCTGAAATCCCAGTTTTGCCATCGTATCCGGATCGGTAAAACTGTAATTCAGGGTTTCAAAACATCCTCTGGAAACTATGTAATCTGTAATCTGGCGCATGGTTTTGTAAGCGTGCCGGTCCATGATTCTGCCCGGCAGAGTTTTAACCGGAACCTTATCGTAACCATCCAGCCTTGCCAGTTCTTCAATAAGATCAATCTCTCTTTCCAAATCCACTCTTGAAGTGGGGATTTCGAAATACAAGGTATGAATACAATCCGGTTGTTCGGAGAACTCAGTTAAGCCCTGCTTGATTTCTTCACCATGATGGCAATACACTTCACTGATGTCAGATATGGCACCCGGCTTCCAGTTTCCATATTGGATGAACCTCAAGCCTAACTTCTCCAGATAGTCCTTAATGGTATCTCCATCCAGATAATAGCCGATCACCTGTTCATATCGGGCTGGTCTGATACCCAGAACCAACGCTACTGTTGGTTTCTGCCAATCATCGTACACAGCTTCGCAAAGCTCGGCTTGCGCCAGTTCGCAAATAAGTTGTGTTGCCCTTAAAGAAGCATTCGTAGTGGCATGGTCGCTTAAATGACGCTCAAAGCGGTAGGACGAATCTGTGCTGATTTTATGCTTGTAAGATGTTTTACGCACAGAACCGGGATGGAAAGCAGCACTCTCCAGCACAATTCTTGTTGTGCTGTCGCTTATAGCTGAAAGGTTCCCACCCATTACTCCGGCAAGTGCCGAAGCTTTCTCCCCGTCTGCTATAACCAGTTCATCGCCATCCAAATTGTAGCTTTTACCATCCAAAGCCATGATAGGCTCTTTGGCAATAGCCTTGCGGATAACGATAGCAGGATGAGTATCTCCACTGGGCAAAGGGGCAAGCTTATCGTAATCAAAAGCATGCAATGGATGTCCATACTCCAATAACACGAAATTAGTGATATCCACCAGGTTATTGATAGGTCTTAATCCCGATTTTATCAATGCACGTTTCAGCCATAGGGGAGACTGTGTTATGTGAACATTACGGAACAAACGGGCAGTATATCTTGGGCACAGCTCAGTATCTTCGTTTACAAGGGTTAATGGCAGTTCACCCGCAGGAAACTTCGGTTCAGGTATCTGTATCACAGGCAGCCTTAGCGCAATATTCAGCTTAGCCGATAGATCCCTTGCTATACCTATATAACCGAGTAAATCAGGTCTGTTAGGGGTTATCTCCAGTTCAAATATCGTATCCGGTAGCTCATAAAGCTCATTTGCCATTAATCCGATTGCGGTGTCCTCTGGCAACTCAATTATACCGGCATGATTGTCTGAGATGCCAAGTTCTTTTTCGGAACAAAGCATTCCATGCGATTCCACACCGCGTATCTTTGCCTTGGCAATAGTGAATTCCGGCAACACTGTACCGGGCATAGCAATGAGAGCCATCATCCCCGCATGGCAATTGGGAGCACCACAAATCACCTGAACCAATCCGTCTTCGGTCTTGTCATTATAGGGGTAATCACCAATATCCACTTTACAGCAATGCAAATGGTCGGATTTGGGGTCTGCTTCAGCTGAGACGATTCTTGCGCTGAATACGCTTTCCTGAAGTGCAGGTATGTGCTTAACACCCTCCACCTCAATTCCGGCGAAGGTAAGCAGCTTCTCCAGTTCGGTAACCGAATCAGGCAGATCAATGTATTTAGCCAACCAGTTTAAGGATATCTTCATCGTGATTCTCCTTTGAACTGGCGTAGCATGCGTAAGTCGTTCTCGAACAATATTCTCATATCAGGGATGTTATATTTTAGCATGGCAATACGCTCGATACCCAAGCCAAAAGCGAAACCTGTGTATATTTCAGAATCTATCCCAAGAGTCTTGAACACATTGGGATCCACCATTCCGGCACCGCCCATTTCCAGCCACCCGGAGTGTTTACATACTCTGCAACCTGCTCCGCCACAAACCACGCAAGAGATATCCATCTCTGCGCTTGGCTCTGTGAAGGGGAAGAAATGAGGACGGATACGGCTACCCACGTTAGCTCCAAACATTATGGAAGCGAATTGTGACAGTGTATCTGTCATATCCGCCAAACTTATTCCCTTATCCACTACCAATGCTTCCACCTGATGGAAAACCGGAGAGTGGGAGGGATCTGGTTTATCGTTACGATAACAGCGTCCCGGAGAGATTATCCTGATGGGAGGTGGATAGCTTTCCATCACACGTATTTGCACAGTTGAAGTCTGGGAGCGCAATAAACTGCCGTCTTCCAGATAAAAAGTATCTGCAAGATTGCGGGAAGGATGGTCTGCAGGGGTGTTAAGGGCATCGAAATTATGAAAGTCATCTTCGATATCCGGCCCTTCTGCAATCTCAAAACCCATGCTAAGAAACACATCATCAATCTCACGGCGGATAATGGTTAAAGGGTGAAACCCACCTCTGGAGCTTGTGATGCCAGGCATGGACATATCGGTTGCTTTGCCGCCTTCGCGTGTGTTCCAGGCGGCTTCTTTCACCTTAGTGCTTTGAGCTTCCAGTAAGGCTTCAATCCGGTTTCGGCTTTCGTTAATCTGATTACCGAAGGCAGGACGCTCTTCAGGCGGAAGCTCACGTAAACGGGCAAAAAGACCGTTCAACAGGCTTTTCTTGCCCAAATACTGTGCCTTAACGTTCATTACATCATTAGGGTTCTGGCAAGCCAGAATATCGCTTTCGGCTTGCCGTACTAATTCGTTCAACTGCTCTCGCAATGCTAATTCCTCTGTATTGTGTTAAGCAGGCTCTGTAACCTGCAACCTCGAACCTCTTACTTGTACCCTGTCACCTGTAAACTGATTTACAAGCCTTTAGCTATTTCTACCAACTTTGCAAAGGCAGGTGCATCGTGCCAGGCAAGGTGTGCAAGAGTCTTGCGGTTAACATCTATATTCGCTTTGTTCAAGCCATTTATAAACTTGCTGTAGCTCATGTCGTTGATACGGCAGGCTGCGTTTATACGGGTGATCCAAAGTCTGCGGAACTGGCGTTTTTTCAGCTTGCGGTGAGCAAATGAGAAAGCCATACCGCGTTCAACGGTTTGTCTGGCTACACGATATGTTTTACTCCGGCAACCGAAAAAGCCCCGGGCTTTAAGCATGTATTTTTTTCTTCTACGGTGGGCTGCGACATTATTTGTACTTCTTGGCATTTCTTATCTCCTCTTTTAAAGTCCCAGCATCCGGTAAACTCTGCTTTCGTCACATTTGCGGACGATAGCGCTGGCGCGAAGGTTACGTTTCAGTTTAGGTGATTTCTTAGTTTTGATGTGTGCGCTCTTAGCGTGGTGACGCACAATCTTGCCCGATCCGGTAACCTTGAATCGTTTGGCAGCAGATCTGTTAGTTTTGATCTTGGGCATGTTTATCTCCTTAGTTTTATACTAAATCTCACAGCCACAATGCGGCTGAATGTTCTTACCTTAGCTTTATGGGCTATCTATATTCTGGTGTTATTCCTTATCTGTTTCAGGGGCTTTGGGGCTAACGGATTCCACAGCTTCTACTATTGGTTCCACTACTTCGGCTACAGGTTCCAAAACAGGAGCATCTGTTCCTTCGGAAACCACTTCACCTGGTTTTGCTTCTTTGCCAAGGATGCGGTCTATTTCCTTCTTCGGGGAAACAACCATGGAAAGCAGGTTTCTATCCGATACCGGCTCGCTATCAATATCCACGATGTAGGCAAGTTCAGCTTTCAGCTTATCCAGAACCCGGTAACCAAGCTCTTTGTGTGCCATCTGGCGTCCCCTGAATCTTATTGTGAATTTCACCTTGTTGTGTTGTTTAAGGAATTTGATGGCGTTGTTTTTCTTGAAGTTAAAGTCGTGCTCTTCGGTATTAGGTCCAAACTTAATTTCCTTCACTTCCACTTCGTGCTGTTTTTTTCGAGCTTCTTTGGCTTTCTTCTCTTTCTCGAAGTAGTATTTGCTAAAATCCAAAATACGGCATATCGGCGGGTCTATATTGGGGGATATCTCCACTAAATCGAGTTCAGCTTCTTCTGCTCTGCGCAGGGCTTCACGAATGGAGACTATGCCAATTTGTTTGCCGTCAGCACCAATCAAGCGTACCTTGTCCGCATTGATTTGGTTGTTAATGCGTTCTTTTGGTACCACTTCTTTGGTTCTGGCCTTTCCTTTTTTGATCCGGATTATAAGAACCTCCTTCTTACCGGAAATGAAACAGGCGGCATTCTCGTTTTAAGAATTCCGCCTGCTTCACAGTAAAGATTTCATCTTTAGTATTTATGTTTCACAGCCTTACGAGCACATCAGGCAGTAAGGCAGAAGCATACGGCTTCATTTCTGAGTGCATTGCAATTCAGAGAGCTAATTCCGTCAACAACTTTCTATCTGCCACACATGAACATCGCCTCGTGGAACACCGAATTCATTCGGTTGGAACTGCCAACTTCAGTTGGCACGTCATCATTCACTCCCCCGAAAGCAAGTCCGGATTAACAAAAGTAAACTCCCAATCTTCCGGCTTATCCACCAGCTTAGCCTTCACTGGATTCTGCCTGATGTACTCAATTATCCGGTACAGTTCTTCCTGGTTTCGCACCCAATAGTCATAATATTCATGATACCAAATACTTCCCGTCCTGTTTAGTATCATGTTAATGCTTCTGGCGGTGGCACCCTAAATCTGCTTCATTATATCTGCCAAACTAACTGCATTATCCCCTTCCGTATTGGGTTTAATCACAAGATGTACGTGATTGGGCATAATTGTATAGGCATAAAGATAATACATGCTGTCACTCAAGGAGATTATCTTCTCGCCAATTTGTTTTGCCACCCGGGGATCAGCAGTTAAGGAGAGTTCTGAAGGGCATTCGTTGTAGGCATCGTCCATAAAAGCAATCATCTTTTTCTTGTTGAGAACCTTGCTTTCTCTATCGTATGGTTCTGTATCATCGTTCAAATTAGCTCTAAAGTCGTTCAGGGCATGCAAGTACTTCTGCGGAATATCAAAAGCCAGCCTGAATGTGATAAAGAACACTCCTTGTTTAGGCTGATAATGTGGCAATTTACGCCGATAGTAAAGTCTATATTGCATAACAACCTCAGAACATCAATATACGGAACACCGAATTCATTCGGTTGGAACTGCCAACTTGAGTTGGCATTGGATTTGTTGTGCCGAATAAATCCGGCAGTGCCAACCGGATAAATCCGGTGTTCCAACCCATACTATTCTCCCAAAGGCGTGCACAACAAATATGGACATTAGCAACAGGACACCACATGATCTTCATCCTATTCATAACGTTCGGCTACTTCTGTTTTTCTTATCCTTCCATTGATGGCGTCAATCCAATAAACATAGTAATCATAAAGAGGTGGCTTGTTACTGTCGACGATGACAAAATATGCCAGGTAATAAGAGTCAGAACCCTCCTTGCTATAAAACAGATTGTACACTTTCGCCAAGATGCAGTGCTCATCATTCATGTCCTTAAGGGCGATCAATTCTGCTTCATATTCTGAGATTATAATGCCCAAAGGTTCATCCGGCAATTCCACAGTGCCATTACTAATAGAGAATCTGCTCCTTCCAACATCATATGCTATTAATAACAAACCTCCGCCTTCCACTTTATATCCATTAACCGTTTGGTAATATTCAGTTTCGATTCTTCCATTGCCTTTACTAATTCTACTTGTGGTTAATTGGCTTCGGGTAGCTAATGTGTAGGGTAGAAGTCTATCAATAATCCTGTCACATGCCTGTCTAAAAGTTAAAGTGTCTGCATCAGCAGAGAATGGGATATCGGCAAACTTACCCCTAAATATTCCAAGGTGAGACAATGCTCCATTATGGCTAATCTCTCCCCTAAATCCCGTTTCCGCCTTGAATCTCTCTGCCAATTGATCCAACTGATGGACTTTTTCCCAATGTTCAGCATCCGCAACCTCGCCAAAAGCATTCACGACGTATGGGGACATTAACAGCAAGATAACTAATAGTGTCTTAAGCTTCATTGTTTTACATCCTTATCAGAAGAAGCATCTACAGCTTCACTCTTTGCAGGCTTAGAAAGATGCACCAACTCCGTGAATACATTGTAATATATTTCACCGGTAATTGCATCAATTGCCATTGTCTTTTCAACTCCAATGAGCCAACATAAGCGATATTCAGGATTTTCGTCATCTTTGTATTTGTTAACATCGCAATACACATTTGAAGCAAACAATCTAGAAAGCGGAACATCATTAAGTTTGAAAGCATTATCTACATTGCTGTTAAAAATCCCTAACGCATCTTCATAACTTAGTTTTGATACTAATGTGCTGTATGGGATTATTATTGTAGAATTAGCTACATTGAAAGTGCGCCTTTGGAGTGAGTATGTTATGCTTAATCTTCCATTATGTACTTTATAGCCATTGATTACCTGTTCAAAGCTTGAAGTCCAAAAATTACCCACTCTGTAAACCCGATTATTCTGTAATTGTTCAATTGGTGCATCGACGAATGGTGTGATCCTATTTCTAATTGACGTGAAAGCCTGCCTTATGACCAGAGTGTCTGGTATAACAGGGACTGAAATGCCTTGAAAAGTACCTGTTACGCTTTTTATCCTACCGCTATTATCGATATTGATTGATTCCCCCGTAAACCCCGTTTCTGCTTTGAATCTCTCCGCCAATTGTTCCATCTGCCGCACTTTTTCCCACTGTTCCGCTTCTGTATCTTCACCATAGACAGGTACAATGAATATGAACATTAACAGCAGGACAACTACAATTGCTTTAGTCTTCATTGTTTTTTCCTTAATTAGGCATCCCTTGCCTTAATGAATGCTATCATCAACGATTTTAAACACTTCTCCGGTTTGCGCATCGATGTATGCGGCACGATATCCAGCTATCCCATAGGGGACTGATATCCCAAATATATGGCAAAGTACATATTGCCCTTTGTCATATACATACTTTGTGCCATTATAATAAATAGTTTTTAAAAACAGTGAGCCGGGATATTTCAAATCATTACTATTAGGGTTTTTAAAAGATAAGGTATCGGGGTACCCAAGAACATTGATATAATGCTGCCTTGCGATCTCTACGGCTTGGGGAAATGTGTATTTAACCCTGGCAGGAGGGATGTCTTTTCTAATTATACCATCCACTATTTTTACTCTATCCATATCCGAAGTGTAATCAATACTGAGCCCCCCTGACCATTCAAAACCGAAGCCATGAACCAGTTGCTGATAATATGTTTGCATAGATGTGTTGTTGTAGCCTATAAAAGTCTTAGTCAAAGTTAAGCTCGGACAACCAATATAAGGTATTATCATCTCAACTATGGCATCGCATTCACGCCGTATTGCCAATGTGTCTGTAAGATTAGGGAAACTGATGTCTGAGAATTTGCCTCTTAAAACTCTCATTTTGTAATTGTCATAATCCTGAATAATGTCACCCGTAAACCCCGTCTCTGCCTTGAATCTCTCTGCCAAGGCATCCAGTTCTTTTTTCTTACGTGCTTTGGTTTCTGCTTCCGTAACTTCCTCAAAGGCATGCACAATGAATAGGGACATTAACAACAGGGCAACCAAGAATGCTTTGAACTTCATATTTCTTCCCTTTATACTCACGTAAGCTAACAGGTACATATAAGATACAAGAACCATACTACGATTATCAACAAATGCCCGAATACAAAGCATCAGGCACCATATTAAGAACCATAATATAGGTTCGGAAAACAAGCAAAGGTATTTTCAGTACATGCGTTCTATTGTCAAGAAATTTCTATTTGTATCCCTGCCTCTCCCACCTAATAACTGATGCTTGTTCCCTGCATGCAGCTACCGCGATTCTTGCATAATACGCAGGATACACGGTAGCTATCCGGTTGTTGGATGTTGCAGTTGTTAGGTGGATGAAAGGGAGGAAGAGCTATGTTCCTGCACTGCAAGGGGAGTTACGCTGATTGTGTTTTCTTTAGTTGTTCAGAGCTGTTTATCTGAACTTAGTCTGCATGCCAGGGGTAATCCACCCATAACCCTCCCGTATCGGATATGGGAGGGTTATGGGTGGGATATCGGTCTGTAACAGGTTGTATAGAGGTGAGAAGGTGGGGAGCAAAGGGCAATGTAACATAATCAACGAAAAGGCTTGACGTATAGGCAAGTTTTAAATATATGGTCTGACACAGTTAAATTGTAGATAACAAAATGAGATAAAAATACGAGGAATAACATGAAAGACTACGACATGAAAAAAATACGCAATCTTTTGTTCATAGGTGCCAGTGGAGCAGGCAAGACAACCCTGGCTGAACAGATATTTCATTTAACCCACAGCACCACACGCATGGGCAAGATTGACGAAGGCAATACTGTGATGGATTTTGATCCCGAGGAAGCAGCCAAGAAGATGTCCCTGGGGCTCTCTATCGGCTTTGTAAACTACAAGGATCACAAGATAAACATCCTCGATGCTCCCGGTTACCCTGATTTTGTGGGTGATGCCATAGTTGCCCTTCCGGCGGTGGAAAATGCCCTGATCGTGGCAAATGCAACCGGCGGATATGAAGTGGGTTTAGAGCTTGCTATCGAGCAGATCGAAAAGCGCAAAATGGGCAAAGTTATTATCGTTAACCGCATAGACAATGAACATGCAGATTATGATAAAACACTGGAAGCAATTGCAGATAACACCGAAATAAAGCCCGTAAAAGTGCACATTCCTATCGGAAAAGAAGGTGCTTTTGAGGGTATCGTTGATGTAATTAAGCAAAAAGCTTATCGTAACGGCGTGGAAGGCGAAGTTCCTGCCAATATGACCGGAGCTGTGGAAGATGCGCGTATGCACCTTATGGAAGCAGTAGCAGAAACTGACGAAGAGCTTTTAAACGAGTTTCTGGAGAATATGGAGCTTAGCGAAGACAAGCTGATAGCCGGACTGAAGAAAGCAGTTGCAACAGGCGAAATATCTCCATCTTTTGTGTGCTCAGCCTCAACCGGAGTAGGCGTTCAGTCTTTCTTAGACGGCATAGTTGCCTATCTGCCATCTCCTGCTGATGCAGCAGAAATGGATATTCTTGATGATGATAAACCCGCAAAGTTTATTGCCAGCCCCACCGGTGAGTTACTTGGCTATACTTTCAAGCTGTATGCTGATCCCAATATGGGTGATTTTGCTTATGTACGCTTGTTTTCGGGAACCATAAAAACGGGCACGGAGATCTTTATCCCGGAAAAGGATGCCAAGGATAAAATTGGTAATATGTACTATATGCTTGGCAAAACCCGTAGCGACTGCAACGAGATTAAAGCCGGTGATATCGGTGCTTTGGTGAAACTGAAAAACGCCAAAGTGATGAACAGTTTAGTGGCACCTAATTCCACCAAAGCCATGATTCCGGTGGAACTGCCTACCACAACCACCTGGCAGGCACTGAAAGCAGTTAATCAATCCGACGAAGATAAAATTGGTTCAGCTTTGCAACGTGTTATCGCAGAAGACCCAACTATTCGTTATGAACTAAACGTGGAAACTCACGAGAATGTTCTTTCCGGTATGGGAGATCAGCAATTGCAGTTAGTGCTGAAGAAGCTGAAAAACCGTTACAAAGTGGATTCACTGCTAAAAGAACCGCGTATCCCTTACAAAGAGACCATCATGGCGAGTGCCGAATCCAATTACAAACATAAAAAGCAATCCGGTGGACGCGGACAGTATGGCGATGTGTACTTCCGTATTAAACCTACCGAACGCGGAGAAGGATTCCAGTTCATTAATGCCATCGTGGGTGGAGTTATTCCCTCAAACTTCGTGCCTGCTATCGAGAAAGGTCTTGTGGAAACCATGGAAAAGGGTATCATAGCCGGTTATCAGGTTGTGGACGTAGCAGTGGAAGTATATTACGGCAGTTACCACGATGTGGATAGCTCTGAAATGGCTTTCAAAATTGCTTCATCCATGGCACTAAAAGAAGGCTTTAAGAAATGTAAACCCATATTGCTTGAGCCTATTCACGAGATAGTGATAATAGTTCCCAGCGAATATATGGGCGATGTGATGGGTGACATATCCACACGCAGAGGACGCATCATGGGTATGGAACAGCGCGGTAAAAAGCAGTACCTGAACGCTCAGATGCCAATGGCAGAGATGTTCGCATACTATCCTGCGTTAAAATCCTTTACTCAGGGTCGCGGACGCTTTACCCAGAAGTTCTCTCATTACGAGAAGGTGCCGGAAGATATTACCCAGAAGGTAGTAGCAGCCTGGCAGGATTCTGAAGCTTAAGCTGAATATAACATGCACAACGGTAGAGATAATTAGATCATGAATACACCGGGAATTATTCTGGCATTGGAGCATGTAACATAATACGATACGGGAAGCGGCTAACATACGCTTCCCTTTTTTCTTGACAGCAAAGCAGGGATTGTGCTTTGATGAAACTTAAGAGATTTGATTAAGATTGAGAAGAGGTTTATATGTCTGGACACAATAAGTGGAGTTCGATAAAACACAAAAAAGGCGCAACCGACGCCAAACGGGGTAGGATATTCACCCGCATCGTTAAAGAAATCATTTTAGCTGCAAAATCCAGTGGTGACCCCGAAATGAACCCTCGTCTGCGCACAGCTATAAGTGCCGCCAAAGAAGCCAACATGCCCAAAGAAAACATCGACCGTGCAATCAAACGCGGAACCGGTGAAATTGAAGGTGCCGCATACGAAGAAATAACCTATGAAGGCTATGGGCATAACGGGGTTGGCATTGTAGTGGATGTGATGACAGATAACAGAAACCGCAGTGTAGCGGAGCTAAGACATGCTTTCGCTAAATACGGCGGTAACCTTGCAGAAAATGGTGCTGTATCGTGGAACTTCGAGCAGAAAGGATTCCTTAATGTACCTGCGGTTGGTTTGGATGAAGATGAATTCATGATGCAAGCCATCGAAGCCGGTGCGGATGACGTGGAACTGATTGATGATCACTTCGATGTTTTCACTTCACATGCAGATTTTCATGCTGTGATAGTAAATCTTGAGAAGGCAGGCTTTCCTGTGATAAACGCCGAGCTTACCAGAATCCCCAAAACTACCGTGAATGCAGATGATGTGGCAGAAAAGCTGATGCGTCTGATTGATACTTTGGAAGACCTTGATGATGTTCAGAAAGTGTATGCTAATTATGAGCTTTCGGACTCTGTGATGGAGCAACTCGAACGAGAAGGATAATGTTATACTGCGTGAGAGCAAACCGCTCTCCTAAGTAGCAAGAAGTGATAATCATAGGTATTGATCCCGGTAGCCGCTATTGTGGCTATGGTTTGATCCAGATGGAAGGCAGAAAAGTGCTTGCAGCCGGATGTGATGCGATTGATGTCAGCAAAGAAAAAACCCTTTCCCTAAGGCTGAAAGCTTTGTATGATCAGATGTGTGCCGTGCTGGATGAATACAAGCCTGAAATAGCATCCGTAGAGAGTATGTTCTTCCACAAGCAGGTGAAGAGTATATTCACGCTGGGTCATGCACGCGGAGTGCTTCTTCTTGCTCTGGAATCCAAGGGAATACCCATGGTGGAATATAGCCCCAGGGAAATAAAAAAATCCGTGGTTGGAAATGGTAACGCTACCAAAACTCAGGTTCGCTATATGATAAATCAATTGTATAAGCTGAAGGAAAGCCCTCGTCGTGATGATGCCTACGATGCCCTTGCCATTGCTACCTGCCATTACAACCGCATGAAGTGGATGATATGATACAATATATAAAGGGAAGCCTTACCCATAAAAGCCCCGTGATGGCTGTTATAGAAACAATGGGCATTGGGTGGGAGCTAAAGATACCCATCAGCACCTTTGAAGTACTTCCTGAGCTTGGCAAGGAATGTACTTTGCTTACCTATCTGCATATCAGCCAAGATGATATACGTATCTTTGCATTTGCCACTTTGGCAGAAAGAGAGCTGTTCCAGATGCTTACCAAAATAAGCGGTATAGGTCCCAAGATTGCTCTCTCCATTCTCTCCACGCTTAGTATCCCCGCCTTTATGAGAGCGGTTAATTCCGGGGAAGAAGGCTTGCTTACGCGTGTACCCGGTATTGGCAAGAAATCGGCACAAAGGTTGATTGTGGAACTGAGGGATGCGGTGCATAAGCTGGCAGAGCATATTGAACACACTGATCTCGGCACTATAGATAATTGCTCGGAAGTGGAGACTGCCCTGATATCATTAGGATTCAACATTGTCCAAATCCGTAAGGAGCTTAGTATGATGGGGGAAGAAACAAAGAACTACAGCACAGAAGCGTTGATTAAGGAAACCATTAAGCGCATCTATCAGAGGAGCAAATGAACTTTCGCCAGGAAGCTTACTCCACAATTCTTAAGGTGCTGAAAGACGGTGATTTCTCTGATGCCCTATTGCAGCAACGTGCTAAGAAACTAAAAAGCACCGGTGAGGATGTGGGGCTGTATTACAATTTGGTGAAAGGCGTTATAAAACAACGCTTGAAGCTGGATTACATCCTTTCCAACTTTACCGATGCTAAGAAGTTCACCGCCACGGATTTGAAGATAAAGATCATTCTCTATACTGCTTTGTACCAGATATTGTATTTAACTTCTATACCGGAGCATGCGGCTGTTTATGAAAGTGTAGAGCTTGCCAAAACCTTATTTAATCCTCAGATTGCAGATTTCGTGAATGCTGTACTACGGAACTACCTGCGCAACCCGGAGGTTCAGTATCCATCCGAGCCTTACCTACGCATTGCCTACGAACACTCCTTCCCTCCTGAGCTGATTAAACAGTGGATAGCCTTTTGGGGAGAAGAGGATACCGAATATCTGGCACTATATTTTAATGAGAATCCTGAACTGCATATCAGGGTTAACAGCACCGCCACAAGTCCGGAAAAACTGGTTACTTATTTTCAGAAACGAGACATAACGATAACACCCTCAACGGCAAGCAAGATGATGTTTCATACTACGAAAGCGATGGAAGTGTTAGATGATGTTGCTTTCTCTGAGGGCTACTTTTCCGTGCAGGATACTTCGGCTGCTTTGGTGGTGGAACTTCTTGCTCCCAAGCAGGAGGAAAGCGTCCTTGATCTCTTTTCAGCCCCGGGCGGTAAATGTACCTATATATCGGAGTTGATGGCTAATACAGGGGAAGTGATAGCTGTGGATAAAATACCCAATAAAATGAAGCTGCTGAAACAGGCAGCAGACAGGCTTCAGCTTACAAACATTAACTTGGTGGTGAACGATGCCTTCAAATATGGACCCGTAGCCCCGGCTTTCGATCGTGTCTTGGTAGATGCCCCTTGCTCCGGATGGGGTGTATTTAGCCGTAAGGCAGACCTGCGTTGGCAAGTTCATCAAAATATTCCAGAATTGCTGAAGATTCAGGAAAAAGCACTGGATTATGCCTCTAACTTTGTAAAAATAGGTGGCTTTATGGTTTATTCTACCTGCACCATGAATCCTCAGGAAAATGAAGAGCAGATTGTGTCCTTTCTCGCCAGAAACAAGCGTTTCGAGTTAGTTGACGCTTCGCAAACGATTCCTGCTCAATACACT
This sequence comes from Candidatus Cloacimonetes bacterium HGW-Cloacimonetes-3, assembly GCA_002840645.1. GTDB lineage: Bacteria > Cloacimonadota > Cloacimonadia > Cloacimonadales > Cloacimonadaceae > Cloacimonas. Next base: position 48,226 of record PHBO01000015.1, read on the forward strand.
GATAACGGATATCTTAAGACAGTTCCTTTTCGCCATCATATGGATGGTGCTTTTGGCGCAAAGCTTCAACGCATAAAGTAGGATCATAAATGAAAAACGAGCAGCTAAAGAAAATTGGTTACCTACTTGGTATCGGATTGGGGATTATTATTGTAACAGCGTTTGTTTTCAGCCAGATTATCTTTCCCGTATTATTGGGCAGAACACCTAAGATTGCTACCCCTGATGTGATGGGTGTTAGTTTATTGCAAGCCAAGAGGCTATTACAAGACGAGAAGTTACATGTAGTGGTGAAGGACTCTCTGTATAGCGACACTGTTGCAGCAGAGACAGTTCTGGAACAGCATCCCGAGCCGGGACTAAAGATCAGGCAGGATGGCACAGTGTATCTTGTTGTTAGCAAAGGTTCTGCCACGGTAACAGTTCCTTCCATTATCGGAAAGCCTTTCCAGGAAGTGATTATCACACTTCGTAGTTTAGGTTTGCATACCTTGGTAGCGGATTCCACCTATTCCGACATCTATTCTGTAAACACAGTTATGCGTTGTATTCCCTCCTCGGGCAGTAAAGTAAATAAGAACTCCTCTGTAAAGTTGATACTAAGCAAGGGCAGCATACCCCAGGCTGATACTTTAGACGCATCTTTGCCAGTATACCCTTATTAAGAGATATTGCTATGTTTGAAAGAATCTTAAAACAACAGATTATGAACAAGGTGTTATACTCTCTTGTTCCCCTTATGCTATTTGCTATATACTTGTTCGGATGGCGGGTTTTGGCAGTTGTGGCAGTAGCCAATATCTTTGCCTACATAACAGAATACCTGTTTATCTACAAGAAGAAGGGTGGAAAAGTAAGCATGGCTGCCTTTGTTACCGCCACGCTTGTGGCAATGACCCTTCCGCCTACCATACCATTATGGATTTCAGCAGTAGCAGCCATAATCTCCATTGCCTTTGGAAAGATGGTGTTTGGCGGATTTGGTACTAACATGTTTAATCCGGCAATTCTGGGACGCACTTTTGTATATATCTCATTCCCGAATCAGATGACGATATCCTGGATAAAGCCCTTCACCGGTTTCCCCGGCGGGTTCTCCTTCTGGAGCAACAGTAAAGCGATGGAAACGGGTGCCACTATCTTAAATCAGCAGCGGATGGGTGTGGTAGGATTGCATAGCTTAACGGATGCTTTTACAGGCATTGTTCCCGGCTCATTGGGCGAGACATCTGCTTTGTTGATAATCCTCTCAGGTTTGTACCTTATCTTTTCCAAAACCGCAAAGTGGCAACCGATGCTGGGCACAGCAGCAAGTATTCTTATCTTCAATGCAATCTTTTATCCTGCTTCCAACCCGCTTTATTTCCTCTTTAGCGGGGGAGCGATGTTTGGGATAGTATTCATGACTACTGATCCTGTTTCCCAGCCCAAAGGCAAGATATCACTTTGGATATATGCGGTACTAATTGGGTTCTTAACTGTGTTTATTCGTCGTTTCTCACTGTTTGCAGAGGGCTTTATGTTTGCCCTGCTCCTGGCGAATTCTTTTATGCCCCTGATTGATTACGGGGTGGAAAGCCTATCCAAAACCGGGGCAAAGAAATGAGTGATAAAAGCTTCAAGGATACCATGCTGTATCCGATTTTGTTCATGCTTGCCGCCTGCATAGTGTTTGTAGGTGTTTTGGCAATCATGTATCGCGGCAGTGAAGCTAAGATACGTGCCTATAAACAGGATTCCTATCAGAAGATAGTACTTAGCCTGTTATCAGAACCACTTAGCCAGGCACTTAGCATGAAACCCTTCTATTTACTACAAGATTACCCCAACGCATATAATACTTACATAACAGAAAGCTCATTACCCGGTTTGGACAGGAGAGTGTTTTATGCCAAGGCTGAGGATACCATCTTAGGTTATTGTGTGGATATAGGTGGCAAAGGGCTATGGGGGACAATGCGTGCGCTTGTAGCCATGTCTCCAGATTTTAAAACCATAAAAGGTTTGGCAATTTACGAGCAAATGGAGACTCCCGGTTTAGGAGCAAGGATCGGAGAGGAGTGGTTTTTAGCTCAATTCAACGATATACAGGTTCTAAAGTTGGATGGCAATGCCGGAAATTACATTAATGATTTCGAGTACATTCCCGAAGGTCAAACTGCAAGCAAACCCATGCAAATTCAGCAGATAACGGGAGCAACCATAACATCCACCAGTGTTACGAGGATGCTGAAGGATGAGCTGAACCTGACTTACACAGCATACCTCAGGCAGGTACAACCATGACAAAGAAAGACATCTTTATCGTTAGCGCATTCAAGGAAAACTCGGTTTGGCGACAGATACTGGGTATCTGCTCTGCTCTGGCAGTAACTAATCTGATGATGAACAGCCTTATCATGGGGCTGGGAGTTATCTTCTGTCTTGCCTTGTCCGGTTTCACAATTTCCCTGATTCGTGCATGGATACCCCGCAGCGTACGTATGATGGTGCAAACGCTTATCATTGCTGCCTATGTGATTATCGTGGATATCTTCCTGCAAGCAAATCTACCCCTTATCAGTAAGCAGCTTGGTCCCTATGTGGGCTTGATAATCACCAATTGCATTCTCATGGGCAGAGCTGAAGCCTTTGCCTCACAAAACAAGCCTTTAGATTCACTTATCGATGGAGTGGGTGCCGGGGCGGGATACACTTTGGTACTGCTGGTTATCAGCTTCATTCGCGAGCTATTTGGTTTTGGCAGTATCTTTGGGATAAAGATCATGGGTAGCTGGTGGACGAACTGGTCTATTATGGTTATGGCTCCAAGTGCTTTCTTCATTCTTGCCATGCTTATCTGGATTATCAACGTGAAGTTTTATAAGGCAAAGGCTTAAGAAGATGGATATAAGTTCTTTCGTACTATTTTGGGCAGCTATTTTCACCAGTAACATCCTGCTTACAAACTTCCTGGGGATGTGCTCCTACCTGTCTGTCTCCAGAGAGATGGAATCCTCGTTTGGATTGGGAATATCGGTTTTGTTTGTACTAACCGTTACTACCGGGTTGAACTGGCTGGTGTACCGTTACATACTTGTTCCTTTCGATATAGTTTATCTGCAATACATTGTTTTCATAATCGTAATTGCCGCTTTTGTACAACTGCTGGAATTGGTTATAGAGCGTTACGCACCTGCGTTGTACTACACCCTTGGCATCTTCCTTCCGCTTATTACCGTGAATTGTGCCATCTTTGGCGTCAGCCTTTTCATGGTGATTCGCAACTATAACTTTTTGCAATCAATTGCTTTCGGTGCCGGAAGCGGGATAGGCTGGATGTTAGCTATATTGATGCTGGCGGCAATAAGGCGTAAACTGAAAGAAAAGCTTGTTCCTACCGGTTTGCAGGGAGTGGGTATCAGCCTCATTATCACCGGGATCATGGCATTGGCATTTGTTGGTTTTTCCGGTATTGTCCAGGTACAATAGGTAGCAAGCAATGTTGTTGATGATCTTAAAAGACGTAGCAGTTCTAAGCGCTATTGGCGTTTCCTTAGCCACAGTAATGGTAATAGCAGGGCGGTGGTTAAGCAATTATGGCGAATGCAAGATAGATATCAATGGTAAGCGTGAAGTAACAATAACGGGTGGAACCAGCTTGTTAAGCTCTCTCTCCGATAAACAGATATTCCTACCCTCCGCTTGTGGTGGAAGAGGAAGCTGCGGTGCGTGCAAATGTAAAGTTATCAGCGGTGGCGGACCATTGCTACCAACTGAGAAGCCTTTGTTAAGCAAAGAGGAGATAGCAGAGGGTAACATTCGCCTTGCATGCCAGGTAAAAGTAAAGAGCGATGTTAAAATAGAAATCCCCTCCAGTATATTCAATATACGCAGATTTCACGCTACGATAGCAGAGATAATAGATTTGACTTACGATATCAAGGAGATTACCTTCAAGTTTGCCGAGGGAGAGAAGATTGATTTTCTTGCCGGACAATATGTGCAGCTTGAGTCCGAGCCTTATAACAAGGTGAAGGAGCGGGTAACACGTGCTTATTCTATATCCTCAAAACCGGAGATTAACGATGCTCTGCAATTGATTATTCGCTATGTTCCTGAAGGGATTTGCACCACATGGGTTCATAAGCATCTTAAAGTGGGGGATAAGGTTAGCCTAACCGGTCCTTATGGTGATTTCTATCTTAGAGATACCCAAGCAGATATCATCTTTGTTGCCGGAGGTTCTGGAAAAGCTCCGATAAAATCCATCTTGGAACACTTACAGGTAACCGGAACAAGCCGTAGAATGACATATTTCTTTGGCGCAAGAACCCCTAAAGACTTATATTTAACAGAAGAAATGAAAGCATTGGAGCAAGTATTTTCAGAATTCAAATACGAGCCGGTGCTTTCTGCCGCAAAACCGGAAGATAAGTGGACTGGTAAAACCGGTTATGTGATGCCATATTTTGCTGAAACGATACGTGACCCGAAAAACACCGAGGCTTATTTATGCGGAAGCCCCGGAATGATAAATGCAGTACAAAAAGCTCTCATTGAAAATGGGATTCCCACGGACAAAATATATTACGACAGTTTTGGATGATATTATGAAAGAAACAACACAAGAACAACGAATACGAGCACGTATGATGCCGGGTACAATAACCCTTAACGGATTTTTGGGTAAGGATAAGAGAAGCCTGGGTACGATTATTAAAGCGGATGAACAAGAGCTTGATAGGCTTGAAATTAGTGCCGAGGAAATTGCCGACAGAATGCAGTACTTCACTGATGCCAGTTTTTCTACATTCGATGGCACAATTACTTTAGAAGAATTCTTTATCATTGAAACCGAAACAACGCGAGGCAGGATTCCCTGCCCCTATTCTCATGGGGGTATGTTCCGAAAGTCCGTAACAAAGCTCACCAACACCAAAAACCATGCAACTGTAACCTGGACTTCTCTAAATATCCATTTGATAAAGGAACACCATTTCTTCGAAGGAAAAGGTTCGTCTTTCAGGTTAGAGCCTGCTCTACTGGTAAAAGCCCTTTTTTAGCAAGCAATGTAGCTTTTCCCTAAACGCAACATAGATACCGGTTGTTTTTAGGTTTGTGACACCTTGCTGCTATCTTTAACAATGCCCTAACAATTCTCTAATGATTCCCTAACGCCATTAGGGAATTATTAGGGAATTGTTATAGAAACAGTAGGGAGTTAAGAGGGGGCTGTGTGGGATCCTAAATAAGTTGACACCTCAACACTGATAGGAGATATAGAAATGCAAACAAAAGAAGTAGTCAAGAGGC
>PHBO01000016.1 GCA_002840645.1 Candidatus Cloacimonetes bacterium HGW-Cloacimonetes-3
GCCAGGATCAAACTCTCCATCATAATTAAATGACTGAAGTGACAAGAGCTTCATTCTCACATTCACACTCTATAAACTGTCTAAAAGATCATTTTTGCCCTGCCCTCGTCGAGCAGGTTGCGTCATACTCTTTACGGCGGTTTTTTTGTCAACGGCTTTTTTTTAGAATTATCGGTTATTTTCCTTTCTGTACACGCTAAGATATTGCCGTTCAGATGCTAATGAATGTGATATATTTTCCGTATCGTAGCTTCAGACTCATAAAATACCATAGCTTGGTAGTGCCCAAACAGGCTAAAAACCATTTTGCCGGATTTAGAAATCGACGTTTTACGCTACGAGAAGGATGGAATTAGTGATGGGAGATATCAGCAGCATGGAGTTCAAAGTGCTTTTCCCAGCATCAAGCTATCTCCAAATCTGAGAGCACTTCGGACTTCATGCGTGCAGCAAGAGACTAATTGTTACCGCCATGTGACCGTTTGAAGTCCGAGCCGGCGTTAAATTTGATATACGCTCAAGCTTCTCCCAGCCGGCTTGAACTCCAAACTGAACAGGTTGCACACCTTAATCCAGCAAATACTTCTCAATATGCTTAAGTGCTGTTATCTTCTCCATAATCTCCCGGTAGCTGGAAGCATCCTTGAAATAAGCCCGGCAGATGCTTTCATCACACAATTGCGTATGGCGCAGCCCAATCCACTCCTGATAATTTGACCATTCCCAATCTTCTGGTGATTTCACGAAGCCCGCGGACACAGGATTCTGGTGAATATACGCAGACAAGCGCAGCAGATAGATGTCTTTATCCACGTGTTTATGCTGAGTTTTCCCGGCAAAGATACTGCCTTTCCCTCCGTACTTCCCATTGTAATACATCGAATAGCTGAACCATATCTTGCTCATGCTCTGGTAAATAGGGTATTCACCATTTTGCCGGATTAAGAAATGATAATGGTTTGGCATCAGACAGAAAGCGACCATCGAGAAGCTGGTGCTATCCAGATACTTCGTCATAAGACTAAGGCATTTTCGGTAGTCTTCGGCATCCCGAAAAAGTAATAAGCTTTGCGAAGCGTGATTGTAGATATGATAATAGCAGGCTGAGATGAATTCCACGGCTTTAACTCTCATCCATTATTCCTTTATCTTTTATAACTATAAGTTGTTAGCACCAACTAAGCATGGAGTTCAAAGCACTTATCCATATTCAGCACTTACTCCGTATTTGACAGTGCTTCGGACTTCATGCGTGCAGCAAGTAACTAATTATTCGCAGCAAGTGACCGTTTGAAGTCCGAGCCGGCGCTAAGATATTGGTAAGCTCTAGCTTCTCACAGCTGGCTTGAACTCCAAACTAAAACAATCTGCCTTTTTAAATAATTGTTTTCCACCGTTCATGCCAAATTTTACAAACACCAGGATCGAATTCAACTACATACATTTCTGCGTTGCCATGTATTTTACTGTCAATTACTGCAAGTTCTTCAGGATTAAGATAAGCGCACAATACTAAAGAGTTGTCGACTATAAAAGTTAAAGTGGATAACGAATCCCATCTGAAAAAGCTGTTATGAGGTTTTCTTGTAGAATTTAGGAGTTTCTTGGCAGTTGTATTTTGTTTCAACTCATAAACTAAAGGTCCATTTTTTAGAGGTGTTATAAAATATAGTGTTTTTAGTTCTGAAACTGCTCTATTAGACAATTCAATTAAAATTTCTATAACAGAGGTATGATTTGTTGTGTCTTTCTCAGGTATCAAACATCTTAAAACATCCATGTTAAATCCTTTTATTTTATTCTTATACAGTCAATGTGTTTTTCATATCCGAGATCGATACTTAACGAAGCTCAAGTAAATTGTGCCGGATATCTTGTTTATCTTTCCTTGCATTGTGTGATCTCTAGACTACTTTAGGTACATAGTTAGCTCCTAAACTCATCCACAGTATAGCATTGTATTCCGATTTCTCCAATTATCATCCTTATGAAGATTGCGATGACTTTTATCTTGCTCCTTGAACTCATATTATCAAATATCCATAGAACTCACTAGATATCTTAGGAATGCGGCATGCTTCGAGCTTGAAAAAACTACTATATTATACCTAAAATAACTGCTTGATCCTACTATTGTTTATTTCGATGCTGAATAATTATTAAAGTTCCGCGAAATATTGTATTGAGCTTGTTGTTTCGTATAATACGGTAGCTTTGAACCTACCTCAATAGCTTTATCTTTTGCTATTTCATATCCGTTCAGGTAAGCTATAAAATACCATTCATAAGCCATAGACAGTTCTTTCCCATACCCATAGCCTTTTTCATAGTACTCACCGAGTTGATACTGTGCAGCAGGAAGCCCTTTCTCAGCCGCTTTTGTCATTTGTTGATGAGCTAGGGGTTCACCATACCCAGGATCTTCAAACCTAACAATGTCTTTGTAGATTAACATTGATGCTTCGTACAGTGCTTCAGGGGTTTGGGACGCTTCGAAATAATCATAAGCTTTTATTGTATTTTTCTTTACCTTCCCACCCTGTAGATATTCCATACCAAGCCTATACGCAGCTTTCTGGTCACCTTGCTTTGCACTTCTTTTTAATTTTGATATCTCTGGGTCGGTGCAGCTTGTTAACAGTGACACCATCAATAGTACAATGGATATTGTAATCTTGTTCATACATTCTCCTGCTTATTTTATTAGTTTTGCAAGTCTATATCGTTTATTTCATAAATAATGCACGTTATCAATACGAACTAATCGCTTCAAGAACAGCCATATTGATATAAAGTGGTTTTAAAATCCCTCCCCAGGAATTGCTGCAGCTTTTAGCGATTTCTTCTGCCAGATTGTTGTAGTCAGTACCCCAATTCTGGCTATACCACAGATACACGCTGTTGGGGTTAAGATTGGTATCTGCAGCAGTCCATGTGATATCATGAGTATCACCCAGATACCAGGTTTCACCGCCATTTGGTGATGATAAATCTAAAGTTGGATCCACCGTATCCAGCGTAAACAACTCGGTATCGGTGTAGCTGCTTAAGCCAAACAAGCTTCCTAAAGCAAGTAAAAATAAGCCTAACAGTAATGTCAGTTTCATTGTTTCCTCCTGTTGGGGTGAGATTGTTACGCCTTGAGTTTTATCATAAATTCATAAAGAAACACTGCCTGTTATTTGTCAATAACAAATCCGCAAACACTAAATTAGTTCAGAACAGCATGCCAAGCATATACTTCCCATAACCCTCCCGTATCGGAATATGGGAGGGTTATAGGCGGGATATGCGTAAAAGGTATGTAGGGTATAGGTTTAGTGGCATAACAAAGAAGATGAAAAGAAACTATTTTCGGGTTTTGAAAGATTTTCGGCATTTCTGTCCCGATTTTTGAATTCTGTCCCCCTATATATAGTAGAGGGTGCTAATTGTTAGCCCTTAAAGATTAAGCGTTAAACGCAACAAAAAAGGAGATTATGATGAAAGTAGGATTTCAATACGGATTAGCAGGTTACACTGGCAAGCTTGATGGCTTGGTGTATTATTACGACAAAGTTGGTGGTAGAGTGTATGCCCGGAAGTGGGTTTATCCCCGGCTTACCCAGGAAAACGTAAGGATTGGAAGTATCTCGGACAATCTGTTTGCCATACAGCCATCCGAGGCTTACAAAGATAATCTGCGTATGTATGTGCCGCGCTACAATACCTTGAAGGTAGCAGAACACAGACCGGTGCGCTCATGGGTGAATATCTACCTGAAGATGATGTATAATATGGCAAAGCAGATGCCGGAAGTGGATTTGCGCACTATTAGCAGAGAGCAAATATATCAGAACAACATGCCGTGTATAAGTGTAAAACAAGCTGTGGAAGCAGGGCTACTACCTGAGGTGAAGGGCTATGAGCGGATGACGGCAGAGATGTAGGGGTGCTGGGGTGTTGGAGAGCGGGAGTGCTGGGGTTGTAGGATGATGTGCTATTTCCTTGCATAAGATGCAGTTGCTAAATGCGTAAAGCGAATTATATTGACAAAAGCAGTGCATGTAGCATAAGGAGACAAAATCATTAAACTGGAGACCAAACAATGCTAAGGCAAGTTCTACTATCCAAGTTGCACAGGGCTACGGTTACCGAGTGCGATATAAATTATAACGGCAGCATCAAGATAGATGAAGCCCTGCTGGAAGCCACCGGTATGCGTGAATTCGAGAAAGTGGAAATATTCAACATCACTAATGGCAACCGGTTTTCCACCTACATTATATTGGGTGAAAGAGGCAACGGAGATATCAGCATCAACGGTGCTGCGGCAAGACTTGTGCAAGTGGGCGATAAAGTTATCATCATCAATTACGGCATGATGGACGAAGCCGAGATGCAAGCCCATAAGCCACGCATAGTCGTGCTAACCGAACAAAACAAGGTTGAAAATACTAATTGAAAATTGAGAATGGAGAATTGAGTATTATTCATACTCCATTGGAGATGCAGGCCCTAAGCCAGAACTGGCAAAAGGGTTTATCAATTGGCTTTGTTCCCACCATGGGCTTTCTGCATGAGGGGCATCTGTCTTTAGTGCAGGAATCTAACCGGATGTGCGATGTTACGGTAGTATCCATCTTTGTAAATCCTTCGCAATTCGGGGCTAATGAGGACTTGAGCAGTTACCCGCGTAATCTGGAGCGGGATTTGCAGCTTCTATCCAAACACAAAGTAGATTATGTGTTTATCCCCAAAGCAGAAGACATATATCCCCCCACATACCGCACCTGGGTGAACGTAACAGGCATCAGCGAAGTATTATGCGGGGCAAGCCGTCCGGGACACTTTACCGGGGTTGCCACAGTAGTGTTGAAGCTGGTAAACATTGTGAAACCAGGTTTGATGTTCATGGGCGAAAAGGACTATCAACAGGTAACTGTGCTGAAAGCCATGCTGAAAGACCTGAACGTCCCCACCACTATAATCCCCTGCCCCATCATGCGTGAAGCCGATGGCTTGGCGATGAGCAGCCGCAATACTTACCTGAAAGGCGAAGCCAGACAGCAGGCATTGTGTCTGTATAAAGCTATCCTTATGGCAAAACAGCTATATCGTGAAGGGATCAGGGATACCAATATGCTTTGTGAAGCCGCAAGTGAGATAATTAAAACCAACAAAGGCGAGATTGACTATATCGAGTTCGTAGATCCCGAGACATTAGCACATGTGGGATATGCAGAAGCCGACACCAGAATGATCCTGGCAGTGAAAGTAGGTGTCACTCGCCTGATAGATAACTCACTAATCCAATAACAACTTCAACACCCAACAACTTTCTTTACCAGGGCTCGATTTCTACTTGACATATTCTTTGCAGTATTAATATCGTCATTATCAAGGTTTTGATATCTCTTTGGAGGAAATAATGAGACATTTGAAAGAATACTTTTTGATTTGTTCGTTACTATCTATGTGTTTCTGGCTGGCTGCACAAACACAAGATTGGGCTTGGGCACAGGTGGCCGGAGGAACTACCGCAGATTATGCCGAAGGCATCACAACGGACAACCTTGGAAACAGCTATATCGCCGGGGTTTTCACTGGGACAGCCAGCTTTGGTTCTATCACTGTAACCAGCGCGGGACTTGAAGACATTTTTGTTGCCAAGATAGATAGCTTAGGAAACTGGATCTGGGCAATCAGGGCCGGTGGACAGGGCAACGACCTGTGCGGTTCAATTGCGGTAGATTCAAACCTTAACTTATACATAACCGGATGTTTTACACAAACCGCAGATTTCGGATCCACAATTCTTGAATACAACAATGAAAGGAGTATCTTCGTTGCCAAAATTACTGGAGATGGAACTTGGATATGGGCACATCAAGTTGGAGATGGATATGCAGCAATGGGTACTCAGATAACAACAGACACAAGCTCAAACATCTACTTAACAGGATACTTTCAAGATTCGGTTCAGTTTGGCAATACTTCTCTATACAGCAACGGTGCTAAAGATATCTTCGTGGCAAAAATGGATAGTAATGGGAATTGGATTTGGCTACGGGGAGCTGGCGGTGCAGGAGATGATATTAGTTACGATTTAGCTGTAGATACTAATGGTAATCCATATGTTACTGGTCAGTTTGTTTCAACCGCATACTTTGGTGAATCTGTTATTTCAAGCCTCGGAGGTGCGGATATTTTTGTAGCTAAACTGGATAGTAACGGAAACTGGCTATGGGCGCAAACTGCTGGAGGATTTGGAGATGTTGACCGGGCTACAGGTATTGCCGTGGATGGAAGTGCAAACATATATCTAACCGGTAGGGTTGAAGGGAATGTGAGGTTTGGAATGACAACATTGCCCGGTTTTGGAGGTTACGACCTGTTTGTAGCTAAGATGAGCAGTAACGGTAATTGGCTCTGGGCAGTAAATGCCGGGGGAATAACTGATGATTGTGGATACGGGATTGCAGTTGGCACTGATAATACCGCATATTTAACCGGGAGATTTACCTCAATTGCTCTTTTTGGTAATACAAGCTTGGCCTGTAGCGGTATATTTGATATCTTTGTAAGCGCTTTAGACACAAACGGTAATTGGTTATGGACAAAACAAGGCGGGGGAACAGATAATGACTACAGTTACGGGATCTCACTTGACTGTAATAACACTATCAGTATCTCTGGTTATGTTAGTGGTACCGCTTTCTTCGGCAATCACTCCGTTACCAGTTCTGGTGCTTCAGATATACTTGTTACAAGACTAAGCTATAAAACAGCAACACCTTCCTTCAACCCTTCAAATGGAGTATATACACATCCAATATATGTTACAATTAGCTGTATTACAGAGAATGCTGAGATTCATTACACTCTTGATGGTTCGGTTCCCACTCTAACTTCTCCGATCTATACTATACCTCTATATATTGATAGCAATACGACCATACATGCTATAGCCTTGTCTCCTGGTTTTATCCAGAGCGATCAGGCTTCAGAATCATATCAAATTTCTGAGCCTGCTCCAACTCCGGTGTTTAACCCAATTAGTGGAACTTATGCAAGTTCAGTAAGTGTATCCATGATATGTTCACACTCCGGTGCTATAATTCGCTATACACTGGATGGAACCGAACCCACCTCTTCATCAAGCCCTTATTCAAGTCCAATATATGTGGAATCAACAACAACAATCATGGCTAAAGCATATGAATCCGGATTAGTTCCAAGTGCTACCGGTTCTGCCACTTACACAATCACTGGAACCGTAGCCACACCCGTGGTATCTCCACCCAGCGGTGTATATTCTACATCACAGAATGTAGTTTTATCTTGCCCAACCTCGGGAGCAGAGTTTAGATATACATTAGATGGAACAGAGCCTACTTCAACTTCGACCCTATACACATCCCCCATATACATTGAAGCATCAGCCACAATCAAAGCCAGAGGGTTTTTATCGGGTTGGACACCCAGCACGGTCACCACTTCCATATATACCATAACAGGAACAGTGGCCACCCCGGTATTCTCTATTCCCAGCGGGATATATTCCAGTGCTGTGAACATCTCTTTGATATGCGACATTCCCGGGGCATACATGCGTTTTACTCTGGATGGAACAGACCCTACTTCATCCTCAAGCCTATATACCCTTCCAATCTATCTTGAATCCTTTACCACTACAGTAAAAGCCAGAGCATATTTACCCGGATGGACACCCAGTGCTATAGCTTCTGCTACTTATAGAATTACCGGAACGGTTGCCACACCGGTGTTCAATCCACCTCCGGGTTTACTGGAATCGAACCAGGCGATAACCCTTAGCTGCAACACACCGGATGCACAAATCAGATACACATTGGATGGAACCAATCCAACCTACAGTTCCCCTCTATACGCCAGTCCAATCTACTTAGACAGTGCCACAACTATCAAAGCGAAAGCATATCTTGCAGATTGGGAACCAAGTGCAATTTCAAGTGCCGGTTACCAGACCCCGGTATCAAATTTTGACGAGTTGAACTCTGCGGATCAGGGAATTCTGGATATCTACCCAAATCCGTTTAGAACCTCCACTACTATTGCTTTAAACGTTAAGGAACCTAATCAGAGTTTTCAGATAAAGGTTTACAACCTCAAAGGTGAATGTGTGTATGCCAAAGACGGCGTTACAAACGGCAAACTAAACGTAACATGGAACGGCACAGACAAGAATAACAATCCAGTAGCCTCAGGACTGTATATACTGAAATTTACATCAGGTAAGCAGAACATACTACGTAAAATTGTACTGTTATAGGGCTTGCTTTAACTACCTTAGCATTACGCATGAAAAACGGATCGCATGCGTAATTCATAAGCAATTCATAAGCAATTCGTGCATGTGCGCTTCTTAAACCAGATATCGCATCGCCTTAACAGTAGCACTTGGGTATAAATATATCATCAAAATATCTACTCAAAAGGAACATGAGACTGTTATACCCTACTCTTTGAGTAAATATCTATATCCTATTTCAAGCTTGACAGATGCATAAGGACAGATTTTGTGGTTCAGATTAAGCCTAATATGCATGCGAAAGTGGCGGAATTGGCAGACGCGCTGGACTTAGGATCCAGTGAGGTTAAACTCGTAGGGGTTCGAGTCCCCTCTTTCGCACCAAACCTATAATTAAACAACAGGAGAATACAGTGCAGGTAGAATTCAATCAAGTTAATGCCGTGACCAAAGAAATCAACATAAGCGTTCCCGCAGATCAGGCAGGGAAAGCATTCGAGAAATACCTACGTAAAGCCTCACGGGATATTGCAGTTCCGGGTTTCCGCAAGGGGAAGGCACCTCTTGCCATGGTGGAACGCATGCATGCCGATACCATAAAAGATTACTTTTTGAAAGACTATGTGGACGAAGTATTCGACGAAGTAGCACAAGAGAATGACATCCACTTCCTTCTTTTCCCTGAAGTGAAAGACCTCAGCTGGGAAAAAGGCGAAGAAATGAAGATTAAGATTGAAGTGGAGCATGAGCCTACTCTTGAATTTAAGCAGCTGGAAGGACTTAGCATCCCTCACAAACCACAGCTTCTGGACGAAGAAATAACTAAGTATCTGCAAGATTTGATTCAGGAAAACGGGCACATTATTGATGTGGAAACCGCTATTGCCGATGATCAGGTTTTGGTAGATATCACTTTCAAACACGGAAGCGAAAGCTATACCAAAACTGGAACTCTGTTTGCAGGAACCGGCATGCACAACCGCTCACTGGAAGAACTGGTAGGTTGCAAAACCGGTGACGTGGTCGAAGCAAAGTTAGCCGGAAAGACCATTATGCTTGTGACCATGGATGCCAGCACTTATTTGGAGAAGGAATTCCTTTATCCATGCAGCATTATGGTTAGCAGTGTGTCACGCATGGAATATCCTGCGCTTGACGATGAGTTTGCCAAGGATATGGAGTTCGATTCTTTGGAGCAGATGAAAGCCAAGATCGCCGAGGATATGAGCCTGAAAAATGAGCACGTAAATATCAATATAGACAACTACAGCGTTATCACCAAGCTGTATGTGGATAACAACTTCGACCTTCCCCACAAGACAATTGAATACCTTGCAGAACAAGAAGCAGGTAAGATAGACAATCCCGAATACAAGAAGTTCTACGTCTATCAATACCGCATGCAGATTGCTCAGGAAATGGTAAGCATGTACATCATGAATAACCTGCGCAAAGCCATTCCCATGGAAGTTACCGATGAAATGGTGGAAGAATACATCATCCATGAAGCAATTCTGGAAGATAAGAGCGCAGAAGCCTATAAAGAAGCGTATAAAGATGATCTCAACAGCGACAACTATAAATCCGCCGTACAGAACTACTTTATCCTTAGACAGATCGCCACGAGCAGCGATTTTGTAATCGTTGAACCGGAAAGCGAAGAAGAAATCCCTGAAACTGAAGCCCTGGAAACAACGGAGGAATAATGAATTTCATCCCCATGGTTATCGAACAGGTAGGACGTGGAGAACGCGCCTACGACATCTATTCCCGTCTGCTGAAAGACCGCATTGTGTTTCTGGGCGGAGTGATTGAAGACAACCTGGCTAACACCGTGGTAGCCCAGCTATTACACCTTGAAGGTGAAGATGCGGAGCGTGATATCTATATGTACATCAATAGCCCCGGCGGTGTAATCTCCTCCGGCTTGGCGATTTATGACACCATGCAATATATAAAGCCCAGAGTAAGCACCATTTGCATAGGTCAGGCTGCAAGCATGGCAGCGGTTCTTTTGGCTGCCGGTGCTCCCGGAAAGAGAACAGCCCTGCCTAATAGCAGAGTTATGATCCATCAGCCCATGGGCGGTGCGCAAGGTCAGGCTGCGGACATCGAAATCCAAGCCAAAGAAATCCTGTATTTACGCGAACGCATGAACCATATCCTGCACACGCATACAGGCCAGACTATCGAAAAAATATTGGAAGATACAGACCGGAATTATTTCATGAGTGCAGATGAATCCCTGGCTTATGGGATAATAGACGAAGTATTGGCTGCACGAAAATAACTTGACGAAATCCAGCCGGGATATTAGATAGGTGGGGATGATGCTGAAGAAGCTTCTGCCCATAGCAAGTATCCGGGGCATGAAATAGACAGGAGGATTGCTTGGATAAATATAAGACATTAAGCTGTTCATTTTGCGGAAGAGCCGAGAATGAAGTGAAAAACCTCATCAGGGGCATATCTGGTAACATTTGTGATGAATGTATCGTGATGTGCCACACCATAGTAGATACAAATAAGGAAGAAGGCACAACAGAAGAATTTGATGCGCCTATTCCCAGTAAGATAAAGAGTTTTCTGGATCTGTACGTTATAGGACAGGACAAAGCCAAAGAGATTATCTCTGTGGCTGTTTACAACCATTACAAGCGTATCTTCAAGCAAAAGAAAAGCGATGAGATTGATCTGGAAAAGAGCAATATCATGATGATAGGACCCACCGGAAGCGGAAAAACTCTGATAGCACAGACCCTTGCCCGTTTTCTGCAAGTTCCCTTTGCCATCTCTGATGCTACAACCCTTACCGAAGCCGGTTACGTGGGCGAAGATGTGGAAAACATACTGGTGCGCTTACTGCAAAACGCTAACTATGACGTTGCCAAAGCGGAACGCGGTATTGTGTATATTGACGAGATAGATAAGATTTCCCGCAAGTCCGAAACTCCTTCCATAACCCGCGATGTAAGTGGAGAAGGGGTTCAGCAGGCTTTACTAAAGATTTTGGAAGGCACCAAGGTAAACGTTCCGCCCAAAGGTGGACGCAAACACCCACAACAGGAATTCATCGAAATAGATACCAAGAACATCCTGTTCATTGCCGGTGGTGCATTCTTCGGGCTGGAAAAGATCATTAAAGAACGTATGGATAAGAAAGCCATTGGCTTCGATGTGGAGCTGGGGAAAAAGCAGGAAGATGCCAAGATATTCGATCAGACCACTCCGCATGACCTCTTGAAGTATGGCTTGATTCCGGAGCTTATCGGACGTATGCCGGTAATCTGTACACTGCACGAGCTTACTGAAGAAGCACTTATTGATATCCTGGTTAAGCCCAAGAACGCCATTTGCAAGCAATACCAGAAGTTCTTCGAGATGGATGGCGTGGAGCTTAGCTTCGAAGAAGAAGCACTTAAGGAGATCGCCCGCATCGCCATCACCCAGAAAACAGGCGCACGTGGATTACGCTCTATCATGGAGAAGTTCATGCTGAAGATTATGTTCGATATCCCAGACCGGAAGGACATTGAAGCATGTACCATCACAACAAAAGTTGTTAACCAAAGTGAAGAACCGGAATTTGGCTTGATAAAGCCGATAAGCCCCCAGAATAAAGCCGCAAACGAGCAATAAGGGAGATACTATGACCGCAGAAATAACCGTCCCGCGCCGGGAAAAGCTTGCCGCAGCGTTGGCAGATAAAGAAGCCATTATTCTCTTTGCCGCCGGTGAAGCTAATCTGGAGAAGTTCAAGCAAGACAATAACTTCCTGTACGTAACAGGTTTACAGATTCCTGAAGCGATTTATGTAATGTACAATAATGGTCCCATACCAGCCGAGTACTTGTTTATCCAACGCAACGATCCGGCTAAGGAAGTGTGGGATGGACGCAAAATGAGTGCTGAAGAAGCAAAAGAACTAAGTGGTATAGATCATGTTGTATATCTGGACGAGTTCTCAGCCGTGATATCTATGTTCTGCCCCGCCATCAGTAAGATTTGGGCAAACATCGGTAGCCAAAGCATGGACAGACCCTTAACCATGCAGCTTTACAGACTTTCTCCCATTCGGGAACGGTTCCCCAATATTGTAATAGAATCCATCACCAGCCTCATCACTCCCCTTCGTAAGATTAAAAGCGAATGGGAATTGATGCAGCTTCAACGTGCCATTGATATCACCGGTAAAGCCGTTATTGATGTGATGGAAGGTTCGATCAGCTCTATGATGGAGTATGAACTGGAAGCCATGATGTTCTACCGTATGCAACGCATGGGTGTAAAACAATGGGGCTTCTCCCCCATCGTGGGTAGCGGGATAAACGCTGCCACCCTACATTACAAGGCTAACGAATGCCGTATAGAAAGCGGAGAAGTAGTTTTGATGGATGTGGGTGCCTCATACATGAATTATAGTGCTGATATCACCCGCTGCTTCCCTATTAGCGGGAGCTTCTCAGAACGCCAGAAACAAATTTACAGTATTGTGCTGGATGTTCAGAAACAAGTGATAGAAATGATAAAACCAGGCGTGGAGCTGGGAGATTTGAACCGCAGCGCTCGTGATCTGCTTGCCAATGGCATGCTTGAGATTGGCCTGATCGACGATGTAGAAGACGTAAACAAATATTACATGCACAGTGTAAGCCACTTCTTAGGCATGGATACTCACGATGTAGGCGGACGCAGTGCAATCCTGGAAGCAGGCAACGTTATAACCGTGGAACCAGGTATTTATATTCCCGAAGAGAAGCTTGGAATCCGCATCGAGGATGATGTACTGGTTACTTCTACAGGCTATTGCGTGCTTTCCCAAAACATCCCCAAAGAGATCGAAGAACTGGAAGAAATCCGCAAAGCTGCTTTGAGTAAGTGATGACACGCGTTATCTACCCCGGAACATTCGATCCCATTACCTTCGGACACATAAACATTCTGGAAAAAGCCTGTAACATATTCGACGAGGTTATCCTTGCCGTAGCTCATGATACAGGCAAGCAAACCGGATTCAGCCTGGAAGAGCGTTTCATGCTATGCGAGCAGGCTACCGCTCATCTACCAAATGTAAAGGTGTCCACTTTCGAAGGTCTGTTTGTGGATTATGCCAAAGCCATGGAATGCCGGATTATGATACGCGGTATGCGCGCAGTGTCGGATTTCGAATACGAGCTCTCCCTTGCTCTTACCAATAAAAAGCTCAGCCCCGAGATCGAGACCATTTTCCTTGTACCAAGTTTGAAGTACATGTATCTGTCCTCTTCCATGATTCGCCAGCTTGCCACTTTGGGCGGTCCTCTGGGCGATTTTGTACCCCCAGTTGTAGCTGATGCTATGAAGCTGAAATATGGCAAAACAAAGTAACACCGAGAGTTCCAAAAGACCCAAGATATCCGAGCGCAGCCTTCCTGCTGATATTAATGCAGAAGCAGCCATTCTTTCCGCCATGCTTATCGATAGCAACGTGGTTAGCAAAGGTATCGAGAAAATAAAAGAAGAGTACTTCTACCGTAGTGCCCACAAGATTATCTACCGCACCATGGAAGAACTTTTCAACGAAAGCATCGAGATCGACCCCTTAACAATGATAAACCGCCTTGAGCGTAATAACAAACTGGAAAAGATCGGCGGTATCCCCTACATTAACGACCTTGCCGATTTCGTGGTTTCCAGTGCCAATTTTGATTATCACCTCACTATCGTAGTTGAGCAAGCACTGCTTCGTCATCTTATCCTTGCTGCCAATGGTATTATCGAATCCTGCTACACTTCTGCCAAGCCGGTAAAATCCGTCGTGGACGAAGCTGAACAGGCTATTTTTGCTATAGCGGAACTGCCAAGCCATCAGGGCTTCCAGCGCATTGATCAGCTAAGTGCTGAAGTGCTGCATAACATCGATCAGATTGCCTCAACCAAGCAACCTGTGGTTGGAGTCAGCACCGGCTTTTCCGCTTTGGACAGGCTTACCGGTGGTTTCCGCCCCGGGCAGTTTGTGATTATTGCTGCTCGTCCGGCTATGGGGAAATCCTCCCTGGCATTGAACATTGCTTCTCATGCCGCCGTGAATCTGAACAAGAAGGTAGCGATATTCACTATGGAAATGTCCTCTGATGAAGTTATCATGAGGATGTTCAGCTCTGCCTCGGAAGTAAACATGGACAGCATGTTAAAGGGCTTCGGCATGAACGAGGAAAAGCTTATCCGCATTATGCAGGCTTCCGAAGTGCTATCCACTAAACAGATTTATATCGACGAATCCGGCACTAACACCCCCCTTGATATTCGAGCCAAAACCCGCCGTCTGACTGCTGAAGTAGGCGGACTTGATCTTATTCTTATTGACTATTTACAGCTTATGACTCTCCCCCGCGACAAGGAAAACCGCCAGCAGGAGATATCCGAGATTTCCCGTGCCCTCAAGATCCTCGCCAAGGACATGAAGGTACCTGTGGTGGCTTTGTCCCAGCTAAACCGTGCCGCTGATAACCGTGAGGATAAAAGACCCAAACTTGCCGACTTGCGTGAGTCAGGTGCTATTGAACAGGATGCCGACCTGGTGATGTTCATATACCGAGATGAATACTATTACCCGGATAAAACTGAGAAACCCGGTATCGCAGAAATCATCGTGAGTAAGAATAGGCACGGTTCCACCGGCAATGTTGACCTTGGTTTTGATAAGGAATTCACCCTCTTCAGACCTCTTGATAACGTGCATGATAAGTAGCGTTTTTGCCGGTATTGGCGAATACAGCATCTTTATCGGCAAGTCCTTAGCCCGAGTTCCTGCCTTAAGCAAGCGTTATCCGGAATTCCTTATCCAGTTTAAGCGTATCGGTTTCGATTCGCTTTTTTTAATTGCCCTCACTGCTGCCTTCACCGGTCTGGTTACTGCCCTGCAGGCAGTTTACCAATCCAAGGGCTACATTCCCCTCAATCTGTTAAGTGTGTTAATCGGCAAATCTACCATGATAGAACTGGCACCGGTGCTTACCGCTCTGGTGTTAACCGGTAAAGTGGGTGCTTCCATTGCCGCAGAGATCGGCACCATGCGTGTAAGCGAGCAGATAGATGCCCTGAAAAGCATGAATATCAACCCCTATGAGTTTCTCTACATGCCCCGCATTGTAGCTGGCATGATAGCCTTTCCGCTTATCACCGTGTTTGCCAATGCCATTGGCATCATTTGCGCCTGGTACTTTTCCTGGCTGCGTTATGGCATACACTACTTCACTTTCTTTAACAACATGCGCAGCTATTTTGAGCCATCCGACCTCTGGGGCGGGCTGGCAAAATCCTTTGTCTTCGGATTCATCATCACCACCTTTGCCTGCTTTCACGGAAACCGCTGTTATGGCGGAGCAGAGGGGGTTGGCAGAGCTACAACTTTAACCGTGGTGTATTCAGCGGTAGCCATTCTGGTAATGGATTTCATCGTTGCCTGGGTGTTATTTGGTGTGTAGCATGAACCATAGCATTTCACGCTGGATTGGCATGCGTCCTCTTTGTATGATTTGCCTTTTCCTTGCGCTTATCATGTTTTCCGCCTGCGGTAAGAAAGATGCTGCACTGGATACAAACGGGCAGAAGCATAAACGCAAGCTCATCATCTATTGCACCGATGTTTTTCGCAAGTCCGGCTTGGAAGCAACCATTGTACCGGAGTTTAGCAAGAAAAACGCTTGCGAGGTGGAGCTTGTGTTGTTCCGCAATGCCGCCGAGCTTAGCAATGCAATAAAATCTCCCGACAATACCGGCAAATACGATATTGCTATTGGGATGGATAATTCATTTGCCCTTTCCGAGTCCCTTGCTGCTTATTTTGTCCGCCCGGATGATATTGATTTTGATCAGCTTAGTAAGGAGTGCATCTTTGATGCTGATCTCCGCCTTGTTCCCTATGCCTACAGCAGTCTGTGCATGGTTTACAATAAGAAGAATATAAGTGTGCCACCTCAGTCATTCGGCGAGCTTCAGGATGCCAAATACCTCAGCCAGATGGCGATTTGCGATCCTCATGAATCCGGTGTGGGACGTGCCAGCCTGTTCTGGAGTCTGGCTCTGTTTGGTCCTGATGGCTACGAGCACCTGTGGAAAAGCTTGCGCAAGAATATCTACAAAACCTATTCTGACCGTAACGAAGCCCTGGAAGCCCTTAAAAGGGGTGAATGCAACCTCCTGATGAGCCTGAATACGATACCCGCTTATCTGCAGGAGCTTGATCCCGCCAATAAGGATTTCGGCATCTCCATGCTGAAAGAGGGCAGCTACCAATACATAGAATCCATAGGGTTACATAGAGAAAGCAGTAATCATGACATGGCTGATAAGTTCATCCGTCACTTCCTTAGCCCCGGAGCACAGAAGATGATTATCTATAAACTGGGCATGATCCCTGCCAACCGCAAAACCATGCTTCCCATGCACTTTTCCACCATCCCGTTCGCTTCCTATGCGGTGAATGCAAAGCTTAGCACCAGCCTTATTGCAGAGCAGCTAAAGCTGTGGCTGGATTTCTGGGACAGACTGTTTGGGTTTCAGATTTCTTGAAGTGGAACAGTGGAAGGGTGGAAGCGTGAAACGTAGTTGTAGTTTGTATTGCCGGCATTCTTTTTCTCTGCCGGAAAGAAGTTCTCAGGTTCTCTATAATTGTGGAATGAAGCACGATATCTTTGCCGCTGGTTTCACTCTTCCACTTTTTCACTTTTCCACTTAATATGCCTCTCCACATTGTCCTCTTTGAGCCGGAAATCCCCCAAAACACAGGTAATATCGGGCGGCTCTGTGTGGGTGCCGATTCCACTCTGCATATTATCAAGCCAATTCGCTTCATGCTGGATGACAAAGCAGTTAAGCGTGCCGGATTGGATTATTGGCAGCATCTGAGCTTGCAGATTCACGATAGTATCGAGGATATCTTCTCCCTCTTTCCTGAGCAGCGCATCTTTCTTGCCACCACTAAAACGAAAACCTCCTTCTGGGACAAAAGCTACCAAGCAGGTGACGTATTCGTTTTCGGACCGGAATCCCGCGGTCTGCCGGAAAGCTTGCTAACAAAATACCCCCGGCAATGTATCCGCATTCCCATGAGCACAAACATTCGCAGTATAAATCTTGCCAACTCAGTGGGGATAGTGATGTACGAAGCAATTCGGCAAATAGAACTCACAGAGCTTCCACTTTAAGTAGCTTAACTTACTATCTATATGCAGTACCACCATCAATATTGTATCATAAATTCCACACTGTAACTTAGTTTCAGCCATAGTTCAGAATTAGTCCTTGACTATTTATTCATTCAGTTCAGACTGTCACTGATAGGTTTATAGATTGAGGTGTAAAATGAGGCAACGCTGCAAGTATCTGTTACTGACCACGCTGTTAGTAGTGCTAAGTACTCTGGGGTACACCAGCAACCTGAAAACCGTTCGCTTACAATTAAAATGGAAACACCAATTCCAGTTTGCGGGATACTATGCCGCCATCGAGAAGGGCTACTATAAAGATGTAGGGCTGAACGTTGAACTACTGGAAGCACATGCGAATGAGACCCCGTTTGAAGCGGTAAATAGCGGTAAGGCAGAGTTTGGCACTTGTACCACAGATATTCTCGAAGCTCGCTCCAAAGGGATGAAGCCTGTTATTTTGGCAAATGTGTTTCAGCATTCCCCCCATATCCTTATTACTATGCAGAAATCCGGTATTCGTAGTGTACACGATCTCGTGGGGAAGAGAATTGCCGCTGAACCAGGTGCAGCAGACCTGTATGCATTTCTTTCATCTGAAGGCGTAAAACTGGATAGGTTCAGCGTGGAAGAGCTTGATTACAGTATGGAGAAGTTTATCAATGGCGAAGTTGATGCCATTACTGCCTATTGTACAGACGAACTATACCCCCTCAGAAAAGCCGGATATGACCTTAACATCATGTGGCCTTCAAGCAGTGGAATTGATTTTTATGGTGATATGCTGTTCACTAATGAGGGCTTAATTAAAAGGAATCCCACTTTAGTTGCCGGCTTTAGGGAAGCCTCCCTTAAAGGCTGGGCTTATGCGCTGAACAATCAGGAAGAAATAGTGAACCTGATATACAACAAATACAGCCAAAGGCATACTCTTGATCACCTTCGTTTTGAAGCAGATGAAACCCGCAAACTAATCCTGCCCGATGTAGTTGATATTGGTTATACCAACCCCGGCAGATGGGCGCACGTTATCGAGTCATATCAGACCCTTAATATAATACCTAGTACTTTTACTGTTAAAGGCTTGTTGTATTCGGATTACCTAAAACAACCCTTCAAGATACCTTGGAAGTTTGTTGTATTGCTGGCTTTTGCTCTTGGTTCTGCAATCGCTTTAATTTTATTCTTTTACGCTATCAGCAGAAAGCTACAGAAGGAGATAAAAAACAAAGAAATCGTGCAGAAAGAACTAACCAAACGCAATGCTGATTTGGGGCTGTTGCGCCAAGAACTGCTTACCAAGAACGCTACTTTGATGGGGGTAATGGAAAGCATCCCGGATAGTGTGTTTTCTGTCGATTTAAACTATTTATACACCAGCTTCAACAATCGCCACGCACAAATTATGAAAGCCCTTTTCAACACTGATATTGAACTCGGATACAGCATGCTGGACAGCGTAATGGTGGAAGACGATCGCCAGCTAATGAAATCCAATATCGATAGATCAATCAATGGTGAGTTTTTTAGGGTTGAGTACTTTTCCGGCAGACACAGAGCGAACAGATACTTTGAAGTCACATTCGCTCCGATTTTCGATCCTGGAAGCTGTACAATCGGTGTTATGATTATGGCAAAGGATATTACAGCCAGTAAAAAATCTGAAACCAGACTAAAGAACATGAACGAGAACCTGGAAAAGCATGTGAAGATACGCACCAAACAGCTTACTGACGCTGTAAACGAAATAGACGATTTCGCTTATTCTTTATCTCACGATCTGCGCACTCCCCTCCGGGGCATAGATGGCTTTAGTTCTATCTTGCTGGAAGATTACGGAGACAAACTGGATGACAACGCAAAGAGATACCTTAAGCGCATTAAAAAAGACTCTCAGCGTCTGGGGGACGTGCTGGATGCCTTGCATGGGTTGTCAAATGTCTCCCGCAAAGAATTATCTCGCGCTCAAACTAACCTTAGCGAAGTGGCAGACCATATAATTAAGCGGTTTGTTTCAGATTATCCCCAGCGAGATATCGAGATAGTTATTCAGCACGGACTTATAGAGAATTGCGATAAAAAGCTGATGAAAACAGCGTTGGAAAACTTGTTCAGCAACGCCATTAAGTTCACGAACCAGGAAGCAAATGCAAGGGTGGAATTCGGAATGAAAACCATCGACAATGTTAATACATATTTCGTTAAAGACAATGGAATTGGCTTCAATATGGATTATGTAAATAAGCTCTTTCACAACTTTCAGCGTTTGCACAGATATAACGACTTTGAAGGCATCGGTATCGGGCTTGCAACTGTACGGCGCATAGTTGTTAAGCATGGAGGAACAATCTGGGCTGAATCCGAGCTGGGCAAAGGGGCAGCCTTTTATTTCACCTTAACAAGCGCTACCTAAGCTCTTGCAAGGTGCTTTTCCATCAGACAGGGTATGCTGCTTTCATTTGCTGCAATTTTAGCCTTTCCCTGCTATCTCCCACCTCCGCCCTTACTGGTACCCTTAGTATTGCCATAATAATTCCCTAACGATTCCCTAACGGCGTTAGGGAATCGTTAGGGAATTATTATGGGAGCATTAGAGAAACAAGCAGGGAATAAGATGAGTGTAAGCAGGAGCTTGGTAAACAAGACTTAAGACACGCTTTGCTTACGTATAATCTCTTACATTTCCTGGAGGTTGCTTTTAATAAGCTGATGCAGGTATTCAGCCAGGGCGTGTTTATCGTTATATAAAGGGCTTCCCGGTTCTATAGCAGGCATAATGCGCATTTTCAGCTTAGCCTTGTGCAGCTTCTTATCCATCTCCATGATACGGTAGCTGCCCTTAATCGCCATCGGAATAATGGTAGCGTTTGCCATAATGGGAAGCTTCAGGCTGCCAAGATGGAACTCGCCCATGTTGTCGCTTCTGCTGCGTGTTCCTTCGGGAAAGATAACCATAGGATGTCCGGCTTTGATCACCTCGGCACTTCTCTGGAAGGATTCCATCGCTTTGCGGGCACTGCCGCGGTCTATAAACACGCAGGGTATCTCGCGCATCCAGTGGCTTAGCACCGGAATTTTAAACAGTTCCTGCTTGGCAATGAAGCCGGTGGATATGCCTGTGAAGCCCAGCACCAGGGGAATATCGAACATGCCCTGATGGTTGCTTATGAAGCAAATGTTGCGGTGTTCCGGCAGGTTTTCTGAGCCTTCCACGGTGACAGTGCTTCCGGTGGTTAGCAATGTGGTTCGCGCCCAGAAAAGTACCACTTTCTGCACCCATCTGTGGTAGGTGGGTGCAGGCAGAAAAAGCTTTAGCACTACAAACACAAAGTATGCCAGCATGCAGCCAAACATGAATAGTATGAAAAATATCTTCCAAAGTAGAGATATCATTGTAACTCCCGTGGTATCAGTAACTGAGGTTAACCCATTCCTCGTGGATGTTATGCAGAGAGGTTATCCAGCCTTGCTTCTTTAGCGCATAATCTATGGTGTCCCAATACAGCTTTCCCCATAGCGGGTAATCTATAGGATCAAAGCTGGTGTTGTGCCACAGCAGCGATACATGGCTCTGGTATTTTGCTGCCACATCGATTAGCCGTCTAAGGTTACGTCTGGCAGAATAGTAGCTGAGGTTCATGGCTTTGTGAGAGTAAAGGGTTGTGTCCATCACTATCAGAGGTATCTCCAACACTCTGAAGGGGCGGTTTTCCGCTATATTGTAGGGGAAAAAAGGAAAGGATATCCCTGCACGGAAGCCGATGTTCTCCCAGTATCCCAGGGTAGAATCGTACTTGATGCCCGCTTCCTCAAGGATGGAGAAACTCGTCTGGTAGTTGAAATGCAAATAATGGGTGCGAAAACCGGTGGGGTTAAAACCAAGCTCCCGCAGGTTGTTTAGTTCCTCTTGCAATACAGCAGGGTCAAAAGCAGACTCGGGACTGCCATGCAAGCCCACTTCCTGCTGTCCCAAGAGGTCAATAATCTGCTCTCGTGATTGTAAATCGCTGATGTAGTTTTGCCTTGTATCCTCAAAATCGTCCCGTGCAAGAAGAAACCACGTTGCGCGTACACCCTTTTCAAATTCTTTGCGGGCAAGAGAGCGGATGGTTTTCCAGGGGTTGTAGATAAGATTCTTATGCAGTAGATGACCAAATATCTTATAGGTAGCATTGAAAGGGCGCTCCAGAAATGTGCGGATGTTGTATTTGAAGCTATCCAGCTTTGCAGAACCGCCCCAGTAGTTCCAATAGTCTATATCATGAGACAGCGACACGGCAAATTTGCGGTCTTCTGCCCAATGTGTATCGCGGACAAACTCGGGAGTATATTTATCCATAACATACAGCAGCATCTGGCAATAGATATCTACCACAGGTGTCTCGGTGAAATCCCAACGTTGTTGCAGGCTTTGTTTGTAATCCACCCTACCCTTTTTCTGTCCATGGAAACCGAGGATATACTCGTGCCAGCAGGAAAGGAAATAGAAGCCACTGGCGACAATATCCTTCCTTACCACGCAGGATTCTGCCCCAAAAGAGAATATCCCACCCCCCTGTGAGAACAGGAAGGGTATGTGTTCGCTCCTGAACTTACAGAAGTTTACGTCTTCCAGAGGGTATAACTCTTGCTTTTCGAAGAAATCGGCTGTGGCAGGATTGTAATATATCTTAAGCGGATATTCTTTGGTTGTGGGCGTTCCATAATAAAGATGCGCACCATCGAAGTGAACCCCATACATGAATTTAGGGTTCAGCCTCAGGATATAGCAATATGTCCGCAGCACAAACTCTGCCTTGGGGATGTATTGCTGCGGGAGGGATAGCAGTATATTTATATTAGGATAACGTTCCATTGCTTTTACGCTTTCTTTGCTTTCGCATCCCGACGTTTGGCTTTTAGTTCCGGTTCTTTGGGATTGGGAATAAGGAATATCTTCATTGCTTCGAAGACATCTTTGATAAACGTAATCTGGATACCTTCCAGAATATCGGCAGGTATATCAGATATGGATTCCCTGTTCTCGTCCGGTACCACTACTTTCTTAATCCCCGCCCTGCGTGCAGCAAGCAGCTTTTCTCTCAAACCGCCAATGCCAAGCACTTTGCCAAGTAAGGTGATCTCACCTGTCATAGCGATATCGTGGCGAACTTTCTGCCCGGTAAAGAGGGATGCCAAAGCAACGGTTAAAGCAACACCTGCAGAGGGACCATCCTTAGGCACGCCCCCGGAGGGGAAGTGGATATGAATATCCGAGGTTTCTAAATCCTTGGAGTTTATATGGTACATGCTTTGGTTCGCCTTTAAATAGCTTACTGCTAAGCGGGCAGATTCTTTCATCACATCGCCCAGTGAACCGGTAAGCTGGATGTTGCCCTTCCCGGGCATGCGGGTAGTTTCGCAAAAGAGTATCTCACCGCCATAGCTTGTCCATGCCAAGCCTGTTGCCACCCCTATTTCCGGTTTACGGTTCGCAAGCTCCAGTGAGTATTTACGCGTTCCGAGGTATTTTACAATATCAGGAGTCTTTATCTGCCACTTCTGCTTGGTTCCCATGGCTACTTCCCGTGCTATCTTACGGAAGATGGAGCCGATACGCCTCTGCAGGTTACGCACTCCCGCCTCACGGACATAGTAACGGATAATCTCCTGCAAAGCAGGCTTGGTGAACACAAGATCTTCACCCGCCAAGCCGTTATCATCCTGTTCCCTGGGAATTAGGTAGGTTTTGGCGATCTCAATTTTATCATGCTCCAGATAGCTGGTAAACTCTATAATCTCCATGCGGTCACGCAGGGGCGGAGGAATGGTATCCAGTGAATTTGCCGTGGTGATAAACATCACTTCGGAAAGGTCAAAGGCAAGGTTTATGTAGTTATCTACGAAGCTGTTGTTCTGCTCAGGATCCAGCACTTCCAGAAGTGCCGAAGCCGGGTCACCCCGAAAGTCCCTGCCCAGCTTGTCTATCTCATCCAGCATAAACACCGGATTGGCAGTTCCTTGTCGCTTGATCTCCATAAGTATCTTACCCGGCATGGCACCAATATAGGTGCGTCGATGCCCGCGGATTTCTGCTTCATCGTGAATACCGCCCAGGGACATACGGATAAACTTGCGGTTGAGGGCACGCGCCACGGATTTACCAATAGAGGTCTTCCCCGTTCCGGGAGGACCCACAAAGCATAGAATAGGACCCTTTAAGTGTCCTTTCAGCTTCTTAACGGCAATGTACTCCAGGATGCGGGTCTTGGCTTTTTCCAAGCCATAATGATCCTTGGCAAGGATACGCTCTATCTTCCTCAAATCCAGACGGTCTTTGCTATATGTTTTCCAGGGCAGGTTAACAATCCAATCCAGATAGTTACGGATAACGCCATACTCACTGGCAGCGGGCTGCATGGTGGAAAGGCGTTCCAGCTCTTCGTAGGCAACTTCTTTCACATGCTCGGGCAGCTTGTTCTTTTCAATCAGCTCACGCCATTTGAACATTTCCTTGCTTACTTCATCTGTTTCACCCAGTTCGCGGCGGATAGCATCCATTTGCTCGCGCAGGTAATAGCGGCGCTGGTCTTCGTTCATTTCCAGCTGCAGATTGCTGCGGATATGGTTCTCCACGCGCATCTGGCGGATTAGTTCTGCCAGGCAGTTATTCAGGAAGCGATAGCGTTGTTTCAGGTTGCTTAGTTCCAGTATCTTCTGGCGGTCTGCCACGGGTAAATCTATATTGCCGGCGATTATATCTGCCACTCTGCCGGCTTGTTTGATGTTCGTAAGCCCGGAAATCATTTCCTTGTTCAGCAGGCTGCTTTCCTGAGATATTTTATCCAGCAGTTCCAGGGCTATGGTTCGGTATGCCTGAATTTCGGTATCATCGGTGTTCTGCTCGATAATGGTTTCCACATCCACCATAATGAAGGGTTCTTTCTGCACCACTTTCTGCTGCTTTACCCGGGCTGTGCCTTGCAACAGCAGGCTGATAGAGCCATCCTGATTGCGCATCATGCGCAGGATGGTTACCGCTGTGCCGATAGTCGCCAGTTCGGTATCTGCTCCCTCGCCTTTCTCTTTATCCAGGAAAAAAGCCATCAACTTATCGTTGGAAAGGGCATAATCTATCACCAGCTTGGATTCTTCATCCGAGATCACGAGCGGCATCAGCAGGTAGGGAAACATCACCACGCTGCTCATGTGCAAAACCGGCAGGGTTCTGGGTATTCTATTGTTAGTGTCTTCCACTAAAGCACTCCTTGGAAAATTACTTTTACATATATAGATAAAGCATTTCTGCTATAAGTCAAGCATCAGAAAAGGACGATTTTGGCAAGTAAAATGTGGCATCTCTCTTGCACGATTTACTTATGCATTACGCATGAAATACGGATGCGATCCGTAATTCATGCGTAATGCACAGGCAGTTCGGCAAGGGTAGACGCTTGGGCATCCGTGGCAACCATATATCTACAGATAAGTTAGCTATTGTTGGACAGCAATGTACAGGGCAGTAGCCAGCTTCACCAGATTAGCATCAGTGGCTTGGAGGTTTTCAGATAATTTCTTGGCGATATTGCTCATCACCACATATGCTGCATAGTGATTCTCCACAGCATAACTATCGAATTCAGCTTTACTTAATGTGAATAGCAGGCAGTCTTTCTTGGCAATGATATTGGCAGTTCTGGCAGCATGACCCAGCACGCCGTTTTCTCCAAAGGTTGGCAGCATATCTCCGCAAAGGGTAGCCAGCACTTTCTCTGTGGATGCCTGATCCTCATGAAAGCCCTTCACTAAATCCTTGGTAACGATAACACAGCCTTCCACTAACAGGAAAATCTGATCCCCGAAAGTGTTTTCCCTTAGAACATATTGTCCTTTATTAACCCTCAAGGGCTGAAAAAGGGGTTGAAGTGTTTCCAGTTGCGACTGGGATAAACCGTTAAAGAGGGGTACCTTTTGCAAGATGCTAATGTCAATCATATTTGTCCCCTATCCTAAATAAATTGCGTGATCATTAACCTGGATAATGCTGTCCCGAGCGGGGTTCCAGCGGATATTGCTTCTATCTTCCTGCACCATACGTTTAGACTTTGCCAGGGCAGCTTTGATGAATTGATCGATACCGGTACTGTCGTCATCAAAAATGGAGGCAGACTCCAGTTCAGGCTCTTTATTCATCAATCCGATAATCAGCTTTTCATGCTCCTGATACTGGTCATCAAAATACTCGCCGAAGCTCTTGCCAATGAAACCATCAGTGACCTTTATGGTCATTATGCGGTTATTGGGGGCTTTAGCAAGATTGCAGAACAGGGATAGGCTATCCTGCTCGAAAACGTTGTTGGCAAGGATAGAGCCGCCGATATCGTCCCAAATTATGATATTGGTTACACCTATACGCTGCAGCATGTTCCGGTTTTCGGTGTTAATAAGCTGCACGGTGATTTTCTCTTTCTTCGCTAAATAATGCACCGCATTTGCCACGATAATGCTCCGGTCGTCAGCCGCAGCGCGTGATAATGACTGATCTGCCAGAATAATCACCTGTGAAGCATGCTCAACCGCAGCTCTGTGCAAGGATTCTTCCTGAGTGGTTTCTCCACGCACAAAACTTAACGGCAGGCTGGGATACTTAGCTTCCAGGCGTTCAAAGAATTCCGGTGCTTCGTTTGCCAAGATACACACATCCGTATCCTGTAGTTGCTTTTCGATGAGGGAACGAAGGAAGTAATCTCCGGTGTTGTTCCAGCCGCAGATAACTACGTGATTGTGTTTTCTTATCTGTTTCAATCCTTTTGCTCCTTTCAGTTTGTCCTCCACGAACAGAGATGCGATAAGACCCGTAAAAACGGAGAGAGTGGTAAACCCTACCGTAATAAGAATAATACCAACTACACGCCCGGGGTATGTAACCGGGAATTTATCCCCATAACCAACTGTGGCAATTGTGACTATCGCCCACCATATACCATCCCAGAAAGACCTGATGGTGCTGGAATCCCTGCCACGGTATTCGAAGAACCAGGCTAAAAACGCCGAGAGAAACAGCAGGATAACAATGAATAGAAACACCAGCAGGAAGCGCTTTGCCAATCTCTGCGCATCTGCGTGCAGATTGAAACGGGCTGCCAAGCGGCGAAAGTATCCCTTGGGGATGTGCATATTAACCTTATACGACAATAAGGAAGAAGATCATGTTCATGATGCCAATGAGGAAATTCACCGCCAGAAAAGCAATCAGCATAGGCTTGTAAACGTATTTTCGGAAATAGCCGTAGAAGAAATCTATACTGAACTGGAAGTCGAAATCGTCTATACGGTGTTCCACCCTAAGCTGCTCTATCATGCGGGGCACGGTTTTACGCAGCAGGTTGCCGGCAAGATTCACAAAGGCATCCACGATCTTGCTGCGAATGCTCTGCTTTAGCTTGGCAGGCAAGAAGCGCCATTCCTGTACAAACTCTGTCTTCTCCCACAGGAACACGCGAATCTGCTTTAACCACTTTCTAAGATAACCACTACGGTCAGGATCAGCGGCTTGCTCCAGATAGTCATGCAGGATGTCACGGGCTTTGCTGAATACCCATTCCCGCTTCGCTACCAGGAAGCCGGGAGTGAAAGGAATCCGTTTGCCAAATATGTAACGAGCTTTGGTATTGAACAGAAACCACTTGAACAAATACACCAGAGATAGCCCTAAGGCTATGTTCCACAAGATAAAACCTAAGGATTTAAGTATGAGCATCAAAAACCTCCTCCTGCTCCACCACCGCCCGAGCGTCCACCACCCGAGCCACCAAAGCCACCAAAGCCACCAAAGCCACCGCTACTGCCTCCACCCCAGCTTCCGCCGGAGCTTCCACCGCCCCAGCCTCCGCCACGTCCACTTAAGATTGTCATCCAGATAAGGACTTCCAGGATTCTGCCTTTGGTAACTATCATCAAGATAATGAATAGTATAATTAAACCGATTGCACCGAAGCCGCTTGATTTGCTTCTGTTGGCGGAGCGTTGGGAATACTCGGAAATACCGCTTAGGGTTACGCCCTTTTCTGTGGCGAACTTGGAAAGCAACATCAGGCTTCCCTGTACAAAGGATTCATCCCAGTTCTCGCTACCTTTGCCCAAGTAGGACTTCATAGTCTGGTAAACATCATAAGCATAGGCATCGGTTATATAGCCCTCTGAGCCATAACCAACTTCGATACGCAGCTTACGTTCTGCCACTGCCAGCATGATCAGCACTCCCTCATCACGCTTGCTGCCTATTGCCCAATCCTTGTAAACCTTTACGCTGAAATCCACTTCGTTTACCCCGCCCATATCGGGGAAGGTAGCAATGAAGAAATCACAATCTGTCTTCTCACGTAGCTCAATCGCCCAATCGTTTATCTTAGTTCTGGTATCGGGGTTCATAATCCCGGCGAAGTCGTTCACAAAACCAATGGGCTTTGGAATTTCGGCAGAGAGGGTACTAAGCCCAAGCAGAATGGTCAGTGCAAGTACAAAGAGCTTAAACTTCATGCAGGATGTGCCCCATTTTGGTTTTCTTAGTGTGTAAATAAAGTCTGTTGTCGTCGCCGGCTTCTATCTCGATGGGAACACGCTCTACAATTTCGAGCCCGTAACCCGTTAAGCCCACGATCTTCTTGGGGTTGTTTGTAAGCAGCTTAATCTTCTTTAAGCCCAAGTCTTTTAATATCTGCGCCCCGATACCATAATCCCGCAAATCTTCCGGGAAGCCAAGATCAAGATTAGCCTGAACGGTATCAGCTCCATTATCCTGGAGGTGGTATGCCTTAATCTTGTTCAGCAAACCTATGCCCCTGCCTTCCTGCCTCATATAGAGTATCACGCCTTTGCCGGCTTCGGATATAAGCTCGAAGGAGCGGGCAAGCTGCTCTCCACAATCACAACGGAGGCTGTGAAGCGCATCACCTGTTAAACACTCTGAATGTACGCGTACAAGGATTGCTTCGTCACGCGTAATCTCACCCATCACAAGGGCAATATGGTATTCTTCGGAAATATCACTTAGGTAAGTAATTATATCGAATTGACCGTAACGGGTAGGCAAACTCGCTTTGGATACGGGATGCACCATTCGCTCCCGCTTGCGTCGCCAGTGGATAAGCTCTTCTATGGTGATAATCTTTAGTCCATGCTTTTGGGCAAAGGGGATAAGATCGTCCAGCCTTGCCATCTCGCCATCCTCACGGATAACCTCACAGATGGCTCCTACAGGATTTAAGCCTGCAAACCCGGCTAAATCTACCGCTGCTTCTGTGTGCCCTGCACGCCGGAGTACTCCGCCCCTCTCAGCAAGAAGAGGAAACACATGCCCGGGGCGCATAAACATCGCTGCTGTACTGCCGGGATTGGCTAATGCCTTGATGCTTTTAGCACGTTCCGAAGCAGATATACCGGTGGTAGTGCCTTCTATTACATCCACCGAAATTGTAAATTTTGTGCCATGACGCTCGTTGTTCCTGCTGGTCATCAAAGGAATATCCAGCCTGCTTGCTGCTTGTGCATCCATGGGAACACAGAGCAAGCCTTTGCCATGGCTAATCATAAAGTTTACATGGGCAGGAGTAATCATATCTGCTGCCATCAGCAGATCGCCTTCATTCTCGCGGTTTTCGTCATCCACCACGATAATCATTTCGCCCATGCGAATAGCCTCTATGGCATCATCTATGCTGCTAAAAATGGGGTCTTCTGTTATTGCTGTACTATCTTTCAATCTCTGATTTCTCCTTGTAGGATACTTTTAGTATCACGTGTTTCAGTGTCAATAGCAAAATACTCATCGAGCCAATTAAGGGTGTATAGCAAATCCTCGGGAAGAGATGCGCATGCACTGATTAAATTCCCACTAAATGGGTGAACAAACTCCAGCTTCCAGGCATGGAGAGCCTGACGGAGCAAATGTGCGGTAAGAAGCTCTGTAGCTTTTTTCTTCATGTTCTGGGGTAGCACCGAGTGCACATAACGCCTTGTATTATATAGCAAGTCACCCAGTATGGGGTAGTTAATATGTGCAAAATGCACTCTGATTTGATGCATCCTGCCTGTTTCCAGATTCACTTTCAGCAGGGCAAAATAATGCCAGTTTTTCAGGGTTTCATAATGCGTAACTGCATAACGTCCCTCGTCAGACACACACATCATGCGAGGGTTATGGTTACTGCGGTTTATGTAGGTCTCGATAGTCCCGCTTTCAGGATCAGGAACTCCTGTGCAAATCGCCAGATAGGTCTTTTTTATCTGACGTTTGGCAAACATATCGGATAGCTTCGCTTGGGTAGCATCGTTCTTGGCTATCACAATCAAGCCGGAGGTGCCTCTATCCAAACGGTGAACTATCCCCGGACGGTTCACTTCTCTGCCGGTGGATAAATTGCTGCCAAAATGGTGCATTATGGCATTTACCAATGTTCCGTCAGGATTTCCAAACCCGGGATGCACTATCATGCCGTGAGCTTTGTTAATTATTGCCAGATCATCATCCTCAAACACTAGGTCCAAGGGGATATCTTGTGCATATACATCCAGAGATTCCGGTTCTGGAAGATTTAGCATGATCTCATCCCCTGTTTTTAGAGGATAGCTCTTTTTCACCGGGATACTGTTAACAAGAATGCGGTCTTCATCTATTAACCGCTCGATAAAACTGCGCGAATACAGCTCCTGGATGTTTAGCTCCACCAGATACTTATCCAGTCTTTGAGGTTCGGTTGTCTCGCAGATTACCTTAATCTTGTTTTTCACTATCTGTGAATTCCAAAACGTATACTGCACCGGTTGAAATGCCCTTGCGGTTACGGACGATAGAACCATTGATGCGTACCTTACCCAAATAGACAAGATCGTTTACCATAACGTCATAGATGTTATTACCGTAGCGCAAAGCATCAATAATAACTGCAACTATCCGTGCTTGGTAATCGTTCTTGAGGATCAGTTCATTCAGGTTCACCATTTCTGATACCATGGGGAAATGCTTCCGGAAGTGTTCGTTGCAATAAACAACATCACCGGTTGCACCGGTAATCAGGATAGATTGAGGCAACAGGTTTATCATTAATTGCAGCCTTTGGTGATGCTCGAATATCTTGTTCGCTTTAGCGGCATCGAAGCGCATGATTATCCCCAGCATTTTCTCCAGTGAATATACCAAATCCTGGAAATCCTGATCTTGGTCATAAGTAGAGCTATCAATATCAATCTGATAATTACCATTAGAAATGCTGTCTACAAGTGAGCCTACTTCCCTGATGGCTTTGCGAAGCCGATAGGGAATATAGTTATACAACACCACAATGTAAACGAATATCAGAAAAACAAAAACAATAATAATAGAATGAATATCACCGGCAAGGCTCATCACATTTTTTGCATTGCTAACCGCAAACAACAGAAAAGCTGTTTGGAGAATAATTAATCCGAACAGGAGGGCGATCATGACGTGATACTTAGATTTTATTGAGTGTTTCATATCATCAGTCCTTATTTAATGCTGTCTCATAGATCAGCTTGTCGATGTTACCTTTGGGTCCCAGGATAATTAGGACATCCCCTTCATTGATGAGATCGTTTGCCCCGGGCATGTCGTTCAGCTTTTTCTCTATCACATTGCGTCCATCGTCAGTAACAGAAAGGTAGTTATATTTTATAGCGATAACATTGACCCCGCGCTTGGTAGGTAATGCTAAATCCTGCAGGGGACGACCAACGAACTCTCTTGGTGCGATCATTTCCACCACTATGTGTCCGCTGGAGAGATTCACATATTCCAGTATATTCCTTGAAATTAGGGTTTTTGCAAGCTGATTTCCTACCATTTCTTCCGGGAGGAGAGTATGCTGTACCCCGATAAGAGACAAAATGCGTCCATGGAGCTGTGATTCCACCTTGGCATAGATAATCCCCACACCAATCTTTTTCAGGATAGCGGAAGTAAGGATGCACTCCTGTATATTGCTGCCAATACCCACAATCACTGCATCTGCTTCGTTCAAGTGTTGGGAACGAAGGGCAGATTCATCTGTGCTGTCCATGCAAATAGCTGAAGCAACTAAGTTGCTTACTTCATCTACAAGTTCCTGTTTTTTATCTATGGCGATTACTTCCATGCCGTTTTCTGCCAGTATTTTGGCAACCGTCATACCGAAGCGTCCCAATCCAATTACTGCGTAGCGTGCCATGTTTTCTCCTTAAAAAAGGTTTTAGGTGTTAGGTTTTGGGTGTTAGGGTCTATTGCCGAGTTTACTGCGCAAAGATGACAACATTCTGCTTACTTCTCCACTTACCTCAAAAGCTTTGATACTCAACTCCTTAGTAATATAGCCAAAACGTATGGCAAGAAATATCTGTGTCTCTACTTCAGCTAATGATCCTTGTGCGATAGACAGAAAGTGAAGATATTCTGCTATTGCGTGTCTTCCTTTTCCTTCTGCTATATTTGATGGAATAGATACCACTGCTCTGCGAATCTGGCTGGTTAAGGCATACATCTCTTCTTTTGGAAAGTGTTTACTTAAACTATATACTTCATCGGCGAAGTCCATTGCCTTCTGCCAAACGATCAAATCTCTATAACTATCTATCACTTTTTTCTCCTAACACCTAAAACCTAAAACCTAACACCTACCCAATCGCTATTTTCTCTTCAGCATAGTTGATATTTGGTTGCCTCGTCCTCATTGAAAAGGCATAGATCATAGTGAGGGGGCCTATACGTCCGATGTACATTAATAAAGTTATCATCGCTTTCCCGGGGTAACTTAGGCTGCTTGTGATGCCCATAGACAGCCCAACTGTCCCAAAAGCAGAGATGGATTCGAAGAGGATTTGTTCAAAAGTGAAGGGTTCTAACATCATCAGGAAAAACACTATCCCGAACACGATCATGGCTGCGATAGTAATCAAAGTGGTTGCTTCTTTGGCATTTGAAGTGGCTATCTTCCGATTAAAAACCGTCAAGTTCCGCTTCCCCCGTAGCATTGCAACCACAGATAAAAGAAGCACTGAGAAAGTAGTGGTTTTCACACCACCACCGGTAGAGCCTGGAGATGCACCTATAAACATTAAAGCCAAGGCTACAAGAACAGATGCAGAGCTGAATCTGCCTATATCTATTGTGTTAAAACCTGCCGTTCGCATGGTAACGGATTGGAACCATGAGCCAAGCAAGCGGCGAGAAAGGGTGAAGCCTTCCATACTGGCATGATATTCTGCCAGAAACAAGATAATGAAGCCCAGTATGGTTAACCCTGCGCTGGATGCCAGTACGATTTTCGTGTGTAGGGTAAGCTTCTTAACTTTGGCGTTGGAAAAGACGTTTTTGTACAATTCTATCAACACTGTGAAGCCAAGCCCCCCCAGAATTATTAAGAAAGTGATGGTAAGGTTTACCACCGGGCTATCCACAAAGCTCATCATATTGTCGCTCCACAGAGCAAAACCAGCATTACAAAAAGCAGATACAGAGTGAAAGATTGCGTTGTATATAGCCTGAGAAGTTGGCAACACTTTGGCAAAGCTAACATAGAGAAACACTGCGCCAATAGCTTCGATAAACGCCGTAACCAACACGATACTTTGTAACAACTTAAATACGCTTACTACCTGATGTTCACCCACCATATTATGCATCACGTTTTCTAATTTAAGGGTAATTCTCTGCCCCAGCATGAGGGCAAAAGCAGTGGAGATAGTCATAATCCCTAAGCCGCCAATCTGAATCAGCAACAGAATCACTATTTGCCCAAAGAGCGTAAAATATGTACCTGTATCCACCACTACCAAACCGGTTACACAGGTAGCAGAAGTGGCGGTAAACAGCGCATCCAGAAAGTGGGTTACCTGCCCTTTCACGCTTGCCGCAGGAAGCATTAGCAGCACCGTGCCGAATATGATTACGGCAACAAAACTAAGCATCAGGGATACTGGTGGGTTACCCGAAAGCAGTTTTAGAAACCTTCCTTCAAAAGCTTTGAAGATAACGTATTGAATGATAAAATAGGTCTGCCTGATTAACAGGAAGAAAATCGCAAACTTAGCTTGAAAGGCTAAAAGCAATGCTCCCATCAGCAGCATGATAACATCAAAGATAATTACCTTGCCGTCACGCTTAAAATCCTTGAAGAGTACGTGATTAAGGATTGTAAACATCAAAAGCAACAGATTTGCCAGCGCAGTTGCCAGTTCAAGGCTGCGATAGTTGAGGAAAACCCCGATTATCGGCTCTAAAAATAGAACTACAAAGCTCCATGCAGCCAACAGATAGGCAATCAACTCAACATGACGCAATGGGGCTTTTTGATATGAATCAGGCATTTAGACAACCTAAAGGTTTTGCAAATCCTGCATTATCTCCCGCCCAATATCCTGGATTCCATTATCCGCAGAGATTGTGTGTAAAACACCTTTTTTTGCAAAGAACTCCTTGAGGGCATAGGTTTGAGCGTAAAATTCCTTCACTCGCTGCTTAATAGCATCGCCGGTGTCATCAGCTCTTTGTTTTAGCTGCCCGCCACAAACGTCGCACACACCTTCCTGCTTGGGAATCCGACTGATGAGATTGAAGTTTTCACCACAATCGCCACACACTCGTCTCGCTTCAATACGGCTGATGGCATCTTCTTCGCTAAGGCTTAGATAGTAAACTCTTTTCACACGGTAGTTTGCCATCAGGAATTCTGCCTGTGCAGGGGTACGGGGAAAACCATCAAAGATTATCCCGGGGCAATCGGCGCACAGTGAACTGTTCACCAGATCAAATACCAGCTCATCACTTACCAAATCGCCACGTGCAATAATGGACTTCACTTCTAAGCCAAGTTTGCTTCCACCGGCTATTTGCTCTCGAAACAGATCACCGATATTAACATGTTGATAGCCTGATTTTTCAGCCAGTATTTTGGCTTGAGTTCCCTTGCCACTGCCCTGAATTCCAAGAAATACTATAGCATCTGTCATTGTTCACCTCAGTTTGTGCAGTAAAAAGGGCTTGCATAGTTCTGTCAAGCCAATTTTCTTCCTAAGCATTCCCTCCAAACAAAAGATAATTCAAAAGATATGGTTACTACTCGCAATACCATTGCCAAGCAAGGAATCGATTCAGCTTAACTAATCTGAACCGCGATAGATATCTATATCAGCAGCAAATACTTCTGCCATAGTGTTTAGTAACATACCAGAAAAGAGTAGCATGTTTAGTTGCTTTTTACCTCTTGCCGAAATTACAGATTTGTGTAGCTCTAGGATTTAACTTGATTCCCATTGTGTATAAATCAATCCACACTATTTTCGAATCACTATTCGATTTATCTTGACAATTGCCTATTCTTGAAATTTATAAACGTCATACACAAACTGCTATAGATTTCTACGATTAGAGTAGTTTAATATATCTGTATAGCCATGTGGAGAATGATTTGAGTGTGCCAACTATCCTTCTGATAGAAGATAGCTTATCTGATGTTGAACTAACCAGACGTGCCCTGAAAATGAACGGATTTGAAGTAAATATTAATGTAGCCGAGGACGGCGTTGAGGCACTGGACTATCTTTTATGTACGGGAATTCACTCTCACAGAAACCCATTCTCTTTGCCTGATTTGATATTGTTAGACCTTAATATTCCCAAGATAGATGGTAATGAAGTAGTTAAGCGTATTCGTGCTACCGATAAAATCAAGTTGATCCCCATTGTTGTGTTAACCTCATCAAATGAGGATTCTGATCTCTTAAATGCCTACAATAATGGGGCTAACAGCTACATCCGTAAACCTGTCGAATTCAATGAGTTTGCTGAAGTAGTTAGTCTTCTCGGGCGTTACTGGCTGGAAATAAACGAAGCACCTCCCATAAAATAGTATGCTACATCTTAAGGGCAATCACTTTTAGAAAAGAGTAAGAAATGAGAAGTGGAATACTTGTTTCTTTGATCTACAATGCTGCGTTGTTGCTGGCGTTGGGGATGATATTCG
The DNA here is from genome assembly GCA_002840645.1 of Candidatus Cloacimonetes bacterium HGW-Cloacimonetes-3. Taxonomy (GTDB): domain Bacteria; phylum Cloacimonadota; class Cloacimonadia; order Cloacimonadales; family Cloacimonadaceae; genus Cloacimonas. The sequence goes on from PHBO01000016.1 coordinate 35,454, forward strand.
ATTCCGTTACTCTACGCAATTACCAGACCAGATTGTGGGCTAAATTACTCTCCGGTTTCAGCTTGGGATTAATAGCCCTTGCAATTATGATAAACCCCTGGGTATTGATTGGGGGTGTAGTTTTCGATACCCGCTCTATATTGTTCAGTATTATCGGAATGTTTTTTGGCACTGTGCCGGCAATCATAAGCTTATCAATAGCAGTAGCATATAGAATATGGCTGGGTGGTTCGGGTGTTTATATGGGTGTTTCTGTTATTGTTGCCTCGTTAGGTTGGGGCTACATCTGGAAAAGACTTCACCATAAGTGGAAGCATCCTTTTGGAATCGTCGAGTTTTATTCTCTGGGCATAGCCAATCATTTAACCATGCTGGGATTAACTGTGTTGTTGCCTGCCGCCTCGCGGGGAAGCGTTCTATGGACTATCTCATTGCCTGTGATGACTCTATACCCTATCGTCACGGTTGTTTTGGGGCAGATGTTAGTGAAGCGTATGCAGCTCAGGCGTGAGAAGTATGCTTTGGAAACCAGCGAAGAGCAATTCCGCATCCTTTATGAAAGCGCTCCCATTGCTTATCAGTCTTTGGATGTAAATGGCAATTTCATAACCGTGAACAAAACATGGTTGCATATATTAGGCTATGACCTTGAAGACGTTTTAGGAAAGAACTTCTCTCAATTTATTGATTCAGATAATCAACCACTATTCGCTGAGTGCTTTGCAGAGTTTAAAATAACGGGTTCCATGGAGAATAACGAGTTCGGGTTGCTTAAAAAAGATGGTTCCCAAATACTCGCCAGCTTCAATGGTACTATTTTGTATGATGTAGATGGCAAGTTCAAGCAAACCCAATGCGTGTTCACTGATATCACTGAGCGCAGGAAACAGGAAACGGCACTGCTAAAAATCAAGGCTGACTGGGAAGCAATCTTCCAGTCTATCCCTCATCCCACTTTTATCTTAGATAAAGACCAAACAATACTTGCAGCCAATGCTAATCTTGAAAAAGCTACAGGGTTTAGCACAGAGCAGATGAAAGGCAGGAAATGCTGGGAACTGATGCATGGTGAGGATGCTACCGAGCCACCCCCGGGATGTCCTTTCGCCGAAAGCTGCGACAGCGACAATGATATCTCCAGAGAGATGGAAGTTAGTGCCTTGGGTGGTTGGTTTTTAGTCACCTGTAAGCCGATTTTTGATGAATCCGGGCAAATAGACAAGGTTATTCATATTGCTATGGACATCACAGAAAGGAAGAAAAATGAGCTAATTCTGTTGCAAAGCGAAGAGAAATACCGCTTGCTTTCAGAAACTGCTCAGGACATCATTCTTGTGCATCATTTTGATGGCTCAGTGTCCTACGCAAATCAGAAAGCACTTAGTTTCCTGGGTGTTAATCAGGAAGAACTGGCAAGTATAAACATCCTTGATTACGTAGCAGAAGAGTATCATGCAATGCTTGCCGAACATAGCAAAGAAAGGCAAGAGGGTTATTTAGGGTCACGTGTCTATCCCTTGGAACTCATTACCTGGGACAAATGCCGCATACAGGTAGAGGTTAGCAGCACTCCTATAGTTAGTGACAATCAGATTACAGGCATCCTTGCCGTTGTACGCGATATCACAGAGCGGTTAGCAGATCAACAGGCTATAAAAGAAAGCCAGGAGCGCTTCGAGAGTTTCATGGATAATCTTCCCGGCGGTGTGTTTATTAAGGATGCCTACAGTGCACTTATCTATGTTAACCAGTACCTGAAAAACGTGCATAGTGCCGATAGAAAGATAGGCTTAAGACCACATAGTGTGTATCCTAAGGAAATCGCAAATGCAATAGTTGAGGAAGATCAGCAGACCCTGATGACGGGATTTCGCACCGCTATTGAAGAAATCCTTCACAACGATGGCGTCACTCATTTATACGAAACCACTAAGTTTGTTCTACCCAACCCAAATGGTGAGCCCCTAATAGGTGGGATAGCACTGGACGTTACCCAGAAGCTGCTTGCTGAGGAGCAAAAAAACAGGTATGCTAAGCGTATTGAGATACTCCACACTTTGGACAGCATAGTTCTGGAGACCTTGTCCTTCGATTCTGTATGTAATGCAGTAGTGGAGAACCTTCAACAGTTGATGCCTTTCACCGTTCTTACCGTGAACGTGTTATCAGAAGGAACAGTTACCTTCCCTGCGTTTTTAAAACCTAAAGGGAGATTTGAATACTTGACCTTAGGCACGAGATATACTCCGAACCAGGAATTCATGCAGGAACTTGCAGAACAGCGAACCGTTGTTATACATGATGCGTCATCCTCTCGTCCCACGCCCGGTATGCCTATACGAGCCAATATGGTGGAAGATGGGATAAAATCCTTGATGTACAACGCCATGATTATACAGGATGAACTGGTTGGTTTCTTGTGGTTCTCCTCAGATTATCAGGACTTTTTCACCTCAGAATACCGGGAAATAGCAGACGAATTTGCCAATCAGCTTGCCATTGTTTTGCACCACTTACAGCTGATTCAGAGGATTAAAGAATACGCATTGGAACTGGAACAAAAGGTGGATGAAAGAACTAAACAGCTTACCTCCTCCAACCAAGAACTGGAAGCATTCTCCTATTCAGTGGCACATGATCTGCGCTCTCCTTTGCGCACCATAGATGGCTATTGCTCCATCCTGATGGAAGATTACGCTCCAGATTTACATGAAAATGCTCTTACACTCCTTAGCACCATTCGGGCTACTTCACATCGTATGGATACCCTTATCCAAGAGTTGCTGTTACTGGCTAAAATAACCAGAAATGCACTCCAAATTACACAGGTAAACATGTATGATATGGCTTCTCAGATATCTTCGGAGATACTGATATCCAAAGCTCCGCTACAGTTTGATGTTATCATTGATGAGCTTCCGGATTGCTTGGCGGATTATACATTGATCGGGCAAGTGTGGCAAAATCTGCTGGAGAATGCAGTAAAATTCTCCGCTCCTTGTGCCACGAGACAGATTCATATTGGCTACGAGAAACGAGATAAAGATACCGTCTATTTCGTTAAAGATAGCGGTGTGGGCTTCAATATGGAGTTTGTGGACAAGATTTTCGGTGCCTTCCAGCGCTTGCACAGGGAAACAGAATTTGAGGGAACCGGCATTGGTTTGGCTATTGTGAAAAAGATAATCGACAGACATTTCGGCGAGGTGTGGGCAACAAGCTGCATCGGCACAGGCTCCACACTCTTTTTCTCCCTTCCCGATGAGATTAACATAGACTAAGCTGTATAACTAGTGTTTTGTCCAGCATGTAATGTCGCAATGGAACTGTCATTCCTGCGGAGGCAGGAATCCAGCCCTTATTGAACCGCTTAAGTATTGATACTTTAGCATGTTGATAAGCTGTTGTTTATCTTTCTTTCCTTTTAAGCTATTTCCCTTATCTGGATTCCTGCCTCCGCAGGAATGACAACTCTTGGCAGGCTTGACGCGACACTAGTAGTAACCAAAGCACAAAGGCATCCAATACTATGCCAACTTACCAACTTAGCAGAACTCTAAAGTCCCTAAACAGCAAGGCTCCCACAATTGTTAAGATTATTTAACCTGAAAATAACCGTTTTTACTTGTCACAAATGGTATCCGCCTCGTTTTGGTAAGTAAAGTTACCCTCACCTGATTATGACCTACTAAGGGTAGCATGACATACATACAGGAGTGTGTGATGAGTAAATTGTTGTATATCGTAGAAGATGAAGCCGATATTCTGGAATTAGTGCTAATGAAGCTTGAGGCTGCCGGGTTTAGCACCAAAGGTTTCGAGCGAGCCGAACCTATGTTGCAAAGCCTTAAAGTTAGTGCCGTCGATCTGATTATCCTGGATGTGATGCTGCCCGGGATGGATGGTATGGAAGTGTGCCAGAAGCTAAAAAGCGATCCTGCTACAGAGAATATCCCCGTCATCATGCTTACTGCTAGAACTGATATCGAAGACAAGGTAAAGGGACTGGAATACGGAGCAGATGATTATATCACCAAGCCATTCGATGCCAAAGAGCTTGTTGCGCGGGTTAAAGCCGTACTTAGGCGCAGCAGTTGGGAGAGCAGCAAAAACGTGCTTAGCATCACCCCCGATTTCGTGATAGATTTCAACCGCTACGAAGTGCTTATCAACGGCAAGCGCGCAGATATAACCCTTACTGAATTCAAAATATTGCAGCTACTTACCAAGCGTCCAAGCTGGGTTTACAACCGCAGCCAGATGCTGGATTACCTGTGGGGAACCGATAAGGTGGTGATAGAGCGCACGATAGATGTTCACATCCGCAACCTCCGCGAGAAGCTGGGTGAGTTTGCCATTATGATCCAGAATATCCGGGGCGTGGGATACCGTTTCAGTGTCGGTGGCGAGGAATAGTTTGGACAAAAACAGCCTGTTCCGCACTCTAGTAATCGCACATTGCATTCTGCTGCTTATCCTTGCCTTGCTGTTGCAGCTAAACATGCCGGTAATCCTCTTGCTGCTTGCGATGGCTGCTCTGGTAGCGGTGATGCTTGTGTTTGTAAATCGTAATCTTAGGAAGCAATATGCCATGATCTCCAAGGCAGCACAGCAGATTGCAGAAGGTGATCACAGCGTTCGCATCCCCAGCCTGCAACTGGATGAGTTCGACACCATGGGGCAGGATATTAACCTCATGCTTGGCAAGCTGGATAACACGATCAACCACCTGGCAATACACAGAGAGGAACTTCGCCTTCTGCTTAGCTCCATTGATGATGTGCTGTGGTCACAAAATCTGGATGGCAGATTGGTGTGGGCTAACCAAGCATTCATCAACCTCTTCGCTGCATATAGTCCGGATAAACGGCAGTTTTATTGGGAAGTTATTCGCGAGCCAATCCTGATCAAGCAGATTAAGGACAGCGACACGGATGATGCAAAGCTGATGAAAGAACTTCAGTTCGGCGAACGCAGCTATCTGCTATCCGGCAACCGTAACGAAGAAGCAAGACGCCGGGTATTCATCATGCAGGATATCTCCTCTATCCGGATGGCAGAGCAGATGAAAAAGGACTTTGTGGTAAATCTTGCCCACGAACTGCGCACTCCGCTAACAGCCATAAAGGGTTTTACGGATGCCATGCAAGATAACTCGTCGGCAAATAACCCCCGCTACCTTAGGATTATCCAGAACCATACCAATCGGCTGATTCATCTGATCAGCGATCTGGAACAGCTTATCCGCCTTGAACGTATCGCTGAGATCGAAAGGCAGGAGATAAACCTAAACACCTTTTTCAAGAACGTGCAGATGGTGCTTAGCCCTCATGTGGAAGAGAAAGGGCTGTCCCTTTCCATCCAGCTGGATAAGCGGCTGCCCCGGCTGCACTGCGATCCCTTCAAACTGGAACAGGTGTTTCTAAACTTGGTGCAAAACTCCCTGCGTTACACCGAGAAAGGTGAGATATCCATCAAGAGCCGTGTGTTGGATAACGAAGTGCTGTTCGAAGTGTGCGACACCGGCAAAGGCATCGATTCCCATCATCTGACCCGCATCTTTGAACGCTTTTATGTGGCAGATTCCTCCCGCAATCGCAGCCAAAGCGGCACAGGACTAGGGCTTGCCATCGTGAAACACATTGTTATGCTACACAATGGCAGAATAGACGTGAGCAGCGAATTGGGCAAAGGAACTTGCTTTATGATCTATCTGCCCACAAAGCAGCTTTCAGGAAGCTGGTAAGGAATAACTCCCATGTTTTCGGATACAAATGCCAAGCCCAGTTTCGAGGCTGTGCTCGGGAAGTATCAAAACCTGGCTTACAGCATCGCCAACGAATACCGAAACCGTGGCGTGCCCCTTGAAGACCTGAAGCAGGAAAGTCTGCTGGGACTATACTTGGCTTATGAACGCTTCGATCCTGCGCGGGAAACAAAGTTTTCTACCTACGCCACGTTTTGGATAAAGAAACAAGTTCTGGAAGCACTTAAGCAAGAAAGCGAACTAAACGGCAAGACCGAGCAATTAGGCAAGTTGCAGGCTGCCGGGTTGGTAGCACAGGAAGCGAGCAACGATGCTACCGATGATCTAAAACTTCCCCCCAATATGCCGAGTTTGGAGCAGGATATTCTGCGCCTGTCCTTCGCCTCTGAGATGAGCCTGAAAGAAATAGCTACCCGCCTGAATATCAGTGTAGAAAAGGTTAAGCAGCACAAACAGAAAGCCTTGCGCCGGATGAGAAGCTTACGTGCCAATGAAGACAGCGTTGCTAAGCGTTTCTTAGAAAATACATAGATATTACCGTTAAGCTACGTGTAACTATCCGGTAACCCTCCCGTATCGCGATACGGGAGGGTTATGGGTGGGATATACGATACATGAAGGTTTGAGTCAGCTGACGTCTGTTGTTCCGACAACGGAGTTAGCCTTTCATTGCTTGGCTGTGGCAGCTTCAAAGTATAAGAGTAGTTTTTACAGCTCCTCCACATGGTGCTTTATGCTCTTACCCACCGCAAGGTAGATGGTGTTCTCGGCTATGTTTGTGGAGAGATCACCGATGCGCTCCAGGTTCTTGGCAATCCTCAGGATGTGCAAATACAAATCTATTTGATGCGGATTGGCTTTCATCAGCTTCACCAGATGCTTATAGATGTTGCGGTTCAGATCATCAACGATATTATCGTCATTGCATACCTTCCGGGCTGCACTAATATCTTCCCTGGCAAAAGCATCCAGGCTTTCTTTAAGCATCGCAAGGGTGGCATTCTTCATGGTGATAAGTTCCGGTAGCTCTCTAATCACGGGGTTTCCTACAAGCTGAGCAGCACTTTCGGCGATGTTAACCGCTTGATCTCCCAGGCGTTCTAAATCGTTGTTTATCTTGTATATCATCAAGATCACCCGCAGGTCTTTGGCTTCCGGCTGATGCAGAGCAATTAGAGCCGTGCACTTGCTCTCCAGTTCCATCTCGATTTGGTTTACGTGTTTCTCGAAGATCATCACTTCTTCTACAAAGGATACCCCGCTATCGTAAAGCCCGCCGATCGCCATGCTAATCATCTTTTCTACTAAGCCAGCTTGCGCCATCATTAGCTGTTTCAATTCTTCTTTTTTGCTGCTTATCATATTATCTCCATAATTCTATTTTAAACCCAAATCCACATCAGCCAAACACACCTGTAAGGTATGCCTCGGTGCGTTTATCAGCAGGAACTGTAAATACCTTTTCGGTAATATCAAACTCCACCAACTGCCCCAGATACATAAATGCGGTATAATCCGAAATCCTTCCGGCTTGTGCGATGTTATGAGTAACGATTAGGATGGATACGGATTTCTTCAGCTCCAGACACAGTTCCTCTATCTTGGCAGTGGATTGTGGATCCAGGGCAGAGGTGGGTTCGTCCAGTAGCAGTACTTCAGGATTATTAGCCAAAGCACGGGCGATGCAAAGCCTTTGTTGTTGCCCTCCCGATAAAGCCATCGCCGGAGAGTGTAATCTATCCTTTACTTCCTCCCATAGCCATGCAGCTCTAAGGCTTTCTTCTACTCTAATGTGAATTTCGCATTTGCTGTATTTGCCTTGCACCACCATACCGAATGCTACATTGTTGTATATGGATTTAGGGAAGGGATTTGGCTTTTGGAACACCATACCAACCTTTGCCCTAACCTGGGTCACGTCTGTTTTAGGGCTGTATAAATCCATATCGCCCAAGCTGATCTTGCCTTCTATTCTGGTTTCCGGGATAAGATCATTCATGCGGTTGAAACAGCGCAGCAAAGTGGATTTACCACAGCCGGAGGGTCCAATAATGGCTGTAACCATTCTATCATAAATGGGGATATTTACGTTGTGAAGAACCTGTTGATTGCCAAACCACAGATTGAGGTCTTGTGTTTGAATGCGGGTGTTTACCATTTTCTTTTTCTCCTGATTGCATAGCGGGTGTAAATAGCAACTGCACTTATGGAAAGAACCATCAACAGCAATACCAGAGCTGTTCCATAAGCGATGGGAACCTGAGATTCAGAGTGCGTTCCCTCGGTCATAAGGGCATAAATATGGTAGGGTAGTGCCATCACTTCGTCGTTCCAGCTTTTGGGTAGCAGACGGGAGTAGAAAGTGGCAGCAGTAAACATAATAGGGGCGGTCTCTCCTGCTATCCTGCCGATACTGATGATCGTGCCGGTAAGGATATTCGGCAAGGCGGTGGGCAACATAACCCGCATGATAGTTTGCCTTTTGGTAGCTCCCAATGCCAGGGAAGCATCATGGAAATCCCTGGGCACGCTACGTAAGGCTTCTTCTGTGGCGTTGATAATCATCGGCAGAGCCAGAATAGCCAATGTAAGTGAGCCGGAGAGTATTGAGATATCAAAACCAAAGAGGGATACGAAGACAGCCATCCCAAACAACCCGTATATAATAGAAGGTGTTCCGGCAAGGGTATTTATGGCTATTTTTACTATCTTAACAATCCACATGGGTTTACCATAAGAGGTTAAGTATATGGCAGTGAACACTCCCAGGGGCAAGGCAATGACAATAGCCAGAGTGGTTAACCAGAAGGTTCCAACGATAGCAGGGAATATCCCACCCTCTGTCATGCCTTTCCTGGGTGCAGATGAGATGAATTCCCAGCTTAACACCCCGTAGCCCATCCAGAACATCCTGATCAGGAATATCAGCAGGAACCCGAATGTGATTAGTAGTGCTAAGCCAAGGATTCCTGTTCCAAAAAAGTTCTGCAGCTTGCGCTTGTTCATCTGCTGCTCCTTTTTAGGAACACAAGTTCGGTTATAAGGTTGGTAACAAAGGTTAGCGCAAATAGCAGGATTGCCAATGCAAACAGGGATTGGTAATGCAAGTCACCTATTACTGTTTCCCCCATTTCAGCAGCTATGGTGGAAGTCATGGGGCGGGTAGAGGCAAAGATGCTTTTAGGAATCTGCGCACTGCCTCCTGCCACCATCAATACAACCATGGTTTCTCCCACTGCTCTGCCAAAGCCTAATAGCACACTGCCAATAATCCCGCTTTTCGCAGCAGGAATAACAGCTCTGAAGATGCTTTCTATCTTGGTGGCTCCCAATGCCAGAGAAGCTTCCCTTACGCTTTTGGGAACGTTGGAGAGGGCATCCTCACTCATGCTGGCTATAATGGGGATAATCATTACCCCTAAAATTATCGAAGCTGAGAAGACATTAAGCCCCGTATCAAGATGAAACCATTGCCGTACCATAGGTGCCAGAAATGCCATGCCAAAAAGCCCATAAACCACAGATGGAATACCTGCTAAAAGTTCGATAACCGGCTTGGCTGTTTCTTTCAAGCGAGTTCCGGCAATCTCTGATATATAAATTGCAGAGCCTAAACCTAAGGGAACACCAATAAGCAATGCACCTATGGTTACGAACAGAGAACCTGCAATCAGGGTCTTAGCCCCGAACACAGGAATCTCATGCGTAGGATACCATGCCCCACTAAACAGGAACTCCCTGATCGGCACCACCTTAAAAAAGGGAAGACCTTCGTTAAAGAGGCTGTAAATAATCCCCAACAGCACCACAAGGGTAAACAAGGAAGCTGTGTAGGTTATCGCCTGAAACAATCTTTCTTTATAGCTCTTCATACTTATCCCATAATAGGTGAGAGCTCGGAGTGATCTCCAGGCTCTCACCGCTTAGCTCTCTAAAACTTAGTTTAGGGTTATAAAACCCTGTTCTTTTACAATTTCCTGCCCGGCATGGGATTGGATAAAGCTTATAAATCTTGCCACGTCTCCGCTTGCTTTGCCATTAGTGTACATATACAGCTTGCGGGAAAGGGGATAGCTTCCACCTTTTACAGTGCTTTCACTTGGCATCACGTTATTCACAGTTACCACTCTCACAGATTCGGTAACATATCCCAAACCTGCATAACCGATACCCCCGGGAGTAGAGGCAACTGCCGAGACAACCGCGTTATTAGAAGCAAGAAGCTGGGCAGTGCCATCAACTTTTGCTCCGGCAAGGGCTTTCTCATTGAACACTTCAAAGGTTCCCGATGCTACATCGCGGGAGATAACTACGATAGGCATGCTTGCACCGCCCAGTTCCTTCCAGTTCTTGATCTTACCGGTATAGATACCTTTGATTTGGGCGATGGTAAGGTTCTTAATGGGGTTGTTCTTATGCACCACAATGCTTATTCCGTCGTTTGCAACAGGATAGGCAGTGGGATTAATCCCTTTGGATTTTGAGGCAGTAATTTCTTTAGCTTTCATGGGACGGCTGGAGTTTGCTATATCGGCAGTCTTGTTTTGCAGTGCTGCCACGCCTACGCCTGAGCCTCCACCACGCACCGAGATGTTTATGCCGGGATTGATGTCCATAAAGGCTTCTGCGGTTGCTTGTGCCACGGGAAGCACGGTTGTAGAGCCCGCGCAAGTGATCTGTCCATTCTTGCCAAAGGCGGGTATTATTACAAGACCTGCCATGGTAAGCAGAATTACTATTTTACTCGTGTGTTTCATCGTTTCTCCTTAATTGATTGTATTGCTAAAGCGCCACTTAAGCTGCATCATTATCTGAGAGCTGTCTTTATAGCCCTTGGCATAATCTGCATAATATACTTCATCAGCACTGTATTTCTTGTCGGTGTAGTTAAGCTGGATTTGCATCTGAGGAACGTTCGAGATATCATGCATGATGTTATAGTTCACGCCCAAGGTGATAGCATTCAGTTTCATTTCAGGGTGCTTTATCTCGCTACCTACTTTGATCGGTTTGTCGGAATCATCCCACATATCATAGCGACCTATTACTTGCAAATCTACCGGCAGATACTCCGCCAAAGATATAATCGGCATTATCATCATACCCTTACTGGTGTAATCCTTGTCCCCGGCATCGATTAGTTTGTCATTTGGCAGTTCTACACCTTTAGTAATATATTCAATCCACAGGTCGGCAGGACCGTATGCCAAGCGGGCAATACCATCCATCAGGCTTTGTTTTTCGTATTTCTTGTTAGCTGCATCTCCGGAAAGCTTTGTATCCCGTTCCACAGTGTTCATCATATAGCTACCACCAAGGGTGACCCCTGGTATAGGTGTTAAACGCAGGTTGGCGAGGAAAGCCAGTTCGGTGTTGTCCTTAAGGCTTTTACCAACTTTCTTGTAGCCTTCTCCGTTATATACTCCTATAGCATATTCGCCATAACCGCTGGGGATGAAACCATTAAAGGTAACACCGTAATCTGCGGAATTGGCTACCTTGTATTCATCCGTCGGGGCTTTACCGATCAACGAGTAGTTCCAATCGTAGATAGTTCCGAAATATACTTTCTGAAGCCCAATGGAGAGAGTCTGTTCGGGAATGGGGATAAGATTTGCAAAATCTACATAAGCATATTTAATCTTCAGCCCTGCACCGTCGATTGATGCCTGGGTGTAAGCAGAAACGCTATCGATAGGCTGAACCGCATCGGAATAGGTGCTGGGCCATTCGTGTGTGGCATCGGTACTAAAGAGATCAATGGTAAAGCGTGCCTTGGTGGATTCGCTGAATTTGGATTCCAGCCCAATATAACCTCGTTCCAAAGATAAATTGTTTTTTGCCAGCTTACTCTCGTAAGTTCCGGCAGCATTCTTATACATAGCATTGTCCATCGTCCATCTGCCCCACATTTCTCCGCTGATCTTCAGCTCTTGTCCGTTTAGCATGGTGGGCAGCAGTATTGCGCTCAAAATTAAGACTAAAAGTAGATTTCTCATTGTTGCTCCTTTTTTTGTTTAGTCTGCTTCTATTATACGCTTCTATTGTTAAGATTTCGTTATCCCAAAGTTAGGATTTGTTAACCGGGCTTGTTCCTTGCTTGCATTGCCCTATCATTGCCCACCCATTGCCCACAAAGAGGGGAATGAGTGGGGAATAATTGAGGATTGCTTGCATTCACTAAGTCTGGAGTCGATTTGGCTTCTCCAAACAACAATTCTATCTCCCAATTACACTATCCAAATGGACTACAGCGACACACAGCCGATGCCTGTAGTCCATATCGCCGCAAAGATCGCATTAAAAGCACAACCAGTGTAGGCGATATCGACTCCAGATTTGCATGATTTGCATGTAAGCAGTTGTTAGGTATTACAAGAATTTAGGCATTTGTGGAACTATACTTGCATGATATATTCTCTTGCTTATAAATCCCATTGATATTGTTGCCAGCTTGCTATACACGCTGTAATGGTATAAGTGTATATGGGTTTAATGGTACATTGTCAAGCGGTTAACCTTAATTATTGAAGTAATTTCAGATGACTTATTAGAATAGACAAAACAAGGAGACAGTATGAAACGTGTGTTTTTGGTGATTTGCCTCGCACTATTTGCGGCATTTGCTTTATCAGCCGAGACAGTGACACTGGGGACGGGGGATAACTCCCTATCCGTGGTCAGTTCTTCAACAACCGAGACCATCCTGCAATACAGGGTGAACTCTTTTGAGAAAGAAGCAGTTCAGATTAATGGTGCAGAGTGGTACCATATCCGCCTGCCGAAAGAAGGTATTACCCAGGACAAAGGTATGCCGGAACTTCCTGTATTTAACCGCAGTATCATAATTGACAATAATGCCTTTATGAAACTGGAAATGTATGATCTGGAATATCAGGATATCAAGCTCCCCGTCGCCCCTTCTAAGGGAGTAATTACCCGTAATATAGATCCCAAAACGGTACCCTATACTTTTGATAAAGTGTATCTTAGTGGGAATTTCTATCCGGAAGCTGTGGCAGATCTTTCCCAGCCATACATATTGAGAGATTTTCGTGGTATAACCATTAAAACCACACCCTTCTCCTATAATCCCGCCACACAGATTTTGCGGGTGTACACTAACTATAAAATCCGTGTTTACACCGATGGACTTGATACTGTAAACACACTCAACAGCACTCGTGACGCTATATCCAAAGACTTTGCCCCTATTTACGAAAACCACTTTGTAAACTGGAACAACTATCGTTACACACCCGTGAGCGATGCTTTTGGCAAACTTCTGGTGATTTGCCACACTAACTACCTTACTCAGATTGCTCCCTATGTAAACTGGAAAAAACAGAAAGGTATAACCACCGAACTGGTGGAATGGAGCACGATCGGTACCACCGCAGCTCAGTTACAAACCTATATCCAGACCCGCTATAATGCAGATAACAGCATTACCTATGTACAGATCGTAGGTGATGCACCGCAGATACCGTCTCTGGCTTCCGGCGGGGGGGGCAGTGATCCTACCTTCGCACTGGTAGCAGGAAGCGACTACTACCCCGATATCTTTATCGGACGCTTTTCTGCTGAAACTACCGCGCAGGTAACTACCCAAGTGAATAAAGCCATTACTTATGAAAGAGATTTGACCACTACCGCTACATGGCTAAACAATGCTATGGGTATTGCTTCCGCTGAAGGTGGAGGCACATTGGGTGATAATGGTGAGAGCGATATAGTTCATATGAACGGTATCCGCACAGACTTGCTTAGCTATGGTTACACCACTGTTGACCAAATATACGATCCAAGTGCCCTTGCTTCTACTGTTACCACTAATGTTAATGCCGGACGTGGCTTTATAAATTATGTGGGGCATGGCTCTGATACTTCTTGGGTTACCACCGGATTTAGCAGCACTAATGCCACCGCATTAACTAATGGCACCAAAACACCCTTCATCATGGATGTTGCCTGCGTGAACGGAAACTTTGTAAGCATCACATGTTTTGCCGAAGCGTGGTTACGCAATGCTAATGGTGGGGCTGTAGCAATGTATGCCAGCAGCATCAACCAGGACTGGAACGCTCCCATGCTTGCAGAGGATGAATGCACAGACCTTATCCTTGCAGGTACCAAGACAACTACCGGTGGTTTGTATTACAACTCCTCCTGTAAAATGATGGATACCTATGGAAATACATCAGGCTCCAGCGGTGCAAACATGTATCTCACTTGGCACATCTTTGGTGATGCCTCTCTTATGGTGCGCACAAAAACACCGCAAGCAATGACGGTTACCCACCCCGCCACTATCCTGATAGGAGCTACATCTGTTACCGTAAACACCGGCGTAGCCAATGCCCGCGTAGCCCTCACCTATAATAACACCATATATGGAGTAGCGACTGCGAATAGCAGCGGTGTGGCAACTGTTACGCTAAGCAGTCCGCCCGCGAGTGCGGTAACTTATGTGGTAACTGCCACTGCTTTTAACCGTGTTACTTATGTGGGCAGCTTGCAGCAGATAGCAGGCAGCGGTCCCTTTATGAGCGTGGAAACTACTACTTATGCGGACAGCAATAACAACGTGGCAGAATACAGCGATAGCGGACGCTTCAATGTAACCTTCAAGAATATCGGTACCGCAACTGCCACCAGCGTAAGCACTACTCTTACTTGTAGCACCAGTGGCATCACCATTACCGATGGCAGCGAAAGCATTGCCAGCATTGCCGCAAGTACCAGTACCACTATTAACAATGCTTATAGCTTCAACATTGCCAGTAACGTTACGAACGGAACTTCCGCTGCTTTCACCATTACCATGGTAGCGGGAAGCGAAACCTGGACGTATAACTTTAATCTAACCTTAAACGCCCCGTTGCTTGCCATGGGAAGTATGACGATATCAGACCCCTCACCGGGCAATAACAACGGTCGCATTGATCCCGGTGAAACAGTTACCATCACCATGCCTTTGAACAATACAGGTGCTGCTGCCTCTCCTGCAGGCTCTGCAAC
>PHBO01000017.1 GCA_002840645.1 Candidatus Cloacimonetes bacterium HGW-Cloacimonetes-3
AAAAGCGACGAGCACCTTGATTGTGCACGTCGGAGCTTTTGCGGCAGTAGCGTGACAACTATTTCAGGACTTGACACAAAGAAGGGAACATGGATGTACTCACCAAGCTTAACAGCCTGAGTCCTAAACGCTTAGCCACATTACTAAAGCGATCCGTGTTAATCCGCTCCATCCGCCCAATCCGCGTTCCTATTCGCCCAAACACAGCGGACAAAGTGGTACAAACAAAACCGATTAGTTTATCTACAAATTTGAGATTGACAGATTTAACATGCTTTTTCAGGCTTGCATTATGAAAGATATTGTACGCAGAAGCACACGCCGCATCATGCTGGGAAACATCCCCATCGGCGGCTCCACGCCCATAAGCATCCAATCTATGTTATCCGTAAAAACCTCCAATCTGCCTGAAGCCAGCCGTCAGATAAGAGAATTGGTTTGCGCCGGTTGCGATATTATCCGTTTCAGCGTGATGGATTTGGACGACGTGAAAGCCATACGCGAGCTTAAAAATGTGTCCACCGCACCCTTGGTGGCAGATATACATTACGATTACCGTCTCGCCTTGGCATCCATCTCGGCAGGGATAGACGGCTTGCGCATAAATCCCGGTAATATCGGCAAGGTGGAAGGGGTTCAAGCCCTGGTGGCAGCCGCAAAAGAGCGCATGATTCCCATCCGCATCGGAGTGAACAGCGGTTCGCTGCCAAGTGAGTTATTACACAAGTATGGTGTTTCCGCCAAAGCTATGGTGGAAGCGGCTTTGGAGCATATCCGCATCCTGGAAGACCTAAACTATCAGGAAATTAAAGTATCCGTGAAGGCTTCTTCCATCCCGCTGGTGCTGGAAAGCTACCGTAAGCTTAGCCAAGTGTGCGATTACCCTCTGCATCTGGGCGTCACCGAAGCGGGAACCATGATGCGCGGCAGCATAAAAAGTGCCATTGCCCTGGGAATTCTGCTGGAAGAAGGCATGGGCGATACTATAAGGGTTTCACTAACTGCCGATCCCGTGAAGGAAGTAGCCGTGGCAAAGGAAATCCTGGTATCTTTGGGGCTGCGCAAGGGGCTTTCGATAATCTCATGCCCAACCTGCGGACGCACCCGTATAGACCTTATCAGCCTCTCTGAACAGGTGGAAGCTGCGCTGGCAGAATATGTTGATTACCCCATCTCCATCGCCGTGATGGGCTGCGCAGTAAACGGTCCCGGCGAAGCCAGAGAAGCGGATTTTGGCATTGCAGGCGGCAGAGGCGAAGGCTTGCTGTTTGCACGTGGAGAGATTGTTAAGAAAGTGCCGGAAGATTGCCTTGTAAAAGAGCTTGTGTCCATGGTGCAGGACTACATAAAGACTATTTAATGTTGCTGAAGCTGTTCTTTTCCTTCCTGAAGATTGGTGCCTTCACCATCGGGGGGGCTTATGCCATGATTCCGCTGATTCGCAAAGAGGTGTGCGAAACGCATAACTGGATAAGCGATGAAGAGTTTATGGACGGGCTGGCAGCAGCCCAAAGCTGTCCCGGTCCCATAGCCGTGAATATCAGCATCTATGTGGGCTATCATATTGCCAAGGGCAAGGGTATGGCTGTGGCTGTTCTGGGCACTATTATCCCCTCTATAACGATTATTATGCTGGTTGCCATGCTGTTTAACAACTATGCCGATGCCGACCTTGTGAAGAAAGCCTTTCATGCCTTACGTCCGGCAGTTGTTGCGTTAATCGCTGTTCCGCTGGTGCAGATGGCTCGCAGAGCAGGGGTAAACATTCGAAACCTCTGGTATCCTCTGCTTTCTGCTGTACTGGTGGGAGTTTTGCTTATCAGCCCCATGTACCTTATAAGTGCTACAATTGTGTTTGCTGTGTGGCAGGGTTTGAGGGCTAAGCAAGCATGATCTATCTGCAATTGATGTTCACTTTTATGAAGATTGGCTTGTTCAGCTTCGGCGGTGGATATGCCATTCTGGCGATGATCCGGCAGGAAGTGGTGTTAAACAACCACTGGCTTAGCCAAACGCAGTTTATGGATGTGGTGGCAATCTCGCAAATGACCCCGGGACCCATCGCCGTAAATGCTGCTACCTTTATCGGCTATCAGAAGGGCGGGGTGTTTGGAGCCTTGCTCTGCACCTTTGGGGTCATTCTGCCTTCGCTGATAATTATGCTGATCGTTACTATTACCTACCTGAAGCTGAAGAAACAAAAGTGGTTTATGAATGTGTTCAGTAAGCTGCGCCTGCTCTCTGTGGGGCTTATCGCTGCTGCGCTGATCATGGTGTTTGAAGATGCCATGCGGGATTGGTTTTCCGGTATAGTGTTTGCGGCTTGCTTGGTAGCGGGGTGGCGTTTTAAGCTGAACCCGTTCTATATGCTTATTGCGGCGGCAATTGTAGGAATGCTGCTCGGCTAAGCCACGCAATTCACAGAGAATAAAAAAAGGGGCATTGGATGCCCCTTCTAAATGCATGTTTGGTGAGATTAGTCTCCGGTAACGATGGTTTCGTACTTAATCATGAAGATCATCCAGGTCATGTTATAATCCACAGTTGAAATCTTCTTAATGCCACCATTTTCGGCTGCTTTTGCAATAGCTGAGCTTTTGTCCATCATGGGAGGAAAGCCTAAATAGCCAACCTGAGTGTAAGTCCCAACTTTACTACCCAATGGGTTTGAAGTTGCGGATACGGGGCGGTTAATGGAACATGCTGAGAGTAACAGGATCAGCACTAAGACTGACAGGATAAGAACTTTCGTTTTCATACGAATCTCCTATTTATTATTGCGCGCAATTCTTAGGAGTATAGTTTTCTCGTCAAGAAAACAATAGAGTCACATACGTTTGGCTTGTTTTTCTTGCCAAAAAAACTATCTTGTTTCTATACCATTCTATATGGGAGGAACTATGAAAAGCACTTTTGCCGAGAAGCTTTCTCATCTTAGTGTAGAAAGCAGTGCAGCCCAGATCGTGATGCGTTTTATGCAGCATCTGAAGTTTGAACTGGGGAAAGACGAGTTTTCCGCCACTCCCTTGGATTGTTACCTCAGCTTTGCCTCTGCTGTGCGCAGCATTTTGCTGAACAACTGGCTAATCACCCAACCACAGGAATATTTCGCCAAACGTAAAAGAGTATATTATCTATCCTTGGAATACCTTATCGGGCGCAGCCTGGGCAATGCCATCCTGAATCTGGATATCCACAGGCAGAGCATAAAAGCCCTATCCGAGATGGGTTATGACCTTAAGCTGATAAGCGAAATTGAATGGGATGCCGGCTTGGGCAACGGAGGTCTGGGCAGGCTTGCAGCATGCTTTTTGGATTCCCTTGCCTCGCTTAAAATACCTGCCTATGGATATGGCATCCGCTACGAATACGGCATATTCCAGCAGAGTATAGTCAATGGAGAGCAGGTGGAAAGCCCTGATAACTGGCTACGTTATGGTTCAATCTGGGAAATACCTCACCCGGAACGGCTTTTTCCTGTGCATTTTGGCGGCTGCGTGAAAGAACGCATCAGGGAGGATGGCAGCAAGGCTAAGCACTGGATACCCGGCGAGCAAGTAATGGCAATGGCGTATGACTACCTGGTGCCCGGCTTTCAGAACGGTTATGTAAACACACTAAGGCTGTGGAGTGCTAAGAGCAGCCGTGGTTTTAACTTAAGCTTCTTTAACGAGGGAGATTATGTGCAAAGCGTGGCGGATAAGAACCATTCCGAGTTGATCTCCAAAGTACTGTATCCCAATGATAACAATATGCAGGGCAAAGAACTGCGCCTGAAACAGGAATACTTCTTTGTCTGCGCCACATTGCAGGATATTCTGCGCAGATTTGGCAAGAAGTTTACAGATTATCGGTTGTTGCCGGATAAAGTAGCGATACAAATGAACGACACCCATCCCGCCATCGCCGTAGCAGAACTAATGCGCATCCTTGTGGATGACAAAGCAATCCCCTGGAATACCGCCTGGGACATCACGCAGCAGTGCCTTGCTTACACCAACCATACCATTCTGCCGGAAGCACTTGAGAAGTGGCAGGTAGCCCTGTTTGAGAAGGTTTTACCGCGACATATGCAAATTATCTACGAGATTAACCAACGCTTTCTTAGCTCGATACAGCTTAGCTCCGCCAGCCCCCAAACTATCCGCAACCTGTCCATTATCGAGGAAGAGCCGGTGAAAAGCGTACGCATGGCGAATCTGGCAATCATAGGCTCGCACAGCGTGAACGGAGTTTCCGCCCTGCACACTCAGATATTGAAGGATAAGGTATTCAGTGATTTCTACAAGCTGCACCCGGAGCGCTTTAACAACCGCACCAACGGCATCACACCCCGCAGGTGGCTGATGCTGTGCAATCCCCGCCTTAGCGAACTGATCACAGAAGCCATCGGTCCTGCGTGGATGAACGACCTGCTGCTGCTAAGCAAACTAAACAAGCTGAAGGATGACAGTACTTTCCTGGCTGATTTGGGCGATGTTAAGCATCTTAACAAGGAAGAATTCTGCCAATACTACACTTCCGTCCTTCATCACAATCTTAACCCGCACAGTATCTTCGATTTCCAAACCAAGCGCATGCATGAATACAAACGCCAGCTTCTGAACGCTCTGGGTATTATCCACCTCATCCACCGCATCCGCAGGGGAGAATCTGTGGTGCCACAGAGCTTCTTCTTTGCTGGGAAGGCAGCACCCGGCTATTTCACGGCAAAGCTTATCATCCGCTTTATCTGTGCCATAAGTGCTTACATTCAGAAGGATAAGAAGCTTTCCGAGCACTTAAACGTGATATTTCTGCCCAATTACCGGGTTAGCCTGGCAGAGCGGATTATGCCTGCTGCGGAAGTATCCCGCCAGATTTCCACCGCCGGTACGGAAGCATCCGGCACGGGGAATATGAAGTTTGCCCTGAACGGAGCGTTAACCATCGGTACTCTGGACGGCGCAAACATCGAGATTAGAGACGCCGTAGGAGCAGAAAACTTCTTCCTCTTTGGCATGAACGCACAGGAAGTGCAAGCCCTTAAAGAGAAAGGTTATCATCCCTTTGAGGTGATGCAACATAACCCCGACATCAAAGAAATCTTTGCCTTTATAGAGTCTGAAGTGCTTTCGCCGTTGCAGCCGGGCTTGTTCAAGCCGCTAACCGATCTGCTTCTGCATCAGGGTGATACCTATTGCCTGATCGCAGATCTTGCCGACTATCTTAGGGTTAGCGGGGAAGCTGCTGCTGCCTATCAGGATAAAACTAAGTGGAACAGAATGTCCTTGGCGAATATCGCCAATATGGGCAGATTCTCCTCAGATGAGACTATAAAAGGCTATGCTAAGGAGATTTGGGGAGTGATGTAAGGCTTTGCCTCTTCGTTTCCAGCATCAATTTCGCTGGCAATACGCATGAATTACGCATCGCATCCGTATTTCATGCGTAATGCATAAGTAATTCCAGCAAGGAAGAAGGTAGTATTTGCACACGCCTCGTGTGCTGACAGCCGAGGGCGGCTGTAGTTACAGAATTGGATTATGGATGCAGGAAGGATCAGCTAAGCCCAAGGCGTTGCTGCTGATAGCTGTTGTTCTGTATGTGCTGCCACCACTGTTTGTGCTCCAGATACCATAGCACTGTCTTGCGGATACCCGTGGCAAAAGTCTCGGCAGGCTGCCAGCCAAGTTCGCGTTGTATCTTGGAAGCATCGATGGCATAACGCAGGTCGTGCCCGGGTCTGTCCGCCACGAAAGTGATAAGCTCGCGGTAACTTTGCAATTTGACGGAAGGCATCAGCTCGTCCAAAAGAGTGCAGACGGTCTCCACTATCTGTATATTCTGCATCTCGTTACATCCGCCGATGTTGTATGTTTCTCCGCTGATTCCCTGGCTTAAGATGCTGTTTATCGCAGTGCAATGATCGTCCACGTACAGCCAGTCCCGCACGTTTATGCCCTTGCCGTAAACAGGCAACGGCTTGTGTGCCAGGCAGTTGATTATCATCAGAGGTATCAGCTTTTCCGGGAACTGGTATGCGCCGTAGTTATTGCTGCAATTGGAGATCGTAACCGGTAAGCCAAAGGTGCGGTGCCAGGCGCGGACAAGGTGGTCTGAACCTGCTTTGGAAGCGGAATAGGGCGAGGAGGGATCGTAGGGAGTGCTTTCTGCAAATAAGCCAGATTCACCCAGCGAGCCATATACTTCGTCCGTGGAAACATGGTGGAAGCGAAAAGCAAGTTTATCCGCTGCGGGCAGGCTGCGAAAATGCTCCAGCGCAACACCCAGAAGGCTGGCGGTGCCAAGCAGATTGGTATTGATAAAATCCATGGGAGCATCGATGGAGCGGTCAACATGGGATTCGGCAGCAAAATTGACGATGGTATCAGGATTGAATTGCTTTATTATTGCGGAAACACGAGCTGTGTCACAAATATCCGCTTGCTCAAAGAAGTAGCTGCTTCCGCCATGCTTGGCTTCAATATCGCTCAGGCTTTCGGGGTTGCCGGCATAGGTAAGTTTATCCAGATTAAGCACTTTAGCGCTAAAGGCGGGATCGGAAAACAGCAGGTGGATGTAATTGGCACCGATAAAACCTGCGCCGCCGGTAACGATAATGCGCTTCATAACGGCTATTTCAGCTTATTCAGGATGCTTTTAAGCTGCTCCAGCTCTTCCGGGCTTTTGTATTCCAGAGTAATCTTGCCCTTGCCCTTATGCTCGCGAACCACAGCTTTAACCCTGAAAAGAGAGCTTAGCTCCTGCTCGAAACTACGGATCAGAGCGGTGCGCTTGGGGGTGTCGTCCTCTTTCTGCAAGGATTGCACGTACACCTTGGCTTTATCTTCCGCCTGGCGGACAGTAAGCTTGTATTTAACGATGAAATCGGCAAAACTCTGCTGGTAATCCGGCTCTACGGCAAGCACACAACGGGCGTGACCGGGGCTGATGGCGTCACTGCTCACCATGCCCTGCACTTCGATGGGAAGTTTCAACAGGCGGATACTGTTGGTGATGGTGGCGCGATCTTTGCTCATGGACTGTGCGATCTGCACATGGGTAAGCTGGAAATCCTCTGCCAAAGCGGAATAAGCCAGGGCTTCCTCGATGGGATTCAGGTCTTCACGCTGGATGTTTTCGATGATGGCAAGCTGAAGCTGTTCCTTTTTGGATACGCTGCGGATAACAACCGGCACCATGTCCATGCCTGCCAGCTTGGCGGCTTCCAGGCGTCTTTCACCCGCGATAAGCTCATATTCCGTAGCGCTGGTTTTGGTGACGATAAGCGGCTGGATGATGCCATTCTCTTTGATGGATTCAGCAAGCTCCGCCAAACGCTGCGGATCGAAGGTTTTGCGCGGTTGATAACGGTTTGGCTTGATCTGCCCGATCGGCAGGGTACCAATACCCAATTGTGCCGTATTGTTGTTATCCCGCTCCGGAATCAGAGCCGATAAGCCACGTCCAAGATGTTCGTTCATTAGTTGTTTCCTTGCTTACTGCGCTCTATTACTTCGTTGGCGAGATTCAGGTAGCTCATTGCTCCCGGTGAACGGATGTCGTATAAAAAGATAGGTTTGCCGAAGCTGGGTGCCTCGGTGAGCTTAATATTACGCGGGATCACGGAGCGGAACACCTTTTCTTTGAAGTACCTGTGCACTTCCTTCGCCACCTGCATGGAGAGGTTCACGCGTTTGTCGAACATCGTAAGCAGGATGCCGATAATGCCCAGATTGGGGTTAAGGTTCTTCTGGATAAGGCGGATAGTGGTAAGTAGCTGGCTAACGCCTTCCAGAGCATAGTATTCGCACTGGATGGGCACAAGCACGTCCGTGCTGGCTGTCATGGCATTAACGGTAAGCAGCCCCAAAGATGGCGGGCAATCGATAAGGATGAAATCGAAATCATTCAGGATGGGTTGCAAAGCTTCTTTCAGCTTATGCTCGCGGGCAAATTCGTGCACCAGCTCTATTTCCGCACCGGTGAGATGGATGTTACCGGGAACGCAGAAGAGGTTTTCGGTATTGGTTGGCACAATCGTGCTGGCAAGGGGAACGCGCCCGATAAGCGCATCATACACTTGCAGTTCCAGCTTCTCTTTGTCTATACCAACCCCGCTGGAAGCATTCCCCTGAGGGTCAAAATCTATCAGCAGAGTCTTCTTTTCCAGCACCGCCAGCCCGGCAGCAAGATTCACCGCCGTTGTGGTCTTGCCCACACCGCCTTTCTGGTTCACAATCGTTATTACTTTTGCCATATATGTCCTTATCTTAATGTGCTTTATCAGTGCATCATCAGGTCGCGCTGTTTGATGCCCACTATCCTGCGCAATCCCAGATCGGGATCAGTAGTTTCCAGCAGAATTTCGTGCTTCAGGTTTTCCAAATCCTTTAGTTTCTGAGATTTGTAGAATATCACCATGCCAGATGATTTCAACAGCCTTCTAAGCGGAGCCAGGTAACGTTCTTCCAGAGCCACGGCACGACACACGATATAGTCGTAACTGGGGCGTCCTGCCGTGAAGGCATAATCTTCCAGTCTGGAGCATACCACCGAGGTATCCGGCAGTGACAAAGCTTCCACAAATTCCTGCATGGCATGTGTCTTCTTTTGCACTGAATCCAGCATTACCAGCGTGCATTGTGGCACAATCAGCTTTAAAGGAATCCCCGGAATACCGCCACCGGAACCAAAATCCAGCACCGTCTTATCGGTTAAATCCAAACATTCCAACGCAAGCAGGCTGTCAAGGAAATGCTGAACCCAATACCTCTCCAGCGGGATATTACGGGAAACAAGGTTCACTACCCGATTGGTGGTGCTAAGTAGCTGAAAATAATGCTCAAATCTTCCCATGAGCTGGGGTATATCTGCAAAATCTCTTTCCTTCAGGTATGCTTCGAAGCGTTTCTTTGGCTCGGTCATGGTTTCTTCTCCGGTATATTGCGGATGAGTGCCTGCACAAGGAAGGATTCATCCTGATTCATGGTTTTTAGGGCACTGATGGCTTCCTCACTGCCTATTTGCAGCAAGGAACGCGCAGCAATGTAGCGATACCGCTCACTGGGATGATTAGCATAGCTGCTTAATACCCTGATGCTTTCTGTGCTCTTGATACTGCCGAGCAGCGAGATGCAGGCTGTGGTGTATCTCTTTGCTGCCAGATGCTTACGTATGGGAACGATAAGAGTGCTGTCGCCAACTCCGGCAATCAGGCTCATGGCGGTCTTGGCTTTCAGGCTGTCTGCGTCCTCCACCAAGCCAAACAAATCTGCCTTAAAGGCGGGAACATCCTTCAAGAATGCTTCCAACGCGCGGTAATCCAGCCCGGATTTACTGTTCAATTTATTATCCAAAATATAGGGTAAAGCCTCTTCGCTGCGTGCAGCTAAAACTTTTCTGGCTTCTTTCACCCGTTTAACGGCACTGCCCACTTCCCACTCGGAAGCAGCAGCAAAAACTTCTGCAATAGGCGCATCGGCAGCAACAAGCGGGTCTTCTCCTGTTGCTTCCTCGGCAGCAACGGTGAGCGCAGCATTCAAGTCTATATCTCTGCCGATGCCGTATGAGCCCTTCTGCCATGTTTTGTTATCTGCTTTTGTGCTGTCGGGATAGCTATCCTTGCCGCCCATATCCAGGAACAGCCCGATGCTTCCCGTGGAGCGTGCCAATGCCCCATTGCCATAGTTCTGGGCTTCATTGCGTTCATAACGGTCGTCACCCTGTTTATCCACAAAGATGCCGACGGAATTGCTTAAGCCCAGCCCATTACCGCCGTGGATGGAGTAGGCATCATTCCCGCTGTTGTCTATCAAGGCACCAACGCCCCAATCGTGCCCTGCGCCCTGCCCGGGTCCGTTACGGCTGTAATAAGTATCGTTACCTGAGCCGTCATAAAGAAAGCCGCAGGCAAGATGAATGCCGGAGCCCTGAGGGTAGTAAACAGCATTATACACGTCGTTTCCTGCTTCGTCTATCAATACTCCCGTGGCATACCAGTAGCCCACGCCCTGAGCATACACGCCGCCTAAGTATTTGTCGTTGCCTGTTTTATCGTACAGCAAGCCTAAGCCCCCGGCAAAATCCGGGCGCATGCCAAAGCCCATGCCTTGTCCCATGCTGCGGTAGTCATCCGGCATCAGAGGAGCATGCGTGTATTTCCCTCCCAGTTGGTAAACATCTGCTCCGCTGTAATCTAACAAGGCACCCACACCGCGCACGCTGCCCATGCCCTGAGCCATGGTGGTGGCAGTGTAAGTATCGTTCCCCGCATAATCCACTAACATGGAAATTCCCTGCATTGCTGCGCCTTGGGAGAATAAGCCGCTGCGGTAAATATCGCTTCCGGCATAGTCCACATGCAGGTTCAAGCCAAGCAGGCTGCTGAAGGCAAAATCATCTGTCAGGTAGGTGTCGTCGCCCTTGATATCGTAGGAAATGCCATGTCCGGCTATGCTGCTGAACATCCCCCCGGGTTGTGTGTTGCGGTAAGTGTCATCACCGCTGTAATCTATCAAGAGATAAGAATAGTTATCCTTGCCGGTATTCAGGTTCATCTCATAAATATCGTTACCAGCGGGGTCTATCAGCAGGCATAAGGGGCTGTTTGCCAGAGCTTTAATTTCGCAAACGTCGTAAGTATCAGCCACCACCGTGCCGATAATCATCACGCCATGTTTCGAGCGTTTTACAAGGGGCTTTCTATTGGTGTACAGGAACTTAGCTGCACCCTGCTTCATCACCTGCGAAGCGGCATAGTATTTGAGGGCGGAAAGGTACAAGAACTCATAGTTTATATCCGCAAATATACCTTCCAAAGCGTCTGTATTCAGGTTATCGGGATTGGGCAGCCCTTTTTGGTTGAGCAGCAGCTTGTATTTATCCGCATCTTCACTTTCGGCGAAGGCATTGTAATAGAAAGCAGTTAGGCTATCCATGCGGGCATTTCCCAGCTCGGAACGCAAGGCAGCCATTTCTCCGCTCAAGCTCTGCAACACGGTTTCCCAAAACTTAAAGAGGTCTTTAGGCTTCTTCACTTTGGCATCGAAAAGGCTTAAGTAGGCGAAATATGCCTCTGCATACACTTCAATGGCGTCGGGACTTCCCCAGGCGATACTGGCGAAGTGATTCGCCATTTCCGCTATTGCGGCATCGTTTTTCAGGGCACAAACCCGGCGCAAGTCGCCCACTTGGGCAATGCCGCTAAGTGGCTTCTGCAAAGCATTCAGGTGCCATGCGCTTTTCTGACGGGTGGAAAGATCCCAGTCCTTTTCGAAGCTCAGAGCTTCGGGATTCAAATGTGCCTCTGCCAGCATCTCATGTAACTGGGATACAGCAATATCGCTTAAGGGAGAATAATCCGTGCCAATGCTGTCCTGCTCCGCGGCAGGAGGTAGCTGGGCAGCTAAGCCAATGCAAATAAACAGCATAAACAGTACAGAAAGATACCTTGAAAACATCATGTAAACCTCTTCGTGAAACTATTGTATGATAAGGCTGCAATTTGTCAATTTCTTTCGGGTTTTCTTGCTTCTTTCCTGCTCGAACTTCAGTATCATTGCAGGTTTCATCCGTAATTAATCTGCAATGATACTGCAATAGCACCATGGGAAATGGGGGACAAGTATGGAGAAAATGAACTAAATCCACAAGCCCAGTTCATAAGATTGTTGTATAGGTGTTTAATTTCATTTGCAAATAGCCGGCATTAGAGCTTGTTGATAATATCTATTAGTTCTTCTTTATTGATTTTGGTGAAGTCCACCTTCAGAAACAGGTTCCTTTCTTTGTCTTCGATGCTTTTTATCTGGTCTTCTGAGTCTCCTTTCAAACACTTCACTTCGTAGGCAATTACTTGCTGGGCAAAGCCCTTTACATCGATGTGAAGCGGATCGGAGCACTCTAACAAATCGCGTACATAACCCCATGTTTCGTGGCTGATTAGGATTTGATCCTCTGCGGCATGAGCCGAAAGCCTGGCGGCAAGGTTAACGGGACTGCCGATAATCGTGTAGTCCATGCGTTCGGAAGAGCCGAAATTGCCGACATTTACGAAGCCGGTGTTGATGCCCATTCGTATTTTTAGAGGATAAGGGTAGCCCAGTTCGAACCATGTTTTTTGCAGTTCACCCAAGCGATCACGCATTTCCAGAGCCATGGATACACATTGCCGGGCATGCGTATAATCATCGGCAAAATCCGGATCACCAAAGAAAACCATGATCGCATCGCCAATGTATTTATCCAGTGTTCCGTTGTGTTTGTTAACGATATTGGTCATTTCTTCCAGATATGAATTTAGAATAATAGAAAGTGATTCACTCTCCATATTGTTGCTATGGGCAGAGAAGTCCTTTATGTCGGAGAAAAAGATAGTTAGTTTAATGCGTCTGGTTTGGTTCAGTTCTCCTCTTTCACCGCCATGGGTTATCTTCTTGAAAAGAGGTGGGGATACGTAGCGGCTAAGCCTTTCGAGCAGTTTGAGGGTGCGCCGCTGCTGTTTATCGCTAAGCCTCGTTAGGTTAAAGAAGTTATTCAGAATTCTAATATAAGAATCAAGCAGTTCCCGATAGTCGCTAATCTTGATTGAGCCACTTGCTTCGTTATTCGCCAAGCTCTCTTTAGCTTTATCGATCAGCTCGCGTTCAGCCTTGAAAACGTCATCAATGTGCGAAGTCATAGATTCCTAATATGCTGAACCCACCAATTGGTAGGGGAAATGTGCTTCTTCCAGAAACATCATGCACTGCTCACGATAATCTTCGTCATCTTCCGGGTACTTCCAAATTGCGCTTATCTGGTTTCCTTTATCAAAGTATTCACTCAGTTTGGTGAAAAAATCTATCAGCATCTTGCTGCTGCTGGTATTCAAATAGTCTATTTGTAAGTATATATCCAGTATCTGAATCTTCTCTGCAAAGTAAACATCTATTTTTGTGAACAGCGGCTGATACAATTCCAGGGCATTTTCCGGGTAGGAATCTCCTATTATCTTCAATGTTCCCATGTTTAAATCCAACTCTATGTATGGGGTGTATTTAGTTGCTGTAAGGATGTATGGTTCCATAGCTTAGTCCTCTACGTTTATCCGGACTGCTATCTCAAAGAACACCTCATCGCCAGCAAGCTCTTCAAACGTGTATTCCATGGGACGATTTGCTTTGCGGGCAATCTCGATCCACCCCAAACCGGCACTTCCGTCCGCAGTGATGGTGCCCTCCTTAAGCTGCTTCTGATAATGAAGCGTTAGTTCTGCAGGCGACAGCGAATTAAGGAAGTCTATGCGGGTTTTTATCGTGGGGATAGAGTTACGATTGATGATATTACCGGAAAACACCAAAAACTCATTCTCAGTTAGATTGCCGATTCCTATTATTCCAACCCCTGCATCTTTACGGCTGTGGGCATCAATTTCTATCCTGTCCGTGGAGTATTTCAGGATATTCTGAGCCGTTTCCACCAATATCGAGAAGATGCGGCGGATTAATTTCTCATCACAATCGTCCGTATGCAGCTTCTCTTTGATTGATTCGCCGAATGAAGTTAAAATATCCTGAGTTAGCGGACCTTTGTAGGAAAACTGTATATTGTTGTCATGCATCACTCTAAATACGTTATACGCACTGAAAGTATTCTTCATAATAAACCTCTCAACTGACAGTATAGTTAAGAACACATGCAAAACAAGTTTACTTAGAGTTACATGATTTCTCTCAAATCTGCTGATGCCCCACTCTGTTATTCAGGATTAAGCAAGCTACGTTTAATTTTTTGACTATCATATCCGATATGGTTCTCAGTTATGTGATTTATTAGTTCCAGGAGGAACAATGCATAAAGCCTGCTATATGATGGCAATAATCTTAGTCAGCGGACTTACGATGAGTTTTTCCCAAAGTGCTGAAACAGCTAAAGTCCTGCAAGAATACAAGCAAATAGTGGAAGAAAACAAAAGCTACCGGACATATAGAGCTGAATCCGGACTTCGGGGTAACGCCGATTATCAATTCTCCGATGCAGATGGCTACAGGTGGTACACTTCTGACCATGAAGGATTCCAGATATACCGTTTTAACGGGATTAAGTTTGTGGATATGTTCGCAGGAGAAAAGTCTGCTGCCAAGGACACCATGCTTCCCGTATTAGTTAAGTCTATAGTTACAAGTACCATCTATACAGCCGGTATTCACAACCTGTATGAATGGCAGAATTACAACTGGAAGAGATATACATTCCCCAAGAATGACAGGATACTTCAGATTCGGGAAAACGATGGGCAAGTTTATTGCATCGGCGAAAAGGGGGTGGGCATACTGAAACAGGGATTTTGGGTTTACCGTCCCTTCAATGGTAAGATTACGGTAGCAGAGGCAAGCAATGCTTATGTGGATAAAAAAGGAATTGTATATAGTATGGTGCTACAAAATCAGGGTGGTTTGACCGGCGACACATCAATGTACATCAAGCAGTTTTCTACTCTTAAGACTACTCTCATGCCCATTGCCCAAAATCTGTTTAACGTCTCCGAGCCTCAAATCTGCTTCGATTACCGTAAGGAAGTGATGTGGATATACTTAGCAAAAACCGAACTGCTGTACAAATATAGCCTCAGGAATATGCTGGTGCAGAAGGTCTCCTTAGAACAGGGAGAGCGCATATATAGCATTTCCACCACAGACAAAGGCACAAATTGGTTGATAACTGTTAACTCCGGCGTCCTTGCAGCAGCGGAGCTTACTGCCGAATACCCTCAGAATAAAGTGATGAGATACAGCTCTACAAGCATGAGTTTTAATCCCGCTTACCTTGACTATCTATACCTGGAAAACCAGCTCCTGCCCCTATCTGCGGATGACAACCTTGCTAATAGCAGTATTTATAACCGCATCCGCATTATAGAGCCGAATCCCCAAACCCGCCTCCTGGAAGTGAAAGAGCTAATGAATCCGCTCAATGCTAATATCTGCAAACAAGTTTATCACTTTGGTGATTTACTGTTAATGGACATGAATAACGAGAATTTCAGGAATGTAAGAAGCATACTTGCGTTGAGATATCCCTTCGAGCGGTTTACCCAAAGAGATATTCTAATGGATGCGGATAAATATAGCCTCAGCTATAACGAGCAGATGGATGTTATCCTCTTTCAACGTATGGGGAAGATATCGCTTGTCCCGATCATTATCATCTGCGAGAAAGTAAATAGTTCCTTATCTCCCTCCCATGCTAATTCCTTCAAGGCTGATAGCGCTGCAAAGCGTAAAGCCACGGGCAGCAGTAAAGAGCCATATATAGACGACAGCAAGCTCCACTATCTTTCTGATAACACCTGGCATACACTGGACATCCGAAAGTATGAAATGCATGGGCAGCCTGCTAATGTAATAGCTTTGGATGGCATTCTTTGGCTCTGTTTCGAAAACGCTTTACTGCGTTTTGATCCCAAACTTGATACAAGCTATACCTACACCCCACAAGAGGGTATTCCGTACGGGATGACGGCAGTTTTTGCAGAGCTTGGTAAGCTGATGATCAGCACCAAAGATGCTACCTATAAATTTACCGAATACCAAAATGACCTCAAGGTGGATATCCCCTACATAATTGTTTCGGACAGCCTGAAAGTTAGCATCGAAGACAGGGTAGTTTTACCTTATACACAACGCCGCCTGGAAATACCGATAAGCATCCTTGGTCCGCTTTATCCCGAACTATGCACTGTATCATACAGGCTTCTGGGTTTTAGTAAAGACTGGGTCGAGATGGTTTATCTGGAAAGAATTCGTTATCTAAAACTGCCCTATGGCGCATATACTTTTGAGGTAAGTGCCAGGGCTGCGAATGGATTACAGACCTCCGTTAAAAGTTTTTCATTCAGAATTAAACCCCCATGGTACTTCACTTGGTATGCTTATGTAGTATATTTTTTGGCTGGGCTGATGGTCTTTTTTCTTATCTACAGATGGCGCATGTATCGTTACCGCGAAACCAACCGCCAGCTTGAACTGCAAGTGGCGGAACGTACCCACGAACTGCAGGAATGGCAGCTAAGGATGACTCAATCCATAGATTATGCCTTGCTTATCCAGAAATCTATGCTTCCTCAGGATGATCAGCTGCTGCGCTTGTTCAAGGAGCACTTTATTCTCTGGCATCCGCGGGATACCGTTGGCGGTGATTTATATTGGCTGCATGAACTCCCTACAGGCAATGCCATTCTCTTTGCGGTGATAGACTGCACCGGACATGGCGTTCCGGGTGCATTGGTTTCTATGACGGTGAATTCTGCCCTGAACCATATTGTGAAGGATCAGGGTATAAACACACCGGAGGCTGTTTTGAAGCAATTGCATCAGGATATTGGGCTTACCCTGCATCAGGAAAGTGAAAAATCCCAGCAAGACGGACTGGATATAGCATTGATTAAAGTGGATTTCAATTCCCAAGTGCTTAGTTTCGCAGGAGCTGCAATGGATATCCTTATTTATCAGCCGGATAGTCCGGAGCTAATTGTTCTGAAGGGAAGCAAGTACCCCATCGGCGGGCTGAAACACCGCAAAAATCTGTTTTTTGAACCACAAAAGATAAATTACCCCCCAAACTCAAAGGTATATCTATTCACCGATGGTATTCTGGACCAAACTTATGAAAACATCTCGAGGATGAAAAGACTGGGACCGGAGCAATGGAGAAATATTATTAAAGATATGGGAGATAAGCCCTTACCCGAACAAAAAAATGCTCTGGAAGAGTTAGTTGCACAAATGCTGAAGCTGGATGATCAGAGAGATGATATCACGATAGTGGGGCTAAAGCTATAAATGTTGCATATTTAGCTTCCCCTTCCATTGCCCTTGCTGATATCTCTTATGCTTCCCTAACAATTCCATAATGATTCCCTAATGCCGTTAGGGAATTGTTAGGGAATTGTTATGGAATCATTAGGGAAACAAGCAGGGACAAAGAAGGGAATGTCAAAGGGTGATTGTACGCGCCTTTCTCCCGATATCCGCTATTAACAAGTTAATTCCTACAGGTGTACGTGCAAGTTTGTTTTCTTAATATTGGACAGAGCATTACAGCAAGAGCTGCAAGTTAATTTGTTTTGTCCTTAAGGTAAGTATCCGGTATTCGTTAGCTTCTACTCTGCATAATAGCTGAAGTACCTATTCTCTTCAGAGCTTTTGGTGCCGTTATTCACAATTTCCAGCTTAACCCAGTTCCCATAGGTATCATAGCTATAATTACGCGTTACCCGGGTTGTAGTATTGTACATGGGATCAAATGTAACTATGCTAACTGCATTGCCCTGCTCATCGTAAGTCTTGGTCTGTTTGCTGGAGAGCTTTTTTTCCTGATAGATGGATTCCTCTATGCATTGATTATGGGAATTGTACTTGTAAACACGACGGCGTATTTGCTTTTTGGAAGTATCCATAGTGCGCGAATCCAGTAGATTGCTATTTTTATCATAGCTGTTTTCCAGATAGTAAGATAGCTTGTCGTTCTTATCATAGTAATTCTCGCGGACAATGTTTCCAGCAGCATTATAGATATACTCGATGGATTGATATGGCTTACCGTAGAAGTCCCTGGTTTTCTTCCAGGATATTTGCTGTTTGTCGTTGTATGTAAAGTAGTGGGTTTTAGTGTCGGACAGGCTGTACTCCTTGCTTTCGGTAAGCAATCCGGAGGCATTGTATGTGTGATAATCCCCGCTCACAACCAGCCCATTACCATCTTTCTTTTCCATGGATATTAGCCGATTAGCGGCATCATAAATGTACTCATAGTCGCTACTGCTATAGTGTTCATTTCCCCACCATCTGGAGTATATCAGCCCCTCGGGAGAAAAATAAATAACTTCAGTATCGTTTATCATGCGTTCCACACTTCCCTTCAAATGAAACCTTTGCCAGTCCGTCTGCGGAACAGCACAAAGAGATACAGAAATTATTGTTAACAAGAGCAGGGCTAAGTTTACTTTGTTCATATCACACCTCTATTACTTCATTCTTCATATATTTAGGGTTATCTTCAGTGCTGTCAGGGTCATTTGTAGTCCTAACTGTTTATAGCATGCCAAACCAATTGCCATCATGGAAATCGTCCTCAAACTGCTTGCGATCTCCCTCTTCTGCAATTGCCTTTCCCGCCTCTTCCGCAAGTTTGTAGTACTTTGTAAAGCCTACCTTATCACCATTCAAAGCCAGTGCTCTCGCCATAGCAGAATAGGCGTATGCAAGATCCCAATCCTGAATCTTTTGTTCGATGGCTAAATTCAGGGTGATTGTGGCATGATATTTAGCTTCTTCCTTGTGTTTCAGCATAGTATAAACATGGCTTAGCATCCACTGCCCCCGTAGAATGTTCACAGGTTGCCCAATCTGCCGCCAATGGTACAGGGATGCATGTGCGGTATCCAATAGTAATTCTTCGTCTGAAGAAGTTCTGCCTTCTTTCAGTAACAAGTCCCAGCTTTGGTTAAACAAGCTGGCTGCAAGGCTTTGGTGTATTGCATTTTGTTGTTCCGGGGTCATCGCTTTCTCCTTTACCTCAGCATCTGCTGCAAAGGCGGTATTGTAGCTAAATATAATCGTTATGATGAGGCAGCCAAGGTGTTGCAATTTTAGCATATCTTCTCCACACTACAGTTAGGGGGAGCTTTTTGCTCCCCCCTACTGGTTATATTATTATGGTTTAGGTAAGTTTCTTATAGGTTTCGTATCTTTCCTTGAAGAATACGCCTGCTATCTCATTTAGCTCTTTAGCGCGTTCAGGGAAGATGTTTTTTAAGCCGGAGTAACGCTTCTCGGCATCCATGAATTCCTGCACGCTGATGGTAGGTTCTTTGCTATCCAGAGTGAAGGGGTTCTTGCCTTGCAGCTTGTTTAGCGGATTGTAGCGGTACAGCAGCCAGTATCCGGCATCCACGGCAAGCTTTTCGTGCTTTTGGCTCATGCTCATATCGATACCGTGCTGAATGCAGGGAGCATAGGCGATAATGATGGCGGGTCCGGGATAAGCTTCCGCTTCCTGAATCGCCTGCATCGCCTGGTTCTTGTTGGCACCCATGGCAATGGACGCTACATACACATAGCCGTAGTTCATCATCATCATGCCAAGGTCTTTCTTGCTGGTGCCTTTACCGGATTCGGCAAAGCGGGCAATAGAGCCCATGGGGGTAGATTTTGATGCCTGACCGCCGGTGTTGGAATACACTTCGGTATCCAGCACAAAGACGTTTATGTTATGGTTGGAAGCCATCACGTGGTCCAGACCGCCATAACCGATGTCATAAGCCCAACCGTCACCGCCGATCGCCCAGATGGACTTCTCGATAAGGTAATCCTGAAGCTCGATAGCACGGCGCATCAGCTTGGCACAGCCTTCGCAGGCGGTTTCCATGGCCTTGGGGAGCATATCTTTCAGTTTGGCTGCATTATCCTTGGCAGGAGCATCCACGGCGTCCCAGGCTGCTAAACGGGCGCTGATGGTTTCCTTCAAAGCAGCATCAATGTTCTTTTCCATCAGGCGTTCAAGAGCAAGCTTGAGGAGTTTGCGGTGGGAACGAACCGCCAGGCGCATGCCATAGCCGTATTCCGCATTATCTTCAAAGAGGCTGTTTGCCCAGGCAGGACCCTTGCCGTCTTTGTTTTTGCAGTAAGGTATTGTGGGGAATGTTCCGCCCCAAATGGAGGAGCAACCCGTAGCATTGGCAATTATCATACGGTCGCCAAAGAGCTGGGTAAGTAGCTTAATATAAGGGGTTTCGCCGCAGCCGGCGCAGGCACCGGAGAACTCCAGCAGGGGCTGCTTGAACTGGCTGCCCTTAACTGTGCCTTCCTTGAAGTTTGCCATCACGTCGCTGGGCAGAGCATCGAAGTATTCGTAGTTGGCTTGTTCGCCCTTGGCGCGTTCGTCTTCGATGGGACTCATCACCAATGCGGCTTTGGGGCATTCGTTCACGCATACTCGGCAGCTTTGGCAATCGTCTATATAAATCTGAATCTTGTATTGGTAGCCTTCGGCACCGGTAGCCTTAAGAGTGTTAAAGCTTTCCGGTTTGCCTTTCAGGTCTTCATCTTTGGCAAGTTTGGCACGGATTGCGGCATGAGGGCATACGAAGGAGCATTGGTTGCACTGGATGCAGTTTTCTGAAACCCAATGCGGTACGGTGGCGGCAACGCTGCGCTTTTCAAGCTTGGCAGTACCGGTAGGTACATAGCCGTCCAAAGTCATTTCGCTAACTTTAATCTGGTCGCCCATTTCTCGCATGATCGGCTCTATCACCTGATTGGTGAAGTCGTCCATACCATCCGGCACCAGCTTTTTCTTGGCAGTGTTACAGGCAGGCAATGTGGCAGGAACATCAATCTGAACAAGAGCTTCGTTCACTTTATCCACGGCGTTGAGGTTCATCTGCACCACTTCATCGCCCTTGCGTCCGTATGTCTTTTTAATGCTGGATTTAATAAGTGCAATGGCTTCTTCACGTTCCAGAACCCCGGAAATAAGGAAGAAAGCGGTTTGCATAACAGTGTTTACCCGTCCGCCAAGCCCCACTGCTTCGGCTATTTTAAGCCCATCGATGTTAAAGAACCTTATCTTTCTTTCGATAATGGTTTCCTGCATAGAGCAGGTTAGCTTATCGAAGGCTTCAGCACTGTCCCAGTTTGAGTTAAGCAGGAACACGCCATTTTCCCTGATACCGCCAAGGATGTCGAATCTGCCAATGAAAGCCTGATTGTGGCAAGCGACAAAATCCTCGCGGGTAACCAGATACTGGCTGTGAATGGGGGTTTTACCAAAGCGCAGGTGGCTTCTGGTGGTACCGCCGCTTTTCTTGCTGTCGTACTGGAAATAGCCCTGGACATACATATCCGTGTGATCACCGATAATCTTGATGCTGTTTTTGTTAGCACCAACGGTGCCATCGGAGCCAAGCCCCCAGAACTTACATGATATAGTTCCGGCAGGAAGTGAACTGATGTTTTCATCGATGGCAAGGGAAAGGTGGGATACATCATCCTCTATACCTACGGTGAAGCCGTGGAAACCCTTGTTAGCCACGTGTTTGTAAACTGCAAGCACCATACTGGGGGTGAATTCCTTGCTGGATAAGCCATAGCGTCCGCCGATGATGTTCAGGTCGCTTCTGTCTTTAAGCGCGGAAACGATGTCCAAATATAGTGGTTCGCCGATAGAGCCTGGTTCCTTGGTTCTGTCCAGCACAGCGATGTGTTTCACGCTGACGGGCAGGGAATTGCGGAAGTCTTCCACGCTGAAGGGGCGGTACACCCGCACTTTCACCATGCCAAGCTTCATATTGCGTTCTTTATTAAGATAGTCAATTGCTTCTTCGATGGTCTCACAACCGCTGCCCATGGCAACTATCACGCTTTCTGCCTGCGGGTGACCTACATAATCGAATAGCTTATAGCTGCGGCCAATAGTGTCGCCAACCTGCTTCATGGTCTCGGCAATAATGCCGGGAGCTTTATCGTAATAAAGATTGCTGGTTTCGCGTCCCTGGAAATACACATCGGGGGCATGCTGACCCACTTTGATGCGGGGATTATCCGGGCTTAAAGCACGCATGCGGAAGGCTTCGATCAATTCGCCATCATCCAGCTCTGCCATGGTTTCGTAATCTATCACATCTATCTTTTGCAGTTCGTGGCTGGTGCGGAAGCCGTCGAAGAATACGAGGAAGGGAATAGAGGTCTTCATCGTGGCAAGCTGCGCCACCACGCCGAGGTCCATAACTTCCTGAACGCCGTTGCAGGCGATAAGGGCAAAACCGGTGTTACGAGCGCTCATCACGTCGCTGTGGTCTCCGAAAATGGAGAGGGATTGTGCCGCCAAAGAACGGGCGGTAACGTAGAAAACGGTAGGCAGCATCTCGCCGGCTATCTTGTGCATGTTAGGAAGCATCAGCATCAGGCCCTGCGAGGCTGTGAAAGTAGTGGTAAGCGCACCTGCAGAAAGGGAGCCGTGCACTGCGCCGGCAGCACCGGCTTCGGATTGCATCTCGATCACATCGACCGTGGTGCCGTTAATATTCTTTCGTCCTTCCGAAGCCCAGGCATCGGAAAGCTCTCCCATTGTGGAAGAAGGGGTGATGGGGTAAATTGCTGCCACTTCAGCGAAAGCATAGGCAACATGCGCAGCAGCGGTATTGCCGTCCATGGTAGCTTTTTTTTGTGTAGCCATTTAGGGTAACTCCTTATTTTATATCTTGTTAAATCAATATACTTCTTTTAGGGACATAGTTTTAAAGAGGGGTTTATGTCAATCATTTTATCCTAAGTGCTTGGGTTGTGCGCATGTTGATAGGGGGATTATGCACCCAGACATGCATTTCAAATCAGCTAATGCCACTTTGACTACTAACATTGATTTAGACCATTTATTGCTCTGAAGATTCCCGTAACCCTCCCATATCCGATACGGGAGGGTTACGGGAAGGATATGCCCTGCAAGCAAGGGAGAAGGAACAAAACAACATATACCATAGAGCGCTAAGTGGTGTATGGAGGCGAAGGCTGTTTCGCCCACACCTGTTACAGCCTAACAGGGTGGTGTTTACCGCGGGGGCACTTGCAGCGTCAGGGAAGGGAAAGCCACATCATCCCAGAGAGTTCTGAAAAGTATTACTTGCTATACGTTAGTTCCATAAAGGTGTTTCTTGACTAAAAAACCGCTGCTGATAAGCTGGGTTCTTATGAAGTTTGAACAGTTATTTCACTTGGCAATTACCTTTTTGGCGTTTATCAGCCTTGCCTCATGCGCAACGGCGAAGGGGAATGTGTATCCGCTTGGTTCGGGATATTTACGGCAGGATAAGCTATTTGAAGAGCTAACCCGGATAGCCGGATTGAACCCTGCTTTAGTACAACTTCGAATAATAGGATTCAGCGCAAATGAGAAACTACCGCTGTACGCCCTGGAAATCGGGGCTAAAAAGGCAACGCATAATATGCTTATCATCGGTCAACACCACGGGGACGAGGTGATAGGGGTAAATATCTCCGCTGCCTTTGCGGAGCACTTGATAAACCAATATGCGGCAAATGCGGAATACAAAAAACTCCTGGAGCAATACCGCTTCTGGATTGTTCCCACTCTTAATCCCGAAGGCTTTCGGGTTGTAAGTTCCGGGCAGTTTCAATTCAAGCGTAAAAACAACACCGATACAGATGGGAGAAAGCGCTTGGATCTGCGTACAGAAGGGGTTGATCTTAACCGTAACTACCCTGTGTTCTGGGATCTGGATACGGATATTAACGTTAACAGTCCGTTTTACAAGGGTAAGGGACCGGTTTCCGAAAGCGAGATCAAGGCGATTATTGCACTGGCGCAGCAACAGAATTTCGAGCTTTGCATATTCCTGCACAGCTCGGCATCCGGCGCATACAGCGAGAAGATATATCTGCCGGCGCGGGGGAATAACTCTGCCCTGTTTATCCAGACCAAGACCCTTGCCCACAGTTATGCAGCAAGCGTGAAGCGGGACTACTCTCCGGGGACATACACTGTTCCCGATGGTTTGGCTTCCGAGGTAGGTAATGCCCGCAATTTCTTCTTCCACAGCATGGGAGCAATGGCTTTTCTGGTGGAGACGGGCGGGATAAACAGCAACGGACAGAGCGTTATCCACCCGGATAATAAGATGCTGGATAAGATTGTGAAGAAACATGTTCGTGCCCTTAGCAAGCTTTTTATCGGGCTGATGCCCGAAGATAAATAGGACAGCTGGACAGAAAGAACCCTGAAAGGAGAAACCATGCAGTTTATAAGGGACTTACGGAATCCTGATTCCGAATTGTCGAGAACCCTAAACAACCTCTACGATGGTGTTTATGTGGTAGATACCACTCGCACGATTCTGTTTTGGAACAAAGCAGCAGAAGCCATGACGGGCTACAGTGCAGCGGAAGTAGTGGGTAAAAGCTGTAAGGATGATATTCTGAATCATATTGACGAGAATGGAATACTGATGTGCAGAAGTTCATGCCCTATCGTGAAAGCAATTGCCTGTGCGGGTACTTCCATAGCCAAGGTGTATCCCAAATCAAAATCCGGCAAGCGCTTCCCGGTGGAAACACATGTTTCCACTGTAATGGACGATAATGGAGCTGTGGTGGCAGCGATAGAAGTTTTCCGGGATATCTCCCATCAGGAAGAATATCGCATCATACAGGAGAAGTTTAACGGCATTATTCGTAAATACGTGTCCACTGCCACCTATAGCGATATTCAAAGCAGGATAGCGGGAAACACTCCGGCGGGACAAACCCGCATTCTTGATCTCAGCGTGTTGTATCTGGACGTAGTGAATTTCACCGGCTTTGCGGAAAAGAACAGTGCTGATGCCACGGTGAGGCTGCTGAACGACCTGTTTGGTATATGTGACGTGATAACACGAGAGTGTTTTGGGGATATAGACAAGTTCATCGGGGATGCCATAATGGCTGTTTTCGTGGATGCCAACGATGCCGTGCGCAGTGCAATAAAGATTCTGGAGACCGGAATCCCGGAACTGAACAAGATACGCGAAGAGAATAACGAAAGCTGTATCGCCATCAGGATAGGAATAAACTCCGGCTTGGTGCTTCAGGGCGATGTGGGGACGATTGACCGTAAAGACCTCACGGTGATCGGCGATACGGTGAATACTGCGGCACGGATAGAGAAATCGTCAATACCAAACAGATTGATGATCTCCGAAGCTACGCTTGCACGGCTGGATGAAGAGCTACATCAGCTATTCGTTTTCCATCACGAAGTGGAACTAAAGGGGAAAAGCGAACCGATGAAGCTGTTTATCCTGCAAATGTAAAAGCAAACATTTTGGGAGATCATAATTAGTTAAAAGGAGCCGTCATGGATGATATAAAGGGAATCAGAACTGTTATCCTGAATCAGGGAACACCTGAGGAACTTCGGGAAAAGGTGCGCCACTATTTTCACCAGACCTTCGCCATAGAAGAAAAGCTGTATGAGCTTATTGCCCATGAAGAAGGCTTCTACTTGCGACCGGATCCCCTCAGGCACCCGCTGGTGTTCTATCTTGGGCACACTACTGTTTTTTACATAAACAAGCTTCATATGGCTCACATCATCAATAGCCGCATAAACCCGGAGTATGAATCCATGTTTGCTATTGGTGTGGATGAAATGAGCTGGGACGACTTGAACGAAACACACTATAACTGGCCTACCATTCCCGAAGTACGGGCATACCGGGATAAAGTGCGGGGCTTGGTAGATGAGCTGATTAGCAATCTGCATGTGCCGGAGACCGGAATCACCTGGGATAGTCCGTGGTGGGCGATTATGATGGGCATAGAACATCAGCGTATCCACCTGGAAACATCTTCGGTGCTGATAAGGCAGCTGCCCCTTGAAGAGGTGCGCCAGCTTGAGTTCTGGAGTATTTGCACCGAGAGCGGGGATGCACCGGTAAACGAACTGTTAGACGTTCCCGGCGCGGAGATTGTGCTGGGTAAATCCTGGGATGACCCCCTCTATGGATGGGATAACGAGTACGGAAGTAAGCGCATTCAGGTAGATGGATTTAAAGCCTCACGCTTGCTGGTTTCCAATAAGGAGTATCTTGCTTTCGTGGAGGCAGGAGGATACGGAAGAAAGGAATACTGGAGCGAAGAAGGATGGGCGTGGCGAAATTATCGGCTATCTGAACACCCGCGCTTCTGGCAAAGTGATGAGGATGGCAACTGGATGCTACGCACCATCGCCAGCCTGATACCAATGCCCTGGAACCACCCTGTGGAAGTGAACTATCTGGAGGCTAAGGCTTTTTGTAACTGGAAGGCATTATGCACCGGGAAAGCCATCCGCATGCCTACTGAGGCGGAGTGGTATTGCCTGAGGGATGCACATATAAACAGCGATCAGCCCTATTGGGACAAAGCACCCGGGAATATAAATCTGGAACACTATGCCTCCACCTGCCCGGTAAACAAATTCAGCTTCGGCGATTTTTATGATCTTATCGGGAATGTGTGGCAGTGGACAGAGACGCCTATATCCGCGTTTCCCGGCTTCAAGGTGCACCCGTATTATGACGATTTCACCGTGCCAACCTTCGATACCCGGCACAATCTGATAAAAGGCGGATCATTTATCTCCACGGGAAACGAAGCTATCCGCAGCGCACGTTATGCCTTCCGTCGCCATTTCTTCCAGCATGCAGGCTTCCGCTATGTGGAAAGCACAAATCCCATCTCAAGCGAAAGCAGCCCTTATGAGAATGATCCCGAAATCCTGCCATGGTGTGCTCTGAACTGGGAAGAAAGCCCCTGGGGAGATAACTTCCACACCTCGCTAATCTGGAAGCTGCTGCCCTATCTTGACCAGGTGAAGCACGATTCAGCACTTAGCATCGGCTGCAAAACTGGACGCAGTGCCTTCGAACTGGCAAAATACTTCGCCAAGGTAAGCGGCTTGGATTCCACCACCAGGCTAATCCGTTTAGCCTCGCAGATGAAGGATGAAGGCTTCATACGCTACTACAATGTGGAAGAAGGCGATATCTTTGCCACAGCAGAGAAGAGCCTTGCAGATTATGGCTTGGAAGCCACAGCCGACAGGTGCGAATTCTGGCAAGCCGACAGTGCAAACCTACCTGCGAAGTTTAGTGCCTATGACTTCATCCTTGCCGAAAACGTGCTGGAGCGAAGTGCTAATCCGGTTCGCTTCTTGGAAGCAATACACTCAAGGCTAAATCCCGGAGCAGTGCTTGTGATAGCGGATGCGTATAACTGGAAAGATGAGCTTACTCCCGCAGCTAACCGCCTGGGCGGTTACCGTAAAGATGGTGAGCCACAGCGCAGCTTTCAGGGGCTTGCTGACATCCTGGAACAGCACTTCGAATTGCTTGCACCTCCCTTCGACCTCCTGCAGGGCTTGAGACATAGTGCCCGCAGCTGGGAATTGAAGCAGGTACAGGTGAGCGTTTGGAAGCTTAAATTATGAAACACCTGCTGCTTGTTGCTACTGGTTTATGCTTGGTTTTGGGGCTGGGTGCAGAGCTAATTAGTATCGGCAGCGGGGCTGTGCTGAACCAGGGCTTGCCTATAGAACCGGTAGCCCGCTACAGCTATTCCCAACAGCTCTTTCTGGCTTCAGAGATAGGGGTGGGCGGCAGCATTGATGCCCTCCACTTTCAGTACAATGTCTCCAGCCAGCTATTTTTTGCCGGCAACAGGCAGCTAACGATATACCTTGGGCACACATACCGCACCTTTATGCAAAGCTGGGTTCCTGCCGATAGCCTTTTCCCTGTGTTTAGCGGGATGCTGTCCGAAGCGGATTTCACTTCCGGTTTACCGGGTAGCGGCTGGCTGCAAATAAGCCTTGCCACCCCCTTCCTGTACGACGGCATCCACAATCTGGTGCTGGCAGTAGATGAAAACGGCTCGGATTACGGCAGCACGGCAGATGATTTCTTCTGTAGCAACACAGGTGTACAGCGTGCCATCCAATTCCAAAACATGAACATTAATCCCGATCCCCAAAGCCCTCCCACAACCGGCTTCGCCATCAAAACCCATCGCTCTAACCTGCGCATAAGCATGCAGCCGCAGCATTATTACCCCGTGCAACCAAGCCCCGCCGATGCTGCCACAAATGTTCCCATATACCCTGATCTTCACTGGGTAAGCCTTTGTGACAGCTATGCCCTTTGGTTT
Source organism: Candidatus Cloacimonetes bacterium HGW-Cloacimonetes-3 (assembly GCA_002840645.1). GTDB lineage: Bacteria > Cloacimonadota > Cloacimonadia > Cloacimonadales > Cloacimonadaceae > Cloacimonas. Next base: position 27,705 of record PHBO01000017.1, read on the forward strand.
GGCACGCGTGCGGATAGCCTTGCGCTGCTTGGCGATAACATCCCGGGACCCATGTGGCAACTGGCAGCGCCCTTGCAGTATAACCGGCAATACTTCTGGCAGGTAATGGGCTATCACAATGCAGAGACATTTCTATCCCCAATCTGGAGCTTCCAAACCACCGGAGAAGCCATATCCCCTCCTGAAAACCTCAGCGGCTTTTTCAACGGGCAAGGGGTGCAGCTTTCCTGGCAGGCTCCCCAAACAGGTATAGCCGGCAGCTACAAAGTGTATCGCAACTCTGCGCTCCTAAGTACCACTACACAATGCTCCTGCTCCGATGTAAATGTAATAGCAGGCTTCACTTACTACTATCATATTACAGCCATAAACTCATCTTCCACCGAAAGCGGAGCCTCGAATCTCGTTAGCGTCACCATCCCCAACACTCAGCCGGATATGGTGATCAACCAGGGCTTTGAATCCGTAGCTTCCTTCACATCTATCATTCCCGGCTGGCAAATCATGGATATGGATGGTTTCAACTCCTGGATATGGAGTAGTTACTCTTTTCCCCACCAGGGCGAAGCTTATGGCTGGCTCTGCTTTTCTCCAAGTGAAACAACTCCCCCCATACCGGGCTATGCCCCCTATTCCGGTTCTAAAATGCTGATGGCAATGAGCAGCCTGATTCCTCCCAATAACGACTGGCTCATCAGCCCTGCTGTGCATCTGGGGCAAACGGCAATGCTTACCTTCAAAGCCTGCTCTGCCTCGGCAGATTTCGGATTGGAAAGGCTGAAAGTGCTTGTTTCAACTTCCGGTACTACACCGGCTTCCTTCACCGCTATCAACCCCGGAAACTATCTTGCCGTTCCTGCACAGTGGACTGCCTACACCTACGATCTCTTTGCCTACTCCGGACAGCGCATCCACCTTGCATGGAACTGTGTTTCTTTGGATGCATTTGCCCTGTTTTTAGATGATATTCAGCTTACCGGTGCCGGTGCCTGGGTGGGTGTAGAGGATTACATTCTGCCACCTTTGGCTTTTAGCAGCTTTCCCAATCCGGCAAAAAGCAGCTTTAACATCGTTAATAAAAACGGAGATCCCTTCACTCTGGAACTATATGATCTCAAGGGACGCACTCTATATACTGGAAAAGATCTATTGGGCTTCAGCAGTACCAATCTATCAGCTCCGCTTCCCTCAGGCATCTACTTTATGCGCATTCGCCAAAATGGTAAAAGCTGGGTGCTTAAACAGGTCATTGTTAAATAAACAAAAACACTTTGTCATTCCCGCCTATTTTGTCTTTCCCGAGCAGTCGGGAATCCAGTCTATAAACATTTAACTTCTAACTTTAAACTCCCCAAACCCAGTAACAAAAACCCACGGAGAGCCGAAGCCCTCCGTGAGCATGGGTACTTGTGTGGTTTAGCCGATTTGCTTGTCCATCTCACTGAAGAAGATATCCAGGAGGATAGCCACCACCAGTTCGAAAAAGACCTGCTCGTTCTCTTCGTTGATAAGCGGGATGTTCACCACTTTGTTGATGCGGGTTGCCAGTTCCTTTACCAGAGAAGTGTTGTTTTGCATCACATCCTCCCCTTACATGTCTGCGGTTAGTTCATCCGCATCAGGCACGTTGGGCAAATAGCCGTTTTCCACTGCATCGGCTATGCTGGCGATATCGCCGCCCAGGGTCTGAAGGTCGGTGTGAGTAACCGTAGCCAGATCGACGTGCCCTTCATCCAGTTTGGAAAACAGGAACATCATCTTAACAAAGATGGCAAAGGAGGTGGGGGCAAGCTTACCCGCCGGCACCAGAGCCTGATACTTTCCGGCATACACCTTCAGGTCGTCCTTGTAACCTGTGGAGCAATCCCCGAATACGTTTGCCAGGTTTTTAATCTTCGCACCCATACTGGTGTTCTGGGTGGTTGTGCGTGGCATCACATACTTGCGTCCGATGCACAGGCTGCCATTGCGGTAGCTGCCATAGGTCATCTCGTCTGCGGTACCTGTGTAGGTTTTGATTCCGTACTTAAATCGTACTTTCATGTTTCTTCTCCTGTCTGTTTTATGATAGGCATTTTGTTTTTCCGGAAAATCTTGCCTTCATAGTAGTGTGGGGGACAGAATTGGAAATTTGGGACAGATTTTGGATTTATTTTTAGGGGAGCCCATAAAACACAGGCGGAAAGGTGGGATAAATCTATCTATGTTAAGGGCTTAGGGGAGGGGAAAGTTTTTTTTGAGTTCTGGGGGTTTTGGAGTTGCATGCGTCTCGCATGCACTGGGAAAGCAGGCATCTTGCCTGTGTGGGTGAGAAAGTTAGCCGTTTTAACTGTTACATTGGAAGGAGAGAGGAGTGATGCGCGTAGTTATGAGAAAGGCGTAAAATGTGACGATTGCTGTACAGAGGCGTAGTCGTGACGACTACAGAACCAGTGCATTCGAGGACGCATGCAATTCCAATGCGGGGGTTGGCACCACCGGATTCATCCGGTTTTAAAACCTGCTTAACCTGCCTTTATGCCAGATAAATCTGGCGTTTCCGACCGACTGAAGTCTGTGTTCCAACACCTTGTCATTCCAGACTTGAACCGGAATCCAACATCAAAACTACCATAGAATGATGCGTGTAAAGTCGAATGGCTTTCACCCTATTGAATAACATAATGCCACTGAAAACGATAACCTTTCACATTAATCCCACAGTAGCATTTCATTTGTCTATTGCATCCATTGTTAACACAGTCATAAGACTACGACTGTGACGAAATCTCTTTGTAAGAAGCTATATCTAAGTTCGAAAGATACCTTAAGAACTTCTTAGACATAGGATGATAAGTAGCTATTGTCAATCCTCCAGCAAAGAAACCGCCCACTATAGGTACTGCTTTCCCAACCAACTTCCCAAAACCCTCTTTTGTTAACTTTATGCCGATCCACTTAGCTATTTGCTTCGCTAGATTATAAAAGCCGAACTTCGTCAAGGCTAACTTAGGTAATCGACGAGCTAACTCGTCCGCCAGCTTCTTGGAAAGTAGTTTCACGGCTGTCTCAGCTTGATGAGAACCAAACATAACACCTATGAAAACAATTAGCCTGCTCATAGTCTCATCATCAAGGTTGTCTTGATCAATCTCAAAATCTGGCCATCCCATAAGATATGCAAGTTTTTGAATGATTACTAAAACATGGAAGTAGTATTGTGCTAAATCAGCTGGTATAGTGCCCGGAGCATATGGTAGTCCCGGTAGACCTAGACCGAAAGAGATTAAAGACACTTTTAGAGTGTGGAGTTTTATTGAGCTTCTTGCTAGTTTTATTCTGAGGTTTAAATCGACTTTTCGCACTTCTACTGGATCTTTGACAATTACACGTAGAGTTGATAAAGTAAGACGTTTTGATAACTGGTTGTACAAGAAATCATCCCTTTTCACAACAACACCTGGCATTTTCATGGCAATCATTAGAGCTTTGTAAAACAGATTGTGTTTAATTACTTCGTTTGTCATCAAGATTTTCCTTATTATTTAGAGATAGAATTAGGTCAATATACTGAGGAGAGAATGTTAACTCATTAATCTCTAGTCTACTCAGCGCATGAGTTAGTGTATTGCTATGGTATTTTTTTAACAGTCTAAGTATATCAATTTCAATCATATTACCTTCGATTGAGAAAACTGCGATTTTTCTTTTACTCAAGAGATTTAAGATTTTGTCGCTGATTCCTCTAGTTCTAAAAGACAAATTGCATTTTTCAACGGAAGCAGTGTATGAAACATACTCAAGGTCAATACTCACGGGTATAGATAGTTTCTTGGAAACCCCATAATAAACCGTTAACTTAACACGATCATCTGAGCTTTTAACAATTAGGTCGACCACCCCTTTCATTTCAAAACTAAGTAAAAAATCAGATACCATACTATCAGTGATCCGCAGTTTTAATTGTGATTCAAAAGGATGTTTTAAGATTAATTCTATCATACTCTTTTTATCCTATATCAGGTTTTCTTACTTACCAACCTTCACTTTTACACAGAACTAGATCGCATTGCTGCACTGTGTACTATAACTCAAAACCCTTATATATCTGTTCAGGTAGATGATACTGACCTGTCTTTCCCAAAGACCTTTGTTTGCTTATGAATTCAAATGTCCACTCATTTAGGGAATGTTTAATTGGCTTCATTCCGAACTTTATATGCAATGCTATATGTTTTTGAAGGATTGGTGGGCATAAATTAGTGTCCATTTCTTTCTTTCCATTTAAATTTGCACAGATTATTGGTATATCCATTTCTATTGCAGTTTCAATTTCCCACCTAACAAATTTGTGGAGATTTTTAGTATGCTCTCCTATTAGCAAAACGACGGATTTTGTATTGTTCAATCGTTCTCTTAGCCTTCTTTTAATTGTGTCTTCGGAACTAGTTTCCATGAGATTATTAAGATCATGGGCATTATGAAAATCGAAATCAATCTTATCGTGTTCTTTCCAAGCTTTCATGATAAGGTAATAATGCATATCATTATCTGCATCAAAAGCAACGTATGTTTTGTTACGGTAAGACATTTAATCCTCTTTAGCGGGTTTTGGTATTGATTGGCTTAAAATAATCACTAAAAAGATGAAAGAAACTATCTGCTGAGATGTTTGTAAATATAGTCCGAATGCATTAACTACCGATAGAGAAGAAGATAATAGAAATGTGTTTGAAATGCTATACTGTAACACACTGTACAAACTCGCAGGAGTCCCGTTTTCCCATAGAATGTACCTAGCAAGTCCGTTCCCCAAAAGATAAGTATAACATAGAATATTAAATACAATAGCTAACATAAGGTTGGCAAATCTTCTTGTCTGCCAGTGAGAACAACTATCAGAGGGTTTCCTCCAAACATGGTGATAAAAGTAAGTAAACACGTTCATGATGAGCAAATATATGACTATCTTTAGAATGATCGCATTGTCTGGCATAAGCATAAACAGAATCAAGAAGACAAACTTCACAACTACAAATATATCTATCGCCCAATTGTATGCAGCTTTTCTACTGATGTCCTTCATGATGAATTTGCATAATTGGTAAAAAATGAATTTGAACCACTCAACAAAGTTGATTAACCAAAGTAAGTTAACTACCCCAGAGAAGATAATGTATATAAAACCGTATTCAGAACGTTTCTTATATTCCTCACTCAGCTTATCAAACACTTCGGCAATGGTATTGATGATCTTCGTATGTGTGGATGTTTTTTTCATCTTCATATCTTTTTGGAAAGCCCCATGGCTTCGATGCGGTTAATTAATCGCTGTTTCAAGTCCGCTTCATCTTTCCATAGGATGTGTTTAATATGACTTGTATCAAACTTCATATCTTCTTCTGTTCTATCTTCACGACAAGTGAGAATCACAGGAATCCCAAGCCCATAAGCAAAGCCAGCTTCATAATAGACATTTTGGCTAGCATCCGTAACATCTGCAATAACAAATCTACTTTTCCGAATGCCGGCTATTATAACATCCGTAATGCTATTACCATGTTCATCATCCAGCGTTACATACGGAATAAGCCCACATTCAGATACTGCCGGAGCTATAGCAGTGTCATAGATTTGCTTCATGGTTCCTCCTGTATCAAAATGAAAGGCTACAAATACTTGATTTGAATATGGGCTTTGTTCTTTTAGTTCCTGTTCTTTTTCCCACCCTTTCATTGTAAGCATTAATAACTCATCTGTTAGATGGAGTTTCCCTCCATTATCCATAATGGGATCGTCATTTTTACCCCGACCCTTAATATAACCTAACTCATAAGCGGATTTAATTATAAAACAAAAATCGGATTCATTCTTAGCGAAACAAATTGGATAGTCTTTGGAAGCATCAAATCGCACGAATTCAGATAATGAGGGTTGCTTGCTCGCGATATACTCAATTAACATATAAACTTGATCAAATGGTGTGGAAGGTAAAAAAAAGCCCTCCCTAAGATCGTCAATTGTTTGAACAATCTTTATGGTTTTACTGCCAGTATGTTCTCTGATCAATGAATGTTGTCTTAAATACCCAAGAAATTCTTGTTTACTGATTTGACCTGTTTCTAAGTTGTCAAATACCAAAGATCTGTTGATGTAAACAAGTCCACAGCATAGGCAATCCCCATGAAAGCATATTACAGGTTGTTCATGGCCATGATTGGTCTGTACTGGAACAATTTTGATATCACAATCTGGTCTCCCACAAATTGGGCATTGTTTTTCTATCATATATACTCCTTATCAACTCCACATCATATCTATTCGCTCTTTGATTTTCAACTCGTAGTACGTAATTAGCTGTACGGACACACCAACCAGCTTTTGTTCGTGCTCTATTCGTTCTACTATCGCTTTTTGCGTTTGGTAGTCTGGTACCGGTATTCTAAACTGTTTGATTTCTACTAAATGCAAGTTAGTTACAGTTCCAGATTTTTAAATGGGCTTGCGCTTGTTTGGAAGTAAGTGGTTTGGCTTTCGTGGTATTGGACAAGCGCTTAAGGTCATTTTGGGTAGGGAACTTGATAATCAACTGTTCTGAGCTATGGTTTAAGTCCCATAGATAGTGGGTTTCCCCATAGCTCATAATCACGTGCTTACATCTTTTAGCGATGGCATATTTCTCTGCTTGGTATTTGCCATCTAGAGGGTCTTTATCATGTGATTTAGCTTCTAATACGGCAAGTGGGAAGCCTTTAGTATCTAAGAGCAAGTAATCGATGAAGCCTTTGGAGGCGGTCTCATAATCGTCCCCGATAGCAGATAAATCAACTGCGCCTTCTACAACTACGTTTGCCCTTCCGGTTATGTCGTCCAGAAGTATCCATCCAGCTTCTTTTAGCAAATCGTTAATATGTAATCTTGCATTGGCTTCCTTAGATGCCATCTCGTAAATCCCTTGTAGTAAACAACATGATTGCTTCTTCCACCTATCCCTATCTGCATGATTTTCTTATATTTTCAACTAAATAAGTAAAGCTTATCTGTCAATTTAAATCTATCTGTTGGTTTAATTGCTGCCCTTGCTTGTTTCATTCCGGGATGCTTCTTCCTTGCTCCAATTACTTATGCATTACGCATGAATTACGGATGGGATGCGTAGTTCATGCGTAATTGTTTCGCAATTGATGTAAGGAAGGAGTGATGAAGTGATGAGGTGATGGAGTGATGAGGTGATGAAGTGATGAGGTGATGGAGTGATGAGGTGATGAGGTGATGAGGTGATGAGGTGATGAATCTCTACTCTTGATAAGGGTTACAAAACAGAATCAAAGCTTGACAAATTAAAGCAGATATCAAGCATGGAACGCAATAAAGCACTTAGGATTAACAAATGTTAGACAAGCTTGAAGTATGTAGTTATATCAAAAAAGATCGGGTGATAGATTTGGCTCCCATGGATAAATGGAAGTTTCTGGAGCAAATGGCAGATTTGATTGGGCAGGATCCCTTGATAAAAGACCCTCCCAGCGTGAAGAAAGCCATTATCCTGCGGGAGAAAACCATGAGCACCGGCATTGGCGAAGGTATTGCCATTCCGCATGCCCGCACCTCCAGTGTGGATGATTTTGTGATTGCATTTGCCCGCATTCGCGAAGGCATGGAGTTTGATGCCATCGATGGTAAGCCCGTACACCTGGTGTTTATGATCGTAGCCAACGAGAAACAAGATAAGAAATACATCCAGTTGCTGTCCAAACTGGTGTTGCGCATGAAGAGCAGCAGCCTGATAGAACAGCTTATGGCAGCAAAGGGCACAGAAGAACTATACAGGATACTGCTGGAAACCAAGTAATGCCTCAAACCCATATACTATCCTTTCTTGGTGTTTGCCTGCTATTTTCCCTGCTAACGGGGAAGGGCGCAAACTTCTTAAAAGTCCCCATTATCATCGGATACATCATCACCGGGGCACTCTTCGGTCCTGCCATCCTGCATTACATCAGCGCTTATCAGGTGGAAGACCTCAGCTTTATCAATATCATCACTCTATCTCTTATCGGCTTTAATATCGGCTCTGAACTGCGCTTCAAAGAGCTTCGGGCAATGGGCAAGAAGATTATTATCATCGTTATATTTGAGGCTTCGCTTGCCTTTTTGGTAACCGCTGCCGCTACTGCGTTGGTGCTAAAAAGCATCCCCATGGGGATTATCTATGGTGCTTTGGCTTGCGCAACCGCCCCCGCCGGTACGATAGACGTTATCCGCCAATATCAGGCAAAGGGAACCTTAACTTCCACTTTGTTCGCGGTGATGGGTTTAGATGATATTTTCGCCCTGATTGTATATTCCATAGGCATTCCCATTGCAGGTATTATGCTTGGTTCGCAGGATGTAAGTGTGTCTTTTGCCCTCCTGGGTGCATTCCGGGATATCCTGCTGGAGATTGTGATCGGTGCCGCATTCGGGTATTTGTTAGCGAGATTGGGACGCTATATCCACGAGCAATCACTGTTCCTTATCTATTCTTTGGGCAGTTTGTTTGTGATGTGCTCGCTGGCGCAAGTGTTCGATATTTCCCCGATTCTGCTTACCATGAGCGCAGCAATTGTGATGACCAACATGAACGGCATCGTTACCAAGAAGTTTACGCATTCACTCACCCAATGGTCTCCGCCCGTGTATTTGATGTTCTTTGTGCTGCTGGGTTCAAGGCTGGATTTCAAGATAATGGCTTCCTTCGCCCTGCTGATTGGCGTTTATATTGTGTTCCGCTCCCTGGGTAAATTGGGCGGGGCATATTATGGTGCCAGCATTGCCGGTGCGGAAAGCAAAATTAGAAAGTATCTGGGCTTCACCTTGCTATCTCAGGCAGGGGTAGCCATAGGTCTTAGCCTTGGTGCAGCCAAGATATTGAACGATATGCACATGAATGAAAGTGCAACGCAAGTTTTAAGCGTTATGACCGCCTCTACGTTTCTGATTATGCTGATTGGTCCCATATTGGTAAAATACGGACTGAGGAAAGCCGGGGAACTGAGGTTAAAAGACTAATGCAGGAGTTTTAAGATGTATATGGTGTTTCATTTGTACAGTGACAGGTATTTGGACGACGTTATTCTGGCACTCTCCGAAGCCGGCATAGAAGATACAATCGTGCTTACGGGGGAAACTTTGGGGCAAAAAATGCTGTATGATATCCCGCTGTTTGTTTCTTTTAAGGATTCACCGGATATCAAACAAGGCTATGGCAGCGTGATAATGGGCATAGCAACTGCGGAAGAGATAAACTTTGCCTTTGATGAACTGAAGAAATCCGGGCTGGACTTGCAGAAAAAGGGCTTGGCAAAGGTATTTCTGCTGCCTGTGGAGCAAGTGATAGAGTAGCTGATAGTTTTATCCCACAAATGAACAAAGGTGCAGGTAAATCCCGCACCTTTGTTTGTATAGCTGTAACTCTGTAGGATAATGTCAAAACCCGCTGTCATTCCTGCGGAGGCAGGAATCCAGACATTGAAACAGCTCCTGAAGAGCGAAAGATAAGCATTTGCCTATCAATACATTATAGTGCTACACCACTGGGGTTTGGACAGAGCTGGATTCCCGCCTCCGCGGGAATGACAGATGTGAGCGTGCATTTAAGGCTTTCTTTCCAGGAGTGATAGCTGTTTTCTTTATTTGCTTAGCTGTTTTATCACCGCTTTGCCGGGGAAGTAGGCAGCTTCGCCAAGTTCTTCTTCGATGCGCAGCAGTTGGTTATATTTATCCACACGTTCGCTGCGGGAGATGGAACCGGTCTTAATCTGTCCGGTGTTCATTGCCACGGCGAGATCGGCGATGAAGGTATCACCCGTTTCACCGCTGCGGTGGCTAACCACGCATGTCCAGCCTGCTTTGTGCGCCATGTTGATGGCGTCGATGGTTTCGGTAACGCTGCCGATCTGGTTCAGCTTAATCAGCACGGAATTGGCTGCTTTTTCCTTGATGCCGCGTGCGATTATCTCCGGATTGGTAACGAAGATATCATCGCCCACAATCTGAATCTTGTCGCCCATTTTGGCATTCAACTTTATCCAGCCATCCCAGTCGTTTTCGGCGAGGCCGTCTTCGATGGAGCAGATGGGGTATTTCTTTACCATGGCTTCGTAGTATTTGATCATGGCGTCGCTGGTAACTTTCTTGCCTTCGAACACATACTTGCCATTTTCAAAGAAGCTGGAAGCAGCAGAATCGATGGCAATAAAGATGTCCTTACCGGCTTTGTAACCGGCAGCTTTGATGGCTTCTACGATCACGATGAAGGCTTCTTCGTTGCTGGCAAGATTGGGGGCAAAGCCGCCCTCATCGCCTACGGAAGTAGCCAAGCCACGCTTTTTCAGGATGGCTTTTAAGGCATGGAATATCTCGGCATTCATTTGCAAGCCTTCGTGGAAGGTCTTGGCTCCCAAAGGCATAATCATGAATTCCTGGATGTCCACGTTGTTATCGGCGTGTGCTCCGCCGTTCAGGATGTTGCTCATCGGCACGGGGATGGTGTAGGCATTCACGCCGCCAAGGTAGCGGTATAAAGGTATATCCAGCTCTACCGATGATGCGCGGGCAACCGCCATGGAAACGGCAAGAATGGCATTTGCGCCAAGCTTGGCTTTGTTGTGGGTGCCATCAAGTTTCAGCATGATCTTATCGATATTGGCTTGCTGGATGGATTCCATGCCAAGCAGTTCTTCGCAAATCAGATCATCGATATGGGAGACGGCTTTCAGCACGCCCTTGCCGCCGTAACGCTTCTTGTCGCCGTCACGCAGTTCTATGGCTTCGCGTTCGCCGGTGGATGCGCCACTGGGCACTCCTGCTTTGGCGATAACGCCACTATCGAGATGAACATCGGCTTCCACGGTGGGGTTCCCACGTGAATCCAGTATTTCGCGTCCTTTAATGTACAGTATTTCGGACATATTTTCCTCCTATAGGAATGATAAACTATATGTTTTGGTATAAGATAAACGGTTTTGGGCAGCGTGCAAAGAGCAGTAGTAAGCACTCAATCTTTGCTTGCCTGCCATGCGCTGTTGATAAGCTCCAGATCAAAACCCTTGCGGAACAGAGAAGTAAACACCTTCTCTTTCTGCTTGGGCAGGGGAAGCTCGCGGTGCTGAAGCCGAAGCTTAAGAACCATTTCCTTCAGGGCTTCCAGGCTGTCCTCAGGGTTATAAAGCTCGGCTAACACATCTTCCCAAAGCGCGGAAGGCAGCGATAACTCCCGCAGCTTGTGGACTATGTGGGTGCGGCTTTTCCGGCGTTCCACAAGCGAACTGATGAGGATACGCACGAAGCGGGCATCATCTATGTATTTACGCTCCAGATAGTCCGTTACGATCTTGCCGCTGATGGACGGATGTACATGTTTGCGCTTCAGATAGTCCCGGCACTGGCTGCTGCTGTGTTCGCTATCGGCAAGGTATTTCAGCAGCTGTTCTCGGCTTTGCTTTTCGATAAGCCCATAAAGCTCATCGAAGGCATCTGTGTTGATTTCTCCTTCAAAAGGGAGAGGATACAGGGGAAGGAGGGTTCTATCGCTAAGAACCCCCCAGGAAACGTTATCTATTAGTATCTGAGAGCTACGGTCGCGCTCAAATCTCTTCTTGATCTTCAGTAGCATTATCTTCCGGGGTGCTGGTGAACTCCTCCGGGCTTATTTTATCGCGTAGTTTGGCTTCTATTTCTGCCTGTAATGCGGGGTTTTCCTTCAGGTACATCTTGGTCTTGTCCGCACCCTGACCCAGCTTGGCTTCGTTGTAACTGAACCAGGAACCGCTCTTCTTTACGATCTCTTGCAGAATAGCCATATCCAGAATGATATCCAGATGCGAAATGCCTTCGCCGAAGATGATGGGGAATTCCACGGTCTTGAAAGGCGGAGCGAACTTGTTCTTCACTACCTTCACCTTGGTGCGGGCTCCGATAACCTGAGTTTCGGCACCGGCTTCCTTGATAGCACCGCCGTAGCGGACTTCCAGACGCACGGAGGAATAGAACTTAAGTGCTACGCCGCCGGTGGTGGTCTCGGGGTTCATATAGGGGCTGCCGCCTATCTTCATACGGGTCTGGTTGATAAAGATAACCGCTGTGTTGCTCTTGGATACGATAGCAGTAAGCTTGCGCAGCGCTTGGCTCATCAGGCGGGCTTGTAAGCCTACGTGGCTGTCGCCCATGCTGCCTTCAATCTCCTGTTTGGGGACGAGGGCGGCTACGGAATCGATGATAATTAAATCCACTGCGGAACTGCGTACCAGGGTTTCTGTGATCTCCAAAGCCTGTTCTCCGCCGTCTGGCTGTGAAAGCAGGAGGTTATCCGTCTGCACTCCCAAGCGCTTGGCATAGGAAGTGTCCAAAGCGTGCTCTGCATCCACGAAAGCGACCGTACCGCCCAGTTTCTGGCATTCGGCTGCGATGTGCAGGGTTAAAGTGGTCTTGCCCGATGCTTCCGCACCGTAAACTTCTGTGATTCTGCCTTTGGGTATGCCGCCGATACCGAGGGCGATATCCAGATTAAAGGCACCGGTGGGGATTACGTCCACTACTTTTAAAGGCTTGTCGCCCAAACGCATCAGAGTTCCCACTCCGTATTTCTTTTCTAACTGCGAGATAGCCGTTTTCAGGGCGGCATCTTTGTTCTTATCCAGCATTTTACCTCCGGGTTATTTTAGGTTATATTGTTCTATTACAGAATAGCTTGGTCCACTGGGTGCAAGCACGCTGCGAAACAGGCAGATGCTTTGGTAAACCAGGCTTTGCTTATTAATCTCGGTTTGCATGATCTCGCGGGCAAGCTCATCGTGCATGGCGGTTTTCAGGCGTGCCAAAGTTACGTGCAGCTTCAGATATTTGCGGTCAGGCTCTATCCCCAGGCTACGCAGCGCACCTATCATCCGCCTTTGCAGCTTGAACACATCCTCGTTTTCTGCTTCCAGCTTCAGCCACAGCATGCGCGGTTCCTTGGCAGGGAAAAGCTCTAATCCCATAGCTTTGAACTTGAAAGCAGGGAAGCCGATTAGCAGCTCTTTAATAGCTTCATCCACTTCAGATAGGAGCTCCGGCTGCACGTCGCCGATAAATACCAGCGTAAGATGCAGGTTCTCCGGTTTCACCCAGTTTATCCCTGCAGCAGTCCTGCCCTGATACCGGTTTAGTATCTCCACCAATTCGGTTTTCAGCTCTGCGGGTAATTCCAGCGCTATGAAAGAGCGTATCATGTATTAGCGTTTGTACCCTATATCTTGCAGGAACTTCTTGCGGTGGCTGATATCTGTATCCAGCTCTATTCCCTTGGGTGCGTTGCCGTCTATAACGCCTAATATTCCGCGCCCCTGCTCTGTTTCGGCAAGAATTACCTGCACGGGATTGGCAGTGGCACAGAAGATGGAAAGCACCTCGCGACAATCTTTTATGCCGGGCAGTACATTGATGGGAAAGGCATCGCGCATGATAATAAGGAAGCTGTGTCCCGCACCTAAACGTCGCATGTTTTCCACGGCAAGCTCTATCAGGTTGTTATCCGTGCCGTCTTTACGTACCAGGCAGGGACCGGAAGCCTCGCAGAAAGCCAGCCCGAACTTTATTCCGGGGACGCTGGTAACCATCACTTCGTAGAGGTCTTCCACGGTTTTGATGAAGTGGCTTTGTCCTAAAATCACATTGCAATCGGATGGAAAACAAAGTGCTTCGGTGATTATTTCCATTGTCCTGTTCCTCACTATTTCTCTATACTGCACAAGCAAGGAAAATCAGAGGTTTATGGATGTCAAGCAAAAGTTTGGCACAGAAGAAACAAAGCCTCCCCGTTAGGAGAGGCTTTGGCGTATGAGTATATATTGGGTTTGTTTTAGTACATTCCGCCCATACCGGGATTTGGCATAGGCATAGGTGCTTCGGCTTCCTTGATATCGGTGATGATGCACTCGGTGGTAAGGAAGAGGGCAGCGATGGAGGCAGCGTTCTGCACGGCAGAGCGCACAACCTTGGCAGGATCGATGATGCCGGCTGCGAAGAGGTCTTCAAACACGCCTGTGGCAGCATTGTAGCCCATGTGCACGTCTTTGAAGCTTTTCAGCTTTTCAACGATTACCGCACCTTCTTCGCCAGCGTTAGCCGCGATCTGATAGGCAGGTTTTTCCAGGGCTTTTGCCATGATTTCCACAGCCATCTTCTCTTCGTGGGAGAGTCCCTTCATTGCTTTCAGGGCTTTTGCAGCCTGAATGAGGGTAACTCCACCGCCGGGAACGATTCCTTCTTCAACGGCAGCGCGGGTGGCATGCAAGGCATCGTCCACACGGGCTTTCTTTTCTTTCATTTCGGTCTCGGTGGCGGCACCAATGCGGATAATAGCTACGCCGCTGGAAAGCTTGGCAAGGCGTTCTTGCAGCTTTTCTTTGTCGTAATCGGAAGTGGTTTCTTCCATCTGGGCTTTTATCTGCTTCATGCGTGCATCAACGGCTTCTTGTCCGCCGGCACCTTCGCGTATGGTGGTGTTTTCTTTTTCCACAAGGACTTTCTTAGCTCTGCCAAGATCAGTCATGGTGGCGGTATCCAGCTTGCGTCCCATTTCCTCGGAAATAAGAGTAGCACCGGTTAGCACTGCGATATCTTCCAGCATGGCTTTGCGACGGTCACCAAATCCGGGAGCCTTTACGGCAACCACATTCAGCACGCCACGCAGCTTGTTGACAACGAGAGTTGCCAAAGCTTCGCCTTCGATGTCTTCGCTGATGATCATCAGGGGACGTCCGGTCTGGGAAACTTCCTGCAGGATGGGAAGCAGGTCTTTAAGAACGCTTATCTTCTTGTCGTAAAGCAGGATAAAGGGGTCTTCAAGCTCGGCGACCATCTTCTCGGGATTGGATACAAAATAGGGGGAGATGTAGCCGCGATCGAACTGCATGCCTTCCACTTTCTCCAAGCCGGTATCGATGGATTTGGCTTCTTCGATGTTGATGATGCCTTCTCTGCCTACGGATTCCATGGCTTCGGCGATAAGTGCGCCGATTTCTGGATCGTTATTGGCTGAAATGGAAGCTATCTGAGCAATCTCGCCGTTGCTTTTAATTTCTTTGCTGTATTCGTGAATCTTTTCCACGATAACTTTGGTGGCTTTCTCCAAACCGCGTTTCAGATACATGGGGTTCACGCCGGCGGTTACATGCTTCAAGCCTTCTTCGATGATTGCCTGTGCAAGGATGGTGGCGGTGGTGGTGCCGTCTCCGGCGTTGTCATGAGTCTTTTCTGCTACTTCTTTGCAAAGCTGTGCGCCCATGTTTTCAAAGGCATCTTCCAGCTCGATTTCCTTGGCTATGGTCACACCGTCGTTAGTGATGGTGGGAGAGCCAAATTTCTTATCCAATACAACGTTTCTACCCCTGGGTCCAAGGGTTACTTTAACGGCGTCAGCCAGTTTGTCCACTCCGCGTTTTAGGCTTGTGCGGGCATCGTGTGCATACTGCATTTGTTTTGCCATCTTGTTTTCCTCCATAATATTAATCTTAAAACTCATGGTTATTAGCAGTCTGTGTTTCTGAGTGCTAATCTAATTATAGCCGATATTCTGTCAAGAGCAAATTAAAAATAGTGATGAGGTGACGGGGTAATGAGGTGATGATGTGGAGAGAGTAGGACAGGGTTAAACCCCATAATTCATGCTTACACTTTGTTCCAACGCTTTTTACATAGCTGTATTGATTTACTGTACCATTTACCGTTAGATCTGCGCTTATGAGGGAGATGTTACAATCGAAATGCTTACTTTATCGGAGTATTTATTCAATATCTCCACTCTGCATTTTGTCTAGAACTTTATAGATCATTTATCAGTTATGTTTTTGTTAATATGTATGCTGTCTGATTTGGTACGAATAAACTCTGCAAATTGAGTAAAAATAGTGATATCCTTTTTGCTAAATTTCTTGTCGTATTTATAGTCTGCAATTAGCCTAATTTTATCGTTTTCACTCTTCCCAATTTTCAATATTGTTTCATCATCTATAAGGAACGTTGCATAAGCAATAAACATGGTGCCCTCTAAGTTTACGTTGTTGTTACCATTGTCATTTACAGATACGTCTTCGCCTGTTAGTAAAATTACTTCACTATATCTTATTGGTCGGTCGCCTATGCTAAGTATCTTTATGAAATAGTATGATAACTCTGGGTCTTTCATGTCCATGTTATAATATAGTCTCATCGAGATGCTTGGGCTTCCTAACCCACTTAGAATAGTGATAGGTTTAGTAAAATATTGAATAGTATCTGGGTTAAATTCATCTTTGTTCTCAAAAATAGGATAACTCTTCGTTTTAGGCATATTCCCATTTTCGTTGTAAGCACATGATGATGTAAGCAAAATCACACTTACGATAAAAGTTAATATCATCTTGTTCACTACTTTTCCTCCTCTTTATTCCAACGTTTTTTTGATACTCTCTAACTCCCAAACATACCTTAAGTAATGGTTCCACTACCAAGTGTTTTAATTAACTGAACTATCTCGTTAGCCTTGTTTTGCATATTAGTTTCTTGTGTTATCGAGGTTAAAAAGCAAGATGCTGTAATAATAACAGCCCAAATGTCTTTTCCCATAACCTCAATTTCGATTTTGAAAGATATCGGCCAGTTTGTTGATAGTATCCTTAATCTCTCTGAAGCCTCAATAATGTATCCCTTGTTGATGTTTACGCCAGATTTAATCGTTAAACCCATGCGCATACATGTTTCATTAATCACGGTTATTAATTCCTTCCCATCCCCATTGTATTTTAAACTTGATACTACAGATTTTGCCATAATTGTCTCCTTTAACCATAAACTTTTAACTTCTAACCTCTAATATCTAACCTTATAAACCCCTTTCATACTTCCAGTTTCATCGGATATACACCCTTCTTTGTAAGTTTTTCCTGTCGAATTCAACCCAGTCTTCTATTGGTGTATCTTTTACTAATGCCAAACGTTGTTTTGCCCATTCCAAGTATTCATCATTCGAATCGCAACCCAGCCACCTGCGTTTAAGTTGTTCACTGCTCACTACAGTTGTTCCAGAACCAACGAATGGATCAAGAACAATGTCACCAGGATTTGAGGAAGCAAGAATAAGCTTTCTGAGAAGCTCTTCTGGTTTTTGGGTAGGGTGGGGTGTTTTTTCGTTCATCCCATTACAGGTAGTGGGTATTTCTATCACATCTTTTGCTTTTGCACCGTTGGGATGGGGGGTCCAATCATTTGCCTTGCCATTGGCATACTGGCTTGTCTCTGCTTGCGGGTGCATGGGGTATTTAAGAGTATGTCCATGATAAGGGATTCTAACATCATCTGTGTTAAATGTGAAATTATTGCTTTTTCGGAAATGGAGGATGCTTTCGTGGCTGCGACCCCAATCATTACCCAGATTTGCTTTATTTTTGTAATGCCAGATAAGCCATTTTACACTTTTGAATAAATCCATACAGGGGCTAACTAAATTTGCTATTATTTCTGAATAGCCACAAACATAAAATGTCCCTGTAGGTTTAAGGATACGGTGCACTTGGGTTATCCATTCCATGCTCCATTCCTGATAATGGCTGCTACTGTTAAAATAGTCCCAATCTGCTTTTTTTATGTTATATGGGGGGTCAGCAAAGACTAAATCTATTGAAGCATCTGGGATGGTCGTTAGCCAAATCAATGAATCTCCATGATATAGCGCACCACTTTCTGAAGTATATACTTGTTTAATTGTTTGGTTTAGATAGAAGCCATTATCTATATTATGCTGGATAGCATTCACAAGATGTGTGTTCTTGGGTAATTGAGCAGCTTCAAATGGCATAGTCAACCTCGTATATTTCTTCTATAGGGCAGGATGAAATAGCTTCTTGTTTCAGTCAAGGGAAAACTTGCTTTCATTCATTGTTCATGAAGTAATGAAGTGATAGGGCGATGGGGTTATGAAGTTTCCAATGGAGTTTCAATATCTCTTTGGCGCGTGATTATCCTTGCCAAGAATGCGCACAGGATTTATCTTGCCCGTGAATCTTGTCCTATAATTTGCTACTAACGGGGTGGAAACATGAACCATAAAGAGCATTATCGTATAGATGCAGAAGCGTTTGATTATTGGTCTGCACATCATTTTACGGCGGCGGAGAAGCGTCGCAACCAGTTTACTATCAAGCTGGCAAATATCCGTGCCGGGCAGAAGGTATTGGATATTGGCAGCGGCAGGGGCTGGTTTAGCCTTCATGCCGCTTCTTTGGGAGCGGAAGTTACGGCAATGGATTTGAGTGCCACAAATCTGGCACGCATCAAACAGACAGACAACCGCGTAAACACGCTGCTGGCGGATGCAACCGAGCCTTTGCAGACAGGGCAAAAGTATGATTTACTGGTAGCCCTGGAAGTTCTGGAGCATATTGTGAACCCGGCAGAAGCCGTGGCGAACTGGAAAGCTATACTAAAACCCAAGGGCAGATTGCTGATAACCGTGCCCTACAAGGAAATTATCCGCTATTCACTGTGTATTCACTGCAATGCCAAAACCCCGTTTAATGCCCATTTACACAGCTTCGATAAAGATGCTTTGGCAAATTTGCTTAAGGCAAGCGGTTTGCGGGTGCGTTCTTTGCAGCCGTTCTCGCACAAGCTTCTTCCTCTGCTGCGCCTGGATGTTATCAGCCAAAATCTCCCCTTGCCAATATGGTGCTGTTTGGATAAGATTAGCAGAATAACGGGCGACAAGTATAATTACCTGGCAGCGATCTGTAGCTTAGCCTGATAAGTACCTGTAAAAGTAGTTAACTATCCCTGCTTTTTGCCCATAACTATCCCGTAACCCTCCCGTATCCGATATGGGAGGGTTACGGGATAGTTACCGCTGGCATACATGTAAAAAGAAGGGATGAAGCCGGAGAAGCCAAGGTAGAAACTTAGTGTTTAGGAAGAGCCGGGAGAATACCAAGCTTTAGGCAAAGAATTCGTTAAACTCTGTTTTTAACAATTCCAATAGCAGTTTCAGGTTATGGTTTTTCAGGTAGGAAAGCGAGAAAACAGGATTGGTCTTGTAGTCAAGGGGCACATAATCCATAATCTCGTTATGCTCAGCAAGATGCTTTTTAAACTTCTCATGGTTGGGGCTTTGTGCATCAATGCTGATGTCTTTGCCGTTATAGCCCAGAATCCAGGCATAATTGTGTTTTTGTCTTGTTTCCCAGATAGCAGACCAATCAGCCGGCTTGTCGTCAAAATAAGCTATTATGGGCTGAAAATTATAGCTGTGATAAGTGATGTCTGCCAAACCGAAACCACCATATCGCATCGGGTTTAGCTCTATGGGAACCATTACGCCGTTTTGCAGCTTGAATTCTGCATGGATAGGGAAGCTTTTCAGGTTCATAACCAGGTTCAGTTCTATAAAAAAGCTCAGAAAAGTATTTAGATAACTATCGAAGATGCCCTTATTGGTATAGTACATCAGGTGAAAGTAATCCGCTATCTCCGGCTCCGGATGGAAATATATGTTCATGATCGCGGGTTTGCCATGTTCATCGAAGAACATATCCACCGCATACTCGTTACCTGTGATGTATTCTTCGATAATGTACTCATCTCTGGTTAGGATACTCTCCGGGAAGAACTTAACGCTTGCTTGCACTTCCTTGTTCATCTCGTATGCCAGCTGGTGCAGGTCAGTATCTTTATCCGCAATGCGAACGCCTGTTCCGAAGAAGCCTTTAAGGGGTTTTATCACTACTTTCTTATCCCCAAACTCCAAGCCGGGAATCTCTGCCAGAGTAGCCTTGGCAAAGTAGAAATCAGGGTAGATAGAACTAAGTACTTCACGGCAGAAGTACTTGTTTTTCAGCTTGTTAATCCCCTCAACATAGTTCTTGTCCTGCATTCTGTCCATCACGATGCTAAGAGATGTTTCCGATGGCACATACACCTTATCCGCGGGGCTGAATACTATATCGCTTTGCTCCAGCTCTTCGCCGTTCATGGCGATGATATCGCTTCTTTGGGCGAGTTCATTGATGAATTTGCTGTTATAGGTGTTTCCTGTAATTATGTAATTCATTTTTCTCTCTTTTCATCTTGTTATTTAATCAGCTTTTCGCCCTGTTAGTATCTTGTCAATCCTTATAATTGGCATGCTTTGCTAACTACCTGCTTTTGTTGCTTTTAAACTAAATACAGCCTTGCTTGAAATACAGGAAAAAAATAGACGGACTATGCGTCCGCCTATCTATGTATAATCTTAGTTTGTTATCTTAGCAGAGTTTTACCACCGGATTACTTTGGCAATTGCCCTGTCCTCGCCGGATTCCACTCTGATGAAATACACGCCTGTGGGAACTTTAGTTCCCTGTGCATCCAAGCCGTTCCATTGCAGCTTATTCTCGCCGGCAGGAAGGGCATGGGTAATTGTGTACACCTTCTGTCCCTTCATGTTATAGACAGTGGTGGTAAGCGGTGCGGCAATCTTGGTTTGCACGGAGATGGAAAGCCCGTCCACAAAAGGATTGGGGTAGGCAGAAGAGATGTGCAGTGCGGGAATGGA
>PHBO01000003.1 GCA_002840645.1 Candidatus Cloacimonetes bacterium HGW-Cloacimonetes-3
AAAGCGACGAGCACCTTGATTGTGCACGTCGGAGCTTTTGCGGCAGTAGCGTGACAACTATTTCAGGACTTGACAAGGTGCAGGGAAAAAGAAACGCTGTAACGAGGCTAAACTAAATAAGTTCAGCATGTTACAGCGTAAATAAAAGAGTGGGTTACTTTGGGTATTAAAGTCCGAAGAAAGAGTTTTTCTTCACGGCTACCTGACGTACATTAAGCACATTAAAAACATACTCATACTGGGTGTCAACACCGCCAACATTAACCGGTAGGCTTAGCTTCAGTTCCTTGCCCTGATAGCGAACCGCAGAGGCGTAATCGACCGGCAGTAAAGGTGTGCGGGTGTAGATGCCAAGCACGGCGGAAAGGCTTACATGGTCTGCTGAGAAGATGGTTTCAATCAGATTTCCACGGGGGTTGATAACACTTGGAACCTGGGCTTTGTCTTTATCTGCATCCTTAGTTTTTGAGGGTAACAGACGATGACCGATGTTATCATAATCCAAGTATAAACCCTTATCCCAGTCAATGGTGATGATTTTATCCGAGGCATTGTACAGGGTAAGTTCGAAACCGTTTTCGCTGGCACTCCAGATGGTGCGCATCAGGTCATCTTCATAGCGGTAACGTAGCTTATCCACCAAAGTTGTATCGGCGACAGGCGATTTTACCTTGCCCATAGCAGCATCAGCACGTGTGACCCTGGTAAGGGCGATATCATATCTGGTAACTAATTTGGTGGGGGAAGTTTCGGAATTTGTGGCACAGGCTGCCAAAGCAAGCAAAATGATGCCGGCAAGTAGGAAGAAAATTAGCTTTCTCATGTTATTCTCCAGTATTGTGATTTTAATTGTAGTACTTACTGATAAGGTGATATTTTGTCAAGCTGATTATGGGGGAGCTAATCGGCAATGATAGCCGATAACCCGGCTTGGCAAATATCTTTTACCTTAAGATCGGTGTGCAGAAGATTGGGGAGGCTGATGGATACAGTGCCGGAGCCAACAATAAAACCAATAGTGTTGCCAGCGTCCATAGGTGCATCCTCGAAGCGGATTAAATGCCCTGCATCAAAGCGGAAGATCAGGTTGTGCTGCTGATAGCTTACCCTTAAAGTATCTTCTTCCCAGGTGCTTGATGCATGGGGACTGCGGATTTCTATGAGGTCAAGAGGGCTTTTTGATATCTTCAGTAAACTGATATCCGAACTGGTTTTAAGGAAACGCACTCTGCCCGTTATGGGTGAAAGCAGGAGATCACCATCGGGAATGACGATGCGCTCCCTGAATCGGTAACAAATACCCACATACAGATACCAGATGATGGCGATAAAAGAAAGAACCAGCGAGGGATAATGAAAGGCGAATAGGGGAACAGCAAAGCTGACAAGAAAGGACAGCGCCAGCAATGCCAACGGCGGAATCTGCTGCTGAAGCTGTCTTTTCTTTATCAGACGTAAGTATTTTATATCTGTGATTAAGGTTTTAGGCATGAAGCTCTATTTTGTGGTTCTGGTCCAGGTATCTGTTCTGCCTACTAAGGCTACACCGATAAATCCACGCAAAGCAAGGGTATTATTGTTGGTTAACTCGGCTTTGGCAGAGTAGGTTTTACCGCTTTTAGGATCGTATATTTTGCCGTTTTTATATTTGGTATTGCCATCGCTAACTAAGCCGGTGAGGATAACCAAATCCATAAGCGGGCGGTTTTGCAGTTTTTCTTCGGGATTTTTATGATCTACCTTGGGTTTGCCTGCTTCATTATTAGGCTCTTTCAGCCAGATAATCTTGCCGGCAAAGCTACCGTTCTTGGTTTCGTATATTTCGATTTTGCTGGACTTTTCGCCATTGAACCAAACACCTGTTATGCGGTCGGGAGTCTTTTGGGCAAACAGGCACAGGGGAAGCAGCATGCCGATGGCAATCAGGATGATTATGATGTGTTTCATGTTTTCTCCTTGTTTAAATGATGTTGCAACGCTTTATAATATAATCCACATTGCGCAAATAGCGATCATAGGAAAAGATATCCCTGATCTCACTTTCTGTAATAGCAGCCGTTATTTCGGCATTGGCAAGCACCAAAGCCAGGAAGTCGCTGCCTGTTTCCCAACTCTTCATGGCTTCTGTCTGCACCAATTGGTAGGCTTTTTCACGGCTAAGCCCGCTATTGGTGAGGTGTAGCAATAAGGCTTGGGAAAATACAAGTCCTTTGGTTAAATCTATATTCTTTTGCATGTTTTCGGGGTAAACAATCAGGTTCTCTATCAGGTCGCAGCACTTTCCAATCATATAATGAGCAAGGATACAGGAATCAGGCAGAATGATGCGCTCCACACTGGAGTGCGAGATATCGCGCTCGTGCCACAGAGCATTGTTTTCGAAGCCACTGGAGGCATTGCTGCGCAGGACGCGTGCCAGCCCGCAAAGCTGTTCACTAACGATGGGGTTGCGCTTATGGGGCATGGCAGAAGAGCCTTTCTGCCCCTTGCTGAAGTTCTCTTCCGCTTCACGCACTTCGGTGCGCTGTAGATGGCGGATTTCCAGAGCTATTTTCTCGATACCGGAACCGATTAGAGCTATAATAGATAGGAAATATGCATGGCGGTCACGCTGGATAACCTGTGTGGAAACATTAGCCGGGACTAAGCCCAGATACTTGCAGGCAAGCGTCTCTACTTCCGGGCTGAGATGGGCAAAGTTACCCACGGCACCGGATAACTGACCTACTCCAACTTCTGCAATAGCTTGCGTTAAGCGTTCTATATTGCGCTTGCTTTCTTCGTGCCAAATTGCAAACTTCAGCCCGAAAGATGTGGGCTCGGCGTGTATTCCATGCGAGCGTCCCATGCAAAGAGTATGCTTATACTGCCTTGCTTTAAGCTTCAGGATTTCGGTTAATCTGCTAAGCTCGCTAAGAATAAGTTCACCGGCACTTTTAAGCTGCAAAGCAGTGGCGGTATCCAGTACGTCTGAAGATGTCATGCCATAATGTATCCAGCGGGAAGATGGTCCCACATACTCTGCTACATTAGTTAAAAATGCGATCACATCGTGTTTGGTAACAAGTTCAAGTTCGTCTATGCGGTCTGCATCAAAATCGGCTTTACTACTGATGTTTTCCCAATCAGCAGCAGGGATAATGCCCAGTTCATGCATAGCCCTGCAGGCAGCAAGCTCCACTTCCAGCCAGCATTCATAACGGTTTTGGGTAGTCCAGATACGTTGCATTTCGGGGGTGGAATAACGAGGGATCATAACTAACAGCCTCTATTTATCCAGAAAGCTCTTTAATAATTGTTTAAAGTTCATGTTTTCGAAGGGGTTGCCATCTCCCCACCATGTCCCAGCACGAGGTTTGGGAAGGGGCGTTATCTCCGGTTCGGTATATTTAATTTGGTCGAAGATCAGCTTTACCTTCATATTATCGATGGCTTTCATTTCTAATGCCGCCAGTGTTTTATTGCTGCTATAGCTGGCTTGTAGCTCGGATTGAGTTCTGGGATCATACACCTTATCCAGCCGGTAATCCGGGAGGAAGCTAATCAACACGCTGTCTATCTCCAGTTTCTTAGTGCTAATAATGGTTTCACCATACTTAAAAAAGAGGGAATCGGCATTGCCAAAAAGATCAAGGCTTTGCGAGGGAATCAGATCAGTGGGATTAAGCATTTCCAGCATAGGCATATAAGGAGATTTCAGGGCAATATAATCTCCGCTATAGAAACTGATGAGCGGGACAGCTCCCGCACCCATAATGCCACCATCGATGATATCTATGCGCATTTGCTGATGGTTCTTGGACGCCACAAACATCTTTCGCAGCGAAAGCCCCATGTAGGATATCTCTACGATACCCTGGCTATCAAAGCTTTCCCATTTCTTCAGTTCTTTGCGTAACTTGTCCTGTTTAATCTGCTTGTTTGGTGCTGCACAGGAGCTAAGCAGGATTAGCAGAACCAGCAGCAGGATAGGAAAACTATGTTTCAAGTGTAACCTCAGTATGGTTTAGGTTATGGTTTCAATTGGCTGTTTGTTTATCTTCCAGATGCCCCAGGCAGCCACAAGAATCATCAGTAAGCTTAGGAAAGCTCCAATGCTCATGAATCCAAAGATAAAGCCAAACATTTCGTAAAACTGAAGCTCATCAGGCTCACGGACAAATTCTATCAGGAAGCGAAATACCCCGTAAAGTCCAATGAAACTGTAAAAAACTAAGCCATTCCTTTTTAGTTTCCTAAGGAGAATGTAGCCGATAGTAGCCAGAACGATGCCTTCTAAAAATAGTTCGTATAACTGCGTGGGATGGCGTGGCACGCCGTCCGAACCGGGGAAAATCATTGCCCACGGTACAGAAGTAGGCTTGCCCCACAGCTCTGCATTTATAAAGTTACCCAGCCGTCCCAGCCCAAGCCCAATGGCAACAATCGGTATGGCTGCATCAGCAAGGGCGTAGAAATTCAGCTTGTTCTTTCTGGCATAAAGTAAGCCTGCAACAATCACACCAATAGCACCTCCATGGAAACTCATGCCTCCTTCCATGGTAACAAGTATCTTCAAGGGATTTTGCAAGTAGTATAGAAGGTTGTAAAACAGCACATACCCAAGCCTGCCACCCACAATAACCCCTACCATCACGTAGAAAATAGCGGATTCATATTGCTCGCGGTTCAGCCTGATCTTGCGGAACTTAAGGTTGTGCTTATACAGGAAATATGCGATGATAAAGCTAAGCACGTAAAACAAGCCATACCAGCGAACTTGCATGGGATAGCCGAAGAGGCTGAACTTTACTATATCCGGGCTGATATTGGGAAAGGCAATCATCGCTTGCTCATTTCCTGTAGGCGGGTAACAATAAGCTCTACCGCTTCATCGGTATTGCCATCAAACTTCTCCACTTTCTTGTCGTGATGTGGCGAGAAGATGTTCATCACTTGCGTGGGCGAGCCGTTCAAACCCGTAGCTTTTTCATCCAAGCCCAAATCATCACAGTTCCATACGGTTAGTTCCACACTCTTGGCATTTTTCTTGCCTCTCAGCGATGGTAAACGGGGAGAATTGATTTCTTTAACCACGGAAATAACGCCGGGGAGCATCATTTCCACACGGTCGTAACCATCTTCCATCAGCCTCTGCACTGTTGCCTTACAAGTATCGATTGTTTCTATCTTGCGCACAAAGCAAACTTGGGGAATATCCAGATGAGCAGCAATGCCGGGACCAACCTGAGCAGTATCTCCATCAATGGCTTGCTGACCGGTGAGGATAAGCGTATATGTGCCAAGTTTCTTGATTGCTGTTGCCAGAGTCAGGCTGGTAGCCCAGGTATCTGCGCCTGCAAATTTGCGATCAGAAAGCAGGATAATCTCATCCGCTCCCAAAGCTACTGCTTCACGCAATGTAGATTCACACTGGGGCGGACCCATACTTATGGCAGTAACCTTGCCCCCATGTGCTTCTTTTAAGCGGACAGCTTCCTCTATGGCATAGGTATCGAAAGGATTGAGGATGCTTTCCACCCCTTCCCGGATAAGCGTGTTTGTTTTGGGATCAATCCTAATCTCTGTGGTATTGGGAACTTGCTTGATGCAAACGATAAAATGCACGGTAGCTCCTTAATTACGGTAAAAAGCGATGATAGCATCGCAAATATACTGTTTCTGTTCGGTGCTAAGCTCCGGGTAAATGGGTATGGATAGTACTTTCTTCGCCATTTCTTCGGAAACAGGCAAATCGCCTTCCTTGTAACCCAAGGAGCTAAAGCACTCTTGAACATGCAGGGGCAGGGGATAATAAACTGCACAGCCAATCCCCTTTTCCTGTAGGTAGCTTAGCAGTTCATCACGTTTCTCGCAGGTGAGAGTGTATTGGTTATAAATACTTACAGCTTTCGGATCTATATACGGAGTAGTGATTCCTTTCACTCCCATCAGGTGGGTGTTGTAGAACTCTGCATTAGCACGGCGCGCTTTGCTCCAGTCTGCCAGAGCATCGAGCTTAACGCTTAATACTGCCGCTTGCATGGTATCTAAACGGCTGTTCAAGCCAACCCATTTATGGTAATACTTGGGGCTTTCGCCGTGCACGCGGAGCTGGCGCAGCTTGGCAGCAAGATCATCATCATTAGTCAGGCACATACCTGCATCGCCCATCGCTCCAAGATTCTTGGAAGGGAAGAAGGACAAGGTTCCTATATCGCCAAAGGAGCAGCTCATCTTGCCGTTCCATGTACCACCGATACCCTGGGCATTGTCTTCAATCACTTTTAGATTATGTTTTTTTGCAATTGCCATAATAGCTTCCATGTTAGTGCACTGACCAAAAAGATGCACAGGCATAATCGCCTTAGTATTCTTCGTGATGGAAGCTTCAATTTTGGCAGGATCAAGATTAAAGGTTTGGGGGTCTATATCTACAAACACCGGCTTGGCAAAGTTGCGCCAGATGGATGAAGCAGTGGCAAAGAAAGTGAAGGAAGTAGTGATAACTTCATCGCCTTCTCCAATGCCCAATGCCTTAATTGCTAAAACCAGTGCATCAGTTCCGGAAGCACAGCCTATAGCATGTTTAATGCCCAGATAAGCTGCCATTTTATCTTCCAGTTCTTTCACTTGGGGTCCCATTATATAATGGTGATCTGCGTAAACTCGCTCCATGGCTTCTCTAATCTTCGGCATCAGGGGCTCGTATTGTGCGTGTAAATCCAGCATCGGTACTTTCATGAAATCTATCTCCTTCAATTTGTGCTAAGGGCGCGCAGCCCCACAATAATAGTTATTACTGAGGATAAAAGTGTTATCCCTTCCTTAATATCTGTCCACAAAGCTCTATCGGACTGGCTGGGCACAAACAGAGTATCCCCTGCCATTATCTGAATTCTTTTTCCCGGTTTTATCCAGTTACCGCTATCGCCCCGGATCAACCTTCCTTTAGCATGTTTACGGTAATTAGTATAGCCACCTGCCTGTTCAACATAGTAATTCCAGTCTTTTCCCTGTACCCATTGTATCAGCCCGGGATGGCGTACCTGTCCGCTTACGATTACCATATCCATCCTTTCAGGCACGAAAACACGATCTCCATCTCTAAGAATCGGATTGGCTTCTTTTCCTTCGGTTTCAGCAAATTTCTTCACATCGAAGCTGTATTTTCCCTTCATCTGCTGCAAATTTGTGCGTAAGTAGGTGTATTCCAGGGGGGTCATACTGCCCAGATTACTCTGCAGAAGCTGGTTTAAATAAGCATTGTTCCTCTCGTTAAGGTAGGAATTATAGTGTACGAGACTTGCCAAATCCCCTCTGGAATTAACTCCGCCTGCTTGTTGGATCAAATCGGCAAGAGTGGTTTTTGAAGTGATTATATATTCCCCGGGATGTTTTACTTGCCCGGATATTTTCACCTTTTGTCTGTGTAACACATCACTAATCTGCGGAACCACACACACATCACCCGCTTGCAAAGCAAAACCATATTGGGCGGGATTTTGTAACAAATCCAGAGATATAAGCTTGAAATCAATCTTATTCTCTGCAAACCGGTAAATATTAACGGCACTTAGGTCTGCATCATAACTGGTGCCCTTGGCATAGTCAATTATGTCCTGTAGCTTATCCCCTGCATTGTATTGTATTTCACAGGGATAATTCACCCCTCCGGAAATGCTAACATATTCCATCACAGCAGAGATTAGCACTACATCGCCATCTTTCAGGAAAGGGTTCTGAGAGTCATCTCCCATGCGGTAGAACTTCAGAACATCATAGAACAGCTTTTTCCCTCCACGGCTAAGCTGAACGGTACGCAATGCCATTGTTTTGGGGTAATCATATGGGCATTTCTCTTCCTTTAGTGAAGGTCCGGGTGTAACAACTTGGTTCGGAACAGATTCTTGAATTGAATCATTTTTTGTTTCTTCAATACTTCGTGCCGGAACTCCACCACAGCACATAAGCAAATCTGAAAGACGGTTTACGGGCAGCATCTGATATACCCCGGGATTCTGCACAAACCCGGTGATGCTTACAGATATAGTAGGTCCCGCCTGCGGAGTAATTTCCGCTGCAAACATAGTGCATGCGCATAGAAGTATCAGTATTACAAATCTAATTCTCATAGTATTGTATCATCCGGGTAATAATGTCGTCCAGGGTGTATTTGGGCTCATAACCGATAGCATCGGCTATTTTACTTAAGTCCGGCATGCGGTTCATCATATCCTCAAAGCCTTCTTCAAAGGCATCGGCATAGCTCATGTATTCGATGCGGGATTTACTACCGCACATTTGCTTCACTTTGGTTGCCAAATCCTTGATAGAAATGGATTCAGTGGTTCCTACATTGTATATCTCGCCGGCACAGGCGGGAGTGTTCATCAGTTTTACAAAAGCCTCCACAACATCTGAGGCATCGGCAAAACAACGGGTCTGCTCTCCGCTCCCGTAAACAACGATAGGTTGATCTAACAGGGCTGCTTTAATAAACTTTGGCAGCACCATGCCATACTGCCCGCTCTGGCGGGGACCTACTGTGTTAAAACAGCGGACTATCACCACGGGAAGTTTCTTTTCCCGGTAAAAGGCAAGTGCCAGGAATTCGTCTATTGCCTTACTGCAGCTATAGCCCCAACGGCTAATGTGTGTAGAGCCTAAAAGTCTGTCATCCTGTTCGGCAAAGGGTACATTTTCACTCTTGCCATAAATCTCGGAAGTAGAGGTAATCAGCACCTTCGCTTTGTATTTGTTGCAAAGCTCCAGCACGTTATCGGTACCAACGATATTGGTTTTGAGCGATAACAATGGGTTTTCGATGATGTATTTAACGCCAACAGCAGCAGCCAAATGATACACTTGGTCGCAGCCTGATATCAGCTTCTCCATCAGCTCCCGGTTCAGGATGCTGCCAATGGTGAAATGGAACTTTGGTTTATCTTTAAAAGTCTCAATGTTTTCCAGCCTTCCGGTGGAGAGGTTGTCTATTACATGAACCTCGTTTCCCTCCTCTAAAAGCTTTTCTGCCAAATGTGAACCGATAAAACCGGCTCCGCCTGTAATCAGGATTCTCATTTATTCTCCAACTATCTGTCGTTCAAGTTATAAGATATTTACTCTTTGTAGGCAGCATGATTTATTGGCAGTTATTTTGTCAATGAGAAAGTCACATTAGCGTATTCCGGAGCATCTTCTATATCCACCAGTATTTTTTTGCCTTCATAGTAGTGTGGGGGACAGAATCCAAAATCAGGGACAGAATTTGGAATTATTTTTTGAAATGGTAGAGAAAATACTCTAAACAGATATCCGCAAATAATAGGTGGGGGAGAAACGTAGGGGCGTTTGGCTGAACGCCCTTAACCGGCATTCGTTTCAATCCTTGATTTAAGGGAAGAGGGGGGGGGTAAATAGGCGTTAGGTTGCAGGTTACAGTGTTTTATTGTGGGCAGACATCATGCCCGCCAATAGCTTAGTTCAACTGTGATATAAATCGACCTACGGCACGAAGCCCTAAATAAAGTATAAGTTAATCATGGTTGTAAGTGTTTGCAGGTATTGTAAGGTTGATTTGTAAAAATATTGCCATGCGGTAAGAAATGATTTGACAGAATAAGCAGCCTCTGTAGCTTTTGACAAGCTTGCGATATCGCCAGACCTTGATATCAAAGCCTGCCACAAGGAATATATTTCATAGCGTGAAGCTATAGGAGGTTATATGCGCAGCACACTTGTATTCTGCTTGATTCTATTCGCAATTGTTACCAGCCTGAGAGCCACCACCGAATCCGAACCAAACAATACTCCCGGAGCGGTAGGTGTAGTCTGGTGCGAAAACGGGCAACACAACGGAGCTTTCTCTTATACGGGTGATCTTGATTATTGGTACTTTTACGGGTTCCCGGGTGATACCGTGACAGTTTCAACCATGGGGCTTACTACCCTTGATACTATCATAGAAATAAGAAAAGAGAGCGGGGTTATCCTTGCTTCAAACGACAATTATGGGGGAACAAATCAATCTTTGGTGACCTATACAACCGGCAATGATGAAATATACTACGTCCTGTTTCGTGAGAAGTACTCGCAAACCGGTTCCTATGGCTTTCAAATAGCGGGAGAGTTTCTTTCCTACAATTCTGCGCCTGAAGCTCCACTTAATTTTAATGTTTCGAACGGAGCTACCGGTGTAAGCCCCTATATTTCCACTATAAGCTGGAATTGGGGCGACGGATCTTATGGGGGGGACTGGGTATTCAATTTTGGCATCAGCCCGGAGAGTATGGTTCCCCTTAATGATACTCCCATAGAGATACGCAACAGAAACGGAAGCATTGAACTGCCGGATGCCCTGATGGGAGGATTCACATATTTTTTCATTATAGATTTTAACGGTATGCTGGGTTATCCGGGTTCTATGCCGGTGTATAGTTTCACTACCGCACCGCTACACTTACCGGTTCCCTTCACAGAAAACTTTAATACTCCTGACTACATGTTTGCATGCACAACACCGGGAGCTCCCTGGATGAACGCTTCTCCTGAGGAAGGAAATCCCGGGGCAATGATGTCTATTGCCATGCCTGGTGTTACCTCCATCCTAATGGAAAAGGGGTGCCATAACCTGGTAGGAACCACGGGAGCTTACTTAACTTTCAGGCATATTGCCCTGATGGAGCCTGAAGATGACCATGCTTATGTGGAGTATTCTGCCGATGGCGGTACAACCTGGTCAATATTCCCTGTAAGTGCTTATCTTGGCACTGGCAACTATCGGTTACCCACGGGAAACAACCCGGAAGGTCCATGTTTTGATGCCGGTTCTTATGAAGGTTGGGCAGATTATGAGACTTTCTCCAGCACAACGGGTTATTGGCAAACAGAGACTTTTGATCTCACCCCCTGGGCTGGTTCTGCCAATTTCCGGGTACGTTTCCGCTCCGTTTACGACGAGGAAGAAATTGGTTTAGGTTGGATTGTGGATGATTTCATTATTCAAGCAACTGCTATTACAGTACCAGACGCACCGCAGAACCTTAGTGTTAACCTCGTTGGTACGGAAATCCTGCTTCAGTGGAGCGCGGTGGAGGGGATTTCAGATTATAGAGTATATAGTTCAACCGACCCCAATGGTACATTCTTAGAGGACTTTAGCGGCGTATATAATGCCAACAGCTGGACTGCACCAACCAATGCAGAGAGGTTATTCTATCGCGTTGTGTCTGTAACAAATTGATAGAAGAGTGCAGGAAAGTAAAGAGCAGGGCTGTCAAGCTCCAGTTTGACAGTTAGATAGTTTAGCAACCCTAAGCTTTGTGGCAAACAGGAGCTTCTCACCCCAATACCAACGCAGAATCGATCTGCATCAAAAGATGCTTTTCCCTTGTGTGAAATACAGTATCATTGCCCACCCATTGCCCACAAAGAGGGCAATGGGTGGGCAATGATAGGGGCATGCTTGGCGCGTAGGAGTTAGGTTGCGGTTACAGGCTACATGCCAAACAAAACTTGACAGAATCCTTATACTTCAGATTACTGCAAAAAACATAGCCATAGGAGGTTATATGTTAGTACCCCCAATTGTTCCCCCCGGTGGAACCCAAAAACACCAAGCTACCCGCATTGACGTGAAGTTGCCGAAGCTGAGTGTAATTCCTGCCCTCATTGCAAGTGTTTTAGTTATTTTATTTGTACTCTATTTTGTATTGCCGGTGCTCTCCCTGCGTTTTGTGGGCTGGATTGTACCGCTGGGATTCTGCGTGTTGCCCTTTATGCTCATTTCCAAATGGCAGAAGTTTGTTATGATTTTCATGTTTGCCCTGGGAGCATGGCTGGTGTTAGTGCCCTTCTTTTCCACGGGCATCTTCCATGCCAAGAGCTATCGCGCCTTAATCGGGAAGGTGGAATCCACCAATTTTACTGAGCTTGTCTCCCCCGTTAATCCGGATCAGGTGCCGATTATCGACCGCACTTTTGCTGCCTCATTGGCAGAGAAGAAGCTGGGTGAGGATTTTGCTTTGGGCAGCCGGGTAACCCTGGGCTATCCTACCATTCAGATGGTGGACAAGCGTCTCTTTTGGGTGGTTCCCTTGTTGCACAGCGGTTTCTTTAAGTGGTTGGCGAATATTAATGAAGGCACTCCCGGTTACATCAAAGTATCTGCCACAAACCCGCAGGATATAACCTTCGTACGCGAACTGAACGGTAAGCCTATCAAGATTAAATACCAGAAGAGTAGCTGCTTTAACCAGGATTTGTACCGTCACTTGTATATGAACGGCTTTTCCGGGGTAGGCTTGGCAGGTGATACATTTGAGATAGACGATATGGGCGAACCTTATTGGACAATCACCACTTATACCCACAAGATAGGGGTGAAAGGCTCTGAAGCCACAGGTTTGGCTACTATCCACGCCGGTACCGGAGAGATAAAGTACTATCCGCTGATCAAAACTGCCGACGGATTCAGCGATGCCAACATCCCCTCCTGGGTGGACAGGGTGCAGCCCGCATACTTCGTGATGCCTCAGCTTTCCTGGTGGGGTAAATATGTGCGCGGATTCTGGAATACTCTGTTTGGCAAGCGCGACATGCTGATGGTAACCGATGGTTACAATGTAATTTTTGGGCGTGACCAGCGCAGCTACATCTACACAGGCTTATCCAGCGTCGGCTCCGATGAGGGCACGGTTGGTTTCACCCTTATCGATACCCGCAATAAGAGCACGCATCTTTACCTTGTTTCCGGTGCCACGGAATACGCCGCCATGAAATCTGCCGAGGGCAAAGTGCAGAACTTCAAATACTATGCCACTTTCCCCATTCTGGTAAACATGAACGGTAACGCCACCTACTTTATGACCCTGAAGGATAGCGCAGGCTTGGTAAAGATGTTCTGCTTCGTATCCGTGAAGGATTTTTCCCTTGTAGGCGTGGGCGAAAGCGTTAAAGCAGCGCGGGATAACTTCCAGATGGCAATGGCGGGCAGCCGCATCGGCACCCTGCAAGAAGGCAGCATCGAAAAAGAAACCCTGGAAGGCACCGTAGCCCGCTTTGGCAGTGATATCAAAGATGGACGCACCTTCTATTATTTCAGTTTAACCGAAAAGCCGGGGAAAATCTATATCGCCACCAGCAACCTTAGCAGTTATCTGCCCCTAACCTCTATTGGCGATAGGATAAAAGTATCCTTTATGCGCAATACGGATAGCGAGATAAGCTTAACAGAACTGAAAAACCTTAGCTTAGGAGAGAAGTAGTTTGATAATTTACCACCGAGAACACCGAGAACACCGAAGAAAAACAGTTATTATCATAATTCGGTGTCTTCGGTGTTCTCGGTGGTAGCCATAATCAAAACAAGCAAAAGATAGTTAGCAGGATAAGCCCTGCAAGCATGAAAGCGTCGGCAATACCGGCGCTTTTCTTGTGCAGAAAGCTGCGCTTACCCTTGCTGCGGAAGCCCCGCAATTCCAAGGCTATAGCGGCATAATTGCTGCCGTTGATGATTCCTGCCAAAGCTGCAACTGCCAAGAGCTTATATACAGCCATACGTTGCTTCCATGGTAGTTTGGATGGCTCTATGCCCCTCAGATGCAGACTTCGCACAAAGCCTTTCAGCTTGGCAGAAAAACCCGGGATAAGCTGCACTCCGTAGGATAGCATAAAGCTGAATTCCTCCGGTAAATGGACAAAGGCAAAGGCGGTTTGGAAATCCTGAAAGCTGCTGCGGGAAATGGCTTTGGCACATAGCAGCACCGTCGCCAGACGCAGGCTAAGCACCGTTGCCCAGAATATCCCCCCGCTGCTGATGCTCAAGATGCCATAATGCCACCACTGCTCTCCCTCCTGACGAAAGATAAGCTGCAATACGGCTATAGACAAGATAAAAGGCAAGCTGCGCCACAGGCTATAGAAGGTTCTACGCCAGCCATAACCAAGCCTGAGGGAGGAATACACGATGCTAAGCCCAAAGAAAAGGCAGAGCTGTGCTAAAGAGGCACTAACAAACACCAAGCTGCTTAGAACCAGGCAGATAAGGATATGGCTTAGGGGGTGCAGATGCAGCTTAAGCATGGCGAAGCTCTTTTATGCTGCCCTCGGAAAGTTCCAGCACTCTGTCGAAGTGGCTTTCTTTATCACCCAGTTCGTGCGCCACTACCAGCATTCCCGGCTGTGCCTTTGTCTTTTTACAAACAAGCTCAAACAGAGCTTCACCTGCTTTTGTATCCAGCGAGGCGAAGGGTTCGTCCAGCAGCCAGTATTTGTGCATCAGATAGGGCAAGATGCGTTGGGAATCCTGCTTCTGCTCTCCGCCGGAGCGTTCGCTAAACAGCTCATCCGCTCTGTCAGTTAAAGCTGCCAACCCCGGTATGGCTATCCGCCACATCTGCCAATCCTGCTGCTGGCTTATGCCCAAGAGGTTATCAGCAGTGCTCTGGCTTTGGTAAAACACGTGTTGAAATAACCCCGCATGCACCTTTGTAACCGGTTTACCGGCGATTGCTACCGTGCCGGACTGAGGGCTTAGGATGCCCATCATCAGCTTTAGCAGAGTGCTTTTCCCACAGCCATTCTCGCCCTTTAGCAGGATGTTCTCGCCCGGCTTTAGGTGCAGGCTAAGCATATTGAATAGCAATGCCTTGCCATCGTAGCCGAAGCAGAGTTTATCCAGATGGATCATGCTGTGCTCTCTCCATCTGTATCACTACATCTGCCATGCTGATCACGGCAGGATGGTGTTCGGCAATCATAACAATGCTCCCTCCTGCTTTAAGCTGATTCAGCCACCTGCAAAGCAATTCCAGGGATGCTCCAGATAAACCGCTTGCAGGCTCGTCTAACAAGTATAAACCCGGCGCAAGTGCTTTCCCGACAGCGCAAAGCAGCAAACGCTTCTGCCCGCCGCTTAGAGTTAAAGGAGAGCTTTGCATAGCGTGGCTCAAGCCGAAGTATGCCGCAGCTTCGCTTATTCTGGTGCTAATCTCCGCAGCGGGAATAGCTTTGTTTTCCAGCGCAAAGGCAAGCTCTGCCTCGCAGGTGGGGAAGAAGAACTGTGTATCCGTATCGCTGCCGGCATGCCACAGATAATGGAATTTTTCCTTAAGAGGAATACTGCGCAAGTCTATATCATTAAAGCGGATATCGCCTGTAACTTCTGCGCTGATGTGTTCAGGGATTATGCCGCTGACCGCAGAGAGCAAAGTGCTTTTACCGCTGCCGTTTGCCCCGCTTAACACGCATATAGTTCCCTCGCCAAGCGTCAGCTTAAAGCCGCTTAAAACGCTTTTATCGCCGTATGAAACGCTAAGCTTGCTGATTTGCAGCATTATTTAAGCTCGAAGAACAAGGCTCCTTCGAATACCTGAGGCTCTGCCAAAGCATCGGCAAAGCCAAGCTGCAACACCTCATCTGCCTTATGAATGCTGAAACTCAAGCCCGGATTGCTGTCCCAACCCAGCAGTTTATGCAAGGCTATCAGGCTATTCAGGCTGCTCTGCTCGATCAAGGCTGTGCCGTCGCATTGCAGGTAAACGATATCCCTTAACCACATTCCCCCCGGTATCTGCGGGCTTTTTAGGTTATAGGTGTCCTCTTTGGTCTTTTCCAACACCGCCCCTTCCAGATGGTAAGGATAGTTCAGGTTTTGCTTCAAGCCATCACGGCTGTAAAACACCACCTGATGCTCCTTACTCTCAGAGAGCTGGGGCAGAAACTCGCTAAAATACCAGCCCTCGGTGTTCACAAAAGGCTTTGGCTCATTCAGCAGATTCTGGCTATCCAGAAATGGCTTCATCAGCATGAACTTAGAGGGATACGGCAGAGCTTTAAAATTCTCCAGCACCACCCGGCTTAGATCACGCACCCACTGCATTTCACGCAGGCTGGGAAATATCAGACGCAGAGAATTGCCTTCAAAATCCTTCTCATCCTGCGCCACCACAATCCAGCTTTCCATCGCCTGAAACTCTTCGCTGCTAAGTGTAACCAGATAT
Source organism: Candidatus Cloacimonetes bacterium HGW-Cloacimonetes-3 (assembly GCA_002840645.1). GTDB lineage: Bacteria > Cloacimonadota > Cloacimonadia > Cloacimonadales > Cloacimonadaceae > Cloacimonas. The sequence continues at coordinate 15,984 of PHBO01000003.1, forward strand.
TTATCTTCCGATTCGAAACGGATATTGCTAAACTGTCCCAAGTCTTGCTCTTTAAGCCACACATCAAAGCGGAAGCCCTGCCAGTTATTAAGGCGCACCACTCCGTCTTTCTCGCGGCTGGTTTTCAGTTCTTGTCTTTCGTGTTTGTACAGCCCTGCATTGTCATATTCTTTGCTGATGCCGTTAGTGTTTATTATCTCCAGCGCATTCACGCTGATGCAAATACAAGTGAAGAGCATAGTTAGTAGATAGAATCGTGTCATTTTATTATCCTTGCTGTTTTTAAAGCCTGATAGGTACCGTATGCCAGATAGCCGCCCATGATGCCGGAAGCAGTGGCAAAAGCGAAGTTTATTCCCACCATAAGCGCAGGAAGTTTAAAGAAGAATAGAGCAGTAGCCATCGAACCTGTCAAGTTTGCCACAACCCCCAGGCTCAAGTGTGTTATCAGCTTGTGGCGGTGCTTTATCAGGTGAAACACGATATCTGCCATTATCCCCGGCAAGCTGTAACTAACAAGGGAAAAGGCACCCTGTTTACCCGCCATGCCTACCAACAGCACCAGCACCGCCTGCAGAATGCCAAACACCGTACCCGTATATTTCTTGTTCACGATGGTTACCGCCAACACCAGCCACATCATATAGAAACCGCCGGCAAGCGAACCGCCCGGAATCCCCAGAGGAGTAGAGATAAACTTCGAGATTGGACCCACAATGGGCTTAACGGCTATTCCCAAAGCTGCCACGGAGGCAATAATAATCAAATCCGCTGCACTGAACCGCTTCAATACGCTCACTGTGCTAAACCAGCTTCTTCAATTCGTTGCTGCCGAGAGCATATTGCACCAGTTCCACTCCCGCCTCGCGGAATAACTGCTCTCCCAATGCATCAGGATAGGCTTCGCTAACGAACACGGTCTTAATCTCGGCATTGATAATCAGCCGCGCACATATGCTGCAAGGCTGATGCGTGCAATACAGCGAAGCACCACGCGTGGAATTGCCATTTATTGCCGCTTGAATGATGGCATTCTGTTCTGCATGCACACCCCGGCAAAGCTCGTGCCTTTCACCGGAAGGAACATTTTGCTGCTCCCGCAGGCAACCGGTATCCGCGCAGTGCGGAACGCCTTTGGGGCTACCATTATAGCCCGTGGAGATAATCTGATTATCCCGTATCAAAACTGCTCCCACGGCACGCCGCAGGCAGGTGCTGCGCTTGGAAGCAAGGTATGCCATCTGCATAAAATACTGTTGCCAGGAGGGTCGTGTTTCCATATAAAACTCCTTCGCTTGGTTTAGTTAGACCAGCTTTTTAGGTTCGCTTCTTTCTGTCAAGCGAAGCAACAGGCTTAGCTTGTTAAACATGTCTTAGCCAATATCTACCGGTGCGGGCAGAACCCCGGCAGTTCCTGTAAACACCTCCGCCATAACATCTTATCCACTGCAATATAGCACTTTATACCACACATAAGGCTATCAATATGCTCGGGTATTTTGCTTACATTTCCGTATAGCTGTTTCCTCGCCACCCCTTCTGCTACATTTAAGCTCCATCTCTGTTACACACAATAATTCGCATACCACACATAGGTGATCCTGCCACGACCCTGCCGCATTGCGGCAGGGTCGTGGCAGGATTGTGGCAGGATGATATGATAGTTTCTGCGTCTAATAGAGATGGAGCTTAAATGGGTCAGAGGGGGGAGATAAGGTGAAATCCGGAAAGTGAAGGAGTTAACAGGAAGTAACAAAAATCTTGGCTGGCATTGTGTAAGGTGTTGGTATTAAGAGGGCTGGGTTCCCGCCTCCGCGGGAAAGACAAGAGGGGGAAGCGGGAAAGACAAGAGGGGAGAGCGGGAAAGACAAGAGGGGGAAGCGGGAAAGACAAGAGGGGAGAGCGGGAAAGACAAGAGGGGGAAGCGGGAAGGACAAACAGGTAAAGTATGAGATAAAAAATGGGAAAGCAGGAAAGGCTTGACTTTTTTGGGGGATATAGATTTCTTTACCGGGTGACTTGATGGTGCTTAGCACAAGGTAATAGGGAATTCCGTTAGATTCGGAAGCGGTCTCCGCCACTGTAAGCAGCAAATAGGTTAAAGACGTCACTGTCCGGTAGATGGGAAGGTGTCTTTAGGCTAAATATAGCCAGCCGCTGCAAGCCAGGAAACCTGCCACAAGTTTGGGAAAAGCCTGCGGGGAATAGGCTGAAGCCAAAGGTTCATCTTTAGGTCACAATATAACGAACGAGGTGAACACCATTGAAACCAATAAAACGTATAAACTCTCTTAACAAAGCCTTCTTCGCAGTTGTATTCGTGCTTTCTGCCTATGCTGCTTATGCAGAAACCTTGTATGTGGTAAATTCACAATCCCGCACCCTAAGCAAGATTGACACAAGCACCGATGCCGTTAACAACAGCTTTGCAGCGCTGGGAAGTGTTCCCAACAAGATCGTGGTGGATACGGATTACATCTGGTCGGTAAACTCCGGTGATAACGCCGTGCAAAAGATATCCCGCACGACAGGCGCAACGCTGGCAAACATCTTTGTGGGGGCAAGCAGTAATCCCTGGGATGCGGTGAAACATCAGGAAAACCTGTATGTAAGCGGCTTGTTTACCGGGAAAGTGTATCGGATCAACACCATCAGCGGGGCAGTTACAGGCAGTGTGACGGTTGGCACAGCTCCTGAAGCGCTCCATGTGGTGGGCAATAAGCTTTATGTAACCAATGCGGGGAGTTATGCGCAGAACTATGCGGGTAGCTCTGTGTCGGTGATAGATATCAGCAGCTTCAGCGTGCAAAGCACCATCCCCGTGAATGCGAATCCGCAGTATCTTGCCTCAGCAAACGGCATGCTGCATGTGTCTTGTACTGGGAATTGGACTGATGTTGCAGGGGCGGTATGCATCATTGATACAGTTACGGATACGGTGATACATACCGTCAATACAGGCGGAACTCCGGGATGCTTGTGGCTGGCGAGTACGGAGCTTGCCCTGGTAGCGGACAGCAATGGAACAAACCTATTTAGCTATAACACCAGTACTTATCAGCTTCTGCACGGGGTGTCCAATCCCTTGTCTAATGGCGGGTCTGAGGTAGTGGGCAACAGTACTTTTGTGGCGGTGTTAAGCCCTAATTGGGGTGAGAATGGCACAGTTAAGCTTCTGCATGCGGACTTAAGCCCCTGGAAGCAATATTCAGTTGCCTTGATGCCGACGGATATGAAGCTGGGCAGCAGTGCTTCCGGTAATGAAGATTTGCTTACTGCTGTAAACAGCCTGATAGCTTATCCCAATCCCGTGAGACAAGGATCAGCACTTAAGTTCTCCGGCTTTATAGCTATGCATGGTGAACTGGGCATCTTCAATCTTAAAGGGCAGAAGGTGGCAAGCTATCCCTTTGTGGGTAAGGAAATTAGCGTGCCGGAATTGAATCTGCCAAGCGGGCTGTATTTCTATCGTGTGCGGGATGATAAAGCCGGTGGGGATACAAGTGTGGGGAAATTCCTTATTCTGAAGTAGCTGAGGGGCTTGAGAAAGATAATAGGAATGCAGATGGGGCGGATTTAGATTGGGCTTGACAATAACAGCTATCCCGGGAATGTTGCAACTGATTCTCAATACAAGGAAGTGATCATGCAGGATTATGAAAAGATATTCAAGGCATTCCTTGCCGGAAAAGGGCTGAAGCTTACCATGCCGCGTAGATACATTCTGGAAGAAGTGTTCAGGTTACATGAGCATTTCAATGCTGAGGATTTGTATGCCAAAGTGAAGCTGGTTACCCGCGATGTGTCTCTTGCCACTGTGTACCGCACTTTGCCTCTGCTGATGGAGGCAGGGCTGGTGCAGCATGCTTTACGCAGCTCGGGAAGAGACAGGTTTGAGCATATCTACGGTCATCCGAAACATGTACACTGGTTATGCCGTAATTGTGGAGCGATTCAGGAGACAGATTTGCAGGCTCTGATGCCGGTAATAAAGAAACAAGCAGATGCAATTCGCTTTAAAACCGATGATATAGAGCTAAGCATCAGGGGCATATGCTGGAAATGTGCGTTACTTGAGAATGAGAATCATATTGAAAAAGAATAAGCCAATAATTGCCCTTGCGGGAAACCCCAATGTGGGCAAAACTACCCTTTTCAATGCCTTAACGGGGGCAAGACAAACCGTTGGCAATTGGCCGGGAGTAACCGTGGAGCACAAATCCGGTGTTTGCAAATACAAGGGTGAGAGCTTTGAGATTATTGATCTACCGGGTATTTACTCCCTTTCGGGCGGAAGTCCTGACGAACAGGTGGCACGTTCGTATATCATGAACGAAAAGCCGGATTTGGTTATCAACATCGTGGATGCCGGCAATCTGGAGCGTAACCTGTACTTAACCGTGCAGCTCATGGAACTTGGCGCACCGCTTTTGATGTGCCTCAGTATGAGCGACATTGCTGCTCAAAACGGGATTAGTATAGATTCGGCTCATTTGGCTTCGCACTTGGGGTTTGATGCTGTTCCGTTGGTGCTGAATAAGCAATTAGATATCGATACGCTAATGGGCAAAATCGGGGATAACCTTGCTCAACCATCTGTGCCACAGTGTATTCATTACGATGAGGTGGTGGAGCTTCACCTGGATAATATCCTGCGCATTTCAGCCGAAGCAGGGATGTATCGGGATGAAAAGCTCTCTGTTGCCGAGGGGAAAAGCGTTAACACGGCTGAGGTTTACAGTTCCCTGATGCAGAGCAGATGGCTGGCTGTGAAGCTGATAGAGGGTGATGCGGAGTTTATGGGGGCTGTGCCTGAAGCCATAAAGCCTGCCATAACCAAAGAAATTGCGGCTATATCCAAACATCGCGGGCAGGAACCTGCAGCGGTGATTGCCGACGACAGATATGGCTTTATCCGCGGTTTGGTAAAGGACGTGGTGAAACGCAGCAGAGTAAGCCGCTGGACATTCTCTGATGCCGTGGACAGAGTGGTTCTTAGCGGGCTGCTTGGCTTGCCCATCTTCTTTGCCGTGATGTATTTGGTATTCCTGATTGCAGTGCGGGCAAGCAGCCCTGTTATCACGCTGATAGATGGCTCTTTAACCTGGCTGTTTGTGGATAAGTTCGGGGCTTTGCTAAGCATGTTGGCAGCTCCGCATTGGCTGAATTATATGCTAAGCGACGCAATTGGCGGGGGGATAGCCACGATAGGCTCTTTTGTGCCGCCGATATTCTTTATTTACATCAGCTTATCTATACTGGAAGATTCAGGTTATATGGCGCGGGCGGCGTTTATTGCCGATAAATTTATGCGTAAGATCGGGCTGCCGGGAAAGGCATTTATCCCTTTGTTAGTGGGCTTTGGTTGCACTGTTCCGGCGATTATGGCTACACGGACGCTGGAAAGCCCCAGGGACAGAGTGTTTGCATCCATTTTAACGCCCTTTGTTTCCTGTGGGGCGAAGCTGCCTGTTTATACGTTTCTGGGGATGCTGTTCTTTCCCCAAAGGGCGGATCTGGTGATATTCGGGCTGTATATGTTCGGGATAGTGATGGCAATGCTGACCGGCTTTATGCTAAAAAAGACGGTGTTCCGCAGTGAACCGGGCAACTTTGTGATGGAGCTACCGCCTTACCATGTGCCAACCTTTAATGCGATTATGTTGCATACCTGGCATAGGCTGAAGGATTTTATCCTGCGGGCAGGCAAGACTATTCTGTTGGTGATAGTGGTGATCAATATCTTGCAGGCAGTTACCTTGCCAGTGGGTAAGGATAAAGAGCCTGTAGCAGTGCTTGAACTAAGCGGTAAAGCTATCACACCGCTGCTTGCTCCCATGGGGATAAAGCAGGATAACTGGCAGGCGAGTGTGGCGTTGATTAGCGGACTTTTTGCCAAAGAAGCGATAGTGGGAACAATGCAAAGCCTGTATCAGGGCGGGGCAAAAGATGCGCAGGGTAGTGATGCTACGCCTGGGTATGCAAGGAACATCATGGCAGGATTTGGGAGCAGTGCATCGGCTATCTCTTTTCTGGTGTTTGTGCTGTTGTATTCGCCATGTGCAGCTGCGCTTACCATGCTGTTTAAGGAGCATGGTTATCAGTGGATGTTGTTTGCGTTTGGATATTTAACTGCCTTGGCATGGATGGTGGCGACGCTTGTATATCAAATCCTTGCTTTTAATACTTCTTCTATGTACTGGATTGTAAGCTGTGTGGGCTTCTTTGCCCTTATCTACTATAACCTGCGGAGTATCGGGAGGAAGCATGCTGAGTAACCGTAATCGTGCCAGATTGCACCGTTTTGGCAGACGATTCATGCGCAGAAATATGCAATGTCCATGTGCTGTGGGCGAATGCTTAAGTCTGGCGCAGGTTCCTGAAGGTAACAAAGCAATAATATCCTGCAATAAGAACCTACAGACGATTGAGCGTGGCTTGTATCTGGGAATGCAGATTAGCATGTTCAGGAATGATACAACCGAACCGAATCTGATAATAGCAGTGGGCGATGCACGCTATGTATTAGATAGGCGCATCGCCCACGAGATAAGGGTTAAAATAGTATAGCCGTTAATGGGCTTTACCTGTTAATTAAGTGCTGTTACCTTATAGAACTTCTTTGCCATGGAGGCTGCTTCACTCCAGTACAGATTGGCAGTTGTACCCAGTAGGCTGAAACCATTGTAGGGGTTATCCGAGGATTCGATTCTGTAGCTTGTGGCACCACTAACTTCATCCCAACTTAAGGTAATAGTATCACTTTCAATACTTATTGTCACTACCGGTGTATCCAGAGTTAGAGGAGTTTGCAGTAAGTCTATTTCCAAGGTGCCTGTACCGCTTAAACCACTGAGAGTTACAGATGTTTGTGTGGTTGTGGGAGTAAACACAGTGGCACTTGTTTCCACACTGTTGAACCTGTAAAGCAGAGTGGCAGGAACAAAGCCAAGACCGGCGTGATTTAGAACGTAAGCACCATTATAAGCACTATTGTTGGAGCTTGTGATGCTGAACCTGACACCATCTGTTATCGTGCTAACTGTTACAATGAAATCATCACTGCTGCTAACTGCGGGGTCGATAGTTAGGTTATTGTTGCTGAAGCCGGTAAGAACTGGAATCAGCACGGTAGAGGATGCACCGCCAATAGCAGTGTTAGCTCCTGTTCCGGCGGTAACTGCGGTGGTGGAAACCAGAATGGTGTTGGAGTTATCGCTTGTATCGCCGGTGTTTACGGCACGTACGCGGTAGCTGTAGTCTGTTTCGGGATCAAGACCGGATACACGTGCAACATTGCCGCTAACAGCCAAATCCTGATACCCAGCCACGGGACTGGAAGCTCCTATGCCGTGAGTACCTAAGCCATCCACGGTATCAATGGGAAAGGAATCCCACTCTGTGGCTAAGGTGGGGAATCCGGCATCGTTAGCGAGATCGACTGTAACTCCACTAAGAACCGAGCTTTTTCGGCGTAAAGTCTGGTTCGTTGCGCTAATCGGTGCGCTTGCCCAGTAGTCTCCATTGCCGATGTTGCCAAAAATATCCACAAATACTTCAGGATCGCCCTTTACTATGGCGATAGCATCATTTCCATTAAAATTTGTGGTAGTGCTGGCAGTGGCAGTTACTCCTTCCGGTAGCGTTAGAGTAGCACTGCTGTTTTTGAACACTAAGCAGGCGTTGTTAGGAAGAGTTCCGGTTAAAGCTTGCGTGTTGAATGCCGATGTAGCTGCATTGGGATAAAGCTTAATTTTGTAAGAGGAGAGATCCACAGTAGCACCTGTACCATTGTAGATTTCCAAATACTTATTGTTGCTGCTGCCTTCCACATACTCACTAATGATAAGATCCGTTGTGGTGCCGCCGTCGCCTGAATATACATCTATGCGGTAGCCTTCTGCGCCTGTTACAGCTTCCCATCTGGCAGTGAATCCCTCGTGGGATACTGCTGTAGCATCAGTAGCAAGTGGAGCATCAAGATAGGTGATGGCATCAGTTTGGGTGCTGATTACGTTTGAATACACGGAATAAGCCAAATCCAGCATGGTTTTCACCCGGTAATAGTAAGTTATACCGCTGCTTAAGCCTGAAATGAGCAGAGAGGTGGAGCTTACAGGATAATTCTGATAAGCACCCACATAAGTGGCGAAAGTGGGAGAAAGGGATAGGTCAAACTGATAATTAGCAAATCCGGGAACTGCATTCCAGTTAGCTGTAAAGCCTGTGAAGCCAATACCGGAGGCTGCAATTGCCACAGGTGCGGGAATTGCCGAAGTGGAAGCAGTAATCGTGCCGGAGCTTAGCCCGGTACCATCGTTGTAAAGTGCCCTTACGCGGTAGTAATAGGTGGTTCCGGCATTTAGTCCGCTGATAAGCTGGCTTGTAGCAGATACAGGGTAGTTTTCGTACGAACCCACGAAGCTGGAGAAAGAGGAGGAAGTGGAAAGATCAAATTCGTAGTCGCTAATTCCACTTGCAGCGTTCCAATTGGCGGTAAAGCCGTTATAGCCAATTGCCGTGGCTGCAGTTGCCACAACTGTAGGGATATCGTTATCTTCTATTTCCAGATTGAAGCTGCCGTAGTTACCTATCATTGCGCTGTTGCCACCGCTAACATTAATTAAAGAGAAGATAAGGCTTTCGGTGCCTTCCAGTAGTGTGTCGTTAGTGATTGTAACGCTTATGCTTTGGTTGCTGCTGCTGCCCGCCGGGAAACTAATGCTGCGGGTAACAAAGTTGCCTACATCGCTGGCAGAACCATCGGTTAAGGCTATTTGTGCAGTAGTGGCTACTGTTGCGCTGGGATTGGTTATTTGCACCGTTAGGCTTACGCTTCCATCAGCTTCGTTTACAATGGCGCTTGCGGGGCTAAATTGGATAACAGTGGATGCCGTACTTCCTCCCCAGATGGAAGCTACATATTCGGGATGATCCACAAAGGGGTTACGGTTTCCCTGATGGTTGTACACCGCTGTATTACGGGTAAGCTCAGCAGCATCAACAGGATCGGCATTGTGCCAGGTAATCAATGTCTCCAGCATATCAACTCCCCCTTGGGAAAGCGTCATGTTATAACGTGTATTAAAATACAGCATTGCACGGGCAAGGTTACCTTTATGTTGGTCGGCAGGTTCCCACACAGTTTGTCCATCAGAATTTGTACCTCTTTTACTTACATAACCATTGGCATATGTATAAGTATTAGAAACATTGGTAACAACATCAAAGGGATAATTGCTACGGGACGAGTTTACACTCATAGTGGTGATAAACAAATGGTGCACATCGGCTTTTTTGATACTTTCTTCTGCAGTGCCAAACCAGCTTTGAGCGTAAGTATGTTCGGTGTTGGGATCGCTGCTGCCATTGTAGGAACTGTTGATGGTGTAATCGTGCCCGGTATATACGCAGCGGACTACTCCACTGTTGTTATCCAAGGTTTGGAACAAAAAGGTCTTAGCACCATCGTAATTGGAATAAGTGTTATTGTCTATCAGATCATGCAGTCCAGATTGCAAGGCAGTTCCAGATAAGCCTGCCACAGGTGCATAATATGCTGCATAGGGATCATTGGCAAGAGTTGTTGTGCTGATGGTAGAGGAATTTGCGCTTGTTCCGAAAGTGTTGTAAGCACGCACGCGGTAATAGTAATTTGTGCTTGCATTTAGCCCGCTTACAGTTTGGCTGGTGGAGGCTACAGTAAGGTTATTGTATCCCGATAGCATCGTTCCGAATGTGTTTGAAGTAGATACATCAAGCCGGTAGCTGACGGCACCTAAGGCTGCACCCCAATTAGCAATGAATGAGTTTATGCCTACATTGGTAGCGGCTGTAGCTGTTGGTACTGCCGGGGGAGAATTGCCGGATGTAGAAAAGCTATATTCCTCGCCGTAGGCTGTGCCCTGGCTGTTGGTGGCATACGCGCGGTAGTAATAAAGGGTGGAAGCTGTAAGGCTGCTGAGGTTGCTTACAAAGCTGCCTGTCCCCGTTCCATCGGAAGTGAAGCTGTTACTGATAGTGGGATTGGCTGATGTGTCCCAGCATACACCACGGGCGGTTACTACTGCTCCGCCATCCGAAGTGATGGTTCCACCGCTAACAGCAGTTGTATTTGTAATCGAACTCACCACCGCGGTAGAAAGCACTGCCAGCGTGGGAGAGCCGCCTGCATAATCAGTGATAATTATGTCGTGCACATATATTGCAGCACTTGCTGAGGCTAATCTGATAGTAGCAGAACTAAGGGTGTTTACATCATAATAGTGGGTGGTGCCTGTTGTTCCTATTCCTGTGAAGCTGGTTATGTCATCCCAAGTAGAACCGTTGAAGGATCTTAGTACTACCGTTCTTCCTGCTGCTCCGGCTGCGAGATGAAACTCAACCCTGCCAATTGATGGTAAAGCAGGAAGCTCCAATACGCCGGTGCTGGCTTTCAGCTGGACACGTCCGGCAGAGCCGGTGCCGGTAGCTGAGGCAGAATTTGCCACAATACAATCTGTCATAGAGACATTAGCTGTACCTGTACCTACCGTAATTGATTGTGTGTAGCTACCATAGCTATTATGGTTTGTCCAGGTACTAATATCGTCGTCAATTATGGTGGTCTGTCCCCAAATCAGGCTAACAGCCATCAGGACAAGTGCTAACAGTATGAAACGTTTCATTATCATTTGCTCCTTAAGCATAATACTATTTAACATCCCCTACGTCAAGCTCCGACATAGGGGCTAAACATACATACAAATTACGTTCCATAAGCGTAAATAAACATGATAATGCGTTTATGCCGTTCTGCAAACATACAAATCATGTATCACTGTCCAATCTCCCTTGTTTATCCGCAAAAGTACCATGGGTAAACTAAGTAAGCTAAAACACGGTTAGATCAAGATCAGTTCAGGGTCGGCACTGTATCGGACAGCAGGTTAGTCACAAGGACACCCCCTGTAGCAAAAAGGGGACAGGCAGGTCTTAATGGCTCACTTTCAAACTTTATAGTAAACTCTATATTCAGCCTTGCTTGCAGACCATATCCTTCCCATAACCCTCCCGTATCGGATATGGGAGGGTTATGGGAATCTTTACAGCTATGTGTGGTCTAAATCTATGATTGTAGTCACGGGGGAATACATGGCTTTAAATACATGGCTGGTGGCACAATCCCGGATGGGGTACACATCAACTAATACCAAGTCACTTGAAAGTGAGCTAACTTTATAGCTCCAAGATTTAGCAAATATTAAGAAAAGTATTGCTTACGGGAAGGAAACACAGTAGATTATTAGAAAACTCGTATATTTACGGATAAAAGGATGGGAGAATGCAAGTACCTTTTAACATGAAGCGTTTGATTGATACGGAAATACGCTTTCCACAGCGGTTTACTACCATGGTTACGAAAAACTGGGGCTTTATTTTCTGGAATGAGGGTAACAAAGCCTCGCACGACAGCAATCATGCGGTTATTACAGATACTATTGGGGTGGAAAGCTCGGTTAGGGAACTGGAGTTTTTCTACAAAAGCAAAGGTATTTCCCCACGCGTGTATTCCGCATTGAAGGCAAATGAATTGGAGCGTATCCGTCCGGCACTGGATGGGCATGGTTTTACCATTGATATTATGAATGATGAGTACTTTGTTCACGATCATGAAAGTGTCCTGCACCCCGTGGAAGAGCTTCATATTGATAGGGTAAAGAAGCTGGACATCGATATGATGGAAACTATTGCCGTGGAGTTTGGCGGGGACTGGACTATCAAGGTGGTGGAGAAACACTTGCAGCATCCCTCTTATCACTTGTTAGGCGGTTTTGTGGATGGAGAGCTTGCCTCTCTTGCTTCAGTAAGTGTATTTGCCGGTTACAGCAGAGTGGATGATGTGTTTACCCGTAACATGTTCCGTGGTAAGGGTTTTGCCGGCGCAATGATCCACCATCTGATAAACTACCATCGTGGTATCTCCGATAACTATCTGTACCTTTATTCGAACAATCCCGCGGCGATTAAGATATATGAAAAAGCCGGGTTCTCCCGTGTACCTCAGGATTTTAAAACCTGGATAGCCTATAAAGAATAGGGGGTCAATCCCTAAGTAGCATACTTTTGCGGATAATGGTGTTTGCGCCTGCTTTCATGCGGATTATGTAAACACCGGAGGGGCATGGTTTGCCTTTTTCATCCTTAGTGTCCCAGCTTTCTTTCCAGTATCCCGCAGCCTTTCTTGCCGGGCTGAAGCTTGTAACCTTCTGTCCTTTAAGGTTAAACACTTCAAAGCTCACTTCCGCATCTTGTTTCAGGGTGTAGTCTATTTCCAGGTTGTTACGGAAAGGATTGGGATAGCAAGTCAAGCTTGGCATAGCGATGGCAGGATTTAGATTATCACTGTTGGCTACACCGGATTGCACAGTCCACTCCACATTATAAGCGATGCTATCCGAAGAACTTACCATGCAGCGAACCATGTTGCTTCCAATACTCGGAAAAGCGTTTTCAAATATCATGTCATTCTGCCCACTTTGCAGATTATCGTTTATGTACCAGCTGTAGCTAAGCTGGGCTGTATTAGTGTAGGCTTCCACCATGAAGCTAATGGTTTCTCCGGGATTATAGGCAACAGCGGCGGAATTATCGGGATATACGCTGCTGATTTGCAAATCCAGCATGCGAAGTTGTAAAATATTTACGGGTGTTATGGGTTTGCTATTAGCATCAACTGGTACCAAACCTATTGCAAGGACGTTTTCCAAACCTTCGATAATCTTGCCAAATACGGCATAGTTGCCATTTAAATTGGGAGTTGGCTCCAGAGTAATATAATACTGGCTTCCTGCGCTGTTGGGAGCTGAGGTTTTTGCCATAGCCAGAGTGCCTGCCTGATTGTGGTTCAAGAGGGGGCTTATCTCATCCACAATCGTCCATCCCGGTCCGCCATATCCCGTACCGTAAGGACAGCCATCCTGAATCACAAATCCTGCTACCACACGATGGAATATCTTGTTGTTGTAAAAGCCGTTATTGGTAAGCAAGATAAAGTTGTTGGCGGTGATGGGAACAATCTCGTTGTATAGCTCTGCCGTGAAGCTACCCATGGATGTATGCCAACGGGCGAAAGCTAACCCCGATAAAGGGGTGCTAATAATGGCGATAACGAACACAATGGCGATTAAAAATCTCATCACGATCCTCCTCTAAAGATAGTTTGGGGAAAGAAAAGAAGCCGATACATTGTACCGGCTTCAAGTTTGGTGTGGTTACATCTTTACGCTAACGTTTATATTCTTGAATCTGGCGGGGGCTACACCATGGGATAGCTGCATAACCTGCCCTGGCTCGCCTTTACCGCAATGGAAGGTGCTGTAATAGCCCCATTCCTCTTCTCCGCAAATTGCATCGCAGGCATTCCAGAAGTCCTTGGTGATGCCAAAGTAAGTAGGCTCTTTTACTATGCCTACTATGCTGCCATCTTTAATCTTATAACCAATTTCGGTGGTAAACTGGAAGTTATTGCGGTTGTCGTCTATGCTCCATGTCTTAGTGAAATCCAGATAATAGCCATTTTCGGTGGACTTGATAAGGTCTTCCAGGCTTCCCTTTCCGGGGGCGATACATAGATTAGTCATGCGCACCAGCGGGAAATCATCTGCATAAGAGCCTTTCATATTGGAGGAAGGCTGCAAGCCAAGCATATGGGCGATATGGCGGGATGTCTGCTGGTCTACCAGCACACCATTGCGGATGATGTCCATCTTTCTGCCGGGGACACCTTCGTCATCCATGGGGTGGTAGCCTAAGCCCTTGGGATCGGTGCTGTCGGAGTAGATATTCACAATCGGTGAACCATACTGGTAGTTACCCAGCATCTCAGGCTTTACAAAGGTCTTGCCTGCGTAGGAGATCTCCATGCCGAAGATGCGGTCTGCTTCGGTGGCATGACCCACAGATTCATGTAACTGAAGAGCAAGATGTCCGTTGCCGATAATGATATCGGCTTTCTCTTCGGTAATCGTAGGAGCAGTAAGCAAGTCCATTGCTTCTTTGATAATCCGGTCTGTGTTTTCGGCAAACTGCTGCTCGTAGAAAAGCTCGAATCCGGCACGTCCGGCGCTCATATGCCCCGGCCATGTACGGGATTGAACTTGCCCGGAATCTGCTGCCACTACCATCATGATCGGCAGGGTGTTATAATACGAAGTGTGGCTGTAGCTTCCTTCAGAATTGGCATAGAACTTCTCCTGCCTCACAAACTCTGCCGCCACGTAAGAATGGACAATTTTACCTATGGGAGCGATGGCAGTTGCCAGCTTGCCCAGGTAATCCATCTTTTCTTCTCTTGGCATGGTAAAGGGGTTTATTTTTGGCTGGTGGTGGTATTCTGCTATCGTGGCAGGTAGAGATGGGAAAGCTACTTTTTCCTTTAGGAAATTAGAGCCTTGCACAGCATTGCTCTTTGCCAGTTTTATCATCCGGTCTATAGATGCATCGGAGAGGTCTTTAGAGCCTGCAAAGCCCCAACAGCCGTTAATAAGCACCCTTACCCCAAGCGCAGGAGAACCGTTGGAACTGCTGTAATTACGCAGGTGTTCGTTGTTGAAGCCTATGCTTTCGCTGTCTGTAATTGTAGCCCGTACATCGGCAAACTGGATATCGGGAGTGTTCAGGCGGGAGATAATCTTCTTTATCTTTTGTTCCATTATATAGTCCTAAATTGTATTGGTGGATGATGTGATGTTAAATCCGGTAACCAAGGCATGTGGTGCTTTCACCGTTTCGATATCAAAGCTTTCATAGTTCTCGGAGAAGGGGATGGTGTAAGCTCTGTTTTCCAGTGCTACCACGTTTTTAAGGATGCGTTCAATGCGCTCTGTGAAACGCAGGTTCATTACTACTTTGGTAATCTTGCCATCCTCAATCAGGAATGTGCCATCTCTGGTAAGTCCCGTCAGAGAAGTCTCCTTCGGGTTTATGAAGTTCATATAGTGCAGACTGGAGATATACAAGCCTTTCTTAACTTTGCCGATCAGTTCTTCCACACTGTTTTGCCCCGGAGCAATCTTGAGGCAGGAGGCGGTATTGCCATTCTTGGGAAGCCCTGTTTTATGGTGGTAATACTGGTTACAGGTAAAGTTTCGGAAATAGCCTTTACTTATCAGCTCCAGGGGTTTGTAAATATGCCCGCCGGAACCGTAATCCATGCGGATCATTTCGGGATCACCGGGGTCATCCACGATGTTTATCATCTCAGGGAATACTTGTTGATCTATCTTGCCTTCAAAGTAGCTGCTGTGCTGATCCAAAGCTCTTGCGCTCATGCCATAACCGAGGTATTGCACAAACTCCGCCACGCAACGGGGAGCCAACACCACATCATAGGTGCCTGCTTCCACATCGGTAACTTCATTGGTGCAGAACTCAATCTTCTTCATCAGCCGGCTGCGGAAATCTTCCAGATCTAAGTAGGCAAAGTCATCCCCGCCAAATGTTTCCATCACGGTTAGCTGGCTTTTGTTATGTACGGCTTTGATCTCTAGGTAGATGGGTGAACCGCTGCTGCTTTTATCCAGCTTGTTGCTGTTCATCATTCTGCCGGAGCTATAATTGCAGATAAAGGTTCCGTAGAGCTCAAAATCGTGCTTAGCTGCACTTGCAGCAAGTGAAGCAAGGATATCCGTCTTTTTCTGCAAAGGTATGGCAAGAATATTATTAGTGGTCGGACGGCTTTCTGCAAGGGTCAGGTCATCCTCCACATCCACGAAATCCGGGTCTTCCGGCAGGCTGTCTATAATAGAAAGAGCGTTCAGCATGGCAGCGTCAATCTTCTCATTAGTTGGGTCGTCGATGCTGAAGCTGAAGGACTTCTTGTCCTTATACAGCCCCGCAGACAGGTTCACATTGTTCTTGCTGATGTTATAATTTGTCTGGCTGTGGTAAAAACGGAGGAAATCCGTTTGCCAGCTACTTTGATCGATGGAGAACTTCAGCTCCGGGTGCTTATCCAGAGCTGCTTTCAGGTACAGCAGTTGTTCATGCATTTTTATATCCTTATCTTTTATATCCAGGTACGGTTGTTATGCCGGCGTTTGGGATTAGTGCTGCGCGTTAGGAAAGCGCCGCGCCGCAGGGTCTTGAACTTGTCTCCTGCCACTTGTTCACCTTTCACATACACGGCAGTGAAGCTACCGGTAAGCTCCACCTTTTGCCCTTCGGGGCTGATGAAATGACTGTTTACATCAGGGTTGTAAAACACGAAATCCGCATCCGAACCGGGGTCAATACTACCTTTCTGTGGGTATATGCCTAAGCGTTTTGCAGCGTTCTCACTGGTCATTTTTATGCACGTTGCAAGCGGTACTTTGCGGTTCTTCCATAGCTCGGAAAGTACCCATAGATAGCTGTAGGCAAGGGATTCCGGTGCGCTTCCCCTAAACACTTCTGCATGCCCCGTATCTTCCCGTGGCAGGGATGTGCAATTGGAAAGCAAGTATATCTTATTGGTGCGGACAAGTTCGAACAACAGCTCGAGCGATTCCGCAAAATCACAGGCATGATCAGTTTTGAAGTAATCAGGACTGAATACCGACATAAAATCGTTTACACAAATAGCGAACGAAATGTCGCTACGCTTGGAAATAGTATTAATAAACTCTATCGTGGGAAAGGACGACACCCGGGGGATATGGATGGGGTTTTCCTGCATACGCCGCAAGATTTTCTTGATGGCATCCATCTGGGCAATAAAGCTGTATTCAGGGTGGTTTTCATGATCATAACCCTGGAAGGCAAAGGCAGTGTCACTCTCGTAGATATCCAGAAACAAATCCATTATCTCTGTAAAACTGATTTCAGATATCGCCGGATTTGGGGCAGGTGCAGCCAGAGCTAAACCTACTATTCCTTTCGACCACAGTTCCTGCGCAGCTTCCGCATGGTAGGGATAGTCTGTGATATCCACATGTCCCCACAGTGCTGTAGCAGTGTAGGCATGCTCATCGAATAGCAGCTTTTTCTTCTCCACATCTTCGGGGCTAAACACCGGGCTTTGGGTGTAATAGCTTAATTCTCCGATGGTTGTCCAACCACCCTCGAGGGCAGCCTTGGTAATGCGGGCAATATCTTTAGTGGCTGTAGCATCTTCTCCCAGTATATGAAGGTGGGGATCAACACCACCGGGCAACAGCACCAGCCCTTTGGCATCTATGATCTCCGTTCCCTCTTCCGTTGGGATATCATCGGCGGATATCTTGATGATCTTTTCATCAAACAACATGTTCACTCGCTTGAAAGCAGCGGATGAAGTGGGCAGTGAAGCGTTTATAATCAGTTTCATAGCTTAGTTGCCATGAGGTGCTTACCTGTTAAAACTGTAAAAATCATGGCTATTCTCCTTTGAGACGAACAATCTCTTGTGCAACCGCTACTAATGCGGCTTCGTCATTTAGTGCGCCAAATATTATTTCTGCTTTTCTAAGGCTTGCCAGGGCTTTGTCCCCTTGGTTTTGCATATGCTCCACCTGCCCTTGCAGCCAGTATGCGTGTCCCAATCCGCTGTTGTTGCTATAGCGGTAATCCCAATCTTTCACCAATGCCAGATAATCCTGTGCCTGTGCATAATCACTTGCAGTGAAATGATAATACCCCAATGCATACCAGGCAGCAGAAAGTAATTCCGGGTTTCCGGTGTGTTTCTTGGTTATTTGTTTACGGTATGCCTTGGTAATCTTGTCCAGTTCCTTCGCCATAAGTGGTGTGGCAAGCTTCCGATAGCTATCCGCCTGCATTTTGGCAGTTGCAAGCTGGATGCAAACCGATGGGGGGTATTCAGGCTTTGCAACGGAGATTGATGAGATAGTAGCATAATCTTTCCTGCGTTGCAGGTCAAACACATTCAGCAGCAGCACATGATAGCTCAAATCGGGGGCAATTTCTCTAACTATCTGCTGCATCCTGCTTTCTATATTCTGGTATTCTGTTCTGTCATTCTCCGCCAAAGCCAATCTGCCAAGTCCGCTAAGGCATGCTAACTGCCCTTCAATGCCCGCATGGCTTTCGTATAGCCGCATGGCATAATGATAGCTTTCAGTGGCTTGTTTGGTGTTCCGGGAGCTTTCCAGTTCCTGCGCCAATTGCAGCATGCTGTCTGCATCCTGTTTACTTAGCGGTTCTTTAGGTTGTTTTATGCTGGAGCATGCCGCCAGAAGGATTATTAACAATGCGATAATACTAATGCGCATCAGGAACCTCATGCATCCGTTCAGATGCAGAACTTTTGCGCATTTGAGAGGGGCTTATGCCCTTTCGTAACAAGGGATTATTGTTAAGTGCTTCCAGGGTTTGCCGTGCCTTTCCCAGGCTTTGGTTCAAATTATTCAGCATCAAACGCAGTTCCGGGTTGTTCACAGTATTTAGAATTCCGCCCAGTTCAGTGGTAGCACCGGTTAAACTGTTAAGCGTATTAGTAAGCGGAGTTATCAGCAAGTCCCGATTCGGGTCTATCATCTTTATAAGAAGCGAATCCGGACTGGAGTAATTGTCTATACTTGTCTGAATTCCTTTCATAATGCCGTCCACTTCATCCAGCCGGCTATTCAAACCCTGGCTTAAGTTGGCAAGGTTGTTCAATGCTCGCAGCAGCACTCCGCTATCGGCATTGTTGTCTCTATTCAGATTTTGGGCAAGACGGCTAAGCTCCGTCATGATGCTTTGTGCCTGAATCAGCCCTGCATTCGCCTTCTCGGAAGCATCTGCCATGTTTATTATTAGCCTTTGTATAGCTCCGCTATCTGCATTATTGTCCAGATTCAGTTCGCGGGTAAAAGTTGCCAGATTGTTTATGATAGCGGCTATGGGATCTGTCTGTTGGGGTGCAATGCGCCGAAGCTGCATTCTGCCTTCCTCAAAATCTGATGAAGGTACGTTTCCCTCCACAGGTAGCGGAATAGTGGACAAGGGATCACGAATAAATTCCAGAGTAGTTTTGTTGGTAATAGGGTTTGTATTGCGCACCAGGATGGAGCCTCTAACTACTATGTTTTTGTATCGCTTAAATACAAAGAACTCCAGTCCGATGTTGCCGTCTGCTTCCAAAGTAAAGCTACGCACCCGCCCCACTTCAAATCCGCGGTATAAAACCGGTGTCTGAGTGGAAATTCCCAAAGCATTTGTCACTGTAGAGTGATAAATATACTTCTTCTCCAGCAGATTTTGGCGGATAGCAATAAAAACAAGCGCTGCTATCAACACGATCAGCGGGATGCCAATAAAGGCGGAAACTATCTGTTTTGCGTACTTTATCTTATAGCTCATAATTTTAACTCTATTTTAGGCTGGTATTATACTTTTCAGCTACGCTTTTTTGTCAAGCTTTTGCTGTGTTTCATGGGCAGAAACACCAAAATACCGATTTTACTCTATGCTCCTTGTTGCTATTCTCAATGGTTTAGGCTGTATACTTAAAAGGGTGACTCTCCAAACACCATTTAATGAGACGTTACTCGTTTTCGCTAACTTCTTCCTTACTTCACGGTGTTAATTACTTCTTAATCCCCTCTTAATCAAGCGTTAATAGTTAACGCTTGATTAAGAGGGGATAATCACTTGATTAACGCTTTGGAGCAAGGGAGATGCAAAAGGGAGAAGATGGTAGTTTTATCGGGATAGAACAGAGGGAACCTTAAGCAGACGGGTCTTAAGGTGTTGCAGACAAATCAATTACATTTGAGCCAAACCCGCTCAGGAACTCATCATCGGCACTGGCGATCAGCATTTCCTGCTCGCTTTTAAGGATTTGCAGGAAGCTGAAAATCCTTTGACGTTCGGTTTTATTGAACAGATAAAACGGGTCATCTATCAGCAGCAGCTTTGGTTTCAGCATCACCCCGCGGATGAAGCCGAGGAACTTCTTATGGGCAGGGCTAATGAAAGCGGGGCGCAGGTTCAAGTCGCAATCCAGCTCCAAGCGCTGCATCCAGGCATGGAGTTCACCGTTAAAGGTGGTGATATCCATATTAGGAAAGCGTATCTTCCATGGCAGCATCAGGTTTTCGCGGATTGTGAGATTAGAAAGCATGATGCCTTCATCGAAAGCAAGTGCAAAAGTAGAAATAAGCCTGTGTTTCAGGAAATAATCGTCATAAGGAATACCATCCAGGAGCACAATTCCGGCATCGATATTATCCAAACCGATTAAAGCGGAAAGAATGCTGGTAGAGATGTGCTCTGTGGGGTCATAGATAACCGTGCAGCCATTTACAACAAAATCAAGGCTGAAGCAGTTCAGATTATTGGCAGAACAAACTTCGGACATACTTATATGCATCATTGCAGCATCCAGAATAACCAGGAGATCACAATATCCGTGATTATCACGGCAAAGATGGAGCTTACCACTGCGCGGATAGTGCGTTGTGGCACTTCGGTGGAGGCTTTCTGTACACTCATACCGTGATAGGAGGCGGTGATGGCGATGATGAAACCAAAAAGAATAGATTTAACGAAGCTCATCAGAATGTAGGAGAGCTTTAGCACAGAGATGAAGTCGTTCATGAAAGCTCGGAACTCCAGATGATTGAACAACTGCGAGAACATCCAGCCGCCAAGCACGGCAACTATATTAAAATAAAGCGTTAACACCACCATGGCAATAACCACACCGATAATGCGGGAAACGCCAAGATACACCAGAGGAGATATGCCAAAGGACTTCAGCAGGCTCATTTCGCGGCTAACCACCATGTTGCCCAGTTCCGTAGAGATAGCCGTTCCGCTGCGGGCAATCACCACCAATGCGGTGAGAATGCCGCTAAGCTCAATTACAACTACTCGCACCAGGATGATATGCACCCAGATGCCCTGCCCGAAGTTGCTCAGCAGTTCGTAGCCCTGCATAATCACCAAACCGCCAATCGCCAGGGCAATGAAGCTGATAAGGGGCAATGCCTCCACCCCGGTGAACAGGATTTGACGAAAGACCACCACATTGCTTACATGGCGGTTAGCCCGGACATTTAGCAATTCGGAGACTGTCTGGGCGAAAAACAAAAAAAAGTCCATTACGGACTTTTCTTGTGAAACTCTATTCATGGAGATTCGGGTGCACCTAATTAAACTATTTCAAGATCACTGTCTTTTTAGTGGAAGTGTAACGATTATCGTAATTAAGCGTTACATAATACTTACCAGCCGGCACATAAGCACCGGAATTGGATAGCCTGTCCCAAGTACACGAGATAGTCTTGTTCACATTTCCACTGTAAA
Organism: Candidatus Cloacimonetes bacterium HGW-Cloacimonetes-3; assembly: GCA_002840645.1. Classification (GTDB taxonomy): domain Bacteria; phylum Cloacimonadota; class Cloacimonadia; order Cloacimonadales; family Cloacimonadaceae; genus Cloacimonas. Next base: position 37,236 of record PHBO01000003.1, read on the forward strand.
GGGTACTGACCAGTTCACCCTCGAGGGTTTCGATCTGCAAATTTATAGAAACGTAACCGGGAGTTTGAAAAACGACAGAAACAGTGCAGTATTTATCCATAGGATTGGGGCTTACCTCAAAACTAAGCAGATTATCAGTCTTTGCGAAAGCTGCGCTTGCAACAAGCATTAGTGCCATCAGCAACACAGCGGTTATCATTGTTTTTCTCATGTCTCACTCCATACTTTCATTTATGTTAAACGTTAACAAGTTAGCTGCTAATCCAATTCGGCTGTCCTGAACAGGGCATCTAACACTTAACATATACGCTGTTTAGTAAATGCAAGTTTCATTCCCAAGTGGGTGATATTCCTTGCTGTGCTAATTGAAGGGCACCAAATACTCCTGCTTCATTGCCATGAAAAGCTTTTACTATTCGTACTTTTCCCTTATTTGCTAATGGCAGGCAGAGGATAATATCTTTTTCTATGGCAGTGATATCATACATGTTTGCGTCCATGGCACCTCCACCTATAATCACGCAATCCAGATCAAGCATGGTAACTAAGTTTACAATTGCGGTAACTAACATTGCACTACCTTCGGAGATATAGCGCATAATCCTGCTGTCATGCAGTTTTAGAAGCTCGGATAACTCATACGAGGCAAAGGATGTGTCCATTGCTGCCAACCTTCTGCGAATGCCATCTACTGAGGCATAAGCTTCCAGGCAACCCTTTCGTCCGCAGTTGCACAGGATGCCTTCCTCCACCATGCACATATGCCCGAGTTCTCCGGCATAGCCGTGAGCGCCGTGATATATGGCACTGTTTAACACCAAGCCTCCTCCGATTCCACTGCCAATTGTTATGCCTAATGCATTGTTGGATTTGTAATGTTGCGCTTCTGCCATAGCCATCAGATTTGCGTCGTTGTCGTAGAATACGGGGATGTTTAGCTCGGCTGGGATTAATTCAGCGGGACAGTGGTCTGTCCAGAAGGGGAGATTGGGGTTCACACCGGTTATCTTCCCGGTGCTTCTGTCGATTGTACCGGGAGAACCTATGCCGATTGCGCGCAAGTTACTTAGCCCGATTTCCCTGTCCGTTGCTTCCAGTATCCTCGTCACAACTTGCTTGAAGTGTTCCAAGGTTTTAATGGTTATTGCCATAGAAGCAAAGTAGTGTAATCCATTCGGATAGCACCATCCAAATTTTATACTGGAACCACCGATGTCCATACCAAGAAAAGCACTCATTGCTGTTTCCTTTGCTAAATATTCTGTGATTTAGTTTACAGTTTTCCGAAGATGCAATAATTGAACCAGAGAGAAAAGGGGTTTTCGGTAATAAGTGGGGTGGGTGATGGGACTCGAACCCACAACGCCCGGAACCACAATCCGGTGCTCTACCATTGAACTACACCCACCACGGTGCGATATTCATATACGGGAAAACGGAACTTTAAATGGCACGCCAGAAGGGATTCGAACCCCTGACCCGCAGCTTAGAAGGCTGCTGCTCTATCCTACTGAGCTACTGGCGCATAAAAAAAACTGGTAGCGGCGCAGGGATTTGAACCCCGGACCTACGGATTATGATTCCGACGCTCTAACCAGACTGAGCTACACCGCCACAGTTCTATGGAAAAAAGAGCCTCGCCTTCAGCCAAACTCTTCAAAAATGTGGTAGCGAGGGAAGGACTCGAACCTTCGACCTTCGGGTTATGAGCCCGACGAGCTACCAACTGCTCCACCTCGCGTCATCGTTTGGTCATGAAAACAGAGGGCGGGTTTCTGTCAAGCAGAAAGTTAGTTTCAGCAGCTATATTCTGCTCAGTTTCCTATATGTGATGCGTTTAGGGACAAGCTCGGAGATGCCCAGACGCTTTAGCTTCTCTTCTTCGTAGTCGCTAAAGTTACCTTCGCACCACATAACCTTGCTATCACCTTCGAAGGCGAGGATATGGGTGCAGACCCTGTCTAAGAAATAGCGGTCGTGGCTTATCACCACAGCGCAACCGGCGAAAGCCAGCAGTGCCTCTTCCAGAGCGTGGATGGTGTAAACATCCAGATCGTTGGTTGGTTCGTCCAGCAGCAGGACATTGCCGCCAACCTGAAGCGTAAGCGCAAGATACGCCCGGTTCTTTTCTCCGCCGCTGAGGATGTTCACGGGCTTTATGTGTTCCTTGGATGAGAAATTGAACTTGCTAAGGTATTCCCTCACATTCATTTCCCTCTCGCCAACCTTCATGATGTCTCTGCCTTCGCCAATCATTTCCAGCAAGGTTCTTTCCTGATTCATGATGCGGGACTGATCTACATAGGAGAACTTCACCGTTTCTCCAATAATGAACTCACCGCTATCGGGCTGTTGATTGCCCATTATCATGTTAAAGAGCGTGGTTTTACCTGCGCCATTGGCACCGATAACCCCGATGATGCCACCTGCGGGCAGGTCAAAACACAGGTCTTCATACAGCAATTTATCTTCGTAACCTTTCGATATATCAATCGCCTGGATCACTTTATTCCCCAGCCTTGGTCCGATGGGGATGGAAAGCTGGTCGGTGGCGTTATCCTTCTTATATTCGGCGGAAGCCATCTTCTCATAGTTCTCTATTCTGGCTTTGCTCTTTGCCCGGCGGGCTTTGGGACTGCTGCGAATCCAATCCAGTTCTTCCGCAAGTGCTTTCTGGCGTTTGCTTTCGGTCTTGGTTTCGTTAGCCAGGGCATTCTGTTTCTGCTCCAGCCACGAGGAGTAATTGCCCTTGTAGGGAATACCTTCGCCTCTGTCCAGCTCCAGAATCCACTGCGCCACGTTATCCAGAAAATAGCGGTCATGCGTAACTGCTATTACAGTCCCCTTATACTGGTGCAAATGATGTTCCAGCCACAGGATAAGCTCTGCATCGAGATGGTTGGTAGGCTCGTCCAGCAGCAGGATATCCGGCTCCTGAAGCAGCAATCTGCATAAGGCAACCCTACGCCTTTCGCCGCCGGAGATCACACTCACGGGCAAATTACCGGGCGGGCAGCGCAGCGCATCCATTGCCTGCTCCAGCCTGCTATCAATGTCCCAGGCGTTGCAGGCATCCAGCTTATCCTGAATCTTGCCCTGCTCGTCCAGCAGCTTATTCATCGCATCATCGTCCATCGGTTCCATGAACTTCATGTTAATCTCTTCGTACTTCTGCAGCAGCGTCATAGCCTCAGCCACGCCTTCCTGAACTATTTCCAGCACGGTTTTGGTGTCATCCACCAGCGGGTCTTGCTCCAGATATCCGATCGTGTAGCCCTTAGCCATGGCAACATCGCCGATGTAGTCATTATCCAAGCCTGCCATAATCTTCAGCAGCGTGCTTTTACCTGAGCCGTTCAAGCCCACCACGCCAATTTTTGCGCCGTAGTAATAGCCCAGATATATGTCCTTCAGGATTTGCTTGTTGCCGTCCACTACCTTGCCAATGCCATTCATGGTGTATATAACTTTGTTTTCTTCCATTTCTTCCTCTTTTATTATGCTCTATCAAACCCCACTCATTCCCCTCTTTGTGGGCAATGGGTGGGCAATGATAGGGGAATGCTCGCAGGGAACTAATTCTTGGGCAGAGCTTTCACAAGGGGCAAATGGTGTCAAGCCCTGTTTCATTTCTTGCTGCGGAATTAAGTGAATAGCCTGTTAGTAACATTGATTGAGAATTGAGAATGGAGAATTGAGAATGCACTCCATATACAACATTGTCTCCTGTATCTTAGCCTATTTTTGAAAGAGAAAACAATAGCTACAGAATTGCTAAATACATTCCCTGATTGGGAAGTTATGAGCGTTTGTGTGCTTTGATGTAGCTTATAGCTTAACTACCTTCTGCAAGGTGCTTTTGTTTCCCTGCACGGCTTTCACGAAGTATATCCCGCTGTTACAGGCAATGCCTTTTGTGTCTTTGCCATCCCAAACGTATTCACTTGTTACAATGGCTTGGGTTACACTTTGCCCTTTTAGGTTGTATATGGTAATGGAGACAGGCTTTTGGGAATCCGAAGCAATTTTAATACATTCTCTGAAAGGATTGGGGCTGGCGGTAAGCTTCAGTTGGGGGCTATCAACCTGTAGCGGATCAGCGGTGGCGGAAGGGGCGATATTAAAAGTAACAGGATTGCCCACTGCGGGTTCGCCGTTACACAAAAGGTGCACTTGCGCAACATGAGAGCCGACTGCAAGCGGAGTAGAGGTGTAATACTCCACGTCTTCCGTGTGGGTGCCCCATGGGTCTATTGTAATGGCATAGCTCATCGGTATATAGAAAACCTCGGGACGATTTCCATCCACTCTAATCTCCGCAACAGGGAGATTCGGGAATCCCATTTGCCATTGTGCATCATTGTTGTTGTGCATGGTAAGGATGCCTGTAACATACTGAACATTTACAGATGAAATCCCCAAATCATAGCTTAAGTCGTTTACATCGTTTAAAGTAGTTCCATATTGAAATGTTACGGGGGCACCGGCGGGTGGGGAGTTGCTGAGTACAAACCTTGCTTGGGCAGTGTGTTCACCGCTGCCAAGCGGGGTAAAACTGATATGGGAAACACCAATTACTATGGTGCTGTTTGCCGGAACAGTGAAGCTGGTAAGAATATCAAAATAACATACAGCAGATCCGGTTCCATCCACCCAGAGGTCAAACTGTCCGCTGGAAGGGAAGTCCCAAGTTACAGGGGTGTTTGCATTATTGGTAATGGTGAGGCTTCCGTTTACCGTGCTTGAACTTACATCGATAATTTCCAATTGAATAGTGACTCCAAAGATGGGTATCACCATAAAAAAAGTGACAAGCACCGCAATACTGAAAGCAAGCTTGTTCATACGAACCTCCTGTTGTTATAGCCTGAGCAAAAGCTGCAAAGCAGCCACAGCAGAAGCGTGAGTATCTACAGTACAATCTTTGTAGCTTGGGGTTTATTTGTCAAGCTTAATTTGCCTTGCTTGGCTTGAAACTTGCAATAGCTGAAAACCAGCCTATTATATGTTAAGGGTTGATAATTAATGAAGAAAGAGCTGTTTGAAGCATTTCTAACCACTAACGAGAAGCGCATCTACCGCTATTTGATGAACTTGTGCGCAAATGAACAAGATGCTTTGGATGTTCTCCAAACCGTCTTTATAGCGGTGTATCAAAATTTGGAGAGGATAGAAGATGCCACGGCTCTCGCTTATACCTACAAAATAGCCCATAACAAATGCATGAGCTTTCTGAAAAACAAATCCCGCTACATAAGTGTTGATCCCGTTTCATTTGTAAATATCCCGGATACAAATGTTCCGGCTATAGAACCCGATTACCACATACTGAACTCCGCCATGGCAGAATTGCCCCCCAAACTGGCAGCCGTTATCCAGCTACAATATTACGAGAAGCTATCTTATAAGGATATCTCGGCGCAGTTGGGAATCAGCGTTAAAGCAGTAGAATCTCTTCTGGTTCGGGCAAAACGCATTCTTCGTAAAATAATCTTGCAGGGAACTGACAAGTTATGAGTATCATTAGTAGAATCCCCAACGGGAAGCTAAATAAATAAAAGGAGCAGAACCATGAGATGCAGCACAGCACAACGCTACATAGACCTGAAACTTGATGGCGAACTAAAACCACGTCACCTTCCTGTATTAACCAAGCATCTTTCCGCCTGCAAGGCATGCCAAACCAGGCAAGCTGATGCAGCCAGGTTGCAGCAGATTCTGGCAAATGCTCCTGCTCCCGAACCGCCTGCCTGGGTGCATGCCCAGATTATGGACAAAGTACAGCGGATGGGCAAAGCCCGTCCTACCTTTGCCCGCAGATTCCAGCTAAGCACAGCTACCGCGGTGGTGGCGATATTCTTCAGCTTTATAGCCGGTACACAGATAGGGGTAAGAAGCTTTAAAACCGAAGCCGAGGTTGCCCCAACTACTACTGTAAGCGAAAGCACCATAGCCTTTGGTGAAAACACCCTGCTGGACACTTACGAGAGCACGGGAGGCTCCAATGAGTAAGCGTTGGCTGGTAATTATACTGTTCATCTCACTCAGCTTTAATCTGGCTGTGCTAAGCAGTTACTTTTACTTCAAGCTAATTATGCCACCCCCATGCCCGATGCCTCCGGAAGCACCCCACATGCAACAGGGCATGCCACAGGAACATAGGTTTATGATGGGTAATCCGGAGATTAAGAAACTGCATGACCGCTTTAATGAAACAAAACGGAACCTGATGCAAGAGCTTGCCAAAGACCCTATCAACGAAGCCAAAATAACAAGTATCATAGATTCTTCCCTTATTGCGCAAAACCAGCTGGAGCGCACTTTGGGAGCTAACCTCCTCGCTTACCGTAAAACATTGAGCGCAAAGGAAGCCAGAGAACACTTCCAACGCCGTATTGAAAGAGTTGATCCGCGTTCTCAAAGAAATGATAACTACAGAAACAGGAGAAAACCATGAGAAAACTAATAATACTATCAATCGCACTACTGCTTATAAGCGGTGTGCTCGTAGCCCAACACCCCGGAATGAAAGGTGATATGCCAAATAAGCCCATGATGCAAAAACCAATGGACAAAGGCATGGGCATGAAAATGGACTGTATGGAAGAAATGAAGCTCACCGATGCGCAAAAGAAGAAATTCGAAGAGCTTAGAACTGCCTTCAACAAAACCGAAAACACCGTAAGCGCAGAAATTGAAAACCTGAAAATAGACCTGCACACGGCATTGCGTGCAGAAAACTTCAGCGAAGCCAAAAAGCTGACCAAGCAGATCGCCACAAAGGAAAACCTGATGGCTGATGCAAGAATAGACTTCATGTCTGCCCGCCTGAAAGAACTCACCCCTGCCCAGAAAGAAATCATGAAAAGCAACATGAAGCAATTCATGGGACCAAATCACCAGATGAAGGGCATGCAGGGTGGCAAAGGTATGCAAGGCGGCATGGGTATGCAAGATGGAAAGGGCATGGGCATGCACAAACAGAAGGAAGACTGTGGCAATTGCGAAGACGGTAAAGAAGGCTACAGCGACTGTGACAGCCCCAAAGATAATCCTCAAGTACACAAAAACAACAAGACAATGAATAAATAATACCCCTCCTCAGCAACACACAAACGAAGCCACGGGAATAGCTTTCCGTGGCTCTTTTTTTGTATTAGCAAAAACTCGCTTGACAGAAAGCCTTGGCTATAAATATTGTAAAGGTTACTCCAGTTTGTTATACTGTTATCGGGAGAGAAGATGCCACTTATATTAAAAACCACCCGCTTCATAGAAGCACAACTTGATACGTTCCTGGACATTGTTAGCGATTCCGCAATGATGTTTCAGCTTGCTATGGATGACTATCTTAGTGGAAGGCTGGAACAGTTCGAGGAAAGGCTAAGCCAGATTCGTGATAATGAACACAGGGCAGATGATTTGCGCGTGGGTATCGAACGCTTTCTGTACGAACGTACTTTGATCCCGGAAAACAGAGGTGATGTGCTGGCTATCCTGGAAAACACAGATGAAGTAATAGATAACATGAAGGATTCCCTCGCCCAGTTTTCCATCGAAATGCCGGATATACCGTCCGAGCTTGATGACCTTTGGATGCAAACCACCCGGGCTTCCGTAGCTGCCGTGGAGCAGCTTGTTTATGCTGTACGATCATTCTTCCGCGATCTATCTGCGGTGAATAATTACATCCACAAGGTTTACTTCTTCGAGAGGGAAGCAGACCAATTAGGCGAGAAGCTGCGCAGGCAGATATTTGCCATGGATATAGATCTTTCCCGCAAGAGCCAGCTTCGTTTTTTTGCCATACATATAGAGAAAATCTCGGATTATGCTCAGGCAGTATGCGACCGTCTCTCAATATATACCATTAAGCGCCAACTGTAAGTAATGATCTTCATTTACCTGCTTAGCGGACTTTTCCTCGGCTGGTCTTTTGGTGCCAAAGATACCGGCAATATCTTCGGTGCAGCGGTGGAAACCAAGATGATCACCTTTAAGAAAGCAGCGCTGATAGCTGCAATATTCGTTACTCTTGGTGCCGTTTTGGATGGCAGTGGACCATCTCAAACCCTTAGCAAGCTGGGCTCTGTTAATGCGCTTGGTGGTGCTTTCACAGTAGCCTTAGCCGCAGCTATCACTATCACGCTGATGGTAAGGATCGGCGTTCCTGTTGCCACCTCGCAAACTTTGGCAGGGGCAATTATCGGCTGGAACTACTTTGCCGGACGGCTGACAGATTACAGCAGCCTGGCAGCTATTGCCATAAGCTGGCTGCTTGCTCCCGTATTAGGTGCCATCTTTGCTGCACTACTGTTCTTCATCTTTCGAAGCTATCTGGGAAAGGTGAAAGTACACATGCTGGAGCAGGATGTCTGGACACGCTTCTGGCTGGTTATTATCGGTGCATTTGGGGCATATTCTCTGGGTGCTAATAATATCGCCAACATCGTGGGTGTGTTTGTGCCGGTGAACCCTTTCAAAGATATTGCCATCCCCTGGATTGGCACGGTTAGCGGTATTACCCAGCTTTTTTTGCTCGGCTCTGTTTCCATAGTTGTGGGTATATATACCTATTCATACAAGATTATGAAAACAGTGGGCAAAGAGCTATTCAATTTATCCCCCATCACGGCGTTAATCGCTGTATTAGCCGAAGCAATCGTGCTGTTTCTGTTCTCTTCCAAAGGCTTGCATGGCTTGTTAGTAAGCCTCCACATTCCGCCCATTCCGCTGGTTCCTGTGTCTGCTTCCCAGATTATCGTAGGTTCCGTGCTGGGGATTGGGCTTGCCAAAGGCGGCAAGAATATCCGCTATAACATGCTGGGTAAGATATCCTTAGGGTGGGTGGCAGCCCCTTTGATGGCGTTCTTTTTCTCTTTCGTAGCCCTGTTTATCATTCAGAATGTCTTCGAGCAACAGGTGAATGTGGATACCAGGTATGTGTTTGATCGCCAGACAATTACCCAAATTGAAAAGAACGGGCTGGATACCAAATACCTTTCCACTGTGAACGGACGCACCTTCGAAAACGAATTAGCATTGTACAACGAGCTGAAAAAACAGAGTAATTTCGATCGGGAGCAACTGCTGGAAATACTATTTATCACAGAGATACACCCCATGAAGGTGAATACCGGTATCTTGCGTGAAAATGGCTTGTACAAACGCTTCAGCCGGGCACAATGGGAAGCTTTGAAGAGCTTGGAGAATCGTAAATATAATCATAAATGGCAACTGGCAGATACACTTGCTAAACACCCCAGCTGGCAATATCGGGATTTAGCCAATTCCAAACCAACTGAGAACTTTAACAAAAACCTCAGCGAGCTTCTGGACATCCTCAACCGTAGTTTTTACAGCCCTGAGAATACTAAGTGAATCCATTTGTAGAAAAGATTATCCCCCTTATCCTGGCATTCTTTGCCGGTATATTGTTCAAACAGCTTAAGCTGCTTACTAAAGATGATGCGTCCGTACTGCTACGCTTGGTACTAACCGTTACGCTTCCTGCCCTTACAATAATCGCTATTTCCAATGTGAAGCTTGTAGCGGATATGATCTATATACCTTTCCTGGCAGTTGCCATTGTTTTATCTATGTACTTTATCTCCGGTGCAATAGGCAAACGCCTGAAGATGCCGGGGCCAATGTTCGGCAGCTTTTTGGTGGGGACGATGATCATGAATACAGCTTATTCGCTGCCCTTTTTTGCCGCTGCTTTCGGTAATGAGGGATTGGCAAGAGCAACGCTGTTTGATATTGGCAACACTTTTATGATCTTCACTTTCACCTATTACAATGCTATAAAATACGGCGATAACACTCACACAGACAAGATTAACTGGGGGAAATTCCTGCGCTTGCCTCCGCTGTGGGCAATGGCGATAGCCTTTGGTTGGAAGCTTGGTGGTGTGTCGCTACCTCCTCTGGCGTTTAATTTTCTGAACCTTATCGGGCAACCCACAGTTCCGCTCGTGATGATAGCTTTGGGGCTATATTTTGAGCCAAAGATGAACAATCTCGGCAAAGCCCTGTTAGCTGTGTTTATCCGAATGGGAATCGGTTTGGGGATAGGCATACTTCTGGCTACCGTGCTTGGTTTGCAGGGGCTTACCCGTACGGTGGTGATAGTAAATTCTGCCTTACCCATCGGCTTTAACACCCTGATATTCGCTAATCTGGAAAACATGGACAGGGAGTTTGCCGCTACCTGCGTTTCTATCTCCATCTTTATCGCATTGTTCTACATCCCTTTGCTGATTTATCTTTTCCGTCCTTAGCTTCTCTCACCGGCTTTTAGAAATAGCACAAGAGTAATAATGAAGAATAACAGCGTAATCTATCTTGCTTTCAAATACCTCAGCGGTAGAAAAGTCCGCGGGCTAAGCCCTACGCATTATTTAAGCCTGGCAGGGATAAGCCTTGGAGTGATGGCACTTATTTGTGTTAGCTCCGTGATGAATGGCTTCCGCTATGATATCCGCAACCGCATTGTGGGCACTTTTTCCGAAATCCGCCTCAGCAATAATGACGGCACTACCATAGCAAACTACCCCCAGCTGGTAAAACAATTGGAAGCAAAAGGCTTTAATGCCTCTCCCGTGGTTCGCAACGAGCTGTTGCTGAAACGTGGGTTTGTGGTTGTCCCCAGCCTTAGCTTCGGGATTGATCTGCCTCTCCAACAGCAGGTATCCGGCACCCTGCTGAAACCTGATGTTAAAGGTGATGATGTGATGCAGGGGCTTGTGGCGGGAAATCTGAGCAACGCAGAATTCCGGGAAGGCGGGATAGCCTTAGGCGCAGGCTTGGCGGGTAAACTGGGAGCTTATCTGGGTGATGATATTCAGGTGCTGTCCCCGATGTTCAGCGTCCCCACTGCCTTTGGGATGATACCTAAAGTGCGGTATCTGAAGGTATTGGCTATATTCACCGCCGGTATGCCGGAGTATGACCAAAGCTACAGCTACATACCCTTTTCCGAGGCTTGTTTCTTTGCTTCAGGCAGAAATGCTGCGGACTACATAGAGATCAAAACACCTTCTTTTACCCACTCACAGCGTTATCTGAACAAGCTTCGTAATTTGCTACCCAAGCATCAGTTGGAGGATTGGAGCAGCTTCGATTCCAGCCTGTATGCCGCAGTGCGTTTCGAGAAATTTATCATGTTTGTAATCATGCTTTTCATGTTTATCATCGCCAGCTTTAACCTCACCGGCAACCTGCTGAAGGCAATAACGCAAAAGAAGCGTGAACTGGGATTGTTAAAAGCTCTGGGACTTTCAGACAGAGATTTGCAGCGCTTGTTTATGATTCAATCGCTTATCCTGTGCAGCCTGGGGATAATAATAGGCTTGGGAACAGGGAGTGCGCTGATGCTGCTACAGGAAATAACAGGCTTGGTGAAGCTTGGCATGGGTGACACGGGAGCTATTACATTACCGGTAAAGATGATGCTGATGGATTATCTGCTGATTACCGTGGTGGCGTATTTGATAACGGTGCTTAGTATTCTTGTACCGCTTAAGCGGATTGGCAAGATTAATGCCGTGGAGCTTATCCGCCGGACTGCATAGTTCCAGGCGTGGCTAAACTAACACATCTGATTATCTTTTTAGTTATAGAGAGGTGACACATGACCAGACAAGAAAGCTACCGCATCGTTATAGAGGCGGAAATTCGTTCCCGAATGCTGTATGAGGCTTTGGCAAAGAGCTTCGCTAATGATGAGACAGACAGCGTGTTTCACGAGCTGATAATCTACGAGAAAGCACATGAAGATAAAGTACGTGCTGCCTTTGCCGTAGAGTTTCCGGATGAAGAGCTAAAGCTGATGAGCACTTTCAAACTGGAAATGCCGGGAGTGAACCTCAGCGATCCCAAAGAAGTACTGGAATTTGCTATAAGCAGGGAAGAGCTGGCAAACAGCATCTATCTTAGCATGGCAGCAGAAACAAAAGATGAAGGCATCAAAGCCATGATGCTGCAATTCGCAGAAGAAGAAACAAAGCACAAAACATTGCTTTTAGCTGAAATACAGCGTCTTCAAGGTGCTTTTCAATGGTACGATCCTTCCGAACTAAACGGCATGATGGAGGATTGAGGCTCTTAAGGTACGATGGCAAGAAAAGACCAAAGCACTCTCTTTGAAAGTGATGAAGTAAGCGTTAAGACAGTACCTCTTGCGGAGAAGCTGCGCCCCGGTACCCTTGAAGAGCTGCGGGGTCAGGCAAAGCTGATAGCATCCAATTCCCTCTTGCATCAAATGATAGCAAGCGGCGAATACCATTCCTTTATCTTGTGGGGACCACCCGGAACGGGGAAAACTACCATCGCGCGGATTATTGAGAAGCTGAGCGGTTTACACTTTATCACCTTCTCGGCGGTACTTTCCAGCATAAACGATGTGAAAGGCGTGATGAAGGATGCGGACTATATGCACCGCACTCAGAATCAGCGCAGCATCTTGTTTATAGACGAGATTCACCGCTTTAACAAGTCTCAGCAGGACGCCTTCCTGCCCTATGTGGAGAGCGGAGCTGTAATCCTTATCGGGGCAACCACGGAGAACCCATCTTTTGAAGTAATCCCCGCCCTGCTTTCGCGCTGCCATGTGTTTGTGTTGGAGCACCTGAAGGAAGAAGACCTGAAGGAGATTCTGGCAAAGGGTTTTGCAGAGCTGAAGCTGGAGGTGGATGAAGACATAATCGGCTGGATGGCGCAAAACAGCGGAGGAGATGCCAGAAGAGCACTTAATGAACTGGAACTGATACAGGCATACTTGCTGCAAAACCCACATCCGCCTATTGCCGAACTGGCGAAAACCCTGGCAAAAAAGACCATGTTCTACGACAAAAACAGAGAAGAGCACTACAACATTATTTCCGCCTTGCACAAGTCCTTAAGAGGCTCAGACCCGCAGGCAGCACTCTACTGGCTGGCAAGGATGCTGGAAGCAGGAGAAGACCCCCGCTATCTGGTGCGGCGTTTAATCCGCTTTGCCAGTGAGGATATCGGGCTTGCTGATCCTCAGGCATTAGTGCAGGCGATTGCCGCCAAGGATGCCCTGCTCTTTATTGGAATGCCGGAAGCCAGCAATGCTTTGGCACAGTTGGTGGTATATCTTGCCACTGCCCCCAAGAGCAACAGCCTTTATACTGCATACAAAGCAGCAGCAGCTGATGCGCTTAAAACCAGCCATTACGGCGTACCCCTGCATATCAGGAATGCCCCCACCAAGCTGATGAAAGACCTGGATTATGGCAAAGAATACCATTATGATCACGAATTTGAGAATAAATACTACTATCAGAACTACTTTCCCGACAAAATGAAAGAAAAGACTTACTATGAACCCGGCCAATTCGGCTTTGAGAAGGAAATACAGAAGCGGATAGACTGGTGGAAAAAGCTCCGCACCAAGCAGAGTGATAGTTAGGAGCTATACTTTTCCGGCATTATCAATGTAAAAATACTGCCCTTGTTCAATTTACTGTTCACGCTAAGCTGTGCCCCAAGCTTATCCGCAAAATCCTTTGCCAATATCAGCCCTAACCCGCTTCCGGGTTCTTTTTTTGTCCCCGGCATGCGAACATCGTTATCGAGGCTGAATATTTTCCTCAAGTTACGCTTCGAGATTCCAATCCCTTTATCCGTTACTTCCAGATACACGGTGTCCTGTTGTTGGAACAGGTAGATGCTTACCACCGTATTAGGGTGGGAATACTTGATAGCATTGGATATCAGGTTGCGAATCACGGAAGTAAGCAAGTGTGAATCGCTTTCCACCATGATATCGTCTGTAACGATGAACTCCAGAGACACGTGTTTCTCTTTGGCAGAGGTCTGGAACTGATCAATAAGGAAAGATACCAGCTTGGGCAGGGAAAGATATTCAATTTGTACCTTTATCTTGCCGGTTTGGGATTTTGTCCAATCCAGCAGGTTTTCTAACAGGGTATAAATACCCTTTGCGGATAGCTGAATTTGTGTGGCAAAACTGGTCAAATCTGCCGGGCTAAGGTTTTGGATATTGGCAGCGAGAAATTCGGATAAGGATAATATAGCATACACAGGATTCTGCAGGTCATGAGCAATCAGGGAGAAAAACTTATCCTTCGTGGCGTTTATCTCCACCATGCTTTTCGCCACCTGTTTAATCTCTTCTTCTATTTGTTTGCGGGAAGTTATCTCGGCTATGTATCCATCCAGAAACATCACGGTGTTATCGACACTATATATGGCGTTCCCTTGCTCCCACACCCAACGGATATCGCCGTCCCTGCCCACAATGCGGTATTCCATTTGGAAACGCGTGCGGCTGTTTATGGCTTCCTCCACACACAGGCGCACATAGTCCCTGTCTTCCTCGTATATGAGGTCATTGTAAGATACAGAGGCGTTTTGTAACAATTCAGACGCCAAAAATCCGGTTACGGAAAAGCAGCCTTCGGATAAGAATATCATTGTCCAAAATTCATCATTCTTACACCGATAAGCCATCCCCGGAAGATTGCGCATCAGATTTGCAACAAGCTCCGGAAGCATGCTTCCGGCTTTGGTTTCAGGCATATCTAATTCTAGGAGATTCTCTTTTTTTTTCATGAAATCTAATTATGATACCATGCTATTGTTTGTCAATAAAAAAAAGCAGATCACCTCCTAAGCCCCTTGCTGGAATTACCGTAGCAATACGGATGAAATACGCATCGCATCCGTAATTCATGCGTAATGCATAAGTAATACAAGCAAGAAGCATGACCCGTAGGGGCGGACGCCGATTAGCCCAGTCGAGGCGATTGGGTTTACGTGAACACTCCCACCCCGGAATTGCATGCGTCCCTGCATGCACGGCTAGGAGTCGTCTCGACTCGCCTCTGCACTTCAATCGTCACAGTTCTACACCGTTCTCGTAACTACATTCAGGCAAGATGCCTGCTTTCCCAGTGCAAGCGGGACGCATGCAACTCCTGTAAGCATACACTTCCAGCTCCCCATCACCCAATCACCTCTGCGCGCCGGTTCGGAGAGTTACGCAGGATAAAGCAATTGACAAAATTGATAATCCTAAAAGGCTGGCGTGCATTCTCCCCAAAACTATTTAGGCTTGGTATCAAGCGACTGAAGCAAGGGAGATGAAGTAAATTTTGGAGTATTATGCGTACCTTCGATGCAATCCTTCCCTATCTGAAGAAAAGCTATGCACGTATCGGCGTGGGCATTGTGATGCTTATTCTGGTGGATGTAGTCCAGTTAGCCGTTCCCAAGGTGATGCAATATGCAATAGACCATATTCAGGAGAGAACCATTGATAGCTCCGGCTTGGCGTGGATCGGGCTGATAATCTTCGGGCTTGCCATAGCAGTTATGATCCTGCGTTATTTCTGGCGCGTGCTGATTATCGGCAATTCCTTCCAGATTGAAAAGAGCCTGAGGCAGGATTTTTACAATCACCTGCTGAAGCTATCCCAGAATTTCTTCAATAAAAGCAAAACCGGCGACCTCATGGCTTACGCCACCAATGATCTGAATGCAGTAAGAATGCTGTTCGGCATCGGTTTGATTGCAGCCATGGATATTGTCTTTATGACGGTTGCATCATTCTCCTTCATGGTGTCTATAAACTGGCGTTTAACCGTGCTGGCGATATTACCCATGCCGTTTTTAACCATTACTATCCGTTATTTCGGCAAGAAGATGCACAAGCGTTTTGCCGAAGTGCAGAAAAGCTTTGCCACTCTTAGCGGCAGAGTTCAGGAAAGTATCTCCGGTATTCGTATCGTGAAAGCCTTTGTGCAGGAAAAGCCGGAGCTGGAAAAGATAGATGAAGTCTCCCGGGAATTTGTGAAGCAGAACATGGCGCTTGCCAGGATTGCCGGCGTATTCCATCCCTTCATGGGCTTCGTGATAAGTACCAGTATAGTTATCACGCTGTACTTTGGCGGACGCGCAGCCATACGCGGAGAGATCACCATTGGCGGCTTTATAGCCTTTTTCCAGTACCTTGGCATGTTGGTTTGGCCCATGATCGCCATCGGCTGGATTGTGGATATGTACCAACGGGGAACTGCCTCGCTGAAACGCCTGAATGAGATATTCGAGGTAAACCCCGAAGTGAATGACGATAAAGCAGATCAAAGCATCAGCTCCTTGCAGGGTGCCATCCGCTTGCAGAACTTAAGCTTCAGTTATGGCGAAGGCTTGCCTAAGATATTCAACGATATCACTATGAGTATCGATGCAGGTAAAACTCTGGCTGTTGTAGGACCCACAGGTTGCGGTAAAACCAGCCTTATCGAACTGCTGGTGCGCATATACAATCCCGAATCCAATAGTATTTTTATAGACGACCACGAGCTATATACCATACCTCTGCAAGTGCTGCGCAGAGATGCCGTGCTTGTGCCCCAAGATATCTTCCTGTTTTCCGACACTATTGCTAATAACATCCGTCTGGGTAATCCCGATACCACCGATGAAGCTGTATATGAAGCTGCGCGTGTGGCTCAGGTTTATGAAGAGATAATGGATTTTGACCATAAGTTCGATACTATGGTTGGCGAGCGCGGGATAACCCTTTCCGGGGGACAGAAACAGCGGGTAGCCATTGCCAGAGCATTACTTACTAATCCACAAATACTGATTCTGGACGATGCACTTTCTGCGGTGGATACAAAAACCGAACGCTTCATTCTGGAACGCTTGATTGAATTGCGCCGTGGGAAAACTACCATAATAATTGCCCACCGCATATCCTCTATCCAGCATGCCGATAAAATTATCGTGCTTGGCGATGCGATTATAGCTGAACGCGGTAACCATAAGGATTTGATTCAGCAGGGAGGCTTGTATAACGACCTCTATGAGAAACAACGAATCAGAGCCAGACTGGAAGGGGAGGAGTTATGATGCACGGCGGTGGCGGCGGTGGAGCTCGTGGCGGGGGATTCGGCAACGATGAACTGAAAAACAAGATTTATGACCGCAGACTCTTTGGCAGAATGCTGCACTACCTGAAACCATACCTCAAATGGGTGGTTTTGTCTTTCTTCATTCTGATGCTGGTATCCGGTGCAGAAGTAGTGTTGCCCCTTATCCAACGCTCTGCTATAGATGACTATATCATTTCGGATAAGTCCATTGCGATATTTACCGATGAGGCAGCTTATAACGACTTTTACCAGCGTTACCATAAGCTGAAGTTCAAGGAATATGCTCAGGGTAACAGCCATTTCATAATCTTGAGCGCAAAAGATAATAACAAGATAAACCGTAGTGATCTGGAAGAACTGAAAACACAGGGTATTCTTGGCTACAGCACGGTTCATCTCATCACCGATAAGCCTAATCATATAGCTATCCTAAATCAGTACCTAAGCGAAAACATGCTTCCCACTGCCTCGCAAGAAGGCATGAAAGGCTGGTTCAAACTCGGCTCTGGTAAGATAGCCGTGGCAAAGGACGAGTTGCTGACATTGCCCAGAAAGGATCGTCTTGCGGTACGCAGCGATGCCTCGCGCAGTCTTTTCTACCTGGCGCTAATCTTCTTTGGGATCATTACTTTGCGCTTGGTAACCAGCTATCTGCAATCTGTTATCACAGCTTACTTCTCCCAGAAAGCAATGGCAGACCTGCGCCATGATGTGTTTGCCCACCTGCAGAAGATGCCTACCAAGTACTTTGACCAAAACCCTGTAGGACGGCTTGTCACCCGCGTTACAAATGACATCAGGGCTATTGATGAGATGCTTGCTTCCGGGGTTATCACCATTATCCAGGATGTGATACTTATAATTGCCATAGTTACACTTATGTTGGTGCTGAACTGGCAGCTTGCATTGGTAAGTTTTACTATTTTGCCTTTGGTAGTGTGGATTATCCTCATTTATCGCCGTAAGACCAGAGTTATATACCGGGAAGTACGCCGGCATCTTGCCTCGCTGAACGCAGCCCTGTCCGAGCATATTGCCGGGCAGAAGATAATCCAGCTTTTTAACCAGTACTTCCACAAGAGGCAGGAGTTCTCGGATATAAATCATGATTACTTCGTAGCTTCTGTGAAACAGCTTAAGCTCTTTGCCTTCTTCAGACCTATTATCCATGTGTCGTCTCAGGTAGCTGTAGCGATAATTATCTGGTACGGTGGCGGACAGATATTGCATAATATGATTACCATTGGTTTGCTGATGGCTTTCACGCAGTATATACACAAGCTTTTTGAGCCGATTAATGACTTTTCCGAGAAGTTCAATATCCTGCAGGGTGCTCTTGCAGGGGCAGAACGGATATTTGACCTGATGGAAATGGAGCCCGATGATTACCGCGAGGACATGCACCATGGTCTGAAAATGGAAGGCGAGATAGAGTTCGACGGTGTGTGGCTGGCTTACAACCCTGATGAATGGGTGCTGAAAGATGTGTCCTTCAAGATCAAAGCCGGCGAGAAGGTTGCTTTGGTTGGGCATACAGGAAGTGGTAAGACTTCCATAGCAAACCTGATTCTGGGCATGTATCCCTATCAAAAGGGGCACATCAGGATAGACGGCAAGGAGCTAAACCAATATTCGCTTGCCGATCTGCGCTTGAACGTGGGGATCGTGCAGCAGGATGTGTTTATTTTCAGTGGTGATATTAGCGAGAACATAGCGCTTAACAATAGCAAGCTTACGCCTGAAGAGATTGTGCAGGTTGCGAAATACGTGAATGCCGATAAGTTTATCAGCAAGCTCCCCGAAGGGTACAATGAGCCGGTTATGGAGCGCGGTGCAACCCTCTCCACAGGGCAAAGGCAGCTTATCGCCTTTGCACGTGTGCTGGCATACAATCCTTCTATCTTTATTCTTGATGAGGCTACTTCCAATATAGACACCGAAACCGAGATTCTGATCCAGGATGCACTGCTAAAGATTATAGAAAAGCGTACGTCCATCATGATCGCTCACCGGCTTTCCACCATCCAGCATGTGGATAGAATCCTGGTGCTGCACAAAGGTGAGGTGGTGGAAGAGGGATCACATTTCAGCCTTCTGGACAAGAAGGGGCTTTATTACGATCTGTACAGATTGCAATATACATAGGCTGTTTCTTCTGGTTTTAATACTTAGGCAGGTTATATTTTGAGTATAGCCTGCTTTTTTTGCTTGTAGCTTAGCACTGCACAAAAAATAGATTGACAAAATTCTGGTACGTAAAATGCTATGAATAGTGATAGAATAACACTGGATCTTTAGGAGGATCAATGAAAAAGTACTTGCTTATAATTATGGCACTTGCAATGCTAACTGCCGTATTTGCTAACGGTAGCCGCTTTGAAGTGGTTGCCTGGCAAGAGGATTTTGAATCAGGAGCACCCGGCTGGTCACACTATGATGGCATGGGTAGCCCCAACAATTGGCATATTTATGACAACGGCGATCAACATGGAAATGTATGGTGGATGGGAAACCCAGATCTGGCTACCGGTACTAACATAGGTGGCTATCTTAACTCCCAATATTTAGTATTGGATACTCCTGCCCGCATGATAGATGCAACCAATGCTACACTTACTTTCAGCCTTCGTTACAAAGTGGAAGCAATCGCTGGCGCAACAGCCCCATACAACGGCTGGGATGCCTGTAATGTTCGCTATTCCTCAAATGATGGACCATGGATTCCTTTAACCGGAACTCCTGCTTACAACATGACATCTTCATTTGCCTTTGGCGACGAACATGGTGAAGGTGCCAATATCCCCGGTTGGGGTGGAGCACAGACAGCTTGGGTTAATGCCACTTTTGACCTTAGTGCCCAAGCCGGAAGAAACGTAAGAATCCGTTTCGCTTTCGCTTCTGATCCAGCTTATGACACAGAAAGCGACAGAACAATGTTTGGTATGATGGTGGATGATATTTCTTTCGGCGGTTATACAAACAATGGTGTGGATGACGGACAAATGACATGGGCGAGCATGGTTAATCCAGGCCCAGACCTATGGCACATTGCCACTGTAACCGATGCCCCATCACCTACTCACATCATGGCTTGTCAAAACGCAGCCCTTACCTACGAACCTAACATGATGAACTATCTGGAAAGCCCTTCCATCACCCTGCCAAGCAGCGGTGACATCTCGGTTGATTTCATGATCAAATCGGACTTCACAGATACCAGTGCTTGGCCTGATCAAGAGTACTTTGGGTTCTGGATTTCGCCTGATAATGGATTAACTTGGAACTATATGAGTAACCCCTATGCGGATCCTGCGCTTGATAATTATGTCTTCACAGGTGCCGCAGCCGAATGGACTACATGGTCTGAAGGCTGGGGATACGAAGGTCTTATCAGCGATTTTGCCGGACAAACCATTAAGCTCCGCTGGGTATTCAGAGCAGATGACGATACTCCGATCGGTGCCGGCATAGTAATAGACGATGTAAAAATCTACAACGACCTCTTTGTTGCACCCCCGGAAAACTTAGCCGGTGTTGTTACCGGTAATACAGTCGCACTTAGCTGGGCTGCTCCCGGTAGCGGCGGTGGCGGTGGCGAACCCGGTTGGCTTACATATAGTGCCGAACCCAATGGCAATTCCATCGGAACTAATGGCGTGGCAGATTTTGATGTTGCCGCCAAATGGGATCCCGTCGGTGCTACAAACAGCATCTACCCCTACATCGGTATGAACATTACCAAGATTCAGTTCGTTCCCATGTCTGCAGATGCTACTTATGCAGCACGTATCTGGACAGGTGGAACTGCAGTATTAGCAGTTGACCAAGCTGTCACTAATCCCGTAATTGGACAATGGAACGAAGTGATACTTACCACTCCTCACACCATTCAGGCTGCAACCCAGCTTATGGCTGGTTTCCGTTGTAATTCCACATTAGGATACCCTGCCGGTTGCGATGAGGGTCCACAGGTGGAAGGCTATGGTAATATGATGCGTTGGAACAACGTATGGCAACCTCTTACTACTGTTCTTGCTACTGCTACTTACAACTGGAACATCAAAATTTACGTTGCAGATGCCGCAGGCAGAGAATATGTGATGGGCGAACTTCCTCAGAATTATCAGGCTCCCACATCAAATCTTGATGCAAGCATTGTTACCCGCGACCGCGACGTAACAGCATACAAAGTATTCCGTAATAATGTGTTGCTTGCCGAAGTTCCCGGAACTCAGCTTACTTATACTGATACCAACGTTCCCGGTGGCGTGCAGAATTACACTGTTACAGCACTGTTTGGCACCTACGAATCCTTAGCCTCCAACGTGGCTTCCGTATTTGTTTATCCTGCCAGCTATGTTGAGCTTGGTTACGATGATGGCACCCCGGAACTTGGATACAATGTAGGTCCCACCAAACGTATGGGTGTAAAATTCACCTATCCTCATACAGTTCTCGTGAAGAATGCCAAAGTATATGTGCACACGGTTGGATCAGCTAACATGATCTTCCATCTTTTCGATGCAAGTGGTGGGGATGGCATGCCCGGAGTGCAATTAGCCCAGTATCAGCTTGCTTCAGCATCCATTGTCCAGGGATGGAATACCATTACCTGGCCTACAGAAGTAACAATCGCTGATGGTGCTTTCTACATCACCATTCTTGAAACAGCTAATGCTTCTGCTATCGGTATGGATACCAACAGCAACGGTCACAGCTACAAGAAAATCGGCACAGCATGGGAACCAGTTACCGAAGGTGAAGTGATGATTCATGCCATCTTTGATACTGCTGTTTCCAATGAAGATGATGTGACCCCTGTTATTGTGCTCGATGCAAATAACTATCCCAACCCCTTCAACCCGGAGACCACCATTTCCTTCGCACTGCCCACAAGCGGTGCCACAAGCCTGAAGATATTCAATCTTAAGGGTCAGCTGGTCCGCAGCCTCGTTAATCGTGATATGGCTGCCGGAACCCAGAGAGTTGTTTGGAATGGTATGGACGACAACAACAGACCAGTCTCCAGCGGTCTATATTTCTACCAGGTAAGTAACGCCGGTAAGAGCATCACTCGTAAGATGCTGCTGGCAAAATAAGATACAACATTGCCAAGGCTGTATAAACACAGCCTGAACAATAGAATAATACAAGTGAAACCCAAGGTTGAGCAATCAGCCTTGGGTTTTTTCTTGCAGTAAATACCCCTTTTATTTGTATGGTCTAATAAACTCAAAGATTCGGTTCAGGAGAGAGAGAATGTTCAAACGCCTGTTTCTTAGCGCAGTGTCCATTAGCCTTGTTATACTAACTTTTGCCCTAAAGCCCGATCCCAAAGCCATTGTGGCAAAGGTGGGAGACCGCAGCTACACCTACAAAAGCTATAACGACGGCTTTATCGCCTATCAAAGCTATAATCTGGGCGGAACGACACTAACTGCGCTGGACAGCATCCGTCTGAACGACCAGTATTGGAGCGAATTGGTGGGCTTATACATCTATGATCAGGCAATTAAAGCCGGCAAGGTGAAGGTGACTGATGCAGAGGTAGAACAAGATATTATCGCCAATCCACCCGATGGAGTGAAGATAATAAAGGACTTCCACACCAACGGAGTTTTTGATACCAAGAAGTATAGACAAGCATTGAAGGATAGACCGGATTTCAAGAAATCTGCCATTGATCTCAGCCGCAGCCTCTATACCTATGAGAAGCTTGTCCGCACCATAAAAAATGAAGCTTACATAAATCCCGATAGCATTAAGGCAGAGTGGATTAAAGAAAATGACAAAGCCGATGCCACAGTACTGATTTTCGATTATAGCCGCATGAGGCATATCAGCTCCACCGAAACAGAACTGGAACAACATTATCAGCAAAACCTACCGGATTACAAGCGCGAGAATGGACGGAATTATCTTTATGTCCGCTTTAGCCCCAACGAAACAGAAGGCGATAATCTGGAAAATCAGCTTAAGAACATGAAAAACAAAAGCTCTGCGCTTCTTGCACGCGCTAAGCAGATAGGTTTAACAGAGGCGGCAAAAGAAGCAGGACTAAAAGTGGAAGAAAGTGGATTCTTTAGCAGCACTGCCAAAGAAATCCCCCGGATTGGTGCCAGCCCCAACCTTGTCGGCTTTGCCTTTGCCAATGCTAAGGGCGCGGTACCTTCAGTGTATTTTGCTCCGGGCGGAGATCAATACGTATGCGAAGTTAATGCCGAAATGCCGGAATTCTATCTTGACTATGAATCTCAGAAAGTAGCTATCGGCAAGCAGCTTAGCCTGAAAAAACGCATTGCCCATATGCGCGAATATGCCCAATCCTTCCGGTTGCAGCAAAGCCGGGATACTTTTCTGGAAGCTGCTAACAAGGACAGCCTTATCGTTATCGATGCTCCGGGAATAACCTATGATTCTATAATAAAGACAGTTGGCAGGATACCTACCCTGAATCAGGCTATTCTAAATACCGCTGAAGGTAGCTTCACTCCGCTGATAGAAAAGGAAAATCGCTGGCTGCTGGCTATGGTGAACAAGCGTTTTCCGCCTGATATGGCAGTGTGGGACAAAGATAAAGCAAACATTATCGCCGCAGCTACCACTAAAAAACAGCAGCAACACCTGAATAAATGGTATTTGGAAGAGTATAACAAGCTGGAAATAATAGACAACCGTAAGGATTTCTATTCTCTCGTTCGCCCCCCGAATCCGCAAAATAAATAATTACCGGAAACAGCACATAGAACCATTATCAACGGCGAAATCAACCATGCTTGCATCGCATAAACTTGCCATGGCTTTCATTGTTTCACCTGCCGGTTTCTTCGTATCGGCATTGTTGCATAAGCATTTCACAAGCCAAGCAAAATCGAATTACGGTAGCATTACGCATGAATTACGGATGAGATGCGTATTTCATGCGTAATGCTATGGCAATTCATGTAGGAAGGAACAGCGATAGTAATGACATATTATATCTAAGGTGTTAGGTGTCAGGGCTTGATAAACAAGAAATCCGGTAGAGCACCATTCTAATGCCGACAGCAAACAAGCGTTAGCAGATGGCACATGATGACAGCCACTTACGCATGCTGGCTTGGGAATCAATAGCTGGAATAGCCTAAGAGTGCATCTATGGTGGCTATAAATAAATACCGTGCAGAAAATACTAAGATTATTGTAATAGTACTTGACGAGATTATTAGCTTCACAATTTATAAGAACAAGTGGAATAAGTACATGAAAACTACCCATAGTGTATGCGAAATCCATGTATTCAGAGGATGGTGAGCAATGAAAAGAATTTTGTTAGTCTTGGCTATATGTGAGCTATTGGTGAGCTTTCTGTATGCTGGGGACATGGGGTCTTCTCGATCATACGCTGCGAAAGAAGCAGTAATAGTTGATTCATTAATTGCTGTTGATCAACTCAGCGGGTCAATATTCTATCAGCAAAACTATGTTACCGTCGATGCTAATTGGATGGAAGACGCAATGTATCTTGGCGATTATTATGATATGGGTTGGATGGTTCATTTTGCCTGCATTGGCTATCTTTCCTTTGAGTTGCCAATTATACCGGAAGGCTATCAACTGAGCATTGCCAGATTGGTGATATATGTATTTTCTACTACAGGTAATTCATATTTGGGGGGATATCCTGTTTTCAATAATGGAAGTACTGCTACCTATCCTGATGGCATTCTTGAGCATATAGATTATGGAAATATCTTTAACTCTAACGATGTAATCCCTACTTCCATTTATGGATCATATACACTTTTCCGTCATGGTTCCTTAGTTCCACCTTGTTTGATTAGTTATGACGTAACCGATTGTCTTTTAAGTGATCTCGCCAATAATAGGTCGCTTAGCCAGTATCGCATCTATTTACAGGGGTTTTCCGATTGGGATGCTTGGGATGATTTTGTTGCAATTGGATTATATAGTATCCCGAACAGCATTTATTCGCCTAAGATACATTATACATTGTCTGATGGCACATCAAACAATGACCCAACTATTCCACCAACCCTACTAACAATATCATGCTATCCTAATCCTTTCTCAGATATAAGCACCATAACTGTTAAAGCATCTGAACCGGGCTATAGTAAGCTAAAAATCTATAACACTAAAGGGCAGTTAGTTAGAACCTATAGCAATAATGGGGGGAATTCTGGCGAACAAACATTTAACTGGGATGGAAGAGACTATGCAGGCAAACAGGTAAGCGGAGGCATATACTTAGCGGTGGTTGAAGCTGGGAAGAATACGGCAAGAAGTAAGATATTGTATGTGAAATGACAGGGAGTGTTTTGCGATTTCAGCATCTATGCATAACACTAAGTATTATCATAGCTCTTTCCTCTTTACCTCTTTGTTACAATCAATCCTTTAGGGCGTTCAGCCGAACACCCCTACCGCTAAGCCCTGCTTTTCTCAGTGGTTTTGTAAGAAATCTTCACATTTACCCCAAGTTCTGTAAATAAATCCAAAATCTGTCCCAAAATCCCAATTCTGTCCCCCACACTACTATGTAGGCAGGAAAATGCCATATTGCAAAAGCATAAAAGCATTGACATTTATGCCAATCCGAAAATCATGGATAGGCTAAGATAAGTATAAATACATAAATAAAATAGACACCCTACAGGAGGATCAAATGAAAGCAAACGGTTGCCGTTACGGAACACATCGGGTTATGGAACCCAAGGGGGTGCTACCCCAACCTGCAAGAGTGCTGAATAATGACATGAGCGAGATTTGGGATAACGAGCTGTTGCTTGATGTAATCCGTCTGAATGTTGATTCTGCCTCATTTCACCAGATAAAGACCAAGCTGAAAGCCCAGGGGCATAGCGATATGGAAAAAGCCTTTGCGGAGCATGCCATAGATCTCACCACCCGCACCGGAAAGCACAAGAACGAAGATACAGGCTCCGGCGGGATGCTGATTGGCAAAGTTGTTGCTATTGGCGATAAGTTCGAACAAAAGGAAGCTATCAAAGTGGGCGATAAGATTGCCAGTTTGGTTTCGCTTTCCCTTACTCCCTTGAAGATTAAACAAGTAAAAAGAGTGCTTCTGGATAAAGACCAGGTGGAGATTGAAGGTCAGGCAATTCTTTTCAGCAGTGGTATATATGCCAAGCTGCCGGATGATATGGACGAGAACCTTGCCCTCTCCGTTTTGGACGTTGCCGGTGCGCCCGCACAGGTGGAACGTCTGGTGAAACCCGGTGACACAGTGGTTATCATTGGTGCCAACGGTAAAAGCGGTATTCTATGCAACGCTGTGGCTCGCGAAAGAGCCGGAGTTTCGGGCAAAGTGATTGGTATCGTGCGCAATGAAAGCTATATCCAAACCTGTAAAGACACGGGCTGTCACGAAGTGATAATCGCCAGTGCCACCGATGCCATTACCATAGAGAAAGAGGTTTCCCGCCTCACGAATGGCAAGATGGCTGATGTGGTGATAAACGTGGTGAACATAGAAGATACCGAGCTTCCCACCATTATGGCTTGTAAGGACAGGGGCTTGGTTTACTACTTCTCCATGGCAACTTCCTTCACGAAGGCTGCTTTAGGTGCGGAAGGCATTGGTGCGGATGTGGATATGATTCTTGGCAACGGCTATGCACACCATCACGCTGCCATCTCTATAGATTTGCTACGCAGGAATCCTGTATTAATGAAGCTTTTCAAAGAACGCTACACAGACTAAGCCGGAGCTGAAATGGCTAAGATAATTGATATTAAAAGCATTGCCACAGATGAACAGTGGAACGACTGGCATTGGCAGCTGCGGAATCGCATCACCTCTTTTGAGGAACTGGCGAAGTATATCGAGCTGCAACCGGATGAGAGGGCTGTGGTAGCCACAAACGCCTTCTCTTTCCGCATGGCGATCACTCCCCACTACCTATCTCTGATAGACCACAGCAATCCCTTTGATCCGGTGCGCTTGCAAGCCATTCCCCGCATTGCGGAGAGCGACTTCTCGCTTTCGGATATGGCAGATCCCCTGCACGAGGATGCCGATGCACCCGTTCCGGGAATGACGCATCGCTACCCGGACCGCGTGCTGCTGCTGTTAACCGACCAATGCGCCATGTATTGCAGGCATTGCACCCGCCGCCGTAAAGCCGGTGAGAAAGATGCCCCCATGCCCGGGGAAAACGTGGATAAAGCCATAGAGTACATCCGCGAGCACACCGAAGTGCGCGATGTTATCCTTAGTGGCGGTGACCCCTTAACCCTTAGTGATGAGCGCTTAGATGAGGTGCTGCATAAGCTGAGCCAGATTGAGCATGTGGATATTGTAAGGATCGGCACACGCCTGCCCGTGGTGCTGCCTCAGCGTATCACAGATGGCTTGCTGGCGGTATTGAGGAAGTATAAGTTTGTGTGGATGAACACGCATTACAACCACCCCAATGAGCTATGCAGCGATGCAACAGCGGCACTGGCAAAGCTTGCAGAAGCGGGGTTACCTCTGGGCAACCAATCCGTGCTGCTAAAAGGCATCAACGATAACGTGGATGTGATGAAAGCTTTGCTACACAAGCTGGTTAAAAACAGGGTTCGCCCATACTATATATACCAATGCGACCTCTCCGAAGGTATTGCGCATTTCCGCACTCCCGTGTCCAGAGGGATAGAGATAATAGAATCCCTGCGCGGACATACTTCCGGGCTGTGTATTCCTACCTTTGTGGTGGATGCTCCCGGTGGCGGTGGTAAGATACCGGTGATGCCGAATTACCTTATTTCCCAGATGCCGGGCAGGATCATCCTGCGTAATTATGAAGGCTTTATAACTGCCTACACAGAACCGGGCTTTGAACCTATCGATGAAAGCATATATCGTGAACAGTGCCCCGAGGAACGCAAGTCCCAGGAAGGGATAATGTCACTGATGCGGGGCAACCAAGTTTCCATAGGACCGGCGGAGACAAAGCGCAATTTGCGTAGAAAGCCCTAAGGGATGTGAATGTTAATGCCTTGGATAGCCGACGGTTGCCGGAAGAAACTGGCAATCGTCGGTATTTGTAAAAATGCCGGGAAAACAACTGCTCTAAACGCTATCATACAACAGCATAGTGCCTTCCGCTGGGGCGTTATGAGCACAGGTCGTGATGGCGAGGAAGAGGACGTGCTGTACAAAACTCCGAAGCCGCGTGTACACCTTAGCAAGGGGAGCATATTTTGTGCTGATGCCATGTGCATGGATGCTCACGGTTCGGCTGTAACGATGCTGAAGAAGTCAGCCTGGCAGAGCGGAGGTAAGGCACTATGGATAGCGGTTGCTGAAACTGATATCAGTACTGAAATTGGCGGACCGCAGAGTGTTTCGGCACAAATAGCATGCGCTTCGGAACTGCTTAGCCTGGGAGCAGACAAGGTGATTATTGATGGCTCTTTAGATAGAAAGTCCATCGCCCTCAGCGATAGTCTGGATGCGATAATCCTGGCAGTTGGAGCAAGCTTTGGCAGCACTCGCGACATACAATCTGAACTGATGCGCTTAATAACTTTATCGGCTATACCTGTGTTGGATGGGATAAGTATAGGGCAACGGGAACGCTTGCTGGACAGCGAAAACATACACCTGAAACACAAGGGAATCTGGCACGACACACAGCTAAAAAGCCTGATAGGTGCGGAGAAACAGCTATCTAAATTGTTGTATGATACCGGCAACCCCAGCCATATCTACATCCCCTCAGCTTACACCAGCAGTATAAACACCCGTCTTGGCAAGTACCTTAACCTGCATATGGTTTTCCGCCATCCCGAATGCTTGAAACTGCCAGCCCCGGAGCTGGAAGCCTTTATCCAAACCCATAATCCCCAGTGCCTTATTGCATTTAATATCAAAGCCATTACTCTTAATTCCAACGCCGTTGGTGCTTCTCCAATAGATTCTGAAGAGCTTCGGCAAAGCCTTAGAAAGCACTTTCCCAATCTGGAGCTATTAGACACGATGGAGGCTTGCACATAATGAATGACAGAGATGTAATCACTAACCTAACAGTGAACCTGGGGCTGTTTACAAACATCGTGCTATCCCTGTTAAAGACTTCAATAGGTATAGTAGGGCACAGCCCTGCTTTGCTTGCAGACGGGATAAACTCCTCCTCGGATGTAGTGTATTACATTGCTGTGAAGATATTTATGCATCATGCACGGAAGCCTGCTGATGATGAGCATCCCTACGGTCACAGGCAGCTGGAATCTATCTCCGCAATAGTGGTTGGAGCTTTCATTTTAACCACCGGTATTGCCATATTTTGGGAATCCATAAATAAGGTTTATGAGATTATCACTAAAACCGAAATCGGTCAGTCCGCTTCTATCTGGGCGTTAGTAATTGCCCTGTTCACTTTTAGTGTAAAGATATATCTTTACTATTACACCCGCAGGAATGTGCGCATTACTCACAATCCCACCCTAAAAGCTCTGGCAAATGATCATCTGAATGATATCATGGCGTCAATAGCAGTGGTTGTGGGTGTAATTATGGGCAGGCTTGGCTATTACTGGATGGATCCTGCTGCGGGTGCTATTGTCGCCATCTACATCATCAAAACCGGGATAGAGATTGTTATGGATTCCTCAGGAGAGCTAATGGACAGTGTTCCTGATAATGAATTCAGCAAAGAACTGCAAGCGGAAGCCCTCTGCGTGGAAGGCGTGTTGCGGATAGATGAGCTTGGAGTTCATCGCTTCGGACCCTACTATACCGTAAACATGACCATCGAAGTGGATGGAGGGATCAGCGTGGATGCAGGACATCAAATATCCCAAGCCGTGGAAGAGAAACTACTGGAGAAATACAGCAGCGGTCTGCGTAAAGTTTACATTCACTATCACCCTTTGGTGGCTCAAGGAGTAAAAGACCCTTTTCCTGCCCCAACTAACCCTAAAGGAGATTGCCTATGAATTGGGGAAAGCAGATACTTTTCTCGCTAATTATCATCCTGCTGGCATGGTTCAGCTTATATAGTCTTCTCAGCCCTACCGGGCATACAAAAAGTGACAGTAACATACCTCCCGCTGATATCAATCCCTGGATAATCGAGACGATACCCTCAGGTGGCAGTATATTCTCTGTGCTGGAGAAACAGGGCTTACCACTAAAAGAAATAGCACTTTTATCATTCAGCTTCGGGGATTATATTGATGTCACCACCATCCAGCCCGGTGACACCCTAAAGATACTCTTAACCGAGGACAAACAGCATATAGACAAGCTGATGTTCGTACAAGAACCCACCTTGCGCCACCACTTCAGCGTGATGGGCGATTCCCTTGCTTACACTCTGGAAGCTCTGCCGGTAACCAAGCAACAGCGGATTATTGAAGGAGCATTGCAAGGTACGCTGGATGCCACTTTGCTAACAATGGGGCTATCTCCCCGAGACAAGCAAAATATAAACAATGGCCTTGAAGGTGAGATTAACTTCCAGCGTGACGCCCGCAACGGTGATCGCTTCCGGGTGTTTGTGGAAGAGCGCATCTTTGAAGGTAAAACTCTTCCCGGTAAAACGATATACTATGTGGAATATAGCGGAGAGCGCACCGGCAAACACGAGCTTTTCCGTTACGAGGATAAGGAAGAGAACTCTGTGCTGAATGGTCTTTACAATCTGGAAGGCAAGAGTAACAGCACCAGTGGGGTGGGCTATCCGCTTTCTACCATTCATGTGGTATCAAAGTTTGGCAAGCGGATTGATCCCTTCTATGGACGTTGGGCAAATCATCAGGGGATTGATTACCGTGCCAGAGGTGGCACACCTGTGTATGCCGTTGCCAATGGCTCTGTCACCGCAGCCGCATATTGCGGAGGCTGGGGTAATGAAATCAGAATTAAGCATCCCAGTGGCTTATCCTCACAGTATGCGCATCTATCCTCAATATCCGTGCATAGGGGACAGACGGTTAAAAAGGGACAGATTATCGGCAGAGTTGGCTCTACAGGAAGATCAACCGGTGCACATCTGCATTTTGGCTTGATATCTGCTAAGGGTTTTATCAATCCCACAAACTTGAAAATGGTGGGGGCAGAGAAGCTTAGCGATGCCCAGATGGCGGTCTTCAAGCTTCAGCAGAGTAGCATCCGCTCACGCATGCTGAACTTGAACAAACCCTCGCAGGTAGCATCAGTTAAGCGTTAACCACGTAAGTAGTAAGCTATTCAGTTACTTTAGGTTTGGTTATCTCTGTTTTGTTTAGATCAAATAAATCGTGGAAATAGGAATCGTAGTACAACACCGTTAAACCACCATCGGTAGCATACATAACATGCACCGTTCTGGTGGTGGACAAGAACCAGATAAGCTGCTCCGTATCTTCATCGTAATGGTTCTTTTCGCCATGCATTTCGGAAATGGTCTTAATTATATACTGGTCGTTGTCTTCTGTGTTTTCGGGGTTGTATTTCACGAACCAGCCGATAATGCGCTTGCTCTTAGGCTCTACAAATACGCTTACCGCATCGATAAACTTATTCTTCGTAGGGAAAAAGCGGACTAAATCCGTCCCGGAATCTTTGGCAAAAAAGCCGTGGGAATTTAGAATGGAATCCGCCTCGGCAAAGGTGAGAGCGTAGGACAGATTGAACAAACCGGTTTGAGCATACAAGCCCAGCCCGCATGTAATAAGGAATAACAGGATGATTATCTTTTTCATTTCGTTTCCATATCGCAATAATGGTTCCATTGTGTGGTGTGCTTGTCCTGCGTCAACCAAAATCGAATAATAACGCTGCATGTTCTTCTTGACAAGAATTCCATGTTGAAAAATAGTTAAATACAGGAGTTTTTATATGATTGAAGTGTTAAACGAGAAATGTGTCGGTTGCGGTGCCTGCATACGCGCCTGCGCCTATGATGCGATTAGAATTGAAGATAAACTTGCGATTATTAATACCGATAAATGCACTCTCTGCGGTGCATGTGTCCAATCCTGCCCTTTCGAAGCCATTCTCATCCGTAAGCACTCCGAAAAGGGAGTTGATATTGACGATTACAGCGGAATCTGGGTTTTTGCCGAACAGAAAGATGGCATCATCGCCCCTGTTTCCTACGAATTACTTGGTAAGGGACACGAGCTTGCCGAAGAGCTTGGAGCAGAACTGAGCGCAATTGTTTTTGGCAGTGATATTGAAGCTATGGCTTCCGAACTAATCGCCTTTGGTGCTGATCAGGTTATTATAGTGGACGATCCAGCGCTTAAGCATTTCCGTGATGAACTTTATGGCAAAGCTTTAACCGAACTGGCAACTAAATATAAACCTGCCGTAATTCTGGCAGGGGCAACCGTTACCGGGCGCAGCTTCATACCCCGTGTTGCCATACACCTGCACACCGGCTTAACTGCCGATTGCACAGGTTTGGCTATCGAAGCAGAAACCGGTAATCTGCTGCAAACCCGTCCTGCCTTTGGTGGTAACATCATGGCTACTATTGTTACTGCCAATCACCGCCCTCAGATGGCAACTGTGCGCCACAAGGTGATGAATCCCATTCCCAGAGACGATACCCGCAGCGGGATTATCATCCAAGAGCAGATTAATTTCGAGCTTGATGACGAGGTAAGCACCTGGCTTGGCTTCGAGAAAGAAAAGACGAACCTGATTAACATCACCGAGGCTAACGTTATCGTATCCGGTGGCAGAGGCATAAAGGACGCCAAGAACTTTGCCATGATAGAAGAACTTGCAGAGGCTTTAGGCGGTGCCGTAGGCGCTTCCCGCGCCGCTGTGGATGCAGAGTGGATTCCATACTCGCATCAGGTGGGGCAAACCGGCAAAACAGTAAAACCGAATATCTACATCTCTATCGGCATCAGCGGTGCTATCCAGCATCTTGCCGGCATGTCCAGCGCAGATTACATCATTGCGATAAATAAAGACCCCGATGCACCCATCTTCAAAGTAGCCGATCTGGGCATAGTGGGTGATTTGTTTGAAGTATTACCCAAACTTACTAAGAGGATAAAAGAGCTAAGAGTATGATTATCAAGCCTTCGGTCAGTGTGATCAGCCCTGATCGAGTGGAACAAGGAATTGATTTACATCTTAATTGCTTCCCGGTGGACGCAGGGGACTTGCGGCTTGAATTAGACGCATCTGTTGCCTACACGCCTCTGATCAATTCCCATGACCATTTGATCGGCAACTGGGTACCCCGTGCTGGTGACAAGCGCCCCTACGTGAATTCTCACATCTGGGTGGAAGATATGAAGAACTCCTTCTCCTTCCACGAGCGTAATATCTTCTGGACTAATGATGGATTATTCAGGCTTTCAGAGCCAAATTCCCTGCTCTTAGCCAAGCTTGGCGCATACAAAAGCCTGTTCAGCGGCTGTGGCATAGTTCAAGATCATGCCCCCGTGCAAGATGATTTCTATTACAACAGTATGCCCATTTATGTTCCCCGCACCTTCAGGCAATGCCATTCCATCACACTTGGCAATTGGTGGGGTGGGGAAAGCCCGGAAGACGAAATGATGCTTGCCCTGGAAAAGATGCCCTTCATCATCCACCTGGGCGAAGGCACGGATGGCATCACCAAGGCAGAATTTGCTGAGCTACTGCGTCGCGGGTTGCTAAAGGATAACACCCTGATGATTCATGGTATTGCCTTCAGCGCAGAGGAGATTGCCACTATCGCCATGGTGGGAGCATCGGTGTGTTGGTGCCCCAGCTCAAATTATTACCTGATAGGCGAAACCTTCAATATAGATGCAGCGCTTAAGTGTAAAGCAAATGTGTGCATCGGAACGGATTCCACTATGTCCGGCGGAGTGAACCTGATCGCCGAGTTACTTACCATTAAAAAGCACTTTCCCCATATAAACCCCTCTGAGCTTTACCGCATGATAACCCGGAATGCCGTTAAAGCCCTTAAACTCCCCGATATCTATGGCACGCTTGATCCTGAGCAGTGTAACAACCTCCTGCTGGTGGACATGGTGGAAAAAGACCCCTTTGAGAACCTGTTTACCATCGAAGCTGCCACGATTAAGCTGCTGATTGTGGATGGCATCCCGCGCTTTGGCGATAGTATGTGGATGGAAACGCTTAGCCTGAACGAAGATGATTACAGTATCTTCCGCACCGGCAACAAGGAGAAGTTTGTGCTTGGCGACCCCATGGATATGAACGACCAAATAGATGCCGTGCTCGGCTACCACAAGGATTTCCCCTATCTGCCCTTTTAATGGTTGGGGCAGATCCCTGTGTCTGCCCGTTAACCATCGATGCTAATGGAAAAACACCTAAATATAAACGAGATATTCTATTCCTTACAGGGCGAATCCAGCTTTGCCGGCTACCCCTGCGTCTTTATCCGCCTTGCCGAATGTAATCTGCGTTGCAGCTATTGCGACACTCAATACGCCTTTGGCAAAGGGAAATCGCAGGCGATTAGCTCCATTATGGAGCAGGTGAAGGCATATCCCTGCCGGTTAGTGGAAATCACCGGTGGAGAGCCCATGTTGCAGGATGATGTAGCGGAGCTGTTTCCTGCCTTGCACGTAAGTGGTTATAAGATTCTGCTGGAGACCAATGGCTCTATCTATCTGGGTGATGTTCCGGATTATGTGATAAAAATCGTGGATGTGAAAACCCCCGGTAGCGGAGTGGGAGAGAGCTTCATGAAATGGAACCTCAAATGCCTGACCCCGCAGGATGAATTGAAGTTTGTTCTCACCGGCTATCACGATTACCGCTTTGCACTTGATTTCATTGATGCAAATCTTCCCAAAGTACATGCCATCCACTTCTCACCCGTGCAAAGCCTGCTCCATCCCAACGATCTGGCTGCATGGATGCTGGAAGACGGCGTTAACGCCAAGCTATCTCTGCAATTACACAAGCTGCTGCAAATCCCCTAATTTCTAAAGCATAGCGCACAAACGCTCATAGCCCGTTATCGGCGCAAGTAAGCCTGCTTCTATTGCCGTTTTAACGCTTATACAGGGCAGTTCCTGCGCATATATCTCCGCTCTGGTGATAGTCTGCAAATTCACCCCCAAACTGCTTGCCATAGCGTGCATCAGCTTCATATACACATTGCGCCAGTTCAGATATTGCCCTTTGCGGCTTACCATTGCCGCGTAATACTTCAAATCTGTGGCATAGCTATCCGAGGGTTTTATCGCCTTTAAGTTATTGGCTATCAAGGTGAAACGCGTATTGCTACCCGATGCCTTGGGTATCGTGTGCCGCCTACACAGCAACCTATCCAAACCCGGATGATAGTAATATATCAAGCCGTCACACTTGCCAGAATACGCCTTTAGAATGTTCTTTAATACTACTTGCATGTTGCCTCCATTTTTTATTACTTCATCACTTCATCACTTCATCACATCATTACTTCATCACTGTCTATATATATACGGGCTACGCGTATCTTGGAGTTCAAAGCGCCTCTGCTAATTACATATTTACAATATACTTAGGGCGCTTCGGACTTCAAGATAACCACCCAGACGCCTTTGAAGTCCGAACCGGCTTCAAGTTAAGTAATAATTGCGAACCATGACAGCCGGTTTGAACTCCAAACGCTCTCCCTTTCTTTCATGGTTTACTGTTAGGTTGGGTCCCACAAGGACATCGCTTACGGCACAGGCGAAGCTCAGCACAGAGGGGGATGATGCGCAAATAGTTGTTGTAGGGGCGTTCGGCTGAACGCCCAACCACACTTGGAGTTCAAAGCGCCTCTGCTATTTGCAAATATACGAGAATCTTAGGGCGCTTTGGACTTCAAGGGTGACATGGTTCGCAGGCTGGAATCCAGTTCTTTTCCCTCTTTCCCTCTTTTCCTCTATGTTAGCCTTCTCTTCCCTCTTTTCCTCTATGTTAGCCTTCTTTTCCCTCTTTGTTAGCCTTCTCTTTCCTCTTTTCCTCTTTGTTAATTCTTCTTTTTTAATCCACCGCACAGGGTTAACAGGGTTAACGAGGTTAACCAGTTTCCTTATATATTATGCTCACTTTAATCTGAGAGCAATATATATAGATTCTCGTTAACCACGTTAACCCATACCTATTTGATAGGTGTTATTCAATTAATCCTAAGCCTTTAATATTGCGTGCATTACCATGTCCAACCGCAATTTCATACCCCTCCGCTCTCAGTTCACTTGCCAAAGTTCTGGCATTACTGCTACGAAAGTTGTTTTCCTTACACCAGGTGTTGTAATTGGCAGTGAAGTCTTTCAAGGCAGTAGTGGCGTAATCAGCG
This sequence comes from Candidatus Cloacimonetes bacterium HGW-Cloacimonetes-3, assembly GCA_002840645.1. Classification (GTDB taxonomy): domain Bacteria; phylum Cloacimonadota; class Cloacimonadia; order Cloacimonadales; family Cloacimonadaceae; genus Cloacimonas. Next base: position 73,426 of record PHBO01000003.1, read on the forward strand.
ATAATATACCGTTCCTCTATGAATTGCTTCAGGGAATCGCACTCATGCGCATACTCGTTCAGAGCGGTTTTCATGGATTCCGGTAGCAGCTTCATGCCTTCTTTCTGGTATAGCTTCCAGCCGTCCACAATCCATTTCAGGATGCCTGCCTTTTCACGTATTAACGTATCCTCAAAGCGTTCTATGCGTTCACTTTCCGGCACTTTATAGGCAAATGGCACCAGGCAGATACGGCGCATCATGCCGCCATCGTGCACATTGAAGAGAGGCTTGTGATTGCTTCGTATCCACAGCTTGTGAGTGGGCATAAAGGGCGTAACGCTCTTGAAAACCACCTTGGCGGCTATCATATCACGGCTGCATAGTTGCTTGATAATCATATCGTTATAGGTGGCACGCTCGGGGATTTCGTTGGAAGTGGCGAAGCGGATTCCGCGTAGATTTGCCATGTTTTCCAGTGCTAACCTCTGGTCTTGCACCTTGCTTTTTATCAGGATGGTGGAATCTATCTCTTGGTGGAAGCTGCCAAAGATGCGGTTCAGCACCTCAAAGAAGGTGGTTTTGCCGTTGGCACCGCTGCCATAAGCGAAGAACAGCTTTTCCTCCAATACCTTACCGCTAAGACTAAGCCCCACAGCCTTTTGCACAAAGCGAATAAGCTCCTCATCCGCGCAGAATATCTGGCGGAGGAAGGCTTCCCAGCTCGGGCAAGTCGCATCAGGGCTGTAAGCCACAGGGAAACGGCGGGTTAGGAACAGCGGACGGATGCGCACGGGGTCGTAAACAAGCTGGTTGGTATCGGTGTTGTAAACCGCATTCTCCAAGGCGCAGAGATGCTCGTGGCTGTCGCAATCATAGCTAAGCAAACTAAGCTCGTTTCGGCTTTCAAGGTGTTTCTTTATCTGGCTTAAAGACCGCTGATTGGCAAGCTTTTTGGCAATCTCTTTCAGATGGTAGTTGGATTGATTGGCGATTAGCTTGTTTCGCATATCTTCCAGCGCATCAGATAGTTGTTGCGCCTTGATGTCCGTGTTCCAATGCCTGCCGTCCCAGTGTAGCCAACGCTCTTCATCGCGTATGTAGCGGTGATTATCGCCGTAGTTGGCTATGAATATCGCGCTGGTGGTGGCATCAAAGCTGTCGTTGATATGCGCCGGCAAGGTAGGGGCGTTCGGCTGAACGCCCAATGTGGTAACGGGAGGGGGCGTTATGCCTAACGCCCCTACATTATTATCAATATTCATGTTACTCATACTTTAACTCCATACTGCTCTGCTACATAGAACAATGAACCCAGCTTGATGGAACGGACGCTGTGGAAACTGCGCCAGTGCGCATCAAGGCTTCTTTGCGTGTCGTGGTAATTGGGATTGTTTAAGAACATATCCCACAAGGCTTTGCCCTGTTCGCCAAAACCGGCGTAGAGGGCTTGCCCTATCTTTATCCAATCACGGTAAACGATTGGGATTTTGGACATTGTAGATATAATTGCCTCCGCTTTGGCGTAGTCGTCCGTGGCGGAAGGAGAGGGCGTTATGCCTAACGCCCCTACGGATGTGTTTTTAGGGTTGTTTACGGTAGGGGCGTTCGGCTGAACGCCCGATGTAGCAACGGGTTTGAGGTGATTGGTTTCGCGCGGAAAGGGAATCTCCATCACGCTGACCGCCTGTTTGTAGGTGACTGTTGCATCCAAAGGATGGCAATTCGGATTGATGAGCAAATTGGGGTCGTAAGTCATAAAACACGCCCTTGCCCAGTCCGATGTGGTATCGCAGATGTGCTATAGCGCGTACTCTATCTGTAAGGCAAGGAAGGTGTAAACCCGCCTGTAGATTGCTTCGTCCACGATGGGCTTGGTGAACCTGGCTATCAGCTTCACGCCATCCACAGCGCTAAGAAACGCATAATGGATGTAAGGCATCTTACTGATGGCAAGCTCTTTAAGCGCTTCCGGATTGGGAACATGATCCAGATCAAAGATTTGGAACTGCGCTTTTTCCACATTCAGGTTGTTACGCTTCTTGTGCATCAGAGAACCGCTGAACCAGGGCAAAGAGGTTTTGGCGTTACGCTGTGCGTCCTTATCCGTCATTTTGCGCAGATTGGTGATGGCGCGTTTGAGGTCATAGCCCTCGTAATCGCCTTTGCGCATACAGTCTGCTACATATCCGATGTCTCTCACGGTGATGCTTTCGGGGTGTCGCACGCTACGCCCAACCGTGACGGGGTAGCGCATTATGTCGTATTGAAGGGGGTCTTCGGGGCAGGGAAGCTCCGAAGCGTTGTTGCAATAGGCGGAGGTATCATCCGACCGCGGACAATTGGTAGCTAAAGATATCATGGTCAATCCCTTAGGCGGTCTGCCTATCTAAATCGTTATTCCCACAAATGCCAGCCTAACTGACGCTAATACATAGTGTTAACACAAGGGAAAGGGAAAGCCCCAGCCCTATGGTGCAAAGATAGGAGGAATAGGTATTATGTCCAGTAGAATATGAGGTATTTTTGATGTTTTTGTAGCTTGTTTTTGTAGCTTGTTGTGGCAGTGAGAGTAAAAGATATGTGTGTATTATAGCATGTGTTTATGAAACTTATCTGCGCTTAGAAACATGATAGGTGAAGCCATCCTATTGCTTTGCACTTACTTGAAACTTTGAGCAATTGGAGTTCAATTTGGCTGTTTTATTTTGCGATTATTTCCTAATTTTTAGCCGGATTGGATTTCAATGGCGTGCGTGGGGATTCTTGAAGTCCAAAGCGCCATAAGTAATTTGTATATGTGTAATTAGCAGAGGCGCTTTGAACTCCAAGAATCTATTGCTCCCAGCGCATTTGTTTCCCCTGAAAGAGATGGTGTTTTATGTAGGCTACCGCTTCGTGATGTCCATCCTTTTCGGCTTGGGCAAGCAGACGGCGGATAGCAGCGGATTGGCGGCGATAGGCAGCGCGGTCTTCATCGTGGAAGCATTTTATCCCACCGGTGGGGAGGGTAGTTTCTTTGATGTATTGGGTTAGGGATTGGATTTCATCTTCGATGGGGTTATGAAGTGATGAAGTGACGGAGTGATGATGAGAAGGGGTATTGGCTTTTTGGGCGATTAGCTGGTTAAGGCGTTTCTTCACGGCTTTCAGGGTGGCTTCATCGGTCATTTTTACGGGTGCAAGGTGGTAGATGGTTGCCATCGCTTCGGGCAAGGGAATAATCATCTGTAAGGCGGTTTCGAGCACGCTGCTATAGATGGGGGTGTTGGGGTATTGCATCAGGATGTTTAGTAGCTTTGTGCCTTCCCAATCGGGGTAGTTGTTTAGCAATTCTAATGCATTATTCGCAGACGAGACGTCTGCAACTCCGGGGTAGTTATTTAGCAATTCTGTAGCTGTCATTGTCTTCCTCCAAGATAGGCTAAGTTATTGGGGACATAATGGCATAGTGGCATATATTGTCAAGAGATATTAGTGGAAAAGTGGAAGGGTGAAAGAGTGAAACAAGTGGAGAATTTCAGTTGCAGGGTAATAGATTATGGAATGATATATCACCTTTACAAAGCCTAAAAACAGGCAGTCAAACCATAAATCGGGTTTCACTTTTCCACTCTTCCACTTTTCCACTTCTGTTCTTCATCACTTCTTTACCCCCCAATCCGCGTAGCCCGTATATATAGAGAGGGCATTCCTCTACTACTATCATGTCTATAGGAGGACAAAATGAAAGTAAGATTTAAGTATGGCATCAGGACCTACAGCGGGACTCTGGATGAGATGACATTCGGCAGCTACCTGAAGGGTAAGCTGTGCATCGGGCGGGAGTATGTGATCCCCAAACTTACCGCTAACAACACTTTGATGGGGGCTGTGTGCAAGAATCTGGCAGAGGTGTATGGCGACTGCAGTACGGGCTACAAGGCAGATCTGAAGACCTACGCCGGGCTGAACGCGGTGAACATTCCCAAAGGCAAGCTTCCGCCTACTTCCTTCGCTATCTTCATGAAGATGATGTATCTGTTTTCGGAGCTGGACGAGGGGCATATCGACCTGTCAACCGTTACCCTTACCGACCTTCAGACCCTGGGCGGGGACATTGCTTCCGTAGCGGACGCAGTGGAGAACGGCTATCTGAAATCCGTGGATGGCGCAGACGAGCTTACGGCTAATATGTAAGGTGTTAACGGAGGACAAAATGAACACAGACTTAATCAAACCGTTAGCCAAAGAACTGGCGACTCAGCTAAACAAGCTGGTGAACATTCCCCTGGTATCAGAAGAGGACGAGCAAGCCTTCTTCGAGATGGTGGTGAAACTGGTGATAGAGCTGATCCTAAAGCAGTTTGGTAAGCAAATTGCAAAGTAAGAAAGATGCTCGGTAGCATATTGTAGCTACTAATGAACTGACCTAAACCTCGGTTAAGCCCGCCTGATAAGCGGGCTTTTCTTGCTTACTAAGCTTAGAGAGCAAAAAGTTAAAGGCAAGGAGCAAAGTCCCTGCCTTTAAAACTGATGAAGTGCTTTTATCAAGCAAATTTAGAAGTGATGTCCTCCAGCGCAGGCAAACGGTAAACCTTGAATTGGTCTATCCTTATGGCTGGATCGGAGACGAACTCAATCTGATCTTTATAGGAAACAAAATCCTCATTATGCTGACGGATGTGGCTAAGCAGATCGGGATTAACGGCAATGCGTAGGGTTTTATCTTTGATAAAGTACTCACTGCGTCCCAGCCAGCGGTAAATCCGCATGGTAACTGCGTCTTTGCTTATCACCCGCCCGCTGCCATTGCAGAAGGGACAAGGATCGGAGAAGTTGGCGATAAGGGTGCTACGCATGCGCTTGCGGGTAACTTCCACCAAGCCAAGCTCGGTGAAGGAATACACCTTATTCTTGGCACGATCTCGGCGTAAACCCTTTTTGAGGGTTTCCAGCACTTCGGTCTTGTGTTTTTCATCCACCATGTCGATAAAATCTATGATAATAACCCCGGAAAGGTCACGCAGCCTAATCTGGCGGGCAACTTCGGCAGCAGCCTCCACATTGGTTTTGCGCACGGTTTCGTCGTAGTGGGTTTTGCCCGTAAAGCTGCCGGTATTGATATCTATGGCGACCAAGGCTTCTGTCTGTTCTATTTTAAGGTTACCACCGCTTGGCAGGTAGATACGGCTGTGCAGAGTGGTCTCAATCTTTTTCTCTATCGCCCAGGCATCAAAAATGGGTGAATCCTCTTTGTAAATCTCCACATTCTCTATCAGATCGGGGGAGATATCTTCAAGCTGGGAGATGATGCTCTTGGCGAAGGCTTTATCGTCTATAACCAGGCGGTCAACATGCTCTCCAAACAGGTCGCGGATCAGGTAGTTCTCCAGAGCGTTTTCTTCAAACACACACACGGGAGCTTTGGCAAACTTTAGCTGCTTGTCTATTAAGCGCCAGGTCTTAGCCAATGCCTTGTACTCGTTGCGGAAATCATCTTCGTCACAGCCCTCTGCTTCGGTGCGGACAATAAGTCCGTAGGTGGGGTCTTTGATTTCAGAGAGGATATTGCGGATCCGGGTGCGCTCCGATTGGGAGTATATCTTGCGGGATATGGCGATTTTATTCTTGTTAGGGAAAAGCACCAAGTATTTGCCGGGGATGGAGATTTGTCCTGTGAGGCGGGCACCTTTGGAGCCTATAGGACCTTTGTGCACCTGCACTATTATCTCCTGCTGGGGTTTAAGCAGTTTGCTTATCTGGGAGGAATCGGCGGGATTGGTTCTGGCTCGGGGTTTATCGTTTTCGAACACATCCAGGAAATCCATAACGATGTCGCTGTAATGCAGGAAGGCGGTACGTTCCAAGCCAATTTCAATAAATGCAGCACCCATGCCGGGAAGCACGTCTTTCACGATTCCCTTGTAGATGTTGCCAACGGGGTTTTGTTTGTCACGGCGCTCTACAAAGAGCTCCACGAGGCGGTTATCTTCGAGGACTGCGACCCGCTTTTCCAGGGGGTGCACGTTCACGATGATTTCGGTATTAAAACTATCTTTTTTCATATTAATCCAGTTTGTATGGTAACAAGTATTGCCACTCTCCGGTGGCGGGTATTTGGCGCAAAGTGCGCTCTAACTCTGCAGCAGGATCAGTTGCCAGGCGCATAGCCTGCCTCATTTTCATGATGTCGGAGTTCTTCAAGGCTTCCAGAATGGTAGTCTTGGTAGGGAAGTTTATGGCACTATAATTCTTAGTGTTAGCGAGGTTGGCAGCTTTGGCAATGGCTGTTTCAAGGGTGCCGATTTCGTCTATCAAGCGTAGTTTCTTTGCGGCTGCGGCACTAAACACTCTGCCTTCTGCCACGGAATCAATAGTGCCCGGCTGATACTTACGGGCAGAGATAACACGGGCTTTAAACTCGTCGTAGGTAGCTGTGGAGCTTCTACGCAGCGAAGCAAGCACCACAGGATCGTAGGTTTGGAAAAGGTTAAATGCTCCGGCAAACTTGCCGTGCTTCAGGGTCTGGGTGCTTAGCCCAAGTTTCTTGCCTAAGCCCACAGTTTCCGGCACCATCATAATCACGCCGATAGAGCCGGTGATGGTGGCTTCATCCGCCATGATATAATCTGAAGCGCAGGAAATGTAGTAACCGCCGGAAGCAGCCACGCCCCCCATAGATACCACGATAGGCATGTCTGACTTTAGTTTCAGCAATTGCTGGTAAATCTTCTCGGATTCCAGCGCACTGCCGCCGGGGCTGTTGATGCGCAGTACAACGGCTTTCACGCCTTTGTCCTTGCGGATGTCCTCTATTATCTTCTTTACCTTGGCAGCACTAATCATGCTGTTACCGGTAAATTCGCCACCAACTTGGGGGCTGATCTGACCATTCAGGTAAACCACAGCAATCTTGTCCGGTGCCTGCTTGGGTTGGCTGGAACTGTAATCGGAGATATTCACAAAGCTATCTTCATCCAGATTAAGCTTTGTTAGCATGGCATCGCGTCCCATAGGGTGATCTATCAGCTTGAGGTCTTTGGCGGTATTGGCATGCAGGAAGTAGTCCTCACGCGTTTCGAATACCTTGGTGATGTCTTCGATACTAAGCTTGCGTCTGGAAGCTATATCCTTTAGCAGCAGGGTGTAACGGTCTTTTAGCACGGCATCGATATTATCCCTGGTACCGGGGCTTAGCGAGGTTTGGGAATAAGGCTCGCCTGCGCCTTTGAATTCACCGGATTGCAGGATATGCATCTTGATGCCAAGTTTGTCGAACAGCTCTTTGTAGAACATCAGATTGGTGGATACGCCTTCAAGGATTAGTCCTGCAGAAGCGGAGGGCTCCATGTATATCTCGTTTGCAAAGGTAGCAAGAAGGTAATCGCCTTGGGAGAAATAGTCTCCATAGGCTGCTACAGGCTTTCCTGATTTCTTGAAATCTGCAATAGCAAGACCGATCTCGGCAAGCGCAGGGTAATTGGTCTGGATAAAGCTTGGTTCCAGCAGCATGCCTTTTATGCGCGAATCGCCTGCTGCGGCACGTATCTTACGCGCCATGTCTTCGGCACTGTTGCCGGAATCGCCTAACCACTTGATGGGCTGCATTTCGCTATAGTCGGAAATCACGGCACTGGGGTTCACCCGCAGCCATGCGTTGCTTGGAATCTTGGTCTTAGATAAGTTGCCACCACTTCCGATGGTACTAATAAACCCGATGAAAAAGCCTACTATAAGGATGAGAGGGAAGATGATGCAACCAATGAGGATAGGTTTGCTTTTTATCATGAGAATCTCCTTAATTTATACAAAAGAGAGCCTCGGGAAGGATCTAAATGGCGGAGATGTAGGGATTCGAACCCTAGATACGCGTTTTGCACATATACACGATTTCCAATCGTGCTCCTTCAACCAGCTCGGACACATCTCCGCGTTAGTTTTGACCATCTTTCTGAGGACTGCTTTTCTGTCAAACATTTTAGTGACGGAAATGTCTATAACCTGTAAATACCATCGTGATACCCAGTTCGTTGCAGGCTTTGATGCAATCTTCATCTCCCTTGGAACCCCCGGGCTGAATGATTGCTTTTATGCCGTGTTTATGAAGTTCATCTATAGAATCACGGTAGGGGAAAAAGCCGTCTGAGGCACATGTAGCATTGCTAAGCTCATGCCCAAACTTTTGTGCTTTCCAGATTGCTATAGAGGTGGAATCTATACGGGAAGTTTGCCCTATGCCAAAGCCAATAACCATATCTTCAGTTGCCAGCACAATGCCATTGGACTTAATCACGGACACCGCCTTCCAACTGAAGCTCATAGCCTTCCATTCCCTTAGAGACGGTTGTCTTTCTGTAACTACCTGCCATGTTTCGTTGGGTTCGTTCACCAAGTCCCACTCCTGCGCCAGATAGCCCCAGGTAAGGGTTTTGATTTCCAGAGGATTAACAGGAGTTTCCAGCATCACAGGTTCATAGCTGATGAGGCGTCTGTCTTTCTTCTTTCGTAGCATATCCAACACTTCCGGTTCGAACCCGGGAGCAATGATAATCTCGGTAAAGATGCGGTTTATCTGCTTAGCTGTTTCCATATCCAGGCTACGGTTCACTACCACGATGCCCCCGAAAGGCGACAGGGTATCTGTAGCAAAGGCTTTCTCATAAGCTTCTGCCAGGCTTGCTCCGCTGCCTATACCGCAAGGATTGGCATGCTTGATTATCACCACTGTTGGCGGGTCGAACAGCCTGATAGCACGAAAAGATGCATCGATATCCACATAATTATTGAAGGACAGCTCTTTGCCATGCAGAATGCTGAAACCCTGGCTTATTTCAGAATAGAAACCGGCTTGCTGATGCGGATTCTCCCCGTAGCGGAGTGCACTGAACAGCTTGCAAGACACATCCACACAAGGCGGAATAGGGCTAATAGCAGGAGTCTCTTCAACAAGCTGCAGGAAGTAGTCCGCTATATCGGCATCGTAGCGGCTAACCATGGCAAAAGCTTTCTGTGCCAGATAACCGCTCCAGCTTTCCGGTACGCGCTGTTCCTGCTTAAGATGCTCCACAGTAGCAGGATAATCCAAGGGGTCTGTCAATACACAAACATGTGTATAATTCTTTGCTGCTGCGCGGATGAGGCTTGGTCCGCCAATATCTATGTTTTCCACTATCTCGCTATGGCTGGAGCCTGGCTTATTACGCACAGTGGAAAAAGGATACAGGTTCACCGCCACGATATCTATGCAATCAATAGCATGTTCTTCCATCGTGCGCATATGCGTGGCATCATTGCGCTTTGCCAGTATTCCTGCATGAATGGTGGGATGCAAGGTCTTCACCCGTCCATCCAGTATTTCAGGGAAGCCGGTAAGCTCCGAAACCTGCACTAAGGAAGGGCAAAACTGCTTAAGATACTTGGCGGTATTGGAGGTGGACAGAATAGTATAACCAAGGCTTTCCAGCTGCATGGCAAGCGTCTCTATTCCTGTTTTGTCGCTAACGCTTATCAGCGCATATTTCTTCATACATCTCCTTCCTCTTCGATAGCTTCAATAAACTTCTTAAGATCCTTCTTGGAAATATCACCTTTTAGGCGTTCATTAAGCTTCTGATTGGAAAACATTTCCAAGGTTACACGCACCACCCTATGCGGCTCTTTGCGTAGCAAATCATCCGTATCGGGATTATCTATCATGCTCACTAACACAATTCCACCCAGGATTATAACCCAGTTTACATATATCCACAGCAGGAATATAGGCAGTGCAGCCATAACTCCATAAATTGCCTGAACACTGGTTAGATTATAGATATAGAAGTCGAAAAGTGATTTTGCCAACACCCAGATAACGGTAGTCCAAAAAGCTCCCCTGAACAGCGATGACCGCTTTATCCTTACCGAGGGCAGCAGCATATACATGAACATCAAGCCCAGGAATTGCAGCACAAACGGCACTATATACAGCAGCCAACGCAGCAACGGCACTCTTAGTAAACGGGAAATCAAAGGGACAGAAGAGCTGGAAAACAGCACTATCATTATTATCAACCCAAACACAATCGTTCCGAAGAACTTCACCACCTGGGTAAGCAAATCCTGCTTCACGCTTAGCTCCATACTGAGGATACGATCAAAAGTATCGCGAATAACCCTGAATAAGGAATAGGAAGACACAAGTAAAATCACAAAATTAAAGATATTAAAGCCTATACGGCGTCTGATCAGCATCTCATCCATGAAGTTCATAATAGCTTCTGCCGAGCCGGGAATAAAGTTTTTCCCTACTATATCTTTGAATTTCTCGCTTAGGTTCAGAAAGGGTAAATCCGGGGCTATCATCACTAAAAACGTAAAAAAAGGCACAAAGCCAAGCAGCGAGATATATGTTAAACTACCGGATTCCTTAAGGATGCGTTCCGAAGTGATCCGGCTGTGCAGCTTCTTCAAGAAGTTACCTACATCGTGCATCATGTTCCTGCGGCGTTTGGGTATTGTAATATAAAGGTACAATTTGTACATATCGATTATTGCTACCCGCAGGTATGAAGTCAGCCACATAAAGATTTGATGCGCCATACCGGTATTTTGTTTCTGTTTACCCATTATTCTTCCCTTAACGCTATCACAGGGTCTAACCGCGAAGCCCGAACTGCGGGCAGAACCCCAAAGATTAAGCCAACCCCCACAGATACACTTAAGGCAGCCCAGATCATTTGCACTGACGCCACCACGTTTATTTCCAAAAACTTGCTCACTTGCCCCAGTATGCCATATCCTAAAAGGATGCCAAGCACACCACCCATAGATGTTATCAACACGGTTTGCACCAGAAACTGCAAGAATATATCTCTGCCTCTGGCACCAATGGCAAGGCGAACTCCTATCTCTCGTGTTCTTTCTTTGATAGCTGCCAGCATGATATTCATTATCACTATTCCCCCCACCAACAACGATATAACCGCTATCAGGACAAAGATTACGCTGAATATCATGTTGTTCTTTTTCATCGATTCCATTTGTTCTTTGGCGGAGTTTACCTGAAACACCCGTTTCCCGTGTTTCAGGTTCAATACTGTGTTTTCCACTTTCTTTCTCAGTACTGCTGCGGCAGCAGGATTTGCTGCACGGATGTCGAGATTAGCGATTTTAGTACCGGGATTTATTTTGCTAAGCATGGTGGATAGTGGGACAAAGCTGCGTTGGTTTAGATAGTCCAGATAGTTTTCGCTAAAAGCTGCTCCTCCACCCTGAGGCTTCATATATCTATACTTCATTATCCCCACCACCATCAGCTTGGTATCGTCCAGAGTGATGGTATTGCCAATGGGATTACGGTTGCCAAACAGGTCTTGGGCAACTTCCGAGCCGAGGACAATTACATTGCTGTTATTCTGCACATCTATGTCCTTAACAAATCTGCCTTTATCCACATCCCATTCATCCACGATGGTCATATCCGGCATCACTCCGCCTACCCAACCGCTGAATCTTTTATCTCCGTTAGTTAAAGTGGAATTCCATTTACTTATCGTTGGGTTAAAAGCAGTTGCTTCGGGGATTTGGGATTCTATGAAGCGGATTTCTTTCAGGGTGAAGCTTGGATCACCTCCCTTAGAGAAGTCGTAATTCCAATTTGCCTGAACCTCAATTTTGTTCAAGCCACCGCGTTCCTGCATCCATGCCATGGTGCTTTTGTTCATGCCGTTTACAATTGCCAGCACCACCATGATGCACATCACGCCAAGCACGATGCCGATCACGGTAACCACACTGCGCACCTTGCGCATCAGGATATCTGCAAGCCCGATTCTAATGGATTCAGCTAAGGGGATTGCCATCGAAGATTTTACCGTCCATGATGCGAATTATGCGATCAGCTCTGTCTGCCACAGCCTGATCGTGAGTTACCATAATTACTGTGTTACCGGCTTTGTGCAGGTCTTCAAAAATCTGCAGGATGTCTCCTCCGGCTTGTGAATCCAGGTTCCCTGTAGGCTCATCTGCCAAGAGAATAGAGGGATTGTTCACTATTGCCCGTGCAATCGCCACTCTTTGCCTCTGCCCGCCGGATAGCTCGGTTGGTTTATGCTTCAATCTATCATCCAAGCCAACCCCTTCCAGGATTTCCCGTGCCCGGATATTGCGTTTACGGGCGTTCATCCCTCCATACATCAGGGGAAGTTCCACGTTTTTCAGCACATTCAGGTGGGGTAACAGATTAAAGGACTGGAATACAAAGCCAATCTTATGATTACGGACAGTTGCCAGAGCAGATTTTGGCATGGCACTTACCAGCACGTCGTCCAGATAATACTCTCCCTCGGTGGGGCGGTCTAAACATCCAATGATGTGCATCAAGGTGCTTTTCCCGGAACCCGAAGGCCCCATGATGGCAACAAATTCACCTTGCTTTATACAGATATCTATCCCAATGAGAGCGTGTACCTTAACCTTGCCCATGTGGTATTCTTTGCTTAGATTATGTGTTCTGATAATATCCATCTTTACCTGTTTATCCTATTTCATTCCATGTCTGTTTACGGTGCCAATATGTCAATAAAAAACTGCTCCGCTATGTTTCCGAGTTTCACCCCTAAGATGTCGCATTGTAAGCAAGGCAAATAGTAACACGGATTTAGCGGATGAAACCGATCATCACGGATTGTCGGATTCCAGTAAGATATCATAAACGTTGCTTCTCTTGTTAGAAAGCGCATAAACTACTGAGGTAGAGTATTTAACCAAAACATACCTATAACTACTTTAACCCGCAAATCGGCTATAATCCTTACAAAATCCGTTCAAAATCCGTTCTCATATCTCTCTTTTCCCTCTTTAAGCTCCATCTCTATTACACGCAGAAAACCAAATACCACCCTGCCACAATCCTGCCACGACCCTGCCGCAATGCGGCAGGGTCGTGGCAGGATCACCTATGTGTGGTATGCGAATTTCTGCGTGTAATAGAAATGGAGCAGAGGGGGCAGAAAAATGTGATATCAACGGATATATCCGTGGAAAATGAGATCTATCAAAGTGGCTCGCCCTGTGTATGAGGATGGAATGAACTATTCTGATGAATTTGCTTTTGGATTTGTGTATTGCATTTGGAAGAGCAGTTTGCGATAAATTCATGGAGTTAAAATAACATTTCACCCGTTGCTCCAGAGTCCATTAATTAATGATACGCCCTTCCAAAGCATAAAACATTTTGCCTTAGCAACCGGTAACACCTCAAAATAATCTTAGTATTGCACCGCAAATTGCAACGTTTAACATCTCAATAGAAAATATGTGTCGATATAGGAGATTTCATGCGTAACTACTTTATAATTGTAGTGTTGTTGGTGGCAAGTATTTTGTCAGCCAGCACCGGCAATGTTTCAACTCAGGCTGTAAACTCGGCTTTTAGAGTAAACAGCAAAAGCAATAATTCTCTCACTCTCAGTTTTCAGCTTCCTTCCTACGAATTTGCCACGGAGAAGCTTGACGGCAAGTCCTATTCCCGGATAAAACTTGCCGACAGTGGCTTTACCAGAGATATCGGGATGCCGGAGCTTCCGGTGCTAAGCACTATGATAGCCATTCCCGCAACGGGAAATGTGCAGATAGAAGCCCTGAATGTACAGCAAAGTAAGATAACAGGTTTTGATGCTTATCCGTTTCAGGAAGACAACGAATCCGGCGGACCGAAAGCACTTAATATAGATAGAGACTATTACCTGCGCGGTAGCAGCTATCCCGAAACCGTGGTTCGTTATGGCGATCCGCAGATCATAAGAGGGATGCGCGTAATTACATTGCAAGTATCGCCCTTTAGTTACAATCCCGTAACCAAGGAACTGGAAGTACGCAGCTCCATAGAGCTGAAAGTGAACTTCACGGGTGGAAGAGGCGAAAACGAATTGAGCGCAGAGCCACAGCAGATATCTTCCGTATTTGCTCCCATTTTGGCAGCCCGTATAGTGAACTTTGAAGACTACCGTGGCGCAGTGTTAGCCAATACCCCTCCCCGTATTCTTATTATTCACGGGACATATACAGATACAGATTTTACCAGTGCTCTGGATGAATTTGTAAAATGGAAGAGACAGAAGGGTGCGGAAGTGGAAGTGCTTAGCTTAACCTCCGCTACAACCAGCACAGTGAAGACAGCAATCCAAACCCGATACGATAATGTAAACACCAGACCCGATTATGTGATTATTATCGGTGATACAAACGGTAGTTTCCCTATACCTACATATACAGAAACTTACTCAACTTATGGTGGCGAAGGGGATTATCCTTATACCCATCTGGATGGGACAGACACACTGGGAGATTGCTTTATCGGTAGAATATCTGCGGAAACCACCGTTCAATTTAGAAATCTTGTATATAAGACCTTGCTATACGAACGTGATATTAATATCGCTAACGCAGCCTGGTTGAACCGGATGCTATTGGTGGGAGATTGGGATCCATCAGGTATCTCGACAATATACATAAACAAGTATATTAAAGAGTATGCGCTTGAGGTAAATCCTGCTTACACCTTTACCGAGCTTTATGGTTCACAGCCAAGCGCAACAAGCATGAATACCGCCCTTAGTATGGGTGTAGGTATCTTTAACTATCGTGGCTGGCTGGGTATGAGTGGATGGTCTCCATCAACCAGTATTACAAATAGTTACCGGGTTCCACATACGGTGAATATCACTTGTGGAACTGGTACATTTGAAAACTCAACCTCTACTTCTGAAGCATTTACCCGCCTGGGAACTGAAAGTGCCCCTGCCGGTGCGGTTACTACGATTGGTATGGCTACCACAGGAACCCATACAGGCTATAACAACACCCTTGATGGAGGTATCTTTGCGGGGATATTAACCCAAGGGATGCGTACCATGGGTGAAGCCCTGCTGCATGGCAAACTGTATCTTTTTGAAACTTACGGTCTTACCCATACAGCCGGAGCAAATTACTCCGCTCACTGGTGTAACCTGATAGGTGACCCAAGTATGGAAGTATTTATTGGTATTCCTTCTACTTACCAGATTGTTGCTCCCACGTCTATTCCGGTGGGCTATAGTTTGCTGGATGTAGTGGTTAAAGACGCCAATGGCGTTGCAGTGGAAGGGCAATGTGTAACATTGTCCTATGGCAGCACTATCCTTGCGCGTGCCTATAGTGATGAATACGGACTGGCTGTGCTTAGCTTGCCCTCCCCCTTAAGCGAAGGTACTGGAGTGATTACTGTATCCGGGCATAACTTTAAGCCCTTGCAACAAAATCTATCTATCGTTGCCGGCGGAATAATCCCCGGAGTTATTGCGATTAGTGACGATAACATCGGTTCTTCCATAGGTAATGGCGATGGCTTAGTTAATGCAGGAGAGCGCATAGAGCTTACTTTCCCCTTACAAAATAGCGGCACTACCCATATCCGTGGTGTATCGGGTACTATCACTTGTGGAAGCCCCTACATCGCCATCCAGAATTCATCAATTACATATGGGGACATCCTGACCGGCAGTACCGTGAGTAATGCAAGCCCGGTGATAGTGGATATCGATGCCTCTTGTCCGAATGGAACCAGCATTCGCCTTGTTTTATCCTTAACAAGCTCGATTGGAACACCGTATTCTATTTCAGAGCATTTGCTTATCTACAATGGAAAGATATCCCTTGTTTCACAAACGATTATTGATGGTGAGGATGCTGCTCTTGATCCTGATGAATCAGCTGCAATCAGATTTGTGCTTAGCAATTCCGGTACGGCTACTCTTAGCGGTTTATCTGCCGAGCTTGTAAGCGCAAGTGAGTATATTACGATTACTCCGCAAGTAGTTACCTATGGTACAGCAACCTCAGGGCAGACAGTTCAACCTTCGGGTAATTTCTCTGTGTATGTGAATGCACTGTGCTTGCCCGGGATGGTTATTCCGGCAGACCTTTGGGTTTACAATAGTGCAGGTTTTGAGCAGTATATACCCTTAAGTTTGACTGTGGGTAATGTAACCGTTAACGATCCTCTTGGTCCTGATTCCTATGGATATGTTATCTACGACACAGGTGATTATAGTTACGCGGACAGACCTGTTTACAATTGGGTAGAGATTGCCCCCGGAAATGGAGGTAGCGGAACTCTACTATCGATTAATGATGTTTATAACAGTGGAAATGAAGGAGATCAGATTAGTTCTTCATACACTGCTCAGTCTCTGGCAGTTGTAACCTTGCCATTCAATTTCAGTTTCTATGGCACTCAATATTCCCAGATAACTGTATGCAGTAACGGCTTTATTGCTATGGGTGTAACCGCAAATGGTGAATTTAGGAACTTCAGGCTTCCGGGGGCAATGGGACCCAGCCCGATGATAGCCGGTTTCTGGGATGATCTTGCCACAGGTACGAACAGCCAGGTTTGCACTTATTATGACTCGGCTAACAATCGCTTTATCGTTGAATGGTATCGGATGCTAAACGGGTATAATGGAACCAGCGAAGAGACATTCCAGATTATCCTTTATGATCACCGTTATGTTTCCACAAGCACGGGTGATGGTCCCATCCTAATACAGTATAACACCGTTAACAATATAGATTCTGCCGGTGCACCTAACCATGGTAGTTATGCCACAGTTGGTATCCAGAATTACAACCAAACTGTAGGCTTGGAGTACACTTTCAACAACCTTTATCCTACAGCGGCAGCCGTGTTAAACAACAACAGTGCGCTATATATTACCACTGTACCGTTAGTAGAGCCGGGTCCTAATATGACCATCATGGATATAGTGCATAATGATACAAATAGCAATGGTCAGATAGAGCCCGGGGAAACGGACTACGTTACCGTTTCGCTGAAAAATGTGGGAGATGCATCAGCAACAAGCGTTAGTGCAACTCTAAGCACCTCTGATCCATATGTAACAATTGTAAACTCCACCGTAAGTTATGGAACGATAGCAGCCCTATCTGTGGCGAATGGCACAGGTCAGTACCGCTACAGTGTTTCCGGTTCATGTCCTGCGGGGCACACTATTCAATTTGCTTTAACAGTTACCGGAAGTGGCGACACATGGAATCTAAGCTTCCCCGTTACTGTTTACAGCCCCATACTTGGTTTTGGCAGCCTTATTGTCACAGATACTACCGGAGATCATGATGGTAATCTGGATCCCGGCGAAACAGCCACCATCACGATTTCACTGAACAATACAGGTGGGGCAAATAGTTCTGCGGGTGCAGCCACTATGAGCTGTGCTACAACCGGAATCACCGTTATAAATGGTAATGCAGTGTTTCCCGCAATAGCAGCTAATAGCAGCGTCAACCTTAATTTCAGTTTAAGTGCTTCGTCATCACTACCCATAGGCACTCTGGCTAATCTGCTGTTTAATGCTACTGCCGGACTATTTGGTGCAACTGCAAGCAAATCACTTGAGATTGGAGCACCAACAGAGGTAATCATTGGTACCGGTACTGCTACACAAGCATATCCCTTGGACAGATACTACAATTACTCTGCCCATGAAGCCATTTATCTGGCTTCAGAGCTGGGAGTAGCGGGAGCAATCAAAGCAATTGCCTTTAACAAAGCGAGCGGAACTGATGTTTCCGGTATCGAAGCAGTATCAATATACATGAAGAATACTTCAGAAAGCACGCTTGCTACCGGTAACTATAGCCTGGATGGTTATACCCTTGTTTACAACGGAATATACACCAACTCCGCTGATACTGGATGGATGGAAGTAAACCTGAATACGATGTTTGATTATTTAGGGCAAAATCTGGCTATCCTCACTGTGAAGGGATATCAAGCTTATGTTAGTAACTATCCACATTGGTACAATTCAGTTACCTCCACAAGCCGTGCCAGACAAAATCATAGTGATACTACCGCTCCCATTAGCCTTTCTGCAAGCACCAGTCTGCCCAACATCAGAATTAAGTTATTCCCGGATACCAGTATTCTGTTTCCACCAATAAACCTTACCGCCCAGGGCAGCAACAGAACAGTAGCCCTTACCTGGCAGGCTCCTATATCCGGCTTGCCATCCGGCTATAACATCTATAGAAACAGCACACTACTGGATAACGTGACTGTGCTTAGCTATTACGATATTGCCGTTACTAATGGTACTACCTACAGCTATTTTGTAAAAGCCCTTTATGATACAGAGGAATCCTCTGCTACCGCTACCGTGCAGGCAACTCCACAAAGTTCTTCGGCTGCATCTGCCATTATTGGTAGTGGTACTGCAGTTTCCGATAACAACAGTGCTTCCCCTGTCAATCTAACTTATAAGAGCTCACACGGGCAGTCTGTATATACACAGGCAGAGTTAAATGCAGCGGGTATATATGGGCCAATTAACATTACTCAGTTGGGATTCTACATTGTCTCTACGCCAGAATTGCCACTTAATAACTATGTTATTCGCATGAAACACACCAGCTCTACTAACGTGCAATCCTGGCAGACGGCACAGAGCATGCTAACAGTATATAGCAATGGAGCTTATGTTCCTGTTGCCGGCGGTTATGACATGCTGGTTCTATCCTCACCCTTTACGTGGAATGGAGTGGATAACATTGTTGTAGACACGGCTTTTGGCTTAGTAGCTGAATGGTCTCATAGCGGTACTATCCAATACTCGGATGTTACTTATGGATACCGGTATACATGGAATGATAACAGTGATCAAACTAATGTGTATAGCGGTGGGAGCAGTGTTAACCGACGTCCCAATATAAAGATAACTGTTCCTTCCGGCGTGCAGGGTGCTGTTATCTCCATGCCTGTAACTCCGCTTAGCTTCGGTGCCTTGGTGCAGGGAACTACATCCACACAGCAAATCACTATCCAGAATACCGGTACTCAGGTGCTTGCAGGTTACATCACCTGTCCCAATGCTTATAGTATTGAAGCGGTTCGTTCTGCAAATTCCAGAGACGGTGATATTGTAGAGCCTGAAAGAGATAGGCTTGGTTATCGCATTGACGTTCAACCGGCAGGTAGCAAGGTATTTACGCTTACATTTGCGCCAGTGACAGTTGGTACATATAGTGGGAATGTGGTGGTAACTACGAACTCCACTACCAATTCTGTGCTCAATTTACCCGTGAGTGGAAGTGCAATTCCTGCAACGCTGGCTACACCCGTTGTTTCAATAATGGATACAGGGGCATCAGTTATGGTGCAGTGGAATGCAATTCCTAACGCCAATCAATATAAGGTTTACAGAAGTGATAGTCCTGAGGGTCCCTTCACTTTGCTGGGAACCACCACTTCGCTTCAATATACTGACGCTACAAGCGACAGAGGATTCTATTACGTAAAGGCATTCCAGAACGCGCCTGCTAAGTAAGCACGATAAACAATAACTGATAAGCAAACTGGTTCTGCTTTCGACTGAAGGTGGAACCAGTTTCTATATATATAGACGATTTTACAGAATTGCAGGGGTATAGATGAAACAGACGGCTAATGAATGTTGCACAGGTTCCCTTCACTGTCTTGCCAGCGGAGGCTGGCATCCTTCCATGAGAGCTTGGAATTGTCCAGACCACAAGATTTCCCTTCACTGTCTTGCCAGCGGAGGCTGGCATCCAGACCGATGCCTCACGAGGTTCCTTGCGTGTAGTTAAAGTAGTTAATCAATTCTTATACAACATAATCAGCCGGATACCTGCGTAAGACAAGGGGTGTAGCGCATGTGCGATCGTCTTTTCCATTACAGTATCATTACAGATTTATTGCAGATTTTGTGGGGATTGAATCTGCAATGATACTGCAATAGAAGCAGGGAAGGTTTAAATTACTCACAAAAGTGAGGGAGGCATCTTCCTCAGATGTCTCCCTCAATTGTTGTATTGCATCCCATTATCACAATGGGTTATAGTTAGTTACAGCCTTACCTGAAATCCCAACAAAGCATAATGCACCGCAGCAAAGGTAAGAACTTCTTCATTATCTGCCCCGCCCTCCAGGATGCGGTATCCGGCTTTAATTTTCAGGCGTTTGTGGACGTCATAAAATGCACCTACAAACACATCTTCAGCTCTGCCATAGGGAGATGCCAAGCCCTCGGCTTCCAGCACTAAATCCAGTTCGTTATTTATTCTGTAGCCTGCATTAATGCTTAGCAGGGGGACAAAGCCGGTGTTGGTTTTACTGGATTTATTACTGGAGGATTCCAGTAATATCTCGGCATCACGCATTTTAATTGATGCACCCACGGTGCGGATTCCTACAAACTCCCTGGGCAGATAGTAGCGATACTGCAGGCGGTAGGAATCAAAACGGTATTCTGTTTTCACAAGGTCGTTTCTCCAGAAGTGTTTGCCTTGATAAACCACATCTTTGGTGAGTTTCTCCTCGGCTTTTAGGGTTAAGGGTGCCGCCATCAGCGATATCTGATGCCGGGGAGTGATGCGGTAATGAACGCTTAAACGTGTACTTAGGGCAGATTGTAGCCCAAGATCATTCTTCAGGGAGAACATAGTATTGTTTCCGCTATTGGGTATGCGAACGTCATTATAGCCGGAAACAGCAATACCTGTCTCTGCCTCAATGCGGATATCAGGTAATGCTCTTAAAGCAATGGTACTCATCAAGATCAGAGTAATAAGCAGTATCTTTTTCATATAGAACCTCTTTGTATAATTTTGCTACATAGCTTGAAGGGTTTATTGATAAAGTATTGCAGGAGGGAGATTGAGCAAAGAAAAAAAAGAAAAGAGTGATGCAATTGCAACCGCTGCTATAGCTCTTGTCTGCTGTAGCAGGAGAAGTATTGCATCACTCCAAAGGACTATTTCATCAGTACCATTTTCATACTGCGGGTGTAATCGCCTGCTTCCAGACGGTAGAGATAAACTCCGCTACCGACAGGCAGACCTTTGTCATCAAATCCGTTCCAAACTATCTTATGATCGCCCTTGGGCATCTCGTTGCTAACTAAGTTGCGCACAAGCTGTCCTTTCAGGTTATAAATCCTCAGCTTGGTGGGCATTGGCTTTGCCAGGCTGAAACTAATAGTGGTCTCGGGGTTAAAGGGATTGGGGTAATTAGGGTACAGGGCACTAACCGGTACCATGGGGCTAAGATCATCTGCAGAAGGGCTGGAAGTGCCGGTGATTATGGCAATGTTGTCTATCGTCCATCCCGGATCGGTAAGCTCCAAGTGCGTGGAGGAATCGGTAAGGCGGAAGCGCAGATATATGCTCTGTCCTGCATATTGGGTTAAGGACACAAACTCCTTACGCCAGATGTCCCACCTGCCGGATTTTTCCCACAATACCTGCCAATCCGTGCCATCCACGGACACAGCAACAGTTACGGGATCATAAGTCCATTCGGTGTATAGATGGGAATCGAAAACCAGATATGCTTGGGTACTCGCAGGAATACTGATGGGGTTAATACTCTTTATCCACACGTCGCAGTTTTGTAAGTACAAGCCTTTGCCGCCCCAGCTATCGGTGAGGGCATATCCGGAAGCCGAAAGCACGTTTTGGCGCACCCATGGTCCCTCGATCTCCCATGCTGAAGTCCCTGTTTCCCAGGATTCGGAGAAGATAGTTTCGGCAGGGCTAAGCTGATAGAGGTTGGAATTATCCCCCGCAGTCAGGCTGATCGTGCCAATGAAAGGATAATAGCCCTCCGCATATATCTCGATGGGGTACTCTCCCTCAAAGCCGCTATAGATAAAATCTCCGTTCACATACAATGTATCAGGCTGGTAACTGCCAATTATTACTCTTGCAGAGATGTCCTGAGTGCCGTTGCGGACAGAGGCACTAAATATGGCAGGTTGTTTAGGCTGCATAGTAAAGTCGCGCATTGTCCAATTGCCGTTATAAACTAACACACTGGGGACAATCGTATCAAAATAACCTTTTTTGCGAAACTGAAGCGTGTAGCTGCCCGTAGCAAGTGGACGATAAAATCTGCCAGTGGATGCTTTGGTGGTGCGAGGCTTAAACCACGGTGCATGATGTTGCTGGATTATTACTTCCGCTTCCAGAGGCAGACTGGTAACAGCATCGGTGACTTTTCCGGTAAGCATAGAGCTGGAACTAACATTTGTGGAAAACAACATTGCCCGGTTTAACAGCCAGCGAACTCCAAGTTTGCAACGCTGGATGGTATTTTCCATAAGGAGGGAATCTGGCTGAATGTTCCGTGTGCCACATTCTATTAATAATTGAATTGTGCCATATTGCTGGTACATCCAGTCATGAAAAGCACCCTTACGGCTTAGGTTGGGATAAACTTCATAGGTGCCACCTCCGGCTTCTTTTTCTATTTGAGAGCCTACACCATTGGCTATAGATGCTATAAAGCTAAGATCAGGACTTGGGCGAACCTCTTTCCAATTGAAAGAGTAATATAGCTTCTCGGAGAAGTTGCCGGTGCGGGAGCTGTGCCAAACAATGGAATACACAAATTTCTTCTGATCCGCTAACGCCTTAATCGCATGGTTTTCAGATTCGCTCAAAGGGGCTGGACCACCATAATAATCATACACTTCCAAACCACCGGGCTGCATAAGTGTGTCGCCATGAACCCAATTGTAATCGAAGTTACGGTTGAAATCCACACCATCTATGTCATAACCGGGCTGAGAAGTGTCATAATCAAAGATGCCATTAAGATTATTATCCCGCTTGTTCTTACGGTAAGTTACGTCCGTGTTGGAAGTAACCACGTTGTGCCCTTCGGGATTGGCGGTGGGAACGAACCACATTTCAAACTGGTTGATCCACTGAACGTATGGTATTTGCTGACTGTTGTTTAAGATTTCAGCAATGTTGTTAAGCGTAATCTGTACGCCCAGAACTTCCTCGGCATGCACTTGCCCCACGAATAACATGGCTGGTTCGTCTTCGTCCTGCAATACATTATCCGATATTTGTATGGCATAGATCGGGATATGCTCTTGCTGAGAATAACCGATTATATGCACTTTGGCGATATCGGGATGGCTTTGTTCAAAGCCCTGCAGCATGGCTGTTATCTGGGCATAGGTGTTATAGCAAGTAGGTAAGGTTGCTCCCAAGAGCAATGGTAAAAGCATTGCCAGGAAGAAGCTAAGCCTAATGATGTACTTCATTGTTTCTCCAGAAATCATATCTATAGCTCATATTCATGCAAATTTCGCACCAATCCCTCAGTTATTAGATGCAAATACCGGAGGAGGAACTGATTCAGATAGCTGAACTTGCATTGCTCCCCTTTTTTAGTTGACACATAGCCTGCATTCAGATTCTTTGTCCCAAACCCCAGTGAATTTACACAAGGAGCAATAGATACATGAAACAGGGAATTCATCCTAAGTACGAAATAGCCACTGTGACTTGCGCATGTGGCAGCGTGTTCGAAACCCGCAGCACTAAAGGCAATATGCAGGTAGATATCTGCAACGTTTGCCATCCTTTCTACACAGGCAAACAAAAGATTATCGACACCGCCGGACGCGTAGAGAAATTTAACAAGAAATACGGCGTTCCAGTTACTAAAACCGAGAATTAGAAAGCACGTTTATTATCACGCCATTGATACCGTCGGCTTGTACTGCGGTTAATGGCGTTTTTCTTTACATGGCGAAAAATGAGGCTTGCTACACAGCAACAGGAAAATTATGACAGCTAAAAAAGAAATCAGCGTAGGCGGACAAGCAGTAATAGAAGGCGTTATGATGCGCGGACCGGAAGCCTTGGCAACAGCCATCCGGCGCAAAGATGGCAGCATAGAGCTTCTGAAACAGCCATTTGTTAGCCTCACCAAGAAACATAAGGTGCTTGGTTTCCCCATTATCCGTGGCTTTGTATCTCTGGTTGAGATGATGATTATCGGGATCAAGACCCTTACTTTCTCTGCCAATCGCTTCGAGCTGGATCTGATAGCGGAAGACGAAGCCAAGGGCAAGATTACCAAACAAAAAAGCAAGGGTGCTGCCAAGATAGAAGAATTGTTAAGCTATGCATTTGCTTTTGGGCTGGCATTTTTGCTGTTCGGGCTGCTGCCTTATAAGCTTTCGGACTGGATGCAGCTATCCAAGCAGGATTTCTATTTCAACCTTTTTGCAGGCGGGGTTCGCATTGTGTTCTTCGTGCTGTATATTTACCTTATTTCGCTGATGAAGGATGTAAAACGCTTGTTTCAGTATCACGGGGCAGAGCACAAGAATGTTAATGCTTACGAGCATGAAACACCTCTGCAAATAAGCAAGATACAGGAGTGGACTACTATTCACCCACGCTGCGGAACCAGCTTCATGTTCTTCGTGTTACTTACGGGGATACTGATCTTTTCCATCACCGATACCCTTGTTTCCGCTTTCATTCTGCACAAACCTGTACCTGTCTTCCTGCGCCTGGGCTACCATTTCCTGATGATACCAATTATATCGGGAGTTTCCTACGAAGTACTGAAGTTCTCCGGTAAGAACCTGAAGCATCCGCTGGTTAAACTGATGACCGTGCCTGGAATGGCATTGCAGCGCATCACCACTCAGCCTCCGGACGACAGCATGGTGGAGACGGCATTAGTTGCCATGAAAGCCGCTTTGGACATGGACATCAGCGAATACAACGTTACCATTATAGAGGATAAAGCTTGATACCAAGAGATAAACTAAACCAACTGGAAGAAGAGCTTCACGAAACCCAGGAGCTGATCAGCGATCCAGCTATCATCACCGATGCTAAAAGGTATCGGGACTGCCTGCGCAGGTTCAAGGAACTGGGCGAAATTAACCAGGCTTGGAAGCAGTATCAATTGCTGGAAACCCATATAGCGGAAGTGAAAGTACTGCTGGATAGCGAAAGCGATCCCGATATGACAGCGCTCATCAAAGAGGAAGCTGTAAGCCTGGAAGCACAGTTAGAGCAGGCAGAATTGAAGATGCGCGATTTGCTTATCCCCAGTGACCCGAATGATGCCAAAAATGCCATCATTGAAATCCGTGCCGGTACCGGTGGGGAAGAGGCTGCCCTCTTTGTAGCCGATTTATATCGCATGTACAGCTATTATGCTCTTTCCAAGAACTGGAAGCTTAGCCTGTTGGATACTAATGAAACAGGTTTGGGTGGGTACAAAGAAGTTATCATGCAACTTAACGGAGATAGTGTTTATGGGCTGATGCGTTTCGAAAGCGGTGTCCACCGTGTACAGCGCATTCCCGTAACAGAATCCGGCGGCAGGATTCATACCTCAGCCGTAAGCGTAGCGGTGCTACCCGAAGCAGAGGATATAGATATCGAAGTGCATGATAATGATCTGCGCATAGATGTTTACCGCAGTTCCGGTAATGGCGGGCAAAGTGTTAATACTACCGATTCTGCCGTTCGTGTCACCCATATACCTACCGGGATAGTGGTAACCTGTCAGGACGAGAAGTCTCAGATAAAAAATAAAGCCAAAGCCATGAAGGTGCTACGCAGCCGTTTACTGGATGCAGAGATCAGCCGTCAGGAACAGGAAATAGCCCGCTCCAGGCGCGCTCAAGTGTCCACCGGAGACCGCAGTGCCAAGATTCGCACCTATAATTTTCCCCAATCCAGAGTAACCGACCATAGAATAAGCTTGACAAGCTATAACCTTGATTCATTCTTGGCAGGAAATATTGATGAGTTTATTCAGGCTTTACGAATTGCCTGGAGAAACGAGAAGGTAAACGAATAAATGGCTTTAGTTCAGATACTTCTGACTCTATTAGTTCTACTCTTTTTTCTCTTTCTATCCTTCCTGTTTTCGGGGCTCGAAACAGGGCTGCTGTCCATTGATCAAATAGCCTTGGAGTACTCTGCCAAACGTAACAAATCCCGTGCTGCCTTGTTACGTTTTGTGCGCCAACCCGATAAGTTTCTGGGTACAACCCTTATTGGAAATAACATTGCCAATGTACTGCTGGCTTCGCTTTCCACCCTGTTGGTAAGCCAGCTTAATTTTGCCTTTGATCCCCGCTGGACGGCTTTACTAATTGGTACCATTGTGCTACTTTTCGCGGAGATTGTCCCCAAAGCTATCTTCAGAGACCATGCCGATACTTTCGTACCGCGTCTTTTCCCGCTTATACAGTTAGTTTACTATGTTCTAAGGCCTTTTATCGCTATAGTTACATGGATGAACAAATCACTGCGCAAGATGCTTAACCTTACAGAAGGCAATCAATACGACTATTTAACCAAGGACGATCTTACTTTCCTGCTTTCACAAGCTTCAACAGACAGCATCAGTGCTCCTCAGATGGAAATGATTGAAGATGCCCTGGATTTTACCGAGCTGGAAGCCCGCAACGTTATGGTGCCCCGCACGGACATTGTGGCGGTGCAGAAGAACACCCTTATCCCGGAGGTAATAGAGCTTGCCCGGGAAGAGGGCTTCACCCGCTATCCGGTGTATCGGAACAACATAGACGACATTGTAGGCGTGCTGATTATCTATGATGTGCTAAAGCGTGATTGCACTGACGACATGTGCGCTGGCGACATCATGCACGAGCCCCTCTTTGCCCCGGAGAATACAGATTTGGATATTCTGCTGCGCGATATGCAGAAAAAGCAGCGCAGCATGGCGATTATCGTCGATTCCTTCGGTGGAACGGCGGGTATTGTTACCATGGAAGATATCCTGGAAGAGATTGTGGGCGATATAGACGACGAATATGACGATGATGAAGAAGATAACGATGTGGAGCAGGTTAGCCCCAATACCTGGCTGGCACAGGCAGATGTGGAAATAGACCGTCTTGCGGACGACCACGGTATTAAGCTTCCCGAAGGTGATTACGAAACCATTGCCGGGCTTATCTTAGACCATCTGGAGCGTATCCCGCATCAGGGACAGGTGATTACCATCGAGCCCTATCGCATTCAGGTGCTGCAAGCCACATCCAAGAAGATCATAAAAGTTAAGATACATAAAATAAGCAAATAGAGGTATAGAGTATGAAGCTGATGGAATGCGTCCCCAACTTTAGCGAAGGCAGAGACCATGCGGTTCTCGATGCCATTGCGAACGTGATTAAAGGTGTAAACGGCGTTGTGCTGTTGGATATGGATCCCGGTGCCGATACTAACCGAACCGTATTTACCATTGCAGGCGAGCCTGATAACGTGGTGGAAGCTGCTTTTGTTGCTATCAAGAAAGCTTCCGAGCTTATCGATATGAGCAAGCACCATGGTGCACATCCGCGCATGGGTGCTACCGATGTTTGTCCCTTTATTCCTATCTCCGGCATGACCATGGAAGAGTGTACCGGCTACGCCCGCAAGCTTGGCAAGCGCGTGGGTGAGGAGCTCGGCATACCTGTTTATTTATATGAAAACGCAGCCAGCAAAGAAGAATGGCGCAATCTGGCAACCGTGCGCAGCGGTGAATATGAAGCCCTTGCCACCAAAGCCAAAGACCCTGCCTGGGCACCGGACTTCGGTCCTCATGTGTTCAACGCCAAAAGCGGCACTACTGCCATCAGTGCCCGTGAATTCCTGATTGCTTACAATATTAACCTTAATACCCGCGATAAAAAGAAAGCCCACGATATCGCCCTCTCCATCCGTGAAAGCGGCAAACCTGCCCGCGATGCGGACGGGAAGCTGATGAAGGATGCCAACGGCAATAAGATTAACAACCCTGGTCTTTTCACCCATTGCAAGGCGGTGGGCTGGTTCATCGATGCCTACGACCGCGCTCAGATTAGCATTAACCTTACCAACTATAAAGTTACCCCGCCCTATGCCGTGCTGGATAAAGTGCGCGAACTGGCTACCGAAATGGGCATTCAAGTTACCGGCAGCGAACTGGTGGGGCTTATCCCCAAAGCGGCTCTGGTAGAGGCAGGAAAGTATTACCTTGCCAAGATGAACGAAAGCACCGGCATACCGGAAAAGATGATCATGGAAACCGCCATCCAGTCCATGGGCTTAAGCGAACTGGGCGAGTTCGATCTGGATAAAAAGGTGATAGAGTATGCCATCGCCCGGCACGACAGCTTAGTTAGCATGAAGCTGGATGCTTTCTGCGACCTGCTTTCCACCGATGCCCCCGCTCCCGGCGGAGGTAGTGTGGCAGCCCTTTGCACAGCCATGAGCGGTGCGCTATCTGCCATGGTGGCAAACCTTACCATCGGCAAAAAGGGCTATGAGAAGGTTCAGGACGAAGCCTATGCCATTGCCCCCATTGGACAGGATATAAAGCTGAAAGCCCTGGAATGCATAGACCGCGACACCGATGCCTTCTATGCCATGATGGACGCCATGCGCCTGCCCAAAAAGACGGATGAAGAGATTAAACTGCGCAACACAATGATGGAGCAAAGCACCCAAGCCGCCATCAATGCCCCGCTTGCCACTTTGAAGCTTTCTCTGGAGGCATTGCATCTATCCGCCCGCATCGCCAAAATTGGCAATACCAACGCCCTCTCCGATGCAGGTGTGGCTGCCTTAACCGCCCTCTGCGCCGCCAAAGCCGCCAACTATAACATCCTTATCAACATTGCCGGCATCACCGATGAGCACTTCAAAACCACCGTGCTTGCCGAAGCAGAAAGCCTTATTGAACAGTGCAACAGCATTGCAGCGCAAGTGGAGCAAGCGGTAACCGCAAGTTTAAATTAAGCCCATACGGGTCAATAAACCATAAAAGAGCAGGCACAAGCCTGCTCTATTTTTATAAGTATCATCCATATCCCTGCCTTTCCCACCCAATAACTGTTACTTGTTCCCTTCGTGCAGCTACCGTGTATCTTTCGTGATACGCATGATACACGGTAGCTGCACGGTGGTTGGGAGCAGCGTTAACTGGGTGTGTAACCGGGTTAACAGGCTTTTTTCCGACATTGCCTGTGTAAGTACCATGTCCCGATTTCCCCGATTCATCCATTTTTTGTCCTTGCTGCCATGTATGAATGATAAGTGTATAACCTATATATCAACCGTATATTAAATACGTATGATAAATGGAAGAAACACATGTGCAGGCAAGGTCGGAAAATGGACTTTCCTGATTTTAGCTGACTGCCAAAAGGTTGGTGTTAGATTTCTGCTTGACGCAAATTAAAGGAAGAATGAAAGGTATCGCAAAGATTAGTAATGGAGATCATCATGTTAAACAAAGAAGATTTTATACTCGTCTCACCTTGCGGGATATACTGCGGAGAATGCTCTGCCTACAAAGCGAAAGATAATCCGGAATTGATAAATATGCTGGTACAGCATGGCATGAAGGAAGAAAGCCTCCCCTGCCCGGGTTGCCGTGCCGTGGATGGCAATTGTCCTCATTTGGAGAGCCGCTGTGAGAACTATATCTGTGCAGAAAAGCAGGGAGTTACCATGTGTTTTGAGTGTGAGGATTTCCCATGCAATAAGCTGCATCCGGCAGCGGACAGAGCAAATGTGCTGCCGCATAACATGAAGATATTCTCCCAGCTTTACATCAAAAAGCATGGGGTGGAAGCATGGAAGAAGCACTTGCCGGAAATACGCAGACGCTACTTCACCGGGAAGATAAGCTATGGGAAGGGTCCTTTGTTAGCAGACGCATAGCATAAGCATCAGTCCCAGTGTAATATAATGTCCAGATAGAAAGAGAGCCGTTAAAATTCTGTAATAACAGTCGCCTCCGGCTGTTAGCACACGAGGTGTGTGCGGTTACGCTTACACAGTTTTATCCCGGCATGAGATACTTGCCCTTATCTTTCCAACACTTCGCCAGAGGTGGTAGAGAACTTACGCTTTTGGACTTTAGAGCTAATCATATTGATATCTCCTGATACGGAAGAACCCTGCATGTCGTTTATAGCACTCTCTTTCACCACAATATCCCCGGAAACAGTATCAGCGCTAAGTTGTTGTGCTTCGCAGCCGTGTAGCTTCACATTCCCGCTTGTGGTATTAAAGGTTATTGCGTCAGTTACTTTTAAGCCTGTGGATTGGATATCCCCTGAGACAGTTGTGGCATTAGTGTTACCGGTGTTGCAATTTGTTATGGCGATATCACCGCTGGTGCTTTCGATAATAATTTTTGCAGGGGGAGAGAAGTTGCTGATCCTGATGTCTCCGCTGGTGGAAAGTAAATCCAGATTTATGCCCTTGGGAAGCGTCCCCTCAATTTTGGTGATGAGAGCAGGTTTGCCGGATTTGGTCTGGATTGTAAGAGACGAACTACTGATCTGCACTGTCGCATCACCCGGTTTGTACTCACTGTAAAAAACTACCAGGTATGCTTCGTTAGTATCTCCTCCGCTGAGGATAATATCCGCATTGGGTTCGTTTAAGCTAAATTCCCCCATGGAGAAGCTTACCTTCAGGGTGTCTGTGGCAGAGTACTTTAATACCGTGCCATTTACAGTGGTGGATTTACTGGTTTTACTGAAGAAGTTCACAATGTCCCGTGTTTCCTTTTTAAACTCTTCACAGCCTGTGATAAGAATTATAGATATCAGGCAGCACGATAATAGTACAACTTTCATTATTACTCCTATAACACTTTTGCTAATATGTTGTTAGCATTTTCATTACAAGTTCCATACAGCGTAAATATGTCAAGCAAGATATGCGAAGCAAGAAGATGGGCTGCGGCTTCTAAAGCTAATGAAGAGGGATGCTTAGATACTCCTTACTTCAATATCATTGCCTTGTGATTAAGAACATCGGTGCCGGTGTTCAAGCGAAGCAGATACACTCCATTGGAGTAGCCGGAAGCATTCCAAAGGGTTTCATTCCAGCTGTCTTTAGTAGTTTGGATGATTCTGCTTTCCAGCTTTTGTCCCTTCATATTGTAAACCGTAAGCACCGCCGATGCTGCTTTGCTGCTGAACCACTTGACCGCAGTAGAGTTGTTTAGCGGGTTGGGATAAATCCGTATATTTTCGGTTATGGCAGGCACCACTTCATCTTCATTAGCAACGATGCTTACCGTAACCGTATTAGATGGCGCAGAATCACTTCCGTCCATATATCGTGCCGTCACATAGAAGCTGCCGCTTTGGGGAGTCCAATCCGTGAAAGTCCAGCTTGTACTCAGCTCCGGGTTATCGGGCAGCTGAGAATCGTTATAGTATATGTAATAACGCAGCAGAGGCATATCTGTATCGGGAGGCTGCCATGTTAAGGTGATATCATTACCAATCACTTCTGCGCTAAGGTTTTGGGGAGGTGCATAGAACACTCCCAGGCTACCATCGCTATTCATCCGCATGGCGTAGGTGTCGTAATCGGCAGTTCCTTGTTCCCAGATACCCGCAAACCACTCTGAACTGAAGCTATCAAAATCATAGTGGAGCTTAGCAGAGCTGTTCGATGCAAGATAGTGATAATCATCCTCCCACGCATTTAATCCTTGCGGGTTAAAACAACGCACTCTCAACGTAGTGGTAATGTCGCTGGACGGGACATCCCCTCTTTGATATACGCAAATTACTCCCGCATCTGAAACAAAGGCATATTGTGGCATGATAACATTAAGACTCATGTGTTCAGGTAGAATACCCGTATTCCCCCATTGACGTTCCCCCGTGAAATTAAGTTGCTGTGCTCCCAGAGCATTGTTATTTTGACCTGCATCCGTTAACTTGTAAAACACATATACTTTTTGCAGGACGGGATCCACCGCAAGCTGTGGGTTATATTGCTGATTACCGGTATCTGTGGTTACCAGACTGCCGTTAGTTTCCATGGTTACAACACCTTGGGAAGTAATCCGGTTAACATATACCTCGTTTATGTTGTCACCATTTCTATCGTCATACCATGCCAGCACCGCACCCCCGGAACCATCCTGCCGGAAGCCGATGATCTGGTTCCACGCACTTATCCCCCCCGCCGTTGAAACAGGGTTGTTCCACACAATCTGCCCGGCAGAATTGATCCTTGCAACATATATGTGCCGGGTGGGAGCCCAGAAAGGACCACTATCCACGTAGTATTTCATCAGGATATCCCCATTATCCGTTTCCAGCATTTGAGGCCAGGTGCAGCTTGCAGAAGGATTGGCGACTGTTAACCCTCCGGTAGCCCACTCTATCTGTCCCGATGGATTTATTTTTTGAATTCTTATATCTCCATTCCCTGTCCCGTTATGCATCCAAGCTACATAGGTGTTGTTTAGGCTGCTATTCAGTATTTTGGGAGAGTTGTTGGCACTATTTGTGTCAGTATCGTTAGAAAGTGAGATGCCATCGGCACCCCAAAGCTGTGCGAACTCTGCTCCGATCTTGTACACAACAACGTTATTGGTTACATTTCGGATGTCCTGAAAGGTTACCAGAGCGTTGTCCTCCTGATCCACCGTTAAATCGTAGTCCGTTAGCCATGTATCGCAGGGATGTTGGCTTACGGGATACCCCGTTGGCGGATTAAACAAAGGGATTCCTGCTGGGCTGAATTTCATAATCCAGACCTGATATCCCCCGCTGGAGTTGTCAAATTGGGTAACAAAGCTGTTTCCAGAAGAATCGATGGCTATTTTGGGCATAACCTGTGCGCCATTTCCGGTGGAAACAATTGTTGGAGATGATGGGTCTGTGCTCCATCCCTGAGCAGACAAACAAAAGCTGATAACAATCAGCAAAGTTGTGATAATCAATGCTTTCATAATATCCTTCCTTATTTAGAAATAAGTTTCAAGCTATAACTCCAAACGCAGATACTTGCAGATGAAGCAGTAGATATCAGCTATCAGCTCCAGCCCCTTGGTCATACTGCTGGCACCGTGAGCAGATTGAATCTGAGTATATAGCAACAGCGGCAAATCCTGATCTGCATTCTCCTGAAGCGTGGCGGCAAACTTGAAGGAATGCCCCGGGATAACACGATCGTCATGATCGGCAGTGGTAACCATAGTGGCAGGATATTTAACGCCGGGCTTAATGTTATGCAAAGGCGAATATTTTAACAGGTTATGGAATTGCTGTTCTTCCTCCGGATTGCCATATTCCACCATCCAGCCCCAGCCGCAGGTGAACTTGTGATAGCGCAGCATATCCAAAACGCCCATGGAGGGAACCGCAACTTTGAACAATTCCGGTCTTTGCGTTAGGCATGCTCCAACCAGTAAGCCTCCATTGGAACCGCCATTTATGGCTATTTTATCGGGGTTAGTATAGCCTTCTGCAATCAGGTATTCGGCAGCAGCGATAAAATCATCGAAAACAGTCTGCTTATTCAGCAGCATACCCTGTTCATGCCAGTTTTCGCCGTATTCACTGCCTCCGCGCAGGTTTACCACCACGCTGATAACGCCCTTTTCCAACAGTGCCATGCGATTGGTATTGAACGATGGCATCAAGGGGATATTAAACCCGCCATAACCATAGAGGAACAGCGGATTATTGCCGTTTTTCTCCATCCCGCGCCGGTAAACCAAGGTCATGGGCACCTTTGTGCCATCTTTTGAGGCAAAGAACACTTGCTCGGAAACCAAATCCTGCACCTCTGCCTTTACAGGATCGCGATGATAGAAACTGAGCTGGTTATCAGGAATATTGTAATGATAGCTCTCATCGGGGCGGATGTAGGAGGAGAAATAGAAATAAGCTTCCTCGTCTTCCTTTTCGCTATACACACATTCCGCCGTCCCCTGATAAGGCATCTCTATGGGGTACAAATAGTTACCATTTGTGTCCATTACTTCTATCTTAGTTTGCACGTCCCTGGTGAACATGGCAATAAGCTTGTTTCCTACAACGTTTACTCTATTCATCAGATATTCTCTCTCCGGGATTATCTCCACCCATTTGTCCTCAGCGGGTTCTGCCAGAGAAACCTTCATCAGCCGGTAGTTTTTGGCGTTTTTATTGGTGAACAGATAAACCCAGCCTTCTTCATAGGCATCTGTGGGATAGCCACTAAACTCAAAGCCCTCAAACAGACACTTGAAGGGTGCTTGTTCATCGTCTATGGGTCTATAAAGCACGCTGTTGCCGGAGGTTCCCTGTGATACGATAATAAAAAGGGTTTTCTGATCATCAGAGACGATCGGATGGTTGAACCGCAAAGGGTGTTCGGTATCCTCGTATATCAGCTTATCCTGTTCCTGGGAATCGCCAAGTTTGTGATAATATATCTTCTGCTCTATATCCTGCTGCTGGTAATCCTGTTGGGTATCATAGCGGCTGTAGAAATAGCCATCCTTGTACCAAGCCGCCCCGGAATGACGCATATTCAGCAGTTTATCGGGCAGAAAGGTCTTTGTTTCGGTGTCCATAACCCAAAATTCGCCGGCATCTGCTCCGGCACGGGATATCTGATACGCAAAATACCTGCGATCTTTGGAACTACCTACCGAGTGGGCTGTGGTTGTGCCATCTTCGGATAAGCTGTTGGGATCGAAAAACAGCTCTTCTTCACCGGCATCCTTATTTTTCTTGCGATAGGTTAGCCATTGGTTTTGTAAGCCGTCATTCTTAGCGTAATAATACCAGTCCCCGCGTTTAATTGGACAGCTTTGTTTGGGGTAATCGTTCAGCTCCTGCAATCGTTTCAGCATGCTTATGCGGTGGGGGTATTCGTTCAGATTGGCTTCGGTAACCTTCTGTTGCTCTTTCACCCAGGCAAGGGTATCTGCAGAATTATCATCTTCCAGCCAGCGGTAAGGATCGGCGATCTTTACACCAAAGAATTCCTCTGTGCTTGGGTCTTTACGTGTTTTGGGGTACTTCATACGATGCTCCTTTTGCTAATAGCTTCGTGACTAAAACCTACTGAATCTCATAATCCTTCGCAATGGAATATTAGTCAAGTAGTTTCCATCGCTTTTGGGGTAAAGCCCGTTTGAGTCTGGAGTAGATCCGGCGTTGCTAAACTGTGTACTTATTGCCTTTATACATCAGCTAAATCCGTGTTCCTATTCTCCGAGCGGGGCGACTGTAACTATTCTACATCAGCGCATCAAACCCTTCCCAGCCCGCCACTTTCGGCAGCAATCCCGCTTCCACCGCTGCTTTAACCGACCTGCAGGGCAGGTTGTTATCACTTATCTGCTGCCGGGTGATTACCGCCAATTCTATACCGCAGATCCACTGCATGCTCCACATCATTTTTACCCACAAGTTGTTCCACACCGGCAGGGGAGCTTCCCGATGTGCGGGCAGCCGGTTGTAAAGCTTCAAATATGCCTTGAAATCATTAATATACCCCTCCGATGGGCAAAGTTGCTTCAGGTTTTGGGCAACAGCGCTGAACTTGCTATTCCCACTATGGTTTTTGTGCCTCGGCTTGCGGCGCACGATGTAACGGTTCAGACCCGGGTTAAAGTAAATCACGCTATCATCCGCTGTGCCCGTGTAACCGCCGATCAGGTTCTTAAAACGTACTTTCATGTTTTCTCCTTTGTTTGTTGCTGCGGGGAGAAATTGCTCCCTCATAGTAGTGTGTAGGACAAAAACCATATTTTGGGACAGATTTGGCATTTATTTTTGCTTTTCTGCATTTTCCTTGCTTTTCGCTACCGAATCGCACCAAAGTTCATCGGGCATTGAACGGGCTAAAGCCCGATGAACACCCGATGAACCCCGGTGCGATCTGCCTTCGGACAGCATGGAAGGAGAGCGTAGCATTCCATGTAGCGCAGCATGCCAATGCTGCGAAAGGAAGAGGCGATCAAGATGAAAGAAGAGGATAGTTGTTTGGCTTTATACATGTCGCTCTAATAGCTCCGCATATCCCCCAAGCTAATCCGCGACATATTTATAGTTAATCAACGGTCTGAACCCGGAGGGTGACAGATGCATAGCCCAGGGTGAAGCGATAGCGAAACCCCGGGTAACACGGCAACAACACCAAACCCCTTGGGGGTGACAAGGAGGTAATACTATTAGCCAATTTTATGATATCGCCCACGAGAGGCTGATCCGTTTTGTTTACTTTCCCTGGGGTTTACGCCTCATGCTATTAGCTGTCGCACTTTCATGGCTAAACTGTTGACGAAGCCCGCCACCAAACCATAATTCCAAGAAAAGAGTTCAGGATTTTCCGGATAAATTGCCAACATCAAAACCCTCTACTTCTCAGCAATCTCAGCATAGAAATATACTTTACTGCCGTCCCATGTGGGTGCCAGCATATGAAAGCAATAAACAAACCTGTCACCATTCCCTTGAAAGAGAATAGTATTTGTTGCAGTATCAAGATTATATACACATAAAGTATTATCGGGTTTAACGTAGAATACACGCTTAGAATCAGGGTTTAATTTTGCTATTGGATTTGCCATGTTGTTGATAGCCACAGGATATTCATTTGCTATGCTATCTTCGAGCCGAAACACTCTTATCCGGGAATTGGGGTAGCTTGACCACCGCAGCACTTGATGTCTATCCGTAGAAAATGAAAATATGGCATTGGGATCCCCACCAAGCCCATTATTGTCTACCATCTCGTATTCTGTACCATCCAATCTTGATTTCTTAAGACCCAATCTTTCATAATAAACATACCCTGTATCTTCAATGTACATCCCATTTGCAACAACACTATCTTCCGTAGGTACAATGGTGGATATTCCAGTTTGCAGATTCATGCAATACAGGTATTCGGTTTCCTTTGTTGGATATCCAAAGCCATTGGAAGAATAAGTAATATAATTACCCAAATTAGATACTATCGGGTTTCTTAGCCATCTGGTGGATTGATTGGTTAACTGGGTAAGCTGATAGTCGGGATAACTAAGCTGGTAGATGTTCTTATCAGCCGCAAAGAAAAGCTTATTGCCGTCCGTTGTTTGAGATACCCGTGGAGGTAGATTCGTAAGCGTTAAGTTATCCGGCGTTATTTGTTCTACCCTGATTGTATCCGTATCCGATATCCACAGCTTTTCCCCATAGAAGATTATCCTATTGTCTTTGGTCATGTAGATATCAACAAGCCCTGGTGTATTAAATGGAGACTTCTTTATCTTTCTGAATCCAGTTCCATCGGCATTGATGCTGCAAAGCCAGGGTTCTACTGGAGGATAGGATGGCTCGGAAGGAAAGAAGCAGGAGTTTAGTGCAAGCAGTATCGTGATGAGGGCAAGGAAATATAATATAACTTTCATAGAATCTCCTAATGCTCAGCTTTTGCGTAGCTGCGTAATTGAAAACGGTTTTGTTTCACCAAAGCCTTATCTACAAAGTAAGTTTTACAGTAAAAGGCAATCTTTACGAAACAAGCTAACAGAAGCATTCTACGGCTTTTTGTCATCTTCCAACTCCCACTATTTCTACTAGGATGTATGTAATTAATAACCAGCATGTATGTCAAGAACTTGCTTCCGAAGGTATAGGCAAGCAAGATTCTTGTGTTGCAATGGAAGTCTGTGTCGCCCGCAAGGGGCTAATCTGGGTGGTTACGCGAAACGAGGGGTTCCGCTAGCGCTGCACACCCTCGCTATGGTGTTTCGCCCTGCGGGCTGGTGTTACTCCGGAAGCAATACTCGGCGTTGGCACACCATTTTATTTAAAAACCATTTGACAAAATCGGGGAGTTAAATTCTTATGACCCAACGATGTAAATACGTCTTGTACGTATAGCACAAGCTCCATATTTTGCAGGAGCTTATAGTTCTTTAGGAGGAACAATGTTATCCTTTAACCGGGATACTCGTTTTGAGTATCACTGTGGTTTGGGACATGTCCCAGTCCGCAAATTTCAACAAACTTACAGCAGTTTGATATCCTGCCTGGGTGGCGGAGCTCTATGCTTCCGCAGTTACCCTTTTGGAGCGCAAATTGCCACAACAAGTGGAGGTTCCAGTGAGTAACCACGACAATCGTATCCGGATCAAGCTGAAAGCATACGACCATCGTCTCTTGGATCAATCTGTAGAGGAGATCGTGAAATCTACCCGTAACACCGGTGCCAAAGTTATAGGTCCTATTCCTTTGCCCACCGATCGTACCTTTTATACCATTTTGCGTTCACCCCATGCAGACAAAAAGAGTCAGGATCAATTTCAGATGCTGGTTCATAAGCGTTTAATTGATATCGTGAATCCCACCCAGCAGACCACTAATGCCCTCAAAAAGCTTAGTCTTCCTGCCGGTGTGCACGTAGAGATTAAGGCGAACACGAGGAGCTAAGCATGATCGGATTAATCGGAAAGAAAATAGGCATGACGCAGATATTTGACAGCAGCGGCAGAGTTATCCCCGTTACGGTTATCAAAGCCGGACCCTGCAAAGTAATCTGCAAGCGCACTGAAGCCGAAAATGGTTACGAAGCCCTGCAACTGGGTTATGAAGAAATCCCGGAACGCAAGGTAACCAAACCTTTATTAGGTCATTTTAAGAAATACAATAGCGGGCTTTACCGTTATGTAAGAGAATTTCGCCCTTCCTATGGACAAGAGATTACCGAAATTAACATTGGCGACGTACTTAACGCCGATTTCTTTGAGGAAAACGATCCCGTTAGCGTCTCTTCCAAATCCAAAGGCAGAGGTTTCACTGGTGTGATGAAGCGTCACGGTTTTGCCGGTTTCATCTCATCTCACGGCAGCCACGAATCCTTTCGTGGTGGTGGCTCTATCGGGCAATGCGCTCAACCGTCCCGCGTTTTCAAAGGCGTGAAGATGGCTGGTCAGCATGGTAACACCCGAGTTACAGTGCGTCACCTTGTCGTGGTGAAAGTGGATTCCGAAAACGGACTGATCATGGTTAAAGGTGCAATACCCGGTCACCGCAATTCCCTGGTCACCATTCATAAGGAACAATAGGTGGTAGTACGATGGTAACAGCTAAAAAATATAATGCCAATGGCGAACTGATCGGCGATGTTAATCTTCCCGCCAGCGTGTTCGATGTTGACGTAAATTCACCCAAGGTACTGCTGCACGAAGTAATCACCATGTATATGGGCAACCAACGCCAGGGTAACGTGCAAAAGAAGAACCGCAGCATGACCGCCGGTAGCACCAAGAAGCTTTTCAAGCAGAAGGGAACCGGTAATGCACGTGTGGGTACCCGCAGATCCCCAATCCGTGTTCATGGTGGTAAAGCCTTTGCGATCTATCCAAAGGATTGGTATAAAACTATCCCTCACACCAAGAAACGTATGGCACTTAAAGTTGCCTTAACAGACCGTGCCCGGGATGGCAGAATCTTTATCGTGGATAGCCTTGTAATGGACAAACCTGATACCAAGTTTGCCAAAGACCTGTTGGGCAAGATAGTTCCTGAAAGGGGACGTAAGCTTGTGGTAACAGACGGACACCATCTTCCCACGGTGAAAAGCTTCACCAACCTTCCCGACGTGATGACCGACCGTGCCG
Source organism: Candidatus Cloacimonetes bacterium HGW-Cloacimonetes-3 (assembly GCA_002840645.1). Taxonomy (GTDB): domain Bacteria; phylum Cloacimonadota; class Cloacimonadia; order Cloacimonadales; family Cloacimonadaceae; genus Cloacimonas. The sequence continues at coordinate 112,637 of PHBO01000003.1, forward strand.
ACAGCCTCTTCGCATACGAAGTACTGAAAAGCAGCTACATCATCATGACCGGCGATGCCCTGAAAAAAGTGGAGGAGGTATTCAGCTCATGATACACCCGCGTAATATCTTAATAAGCCCGATAATCACCGAAAAAAGCGGTACTCAGGTTCAGACTTTGAACACTTACAGCTTCAAGGTGAGCATCAATGCCAATAAAATCGAGATCAAACACGCTATCGAACATATCTTTGCCGTTAAGGTTCTTTCGGTTAACACCATTCGTATGATGGGTAAACCAAAGCGCTTAGGCAAATACAGCGGTAAGCGTCCCGATTGGAAAAAGGCTATAGTCACACTTCGTACCGGCGATAAGATTGCCGATTTCGACGTATAAAGAGGTGAAGAATGGGAATAAAGAAATATAAACCAACCACCCCGTCCATGCGCTTCCGCTCTGGTTATACCTTTGATGAGATCACTACTTCCAGTCCGGAGAAGTCACTGCTGGCACCCTTACATAAAACCGGTGGCCGCAACAACAATGGCAGAATCACCTGCCGTCATCGCGGCGGTGGACATCGTCGCCATTACCGTATCATAGATTTCAAGCGCGACAAAGCCGGCATCCCGGCAAAAGTTGCCTCTATTGAATATGATCCCAACCGCACAGCCCGCATCGCATTGCTTCATTATGTAGATGGAGAAAAACGCTATATTATAGCTCCAGACGGACTTGCAGTTGGTGCCAAAGTGATGAGCGGTCCTGATGCAGAAATCGCAATCGGAAACGCCATTCCATTGGAAAAGATTCCTTTGGGTAGCGTTGTGCACAACATTGAGCTGAAGAAAGGTCGCGGTGGTCAGATTGCCCGTAGCGCCGGAACTTATGCTCAGGTTGTAGCGAAAGACGGTGATTATGTTCATGTTAAAATGCCATCCAATGATGTGCATTTGATTCGTAAAGAATGCTTAGCAACGATGGGTCAGGTTAGTAATCCGGATCACTCGCTGGTTCAGATTGGTAAAGCAGGACGTAACCGCTGGAAAGGTATCCGCCCCACAGTTCGTGGTGTGGCTATGAATCCTGTTGATCACCCCATGGGTGGTGGAGAAGGTAAAACCTCCGGTGGCGGACATCCTGTATCGCCTTGGGGAAAACCTGCCAAGGGTGGCAAGACCCGTAAAACCCGCAAGTATTCCGATAAGTATATCGTGAAAGCGGTTAAAAAGAGATAGTGTGAGGATATAGATAATGGCACGTTCGATTAAAAAAGGTCCCTTTGTTGACGCTCACCTGATGAAGAAAGTGGTAGTGCTGGATACCGAAAGCAAGAAAAGTGTAATTAAAACCTGGTCTCGCCGTTCGGTAATCACCCCCACCTTTATCGGGCACACCTTCTCGGTTCACAATGGACACAAGTTTGTTCCTGTGTATGTAACCGAAAACATGGTGGGACACAAGCTTGGTGAGTTTTCACCCACACGTACCTACCGTGGACACAAAGAGAAGAAGAAAAAGGGTAAATAGGAGAGAGAAGAATAATGGAAGCAACCGCTAAACTTCGCTTCGCCCGTGGTTCCGCCCGCAAAGCCCGTCTGGTGCTGGATACAATTCGCTACAAAAAAGTAGTGGAAGCCCAGCATCTGTTAAAGTTTTCGCGCCGCAGAGCAGCAGGACACATATATAAATTATTGTCATCCGCAATCGCCAACGTTCAGGTTAAGGATCCCAAGATTGATCTCAATCAGGTTTTCGTAACCCAAGCCATGGCTGATGAGGGCCCACAGATGAAACGTTTCATGCCCCGAGCTCAGGGAAGAGCCTTTATGATAAGAAAACAGACTTGTCATATTTCCCTTGAGATTCAAACCATAGAGTAGGAGGAGAACTTGGGACAAAAAATTCACCCCGTCCTATACCGTCTCGGTGTAAATAAAGACACCGATTCCATCTGGTTTGCTCAAGGAACGTCTTATGTGGATTATCTCCAGGAAGATATTAAAGTCCGGAGTTACATCCATAAAAGACTTTCAGCCAAGATGGTTTCTAAAGTAAAGATATCCCGTAAGACAAACTCGATCGTAATCGACATCCACACTGCCCGTCCCGGTCTGGTGATCGGCAAGAAAGGTGAGGATATCGATAAGCTGCGCAACGAGCTGAATGTTCTTATCAACAAGAACCGCCCAAATCCGATCGTAGTGTCAATTAACATTGAACAGATCGATAAGATGTGGCTGGATGCACGCTTAGTTGGGCTGGAAATCGGCCGTCAACTTGAAGAACGTGTGAGCTTCCGCCGCGCCATGAAGATGGCAATCCGCAACGTGATGAAAGAAGGCGCTCAGGGCGTCAAAGTTCAGGTTTCAGGTCGCTTAGGCGGAGCAGAAATTGCACGTTCAGAACGCTACAAACAAGGTAGAACCCCCCTTCATACCCTTCGTGCTGATATAGATTACTCCAATGTAGAAGCTAATACAACCTATGGTGTAATCGGTATCAAAGTATGGGTATATAAGGGTGATATCTTAGGACATTAGGAGATAGAGGAATGTTAGCCCCTAAAAAAGTAAGACATCGCAAGATGATGAAGGGCAGAAGAACCGGACTGTCTTGGACAGGATGTAACGTTTCCTTCGGTGATTATGGTCTAATCGCCCTTGAGGATGCCTTCATCTCCAGTCGTCAGATAGAAGCTGCCCGTATTGCCATTACCCGTCATATGAAACGTTTGGGAAAAGTATGGATTCGTATCTTCCCGGATAAGCCTATCACTTCAAAACCTGCCGAAACCCGTATGGGAAAAGGCAAGGGTGCTCCTGAATACTGGGTTGCCGTGGTTCGTCCCGGTCGCGTCCTCTTCGAAATAGAGGGTGTGGATATCAAGATAGCCAAAGAAGCCATGCGTTTAGCATCTCATAAATTGCCTATTCTGACCCGTATGATTGCCCGTGAAGGAGTGGAATTATGAAGAATGATGAATTACGCGAATTAAGCATTCCCGAGCTGCATGCAAAGATGGAAGAACTTCGCATCGAGCTTTTCAACCTTCGCTTTCAAAAAGCTAAGAACTTGCTCGACCGCCCAGATCGCATCCGCATCGTCCGGCGCAGTATTGCCCGGATTATAACCATCATCAAAGAAAAAGAGCAAAAGGCTTGAGGTGAAAAGTGGCTATTACTCATAAAATGATAAAACAGGGAGTTGTGGTTAGCGATAAAAGCGATAAGACTATCGTGGTTCGCGTGCAACGACAATTCATACATCCGTTATACAAAAAGACAGTCCGTCGCCATAAGAAATTTATGGCTCATGACGAACTGAACGATGCTCATGAAGGCGATGTGGTAGAAATAGTTGAATCCCGCCCCATGAGTGCTCGTAAACGTTGGTCTCTACACAAAATTGTAGAAAGAAGTAAGTAAGGGGTTTTGGAATGATTCAAGTTCAAACCGTGTTGAATATCGCCGATAACTCCGGCGCAAAAAAGGCTATGTGCATCAAGGTTCTTGGTGGTTCAAAGCGTAAGTATGCGTCGATTGGAGACATCATAGTTGTCGCGATAAAATCCGCCTCTCCGGGCGGTAAAGTAAAAAAAGGTACCGTCGAGAAAGCCGTGATAGTCCGCACTGCGAAAGAAGTGCGACGTCCGGATGGCTCTTATATCCGGTTTGCGGATAACGCAGCTGTTATTATCGACGAAAAGCTGGAACCCAAAGGCACCCGCATCTTCGGTCCTGTTGCCCGTGAACTTCGCGAGCATCACTATATGAAGATAGTGTCCTTGGCTCCGGAAGTATTGTAGGAGGAATCGTGGCAGAAAAAAAGATTAACTTGAAAAAAGGTGATCTCGTGGTAGTGATTTCCGGTGAAGATAAAGGCAAGAAAGGACACGTCCTGAAGGCTTTTCCCAAAACCGGACGCGTTATTGTCGAGAAAGTTCACATGATCAAAAAGCATGCCAAACCCTCACAACGTAATCCACAGGGTGGCATCATCACCATGGAAGCTCCTATCCAGGCTTCAAACGTGATGCTCTTCAACGAAAAACTGAATGCCGTGTCAAAACCGGTAATCCAGATTCGTGAAGGCAACCGTGTGCGCGTATGCAAGAAATCTGGCGACGAGCTGTAAGAGGAGATGATTAAATGAACCGCTTGAAAGAACATTATAAGACCCAGGTTGTTGAAGCACTCACAAAGCGCTTTAGCTACAAGAACCCCCATCAGGTACCTAAGCTGGATAAGATTATTCTTAGCATGGGCGTAGGTCACGCAACCCAAAACAAAGCTCTCCTGGATAATGCAGTAAAGGATATGGAGCAGATCTGCGGACGTAAGGTAGTAGTTACCCGTGCCCGTAAATCGATCTCTAATTTCAAGCTGCGCCAGGGAATGCCGATTGGGTGCAAAGTTACCCTGAGAGATGAAGTGATGTACGAATTTTATGATCGCCTCACCTCCATAGTTATTCCCCGTATTCGTGATTTCCGTGGTATCCCGGCAAACTCCTTCGATGGCAGAGGCAATTTCTCCTTTGGTCTGAAGGAACAAACCGTGTTCCCAGAAATTGAATACGATAAAATCGATGCCATCCGCGGAATGAATATCACGATCGTAACCACTGCTCACACTGATGAAGAAAGCCGTGAGCTTTTACGCGAACTTGGTATGCCTTTCCAGAAGAATCAGTAAGGAGATAGCAAGTGGCAAAGAAATCACTCATCATAAAACAACAAAGAACTCCTAAGTTCAAAGTTAGAAAGTATAACCGCTGCATGATTTGCGGGCGTCCACGCGCCTATATGCGCGATTTCGGCATGTGCCGTCTCTGCTTCCGCAAATATGCTTCGCTGGGACATATCCCCGGCATCACCAGAAGTAGCTGGTAAATAATGGAGGAATATAATGAGCGTTAGTGATCCGATAGCTGATGCATTGACCAAAATCCGCAATGCATATCGTGCCGGACATACGCAAGTGATCGTGAACCATAACAAGCTTGTACAAGCCTTGGTGAACATCCTTGCTGAAGAGAACTTCGTGAACAACGTCCAAGTTCTTGATAAAGATCCGGAGCACAAATTCAACTATAAGCGTATATTAGTGATCCTTAGATACACCAATGCCGGTGCGCCGGTAATGCAAGGATTAGTGAGAGTTTCCAAACCCGGTAGACGTGTTTACGTCAAAGCCGACAATTTGCCCAGCGTGTACAATAATACCGGTTGTGCGATTATCTCCACCAGCAATGGTGTGATGGTGGATCGTGACGCCCGCATTAAGCGCGTTGGTGGCGAATATGTCTGCAGAGTTTGGTAGGAGGATTCGATGTCACGTATTGGTAAAGCCCCTATCAAATTAAGCTCCGATCTTCAAGTAAAAGTAACCGGCGACGTTATAAACGTCAAAGGTAAACTGGGCGAATTGAGCTATACGCTCCTTTCAGGAATCACGGTTCAAATCGAAGATAACGTTCTTCACGTGCTCCGTGCAGAAGAGACCAAAACCCTCCGTGCGTACCATGGTTTATCCCGTGCCTTAATACAAAACATGGTTACCGGTGTGAGCGAAGGTTTCAAGAAGACTCTGCACATATATGGAACAGGTTATTCTTCCGAAGTATTGGGTCCATGGTTAAAGCTTATTCTTGGTTTTTCACACGATATTATGTTGCAAATCCCAAACGGATTGAATGTGGATGCTCAAGGTGTAGCTCGTTCCAAAGGAACCAGATCTGATTTTCAGAGTATAATCAACATAAGTGGTATTGACAAACAGCTTGTTGGTCAATTCGCTGCTGAAGTGCGTGGCTGCCGTCCTCCCGAGAACTACAAAGGGAAAGGCGTGCGCTATTCTGATGAGCACGTCACCATCAAAGCCGGTAAAGCCGGTTCCAAATAAATGAGGTGATGAGAAATGATAAAATCTACATGTATAACCAAAACTGCCCTCCGCGCTCGTCGCAGAGCTGCGATCCGGAAACGCCTAAGTGGTACGGTTGATCGACCTCGCTTGGTGGTATTCCGCTCGCTTAAAAACATCTATGCTCAGATTATTGACGACACACGTGGCTTAACCCTTGTTTCCATGTCCACCATTGCCAAGGACACCAGCCTTACTGAAGGAAGCAAGAAAACCGCTCAGAGCTTTGAAGTTGGTATGAAGCTTGGTGAGAAAGCTTTGGCAGCCGGAATCACCAAAATAGCTTTTGACCGCGCCGGATATAAGTATCATGGCCGGGTGAAAGCCCTTGCCGATGGCGCCCGAAAAGCCGGGCTCGTTTTCTAAGGAGGAAGCTTGAATTACGAACAACACCATCTCGAAGAAGAGAAATTAGTAGAAAAAATAGTTGAGACTAAGCGCGTGGCTAAGGTTGTGAAGGGTGGAAGAAATTTCAGCTTTTCTGCCATAGTCGTAGTCGGTGACCGTAAAGGGAACGTTGGCGTGGGAAGCGGAAAGGCAAACGAAATAGTGGATGCTATCCGTAAAGCGAAAGAGAAAGCTGTGAAAAGCATGTTTAAGGTACCCATTGTTAAAGGAACAGTCCCACATGAGATCGTGGCTCGCTTTGGCGCATCCAGAGTGATGATCAAACCTGCTTCGGCTGGTACGGGAATCATTGCCGGAGGTACTACACGTGCTATCTTTGAAGCTGCAGGTATAGAAAATATCCTTTGCAAATCCTTGGGTTCTAACACACCCACAAACGTGGTAAAAGCCACTGTAAACGGATTAAAATCCATGCGTACCCTCTCCGATATCGCCCGCTTGCGTAATAAAACAATAGCTCAGATCACCGGACAGGAGGAGAAATGAAGCTTAAAGTTACCCAAATCCGCAGCACAATAAATCGTATTGAAGACCACAAACGGGTTATCAAGTCCTTAGGTCTGGGAGGAATCGGTAAAAGCCGTATTCATGATGATAATCCATGTATCAGAGGGATGATCAACAAAGTTGGTTATCTCCTTAAAGTTGAAGAAGTGCAGGGAGAATAGCGATGTTGACCTTAACAAATCTTGGAAAACCTGCCGGACGAAAAAATAAGAAACGCCTGGGTAAAGGGCAAGGTTCTGGTACAGGCAAACAAGCCGGCCGTGGACATAAAGGTAAGAAAGCCCGTGCCGGTGGAAATGTATCCCCTGCTTTTGAGGGTGGACAAATGCCTATACATCGCCGGTTACCCAAACGCGGGTTCAAAAACATCTTCCGTGTCGGTTACAGAGCATTAAATCTGAACCGTTTGCAAAACCTGGAAGAGACTGAGTTTGATGTTGCTATGCTGGAAAAAATGGGGCTTGTTCCTTCCAAGGGAAAGAAATCCCACGCTCCGGTGAAAGTACTCGCCAGTGTCCAGGTTGAATTCACCAAAGCCGTTACTATCAAAGCTCATGCTTTCTCCAAGAGAGCTAAAGAGATTATTGAGAAATGCGGTGGCAAGGCGGAGGTAGTGTAACTTGTTCAAGACTATGAGCAACATGTTCCGGATTCCGGACTTGAAGAAGAAGATATTATTTACCGCACTGTTCTTAGTGCTGTACCGTATGGGTAGTTTTGTACCCATTCCCGGCGTTGATGCCACTTCATTAAGAGCATTCTTTGAGGGAGCTAAAGAAGGTGGTAACACTCTCTTTGGTCTTTTGGATCTCTTTGTTGGTGGTAATTTCGAACGGGCATCGGTATTTGCACTTGGAATCATGCCATACATCACAGCATCAATCGTGATCCAGCTTTTAGGAAGCATTATTCCCTATTTTGAAAAGCTGCGTAAAGAGGGTGCGGATGGACAGAAGAAACTGAATCAGATTACCCGCTACGGCACAGTTGGTTTGGCTGCATTTAACGCAGTTACGATCACCATGTGGCTCACCAACCTTTCTGGTGGTGTTGTCCCCAGCCCGGGATTTCTGTTTCATATTACCGGTATTGTAACCCTTATTACCGGTACAATGATAGTAATGTGGATCGGTGAGCAAATCACTGAGCACGGCATTGGAAACGGGATCTCGCTGATTATCTTCGCCGGTATTATTGCCAGATATCCCGAAGGCTTCATACGCATGTTCCAAAAAGTTGCTTCCGAGCCGAGTTATGCATGGAAGGCAATTGTAGCCATGGCACTAATGCTGGTGGTTACCGCAGCGGTTATTTTCGTTACAGAAGCTATCCGTAAAATACCAGTGCAGTATGCAAAACGTATTGTTGGACGTCGTGTTTATGGTGGTCAAAGCACATACATACCTTTAAGGGTTAACACAGCCGGTGTGATACCAATTATCTTTGCACAAAGCATCCTGATGTTCCCTGCCACGATCGCTGCATTTTTCGGGCGCAGTGGCGGATTCTGGATAACATTGCAGCGTTGGTTATCGCCTGGTGCGCTTCTCTACACGGTTCTGTATGTATCATTCATAATCTTCTTCGCCTATTTCTATACCGCAATAGTGTTAAATCCAACTGAAATGGCTGAAAACATGGTGAAGTACGGTGGACATATTCCCGGTAAGAAACCAGGTAAGAAGACTGCTGAATACATCAATAGTGTATTAGTTCGCATCACTCTTCCAGGTGCTGTGTTCTTCGCATTTGTAGCTTTACTTCCAGAGATTATGAGCCATCGCTTTGATCTTCCCTTCTACTTTGGTGGAACGGGACTTATCATTGTGGTTGGTGTAGCTTTGGATACATTGCAACAAATCGAATCTCACTTGGTGATGCGCCATTATGATGGTTTCATGAAGAAAGGCAAACTCCGCGGACGCTCGAGCTAAGTATGATACACCTCAAAACACCTTCTGAGATTGTTAAAATGCGCAAGAGTTGCCAGATTATCGGCAGTCTGCTGGATTCACTTGAAGGAATTATCCGTCCCGGGGTTAACACCCTGGAATTGGATAGGTATGCTGAGGATTTCATCCGTAGTCACGGTGGGAATCCATCCTTCAAAGGCTATCAGATTCCTGGATTAAAACCTTTTCCGGGCTCTATCTGTGCTTCTGTGAATTCCGCAATTGTGCATGGTATTCCCCGCAGCAATCTCATACTTAAAGAAGGTGATATAATCGGTATCGACGTCGGTGTTGAACTGGATGGATACCATGGTGATGCAGCCAGAACTTATAGAGTAGGGAAGGTTAGCACAGCTGCAGAAATGCTGTTGACTGCTACCTATGAATCTTTGTTCTTAGGTATTGCTGCGGCTAAAGCAGGTAACCGCGTGGGCGATATTTCCCATGCTATTGGTGCATACGTTGCGTCCAAGGGCTTCTTTGTGGCAGATAACCTAACCGGTCATGGCATCGGCAGAAACCTTCATGAAGAGCCTCAAATCCCCAATTCCGGCTCAGCCGGGAGGGGACCAAGGATTGCAGCAGGTATGACGTTTGCCATAGAGCCTATGGTGAACATCGGCACAAACGGCGTCAAAGAAAAAGGCTGGGAGTTCCACGTGGCGGACGATTCGCTATCTGCACACTATGAACACACCATACTGGTTACTGATGGTGAGCCCGAGATTCTAACGATTGCATGAGGAGTCGTATTTATGAGTAAATCTGGTGTTATAGAAGTGGAAGGAATCGTTACTGATGCTCTTCCTAATACTACCTTTCGCGTAGAACTGGAAAACGGGCATGGGATACTTGCTCATTCTTCCGGTAAGATGCGCATGAATTATATCAGAATCCTGCCCGGAGACAAAGTTAAAGTAGAGCTTTCGCCCTACGACTTATCACGCGGCAGAATTACATACCGCTATAAATAAAGATTGCATGATGCTTACTAAGCTATTTGCAAGGAGATAACAATGAAAGTGAAAGCTTCCGTTAAAATAATCTGCAAAGATTGTAGGATAATCAAACGCTACGGCGTTATACGAGTTATCTGCAGCTCTAACCCAAAACACAAACAGAGACAGGGTTAAGGAGGATAAACTTGGCACACATTGCAGGTATTGAACTTCCCAGAACTAAAAGACTGTTCATCGGACTTACTTATATCTATGGTATCGGTCGCACCCATGCCAAAGATATTTGCAAGAAAGCTAACATCGACGAAATGAAGAAGGTTGCAGACCTTAGCCTTGATGAAGAAAAACTTATTCGCGATATCATCCAAAATGATTATATCGTGGAAGGTAGCCTCAGAACTCAAGTTGCCATGAACATAAAGCGCCTCATGGAAATTGGCTGCTATCGCGGGATGCGTCACAAACGCGGACTTCCCGTGCGTGGACAAAGAACCCACACCAATGCCAGAACCCGTAAGGGTCCACGTGGCAGTGCAATCAAGAAGAAGAAATAGGAGTGCAACATGGCTAAGAAAACAAGAGTTAAGAAAAAACGTGTCCGTCTTGCCTTTGACGAAGGCTTGGTCTTCGTGCATTCCAGCTTCAATAATACAATTATTTCTCTCACGGATCGTGCAGGAAACGTTCTTGCCTGGTCCAGTGGTGGAAAAGTTGGCAACAAGGGCTCACGTAAGAGCACACCCTTTGCCGCCCAGATGGCTGCTGCTGAAGTAGCTAAAGTTGGTGCGGAAATGGGAATCCAGAAAGTGGGTGTAATAGTTAAGGGTCCTGGTGGCGGTAGAGAATCTGCCATACGTGCGGTAAACGCAGCCGGTATCAAAGTCACCATGATTAAGGACGAAACCCCCATCCCTCATAATGGTTGCCGTCCACCCAAAACCAGAAGGATATAAGGAGAGGAATAATGGCAAGATATACAGGACCTAAAGCAAGATTATGCCGCAAATTCGGCGAGAACATATTTGGTACAGCCAAATACGATAAGATTCTCGGCAAACGTAAATATCCTCCGGGACAGCACGGTAAGAATATGCGCCGCAAGCTTAGCGACTATGGTGTTCACCTTCGCGAAAAGCAAAAACTACGCTCTACTTATTGCCTGATGGAGAAACAGTTCAAGAACTACTTTTTGAAAGCTGCAAAAGCCACCGGAGTTACCGGTGATAACTTAATGCAACTGCTTGAACGTCGTCTTGATAATGTGGTTTACCGCCTTGGATTCGCCGTCACTCGTATGCAATCCCGTCAGTTTGTTACTCACGGGCATTTCATGGTTAACGGCAGAAAAGTAGATATCCCATCCTTCCTTGTTAAAGCAGGTGATATTATCGAAGTGCGTCCCAAAAGCAGAGGCATGAAGCTTCTTGTTGACGCTATCGAAAGAACCGAAGTAAGCTCACCCTTTTCATGGCTGAGTGTTGATAAAGAGAATTTCCGCGGTCAATTCATCGCAATTCCCGCAGCTGGCGAGATTCCGGTCACTGTTGACCTTCGTCTCATCGTTGAGTTCTATTCCAAATAATGCTCATCAGCAAGGAGCAGCTATGATGTATCTTGAACCTTTACAAATGCCGGAGAATGTCGATTTTGACAAAGCGTCCTATTCACGCAACTACGGCAAATTTGAAATCGGTCCTCTGGAACCGGGATTTGGTACCACGCTGGGTAACACTCTGCGCAGGGTACTGCTATCCTCCATCCAGGGTGCTGCGGTTCGTTTCATTCGGATTGAAGGACTGCATCACGAATTCTTGCCTATCCCGGGTACAAACTCAGATTATATTGATCTGATCTTGCGGATAAAGCAACTTGTGATTCTCTCCAATTCTGTGGAAGAAATCCCTATCGTTCTGGAACACAAGGGTAAAGGTTTAATCACCGCATCCCTGATCCAGGAAAACGCCAACATCAAAATCATCAATAAAGACCTTTACCTCCTTGAGGTGGTGGAAGATATTGATTTTAAGATCGAAATGATTGTTGGCATTGGTAGAGGCTATGTGTCCTCAGACCGTCAGAATCCAGAAGGTAAAGCTGTCGGCTTTATTCCTATCGATTCCATATATTCGCCCATTCTGAAGGTTAACTTTAGTGTTACCCATCAACGGGTGAAAGAAAGAATGAACTTCGACCGCCTAATCCTGGAAATCCATTCCAATGGTGCGATTGAGCCACAAATTGCCTTGTTCTTGGCTGCTAAGATTCTCAAAGATATGGCAGCAAAGATATCCTTGTTCGAAACAGAACCGGAATATATACGCGATATTGAGCTTGATCCGGACTTGGAAGAAAAGGAACGCATTCTCCGCATGAGTGTTCGCGAGATCGAACTTACAGTTCGTGCCGCAAATTGTCTCTCCGGAGCGAAAATTGAAACAATAGGCGAACTCGTATCCAAATCCGAGGCAGAAATGCTGAAGTTCAGAAACTTCGGTAAGAAATCCCTCGAAGAGATCGTCCTTAAACTAAAAAAATATGATCTGGATCTTGGTATGGATGTAGAAGGTATCTACCGGAAGATCAGAGAAGCCAGAAGCCGTGGGGTTCTTCCTCCTGAAGACAAGGCAGCACCTGCACCTGAAAAGGTGAAAGCTGTTGCACAGGAAGCCGCTCCTATGGAAACTGAAGATTCTGAGCCGGTTGCCACATCCACACCCCGTAAACCCATTCCAGCCCCTAAAAAGAAGGTGAAAAATGCGACACAGACTTGAAGGTAGAAAATTCGGCCGTGAAATGGATGCCAGACGCCTGATGATGAGAAACCTCGTCAAATCTATGGTAGAACACGGACAGCTTAACACAACCCTTGCCAAAGCCAAAGAAATGAGAGGACATGTTGATCGTGTTATCACTTATGGAAAGGCTAACACTGTCCATGCCAGAAGATTAGCATATAGTGTGCTTGGCGATCGCGCCTTGGTTAAGAAGCTGTTTGATGAAATTGCCCCGGCATTCCAGGGACGTAACGGTGGTTACACCCGTGTACTGAAAGCCGGTTTCCGTAAAGGCGATTCCGCTCCTATGGCAATTATCCAGTTCGTGGAAGAATCTACGATTAAACCCAAAAAAGACGCCATAAAAGCGAAAGACCTGAATAAGTAAATCTATCGCTTCATATAGTAAAAGCGGGAAGACATCTTCCCGCTTTTTTACATGCATTCAATAAACGTGGGTATTCCTGTACTTGCAAAACAGATTTCTGGTCTGTTGAGCCTCTCCTGCCATCCTGGTAAGTACCATGCAACCATTACAGTAACAGCATTTCAGAAATCCTTAACATCCCTGTTGGCACCAAACTTCAACCATGCTGCTATCTTTAGTCTAGCCATAACAATTCCCTAACGATTCCCTAACGCCGTTAGGGAATCGTTAGGGAATTGTTATGGAAGTATTAGAGAAACAAGCAAGGGCAGTGTGGGATCTAAGAAGGTGGGAGTGAGGTGATGATTCTTAATTGATGTGTTTTAGATATTGCCTTTGCTTTCGTAGATGCTCTTCGTAACTGCGGGAGAAGATGTTCTTCCCTTTGCGGTCGGCAAAGAAATACAGGTAAGAGCTATACTCCGGGTTCAGCACGGCTTTTATAGATTCCAGGCTCGGATTAGCTATGGGGGTAGGGGGCAAGCCAGCGCTCATATAAGTATTGTAAGGAGAGGGGATTTGTGTCTCATTGTAGCTCAATACCTCTCGTTTAATTCCTTTGGGCTCCAGGATATAATCCACCGTGGGACATGATTGTAAGCGCATCCCGCGTGTAATGCGGTTCATAAACACTCCGGCGATAATCTCTCTCTCTCCCGTGGGACCTGATTCTTTTTCCACGATGGAAGCAAGGATTAGCTTGTTATAGAAACCGTGAATATTTACAGGGACTATGCCTGCTGCATGCACTCGCTTAAAGAATTCAGCCGTTTGTAAGGCAAGGATAGAATCTGCGCTCATATCTATAGAAAAGCGATATGTTTCAGGATACAGGAACCCCTCCAGCGAAGGGAGATCAAAGCCTGTTAAGCGTTTTATCAAAGCGGGATTTGTGGCAGAAGCATAGAGGCTGTCGTATGGCATCAGCCCGCTGCGGTCTATCTTTTGCAGAGTTTTATACATAGACATACCTTCAGGGAAAGTGATAACGATTGCCTCGCTTTTTCCGTCCCGCAGGCTGCTAACGGTCTGCCACAGATTTGCCCTGCCTCCGAAGATGTAGCTGCCGGGTTTCAGGTTACGGTCGGCAGAGCGCAATTTAGTAACCAGCAGGAACATTGTTTTGCTGTGGATAATATTGGCTTCAGAAAGCTTATCAGCTATCCCGTGTGCGCTCGCTCCGGGGCGGATGTTCACGATTGTTTTTTCGGTAAAGGTGGGAATCAGGATCAGGTAGGTAATCGTGGCTATAAGCAGACTGAGGAATACTGCTGCAACCAGCAGAACGCGTTTGAGATGTGTCATTTAGCTATCCAAAAACTCTTTTAAAAACATGCAGGCAGCCATGGCATCTTTCACCTTTTTGGCTTCCTGCCAGGTGTAGCCCATTCTTTTCAGTTCATCATCCGCATCGCAGGTGGAATAACGCTCATCAAAGCCCAGAACTGGTACGCTTAGTGCTCCGGCAAGTTCTTCTGCAAAAGCCTTTGTCTCCTGTGTTTTGGGCGTATCGCTGCCATCTATGGCAAAAGGCATGCCTACTAATACCAGGCTTACCGAGTGTAATGAAATCAAGCTCTCCAGCTCTGTGATTGTGTGCTGCAATCCGCTGTTAAGCAAAACAGATAGTGGTTTGGCAAACATGCGCATAGGATCGCTTAATGCCAGCCCGATGCGTTTTTCGCCATAATCCACCGCAAGTATTCTGCCCTCGTTCATCATATATAAGATTCATCTCTCCATACAGCGATATACCAGCGATTATCCACGGGTCTTAGATAAAAACTTGCTTTTCCGCTGGCATTAAATGAGGAATTGCTGGCAAAATAGCTTAAGATAAGATCGAAGCTGCAAGTAATAACAATCCAATCTTCATGTCCTATCGCCGGGTCTTTTTCCCACTTATCCTGCGGGGGTATCTGCAAGCGCAGGCTTATGTCGTCCGGAGGGGGGTATAAACCATCGCTGGAGCCATTAATGAACATTCCGGTAGTAAACTCCCGCTCTTGCTCGTAGCCCCACCATGCGTCCGGGATATCATCACCATTCCAATCTATGCCAATTTGCCCTATTTCACTTGCGATCAGCTCAAAGCGGAATTCGGGGTGTAGTAATGACAAATACAAGTCTATGTTCATTTCCTGATAAGCTCTTTCCAAATTTCGCAATAGCTTTTCTGGTGTACTGTTCAGCATATCCGTATCGGTACCGGACACATCCACCAATTTGGGTCGGAAAGGATTTGTGCAACTGCTAAGCAGCAGCAATGCAAGCACTAACAGCAGGAGATGCTTAAGAGTTTTCATGTTTTAGCTTACCCCAGGTGCTGCCACTTGCGCTACGGTAATCATACCAATGTTCGATATACCAATAACCGGAAATCCGGCGGAAATGCAGTTCCATATTACCGTTTGCCAGTATGATGGAGCGTGTTTCCCCTCTGCGGGATACTCCGCGAATCGTGTATGAGCTATAGAATTGTGCTTCGTTTTCTCCCAACTGATCATCGGCATTAATTAGTAAGGAATCCATTTCTATATGCATATAGCGGTTGTGAAAAAGCTGGATCATATCCTGTTCCTGGTTTCTGTTCCAGGTGGGTTCGATAGAGAAATCACTTATATCCTGCGGGGCAAAATGAAACACATAGTTGTCTGTAAACAACCCGGCATAGTGGATTTTATTACGGCTGTCCGTGTAGCAATAGCCAAGATTCTGCAATGCTTGCGCTAATTCATAGGTGTGATCGTTCCATGGGGGAGGTTCCCCCGGGGGCTCGGACTCACGAACCTTGAAAAGGTCGCAACTGCTAAGCAGTAGCATTGCAATCAGAACTAAGCATATATTTCTCATAGTCTCATGTTGCAAAGATAGCTTGAATTTGTCAATGAAAAGTTGTGATCAACGCTTCGTCTCGCTTGGGTCATTTAATCTTAGGTTTCTTCTTTTTAGGAATAGCCAACTCCGGTGCAGTTATTCTTATTAGTTCGGTTAGCCACATTTCATCGTCCCAATCATCTTCCGGGATCAGATACCAGTTCTTGGCACCGGGATAGGGAGGGGCTTCTTCAGGCTCTCCAAGGTATTCCTTGCCTGCAAGTGTTGGTTTCACAAAAAGCTGATCATCTGCGACTAATGCCACCATCTTCTCATCGCAATAAACTCCATATTCCCCAAACATCTTTTTCGCTCTTACCACTCCCGTATTCTGGATACGGGAAAGGATGTAATCCATGGTTTCTTGTTTAGTAGCCATTGTTGCTCCTTCTAAAACATTCTTATGCAAATGCTTGCTTTTCGTTCAATTCTGCCTTTCTGGTTCTCCAGTCGGGCAAAAAGCCGTCCATCAGGGCTTTGAATATGCTATTATGTGATGCTTCCAGCAAGTGCACAAGCTCATGCACTACCAAGTATTCCAGCAGGCGATCGGACTTCTTGGCAAGCTCCAGACTTACCCAGATGTTTCCTTTTCTGGTATTGCAGCTGCCCCATCTGCTCTTCATCTTTTTGATGCCCCATTTGCTTACCTGTACACCCATGGAAACAGCCCATTTGTCTATCATTGAGGCTGTTCTATGGGCTAATCTTGCGCGATACCAAGTATCCATAAGTATTTCTCGATGCTTGCAGGTAGAGCCGGGCATTACCCTCAGTTCAATAATGTCGCCCGCTGCGAGGCTGATTCTATTTACAGAGCAGTTCTCTATCACCCTAAGCTGATAAGCGATACCTTCAAGAAAGTGCTGTTCTCCGCTGATGTACTCGCATTGCTGCTGCTTGCCTTTTGCTTCGAATAATGCCACATGTTTCTCTATCCAAGGTAGCTTTGGCTGCACAAATTGCTTTATCAGAGCTTCGCTAACACCTATTGGTGCGGACACTGTTATCCTTCCGGTTGCAGCATTGTATGTGAGGCGGATGTGTTTCATTTTCCTGTGAATCAGGCATATCTGATACTTGCCAATTGTTATATGATTCATTATCCCCTCAGCCGATTAAAAAAGCCATATAAGCATGAGTGTATCAGGCAGCCGGGGGTGGAGAGGAAGCTTGTTTGTGTGCAGCACTCTATCTCGTGATTACCTCATTGAAACAGTTTTTTACAAAAAAAGGGGAAAGCCGATGCCTTCCCCGGGAAAACTAATGCTTAACTGCTTCTAACCAGCCTGAAACCAACGTACTGATATCCACGGTTAGGGTCACCTTTTTCACGCCAGAGGATGTTCAGGTTGCGTCCTTCTCCATTGTTTGCACTACCACCGCGAATGGTTTTCAAGGTTCCCATTTCAGGACCGTTAGGATTGATGAACGTTGGCAGGGAGCGGATGTAATTGGCATCATACCAATCCCAGCACCATTCTGCTACATTGCCTGTCATATCATATAAACCCATACTATTGGGGCTTTTGTTTCCGGGAGAGTGGATTTTGCCTCCGCTGTTTTCGCGGTACCAGGCAACTTCATCAGGGTAATCTGAGCCGCTATAGTTATACAGTTGCCCTCCTTTAGCTGCTAACTCCCACTCTGCCTCCGTGGGTAAACGGTAGCCATTGGCTTTGAAATCGCAGGTAACCACGCGGGACGCACCAACGCCCCTTATTTTGTAAGCAGGAGTAAGGCTTTCCGCTTCACTGCGACCATTGCAATAAATGGCAATGTCAAACCAGCTTACATTGTCAACCGGCAGATTATCCCCAAAGGTGGAGCAATTAGCAGGCTTCATGAACCGGCTCCATTCTGCTTGGGTTACTTCCTGACGGCTGATGTAGAACGCAGATAAAGACACATTGTGATGCAGGTTTTCGTTCAATCTGCCAAAGCCAAGGGTGCTGGCTTCAATATACGCCATGTTCACCGGGTGCTTTGGCTTGGATTCCTGGGGAGTTGCAGTTCCGGACTTCGTAAACGGTACCGGCATGTTCCGGCGGAAATCCGGTCTATCAGTACCGGTGCCGGATTTCAGGTCTCCATAGGACGTTCTGAGCGGACTTCCGCTACGCTGAATATCACCGGCAGCATCACCACTCAGGCTGTCTCGGGAATCTGCCCTGTTGATTATGCCGATATATTGGAGAGTTTCACCTTTGCCACCGAACAGAACGCTGAATATATTGGTGCTGAACAGAACCGTCAGCATCGCTAAAATTAGGATTATGATAATCCAGAAGCTAAATTCAATACGAGTTTTGGGCTTTTCCACTTTATTCACTGCTTCCATCTGGGCAAAGCTTGTCTTTTCCTGAACCGTCCACAATTCGTCATTCTCCACCGGTGGTAAAGCCTCTATGGCGGAAAGGAAATCCTCTAAACTGAGATATCGTTGCATGATGTTTCGATGCAGGCATTCGCCTAACACACGGTTCATGGAGTTGCTCACTCCGGCGATGTAAACAAACTTCTGCGCAGTTAAACGTTCGGTGCTGTAGATTGTCTTGTACAGGGTATTGTGAGATAGCGTTTGTGCCAGGATAGCTCCCAACAGAAACAGGTCTTCACGCTCGTCCCTTACCTCGAATGTGATAGCGGAAGATAGGATTATTGCATCATCCTTATCATCTATCATAATCCCGGTAAGAGTAAGGTTTGTAAGAGTTAGCTCATGCTTACGAATCACAATGGCAGTCCTGATAAGCTGGGGAGCTATGTGTCTGATAAACTCCTCACTCAACTTTTCGGGATTGTGCTGCTTTATATGCGCCAATGATACACCGTGGATATATTCTGCAACCATATAAGCCGGATCATGATGCGGATTTACTTCTACAACCTTGGCGGTATGCTTGTCTTTCAGATGGTTCAGCTTCTTAAGCCTCATCTGTAAGCCAAACAGCGAATCCATATTATGCATGCTGGATTTAAAGAATATCTTCAGTACATATTGGCGGTCTGCTTTCTGGGCGATGTACTTGATTCCTTCCGTTTCTTTGTTCATAAGCCGGACGATTTTGTAGCCTTTAAAATCACTGCCGGGCTCAAGCAGCCTGTAATAATGACTATTCAATAAAGAAGGGGTGGGCTCTGAACTATGGATTTCTTGCTTACTGGTATCGGGTGTAGCCGCAACTTCTGCTTCTCCAAGCTGGATGTTTTCTCCGCAGAAAGGGCAGAACTTCGCCTTTTCCGGCACCAGTTTCCCACAGTTTAAACAATAGTGTGCTATTATGCCCTCCCAAGCTTAACGAGGTTGTTACGCATCTGCTTTCCTTATTCCCAGATACACTTCATGACCGTTGATATCAACAGATTGCATCCATTCAGCAGGCTTTTCTGCAATATCAAACTGGGTACAAAGCGTCTCACTTAGAATATAATCGCGATGCTCTTGCAGGGCATTAACAATTTCGGTGCCGGCTACCAAAACAAGGGTGATATTATCCATAATCTCCAGCCCCAGGTCTTTACGGGTAAACTGGATCTTGTTTATCAGCTCACGAGCATAGCCCTCTTTGATGAGTGCATCTGTCATGCGGGTATCCAATGCCACAAAGATATCCTTCTGATTGGCAAAAACATAGCCTTCGCGGGGAAGGATATGGACTACCAGGTCTTCAGGCAGCAGGTTCAGGCTTTCACCATCAATGGGTAAAGCAAAGAAGCCCTTGCTTTGAAAGTCCTGCAACGCTACAGCACCGGATACATTGCTAAGAGCGGCACCAATTGCCTTCATCAGCTTGCCATACTTTGGTCCCATAACCTTGAAGTCTGGTTTCAGCTCATACTGAACGAAGCCGTCTTCTTCACGCACAAAGCTTATCTTGTGGATGTTCACTTCTTCCTTCACTAATTCCAGCATGTCAGCCAAAGCAGGTTCAAGCTTAGCGGGGACGAACATCTCACCCAGGGGCTGGCGTGTCTTTATCTGGCAATCATTACGTGCGGCACGCCCAAGCGACACAACGTCTATCACGCTCTGCATCTTATTCTCAAGCTGTGTATCAATATAGGCAGGGTTACTTTCAGGGAACATCTCCAGATGTACGCTTTCACCGCCACCCAGGCTAAGGAAAAGCTCTTCCGCAAGGTGTGGGGTATAGGGTGCTATCAGCTTGCTAACTTCCAGCATAACCTGATACAGGGTTCGATAGGCGGCAACCTTATCTTCGGTTAGTTCAAACGCCCAGAATCTGCGTCTGCTGCGCCGTACATACCAATTGGACACTTCGTCCATCACGAAGCCCTGGATAGCTCTGACAGCTTTGGTAAATTCGTAAACATCTGTCCACGCACGCACGTCTCTTATCAGGCTATGCAGGCGGGAGATTATCCAGCGGTCTATTTCTGCGCTGCGTTCCCAATCGTAGGGATACTTAGCCGCATCGAAACTATCTATATTTGCATAGGTTGCGTAGAATGAATAAACGTTTTTCAGGGTTCCGACAAACTTGCCCAATATCTCCTTCACACCTTCCACATCGAAGCGGGTAGGCACCCAGGGTGGGCTCACTTCCAGCAGATACCAGCGTATAGCGTCTGCACCGAAGTCCTGCATCAAGCCTATGGGTTCTACAGAGTTGCCCTTGGTTTTACTCATCTTCTGTCCGTTTTTATCCAGAATCATATCATTCACCAGGCAGCTTTTATAGCTGGACACACCCTTGAACAAGGTAGCTATGGTCAGCATGGAATTGAACCACCCACGGGTTTGATCAATGCCTTCAGAAATAAAATCAGCCGGGAAAAGCTCTGTATCAAAGCGTTCCGCATTCTCGAAAGGATAATGCCACTGGGCAAAGGGCATAGCGCCGCTATCGAACCAGCAGTCTATCACTTCCGGAGTACGGCTCATGCTTCCGCCACAGGCGCAGGTTAGCTTTATATCGTCCACATAAGGACGGTGCAGTTCAATACTATCCGGTACATGCGAACCGTCGGCAAGCTTACCTTCGGTTTTAAGCTGTTCTATGGAGCCAATAGAGCGTTTCACTCCGCAGCTTTCGCAAACCCAGATATTTAGCGGTGTGCCCCAAAAGCGGTCACGGGATAAAGCCCAGTCCACATTGTTTTCCAGCCAGTCGCCAAAACGTTTCTCTCCCACAAAGGACGGATACCATGCTATCTTGCGGTTATTGTCCACAAGTTGTTGTCTAAATTCTGTCGTGCGGATATACCAGCTTTCTCGTGCATAATAGATTAGGGGATTATCACAGCGCCAGCAATGCGGGTAGCTGTGTTTCACCTGTTCGCGGCGGTAAAGGTTACCATTGTCTTTCAGGTGACGGATAATATCTTTATCTGCGGATTTTACGAATACTCCTGCCCATGGCGTAACTGCAGAAGTGAACTTACCAGCAGCATCCACCGGCTGGACGAAGGGTAAGTCATACTTGCGTCCCAGGCTATAGTCATCCTGACCGAATGCCGGTGCAGTATGCACAATGCCGGTGCCATCACTCATGGTAACGTAATCTGCAAGCCCGATATACCAAGCAGGTTTATCGGTTTCTATAAAAGTAAACAAGGGTTGGTAAGCTCTGCGTTCCAGCTCTTTGCCAAGGAACTCAGATAGTATCTCTACTTCCTCACCCAGCACAGACAGTCTGGCTTTTGCCAGAATAAGTTGCTGTTCCTGATGCATTACTTTTACATAAAGCTCTTCAGGATTAACTGCCAAAGCCACATTGGATATCAAAGTCCAGGGTGTGGTTGTCCAGGCAAGGTAATAGGTGTTATCCTCGTCTAAAGCTTTAAACTTAACGAACACGGAGGGGTCTTCCACATCTTTGTAGCCTTGCGCTACTTCATGCGAGGACAGCGGAGTTCCGCATCTGGGACAATATGGCAGGATTTTGTGTGCTTTATAGATCAAGCCACGGTTAAAAAAGTCATTCAGAATCCACCAAACGGACTCGATATAGTTATTACTAAGGGTTATGTAAGGGTCATCCATATCCAGCCAATAGCCCATCAGTTCGGTCATTTCGCGCCAGAGCTTCTCGTAGCTGAATACAGATTCACGGCATTTCTTGTTGAATTTCTCAACCCCATATTCTTCAATACCGCGTTTATCTTCCAAGCCAAGTATCTTTTCCACTTCAATTTCCACGGGTAATCCGTGGGTATCCCATCCGGCTTTGCGCTTCACCTGGAAGCCGTTCATGGTCTTGTAGCGGCACACAACGTCTTTAAGGGTGCGAGCCATCACATGGTGTATTCCTGGCTTACCATTCGCGGTGGGTGGTCCTTCGTAGAACACGAACTGCGGGCTGCCTTCACGCACAGCGATGCTTTTCCGGGCAAGGTCGTGTAGCTGCCAGTATTCTCTGATGCGCTGTTCCAGAAGGCGGGGGCTTTCTTTCAAATCTATAGTTTTATACATAATCCTGTTTCTCGTTTTCGTTATTCTACATGTCCGGCTCTGTGCAAACCACAGCTAAGGGTATCACATATTCAATCTGCCGGGTATGGCAAGCAAGAGCTTAGGTAAGTGTTTATCTTAACCTATTTTCTTAGTGTGACCTGTACGTCTTTGTCCCGGAGTGAAGAGCGGTTTTCCTGTGGGACCGGTTTTATGGTGATCGTGAAGTGTAGGTTTGGAAACAGCTTCCGTGCTTTCTTCCACCGGCTTCTCTTCAAACAGCTCGCTGAAGTGTTCTTTCAAATCTTCGTGTTCAGAGACGTATGCTTTCCATGCTTCCATAGCAGCATCCATTTCCACGCAGCGGGTGCAAAGCACCAACAGATTCTGTTCAGACACACCGATCCAGCCACGATCATAACATGCATCGCAGCTCTTTTTACGGCGATGTTCTTTAGCAATCAGTTGAGCGGCTTCCAAATGTTTTTCGTCCAGCTTAAACATAATATCTCCTTATTGCAGGCATAGTTACCCAAATAACGGATACCCTGCCCTATTTAGGCATTTTGTGCCATTCTTTTTATACAGCCAATTCTGTAAAAGGAAATTTTCTTCCCTTTGGTTTAGCTATGCCTTGGGGTTTCTTTTGGTCTTGGGTTTGGGGCTATCCACCGGCAATGCTGTAATCTCTACGATTGGTTCTGCCTCGGCAGTTTTCGGCTCGCTGAACTGCATAGGGGAGGAGATCACCGTTTTCTTAAGCTCTACCTTTACGATAGGCTCTAAACGGTGTGTTACCACAAACAAGCTTTTCTGGCGGGACAGCGCAAGCTTTTCTTCCGCACTCATAGCTGTAATTTCGTTCAAGTTAACCACCCGCTCGATTTTGCCGGTGATCATGTCCACGATCTGGACAAAGGATTGTTTCTCTGCCATGAAGTGAACCTCCATTTCATATTTATCTGGGAATTTCTTACAGATTTCAAGGATAAAGTTGAGGTATTCTTTAGCATGAAGATGGTGCCAGGCACGGAAGCTCTTGCATTTGAATATACGGGGGCAAACGGCACAATATGGAGGTGCCGGTTCACGGTAACGTTTCAGTTCACAAGAGTAGAGTCTGGCTTTTTTCATCGTCGACCCTTATCCCAGAAGTTTGTTTTGCTGTCAAGAAAAGACTTGCGTTGCCCATGGCTGAAACAGAATAGGAACACGGATTTAGCAGATTGAGCGGATTTACACGGATTGATTTGGCAAATTAGAGTATAATTGATGCAAAGGGATAGAGCAATGGCGGTATTTACTTATGACGTGAATCGGTGTTTCCCGATTACAGTCCATTTATCAAATTTTATCCGTGTAAATCCGCCCAATTCGCCCAATCTGCGTCCCAATTACCTAAATCCGAACAAGGAGATAAGCAGCTTAGAAGTATCTAATCCAGATATATAGCGTGGCTATTATTAGGGAATTAAGCGTATAGATCAACCCGATTTTCGTGAAGTCCTTAAAGGAGATATGGAATCCATTTCTATTAGCAATTCCTACGGAAACGATATTCGCTGAGGCACCTATCAAGGTTCCGTTTCCGCCCAGACATGCGCCTAAGGACAAAGACCACCACACAGGGTGCATAAGTTCCCTCGGGATGCCGGCTCCTATCTTCTGGATCAAAGGTATCATCGTAGCCACAAAGGGCACGTTATCCACGATTGCAGAAAAGATACCGGAGAACCACAGAATAATAAACGACGTAGTTTTCAGGTTACCCCCGGTGGAACTGATAATCTTCTTGGCTGCGATGTCCATAACCCCGGTAGCGATAAGGCTTTCCACGATCATAAACAAGCCAATGAAAAACAGGATAGTTGCCCAATCTATATCATGGATTAATACAGAATCCACTTTCTTACGGTTGTTGATTATCAGCAGTACCAAGCCTGCAAGCATTGCAATGGTAGAGATTTCCATCTTAAGCCGGGATTGAAAGAGAAAGGCTGTAAGCATTATGCCCACAACCACCAAAACTCTGTGCAGCAGTTTTCTGTTTCTGATCAGATTATCTTCGCTAAACTCCATCAATCTGGCTTTATTTTCGTTGGTAACCGTCATTTTTTTACGAAAAAGCAGATAAGTTAGCCCCAAACTGCTGATCATGATTATAATAATTACCGGTGTCAAGTGGTAGATAAAGTCTGTAAACGTATAATCTGTAGCGCTTCCGATCATGATATTAGGCGGATCGCCCACCATCGTAGCCGTGCCACCTATGTTTGAGGCAATTGCCATCGTGATAATAAACGGCACCGGGCTTATCTTAAGTTCGCTTGCTATCAGCAAAGCTATGGGAATCAGCATCATCACTGTGGTCACATTATCCAGTATTGCCGAGATAAAGGCTGTTACGGCAAACATAAACAGCATTATGCGGATTGGCTTTGCCTTCGCTGCTTTAGCTGTTTTGATCGCCACATACTGAAATACCCCGGTTTCTTTTAACACAGACATCACCATCATCATCCCGATCAGCAGGAAGATAACATTCCAATCCACAGCACCAAAAGCACGTTCTTGCCCCACCAGTCGGAGCGTTACAACCACAAAGCCACCCAATAGGGCAGCAGTCATTTTATTTACCCATTCGGTCATTATCAGCACATAGGTAAAGCCGAAAATCAAGATTGAAATTAGCATCATAGCGGTTATGCTTTAAACACCTTTTTAAATACGTCCATAGCGGTAATCACACCTACCAGCTTGCCATTATCCACCACCGAGAACAACCTCTTTTTATGCTGGATCATCTCAAATACTGCTTCAATAATGGAGTCGCTGGATTTCAGCGGTTCATCCTCGGTGGACATAATATCTTTCACTGTTTTGACGTCCTGGGTGGCAAAAAGCTTCTCAAGAGGCTCAAAGTTGCTCAGAAACCCAAGATGATCCATCATCAGCATATAATCCGGGATGCCCACCTTCAGCAAGTTCAAAACATCCACTTCGCCTTTGTAATTCATCTCTTTATCCACCACCGGCATACCGGCCACTTTGTGCTCACTCATCAGATTGCTAAGCTCTCTCAAAGTTGCTTCAGGCAAAACACTAACCGGTTTGGCTATCATGATATCGCCAATCGTAACCTTATCCTTCACAGTTATATTCAGTTGTTTCAGCGTTTGTATTATTCCGTGCCCATCTTTCACCTGATTCAGCTTGGCTATTGCTTCGGTATCTTTAGATAACTTCAACAGTGCGGACACGATATTCAGATAAAGCTTTGAGGAAGATGTATCCGTAATTATCAATATTACCAGCTTGATGGGTATTCCATCATGATCTATCGGGTTGCTAAGGAAACACATCGATATCAATGTATCATTAAAACCATCCATGCGCACATGAGGAATGGAAATGCCTGTAGCATACGCTGTGGTAGATACGGCATCGCGTGCCAGAATCATATCCAATAGCTTTTTACCGCAAGAGGGTAGCTTATGGATGCGGCATATTCTGCTAACCATTTCGCTATAAACTTCTTCTTTTGTCTTAGGAGAAGCTTCGAAGTATATCGTCTGTGCGTCCAAGTAACTTGATAGTAACATATTAATCTCCTGAGTGTCTTCAGTCTGGCGCATAGTAATTTCTTTTGTTTTATGGTCAAGCAATTTCTGCTTTCTGCTCATTCTTACTCTTTCCTACCTCAAGGCAAATTATCTCATCTCTAATCATCCTTTAGTCATTCTTTAATGATTCCTTAATCAGATTAGGGAATAGCTACAGTTTTATTAGAGGAGAATTAGATATCATATAGTATGCCAAAAGACGGGCTTTTAGGTTTATCGGCAAGTGAGTTAAGTGAAAAAACAAGTTAGTAAGCAAGGTGAATCGGCAACTTCGGGACATTTCAATCTGGGAAATGGAGGGTTGTAAACCAACAAGTCGCTTGACAGATTAGCCATTTCTACAGCTTTGTGAATAAACTTCATACTAAAAGAGGTAAGAATGTACCGTATCTTGGTGAAAATGCTGCTTGATGCTAACAAGGAACGGGGCTTTTGTGTAAACAGTTGCCAGAGCATATTCAGGCGAAAAAACTGCATAGATTCCCACTTGATTTCGTGGACACAATCATGAAAGAGGTTTGGGCTAAAGCATGCATTTAATGCTACTTGCATTGGCTGTTTTTGCTGCTACCTATATATTTATCATCACCGAATGGATAAATAAAATGCTTGCCGCCATGATTGGTGGCTTTATCATCGTACTGCTTGGCATCGTTAATCAGCATACCGCTTTTGCTGCTATAGACTGGAATGTGATCTTCTTCCTGATCGGGATGATGTTGGTAATATCGGTGATGCGGGAAACAGGGCTGTTTATGTATATTGCCATCAAGACAGCCAAGCTCGCACAGGGTAAGCCGTTGCGGATTATGCTATTTATGTTTGTTACAACAGCAGTTGTTTCGGCGTTTTTAGGCAGTGTAACTACGATTATGATTCTGGTGCCGATTGTGATGTTGATAACGGCAGAATTGAAGATAAACTCTGCTCCCTTTGTGATAACCATGGTGCTGGCTTCCAATATGGGTGGTGCTGCCACGATGATTGGCGATCCGCCTAACATCCTGATAGGTAGTGCCACGGATTATAGTTTTTTGGATTTTGTAATAAACCTTACTCCTCCCGTGCTGATGATTGTTAGCAGCAGCCTGTTGCTGATTTACCTGCTTTACCGCAAAAACATGAAGGTAAGCAACGAAAGCCGGGCAAAGCTGATGGAATACAGCGAGAATAACCTGATTAAAAACAAACGTTTGCTGTATTTTTCCCTGTTTGTGTTGGTGCTGATGCTGCTGGCATTTAGCATGCAAACGGTGTTGGGGCTGGAAACAGCTACTATCGCCATGGCAGCAGGATTAACCCTGGTAGCGGTTGGCAGCCGTAAGAAAGTGGAAAAAGTGCTTACGCATGATATAGATTGGATTACGATATTCTTCTTCATAGGCTTGTTTATGATAGTGGAATCGCTTGTGGAAACAGGGTTTATAGATATCATTGCAGGCAGCGTAATGAAGATAACCAAAGGCGAACCGAGAGCTACGTCCATGGTGGTGCTGTGGGTATCAGGCATTTTCTCCGCCATAATAGATAATGTCCCCTTTGTGGCTGCCATGATTCCTATGATAGAGAAGCTGTCCGTATATATCGGAGATCCTGCTAAGATGCACCCCTTGTGGTGGTCTTTGTCCTTAGGAACCTGCCTGGGAGGCAACGGAACCCTTATCGGTGCTTCTGCCAATATCGTTGCGATAGGGATAGCCAATCATAATGGGCTTAATATCTCATTTAAGGATTTTACCAAAGTGGGGGTAGTGTTTACCCTTAACTCTATGCTGCTATCCACCTTATACATTTGGTTCAGGTACTATTAATCTATCCTGCTGATTAGTCCTTTTTTAGTACCAGCATGTTTTCCACGGGCTTGCTCTCCTTATCCCAGAACTTGAAGCCTGCTTTGTGTAAGCTGGGTAAGTAACGCTTGAATTGGGTGGGGACTATTAGAACATAGTGCTTGAAAGGGCTGAAGAAATACTGGAAATAGGCTAATTCCGCTTGTAAGTTCTTTGGGGGAGGGGATAGCAGGATAATGCACCTTTCTGTGATACCGCCTGCTAAATACATTGCCTGAGGGGTTTGGAACATCACTGCTCTTTCTTTCAGGAAGTTCAGGGATTCCGGGCAATTGTGCACTGTTTGCCATCCACAGGGTATGTAGCTTGGATAAGCCCGGAACTGGGACATATCAACATCTATTATCACAGGCTTGGTTTGCCTTTTAACGCCATGCTTGTCTAAAGCATAGAAGCCTTGCAC
The DNA here is from genome assembly GCA_002840645.1 of Candidatus Cloacimonetes bacterium HGW-Cloacimonetes-3. Classification (GTDB taxonomy): domain Bacteria; phylum Cloacimonadota; class Cloacimonadia; order Cloacimonadales; family Cloacimonadaceae; genus Cloacimonas. Next base: position 140,742 of record PHBO01000003.1, read on the forward strand.
TTGTTTGAACCCCTGTTTCCTGGTTAAGTGTAAGCTCTCCACATTCTGGTAATAAGTGCAGAATTCGAAGCTAAGCAGGGGGTCTTTTGCTTGTAACTTTGCGGCAAAACGGAACATTTCACGGTTCATCAGAGAAGCCACTCCCATGCCTTGAAAGCGGTTCAGCACGCGCAAGCCTTCGAACCACAACACATGATCGGGGAACATGCTAAGCTTTATACACGCTATCGCCCTGCCTTCATACTCACACACAAAGAAATATGGCTCGGAAAGCCAGCGGGGTAATAACTTAGGCAGGTAATCACTCCCTCCCCAGATACCGCGTGCTATTGCCAACAGATCATCGGTATCTGCCTCTGTGGCAAGACGGATGATGCACTCTGCAAGGTTTAGTGAAGCTTTCATATTATTCAATCCTTTTTACCAAGTATCAAGTAGGACTTAGTTCCATAACTACTTGCACTATAATCGGGTCAAGGGAAATCTGAAAAAGCTATATTGCAAACAGAGATAGAAAGACACGTAGGAAAAAAAGACCCGGCATGAAGCCGGGTCGTTAAGCTATTAGAATTGGTTAGTAGTATGTTATTTTAGTACGACTGCTTTGCGAATACTGCTTTCGTATCCTGCAATCATTTTAATGTAGTAGATACCGGTGGAGCAGCTTTTGCCATTAGCGTCTTTGCCATCCCAACTGGTATTCCATTTTCCATCAGTTTTGAAGCCTTCATTGAAGCTGTTTACAATCTGTCCACGAGAATTGTAAACAACAAACCTAACTTCAGCACCTTTGTTGATAACATAGCTTATTACCGATGCAGGTGTGATAGGGTTAGGATAAATAGACCTGATGCCGGTTGCGGGAGAGACTGCCGGAACATCTGTCTGCTCGGTGGTAGTGGTGAAATTAACTGCAGTAGGACCATGGAACGCTTCAGAGCCATCCATTTCAGCAACTTGCAGCCAGTAGTAGTACACGCCCTCTTGATCCAGACTGTTATCGGTATAGAGATAATGTTGTGTCTGGGAAGTATTTGTTGGATCAATCAGCCCTGATATTTGGATTGCATTGCTGATTTCGCTGGTTTCATTGCGATACAGGTAGAATCCGCTCAGGTTCGTTTCGGTTTGTGTTGTCCACTGGATGCTTACATAGTTTTCTGAGGTCATTGCTGCCGAGAAAGTAGTAAGTTCCACGGGTAGAACTTCATCTTCACCCTGAACGATTATCGGGATGTCGGACTTTGCTCCGGTGAAGGGAACATTCGAAAACACTATTGTACCAGGACCTGTTACAGGGAATACATCCGCTTGGTGCCATGCAAGTGAGTAGTAAATCCATCCTCTCCATATGCCCGCTCCCACTGGAAGATTAACGGTTTGAGTTCCATCTTCGGGATATGTTGCAAAGTATGCGGATAAATTGGGAGTAGTTTCTAACAAGCCTGCTGGTAATCCGGGGCCAGACACCACTACATTCAAATCTTGAGGAGTGATAGTGAGAGTAGCTACTGCGCCAGTGGCATTGTAATAGAATATCACCCAGTCCAGCCAGTCTATACCGTCGTTATTGCCATAAGCACCATCATAATCGTAGCCTTCGCGGTCGAATCTTCCGGTTTGAGCATATAGCACTCCATCGCCTGCATTGATGCCAACTGTTGCGGGAGTGCCATACGCTACTTCAACTGGCCAATCTGCAGTCCAGCCCAGGCCGCCGATACCGCCTGAAGCAGACCCGGTAGTCCATGCAAGATCACCATAGCTGAACGCAACGTTGTTGCCCAGCCCAATTAAGGGATCAGTTCCATCGGTAAAGATAACCTGGAAGGTGTTAAGTCTATCCACCGCACTGTTATAGTAACCGACATGATCCCAGGTTACGATAACACGATTGGCTTCAATTTTGTACCAAACAGAACCAGTTCCCCTGGTATCCACATCAGCAAAGAATGGAGCAAGCATGGGTGCTCCGGCAATTGGGAAACCCCAAGGTGTGTAAGAGGAATAGCCTGTGTCAAAGGTTACATTCCCATTGTTGTTTATCCAAAAGGAATTGTAGTTGAAACCGAACAAATTAAAAGTGAAAGGCAGAGGTAGCTCAGCGGTATATCCATCATCATTAGCATCAAAAGCCAGGGTGTAAGAACCATCCAATGGGAAGAGAAGAGACCCATCCCTGGACTGGCTTCTTACTGTGGTGAATTCCAATGAAGGCTGAGTTGGTGGGATTACTACTTCCGGGGTATAAACCTGATTCCGTTTGTAGGCGTCATAATCAGGTGAATCTGGTGATACAATTTGGTTCAATGCAAATGCACTTGTTAAAGCAAGGCACAGCATTACCATGAATAGCAAGTATTTTTTCATGTTAGCTCCTATTTTTAGTTGTTGGTGGGTTGTTAAGAAACACAATACTTCAACCTTTTAGGCGGTTTCCGTAATAACAGAAAAACACCTTTGGCTTCAGGGTTCAGTTACTTAACACTTCTAACTATACACACAAACACAAGTGAAAACGAAATAATCATCGTCTCCATTACTCAATTAATAGAGTTAGAAAAAAAGCGACCTTAACCAACTCCACCAATATGATAGAATAATCAACTAAATCCCGATGCCAATATAAATATTTACAGCTACCTGAAATGCATATTCACCTTTAAGCTTATCATTAGTTGATGCCTGAATTCTTTGTACTTAAGAAAGCATAAAACATATTCGGAACTCTTTCTATATCAGCGGCTTGGCGAGAATGCTGCATGGTTGGCCAACGTATCCAGCCATGCTTGTAGGATAGTGCTTGGAGATTATCTGCAAAGATATTTCTTTGTATCTGCGGTTAACTATCCCATAACCCTCCCGTATCGCGATATGGGAGGGTTATGGGAGGCAAACGGCTAAAACGTTAGTATCAATCAGGGTTGAAGATAGTGAAGACGGCGTGGATTAGAAGCATTCCGGGAAAGCGGGTAATGTTATTGTAACAGAAGCTCACTTCACGGTAATTGGTTTCGCTAAACACAAACTAATTTGAAAATTCAGTTGACAAATAAATGCACTAATTCCCTCATGAACGTAGAGGAAAAAAGGTTGTAATCACTTAAGCAACACTTTGGAGGAACAGTGTACAGATACTTTATCACGGTGTTAATACTCATGGCATCGTTTGCAGCATCGAATCTGCAAGCAGCAGCGATAGACGATTTTAAAACTCAGGTATCCAAAGCGGATAGCGAAATTGCGGTTAAGGCGGTTATTCAGGATTATCTGCCCCGTTTGAAGACTGTGGATGAACTGCGGGAATTGCAAAACGTATGGCAACAGGTTGATCCTGATGGTAGCGTAGCTTATTTCCGCAATGCGGCAGCTAAAGAACCCAATTCACCCATTTACCAATACCTTGTTCTGCGCTTTGAAGAAAACAGGGTAGTTCAGATGGATGGAGCGCGTAAGCTGTGTAAACAGCATCCTGATTTCTATTGGGGTTATCGGTTGCTATCGGTGAACCTATCTGAAGAACTGATAAAAACAGAAAAAGACGATAGCAATGCATTTGCTGATCAAGAAGCGGTGTTTGCTTTGGTGGAAAATGGGCTTAAACACTTTCCTGAAGATGCTTATCTCAATCTGTGTATGTTCCATCGCTATCGTATAGCTAAGGATGATAAGAAAGCCGGGGCATATTTATTGAAAGTAAATGATCCCACAGCTCTGTATTCTAACTGGGCGATAATAAAAGGTTTCATTATCGACACAGGCAACATGAGTATCTTTGAAACGGTTTTCAAGAAGATACTTGCCGATGCAGTAGCAAAGGGGCAATATACACCTGAAGAAAGCCATTCCATTGCCAACAGCCAGAGATTGGAACTATACGAGAGCATGGAGAATTGGGATGCTATTGCGGGATTGTTTTCTGCTAATGAAATGCTGAAGGACGATCCAAGCTGTTCCGTGTTCTACGAAAAGCTGCTGCTAAAGCGCAACAATCACGCTGCCTTGCTGGACATCCTTAATGCCGGTCTGGAAAAGGGCGATATAACAGTGAATGACCTGCAGAATGAAGCACGCTACAAGCCTTTGTACCCAAACCCACGCTGGAATACTCTGCTGAAAAAAGCTGAGCAGAAGTGGCTTGCCGGAGAACCTCTGCGTAAGTCCGAAGCCCTGAAAGACCGCATTGGCACTCCTGCCCCGCTGTGGGAGCTTCCCGATGCAAACGGCAAGATGGTAAAGCTAACTGACTTGAAGGGACAAATAGTGGTGCTGGATTTCTGGGCTACCTGGTGCGGTCCCTGCCGCATGGCGATGCCTGCTTTGGATGGCTGGATGAAGACCAAGATGCCTGCCAATGTGAAAGTATTCTCCATAAACGTGTGGGAGAATGCCCCCGATAAAGCAAGGCAGTATTTTAGCGATAACGCCTTTGCCATGACCCTGCTATTCGCCGAGAACAGTATATCCAAAGATTACGGCTTCAATGGCATCCCCTATATTTGCGTGATAGATAAGAAGGGTAATGTTGCTTATGCTCAATCCGGTTATAGCGAAACTCTGGAAGATAACCTTGGCTATTGGGTGGAAGCCCTAACAAAGGAATAGCCATGGAAGAGCTTCGTTTCGACACCTGTTTTGCCTGTGGCAAGCATAATGAGCATGGTTTGAAGCTGAAGTTTAGCTATTATGAAGGGAAGGCGGTGGCGGAATTCGCTTCTCCTGCCTGCTATGAAGGCTATCCCGGCGTTATTCACGGCGGTATAATCAGCACTCTGATGGATGAAGCTATGGCAAAAGCCATTCTGATGTCAGGTAATTCAGCGGTTACAGCTCAGCTTACCTCGCATTTCCGTAAACCCCTGAGAACCGGGATAAAGGTGCTGGTTAGCGGCTGGATAACCGAAGCAAAAAGCAGAACTATCAAGGCTGCTGCACAAATAGCCGATGCTACAGGCACAATAATAGCGACCGCAGAGGCAGTGTTTATCATTTCGGGAGGCTGAAGTGAAGCTAAGTAACCCCTTGCGTAATTATCTCACCCCCAGCGAACAACGTATATTACTCTTCTTTGCCGGCTTGATAATCCTGGGCTGTTGGCTGGATATCAGCGGTTGGGCACCGCTGCAAGCCAAAAAAACCGATCTGGACAGCTTAAAACAAGTAGTTGAGGTGGATGCACCCTTAAATCTGGATATTCGCACCGCAGGTCTGGAAGAGCTGATGACGCTTAGCGGGATAGGCGAAAAGAGAGCTAAGGATATCATAGCCTATCGGGAGAAGAAGCCCTTCACGTCTGTAAACCAACTGTTGCAGATCAAAGGCATTGGTGCCAAAACTTATGCTAATATCCTGCCGGACTTGCTGGTGTTTGGAGACAGCACGAATGTAGAAACCATTGCCAAAACCGCTCCAAAGACAAAAAGTAAAGCCGGAAGCACTACAAACACCCCCAAGAGCGAGCTGAATAATATCGTGAACCTCAATACCGCATCCGTACAAGAGCTGTGCACCCTCGTGGGGATAGGCGAAGTGAAAGCTAAAGCCATTATTGCCTGGCGGCAGGAAAACGGCTCGTTCAACAGCATTGAAGATTTCACGTGTGTAAAAGGTATTGGTGAAAAGACACTTGAGAAGAACAGGCACAGATTATGCGTGGGGAAGTAAGCTCTGTCTTCAGCACTTTAGCACGCTATCAACCCGGTACCTGCTAAACAAAGAGATTGACATAAATAGCCCATGTCCTACCATGACTCTCAGCAAGATTTGTTATCGGGAGAAATAATGAAAACTAACGAACGTAGCTGGCAACCAACCCTCACCTTAGCCAAGCTTTTTGAAGAGCAGAATCAGTTTTACGATGCCCTGGCAGCCTATGAACTGATCAGCCAGAATGATGCCTCTCCGGCAGTGCGGGAAAGGATAGAATCTCTGCATCTGCGCATCTTAAGCGATCCTAACAACCGCTACGATCCCCGCATTGAAAAGCTGTTCTCTCCCGAAGAACTTGCCTATCTTAAGATACTACATCACCAGGGTTTTGACAACATGGCAAAGACCATAGAAAAGCTAAACGAGGGTATGCAAGGCTCCGAGCTTATCTTTGATGCCGTCCCCGAAGATGTGCTGGCTGACGAAAGCGAAATGGACACTTTGGCAGAAATGCTGAAGGAGATAGAACAACAGGCACAGCTGAACCTTATCACGGAAGCAGGCGACTTCACCGACTACCGCATTCAGGACTTAATGATAGCAATATTGGCTCGGTTCGATAAAACTCAAAGGCTTAGCGAGGTGAAGCTTAGCGATCTTGTGTCGCTGTTCCTGGAAATGCAAAACCTTAAAAACATGCGTTAATGAAATCCAAACAACCTGCTAACCCCAATTCCATCTGCCGTCGTTGCACGCGCAAGTGCAAACAGCCGGACTCCGTGAGTTTGCTTGTTTGCCCGAAGTTCGATGCCATCCCGGTGCAGCTTGAGATCAAGTTTCCCGGCTTAAGAAAAACCCGCAAGAAAAGCCTCCCCGCATAATGCGTATTATCACCGGTGCTCATAAGGGCAGAAATCTACATCTCGTTCCGGGTAAAAGCACTCGTCCCACCACCTCTTTCAATCGTGAAATGATCTTCAGCGTGCATCAGGATTATGATGCTAAACGCGTGCTTGATCTCTATGCCGGAACCGGTTCCTTCGGACTGGAAGCCATATCCCGCGGAGCAAGCTGGGTGGATTTCGTGGAGTTTGCCCCTGCTGCCATGGGGACAATACTAAAGAACATTTCCTTGCTTGGATGTGGGGATAGCTGCCATCTGTGGCGCAAGAAAGTGGATGCATACTTAAAGGGCTGCACAGATACCTATGACATAATCTTTATGGACCCACCCTACCAAAAGAACCTCGTGAACCCCACTCTCAAACTGATTATTGACCGAGGCTTGCTTAATTCCGGTGGCTTAATTGTGGTGGAGCACTCTCCCAAAGAAGCTGTAGCAGAGGATTTACCCCTTGTACTGGTTAAACAGAAAGGCAGTAAAAGCTCCAGCTTTAGCTGGCTAACCATCTAAGAGAGTACCTTTTTCGCTTAAATCAAAAAGGCATCCCGTAAGGGATGCCTTTTGTTATTGGTTCAGGGAGTTTAATTAATAATTGTAGTTAATGGAAACCATGCTGGCAAGACCGTTGGATTTGCCACCGATGAAGTTTGGTCCATCGTGCAAAAGGGTTCTGCTAAGCACTGTATCGATAGTGAAATTGCCGATTTCGAAGGCAAGTCCCATGTCGGCAGTAAAGTTTGACTGGTAATCTGCATCTTCATCAACATTTACTCCATCTGGATCATAGGATTCAGCATGGAAGGCATAGTTTTGAGTTGCACCGATTCTTCCGGTTAACCAGGGTTTGATCTGGGATTCGAGACCAATGGTGTAAGTGGGTATGTACATCCAGGCTTCTCCACCCTTATCTTCTCCGGTAACGTTAGTAACAGATTCCGTCCAGCTTTCGGTTTTTATCCGCAGGGGTTTGAATCCGAAGATGAGCTTGTTGTTTTCGTCGAACTTATAGTTCATGCCCACACCAAGATCAAAATTGATTCCGGACATGTCTGTGGTGGATGTTGTGGCAGCAGATGCTTTGTACTCGTTTGAGCCGGTGTGTATCATGAGGTTGGCAGCACCGACGAGATCAAAATAGTCGCTTTCCATAACGAAATAACGCCCATTAGCACTGAAGCCAAAGCCGCCCATAGAGTTTTCTACAACGTCGAAATCGTTAGTATTACCGGCACCAAAGATAGCAATAGCAGCACCAACGTCTAATTTCTCATCGCTCATACCACCGCTGATTTCGAAATATGTGGCACCCATTTCAGCCTGTTTATCAGGATTGTCGGCAAAGTCTTCCACTTTACTGTCGATAGCCATGCCAAAACCAACCCCAAACTTCTCCATGAAGCCATAATAGAATTGGATTTTCTTGCTGATGTTCAAATCACCAGTGTTATAGTGGTTCATACCATTTTGGAAATACATATCCACATTAACATCGGTATCTGTGTTCAGATACACGCCTAAGACGTTATTCATGAAAGGAAGATTGGCACCAAGTTTCCAACTGGAACCGGACATGCCAAGTTCTGCACGGAGGTTACGTTCATACTGGTTAATCACACCAGGATAGGCAGAAATGTCTGTGTTATCCCGGATAAAACCAAAGGGATTGCCCAATGCAGCCATTCTGCTTTCTGTGGCGAAAATGCTGCTTGCAAATAATGCAAGCACTACGAATAACAGGAGCAATGCTTTGCGATTCATAAGAATCCTCTCATATTTTATTTGCCTAATCCTGATGCATAAAGCATCTAAGTCAGGCTGAATTCATATTAATGTGAAGCCAATAAACCTGTCAATCATTTTTTTTGTAGAAATACACATTTAGCTCTTTACCACAAAGAGCTACAGCCTATACAGGCATGAATAATACTGAGTTGCATGAAATATCAAGTATTGCGTAAAGCACAGCAGTGCAATGTTATAGATGTAATATTGTCATCTAATCTTATCACAATATGGACATGTTGAAAAAAGTGAAATCGCTAAAATTATGGTGTAAAAAAAGTTCTGACTCTACTTCAGAAATCTCAAAAATAGCATCCGGCATTCTTATTTACTACCACAAAACCAGATGCCGATTTCATGCAAAATTCACTCTTTCTGCATGCTTCTTCCCTGCTTGAATTACTTATGCAATACGCATGAAATACGGATGGGATGCGTAATGCATCCGTAATTCTATGGCAATTGATGCTTGGGAGTGGAAAAGTAAGCTGCTGGATGAAGAAAGATATTGACGAAAAACCGCTTGTGCAAACTATTACAATTAGTGGATAATAGCTTATACCACAGGAGATTAGATGCAGATTAACGGAAATGACTACCGCTCGGTTTGGTTCGAACACCATCGGGTGAAAATGATAGATCAGAACAAGCTTCCGCACACTTTTGCCATAGCGGAATACAGTAATTATCTGGAAGTGGCTGCTGCCATACGCTCGATGACGGTGCGCGGTGCCCCGGCAATTGGAGCAGCAGGAGCTTATGCCATGGCACTTGCTGTGCTGAATGCTCCGGATGAGAAGTTCAGAGCTTATATGCGCTCCGCGAAAGCAGAGCTTATTGCCACCCGTCCCACGGCGATAGACCTGAACAACGGTGTAAGCTACGTGTATGAACACACCTTGAAGTTTATTCCCGATTACACTCATGCACGTCAAGTGGCGATATTGGCTGCCAGAGAATTCGCCAATAAAAGTGCCGAGGACTGCCATCAGATAGGGATTGTGGGTGCGGAAGTTGTCCCGCATGGTGCCAGGATTTTAACCCACTGTAACGCCGGAGCTTTGGCAACGGTGGATTGGGGAACGGCATTAGCTGTGATACGCATGGCGCATAAGCAGAAGAAGGACATCTTTGTGTATGTGGATGAAACCCGTCCCCGTTTCCAGGGCGCACGCTTGACCGCCTGGGAGCTGGAGCAGGAAGGGATTCCGCATGCCATCATAACTGACAGTGCGGCGGGTTTCTATTTCTGGAAAAAGGAGATAGACCTGGTGATCACCGGTACGGACAGAGTTTGTCTTAATGGCGATATAGCCAACAAAATAGGCACTTACGAGAAGGCAATTATGGCGCATGAGCACCGGATTCCCTTTTACATCGCAGCTCCGCTTACCACCTTTGATTTTACCTGCAAAGAAGGTACCGATATTCCTATCGAAATTCGCGAAGAAGAGGAGATCAAGTGCATAAACGGAAATTGTATCGCAAATCCGGGAAGCCCGGCTCTGAACCCCTCTTTTGATATCACACCAGCCAAATACATCACGGGGATCATAACCAACAAAGGGATATTTAAGCCCAGAGACGCCGCCCAGAAGGTGCAGGGATGAAGTTTGACCTTGTAATTGAAGGTGGCTGCATCGTTTGCATGGATGCCCGGTACACGATTCTGGAAGAGCATTGTATTGGCATTATCGATGGCAGGATAGAAGCTATCTTTCCGCGCGGGAGTTCTGCATATTCTGTGGCAAAGCGCATCGATGCCAGCAATTGTCTGGTAATCCCCGGCATGATAAACGCCCATTCTCACCTGCCGATGACCTATTTCCGCGGCTTGGCGGATGATCTGCCGCTGCACCAATGGCTTCAGGAGTATATCTGGCCACTGGAAGCAAAACTGGTAAACCCCGCTTTTGTGTTCGATGCCACCCTGCACGGCGCAGCAGAGATGATCCAGAACGGGATAAGCTGCACGAACGACATGTATTTCCACATGGCTTCCATCGCCGATGCCTGTACGCAGGCAGGCTTGAGGGTGGTGATCGGCGAAGCTTTGATCGACCCCATGGGTAGCCAGCCTATAGATAACAAAATAATCGGCAGCAAGGTTAAGGAGCTTAAACAGCAGTATCAAGCCAATCCTTTGGTGGATTTCAGCCTTGCTCCGCACTCCATATACACCTGCCGCAAGGCTACTTTGGAGCAATGTGCCAAGGTAGCGGCGGAGAACGGCTTCATGGTGCATATGCATCTGTCGGAATCGGAGAAAGAAGTTCAGGACTGTATCCACGAGCATGGCAAGACCCCTGTTGCCTACCTGCAATCGCTTGGCATGCTGGATGCTCTCACTGTATTTGCACACGGCATCTGGGTGGATGAAAGCGAAATGGAACTATTGGCTAAGCATGGTAACAGCAGCATCGCAGTGTGCACAGAGAGTAACCTGAAGCTGATCTCCGGTTTTGCACCGCTAAAAAGCTATACTGCGCACGGGATAAACCTGTGCCTTGCCACAGATGGAGTAGCAAGCAACAACAATCTGGACTTGCTAAGCGAGCTTTCGCTGACAGCCAAGCTTCATAAAGCGCTTAATAATGATACCGGTTTCCTTAGTGCCAGGGATGCTTTTTCCATGGTTACCATAAACGCTGCCAAAGCCTTAGGCAGGCAGCAGGACATCGGCTCTCTGGAAGTTGGTAAACTGGCGGATATTGCTATCTTATCTGTAAGCGAACTGGAAAACCTGCCTATGTATAACCCATACTCGCATCTGGCATATGCCACCACCAGCAGAAGCGTGCGGGATATGGTGATTCAGGGTAAGCCCGTGATGCTGGACAGAAAGCTGTGCCTGGTGGATGAAAGCCTGATTATAAATAAAGCCAGCGAGTATAAAACGATGATACTAAAAGAGATTAAATAATGAAATCAATAAAGAACCGCAGGGCGATGCACGAATACTTCATTATCCAAAAGTATGAAGCAGGAATATCTCTGACAGGTACTGAAATCAAGTCCATCCGGGCGGGAATGGTGAACTTCAAGGATAGCTTTGCCAAGATAGACGATGGAGAGTGCTGGCTGCAGAACTTCCATATCAGTCCCTGGGAGAAGGCTTCATTCTTTAACCACCAGGCAGAGCGTCCCCGCAGGTTGCTGATGCACAAAAGCGAGATTAAACGCCTCAGAGCTAAAGTGGATGAACAGGGCATGACCCTTATTCCGCTTGAGATATATATTAACGACAAAGGATTTTGTAAAGTGAGCCTGGCACTGGCGAAGGGCAAGAAGTTCTTCGATAAACGGGACACACTGCAAAAGAAAGACCTCGAGCGCGAGAAAGCCCGGGAAGAAAAGTAAGGGAGGAATGTATGCAGGATAAATTGAAATCAAAGGCAGATGAATTGGTTAACCGCATAACTTTTTATTTAAACGGAAAACTCGTTACAGAGACAATACCTGCCGGATTAAGCACTCTGGATTGGCTGAACCAAACCAAGCATATGTTCGGCACCAAATGCAGTTGCAATGAAGGCGATTGCGGAGCTTGCACGGTAGTGCTTGCGTATCCGCGGGACGGAAGTATCGTTTACGAAGCGATAAACTCCTGCCTGTATCCTGCCGCCAAACTGCATGGCAGGCACCTGATAACCATCGAAGCGGTGGGAGAGCCGGATAAGCTGCACCCCATTCAACAAGCTTTGCTGGAGCATCACGGCACCCAGTGCGGTTATTGCACTCCCGGCTTTGTGATGAGCATGTTTGCCATGTTTGCCACCATTACACATCCTGATAAAGAGACTATCTTCTCTGCTCTGGAAGGCAATCTGTGCCGTTGCACGGGTTATCAATCCATCCTAGAGGCTGCTGAAGAAGTATCTGAGGGTCACACTCCCCAAGATATCGTGCCTGAGTGGTGCCGACAGGTGGAAGAGCAGCTAATTAGCTTTAAAGAACCAGCTGAAATGCAAGTCATCAATACTCCTTCGCCGAGGTTGGTGCAGAGGTATCTTGTTCCAGAGGACTTTAACAGACTATTCGATTATTTTGCCATGGAACCCGAAGCTGTGTTCATTGCAGGAGGCACAGACATTATGGTGCAGATGAACATCAGCCGCAAAGCCTTTCCCGTGCTGATAGACCTTTCCCGCATCCCGCATCTGCAACGTCTATACCTGCAAAAGGACGGACTGCATATCGGAGCGGGGATAACTTACAGCCAATTGCTTGATTCCGGCATTGTGAAATCCGATTACCCTATGCTGCACCACCTGATAAGCCAAATTGCCTCCCAACAAATACGCAACTTCGGCACTCTGGCAGGCAATATAGCCAATGCTTCGCCCATAGGTGACAGCCTGCCTGCCCTGCTGGCGATGGATGCCACCTTGAGTCTGCAAAGTGAACTGGAAGTACGCAGTATTCCCTTAAGGGAGTTCTTCTTAGGTTATAGGCAGACCGCCCTGCGCAAGGGCGAGATCATCCGCGAGGTTATCCTTCCTGTGATGCCTGCAGGTGCTTATTTGAACTGCCTCAAGAGTGCCAAGCGTAAGTCCGTGGATATCTCTGCGGTGATTACTGCTATCAAAGTGGAAGCTTCCGGGGGAGTTATCAGCTCTGCCGTGCTTGCATTGGGCGGAGTTGCTGCCACACCTGTGATTTCGAAGCTTTTCCCCGGCTTGGTTCAGGGACATGAGACACATAATCTCGACATTCAGGCTATTGCCAGAGTTGTGGCGGGTGAGTTTATACCTATATCTGATGTACGGGGTGGTGCTGAATACCGCTCTACTCTTATTGCGAAGCACATAGAGATATATCTGGAAGAACTGAAAGGGGGGCAAGCATGAAAAGCACCCATCACTTAAGCGGGAAGCTCCATCTTACCGGCAGATCGCATTTCATAGCCGATGAAGCACCTGTTGCCGGCATGCTTCACGCTAAGTTATTATTTTCTCCCATAGCCCACGCACGCATTATTAATCTGGATATCAGCAAAGCGCTTGCCTATCCGGGAGTGCACAGAGTCCTTGGTGCTAAGGACATTCCCGGTCCCAACCAGATCGGGCATGTGATAAAGGACGAGCCTTTGTTCCCTGCTGAAATCATTATGTATGCCTGGCAACCACTGGCGATGGTGCTGGCAGAAGATGAGCAGGCAGCGGAAGCAGCGGTTAAGCTGATAACACTTGAATACGAAGAGCTTCCTCCCATTCTGGATGAAGAGACCGCAGATGCCGCCAAAGAGTGGTATGTACCGGAGCGCAGCATCGAGAGTGGCGATGTGGACAGCATTTTTGCCAGTGCACCACATATCATGGAAGGTAAAACAAAGAATGCCGGACAAGAGCATTTTTACATGGAAGGTCAGCGCTGCCGTGCCATTCCTTTTGAAGACAGCCGGTTGTTGCTGCATTGTGCCACGCAGAGCACCATGGAAGTGCAGGAAGTGGTTTCTCACTTGCTTGGCATACCCGCGCATGACATTGTGGTGGATGTTCCCCGCCTGGGTGGTGCCTTTGGCGGTAAAGAACGCGCAGCCACCATTTGGGCTTGCATGGCTGCATTAGGTGCATTTGTATGCCGCAAACCGGTGCAAGTTAAGCTGAACCGCGACGAGGATATGCGTGCCACCGGCAAACGCCACCCCTTCACCAGCCTGTGGAAAGTAGCATACGACAATGACGGCAGGATACTTGCCTATGACATCCAATTGCTTGCCAATGGAGGTGCTTATGCTGACCTATCGGTAGCCATTCTGGAACGTGCCATGTTCCATGCGGAAAACACTTATCACATCCCCAACGCCCGCATCAGAGGCAGAGCCTGCCGGACAAACCTCCCTCCCAATACTGCTTTCCGTGGTTTTGGCGCTCCCCAGGGCATCTTTGTGATAGAAAGCGTTATCCAACAAATCGCCAAGGAACTTGCTCTTGATCCCATTGCCATTCGTATGCTGAATGCTTACCACAATGGCGATAAAACCCCCTACGATCAGGAGATAAAAGAGTGCCAAATCTCCGCTATTTACGATAAACTGGCTGAAAAAGCCGCTTATGATAAATTAAAAGCCGATGTAGCACAGTTCAACGCCAGCCATAAGAACCATAAACGCGGGCTTGGTATAATGCCCGTTAAGTTTGGTATTTCCTTCACCACTGCATTGCTTAATCAAGGTTCTGCCTTGGTTTGGGTGTATATAGACGGCAGTGTTTCCGTCAGCACAGGTGGCGTGGAAATGGGGCAGGAGCTTAGCACCAAGGTTGCCGTCGTGGTTTCCCGCGTGCTGGGTATCCGTGTGGAGCAAATACGCGTGGAAAGCAGCAATACCCAGAGGGTGGGGAATGCCTCGCCCACAGCGGCATCCACAGGTAGCGATATCAATGGCAATGCTGCCCGCATCGCTGCTGAAAAAGTACGTGAACAGCTTCGCGAGCCAGCGGCAAAACTGCTGGAACAGAACAGCGGCACAGCTGTTAGTCCTGAAGACCTTGTTTTTTCCGAGGGCAAAGTGTATTTGCTCTCCAATCCGCAGAGCAGCGTTTCTTTTCAAGACCTAATCGGCTTTGCTTATGTAGAGCGGGTTCCCTTGGGAGCTTACGGATATTACCGCACTCCCGATCTGTGGTTCAACCGCGAGATTGGCAAGGGGCGTCCATTTCACTATTACGTTTACGGCGCAGCCCTGGCAGAAGTGGAACTGGATTGCAGAATGGGTGAACATACTTTAAAACAATTATTTATCATCCACGAAAACGGGCAAAGCCTGCATACAGAGATAGATATGGGGCAGGTGATTGGTGCCGCCGTGCAGGGCTATGGCTGGTGCACGATGGAGGATTTGGTTTGGGATGATAAGGGACGCTACACAAGCGCTAACCCATCTACATATAAAATCCCCGGCATACGCGATTTACCGGAGAACTTTCAGGTTGAACTGCTGCCGTCACAATCCAAAGAAGCCAGTGTGTTCGGCTCTAAAGCTACCGGAGAGCCACCTTTGATCTATGGGCTGGCAGTGTTCTTTGCCCTACAGGAAGCAGTTCGTGAAGTTAAACCGGATGCTGTATTAAGCTTCCCCGCCACTCCCGAAGCCCTGCTGCTATCCTTAAAATAGCTTATCCCATCCTTGCTGTCCGTTGCCTTATCGATACTGCATTCATCGGGGGTTCATCGGGCTTTTGCCCGTTCAATGCCCGATGAACCCCGGTTCTGTTCAGGTTCGGCCTGTAAGTTTGCTGCACTGATAAAGTTAGTGATTCTTAGATGAATTCAGGTTTTTTTTAACCACATAAGGAATATTGTGAAAAAAAAAGAGCTAACTCAGGAACAATTATCCGGCATGGTGGGTCCTTTGATCCAGAAAGCCTATCAGGTGATGACATCCGATCCGGAGGAATGTATCAATCTCGGCGGACAAGCCTTAAAAATTGCAAAACAGCACAACTTCGCGTTTGGCATGGCTTATGCCTATGTGCATATAGGATTGGGTCATTATCATCAGGGTGAACTTGCCGGGGCTATGGAGAATTATAAAAAGGCAGAAACTATCTTTCTGGCTACCAACAACATTCATGGTCTGAGAACCGTATATAATAATATCGGCATAGTTTACGACGACTGGCAGGATTGCGACAAGGCTCTGCAATACTATCAAATGAATCTGGATTTACAACAGGAGGGTGACGACCCCAAGGTTAAATGTAATATTTTGATCAATATCGGGATTATTCATTACGATTCTGGGGATTATCAAGCTGCCCGGCAATGTTTTCAGGCTGCCCTGGATTTGTCCCGCAGCATTGGTTCTGCATATAGTGAAAGCAATGCTTTACATCAGCTGGGCAAAATCCTGCTGAAAGAGAACGATTTTGAGGCAGCCTTGTCTCTTTTCCGGCAGGCAATCCCGATAGCCGAGCAGGATAACCTAACCAGTAGGGTAATTTGTATCCTGGGTAGCATTGCCAACGCTTATCATCAGCACCGGGATTATCCGCTGGCGATCAATTACTACAGCCTGGCAAAGGAAAAAGCCACCACAATAAATGATAAACAATCCCTGTCTCTGATTGCTTTGAAGTTTGCCGGTATCTACCGGGAAACCGGCGACCTGGCGCAGCAAAAAACCAATCTGGAGCTGTGTTTATCGCTTGCTCTGCCGGAGCAATACAGAGCAGTTGCCGTAATTGCCTTAATGGAGCTTGCCAAAATATATGAAAGCGAAGGTAATTACCAGAAAGCATTGGAGTTATATTGGCATTACCAGGATCTAAATAATTACCTTACGGACAAATCCAGAAACAATTATATTCAGCAGCTAAGGGTGCAGATGCAGGTGGCAGAGAAAGAACGCGAGATGGAACTGATCCGCTGCACGAACCAAACCTTGGAAAAGCAGAGTAAGCTGATTACACGGCAGAAAAATAAGCTGGAAAAAGCTGAAAAAGCCTTGATAAAATGGAATCAGACCCTGGAAACACGGGTACATGACGAGATAAAGAAAAGGCAGCTACAAGAGCAAATCGTAATCCAGAAATCCAAGCTGGAATCATTGGGTAGCCTGGCAGCGGGTATTGCGCACGAGATAAACCAGCCCCTCGGGATGATAAATATAGGAATCCAGAATCTGTTCAACAAGCTAAATGCCGGTACGGTCACCAAAGAATACACAGCGGAAAAAGCCCGGTATTTCGCGGAAAACATTGATCGTATCCGTAAGATTATAGATCACATCAGGGTGTTTTCCCGCGATCAGCAAAGCGAAACCCCGGAAAAAACCGATGCCAGGGAAATCATCACCGATGCGCTATCGATGCTGCAAGCTCAATGTAAAGAGCACAACATAAGCATAGATATTGATCTGCCTGACCAGCCGATGCCCGTTTTCGGGAACAAATACAGGCTGGAACAGGTGATCTTAAACCTGCTTGCCAATGCCAAAGACGCGGTGGAGGAAAAGTATGACAGCTATGATGATACTAAACGGATTGCGATCAGAATCTACCGGACTAAGCAGAAGATATGCATCGAAGTGGAAGATAATGGCAGCGGTATCAGCACTGAAAACATAGACCGGATATTCGAGCCGTTCTTCACCACAAAAAGCGAGAGCATGGGCACCGGGCTTGGGCTGGCTATCTGCTATGGAATAATACATGATATGGATGGTACTATTAGCTGCCGCAGTGATAAAAACAGCGGTACCGTGATGACTATCGAATTACCTGCTTGCATATTATAAAGGAGCGCATGATGTTAAACATGAGAGTCTTGGTGGTGGATGATGAAAAGGGTTACCGGGATGAGATACAGGAATACTTAGTTGATAGCGGTTTCACTGTTTATACTGCCGGATCGCCCTCGGAAGCAATAGGGATAATAGAAAAAGACAGGATGGACATTGCAATTATTGACCTGCGCTTGCCGGAAATGAGCGGAATAGACCTGATGAAAAGAATCAGGGAGATTGATGAGCAAATCGGAGTAATCATGATAAGCGGGCATGGAGACATGGACAGTGTACTAACTGCCATGCGAGAGGGGGCAATAGACTTCTTTCCCAAACCCTTTGATCTGATCGATATCCGCTGTGCAATAGAACGCACCCGCAAATACATAGAGCTAAACAGCCGCTATAGTGCGATTCAGAATACCTGTGACAATCTGATAGAGGCTTTGAACAAGGACGGTGGGATTCCGCTAATCGGTGTGAGCCGCAGCATGAAAAACGTTGTTAAGCTGATCGAGAAGGTAAGCCCGAATCCCAATACGGACGTGCTGATAACCGGAGAAAGCGGAACGGGTAAGGAAATTGTTGCCCGGGCTATTCACAATCTCGATTCGAGGGGCAAGAAAGCGTTTTTTGACGTAAACTGCACGGCAATTCCCGAAGCCTTGTTCGAGAGCGAGTTCTTTGGGCATACCCGGAATGCCTTTACCGGCGCTATGACCGATAAAAAAGGTTGGTTCGAAATAGCCAATGGCGGTACGCTGTTTTTGGACGAAATAGGAGATTTGCCTCTTACGATGCAGGCAAAGCTGCTCCGGGTGCTGGAAGAGCGGAAGATACGGCGGGTGGGCTCTTCAACAGATATCCCCCTGAATATCAGGATCATCGCTTCTACCAACAGGGATCTGGAAACCATGATCGAACAACAGCAGTTTAGAAATGACCTGTTCTACCGCTTGAACCGCTTCCCCATCTACATTGAACCCTTGAGAGACCGCAAAAAGGACA
Organism: Candidatus Cloacimonetes bacterium HGW-Cloacimonetes-3; assembly: GCA_002840645.1. Lineage (GTDB taxonomy): Bacteria > Cloacimonadota > Cloacimonadia > Cloacimonadales > Cloacimonadaceae > Cloacimonas. The sequence continues at coordinate 159,314 of PHBO01000003.1, forward strand.
TTCCTGTGCTGCTGGAATTTTACAACCGACACTACTCATCATCCATGAAGAAACCTTTGAAGCCCTTCTCTAAAAAAGCAATGGAAAGCCTGTTGGGCTATTCCTATCCGGGTAATGTGCGAGAACTGAAAAACATGGTGGAAAAAGCAATCATTCTTAGCGATAAGCAAAGTAAGGAACTGAACTTAAACGTCTTTCCCGAGCTGCAAATGATCTGCAAGGCAAATGTGCCGATACCCGAAGATGATCTTGATCTCTCCTGCCTGGAGCAAATAGAGAAAGAAATGATAAAATGCGCCATGCAAAAAGCCGGCAACAACAAGACAAACGCAGCAAAGGCACTAAACATCACCCGGACAAGCCTTAACCGCAGAATCGAGAAGCACGGGCTGGAATTCTAAGGTCTTGTTACTCACCTAAGTAGCGACATTCACGCTTACAGAACGAAAGCGTTCAATACGCTGAACGTTTATGGGCACTCAATTAAAGTGTTGGCAAGCACCAACATATAAAGATATATTCCCCAATCCGGCTGCAACCAAGCTGCACGATTACGTTCACCTGGAATATGGGGGGCTTACCCTATTGATACTATTAACAAGCGTTTAGCGGCTTAGGCAGCTTTGGCTCATGCCTTGCTATATATAGGGATGAGGTACAATGGAAAACGTAATCGTATATCAAGCGACACTGCCTGAAAATAATGAACTGGTAGAACACTTTAACCATCTTGGTTATGATCCTCTAATTGTAAACAAGCGCTCAACCCTGCTCTCCGCATGTAGCAGTGAAGATTATCAGAAAGTGTTTGTGGAAGTAAGCAACTTTTCCGACATCCTGCTGATAAACTCTATTCGTAACATAAACAGCGCTGCGAACATAGTTCTGATAGTAAAACCCGGGCTAAAGGAGATAATTGGCGCACTGCAAAGCAACGACTATCAGATAATCAATAGTATTATGAACGTGTCTCCCGGTAACCAGAATCAATGAGTAACATAAACCTGCCTTTAATCGACTGCCTGAGATATCTACCAGATTTCTTGGGATACATAATCTAAAACATCTAACAACAGGAGTATAAAATGAAAACGAACCTAAAGTTGCTGTGTACCCTACTGTTCCTGATTGCAGCAGTTTTACCTGTTTTTGCTGTTTTCCCGGATAGCAAGCCCCAAGAACAGATCCAGGCAAGCGAACTTAGCTCTGAAAACAGAGAGCCTACCCGCGTGAATCAGGACATCTATGAACCGGATAACACTGCCACAGACGCAACTTCGTTAGGGGCAAATGAAGCTCCCCAGATCCAACATCATACTATGCACGTGGAAAGTGACGTGGACTGGTATGTCCTGGGGGGTAATTTGGGCGATAAGTTTCATATATATACCACTACTGTCTATCCCTCTGTGGTTAGAATGTGCGTAAATGTATACAGGCGAGCTTATAATGGAACCTACACGAGTGTCAATTACGAGGGTATAGGTTACGGAGAAAGAATTGATATCACCATAACCCACGAAGGTAATTGTGGCTACTTGATTGAGCTGTTAAGCTCATATGGAGGGGAGGCGGGGTCTTATGAGTTCTGGTACCAAACAATACAACCGGACAGCTATGAACCGGATAACTCCGCCAGCCAATTCACAACAATATCGCCCAGTAGGGATCTCCAGATTGAGAATCACACCCTGCACACCTACACAGACAATGACTGGTACCGCTTTTATGGTTATGCCGGTGTGAGCTATCTTTTCTACTCCACCGGTCCCGTGGACATTGACTTGGGCGTGTTTGGGGATGATGGAACCACCGATCTAACGCATGACTATGATAGCGGGGACGACTACAATTTCAGGAAGGTCTTTACCCCCACTGCTGATGCTTACTACAAACTTTGGGTGAAAAGCTGTTGGGGCCTCGAACACAGCTTCTCAACCCCAATTGGTTATTATGGGTTCTGCTACTCCTTAAATCCAATTTCTGATGACTATGAGCCGGATAATTCCGCCACTCAGTTTACCGTCATCCCTGTCTCGACCAACAACCAGACCCAGAACCACACCCTACACAGCAACGACGACCAGGATTGGTATAGGTTTTATGGCTATGCCGACAGGATATACCAATTCTATTCCACCTCTACCACCGATACCCAGATATATCTGTATGATGATTATGGCACACTGATAGATTGGGACGACAATGACGGGGATGGCAACAACTTCTACCTTCGGTCATCGCTTCCCGGAGATGGCTTTTACAAGGTGAAAGTGGTGGGTAATGCAGGAGCCACTGGATTTTATTGGTTTAGTTACTCCGAAGTACCAGCTCAGGACATCGACGAACCCGATAATTCTGCCACTCAGTTTACCGTCATCGGTGTCAGTTCCCTCAACCAGACCCAAGACCACACCCTGCACACCAACACCGACCAGGATTGGTTCAGAATCTATGGATATACTGACAGGCTCTACCGATTTTGGTCTACCTCTACCATCGATACCCAGATCTATCTGTATGATGATTATGGCACACTGCTCGATTGGGACGATAATGATGGGACTGGCAGCAACTTCTATCTTCAGTTCTCGGTACCCGAAAATGGCTACTACAAGCTGAAAGTTGTAGGTAGTTCAGGGGCCACCGGTTACTATACCTTAAATTGGAATTACGGACTCTTTCCTGATAATTTTGAGCCCGATGATTCCGCCACTCAATACACAGCAATATCCGTGTCTTCCACCCTCCAATCCCAAATCCACAACTTCCACAATGCTGGTGAACAAGACTGGTTCCGGTTCTATGGAACAGCAGGACTGACCTACAACTTCTTTTCTACAGGGAATTCCGACACCCGCATCTATCTCTATGAAGACAATGGAAGCTCTCAACTGGATTGGAACGATAACGACGGGGAAGACTGGAACTACAGCCTTCAATTCACTCCCACCACCAATAACTATTATAAATTGAAGGTAAATGGCTATCCCACTCAGGTGGGTACTTATGTCTTTAATTACTTGTATAATGCTGATCTCTCTACCCCTGCCAATGTCAATCTCAGCATCGTCGGGACTTCGCTGACCATCACTTGGGATGAGGTAGCTGGGGCAGTAAGCTATCAAATAGAAGCTTCTGCTGATCCTTATTCAGGTTTTGCGGTGATCGGCACGACAGGCTCTACCTCCTGGACAGGCACAATCACCTTAGACCGCGGATTCTACCGCATCAGAGCTACAGATACCCCCGTGCCCTGAACCTGCGGGAAACTCATGATATATATAAAACTATAGGAGTTAAAAAATGAAAACCAAGCTTACACTTCTCTTTTCCGTGTTGTTGCTGCTTGTAGTAGCAATGCCTGTTTTTGCGTCCGTTCAGGATAGATGCCTCAATTTTGAGGAGGGTGATTATGTAACGTGTTCCGGCATACCCAGTTCTACTTCCCTGACTATCGAGGGCTGGATCAAACATTCCGATTTAAGCGCGGAAATCCAGAATTACGTTAACATCCCTAACTTCTTTGCTGGAATTCGCAAGAATGGGAACCAGGTAGATTTCTACGTTAAGCAATTCACGGGAAGTATGACTGCATCTGTATTTCATGTTTACGGAGGAACCCTGTCAGCCGGAGAGTGGACCCATGTTGCAGGAACATATGCGGGATCCATGCTGAAATTATACGTGAACGGCATTTTAGTAAACCAAGCGGCTACTCCTGCAGGGGAGTTAGTTCCTAACACAGGCAGCTTCCTAATCAGTAATAGCGTTGAATCCATGCACGGCAAAATTGACGATGTCCGGCTGTGGAATACCGCGCGTTCACAAGCACAAATTGCAGATAACCGCTTCAATGAGCTTACCGGCACAGAAACAGGCTTGGTTTCCTACTGGAAATTCAATGAGGGCAGCGGAACTGTAGCCAATGACGTCAAAGGCACTTCCCATGGAACTCTGGTTAATATGACTGATGCAAACTGGGTTGTTTCTGGACCCGAAGGCGAATGGCTATGGGCTAAGCAAGGTGGAGGTACAAGCGAGGATTATGTTCGGGATATTGCCAAGGACAGCAACGGGAACACTTATGTGGTAGGGAATTTCTATGGCACTGCAACTTTTGGCTCTTTTACGGTCAGCAGTTTTACAGCTTCTGCGCCGGCAGGGCAGGAATATTCCAATAACATTTATGTTGCTAAACTGGATGCCGATGGTAACTACCTCTGGGCAACCGAAGCTGGAGGGTACCTATTTGAAAGTGGCTACTGTATCGCTACGGACACAGATAGTAACGTTTATATAACGGGTATTTTCAACGGACAAGCCGATTTTGGATCAATATCGCTAACAAGTAGCGGAAGTAGTGACATCTTTATCGCCAAGCTGGGTACCAACGGCAATTGGATGTGGGCAAAGCAAGCCGGGGGCACAGGTGCAGATATCGGCACCAGCATTGCCATCAGCACCATGAACATCGTCTATGTAACTGGTGCTTATACCGGTACTGCCACTTTTGGCACACAATCGCTAACCAGCAGTGGTGGGGACGATATCTTTATTGCCAGGATAAACAACAATGGAAGTTGGGGATGGGCAAGGAGTGCCGGGGGCACCGGTACTGACCGAGGCTACGGTATAGCCGTTTACGGTGACAACAGTATTTGTGTTACAGGCAGTTTTGCCGGCACAGCCACTTTTGGCACCACACAACTCATCAGTAATGGGAGTAATGATGTCTTTATTGTTAAGCTGAATAGCAATGGCAGTTGGGATTCGCATCTTCTTCAGCAATGCGGTGGTTCCGGGAGTGACATTAGTTACGGTATAGACTGCGACAGCAGCGGGAATTTCTATGTGACAGGAACATTTAATGGCACAGCCACTTTTGGCGCATTCACGCTAACCAGCAATGGAAATGAGGATATCTTTGTTATTAAGCTGGGCTTCGCTGGCAACTGCCTATGGGCAAAGCAAGCCGGGGGCACAAGCAATGATAACGGCTATGGCATTGCTTCCGGCAGAGATGGAAGTTGCTATATTACAGGGCCTTTCACCGGCAGCGCCACTTTTGGTGCCAAACAGCTCAGCAGCTTGGGTAGCAGTGATATCTATATCGCCAGGCTGGATAGCAATGGCAACTGGCTATGGGCAATAAAAGCCGGAAGCTCATCCGCTGATTTTGGTTACGGTATTACCTCGGACACAGATGGTTATGCCTATGCTACGGGGACTTTTAAAGAAACCGTTTCCTTTGGTTCTTCTTCACTCACCAGTGGCGGGCAAAGTGACGTGTTTATCGCCAAGATAGATCAGGATCATCCATTTTTGGCAATTAAAGGTTTATCAGTTGCTTTCGGTATCGGCTATCTTGGCGATACTACAACCCATAACTTATGGCTAAAGAACGGCGGATATGATGAATCACTTAGAGTGGAATCCTTTGCTTTTGGACAACCAGGCTCCCCCTTCGATGTAGTAGGGCATATACCCTGCGAGATTGCCCCGGGAGATAGTGTTTCTTTTCAAATCCGCTTCACGCCGGTAGTCTCAGGTGCAGTTTCTGACATACTGAACATATACAATAATTCGGGTAATCTGCCCATATTAGAAATCAGCTTAAGTGGAACGGGGGAATCCGTGGAGCCACTACAGCCACCCTTGAATGTATGCATCACTATGAATGGGAATGATGCGCAAATAAGCTGGGATGCGGTATCAGAGCCCATTGTGCCGGATTATTATCTGGTGTTCTTTAATGGATCGGCAGATATAAATGCAGATTTCTACTATCATGGGGCAACTACGGGTTTGCAATATACGCATTATCTGGTGGGCTTGCATTCTGCCCATATTTTTTACCGCATAATAGCCTATAAATCCGGTGGCAGAAACGCACCGGACTTAGCAGAACTGAGACAGGGAATGAGCGAAGCTGAAGTGCTAAGAATCCTTAGATGAGGCTTTATTGCGGGATATATAGCCTAGAACCGGAGAACAGGTTCTAATTAATAGACTGATAGTCCTTTTTTTCTGTAGGATGGGGTACGGGAAGTTTAGCTGGACGCATGCTAAGCTTCCCTGATATCTCCTTTTCCTAACCATGTATCAACTTATTTAGGACGGGTCAGCTTCCTTGCTCCAATTACTTATGCATTACGCATGAAATACGGATCGCATCCGTAATTCATGCGTAATGATAGCGTATCTGTAGCAGGCAATACTTATTCAATAAAATGCCGAAATCCAAGCTCAGCTTGACTTTAAAAAAGCCAGTTCCATAATCTGGGCATTATTTACTTTTCACACAGTGGCTATATTTGAGTTAAACTGTGGTACGCATTGGTATCAGACTCTTTATGTGCGAATTTTTAACCCGCTGTTTTTTACTTTCAATACCGGCTGGACAAGTATAAGGACAGCATTGATCTGGTTAAGGATAATTGAAAGAAAAAAAAGAAGTTAAGTTCTGCTCGTTTGATGAAAATTGCCTGCTGTAAGGTTCTGGAATAATTTGTTTGACGTGATATCGATGCTTTCTATTGTGGGTGCCGTCTCTTAGTAAGCACAGAAACGGTGTTCGATTATAAGCTTTGAACACTTTCTGGGCAATGTATTGAACGCTAAAGCATTGATAGTGAGGCATGCTTAGATAAACGGGAGAATGTAATATGGACAATCCGCTGAAGGTTGCATTATTTGTGGTAGTGCTGTTTTGGTCATTACGCCTATATGGTCAGTTTTCTGCAGGTACGGGAACTCAATCAGACCCTTACATTGTTACTACTGCTACGGAACTGGATAGTGTCCGTTTCCACTTGGACTCATGTTTCCTACAAGTTGCCGACATTGATCTTGGGAGTGTTCAATACACTTCGAGTATCGGCTGGCAACCTCTGGCAAGCTACAGTGTTTTCGGAGCATTTACCGGTTCCTATGATGGTAATGGACATACAATAGCGAATCTTACGATAAACAACGAAGCAGCAGGCTATCTGAGTTTGTTTGGGGAGATTGATAGCGCCACGATAAAGAATGTATCGTTAGAAAACATAGATATCAGAGCGGGTGGTTCATCTGGTGGACTGGTTGGTTACGCTGTGAATTCAGAGATAATCAACTGTTTTGTAGTAGGAACAATGAGAGCGTCTGATAACTGCGGGGGAATAGTGGGTAGCGCTTTGTTTTCTACTATCCAAGAATGCAGTGCTACAATTTCGATACTTGGACGGGAAAATGTGGGGTGCATAGCCGGAATTATCTATAGCAGCAATATTGTAAGATCACATGCTGTAGCCTCTATTGCACAAGCAAGAATGGCTTTAGGAGGGATTTGCGGTAATTCATCGGGAGATAGTGAAATAGGAGTTAGTGAAATAGTAGATTGCACTGCAAGTGGCTCTCTTTACAGCACAGACAATAGCGGCGGAATAGTGGGATTTGCTAGGAAAACCCTTATAGAGCGTTGCAGCAGCGAATTTGATATCATCTGGGGTTCAATGCGTTCCGGTGGAATTCTTGCTGAAAGCTGGTATCTTGTAACTATCCGAGATTGCCATGCGGTTGCTTCAGTAGAAGGGCAGGATGCTGTAGGGGGTATCGCTGGAACAATAAGTGGACAATCCAACATCACCCGAAGTTACTTCACTGGTAATGTAATGGGAGTAAGACTTGTAGGGGGAGTAGCTGGTGGGGTTTCTCAAAGCGAAATATTTGATTGCTTTGCTAATGCTACTGTGTCTGGATCGGACATTGTTGGTGGTTTTGCAGGTTCAGCCAGCTATTCTTATATTTACGATTGCTATTCTACGGGTTTGGTAACCTGTACCGATGGGCAGATTGGAGGTTTTATTTCATCCGGGCAGAATTTATCTACTAGTAATTGCTATTGGGACATGGATACTTCGCAAACAACAGTCTCATATGCAGGGAACGGCAGAAATACGTCTCAAATGACATTCCCTTATGACAATAACACTTATCTCAATTGGGACTTTACCCAGTATTGGGCTAATGACACGGGTTTGACTAATGGAGGCTATCCCATCTTGATCGCGCCAACGGTTGCAAACCAAGATGAGTACATCACTCCTGCCGTAACAATCAGCTTGCGTGCTTACCCCAATCCATTTATTGGGTCATTGAATCTGGCAATAACCGGATTGAAGGGAAGGGAGACGCAAGTGAATATATATAATATCCGGGGTCAACTGGTGAAAAAGCAGTTTATTAACAGCCCCATGGATGGCAAAACCAGCTTCGCATGGGATGGTAAGGACGAGTTCGGTAAAGATACAACAGCAGGAGTATACATAATAAAGGTTCAGAGTGGGGGAGAATCGGTAGTTTTAAGAGGAATAAAAATACATTAGCTTGCTCGACTATGAGCAGGGTATTGTGTGGTGATTATTACCACTACAAAAACATAAGAAATTGGTTGACTTATCCCAAGGTATAAAAAACCATGTTCTTTACATAAATATTCGGTGAGATCATGAGTAAACTATTCAAACCAGACTTGGTAAAAATTGTCGATAAATTCGACACAAAGGGCGAATGCCTGGACTTTATGGCAGCGATGCTGTCCACAAGCGGGTGCCTAAGTTTTCCGGATCGGTTCCTTGCCGCGGTTAAGGGACGTGAGGAGATAATGAGCACCGGTATCGGACGCGGGATTGCTATACCTCATGCCAGAGACCTTACGGTGAACAGCTTGCGGATTGCGGTCTGCATGGTTAAACAAGAGATGGAGTTCAATAGTGTGGATAGCTTGCCGGTGCGCGTAGTGTTTATGATAGCAGTGCCTCAAAGCTCAAACCAGGACTACATGAAAATATTACGCTCACTCTCGGAATACTTAAGGCGGGAAGAAAACCGTGAAAACCTATTTAATGCGGGTAGCGAAGGTGATTTATATGATAAAGTTAATAAACTTGAGGATGTTATCCGTCCTCATCTCAGCGTGTAGCCTGCTCTTAGCAGTACCGCTGTTTGCCCAACACCAGGATGCCGGAACCACCGGCTTCTCTAATTTGAAGCTGATCTATTCCGCACGGGCAAATGGGATGGGACAGGCGATGACAGGCAGAGTGCAGAACTATGATGGGATGCAGTTCAACCCTTCCTCAATTATGAGGGTACCGGGGAAAAGCGTTTCCAGCACTTTCATGGATCATTTTGTGGGCAGTGGGGGAGGCTCTGTACAATACGTAATCCCCAAGAATATCTATGTGACCTATGGAGCTTTTATAAATTACTGGAATTCCGGTACTATAGACCGCACCGAGATAAGCAGCAACTTCGATCTGGTGGAAACAGGTGATACCTTTGGATCACAGAATATAATTGCCGGCGTTACCTACGCCAAATTTATTAGTCCGGCAGTAGATTTTGGAGTCACAGTAAAAGGGATGTTGGATCAGATAGATAACAGTTCCGCCAGTGCCGCATTGGTAGATCTGGGGATTATGCATCACACTGTGAACGAGAAGATAAAAGTGGGGCTGGCAATCCGCAATCTGGGTGCTCAGCTAAGCTATTACAGCGACACCAAATATAAAGAAACCCTACCAACCACGTACCTTGTCGGTATGGGGATGGATTTATCTGCGGATTCACATGCCAATCTGGATATCGTGAAAGCCACGGGAGAAAACTTTGTGGGCAAGCTGGGCGTGGAACACCGAATCCACCCATCATTTGTCTTGCGAGGTGGATTCCGAAGTAATGCAGGAGACTATTACAATGGAGGCGTTTTGGCTTTTACCTCCGGATTGAGCCTTGGTTTGGGCTGGGATTGGAAAAGCTGGGTGGTGGACTACTCCATCTCCTCCTATGGTGATCTTGGATTAGCCAATCAGCTTGGCATTAGATATAATTTCGGTAACTAAAAAAAAGAAGCCTGAGGGTTATTTGGAAAAGCGACCTTTTTTACTGGAACTGGGATGCGAAGAGCTTCCCGAAAAGCAACTTGATATAGCAATAGAAACTGTCAGAGAAGCGTTTGGCAAGTTTCTTGGGGATAATAATCTTTCCTGCGATACTTATCAGGTGAGTGGAACTCCCCGCCGGATATTTATTCTTAGCGAAGCAATGGATGACAAACAGGCAGATGTGGAAGTGCAAAAGCTTGGTCCCGCGGTTGGTATTGCCTACACTGCCGAGGGAAAGCTTGGTCCCGCCGGGCTTGGCTTTCTAAAGAAAAGCGGTGGCTCGGAAAGCGATAGCTTTGTGCTGGAGAACGAAAGGGGCAAGTTTCTGGCGGTTAAATTCCTGCAAAGAGGGAAAACCACTCCTGAATTGCTGAAGCCTTGGATAACAGAACTGGTTTCGCAGATACCCTTTACCAAGAAGATGATTTGGAACGATGCTACGTTTAGTTTTTCGCGTCCTCTGCGCTGGATTTTAGCCTTGTGGAATAGCGAACTGCTGGATTTACAAATAGGCGGTATTAGCAGCAAGCGGATTAGTTTTGCTAACCGCTATTTAGGCATGGATACGGAGATACCTGTGCATGAAGCCGGCCATTACCTTAGTGCTTTGAAGACGCATAAAGTACTGGCAAATATCGAAGACCGTAAACAGGTTCTCACAGAACAGCTTGCCGGGATATTCCCTTCTGGTAGCTACCATGTAGTAGAAGATTTACGCTTGGTGGATACGGTTACTAATTTAGTGGAAAGTCCCTATGCTGTAGTAGGTGAATTCGAAGCTAAATATCTGATATTGCCGGAGAAGATAATAATCAGCACCATCAGCCAGAACCAGAAATACTTTTCTGTTACTGATAGCGACATGAAGCTTGCGAACAAGTTTGTGTTTATCAGTAATGGTGATCCCTCCTATTCCGATTTGATCAGAAAGGGTAATGAGAAAGTGGTGAATGCCCGCTTAGCAGATGCCCTCTGGTATTACACTGAAGACACAAAACACCCTCTGGATAGTTTCGTACCCCGCCTGAAGGATGTGGTTTTCCAATCCAAGCTTGGCACCATGGCAGAAAAAACAGAGCGGGTAAAAACTCTGTGTGCGGGAATAGCAGATGAGCTTAGGCTTAGTGCTGAAGAAGCGGTAAAAGTGCAGAGATGCGCAACGCTTTGCAAGGCAGATCTGGTAACCACGATGTTAGGTGAGAAGGAATTTACCAAGCTACAGGGTTATATAGGAAAACAATATGCCTTGGCTACCGGAGAGGATGCAGATATCGCTGAAGGTATCTACGAACACTACATGCCTCGCGGCAGTGCTGATATGTTGCCTACTACTTTATGCGGAAGCGTGGTGGCAGTAGCGGACAAAATGGATACCGTAGCCGGGATTATCAGCATTGGGATGATGCCTACCGGCAGTGGAGATCCCTTTGCCCTGCGCCGTGCCGCTAACGGCATTGTGCAGATAATCAATCAGCGGGCATGGGATATAGATTTGTTCCGTATCGCAGATGCGGCATTGGTGACTGTAATGCAAAATAACATTACCACCCCGCAAGCAAGAGAAAACATCCATGCTTTTTTAGACCAGCGGGTGGTTTGGTTACTTAAACAACAAGATATTGCCTACGACGTTATAGAAAGTGTGATGCATATCGATAAATCTCATATTAACGATCTGGAAAAGCGCGCTCGTGCTTTAAACCGGCTAAAATCAGAAACAGATTTTATCAAGCTGGTGATAGGTTTCAAACGTGTTGCCAATATCATTGCTGAAACAAAAGTGTTTAGTGGCTTACAAGAGCAACTTTTGCAAGAGCCGGCAGAGAAGGAAATCCATAATAGCCTGCAACGCCTGCATCAGGAGATTGATACTGTCTTAAGCGTTAAGGACTATCACCTGGCATTGCAGCATTTGATAGTATTTGGCAAAGCTATAGATGCTTTCTTTGATGCGGTGCTGGTTAATTGCCCTGATGAAGACTTGCGCAGCAACAGACATGCCCTCCTTATGGAGATAAAAAAAGAATTTTTACGCGTTGCAGACCTGTCTTTGATAGTTCTGGAAAGCGATGTATAGGAGCCTACTGTAATGAACATTCTTGATACCTTAAAAGACCGTGCTAAGAAAGTAGGGGGGACTATAGTCCTGCCTGAGACAGGTGATTCCAGAACCTTAAAAGCAGCTGCATTGATTGCCGGAGAAGGATTTGCCAAAGTGATCCTTTTGGGCGATCACACTCATGTGATAGCCGAAGCAAAGAAACTTGGGCTTGATTTTAATGATACCAAATACTCCTCTATCAGGATTATAAACCCACAGGAATCTCCTGATTTACCCCGCTTTGCGGAGTATTTTTATAATAGACGCAAGGAGAAAGGAGTTAATGAAGCCCAGGCTTTGGATACGATGAAAAACCCGTTGTACTTCGGAGCTTGCATGGTAAAACATGGCTTGGCGAGTGGCATGGTTGCGGGTGCAGCCAATACCACCGCAGATGTCTTGAAAGCTGCCTTACAGGTTGTTGGGGTTCTCCCGGGCTTGAAAACCGTTTCCAGCACGTTTATCATGGTGGTACCCGATTTTATGGGGGAAGATAAAGTGTTTCTGTTCGCAGATTGTGCCGTGGTGCCAAATCCTACCGCGGAGCAGCTGGCAGATATTGCCTCCAGCACAGCATTCACACGTAGAGCTATTATAGGTGATGAACCCAAGGTAGCACTGCTGTCATTCTCCACGATGGGTAGTGCTTCGCACGAACTGGTGGAGAAAGTTACCCAGGCAAAAGCGATTCTGGATGCAAGGAAGGTGGATTTTGCCTATGATGGTGAACTTCAGCTTGATGCCGCAATAGTTCCTTCGATAGCAAAAAGCAAAGCACCGAACAGCAGCGTTGCAGGAGAGGCAAATACCCTGATATTCCCTGATTTGCAAGCAGGTAACATCGGCTACAAGCTGGTACAAAGAATGGCAAAAGCAGAAGCAATTGGCCCCATAATTCAGGGACTTGCTGAACCTGTTTGTGATTTATCACGCGGTTGCTCGGTGGAAGATATTGTTAACACCGCAGTACTTGTGCTGCTGATGTCACAAAAGTAAGGATTTCATATCACTAATCTAAAATATAGGGGGATATGATGGCTATAAAGCTATCCAACCGCTGCAAACTGATTAAACCTTCGCCCACCTTAAGCCTTTCGGCAAAGGCTGCGAGTATGAAAGAAGCCGGGATAGACGTAATAAGCTTTGGTGTGGGAGAACCCGATTTCAATACTCCGGAATATATCAAGGTTGCTGCTCACAAAGCCCTTGATGCAAATTTCACCCGTTATACCGCCAATGCAGGAATCATGGAACTAAGGCAGGCAATCTGCGAGAAACTGGCTCGAGATAATGACTTACAATACGCTCCCAAAGAGATTCTTGTATCTCCGGGAGCAAAGGCTTCGATCCTAAATGTACTTATTGCCGTATGCGATGGGATGGATCAGGTGTTAATGCCCTCGCCTTATTGGGTTAGCTATCCCTACCAAACAATGCTGGCAAATGCAGAGCCCGTATATATCCCTACCGAAGAAAGCAGTTCTTATAAAATCAATGGAGACTCTTTACAAGCTGCTATTGTAGAGAATCCATGTGCAAAGGTATTAATCTTAAACTCCCCCAGCAACCCCACCGGATCAGTGTATTCACGGGAAGAATTAGCAGCAATTGCAGAGGTTTGTGTAGAACACAACATCCTTGTGATCTCGGACGAAATCTACGAAAGGCTGGTTTATGACGGCGTTAAACATGTATCCATAGCAAGCATTAGCCCGGAAATAAAAGAACGCTGTGTGGTGGTAAACGGAGTATCCAAAGCTTATGCTATGACAGGATGGCGCTTGGGTTATGCTGCCGGGCCTGCCCATATTATTGCCGCAGCAGGAAGAGTGCAGGAACATGCTACTTCGTGTGTGAATTCAATTACTCAGAAGGCTTGTGTTACTGCATTGCGTGAAGAAGATGATTCCATAGAGAACATGCGGATTGAATTCAGCAGTCGCCGTGACTACCTGTATGAAGAACTGGTAAAAATTCCTCATCTAACCTGTTTCAAACCTCAGGGCGCCTTTTATATTATGCCCGGAATTAAGTGGTTCTTGGAGAACAATACAATGGGCATAGACAATGCAGATAAATTCTGCGATGTGTTGTTGGAGAAATACCATGTAGCATTAGTATCCGGAGGTTCTTTTGGAATGGAGGGTACGGTACGCTTCTCATACGCAAACAGTATAGCTAATATCAAGGAAGGGGTGAAACGCTTTGCCACATTCCTGGATGAATTAGCCTCATCGGAGTAAACATGGACGACTTTGAAGATAGAATTAAAGAACGATGGAAAGAGCGCCGGAAGAAAGCTTATAACTGGCAGAAACTATTGCTGATGGTTTTGGTAGTTGTGGCAATATTTTATACCATGGGGCGTTTGCAAAACACCGGCAATATAGTAAGCCAGCCGGCAGCAAGTGTTGTGGACACTCTTGCTGCCGAAACGGAACTAAAACCTTGAGCCTTGTAATTGTTGGTTCTATTGGATTAGATACAATTTCTACGCCTGCAGGGGATGTGGTGGATGCGCTTGGAGGCTCAGCTATCTACGGAGCTTTGGCAGGATCATATTTTTGCCCCGTAAACATTGTAGGTGTTCTGGGTTCCGATTTTCCGGAAACAGGTTTGGAACTGTTGAAAAATCATGGTGTTAATCTGGAGGGGCTGGATTTCAAAGATGGGAAGACTTTTCGCTGGAGTGGCAGATATAACTCCTGGAATCGTGCTGAAACCCTCTTAACTGAGCTGAATGTTTTTGGAGATTTCTCTCCTCAGCTCCCTGATTCGTATAAAGCATGCAATAGTTTGTTGCTTGGCAATATACATCCCCAATTGCAGTTACAGGTGTTAAGCCAGATAAGCTCAAGTGCGCATCTTGCTTGTGACACAATGAATTATTGGATAAACCTGTGTCCTGATGAATTAACAAAAGTAGTGCAAAGCGTAAACATCGTTTTCATGAATGAAGATGAAGTTAGAGATTTTACAGGGAAACAGGATATCTTTTCTGCCGCAAGAGCGGTGTTGGATATGGGGCCAGAATGGGTGGTAGTAAAAAGAGGCGAATACGGCTCTATAGCAGTATCTGTCGATGACATGTTTTTTGCTCCGGCTTATCCCGTAGAAACAGTGAAGGATCCCACCGGTGCAGGCGATTGCTTTGCCGGTGCATTTATGGCTTATATAGCAAATTATCCTGTTCTAAATTCATCCCATATTCGGGATGCCATTCGCTACGGAACTGTTTTGGCAGCGATGAATGTGCAGGATTTCAGTGTGCAGGGAATAGTTGGGAAAAATAGATCTAATATAGATGCGTGCAGGGAGCGTTTAGTAAGATGGACAAGATGAAAGAGGGTATTTCATATTCCGATTCAGGTGTTAACATCGCAGCCGGAGAAGCAGCGGTTAAAGCAATTAAAAACAAAGTAAGAAGCACATATAACGCTAATGTACTTAGTGATTTGGGTAGCTTTGGCGGATTGTATAAATTCGATAAAGAAAAGTGGGAAACCCCTGTCCTGGTTTCCAGTACGGACGGAGTGGGAACGAAACTACGCGTAGCTATCATGGCTAAACGCTTTAATACTATTGGTCAGGACCTGGTAAACCACTGTGTTAATGATATTCTTGTTCAAGGGGCAATACCGCAGTTTTTCCTGGACTACATCGGGGTGGGAAAGCTCGATCCTGAGATGATAGAACAAGTAATAGACGGGCTAATTATTGCCTGTACCGAGAATTCCTGTGCTTTGATAGGCGGGGAAATGGCTGAAATGCCCGGCATCTATCATAATGAAGATTTTGATCTCGCCGGAACTATAGTAGGGATGGTGGAGCAAAATGCACTACTGCCAAGAGATAGCATGTGCGTTGGAGATCAGTTAGTTGGTTTACCGAGTAGTGGATTACATACAAATGGATACTCTCTGGTTCGCAGGATAGTATTCGATACATTAAACTTAAGCTTGGATACATATATACCCGAGTGTGAAGCGTATCTTTCTGATTTGCTTCTGGCTGTGCACCGCAGTTATTTGGGAGTATTGAAGCCATATCTTGATAATCCGGCATTACGAGGACTTGCACATATCACGGGGGGAGGAATAGGCGGTAACTTACGCAGAATATTACCTGAAACTCTTGGTGCTAAAGTGCGATTGGGCAGAGATGATATTCCTCCATTTTTTCATTGGCTAAGGGATTCAGGAAACATAAGCAACGAAGAGATGCAGCGAACTTTCAACTTGGGTATTGGGATGATCTGTGTAGTTGATCCCCAATATACTTCAGATTTTATAGCTCAAACCGGAGGTCTTCAAATTGGGGAGCTGTGCCATTTATCTTCGGTTGCACAGAAAGTAGTGTTTGAGTGAAAAGGTTCAAAAGGCTTGATTTAGGGGAACTTTTATCAGATTCAAAGCGTGTAAACCCAGCCAAACAGAAAAAACATCTTGACTATTTTTGTGCATCTGATACAAGAGATTTCAGTGGTGAAGTCCTTATGCTTTTGGGAATGAGACTTGCTATTAAATAAGTATATTGATTTAACGATAATAACCCAGGATGAAGGGAGGTTTGTCGATGCGTAAACATGCATTGATCCTGCTAATTGTAATGCTCCTTGGGGCTGCATTTCTTGATGCTGCCACAACCGGGCGTTTAGCTGTTCGTGTTCGTGATGGACAGGGGCGATCTGTCGAATTTGTCAACATCGTAGTGATGCAAGGCTCACAGCGCATAACCGGTGGTCAAACCAACGAAAAAGGGACAGCGATCATTATCAACATCCCTCCGGGCCAATATACTGTAAAATTCACTTTGATCGGTTTCGCAGAAGTTGTTTACAGAGATGTTAGGATACAAGTAGATCAAACTGCCAGTCTTTCTCCTATTATGGAGAAGGCAAGTATTAGATTGAATACTATCTCGGTTGTTGCAACCGACGACAAAGTTGAGAAAGATAGAGTGGGTTCTGCGCGTCAGATTGAAATGGATAAAATGTCTGATACTGCAGTGGGCAACATTGCCGGCATTATATCTCTTCAAGCTGGAGTAACGAATATTGGTGGCGAGCTTCACATCCGCGGTGGACGTTCGAACGAAGTGAATTACACTGTTGACGGAATGAGTGTGTCCGATCCTGTTGATGGTGGGGCTACTTTGCAGGTGGATACAGATGCCATAAGCGACATGAAGGTTATGACTGGTGGATTTCCTGCAGAATATGGTAACGCTCAATCCGGAGTTGTGAACATTGTAACTAAAGATGGAGATTCATTCTTCTCGGGTAAGCTTGAGTATCAAACAGATCACCTCTATAAAGAGAATAGAAATTCTGATGTTTTCAAATTTGCCATTGGTGGACCTGTTATCCCCTTCGCTGCTCCCGAATTGAAGGAGAAGTTCACATTCTACTTAAATGGAGCAGGTGAATGGCTTGATGGGCGCATGAAAGACTATTACATTTCAGACCCGAATGCGGACTTTACTTTTAATGGAAGATCTCTTCTTGATGCTAAGTACGAGCCCTATAATCCCTATGAAGGAAGAGAAGACATAGTTGGTATTGACATCGGAAACCGTAATTATAACTCTTACAATGTGAACCTCAAAAGTAAGTATGTTATCAGTTCCGGGCAGAACTTAACCTTCGCAGCACGTGGCGACAGAAGCTATAGTCAGCTATTTGGCGAGGGTGGAACAGACTACAGCTGGCGTTATGCAAATCAGCATTTCGCAGAAGATGAAACCGTCCAGAAGCAGTTTATCACAACTTATGACCATGTTTTCAACTCTACGATGAACCTGAAGGTGAAAGCCAGCTATTACCAAAAAGATAGCTATACAGGGCCCAAGGGTATCGATAGAAATAATTATTTTTACTGGGTAATTGATCCGAATGATCCCCCGTCTGACTATGCTGAAATGGTTAAGCAAGAAAGATATGGGTTTAATAGTATTGACAACAACCGCGATGGCATCTATGATTATGGTTTCTGGGGTAGTTCTTCCTGGGTTTATGGATTGCAAGGGCTTGAAGTTCCCCGTGCTATTACAGGATTCAAAGCTCCCGGTACTATTTATACCAGTTTTGTGGATGACCAAACATCTACAATCAGTGCCAGAGGTGATTTTGAGTGGCAGATAAACGAAACACATCTTGGCAAGACCGGGCTGGAGATTATCAAGCATAGCATCAAGAAGAACCAATTGCAGAGCTTCCTTACAATATATGAGGATAGACGGCAGAACTACTTGAGAAGTGTATTTGATATGAGAACATACGACTTTGCAGATTATCAAGCTTACCTAAATGGAACCGGACAGCTCCCATCTCAGCTTTACACTATATTACCGAAGGAAGATGATCCCACATCTAATGCTGATCTTGTGGCGATTTACAAGCCGGAATATTACTTTGAAGCAGCAAAGGCTGCAGCAGGGAAAAGAGACGGCTACCAAGCTGATCCATGGCAAATGGCGTATTACGTCCAGGATAGAATGGAATGGGAAGGGATGATAGTGAACGCAGGCTTGCGTTTCGACTTCTGGTATCTTGGGAAAGAGTATTCCATCGCCCAGGATAATGGAACCTTCTCTCCCAGGGGTTTTGACACTAAAGATCGTTTCCAGATGATGGTGTCTCCTCGTTTGGGAGTATCTCACCCCATAACCGAAAGAGATGTGTTGCGTTTTGCATACAATTATCAGAATCAACTGCCCCAAATGCAATACATATTTACAAGTAAGACACCTCAAGATGCCAATTTGCAGGGTGCCATTAATGTCGGCAACCCCAGCCTTGAACCGCAGATCACAGTTACCTACGAGGTAGGTTTATCGCATCAGCTTAATGATGACTATGTGGTTGATATGACTGCTTATTATAAGAACCTTTATAACTATGTTAGCACTAAAAAGGAAAGAAAAGTTGGCGAGGAATCAATCACATGGTACAAATACATCTCTGAAGACTACGGTTCTGCCCGTGGTATAGATATGCAATTGGAAAAACTACTCTCGAATTTCAATACCTGGAGTGTGGCATATTCACTTGCCTGGGCTCAGGGAAATAACTCTTACACCGTAATCCAAGATGAGGCAACTAACTTAAGGGAATTTCCCTTAGATTGGGATGTTCGCCACAATGTGAGTGTTAATTACACATTCCGTATTGGTCGGGGGGAAGAATTCTTTGTTCCCTTCACCGATTTTATCTTGCCCATAGATGACGTTGTAGCTAATCTTACTTGGAGCTATGCTTCCGGTTCTCCCTACACTCCTCAGAGTTATGAAGGAAACAATAACTTCCTTGATACTAATAGTAAGCGTAAGGCACCGACTCACTCCGCTAATCTAAGAGTTACCAAGGGCTTCCGCCTACCTAATAAATCCAGTATGAGAGTGTATATGGAAGTGGAAAACCTGTTTAAGAAAACAAATATTTACGATGTGTATTCCAAAACCGGATCACCCTATTTTGATGGGGCAGATCTGGAAGATTCACAACTTGGCTATGTTTTCCCTGAAGTGGAATACACTTATAACTTAGCCGTCAACAACCCAACTTATGTAAATAGCTTCCGGGGTATCACCTTGGGCGTTATATTCAACTTCTAAATTATTCCAAGGAGGAATTATAAAATGAGAAAATTCTCGTTGATTATGCTGATAGTGTTGATGAGCCTTGTATTTTCGAGTCTTGCATACGCTGTGGAACAAGCCGCTCCTGTTACCGGTGGTGGAATGGAAAGCTTTGCTGAACTGGTTTTTGGCAGTGGGTTGGTAAAATGGTTTAAAGATGGTGGCTGGGCAATGTGGCCTATCCTTATCGTTACTATTTATGGTTTAGCCTACGTTATCTGGAAGTTTATTGCCCTTTTAACTGGTAAGCTTAATCTGAATAATTTCCTTGGGAAAGTGATTCCACTAATCAAGGACAAGAAATATAAAGAAGCACTTGCGATAGCTCAGAAAGCAAAGGGACCGGTTGCTGCTGTCGTTTATGCAGGTTTACTGAAGGCCGACAAGGGCATTGTAGCTGTGGAAAAAGCCATTGAGAATGCTGCTATGATAGAAATGAGTTTCTTAGAAAAAGGCTTCCTGGAGCTTTCTACAGCAATAACCCTTGCTCCTATGTTAGGATTTTTGGGAACCGTGTCCGGTATGATTAGTGCATTTGATGCCATTGCCGCAGCTCGTGCGGTTGATGCAACTATTGTCGCAAGTGGAATCAAAATTGCTCTTATAACAACACAGGCAGGTTTGATTGTTGCAATACCTGTGCAGTTCTTCAACAATATATTCGTTACCATGGTAGATCGCCAGGTTATAGACATGCAACGCGCTTCCGAGAAAGTAATTGAAGCCCTGCTTGAAGCATAGGGGGATTAGATGAAAATCGGTCGAAAACGGAAGGGAAAAGCTGAGATACCGACATCGTCGATGTCCGACATCGCCTTCCTGTTGATTATCTTCTTTATGGCGACAACTAAGTTCGACGTCAAAGAAGGGATTAAATTAGTGCTGCCTCAGGCAACAGAGAAGCAAGAAGGAGAAGTTCAGTCTCTTACTCTTACTGAGAAGGAGATGACTCGCTTGCAGATCACTGGTGACGGGCAGATAATGGTGAACAAGGAAGCTCCACGCGTTATTGAAAGCGGTGAACTTGATACCTTGATTCAGAAGAAAGTAAAAGAAAATCAGGATATGATTTTTAAAGTTATCACCGATCGTGAAGCAAAGTATAGCGAGATGGTGAGGGTGGTTGACCGCCTGAAAGCTGCGAAAATCGAGAAGATATCCTTATCTACGAATTAGAAGGTAAAAATGGCGATTATTAAAACTAAGAAAAACCGTGAAGCCGTTATCCCGACTAGTTCGATGTCTGATATTGCTTTCCTCTTATTGCTGTTTTTCATGGTATCTACTGTGTTCGTCCAAGAAAAGAAGTTTTGGGTGGAACGCGAACGATGGCCTATAGCTGAAAGTATTGAACGAATCCCAAGAAATCACACGACTACGATATATGTTATGCGTGATGAAACGATCCTTATAGATGATGTTCCTACAAGGATAGAATCTGCAGAGGATGTGTTTGTTTCCACTACTTTGGTACGTAAGAAAACAGACGATCCTGATCTAGTAGTATGCTTTCGTACTGATCGTGAAACAAAGTATGGCGTGATGTCTGATGTAATGAGGCAATTGCAGGATGCTAACACTTTAGTAGTTGCCTTTGAAACTCAACAACGGAAGGATTAGAGGCGGTTAAAATGAATATGAATACGAACGATTGGAAGGATATTGCCAATGCACAATTTGGTAAAGCCCTCGCCTTATCATTAACCCTGCTGATCTTTGGCATGATGGTTACTCCTAAGATAGAAGTACGAAAGCAAGTGTTTAAGGCAGATCAGATGGAGCTTGTGGATATCCCTATGGAAGAACGGGAGAAAATTGAACCCCCGGAACCAGAGGTGAATATTGATGTAAGCTTCGAGATTGCCGATGATCTTGGAACTCAAGATGTGGACATGAAGGCTTACGAGGATGCTATCTCTAAGATAGGCAACATCTATAGTACAACTGCTTCTTCGTCTTCTGTTGTGGATGACAGACCAGTTAATTTTGTGCCGTACGATGATCCACCTGTCGTGATAGGAACAATAGCTCCTGAATACCCTGATTTTGCTAAAAGAGCAAAACAACAAGGAACAGTGGTTCTGGAAGTTGAAGTTCTGAAAGATGGAAGTATCCGTAATATTATTGTGAAACGTTCAGTCCCAGGTGGTTTGGACGACGCTGCAATTGCGGCAGTTCGCAAGGTGAAGTTTCAACCCGGTCGCAGTAGCGGACAACCAGTAGATTGTCTGGTTATTATACCCGTAGAATTTAAGATTAACTAAGTTGGGAGTGTTTCATGAAGTTGAATAAAACCGGAATCTGCCTTAGCTTACTGCTTATATTGTTGGTAAGCTCTGCACATGCAAGAATGGCAGTCCCATCAACTGGAACCAAGAAATTGGACTTATCCAAGTTCCATAATGTCGGTAATATTTGGTTGCGGGTTAGCAACTACGGTTTCTTCGGCTCTGGTGACGACGTCATTCCTCAGTATCCCTCTCTGGAGTATCCGGGTGGTAGCGGTACAGACTATCTGTATCAGGGGGCTTTGTGGTTTGGAGCAAAGAAACAACGACGCGATATTCAGGGTAAGAAAATGTACTGGCCTGTATATCCGCCTACAGCCACAACGGTTGCGATTTCTGAAGACAGTCCTTTGTGGAATAACACGATGACTGCTGTCCTCGATACATTAGTAACAGTTGGTTTTGATGGTGATGCTGATCTATATGAGTTTTTACCTGCATACAATCCTTTGTTAGTATCTAATCCGGATTTGACCGCTGCTTATGATATTTATAATCCCCTGGATGGGGTGGCTTATGCCTCCACCAGATTTCATAGACGGGGTGTGGATGATGATGGAGACGGAAAGGTTGACGAAGATTTTGTCGGCTATACTTTCCCATTGCGGCAGAGCAACGAATTACCCGAAGAATTTGTCGATTTCGGTGGTAGTTTTTTGCACAACTTAAGCGCAAATGTTTTTGGACAACTGAATGATCCTGCTAATCTGGAAATATGGTTTCCATTAGGTTTCCAGGAACTTGCTTTTGATAATTTCCCACTCCAATACCCTCTTGACACGCCACTTAATTATGCCTTCACCAACCCTCGGGATGATGATGGAGATGGCAGAATTGATGAAGACGGAGCTCCCGTATCTGAACAGGACTTTATTGCCTACTATTATGACTACTGTCCTTTTGGTTCCGAGGGGGAACGCGATCATGGCTCTTCCAAAACATCAAGCACTCACATTCCTCTTGATGTAAGAGTTCGTCAAATGAGCTATCAATGGAGTTTCGAATACATCAAGAACTTAGTATATATAGAATTCAATATTACGAACATGCACAAAGAGGACACTTTGGTAGATTGTGCTATGGGTATATATATGGATGCCGACGTAGGTCCCCAAACATGGGGTGCTGAAAAAGCTGCTGATGACAAATCCGGTTACGTTAAAGGTTCCGGATTTGAATTTGCCTACACGTTTGATGCAGATTTTGATGGTGGACTAAGCCCTGGCTACGTGGGTGCCAGAGTTTGTACTCCAGATCCTGAGAAACTTAAATTTCACTGCTGGTACTGGGTTGTTGGCAAGGGTCCTAATGATGAAGATCCTCTGGACCGTGCTACTACCAACAAAACTGCCAATGAGAAATACTGGCTGTTAACCGGCAGAAACCCCAATAATGATAATTACAAAGCTCTGCGTCCCGAATTAGACAGCGAAACAGAGTATGTACAACCAAGCGCAAATGATACTCGTTTCTTGTTTGCTTTTTATGGCAATCCGACGGGTTCAGATGCAGCTATTGCAAATCCTGAAACTGTTTGGAATCTTGAACCGGGCAAAACCATGAAGATTGTAGTAGCAGTTTTTCCCGGTGATACCCTCCCCGAGTTAAAGCGTTCTGCTGCCTGGGCTAAGGAAATCTATGGACAGGCTCAGGATCTCCTCAGTGTTGTTAAACCGGATATCTTCACTCACTATGACCCTCCGGAACCACCGGAAATTCCTAAATTGTATGCCGAAATAGCCGAGGATGGTGATTTCAGGATAGATTTGTATTGGGATAACAGAAGTGAGTTCTATCAGGATGTAAAAACTGTTCCTTCAGCAGTAATTGGATGGCAGTTCCCGGAAACTCCGCGCGTTAGTGGACTGGATAGTGATCCAAATCTCTATCTACCCAGTTGGGATGGTATCCCTGAGGAATTCAGACCTGATGAAACCCTACCTCTGGAGCGAAGATATAATAACCAAGCTCTGGTGAATCCATACACTGCTTACAGGTTACGCCACGATTTCCAAGGTTACACAATTTGGGGTCGCAGTGGCAGCGGTAGCAGAGAAGATTGGGAAATGGTTAACCGTTGGGATAAGATTGAGACTCAGCAGGACAAGGATGATTATAACGTGAACAATAACTTCCCTGCAGATTATCGTAATTTCGGTGGTTACAGGGGTATTGACACAGACCTTCCCAACAAAAATGCTTGGGCAAATACAAGTGAATACACTGATTTCTACCATTATACGGACAAATATGACCTTGAGCAGTTAACTGCAACAGACCATTTCTATGGCTATCCTATTTATGATCCTGTAAAGGATTATAATGACCCGGTGCTTATTGCTGCAGCTAATAATATAGATACAGCTTATCCCGGCGCAGATCAATTCCAATATCGGCAAATGCTGAAAGCTCGTTTATTCAAACATAGCAGCATTCGTACCGCAGTTTTTGATGAGCTCTATGATGCTAAACTGATACCTTTAAATGGTATGGGTTTTGCTGTTGGGGTTACTCCTACTGATTCTGAAGTTGATCTGCTAAAAAGGCAAAGATTAGCCCGTCGTTGTTACAGATCAAGTATCCTGTACCCCAGAAAGGGAGTAGAGTATTATGTAGCTGTAACAGCTTATGATAGAGGTATTCCATCTGTTGATCTTGATTATCTCGAATCCGGACGCGATGCCGATGCTAACATGAAGGTGTTTTTCCCCGGCAGCGTAGCCAAAGAGAAGATGGATAACATCATGGTTATTCCCAATCCTTATATCGGGCGAAGCAAATTTGACGGACGTCTTGAAAACGATGAGAAGGGCGATAAAAGCCGCAGATTGTGGTTTGTGAATCTACCTACAAGCTGCACAATTCGCATTTACACCTTGGCGGGTGACCTTGTAAAAGAGCTGGATCACGAAGGTGCTACACAAACGGATATCATTACTATTTCCAAAGCAAGCCCATATAAAGGTATGTCTGCCTCTGGTATGCATTCATGGAATCTACTGTCCAAAAACAATCAGATCATAGCCCCCGGCGTGTATCTGTTCTCCGTAGAAAATAAAACCGACAGTAAAATCAAAGTCGGTAAATTCGTCGTTGTGAAGTAAGGGAGGAAAATGTGAAGAAAGTACTTATTCCACTGCTTGCCATAGCAATGGTCGTTTTACCGATGTTTCTTGCAGCAAAGCCGTTTGGAAAAACAGGAACAGTTGGGATGCAGTTTCTAAAGTTGGGGGTGGATGCCCGTGCAATAGGTATGGGCGAAGCTTTTACCGCTGTTACGGACGACATCTCTTCCGTATATTGGAATCCTGCCGGATTAGCTCCAGCGTATCAAAACCAGGTGTTCTTCTCACATACAAACTGGCCTGCTGATATTATGCAGGAATTTGCTGCTGCTTCCTTAACCAATGGTGTATCTACTGTTGCCGTTTATGGCTCTGTGTTACACATGGATGATATGGATGTAACAGATGAAGATACTTTTGATGTTACGGGGGAAAAGTTCACTAATAGCAGTATGGCAATGGGTGTTAACTACGCGCAGCAGTTCACAAACAAATTTTCTGCTGGGTTAGGGGTTAAGTACCTTAGAGAGAATCTCTATACTTATTCTGTGAACAGCTATGCTCTTGATCTTGGCTCCATATATAACACCGGTTGGAACAATATCAAAATCGGAATGGCTCTACGCAATTTCGGTCCGGACATTCGTTATCGTGTGGACGATGATGAAGATGGACAGATTGATGAAGACCCCTTCGATCTTTTTGATAATGACGGCGATGGCAGAACAGATGAAGATAATTCAGAGTTGGACAGTAAAATACCTATGAGCTTCTCTCTGGGAATTAGTGGCGATATCAAGCGGGATGAGATGAACTATTGGATTGCTTCCTTGCAGCTTGATAATGTGATTGATCGTATGGAGACTTGGAATCTTGGCACAGAATACAAAATGGGAAACATTTTCTTCCGTGGAGGCTATCAGTTTAATTACGATACCAACGGTTTCAGTGCCGGCGTGGGTTGGCAAGTACCAACCAGCCTGGGTATTTTTAACGTTGATTATGCTTATACAGATATGGGATACCTCACTGAGAGCTTTGTAAAAAGTGCTCATAGAGTATCAGTTAAAATAAGGTATTAAAGAGAATAACATGAAAAAAATCAGGAGAGAACAATGAAAAAAATCTTAATGTTAGCGATTTGTCTCAGCCTCTTGATCGGTGTCGTTTATGCAAATGACGTAATGAAATCGATCTCGAAAAAGGCAATCGAACAACCTCAAACTACGCGGATTGAGAGATCCCGCACCGCCCCAGAGTATATTTTTACCAAAACACCCACATCTCTGCTAACTTCCTATAATGACTATATGATTGGAAGCTATAACAGCTTACCTCTCCGTGTCATCCCGGAATCTGCAGGCGGCGGGTATTTCATGACCTACCATGGTCAACCTACCACTACTGGTACACGTCGTGTTTATTACGGGTATCTTAGCTCTACCGGAAACGTATTGAACAATAACACGATAACCCTGGATAATGTAAGAGAAGGTTTTCCCTCAATGTCTATTGATCCTGTTAGCGGAAAGCCAATGTACGCTTGGCACACTAATGCTGATGCAGATGCAGTGCTTGAAGTAAAGTTTGTCTCTGATGCCTTCATCGAAGGTATCGACGGTCTTTGGAACGAGATTGATGTAGTAATTGATAACGGTGCGGGTTTCATCCCCACCCCAACTATCACTACTACTGATAATGAGTTCATCTGGCCCACAGTGCAGATAGGCCCCTCCAACGTTGAAGGCAAACGTCGCGTGTACGTGTCTGCCCGTAATGCAGTGAGCCATACTATTGATGCACTCCCTTCGGAAAACACTTATATTGCCTATGCCGATTTCAGTGGTTCTGATCTTGAAAACGGTGTTCCCATGAATTGGAATTACACAAGTATCCCTGTTCTGGATGGTTGGAACCACTCTCTCACCAGCTTCCGCCGTCCCAATCACGCCCTTGTCTGTGATGATGCAGGCAGCATTTATTACATTGGTTACCACAGTGCTTCCGACACCGCTGATGTAGTAATTAACGAAGATGATTTTGATGTTTTCAAGCTCAGCAATTATGGACAAGGTGAGTGGACACGTAGCACCTTCTCCGGCAATATTCCTACTTGGAATCCTCCGGATTCATTGGGTAGTGTTAATGGCTATTTTACTGATACTGATAACGGTGACATACCTTATACCAATGATCAGCTCAGCTGGCAAATTGGTAATTCCAGCCATTTGAATGCAACTATCGATACAGGCGGAAAAATCCACGTTCCCGGATTATGGTCTATTACTACCGATAAAGGCTCTTACTACTACGGAATGCAGTTTGTGAAAGAGTTTGTGTACGACACAAATAGTAATACCGCTGTTGTTAAAGAAATCTATCCTAACAAAAATGATTACTTTGATGATTTCAACCAGGCTTTCACTCCATGGGATACGGAAGCACCTTTTGGTGTGGTAGATACCTTCTACGTTGATACCGCCGGAGATCCATTCCCCGGTATGGTTGGTGACTGGAACTTCCCCTATTGGAACGATGCTTCTCATGACAATGCAATGATGTTCCATTGTGGAAATATGAAAATCACTGAAAAGAATGATCAGAACATGCTTGCATTAGTATGGCAGAATTCTCAGCGTGCCAGATGGTTTAATTCCAGCCAGATTGCAGAATATGCACCTTATGCCAATACACCGGAGATTTACATTGCCGTGTCTCAAGACAATGGTGGGCATTGGAGCGAACCTATCGTGATCAACAATCAGGAAACTCCTCAGTTTGCAGGCCTTAAACCCATGTGGGTTTATCCGGCAGATAAAGTGAAGTATGTTGGTATGCAAGGTAATCAAAAAGTTGGTAAACTTGGTATCATGTTCTACGACGACAACACCTGGGGTTCAAACTCCCATTCTCCCACAGAATTCCCGAATGATGGTGGCAGAGTTATGTTCACAGAAATTCAAATTACCTTCCCCAGCGTGGCTAACGAAGATCCTACTGTTACTCCTGTAACCAGAATCCTCAACCAGAACTATCCCAACCCCTTCAATCCTGAAACAACTATCAGTTTTGATATGCCCAAAGCAGCTAATGCAAACCTTTCCGTTTACAACGTGAAGGGTCAGCTTGTTAAGACTCTTCTTAACGGCAGAGCTGATTTCGGCAGAAACAATCTGGTATGGAATGGTACCGATAACAGTGGTTCCAGTGTCAGCAGCGGTCTCTATTTCTATCGCCTGTCCACAGACGGAAAAGTAGAAACCCGCAAAATGATGTTGATGAAATAATCTAAAGCATCCACAAAGACCCATACATATAAAGTGCCCCGGTTAATCCGGGGCACTTGTTTAATAACCTGTGATTTCAATATCTGTGAGAAAGATGGAGATGAGTCAGACGACAAATCTAATATAATCTATTCCTGCATTATTCCGGCAATAAGCTTGTAATGATGTTGGTCGCGCTCGAAACATTCACCTACGCTACATAGCATAATCCCTTTTTGTGCATGGGATAGCTTCCTGCTTGCAGGTTTTTACAGAGGTCTATAAACTCGAAATCGGTTACCGGAAGAGGCTCATACTGCCGATGCTTGTAGGTTAGCTGAATTTGGATACGCTTTTGCAATTCACCATCAATGATTTGCACAACCGCTTTATCAGTTTGGATCAGCAGCAGAGAATGGACTTGATTAAAACATAGCGTGCTATAGAAATCCCGGGGAATTCTTCGGTTGGTGTCATAAAAGATGTATTCCGTCTGATTGGGAGGATGGAGCTTAATCACATCATCAATAGAGGCAATGCCCTTTTTTCGCCATGTGGTTTTACTGCGGATGATGTAGTTCTCGGTTTGGAAGTATGTAATTGCCTTATCTATTAGCTCCATCTGCACGATATCAAGCTTCTGCGCCATCGCCCCATCATCCAGAATCAGTTCCTTAGTATCGATAGCATAATGGGCATCAGAATCATTAGTAACCAAACGCAACCATTTCCCATTTGCCGTATCAATTCCCGCAACGCAGTACTTGCCGTATTTCTTTGATGTTGCCAAGAGGATGATTTCTTTGGTCACAGATGGACAACCTCTGCTTCAGGGAAAAGTGCTTTAATTCTCTCAGCAATCAGGAGGCGGTGGCACTTATCTGCTTTAGGCTCAGAACACAGCAAGCAGAATGGTTTGCTGATAGCTGTTATCTCCTGTCTCAGAAATTTATCAATGTCCCGCTGCTGCAATAGCAAGTTAAAGGCATTTACATAGGTATCCCAATCTATTTCTTTGTTGCGATACGCAGTAAGTATTTCCTCGGACGGGGCAAGCACAGGGAAATGAACATATTGAATATTAGCAATTCGTTTCAGGAAAAAGGGTAGGTCGGCTGCCTTGCTAAATCCCGCCAGTTGGCTGCGGTTGTTCAGCCTAACATCAATCACGGTTCTTATCCTGCTCTGTTCCAGCAGACCAAAGAATGTTTCGGCATCCTTGCCACAAAAGCCAATTGTGTATATATTCATTAATCCTCCGTTGCTTCCAGCCTCCAGGCAATAGCTTCATTGCGTTTCAGATAAGCCTGATTCAGCAATTCCGCAGGGTCTGTTTCGCCATCTATCAGATCAAAAATACTGCTCTCATTGCGTTTGGGGAAGTATTTGTCCAGCAAGCGTGTATCCAGTTCCTCCTGGGTTTGCAGGTTCCCATCTGCGAGGATATGGCGCAGGAAATAGCCTTGCAAGCTTAAAGCCCTCCCCACCATAATTGCTCTGTGGCAATCGAAGGGATCTTTTTCTGCACATAGCAGCACAGGCTTTTTCCCTTGCACCAGATAGTTATCCATTTCTTTGATGCCTGCTCCAAAGGTTGGAGAAGCGGTAAACCAGCTATAATTCAGCCATCCTGCAGGAGTGTAATATACTTCTTCAGATTGCCGTGCACCGAACCATAAACCGAAAGGCGCATATGCTATTAGATGTCTGCCAAGAAATAGTTGCAGCTCATCGCTGTTAAACTGCGGGTAACGCTGCGAAAAGGGAGTGCTGCGAACATCCAGCACAACATCCACTCCATGCTGCTGCAACAAAGCAAGCAACTGTGATGCTTCATGATTCGAGTGACCGATGCTGTAGATAGTATCCATGTTTTTTCCTTATCAGGTGTCCGGTTACAGGTTGCAACACCTTGTAACAGTATGAGAGACGTGGGAATATTTGTCAACTCGTTTGTTCGTTAGAGATGGCGTGGTTCCACCAACAGCAGTACGCATTCCCACCTAATTTCGCATTGCTACGGCGATAATCTCCCACACAACAAAGGTATTGACTAAATAACCAGTAACAGCATATTAGGATTATGGAGATTAAAGGTATCTTATGCAATACACGGATGAGTTAGTTTACCATATCCTCCAGGATAAGTTTGGCTTCAGTAACTTTTTGAATGCTCAGCACGAAGTAATAAGGCACATCCTGGATGGACAATCGTGTTTGGCAGTTATGCCTACCGGCAGCGGAAAATCGCTTTGTTTCCAGCTTCCGGCTCTTATATTTGAAGGACTGTCGCTGGTTGTTTCTCCCATGATCTCTCTGATGAAGGATCAGGTGATGCAGCTAAAAGCCCTGGGTATTGCCGCTGAAATGTTCAATAGCAGCATGACTTCTCCGGAACAGGAAGCCGTGATAACCGCACTGGCAAATAAACAGGTAAAGCTGCTTTACGTAGCCCCCGAAACATTGCTAAAACAATCATTCATGCAGCGCTTGGATAGCAACCCACCTAAGCTGATAGCTATCGATGAGGCGCATTGCATCTCTATGTGGGGGCATGAATTTCGCCCGGAGTATCGCCAGTTATCGTTCCTGCGGGAGCGTTATCCTCTGGCAGTTTGTTTTGCTCTTACAGCCACGGCAATCCCCAAAGTGCGTGCAGATATCTGCTCTATTCTCACTATCCCTCCCGAGAATCAGTTGGTGGAGAGTTTCGACCGCCCCAATCTGCTGCTACTTGTGGAGCGTAAACAGGATTCCTTTGCCAAGCTGCTGAACTTCATTAAAAGGCACCGTAATGAAAGCGGGATAATATATTGCATGACCCGTAAAAGAGTGGATTCCATCACCGATAAACTACAAGCCGAGGACATTTTAGCCCTGCCATATCACGCAGGCTTATCTGACGCTGAACGCCACCACAATCAGGAAGCTTTCATTCGTGATGAAGCCCTTATCATGGTAGCCACTATTGCTTTCGGGATGGGGATCAACAAATCCAATGTGCGCTATGTTATCCATACCGATCTCCCCAAAAGCCTGGAGACCTACTATCAGGAAATAGGACGTGCGGGCAGAGACGGCTTGCCGGCAACCTGTTTGTTCTTCTATTCTGTAGGCGATGTGGTGATGCTTAAAAAGATAATCATGGGGAGTGACGATCCAGAGCTAAACCGCATCACGAAGCATCATCTGGATGCCATGATAAACTATGCTGAAACCTTTGGTTGCCGTAGAAAGCCAATTTTAAGCTGGTTTGGCGAGCTTTACGATGCTGTGAACTGCAAGATGTGCGATAACTGCCTGCGTGAAGAGGATGAGAAGGTGGATGCCACTGTGCAAGCCAAGAAATTCCTTTCCGCCGTGTTTCGCTGTAAGGAAGCTTATCCCGCAGATCATATTGTGAAAGTGCTGCGCGGTTCCGCAGCTAAGGAAGTTCTAAGTGCCGGACATCAGGACTTAAGCGTTTATGCCATAGGAAAAGATTGGACGGCAGCGCAATGGTATAATCTCTATCAAGCTCTGAAACGCGAGCAAGCTGTTTCCGAGGGATACCCCGCATTTCGGCTTATGCTGAATGAACGAAGCTGGGAAATCTTGCATGGTCAGGCTGCTTTTGAGATGCCCGTTTCAATTGCAGCGATCCTTGCCGAACCTACTACCGGTGATTGTGATATGGAGCTGTTTGCCTTGCTTACTAATGTAAGAAGGATGCTTGCGGAAGAACGAAAGGTACCTCCATATATCATTTTCTCCGATCGTACCTTGCGCGAAATGGCAACTGCTTTCCCACAGGAAACCAGCGCGATAGCTTCCATCAGCGGAGTGGGAGCTTATAAATTGAAGGAGTTTGCTCCACACTTTCTAAGGGTTATAAAAGACTACTGCGAGCCGAAAAATATCCGGCAGCTTGTTTCTCCGGAATCCGATAGAACCCCACCGCCCCCTCCTACCTCCGGTGGCAAATCTGCCATAGTAGCGCAATATATCAAATCCGGGCACAGCATACAGGATGCTTTGGTGCAATTTGGAGTGCAGTTAAACACTATTATAGAGCATTTGCAGCGTTATCTGGAAGCTGATGGCAAGATTGATCCAAAGATTATCAGAGACTTTTACGCCCTTGATGATCAAGCTATTGGAATTATCCAAAAGACTTTCAATGAACTGGGCATGAATACTCTGTCCCCTGTTTACCATACTCTAAAGGAAGAATTCAGCTATCTGGAACTAAAACTGGTGCGCTTAGAGATGCTTGCCAAAATCAGGGAACAAGAATCCACCATCTAACACCTGATATCCATACTCCATAAGCTGTTACCTAACTCACTCAGCGTTCTTCAGCCCTGCTTGCAAATCTTATCCCTCCCGTAACCCTCCCGTATCGGATACGGGAGGGTTACGGGATAGTTAACCGCGGCTTAAAGGCGAAATCAAAGCAAATAGTCACCAAGTTCTTTCCCCAAAGCCAAGCTGGGAGTGGATGAACGTATTATTTGCCTGCCTGAGATAAAACAGTTCAAGTAGCATGGTTAGGTGTGGGGGAATTTCATCATTAATGTGTGAATAGCGAAAGCTCAATAAAACTAAGTAACTGCCAAACAGGCTAATGTTTAGGTTCTGACAGCAGATTCGCCTGCTAACCAGCCGGTGGAAACTGCCATCTGGATATTGAAACCGCCGGAGGGCAGTGCATAGTCCATAATTTCACCGGCAAAGTATAGATCGGGGCAGATGCGGGATTGCATTGTTTTGGCATTTATCTCAGCCAAAGGGATGCCGCCTGCACTCGCCATAGCTGTGTCCAGGCTTTCCACCCGGGAGATGGTGTAATGTGAGCCGCTGAGCACAGTTGCAAGCAACAGAATTTCAAATTCGGTAAGTCTCTTCATAGATTGATGAAACTCCAAGCCCCTGGCTTCGAGTATCGTTTTAAGCAATTTTTTAGGTATTGGCAATTCCCACAAAGCGTTTATGATATCCATCTTCGGGTACTTCTTCTGGGCTTCAAACAAACGTGTTTCTGCGTCTTGAGCCCAGCGAATAATTATCTCCATGCCTCTTTTTAGTCTATGGCAATTATCCAGAATCAATGGTCCTGAGAAGCCCTTATGCGTTATTAGTAAGTCCCCGCTGGCGGTGAAGCTTTTTTCTTTGCCTGCAAATGTAGCCTGGACATTTGGTAAAGAGATACCGGCACATTTTTTATAAAAACTAAACTCCTGTAGGTTTACATTTCCGAGATGCGGTCTAAAGGCAGTGGCTTCGTGTCCCAGAGATTTAGTATAGCTAAGAGCTTTTCCATCAGACCCGGTTTGGGGGTAGCTGGCACCACCTGTGGTGATAATCAGTTTGTCGCAGCTCAGCTTGCTGCCGTTTTCCATATTGATAATAAAGCCTGTTTGGTTATGCTTACCCAAATCATAGACTCTGGCATTGTACAGTATGGTTACTCCGGCAGACACGGCTTGTTTCACAAGGGCATCCCGCACGTCTGAGGCTTTCATTGATAGTGGAAACAACTTGCCATCCGGGCGGGCGTAGCTTTGGCAGCCAGCATCGGTAAGCAGATTGGTAAATGCATCCTTATCGAAATTGTAATAAGCGGATTTTAGATAGTTAGCATTTTTGCCCAATCTATACAGAAACTCCAGAATGGGCAGATTATTGCTGAAATTACACTGACCGCTGCCACTTAGTAACAGCTTTTTCCCGCACTCCTGATTACCCTCCAGTAGTAATACGCTGCCTTTGTTGCCTGCTAAAGCTCTGCCGGCAGAGATTGATGCGGCTAAGCCTGCGGGTCCCCCCCCGATAACAACGATGCTTGCATGCTTCATAAGCGTTTGTCTCCGGGCGAGGATAGAATGGGCATACCTAAATGCTGTATAGTATTGATTATCATCGGGCAATAGCTTTCTACTCCTGTTTAAATGTCAAGCGAAACATCACTTGCATCCCTATTATGATTAATAGCAACGCGGATAGGGCGGATTGAACGGATCTACAAGGATATAATAAAGGGGTGTATGAAACGGTTTATTCTTGACTTATAATGCCCGTATTCTTATAAAGCACAAACGTAGTAATATCGAGGTGAAGCATGCGAGTAACACAAGTATTGGCGCACATAGAGACCTTTGCCCCTCTGGGTTTAGCCTTAAGCTGGGACAATGTGGGGCTATTGATTGGGGATAGAGATTGGGAGGTTAGCAAGGCGTTTATCTGTCTGGATGTAACTCCCATGGCAGTGGAACAGGCAATAATGGCAAAGTGCAACATCATCATCAGTCATCACCCGCTTATATTTCGCCCTGTAAAGGGTATTACTAATCCGCTGTATATCAAGCTGATCCAGCATCAGATAGCGGTTATCTGCCTGCACACCAATCTGGATGTGGCAAAGCAAAGTGTGAACCATATACTGGCTAAGAAGCTGGGTTTGGAAGTGCTTTCATCCCTCAGCGAAGAAAGCGGAGCTATCAGCCATAGCATCACCGTTTATTGCCCTCCAGAAGAGGCAGAACGTATAAGTGAGGCAGCATGGTCAGCAGGTGCTGGGGATATAGGCAATTATGACCGCTGTGGCACATGGCATGAAGTGATGGGCTATTTCCATGCCGGGAAGGGAAGTAAGCCATACCGGGAAAACCTTGCGGGCACCAAAGAAATGGCTTTGGAATTCATCTGCGATTCTTTGTTCCTGCCCGGTGTTCTGAATGCCATTCGCCAGGCTCATCCCTACGAAACTCCCTTGATTCTCCATCACCCGCTTGAGAGCCACAATCCCGCTTATGGCTTGGGTTTGGTGTGTAAGTATCCCTACGATCACAGCCTTGCCGAAATAGCAGAGATAGTAAAAACCAAGCTCGCTTGCCCCCATATAAAACTATGGCTGGCTGGTAATAAGAAGGACGAAACAATAAAGCGCATTGCGATATGCGGAGGCTCAGGAGGCTCAGTGTTAAGCCTTGCCGAAGCCAAAGCACAGCTATTTATCAGTGGGGATATCTCCTATCACAGCTTTTTGGATAGCCGCATCCCATTAATTGATGCCGGGCACTTTTACACCGAGTATCCTGTGCTGGATTACCTTGCCGAGCAGCTAAACTTGATTGATTTATCATGCCGGATAATGCCAAAGGAACAGCATGAGTATGCGGTTAACATGCTATTAGTGTAATACGGGATACACGGGTTACAATCCGGTTTTCCACGCAGTATCTTACATTGGGAAAGTAAGCACTCCCTTATCATAAACCTTTTAAGCCAATAGCCTTGTCATAATATTCAACACCCTTAATCTCCACATATTAATAGAGAAATTTAACTTGACAAGCTAAAGATAAAACAGAGTATTGAATTATAGCCATTTGGGATGTCTAACACTGTAGGTGTGTTTTGCGATAAATGACAGGCAAACCATTCGGCAGTGGGATGTTAGGAGACTATATGGTCATCTGCTTAGATACTGTTTTTAGGTTTAATTTACAGGGTGGGATGATAGCGTTTATTTCTTCATACACAGTTTCAAATGCAGCAAACAATCACATAAGCCCTCTCCAATTTGTAGTATTATTTCCACATCCCCCCACAATATTTTGTTTGATATCAAAGGAGACATCATGAAGAAGCAAATCATTTTTCTACTGTACCTCCTGCCATTACTAAACCTGTTCGCAGGAGCTGTCAGCATTGATAGAGCTGAGAACATTGGCAGGGATATGTTTTCCTACTTATGTAGCTCTGATGTTACGTTGTTAGAAATAGAGCCTATAAGGAATGCCGAAAGTCAGGAAGTGGATATATATGTTCTGCGTTTTGTGCCGCAGGGTTTTTTATTGCTTGCTGCAGAGGATCAGTCTTCTCCTGTGTTGGCATATTCACTGGAGGCAGATTTCCCCACAGAAAATATGCCCCCGCATGTGCAGTGGTATCTAAGCCAATACTCGAGGAGTATGACAGAGCTGCGCAATCACCCGGAATGGGCTGTAGATCCGGAATGGGCTGCACTTAGCCGAAGAGAGTTTTCTTCCTACCAGATAAGCCGTGATGTGGCACCGTTGCTAAGTACAAATTGGGATCAGGACTGGCCCTATAATTCCATGTGTCCTGCTGATGCAAGCGGTCCCGGGGGGAGGGTGTATGCCGGATGTGTGGCTACAGCCATGGGGCAGGTGATGAAGAAATGGAATTATCCCCCCACAGGCAATGGTACACATTCCTACTATGCGGCAGGTTATGGCAATCAATCCGCTAATTTTGGTGCTACAACATATAATTGGGCAAGCATGCCAAACAGCATCACAAGTGTAAATACAAACATCTCAACTCTTCTATACCATTGTGGAATATCCGTGGATATGATTTATGCTCCTGATGGCAGTGGAGCGTATTCGGAGGATGTGAGGAATTCTCTGGTAAATTACTTCCGCTATAATACCGCAGCTCAATACAAAACTGCCTCATCTTACACCGCCACAAATTGGGCGACTATGCTGCGGGGGGATTTGGATTTGGGGCGTCCGATTTATTACAGCGGACAAGGTAGTAATGGGGGACATGCGTTTGTATTAGACGGATATCAGGGAACCAACTACTTCCATTTTAACTGGGGCTGGAGCGGATATTACAATGGCTATTTCTATCTGAACAATCTTAACCCCGGAAGTAACACTTTTAACCAATATCAAGCGGCAGTTCTATACGTTTATCCTATTAGCACAGAGCCATTGAACCCGCCTGTAAATGCTGTGGCAACGGATATAAACAATAATTTGAATGTATCGTGGCAAGCACCGGGGGGCGCAGCAGGTAATTGGATTCATTACGACTCTGGCGAGAACACTGACAGCATTGGTACCGAGGGCGTTGCAGATTTTGACGTTGCTATTCGCTATCCGGCTAGTGCCCTTACTGCCTACGCCGGAATGTCCCTGTACAGTGTGAAGGTATGGCCTGCGGAGGCAGGAAGCTACTCCATCCGGGTATGGACAGGAGGCTCTGCTGCTGCCCCTGGAACTATGGTTGTAGACCAACCTTTTACTCCCGTAATAGGTGCCTGGAATTCAATAACCTTAGCCACTCCCGTACCAATAAGCGGAACTCAAGAACTTTGGTTTGGGATGCGCTGTAATGTGCAAACGGGATATCCCGCCGGCTGCGATGCAGGTCCTGCCATAAACGGTTTTGGAAACATGATTTATTGGAGTGGTACTTGGACCAATTTGCTGGCTTTATCCGCAAGCCTGAACTACAATTGGAATATACAAGGTTACGTAGGTAATTCTGCACCAAATCTGACACAGGTGCTTACGCTCCGGAAAAGCAAAGCACTTTCACCCATTGCTGATGTAAAGAACCGGATTAGTTCTGGCAGCTTGTCGATATCCGGGAATCTGTCTCAAAGCAATACCTGTGGATCTGAATCCAACCGTGCCCTTACTGGTTACCGGGTTTGGCGTTTATTGTCCTCCAATCAGGATAATGAAGCAACCTGGACAAGCATAACTCCATCTGCCATCACGGCTACCTCAATCAATGATAGTGGATGGATTTCTGTTCCCAATGGTACATACAAATGGGCAGTTAAGGCAGTTTACACTGGCGGCTTGGTGTCCCCACCAGCGTTTTCTAATATGATTGTTAAAGGCTCGCCAAACGGAACTCTTGCAGGTATAGTGCGCAATGCACAAAACCAGCCTATATCTGGAGCTACGGTTACCTGTGGAGCAGTTACAGCTACTACAAATACCTCCGGAGCTTATTCCTTAGTTATTCTTGCCGGGACTTATTCTGTAACTGCAAGCCAGGCAAGCTATACTTCTTCCACGCAAACCGGAGTAGTGATTATAGCTAATCAGACTACTAACCTGAATTTCGTGTTAACTACATCCACAAACCAGCTTCAGGATGGATTTGAAACCTATTCTGATTTCGCCCTCGCTTTTGCCCCCTGGACTTTGGTGGATGTTGATCTAAGTACTACATATGGATTTACAAGTCTCACCTTCCCGAATTCCGGTGCTGCTATGGCGTATATCATCTTTAATCCCAGTGCCACAATCCCTGCCCTTGATACACCTGCACATGCCGGAGCTAAGATGGCTGCCTGCTTTGCATCCACAGTTCCTCCCAATAACGACTGGTTAATTACACCCCAGGTTACCGGTGCAACTGAGTTAAAGTTCTGGGCAAAATCCTATACAGAAGTATATGGTCTGGAACGATTCAAAGTTGGTGTATCCACCACCGGAACTGTGCCCGCAAGCTTCACCATTATCAGCGGGGCGAACTATATTCAAGCTCCCACCACATGGACAGAGTACAGCTATGATCTTTCTGCGTATGGAAACACACCCATCCGAATCGGTATTCAGTGTGTGTCTTTTGATGCCTTCATCTTCTTTGTGGATGATGTAACTATTGGCAGCGGTGGCACCCCTCCCCAAGATCCCTTTGGTTCACCAACCGTTTTGCCAACCAGTATGACGGTAGTAGCAGGGGTTACAATAGGCGGCGTGCAAGCATCCAATGGTGATGTACTGGCTGCCTATGTAAATGTGGGTGGAACTCCACAGCTTCGTGGAAAGCAAACGGTTCAGGTGGTTAGCGGCATAGCTGGGTGCATGCTACAGGTTTACACCGAAACCAATGGTGAAACCATCAGTTTCAAGGTGTGGGATGCCTCTGCCAATGAGGTAATCTCCTCACCTACCACTTTGGCATCTATAGTTAATGGAACTGTGGGCAGCGTGGAGAATCTGTTTATGGTGGATGCCTCTGCTTCTGTTACCCAAAGCATTGCGCTAACCAGTGGCTGGAATCTGGTTTCACTAAATGTATCTCCTGCTAATCATAGCATAGCTTCGCTCTTTGCTACAATGTCTGGTAATGTGCAGCAGATCAAGGGCACAGATGGTGTTTATATTCCTAATAATCCATATTCTACTCTTACATCATTAACTGATGGCAAGGCTTACAATATCCTGTTGACATCCGCAGCAAACTGGAGTGTTACCGGAACCCCTATCGCTGCATCTACACCAATTGCCTTGCTGGATGGCTGGAACATGGTGGCGTATCTGCCCCAGAGTGCTATGCCGGTAACAACGGCAATTCAAAGCATCGCCACTTGGTTACTGCAAGTAAAAGGCACAGACGGGATTTACATTCCAGATAATCCCTATTCAACCCTTGCTACCATGTCTCCCAACAAGGGCTATTGGGTAAAGATCAATGGTGCTCATAATCTGGTGTATCCAGCAAGCAGAGAGACCTGTGTTGCACATTATTCGCCTCAGGAAGCGAGCCGCATTGGCATTCTCAGCGACATGCGAGTGAAACAGCTTCCCGCCAGCATGACGGTTCTTGCCCAATGCCGGAAAGCAGCAAGTGGCGATATCCTGCTTGCCAGAGTGAATGGAGAACTGCGTGGGGCAGAGGTGCTTGTTGCACCCGAAGGTATTCCTGCCGCTTTGTTACAGATTTATACGGAAACAGCAGGGGAAGAGATAAAATTCAGCATCCTGAAGCCGGATAAATCAGAACTCCCGATAGAGACCGCGCTAAGCAGCCAACCCCTGGAAAACATAGGTGTTTATCCGAACCTCCTGATTCTGGAGATGAAGATAGCAGGAGATGAGACTATACCGACACCAACACTTCTAATAGGCAGCTATCCCAATCCCTTCAACCCCAGCACTACCATATCCTTCAGCGTGGCAAATGATAACAGTCCCGTAACCCTTGAAATCTATAATCTTAAAGGGCAGAAGGTAGCTACTCTGATAAATACATCGTTGAGCAAAGGAAATCACAGCATCGTATGGAACGGTAAAGACGATGATAACCACAGCGTGGCTTCAGGGCACTATTTCATTAAGATGAACTGCGATACCTACAACCGCAACCTAAAGGTATTGCTCGCAAAATAGAGAAGATAATTCTTCTTTTAGTAGTATGCATGGGGGAAACATGTTGCAAAGAGCATTAATCTTTAGCTTTCTGCTGAGTTTACTGGCAAATTTAGCATTTGCTGAACTGCCGGATCCGGGTGTGCAACCCAGAAATATTGATCTTCCCAAGGGTGTGGCACTAAGCCGAGAATGGACAGAACCGGGATACATTTTTACCAGAACCCCGGTTTCACTAATGACGTCATTTTATGACTATATGATAGGTAGCTTTAATGGGTTGCCCTTACGAGTAATCCCTGAATCGGCAGGTGGTGGATATTTCATGACTTATCATGGCACAGCGCTTTCATCTGCAACAAGAAGAGTATATTACGCTCACCTTAGCTCTGCAGGAAATGTGATAAGAAACTTTCCCATCACTTTGAATAATGTCCAGGAAGGCTATCCATCTCTTGCTATTGACCCTGTAAGCGGTAAACCCATGTATGCTTGGCAAGCAAATGCTGATACCGAAGCTTTGCTTGAAACGATGATTGTGCCTGATGCATATATTGATGGTATTGATGGCTTGTGGAACGAGATACAAATTGCAGTTAACAATCCGTGGACAATAAATGCAACCACCGATAATGAATTCATCTTGCCTA
Organism: Candidatus Cloacimonetes bacterium HGW-Cloacimonetes-3; assembly: GCA_002840645.1. Lineage (GTDB taxonomy): Bacteria > Cloacimonadota > Cloacimonadia > Cloacimonadales > Cloacimonadaceae > Cloacimonas. The sequence goes on from PHBO01000003.1 coordinate 200,163, forward strand.
CTGCAATTATTGGACCGTCGCCTATTACGGGAAAACGAAGGTTGTATATTGCAACTCAAAACAACGTTACCCATGCCTCAATATCTTCTGAGAATGTTCTGATTGCCTATGCTGATTTCAGCACTTATGATATTGAGAATGGGCTTCCATTTGTGTTTAGCTACACATCCATTCCAACCTTGAATGAATGGAATACAGATTCTGTGAGCCGTCGCCGTCCCAATTATGCTCTGGCTTGCGATACAGCCGGTTCCCTGTACTATTATGGGTATCATACAGCTTATGATGCAACGAGTTACCCTATCAACGAACCGGATATAGACGTGTTCAAATGCCCTGCTTACGGTAGCGGAACCTGGGAGAGATATTCTTATTCAAGCAGTTTGCCTACCTGGAATCCTCCTGCATATCCTGGAGGACTGGGCTACTTTGTTGAAGATGCCGATGAGCCTTATACAAATGATCAATTGAAGTGGAAGATAGTAAACTCACCTCATTGTAATGCTATATTTGATGCATATAGAAACCTTCACTTTCCTGCTATATGGGGATTAACAACCCCCTCTGGTTCTAACTATATGAACCTGCAATGTGTGAAAGATGTTGTCTTCAATACTTACACAAACGAATTCCACATTGAAGAGGTTTACCCCCAAAACGATCCTTCTAACAGTAGTAGTCAGTGGTATCAGCCTTGGGATACAGAACCACCCTGGGGTGTTGTTGATGAGTATCATACAGATGATGTTGGCAATACATATCCTGCCATGGCGATGGACTGGAACTTCCCATATTGGGATGATACTTCTCATGGGAATGCCATGATGTATTCTTGCAGCAATATGAAGATCACAGAGAGTAATGAGCAAAACATGATGGCGATGGTATGGCAAAACTCTCTGCGTGCAAGACGCAACAACCAATATGCGGATACAGGCTATGCTCCATATGCAAACACGCCCGAGATATTCATCTCTGTATCCTCAGATAATGGAACTACATGGAGCGACCCGATTGTTATAAACAATATAGATACCCCTCAGTTTGCCGGCTTAAAACCTATGTGGGTTTATCCTGCGGATAAGATTAAGTACGTTGGGATGCAAGGGAACCAGAAGGTGGGGAAGCTGGGCTTAATGTTTTACAATGATTATGGATGGGGTGCAAACGCTATAGCTCCTACTGAGTTCTCTAATAGTGGGGGACAGGTGGTATTTACAGAGATTCAGATTGTGTTTCCCGGACAGTCAACAATTGCTATGCCAACCTTTAATCCAACTGGTGGAACATATGAAACTGCCCAGTACGTGTCGATCAACTGTTCCACTCCTGGGGCACTGATACATTACACGACAGATGGGACAGAGCCTACCACCACATCCACTCTCTACACTGCTCCCATCCTGATATCAACAAATACAATTCTTAAAGCTCGAGCATTTATTACCGGACTTATCCCCAGCCTCCGTGCAATTGATTATTATACAATAAACAGTAACGATATTGACCCATGGGGAACCCCCGCAGTTCTTAACGGTAGTATGACGGTGATGGCACAGGTTAACATAAATTCCGTTCCTGCTACTGTTGGCGATGTTTTGGCTGCATTTGTGAACGATGATGGAATTGACCAGCTTCGTGGGAAAGGATCTATAGAAGTAGTTCAGGATGTCCCCGGCTGCATACTACAGGTTTATACGGAAAACAACGGAGAGCAGATAAAGTTCAAAGTATGGGATATTAGTGCCCATACCATTGTTCCTACTCTCCAGACGCTTACTGCTGAAGTTGGAGGTGTAATTGGTTCTTTTCCCAATGCACCGTATCAAGTAAATGCTGCTGATGATTTTCAGGTGGTCGCCACACCAACATTCATTCCCCCTGCAGGGACATATACAAGTGCTCAGATGGTAGCTATAAATTGTTCCACTGCTGGAGCGCAGATACGTTATACCACTGATGGGACAGAGCCAACTGCAACTTCCCCCCTGTATAATATGGCAATTTATGTTGCGCATAATGTTACTATCAAAGCCAAGGGTTTTTGTGCAGAATGGACGCCCAGTGCAACTGCTACTTCTGCTTATCAAATCACAGGAACAGTCCCACCTCCAACCTTCACTCCTGCCGGGGGAACCTATTATACCGCGCAGAATGTGACAATAACTTGTAATATGTTAACTGCTGAGATACGCTATACTTGGGACGGAACAGAGCCCACTGCAACATCGATACTCTATGGCGGACAAATAAGCGTTGCCGTGAATACTACCATAAAAGCCAGGGCATTCCTAACGGGTTGGTCACCAAGCGCAACTGCTACAGCTACATTTGTAATAACAGGAACAGTCTCCACACCAAATTTAACCCCTGCTGGGGGGACATATTTTACAGCACAGAGTGTGGTTATGACATGTTCAACACCTGGTGCGGAGATTCGTTACACCACCAATGGAACAACCCCAACAGTCAATTCCATGTTGTATAGTGCGCCAGTATCGGTCACTACTTCTACTTTTGTAAGAGCACGGGGATTTCTGACCTCATGGGGAAACAGCGCAACCGTTTCTGCCACATACTTTTTCCCAAGTACTGTTGCTAGCCCAACAATTACGCCCGAGGCAGGGATTTATACTGCTCCACAAATAGTTACCATGTCCTGCAGCACACCTTCGGCACAAATCCGCTATACAACCGATGGGACTGAGCCTGATCAGTCTTCAACTTTATATTCAAATAGTTCTACAATAACCGTTGTGGGAACTACGCTATTTAAGGTTAAGGCGTTCATGGCTAATTGGATACCAAGTGCAACCGCGACTTTTGCATACATAATCACCGGAACAGTTGCCACACCTACTTTCAGCCCAGCGCCCGGCAACTTCAATAATCAGGTGGATGTGCTGCTTACCTGTGCTACATCCGACGCAGTAATACATTACACATTGGATGGAACCGAGCCTGACGAAGCTTCAGCAGAGTATTCTCAGCAGATTCACCTCACACAAACCACCGCAATCAAGGCAAAAGGGTTCAAAGCTTACTGGGCAACAAGCGAAACCGTAGAGGGTCAGTTCAACATAGCTGTAGCAAATCCTGAAGAGCCTAACGTGCCGGTGGTTACGGGAATCTATCAGATCTACCCAAATCCCTTCAGCTCCAGTTTAAACATCAAATTGGGTGTAAAAGATGCCAATCAGGCATACCAAGTGAAGATATATAACATCAAAGGTGAATGCGTTTACCGCAACTCCGGCTATGCGGAAGGCAACTTCGAATTGAAGTGGAACGGACAGAGCAATTCAGGGGATAAACTTTCCTCAGGTATCTATCTTATTTCCTTCACTTCCAGTAGCACAACTCAGACCAGAAAGGCTGTTCTAAAGTGATTATATGAAAATGTTAGTAGCTTGCAAACTAATTGTTTAGGCTGGGCTTACCTGCTGCCATTACGGTAGCATTACGCATGAATTACGCATGCCATCCGTATTTCATGCGTAATGCTTAAGCAATTCATGCAAGGAAGAAGTATGAAAAGTAACACCAAAAACATACTAATAACCCTCTACGAATTAATGCACGCAGAGGGGGAAAACATGGAGGAATCATGTTAAAAAAAGCATTATCTCTTGTGATCCTGCTGAGCATTCTTGTATGCTTGGTTTATGCTGATTATCAGAAACCGGGGATAATCCCCCCAGCCCTTGAACTTCCCCCCGGAGTGGCATTACAACATCAGAGAACAGCTCCGGCTTTCACGTTCTCCAGAACGCCGGTATCGCTTATTACTTCCTATAATGACTATTTTATAGGTAGCTATAACGGCTTGCCTCTGCGTGTAATCCCGGAATCAGCCGGTGGAGGATATTTTATGACCTATCATGGTCAACCTACCACTACTGGAACTCGGCGGGTTTACCATACTTATCTAAGCTCGGCGGGAAATGTGCTAAACAATAATCTCATAACCTTAACTAACATCCGGGAAGGATTTCCTACAATGGCAGTTGATCCCGTAAGCGGAAAGCCGATGTATGCTTGGCACGCCAATGCTGATACAGATGCACAGCTGGAAGTACGCTTTGTATCAGATGCATTTATTGAAGGCATTGATGGATTATGGAATGAATATCAGACAATTGTTGATAATCCCTATATTGTAGGCTCTACCACAGACAACGAGTTTATCTGGCCCACAGCGATTATTGGTCCATCACCCATAAACGGGAAACGCAGGATATATGTGGCTTGTCGGAATGCGGTGTCTCATGCTGTTGATGCTATTCCTTCGGAGAATGTCATTATTGCCTATGCAGATTTCAGTGCTTTGGATATCGAAAACGGTATTGCTTTATCGTGGACACGCACCACTATACCTACCTTGAATCAATGGAATACCGATACCACTACTCATCGCAGACCTAACCATAACCTTGTTTGTGACAATGCCGGTAATCTATATTACATCGGTTACCACAGCGCAGCGGATGCTCTTGGCTCAAACATTGACGAACCGGATGTTGATGTATTCAAATGTACTGCTTATGGAGCAGGGACTTGGACACGCCAAATATTTTCCAGTGATATGCCCACTTGGAACCCGCCTGCATCCCCGGGGGGACAGGGTTACTTTGTAAACAGTGATACAGGCACTCCCTATACTAATGCTCAGTTGAACTGGCAAATTGCAAACTCTTCACATACAAATGCCACAATGGACAACAACGGTAAGATACATGTTCCCGGGCTGTGGGCAATTAACACGCCTTCAGGCTCATACTATTATGGTATGCAATTCGTGAAAGAGCTTGTGTTTGATACTATCAACAATACCATGAGCATAAAGGAAGTATATCCCCAGAAAGACCCAATAGATAACTATAACCAAGCCTTCACTCCCTGGGATACAGAAGCACCCTGGGGTGTGGTGGATGAATACGCAGATGACGGTATGGGCGGAGTATTCCCCAGCATGGCTGGAGACTGGAACTTCCCATATTGGAACGATGCCTCTCATGATAATGCCATGATGTTCCACTGCGGGAATACGAAGATAACCGAAAGCAATTCAGAGGGAATGATGGCTGTCGTCTGGCAGAATTCCCAGCGGGCAAGATGGTATAATTACAGCCAGATTGCAGATTATGCAGCTTTTGCCAATACACCCGAAATCTACATTGCCGTTTCTGCAAATAATGGAGCAACCTGGAGCGAGCCGATTGTACTTAACAATCAGGAAACTCTTCAGTTTTCAGGGATAAAGCCAATGTGGGTGTATCCTGCGGACAAGATAAAGTATGTAGGAATGCAGGGTACGAACAAAATAGGTAAACTTGGTTTGATGTTTTATGATGATTACACTTGGGGCTCTAACACTCACTCTCCCACAGAATTCCCCAATGATGGCGGCAGAGTGATGTTTGCCGAGCTGCAAATAGAGTTTCCGGGTTACGAACCACCTCCTGTGGACCCATTTGGTACACCTGTGGTGCTAAGTGGTAGCATGAGCCTTATGTCCGGCGTAATGATTGATGGCGCAATGGCATCCAATGGCGATGTTGTGGCAGCTTTTGTGAATGTGGGTGGAATTCCCCAGCTTAGAGGTAAGGGAACTGTGGCGGTAACCAACGGAACCGCAGCCTGCCTTATACAGATATTCACGGAATCTAATGGTGAGAATATATTCTTTAAGGTTTGGGATGAAAGTGCTAATGAGATTCTGAATATTAACGAAACCCTTAGCAGCCAGATTAACGGCATCGTAGGCGAGTGGCCTAACAATCTCTTCTGGCTTCATGCTAATAATGCCCTGCAGCAGAGCATAAGCCTATCCGCCGGGTGGAACATGGTATCTCTGAATGTACATCCCGCAGATATGCAAATCACTACTCTCTTCAGTAATATAATGTCCTACGTGCAGTCCGTTAAATCTGTGGAGGGAGTATTCATACCCAACAATCCTTTCAACACCTTAACAAGCTTAACAGATGGGAAGGGATATTATGTTAAGGTTAGCCAGCCATGCACATTAACTGTTACAGGTGCAGCTATAAATACAAGTACACCTATTGTATTGGCAGCAGGATGGAACTTAACAGCATTCACCCCGCAAGCACCTATGGACGTAATCTCAGCGGTGGCATCCTTAGGCAACAATCTGATTCAAGTGAAGGGTACCGAAGGCATATATATACCCAATAACCCATACAACACATTAACAACGCTTAGCCCCGGACGTGCATACTGGATCAAAGTAACTACCGGTGCTTCCTTAGTTTATGCTGCCCCAAGCAGGGGAGAGGCACAGGCTTTGCTGCCTTCTTGCGAAATCTGGGGAACTCCTGTAATAAAGACCAATAGCCAGGTGATCCTTGCTTCTCTGGATGAGCATGCTCGTGCAGGCGATATCTTGGCTGCATTTGTTAACAACGAACTGCGTGGTTTAACTACGGTGATGAATGTAGAAGGTATCTCTGGTGCATTGTTGCAAGTGTTTACCGATGAAGCCGGAGAACAGATTCAGTTTAAGCTCTATAGTCCTACAAGCAATACTATTACTACCCTTACCCCCAATCTTAATACTGCACCCGGAGAAACGATTGGAGATTACCAAAGCGGAGAATTCCTTAGCTTCAAATCAGACCAAACAGAAACTCCAGAACTGGTTACAAGCCTAATGTCCGCCTATCCCAATCCCTTCAAGGATGGCACATCTATCGCATTGAACATAGCCAAAGATGCTCCAAACATTAAAGTGGATGTTTATAATGTCCGTGGTCAAAAGATAAAATCCTTGTTCCATGGTCAGCTTCAGCCAGGTGCTCAGAAGCTTTGGTGGAATGGCGTGGATGACAGTGGCAATCATGTTTCTTCAGGAATATATTTCCTCAGGATGGCAAATGGCAATTCCGCCCAGAGTATCAAGCTAATGATTGTTAAATAAGAGGTAAGGGTATGAAATTGAGATACATCACTCTTACAGTGCTGCTACTTCTATGCAGTACGATCTTCGCAATTGATCCCTGGGGAGAACCGGCAGTTTTAACCGGTAGCATGTCCGTGATGGCACAGGTGGGTATAAATTCCATTCCTGCTGTTGCTGGTGACGTTGTAGCAGCTTTCGTAACTGTGGGGGGTATCCCTCAGCTTAGAGGGAAGGAAAGCGTTATGGTAGTAAGCGGCATTGCAGGTTGTTTACTGCAAGTTTACACCGAGAGCAATGGTGAAGTAATCAGCTTCAAAGTATGGGATGAGAGTGCACAACAAGTGTGTGATGTCACCCAAACTTTAGCTTCGGAAGTCGGTGGAATTGTAGGCAGCATGACCAATCTATACCAGATAAATGCCGAAACAGGCACTCAGGTAATTACCGATCCCTGGGGAGAACCGGCAGTTTTAACCGGTAGCATGTCTGTGATGGCGCAGGTTGCGATAAACTCTGTTCCCGCGGTTACCGGTGATATCCTTGCTGCCTTCGTAACTGTAGGGACAGATGAACAACTGAGGGGCAAAATCCCCATTCAGGTTATTCAAGGGATAGCCGGATGCTTAATCCAAGTATTCACAGAGACAAATGGCGAGCAAGTAACATTCAAGGTTTGGGATTTCAGTGCGCAGACGATTGTTCCTGTTACCCAGACTCTGCCCTCTGAAGCTGGCGGAATAGTAGGCAGCTTTCCCGATAACCTCTACCAGATAAATGCCGGAACAGGTGCCCAGGTGGTAGCCATGCCTGTGTTCAACCCAGCGGAAGGTACCTACCAAACAGCCCAATCTGTTGTTATCAGCTGTTCCACGCCTGGGGCGCAGATACGCTATACAACCAATGGAACTGAGCCTACGCTTACATCCACACTGTATTCTGCACCAATAAACGTTGCCGCCACTACAACTGTTAAGGCTAAGGCGTTTCTCACAAACTGGAGTCCCAGTGCTACGGTTACGGCTGTTTATACTATCACAGGGACGGTTGCAACTCCCACATTAACACCTGCTGGGGGAATATACCAAACTGCACAGAATGTAACTATAGCTTGTGCCACTGCAGGGGCGCAGATACGCTACACAAGCAATGGAACAGTCCCCACTGAAGCATCAGCGTTGTATTCCACTCCTATAAGCCTTCCGCTAAACAGTACTACCACTATCAAAGCGAAGGCATATTTAACGGGGTGGGCACCAAGTGAAATAATAAATGCCGTCTATACCATCACAGGCACTGTTGCAACGCCTGTTATCACCCCACCGGCAGGCACGTATGCAACTGCTCAGACAGTGAGCATCACCTGTGCAACAGTTGGTTCGCAAATTCGCTATACCACTAATGGAGCTGAGCCTACGCTAACCTCCACACTGTACTCTGCGCCAATAAACGTTGCTACCAGTATGACGGTAAAAGCAAAGGGCTTCTTAACAAACTGGACGTCCAGCGCATCCGCAGTGGCAAACTACACCATCACAGGTACAGTGGCTACGCCATCTTTCAGCCCGGAGCCTGGGCAGTATCAAAACCAGGTGGATGTAAGCATGGCATGCTCTACTCCCGGAGCGCAGATTCGTTATACGCTGAATGATACTGAGCCGGTAGAGACATCATTTCTCTATGCTAATCCAATCCACATTAGCCAAAGCACAACGTTTCGTGCCAAAGCCTTTTTAACAGGTTGGACACCGAGCGCCACGGCAACAGCTATCTACTCTATAAGTGTGGCGAATCCAGAGAACCCCGCTGCACCCGTAGTTACAGGTATCCATGGCATCTACCCCAATCCCTTCTCCGACATCACAAACATCAAATTGGGGATTAGCGAAGCCAATCAGGGGTATCAGTTAAACATCTATAACATCAAAGGCGAGTGCGTTTACCGCATCGAGGGAAACGCAAAAGGAAGTATCGAACTGATCTGGAATGGCTATAGCAATGATGGAACCAAACTTCCATCGGGAGTGTATCTCATTTCTTTCAGTTCAGGAAGCACTTCACAAACCCGAAAAGCTGTCCTAAAATAATACCTTAAACAGACATAAGCCTTGCCGGGGTTAACATCACCGGCAAGGCTTCTTTTGTTTCCTTGCATAAATTGCCATAGAATTACGGATGAATTACGCATCCCATCCGTATTTCATGCGTAATGCATAAGTAATTCAAGCAGGGGAGATGCAAGTATCAGGATAGCAGGCTTCAAAGAGGCTGTTAGATTGGTTAAAAAGCTGAGGATGAAGGGCTTACTTAGGATTTATCTACAAAAACGTATTTGCCTTTGATGTTTGTTTTCATTTGCATGCTGATGAGCTTGCTTTCTTCATTGAATATGGCTTGCAGATGCACTCCGGTGGCACTATTGGTAAAATGATCACGCTTCTCTGTGGCATCCTGCACAAAGAAATAATCCACTTTGCCCTCAGCGGTGAATTTTCTTATCTGGTCGTCCACAAAGTGCATGGAGATTAGGTCTGCCTGCACGGTATTCTTCTTTTCGCCTTTTTTCTTTTCGCTAAAAGCCACTTTGCAGGAATCAATCAAGTCTGTGCGGGTTAGCTTGCGCTCTGTAAAAAAGAGCTGGAATTCCATTGCACTGGCACGTGCATAATCTGAGGTAAAGCTTGGTTTCCCAGTGAATACAGCCCTGTCTTCTTCCATGAAATAGATCAGGAAATCACTTTTTGCTGCGTAATCCTGAGTGTAAACCTCCACATTGAAGGTGGCAATCATCTTGCGTTCTTTATCGAAAAACTCCATTTTATCGGAGCTAATATAAAGGCTGTCTGATGTTCCTGCCTGAAGGCGTGGCTCCTCCAACAGCAATGCGTATCCGGCTTTTCTGTCCCATTGAGCATAACCACATTTGGCATGGGCGTTTTCTTTCAGGTCATACGCTGAAACACGGCTCCAGGTAGTAAGCACATCGTTTTTCTTGTCATAGCTTGCATAGTCGCTTCTGGTCCAGCGGTATTCGCCTTGTTTGTTTTTATGGGTGGCAAACACTCTGCCCCCCATGTTCAGAAGCTCGGGGATGCGGTAATAGGCAAGAGTGTCCGCACTAAGGGTGAGGCTGTCATTGGAAACTACCACATTGCCGTAAAGGCGGGCAATCTTCTTGGTGTCAAAAATCAAGGCACGAGAACTGCGGAATTCGGTTTTACCGTAAAAGAAATGCACATTGCCGCTTAGCTCCAGAATCTGCTCCGCTTCCATCTTGTTCATAAACAGCTTATCGGCGTGGACAAGGCGAAACTTCTCGGTTGGGGCTTTTTTTGCTTGGGCGAACAAGGAGATATTACATCCAAGCAGAAGAATGGCTAGAAGCAGTTTGATAATAGAGTGTGGTAGCTTCACCAATCCAGTTCCTCTGGTTTTATCTTACCCTCGGCGGATACTTTATCCATTTCCACGAAACTAAGCTTGGAATTGGTGCGCAGGCTCTCGCCGCGTAGAACGCTTCCATCGCGTACCAGAGTTACATTCAGGGGAGCGGTAATCTCGTCCACGGCTCTGTCCCAAATAATCTTTGAGGTACTTAGCGAACCGTTGGGAGATGTCATTCTGGCATTCCCATTAGCGAAAATAATGTTGCGGGCATCATCCACAATGGTAGTATCTGCCTGTATGGTAGAATTTATCTGATTGTTTTTGTCAAAGGTGGTGAGGCTTACTCCATATCCATGCATCATGCGTCTATCATTAAAACGCTCTATCTTCTTTGCTTCCAGATAGTATTCTTGCCGGTTGTCTATGTACTGGGTAATGCGGACATTGAAGCTGGTCTCGTCCGGTAAGCTGCGATCAAGCGCGTCTGTCTTCCCCTGCAGAATGGCTTCTTTGCAGGAAGCAAGAATCAGTAATAAAGTAGCAAGCAGCAGTAGCTTAACAAATATCTTCAAGATAAAGCTTCACCGTCTTTTCATAGATGCCTTTATGCACCAGGATGTGATTTATCAGGTCTCTCACAGCACCATGTCCACCATTATGTTCTGCCACCCAATCGGCGATTTTCTGTACATCCGGCTGGGCATCGGCAGGAGTGGCGGAAAATGCAACCTTACGCATCACAGGCACATCATTCCAATCGTCGCCCATATAAACCACATGCCTGTAGTCCAGATTAAGCTTGGCAAGAAGCTCATCAAGGCATTGCAGCTTATTGTGAACGCCTTGGTGCAGGTGCTGTATATGCAGGTCGCTACATCGACGCTCCAGCGCTTCGGATTTGCGCCCGGTGATCACTCCGGTTTGCATTTCAGTATATTTCAGCAGGAGAAAGCCCATGCCGTCATGACCGTGGAAGTGCTTCAATTCCTGGCGTGCTTCGCCATATATAATACGCCCGTCTGTAAGTACGCCGTCGCAATCTAAAAGCAACAGCTTAATCTCACCCCAGGCAACGGGACGCTTGCTCGGTTTTGTAAGGCAGTTCTTTTCCATATTACAACCTCAAATTGCGTTTGCTATGCGTAAACAGCCGTCCAACAGAGCTTCCATCTCATGCAGGGGTAGCATGGATGAAGCATCGGAAAGCGCTTTTGCAGGTTCCGGATGAGTTTCGATAAACAATCCCTTCAACATGCCTGTAGCGATGGCAGCACGTGCCATCATTGCCGCATATTCCGGGTTTCCCCCCGAGGTAGCGCTTACAGAAGGAAGCTGTAAAGAATGGGTAACATCATAAACCACGGGGTAGCCCAATTCTTGCATGATGGCGAAGCTACGGAAGTCCACAACAAGGTTATGATAACCAAAACTGCTGCCTCGTTCACATAGCATGATCTGGTTATTCCCTGTGGCAGCAGCCTTCAAAGCGGCGGCATGCATGTCCTGAGGTGCCATGAACTGTCCCTTTTTTATATTCACAATCTTACCGCTTTGAGCAGCAGCCTGAATAAGCTCTGTTTGGCGGGAGAGAAACGCGGGGATTTGCAGGATATCACACACTTCGGCAGCATCAGCCACTTCTGCGCATTCGTGTACGTCGCTGATTACAGGTAGTTCCAGCTGGGTTTTAATCCGGTTCAGGGTCTCAAGCCCTTTTATAGCTCCGGGACCACTGGGGGAGCTGTAATTGCTTCGGTTTGCCTTGCGGTAAGAGGATTTGAATACAAGGATTACACCCTTGCGCAGGCATAGCTCCTTCAGGAATTCTGCCGTACGGAGCATCATGCTCTCTTCTTCCACCACACAAGGACCTGCAAGCAGGAAGAATGGACTGGCTTCAGACAGGCTTTGGTATAAATGCTTCATTATTATCCTTAGTGAATGGTTTTTACACTTTCCCAACTGAAGCTATCACGTCCGAAATGGCCGTAGCTGGCAGTTGGCAGGTAAATGGGTTTCCTAAGATCAAGGTAATCTATTATTCCCATTACTGTCAAGTCAAAGTTCTTGGCTACTAATCTTTCAATTTCTGTATCGCTTTCTCTACCGCTGCCAAAGGTATCTACCATCAGAGAAACAGGCATCTGCTCGCCGATAACAAAGCTGAACTGAATCAGGCACTCCGCGGCTAAGCCCGAAGCTACAACGCTCTTGGCAATATGACGTGCCATATATGCAGCGCTTCTGTCCACTTTGGTTGCATCTTTACCGGAGAAAGCTCCACCGCCATGCTGCGCCCAACCACCGTATGTATCCACTATTATTTTGCGTCCCGTAAGCCCTGTATCTGCTGCTGGACCACCATCGTGCCAGCGTCCTAAGGGGTTAATCTTGATTTCGCAATTCTTGGTTTCGAAAAAGCCTTTACTCTCTTCTTCCATTTGGGCAATACTGGGTAGGATAACCTGTTTGTTGATGGCGTGTTTCAGCTCATCGAACTCCATCTCGCAGATATCGTTGTGGTGCGTGGAAATAACCAGGGTCTTCAAATCTACAGCTTGCCTGCCGATATAGTGCATGCTTATCTGGCTTTTGGCATCGGGCAGCAGGCAGGGAATGGTGCCGCTTTTTCGGGCTTCGGCAAGGTTCATCAGCAGCTTGTGGGCAAGCTCGATGGGAATAGGCATCAAGCTTTTGGTTTGCGAGCAAGCATAGCCGAACATCAAGCCCTGATCTCCGGCACCGGTGTTTTCTTCCAAAGCCAGTTCTTGCTTATGTAGGTAGTTGTTTATTATGCAATTTGTGTCGAAGCCTTTATTGGCATTGGTATAGCCTATATCACCGATCACTTTGCGGATAATCGGTTCCACTTCAATCTTCGCCCGGGAGGATATCTCACCAGATACAATAACTCTGTCTTCGGTTGCCATCGTCTCGCACGCAACTTTGGAGCGAGGATCAGCAGCAAGGTAGGCATCGAGTATGGCGTCAGATATCTGATCGCAAACCTTATCTGGATGCCCTTCAGAAACCGATTCGGATGTGAAAATATATCCGCTTCTGTCCGGTGTGTCAAGTGCGTGTAATGCTGTCATTGTTTCTTCTCCTTATCTAACCGCTGCAAGAGGTTAGACTGTGTATAATTATAAAAAAAGCCGGCTGCTAAAGCCGGCGAAGAATATGTAGCCGCGCTTTAGCACATTTATATAGCGGAGCAAAGGGCAAATTACCGCTGTTCATCTATTCACCCGAAGCTAATTTACCCTCGGGGCTTGTGTTAAAAGGAATGGTACACCTTCGGGGATTCGAACCCCGGACCCACTGATTAAGAGTCAGTTGCTCTACCAACTGAGCTAAAGATGCACGCAATCAGGGTCATTTATTTTTATACAGGGCTAATGTCAAGGAAAAAGGCTGATCGCCCAATCCATGAAACCAACTCTACCGCCTTAATACTTCTTTACGGCTGCTTCCAATTCCTTGAATGCTTGTGAGGCTTTGAACTGGTTGTAAAGGGCTTCTTCGTTGCGGATGTTGTTCACCAAAGTCTTATTTATCTGTTCTTTGGGTATCTTTACCTGAGTCCATGTTTTGTAGCGGCTGCCGCCCTTTTCCTGCACTATTCTGGTTTCGATAGTGCCGGGTATGGTGCCAGAAAAACGCGCGGAAGCAATTGCTTGCACCACACTTTCGGTGAGGGCAAGTAGCTGAGGATCATTAACCCCCGCTTCTTCTTCATACACTTTTATCATGCCATTCACGTGGGTTTCCACATACTGAGCTGCTTCCAACAGAGCGTTGGCTTTAGCCGTATTCATAGATGAAGTTTCAGAAGCTTTGGTGCCCTGACCGTAGGTGCAAACATAGGCAGGATCAGGTTGGCTTGCCCACCAGACGGGACGATAAACCATGTCGCCATCGGGTTTGGGGGTTTTAACCTTTTTAGAGCCGCAAGCAGCCATAAAAAGAGCTATTGTTAACACCAGCAGGATTAAAGTGAGTTTACGAAGTTTCATTACTTCCTCCAATATAATTTTGTTAAGTTCACTAATTAATGCAATGATGTCCGCTTGCAGTTTGGTGTCAAGCGAATTGTGATTTCCAGCAGCTTTCCTTGCTTGAATTACTTATGCAATACGCATGAATTACGGATGGGATGCGTATTTCATCCGTAATGCTACCCCAATTGCAGCAAGGAAGAACGAGTGAACTATTTACGTAGCAGCAGCCACATAAAGAAGGGGCAGCCAAGGAAAGCAGTGATGATCCCCACCGGCAGTTCGATGGCAAGCAGGTGCTTGGCAGCCATGTCGCAAGCTAACAGGAAGATAGCTCCCGACCACAGGGAAAGCAGATAGATGCGGCGCTGTCCCGAGGGGACAAAAAAGCGCACCACATGCGGGATGATTAAGCCCACAAAGCCGATGATGCCCGCATAAGCTACGCAGATGCCGATCACGATGGAAGTAAGCAGAAACACCTCTCGGCGCAGCTTCAATACGTTTATGCCCAGGCTACCGGCGTAGATATCGCCATTACTGAGGATATCGATGGCAGTGGATTTAAAATACAGATAGGCAAGGATTAGCATGGATACAGCCAGCAATATGGAAAAGGTTAGCCATTCGCCGGTACTGAAGATGCGCCCCAGATTACCCATCAAAGTGCCCAAAATCAAGGCGGTATCTTTTAAATGCAGATACATCAGCAGCGAAATTCCTGCGGCAAAAAACATGCCGGCGATTACGCCGGAGATCAGCAGACGGCTTTTGTCGAAACGACCCTTCTGGTGGGCTAGTTTCCAAACTAAAAGCATGGTTAAGCCTGCTCCTGCAAAGCCGCCTAAGGGCATCAGGATCACAAAACCGGTTACGCCTGCCAGGATGCTGCCGAATGCCGAGCCGGAGGAAATGCCCAGTATATACGGCTCTGCTAAAGGGTTTGCCAGCATCACCTGATAGATGCTGCCGATGCCTGCCAGCGCCATGCCTGTAAACAGGGTTAGCAGCAAGCGCGGAATCCTTACCTGAGTGATGATGTTTGTGCCGGGACTGCCGATTGTCAGGTAGATGCAGACAAGCGCTATGCTGAACAGAACCCAGAGGGCAAGGATGGCTTTGTTTCTCATTTACCCGCGCTAAAGAAGAGCTTTTGGAGCTGGCGGATGCCTGTCATACTGCGGGGAGTGGCGCGCTGGATGAGATCAGGATTTATGTCTGTCTCAAAATAAATGCGTTTGTTGCGAATGGCGGGAATATCCTTCCAGCCTTTACGGGTGCGGATGGCGGAGAGAGTGTCTTTGGAGTAGCAAATCATGATGTCCGGCTTGGCGTTTATCACCGCTTCGGGGTTTACCCGGGCGTAATCACGCTCCAGAGTGGGGAAGATGTTGTCCCCGCCTGCGGCTTCGATAAGTTCGCCCACAAAGGAGGCATCGGATACGCTCATCAGGGGATCGCGGTATATTTCCAGATACACTTTGGGACGAGGTTTGCCGGCTACCTTGCTCTTTAAGTGTGTCAGTTCCGCATCCATCTGTGCCACAAGATTTTTTGCCTGATTTACTTTTCCGGTAAGCTCGCCTAAGCGGATGATCTCTTCACTTAAGGCTTGCAGGCTTTTGGGGTAGATAACCTCCACCCTGTAACCAAGCTTCTTCAGCTCCGCAGCACTGCCTTCCTGCTCCAACGCGCTGGCAAAGATGATGGCGGGATTAAGCGCGATGATGGCTTCTTTATCTATGGTGCTGAAGTTGCCGACTTTTGGCTTTTCGGCAAGGGTGGGAGGGAAGTCACACTCTTCGGTAACAGCAACAATATCATCCTGAACGCCCATTGCACAGAGGATTTCGGCTACCTCAGGAGAAAGTACAACATAGCCCGATGGCGGTTTGCTAACGTTCTTTTTGCAGGAAAAAACCAACAGGATGAGCAGTAGGGCTAAGGCAGGTTTTATATATTTCACGGTTCCTCAATGTCTATCTATTATTTGCTATCCTTGCTGATTTGAAGTTGTTTAGATGTCAAGCACAAAATCCGGGCTTTAGCTGAAGTGGGAAAGTAAGGCATTTATAGTCTGGGCGATTTGCGAATCATCATAAAAGATGTTCTTGTAGTATATGCTGATGATATTGCCGGATTCGTCGAAAACTATATAGTAGCAAAAGCCGGTACGTTTCCATTTAAATGGAGATTCTGTAAGATACACGCTGGTATTGGTACGTAATCTTACACCATAGTTAGACTTTGCAAGCAACTTGTCCACAAGCTCATTAAACCTATCAGGACTACCTGTAAAATCGACTGATCTGACTGGCCAAAAAAGCATGCTGTCGACCGAGGGAACTTTCCTGACCCTAAGTACCTTCATTATGTATGTGGTAGCAAGGGATATGGGTATGGTAATCAGTATAAAAGTCATAAAATCCATTTGGGAACCTCTCTATGTAGCATTGATACGTGCCTTGGAACATGAAAACAAGAAAGGAAATTTATGTCAAGAAATCAGTACTATTTGGCGAGTCTGGTGTTTGAGTATCAGCATGAAAGCCAACAATACATGAGAGGTTTGACTTAAAAATCCGCCCCAGGATAACTATCCGTTTCGTAACCACTGAAAAGGGCGGAATTTTGAGTTAAACCGGATAGTATCTGCGAATTGATATTGCAGCGGGTAAACCTCTGTTTAACTCAAAAAAAGCCACTGTGCACTAAGTACATAAGCAATGTTGGTTAAAGTGGCTTTTTTTAAGTCAAACAAAGATATTGCTTGACGAAAACATTAGAGTTGATGCTGTTATGCTAAACAGTTTGGGAGTAGTTGCTATGCGTATTCATCCTACCCAATGCGGACCGGGGACATACATTCACATTGTAAACCATGCCATAGATGGCAGAGAGCTATTCTACGATCCTGGGGATTACAAAACCTATCTGACCTTTCTGAAAGAGCGGATGAGCGATGAGTTCAGTGTGATAGCCTACTGTTTGATGCCTAACCATTTCCACTTTCTAATCCGACAAAATGCTTACGCTCCCATCTCTGCATTGTTTGAACAGCCACATAAACGGTATGCACGCTACTACAACAACAAATACGATTGCCGTGGCAGAATCTTTCGAGGCAAGCTGGCGAATAAGTATGTGATGGAAGACAATTATCTTGTTGCTGCTTGTGCATACATTCATGCTAATCCCTTGCAGGCAAATCTGGTAAGCCTGCCGGAGGATTGGGAATATTCTAACTTCAGGGAGTTTATGGGGATTAGGCATGGAACATTGTTTTCTAAACAATTTGTTGATGATTGGATCGGCAACCGAGAGGATTACCGCAACAAGGTAGTAGATACTGCACGTAAGAAGAGCTTGCAGAAAGCATTTGCGATGGATAACATATTTTGACTTACAACTGAAGCCATCTGCCAGCTTCAGCATATTCCCGGTTTCAGCGGCTTCAGTTGTGAGTTAAAATGTGGGCAATTTATGCGGGTGATCCCTCTGTTTAACTCAAAAAAAGCCACTGTGTAGCAAGTACATAGGCACAGTGGGGAGAGGTGGCTTTTTTTAAGTCAAACAGGGGTGCGGGGCGATTTGTGAAAATAAACGCCAAATCTGTCCCAAAACTTCGGATTTGTCCCCCACACTACTATGAAGGATAAAAATTCTCACACGGATTGTGCTTGACAGATAAAAACCCTATGCTAAGCATAGTTTACTTAGCAAGATGGTTCGGAATAGAGTTATAACATAAAAGGTAAGGCGTTAGCTATATGGAAATTAAGACAATTCCCTTAAGTGCAGACCTGCTGGATGCTGCTTTTAGCGGCTTGGGCGATAGAACTGTGATGGTGTTCCCTACCCGCGTGGCGGCAGGCATAGCCAGGCAGCGGTTCATGCAGAACTGGAACTTGGCAGAGAACAGCTTCATCAGCATGGAAGATTTCAAGGAAGCGGTTATCCTGCCCCAAACTTCGGTGCTGATGGACGAAAAGCGGTTGCTGTGCCTGTATCTGGTGATGGGCGAGGAGCAGCGCGAGTTCTTTCATATAATGCAATACAGCGATATTGTGGAGTGGGGCAGGAAGTTCTTCGATTTCTTTGAGGAGCTGGCAGAAGAATGCGTGGAAGTGGAAAGCCTCTCCCAACTGAAGGACTCCGGCGTATTCTATATGCAGATGTGGCAGGAAACCTATCTGGAACGCATAATGCAGATAAGGGAAGATTACCAAAGCTATATCAGCGCACTGGGCTTTACCGATAAGCTGTTTTACGTGCATGAAGATAGTTTCTGCATCCCCTGGCAGGGCTGCCGGATTACTTTTGTTAACCAATACTATTACAGTGCTATGGAAAGGCAATTGATACATGCCATAGAAGATGCGGGGAACAGCGTTACGGTGCTGTATCACGGGCTGGAGACAGCGCGCACGGCAGATAGCTGGAAAGTGAAAGAATTTGATCTTGAAGCTACCTGGCAAGCTCTGAAAGTAAAACCAAAGCTGCACATTGTGGAAAGTGAAAATGAAGACCAGATGGCTCTGGCATATCTTGACTGGATAAACAGGCAGGATGCTTGCAATTCCACGGGGGGAGTGATTATAGACAGCAGCTTCCACCAGAAGAGCTATTCCCGCTATTTTGATGCGCAGCGTTTCAGGCTTCCGGAGGTGATTCCTTTGGGGCAAACTGCCGTTTATCAAATGCTGAACGCCATCTATAAGGGTATAAAGGCACAGCAACAAAGCTCAGGATTTCTGCCTTTGTCGCTGGTGTCCAAGTTATTCACGATGCCCTGGTTTCTATCCTATTTCATTAGTGGTATTACAGAGCAGCAGCGTGAAGAGATTTGGCTTCAATTGGATAAGCTGCTAAATAATGACTTTCTGTATGTGGATATGCAGCTTTTTAACGGCAAAGATGATTCGCTGTTCGGGCGGGTAATAGGACAATACATCACCCTGATAAATAGCTTTGCCGGGGTTAATGGCATTAGTGGGCTATGCGCTTTGATAGACTCACCTTCGGGCTTACAAATTGAAAAGCTGGTTAGCCCTGAAGAAGCGGATTATACAGACCTCTTAGCATGTTTCTGGGAACGGCTGGCGAACTTTGCTTCCATAGAAAGCATGGCTATAATCCCCTCCTGGACACAAGTGTTTAACGATGAAGAATGTGGTGCCGGCTTATTGGAACTGCTGCTAAGCTTTCTGAAATCCGCAAGGGTTTCATACAGCAGCACGCAAACCAGGCATAGTAACTGGGAAATCAGCAATCTGCTGGATGCCCGCAATCGCAGCTTTGGCACGGTTGCTTTCTTTCAAATGATAGAAGGCTTGCTGCCTTCCAATCCTACACCGGTATGGCTGTTTAATGAAACGCAGAGAAGCAAACTGGGGCTTAAGTGTTATGCGGATATCAGAGCGTGGGAACGGTATTACTTCTTCCGCTTGCTGTTAACCGCCGGGGAAGCGGTGTGCTTCAGTTATCGCAATGTAGAACGGGATATCAGCTCCAGTTCGTTTATTGGGGAAATGGAACAGCTTGTATCGGCAGAGTTATGCATTAGTAAAGAGGAAGTACACATACCTATCAAGTGTTTATACGAAAACTCAGCAGGCAAATCAAGCCAAACTTTGCTATCTGAAGCAGATACCCTTGAAAGCTGTTGCCACGAAGCAATACCGGGAAAAGACTTCTTTATCATCCCCGCTGCTCCCGAGCAAGATCTGGAGAAGGACGGGGTGCTGAAGGCATCTGCATCGGGGCTTATCCAGTTTCTAAAGAATCCTTTTTTGTGGTATATAGAAACACACTCCCGCATCCAGGGGTTGTCCTATGAGGCGGAAGAGATTATCAGTAATAAGCTGTTCGGCAATATTATGCATGCTTACTTTGCCCGCATTCTGGGTAAAGAACAGGGATCTCATAATGGTTTGGCAAGGCTGGAAGCTGTGTTTGGCGACACCGTCTTTTTGCAGGAAGGGCTTGTGAACCTCCTTAGCAGTGGGGATTTTCGCTATCAGATACCAAAGAATTACAACGCAGATTTCTTAACGGAGATAATCTCAGTAAGGTTGGCGGAATCCCTTAACATGTTCTATGAAAACTGGCTGAAAACTCATCTTGATAAGCGCAGCTTCACCCTTATTCCGGAAGAAGACAAGATGACAACAGCAGAGCGGGATTACAAAACGCTTGGCACCGTACTGCTGGAGGGAAAGGAATACGGCATTGCTTTGCGGGGTAAAGCAGACTTGCGCATCGAAACCGAACAAGAAGCCATGATAATTGATTTCAAAACAGGTAACCGGGATTATCGGCAATTGATAATCTACGAGTGGTTTTACTACTTGCTGGATGCTACGCTTGATGAGGATAAAGTAAACTCGCTGTTTTGGAACATCCTGGATACAAAAGTAAGCGATGATAGCATCACAGCAGATAAGCGCAGCAAGCTAAAGTCAGATATCCTTGATACTTTCCAGAGCAGCCTCACCATCGGATACACTCAGGGTACCAAAACTGCAGACAGGCAAAGGCTGATGAAGATAACAAGAGCAGATTTGATAACTGCCGATAAGGAGGAGAGCAATGGCTGATTTATTCTGCCGCATTATCTGTGCCAGTGCAGGAACCGGGAAGACTTACCGTCTATCGCTGGAATACATTGCTTTGCTGCTGCAATACTATGGCAAACCGGAATTCAGCATCGATAACATACTGGCATTAACCTTCACGCGGAAAGCAACTGCGGAGATCAGAGACCGGATTAATTCGCAACTATCGATGTTGCTTGATACCCAGCCCTCTGATAAACGAAGCGGTTTGCTGCAAGACCTGCGCCGCTTACTTCCGGGCAACGAACCTGAACTAAGCACCCGGGAACGCAATTTACTGCTGAGTGCCAAACGTGAGATCAGCTGTGATCACAGCCGTTTGCAAGTGATGACAATTGACGCCTATATTGGCAATATATTCCGCAATATTGTCCGTCCTCTGCGCAATATCGAGAGCTTTGATATAGATACTCAGGCAGTTACCAAACGCATGCCTTTTCTGATGAACCACCTGATGCAGCCTGCTTTCAGGGCACGGCTAAACAAACTGCTAAGCAGGAAGGTAAGCCGCTCTCTGGATGCCTATGCCAAGCTTTTTGCTTCTCTTATTCAGGGCAGATGGCTGTATTACATGATCACCCAGCGGCTGCTACCCAATGGCGATAACCGTGAAACAAGTTTCCGTGTGCGCGACATTGGGTTACAGCCTGATAACAACAGCAATCTAATTGCCTTTACCGAAGCTATGCAGGTGCTTTTATCCCTGATTCACGATATATGGCAGGGGCAGCAGAAATATGATCTGCAAGGCTATCTAACCAAGGATTTCAGGCAAATAGTGGAATCTGGTGGTTTTAGTATAGCAGCGATTGTGCAAACTCTGAAGACAATCTCCGCTTCTCCGGTGGAAGCGGAAAAGCTGTTAGCGGTGCTGATTGCCAAGAATATCTGGAGCGGTAGCCTGATACGCAAAGCCACCCACGGGGAGCATACTGCCCTGATGGAAAATGCGCAGCAGGAAGCCATCCGCCATCTGGCAGATCACCTGATGCAATGCCTGTATGTGCCGGAACAGAATGAGATTATCGAGCTGTGGAAGATTATTCTGGATGAGTATGACCGCTTGATTTACCGGTACAAGAATATGACTTATGATGACATCTCTTGGTTTAGCTTCGAGGCACTCTTCAGCGAAGAACCGCCCTTCTTCGATCCGCAAAGTGAGGTGTCTGCCAGCGAGTTTTACCAGTTCCTTAGCCACCGCACCAGATTTTTGCTGATTGATGAGTTTCAGGATACTTCTCTCATTCAGTTCAATATCATAAAGCCCATTATTGGAGAAATAACTGCCGGTGAGGGTAGCAAACCTTTCGGGGGCTTGATTGTGGTGGGAGATGAAAAGCAATCCATCTTTGGCTGGCGAGGAGGGCAGCGCGACCTGCTGCTGAACCTGCAAAGCATATTTCCCAGCATGCAGGATGTGCAAACAGAGCGTCTGGATCAGTGCTGGCGATGTGGCTTCACCCTTATGCAATTCATCAACAGCCTATTCCGCGAACCCCAAATCCACAGCTATCTTGCCGATAAAAAGATGAATTGGGAATATAACACTATTCGCAGTGCTAATGCAGCGGCAGAGCCGGAAACCTGCGTGGAGCTTTGTCTGCGCAACCATAGCCGGGCTAAAGGCGGTCAGCTTCGTGCCGAGGATATCTATGCGGATTTTGTAGCTACGATGGTGGTTCCTGCTATTCAGGAAGATCCCACCGGCAGCATCGCAATCCTTTGCCGTAAGGGAAAGGAATTAAGCCAAATCCAGCAAGCTCTGGACGATTGCGGGATAAAAAGCCTGTATCAACCGGACCGCAGTATCTGCGAACACCCTCTGGTAAGTCCGCTTTTGGATTGGTTACGCTTTGTAGCATGGGGAGACTGGAGCAATTTCCTAGGCTTTTTACGCTCGGACTACCTGCGGATCAACACAGCTTTGCTAAAACAAGTGCTGGATACTATAGCGCAAAGCCAGGCACAAAGCCGCAAAAACGGTAGCTGTATGTCAATTGATTTCAAAGCTATGCCTATCATCGAGAGCTTACATACTATGGCGCAAACCCAATGCCGGCAATCCCTTTCACATATATGCCGTCAGATGGTGGATATTTACCTTGCTAACCAGGACAAAAGTGAGCGGGATTACCTGAATTTGCACAAGTTCCAGGGGATTGTTACCGATTGGGAGCTTAATAGTAGCGCAGGGGGTAAATCCATCCCGGATTTCCTTGCTTATATGTCTGAGAATGCTGCCTCAGAGGATTTTAAACAAGCATCTGTATCGGTAACGGACAGCCTGCAGCTTCTTACCATCCATAAGTCCAAGGGTTTGCAGTTCAAACGCGTGTTTGTGTTTTACAACCTTTCCGGTGGGCACAGCGTTGATTCTACTCGTTTGGCGTGGGCTTTGGAATATGCGGATAAAGACTTTCACCAGATTAGTGATTTTGGGATAAGCTATCACTATCAGAAAGTGTTGAAGGCTTCCAGTTACAGGCATCTGTGGGAAGCGGAGCAAAACAGGGAACTGTTAGAAGAAATGAACAATCTGTATGTTGCCTTCACCCGCGCCGAGAGCAAGCTTCATCTGTATTTCACCTACCAAAACAAGGACGGTTGGGCAGAGTTTCTGGCTTCACGCAAGGAAGAATCATTGCCTGCTCTGCTCTGTGATTCCTGCCTTAATTACTATGTAAGCAAAGGTATCCAAGCAGACAATCGCGGTATTTACCGCCTCGAAAGCGAATATAAACGGCAGAGCTCAGAGCCTGTAAGAGAGCAGCCTGCGGTACAGCAGCATGCAGAGAAGGATTATTCCTCATTGCTGCAAAACATACCAGTTTCTCTGGAGCCGGATTGGGGCAGTATGAAGCCAGTTGACAAACCTACCATCTTGGATTGGAAGAAGGTGTGGTTGGAGGAACGGCCTAATTTGCTGGGAGATCTGGCGCATTACTACCTCAGTTTTGTTATTCGTAACCTTGCCTCGGAGCACGATTACGCATTAAGGCGTTGTATGCTTCGTTTCGGCTCATTACTCCCCCGGGAAAACATCCTAAGCCTGGCGGAACTGTGCCACAGAACATGCCAACAAAATCCCATGCTCTTCGAGAAACAATGGGATAAGATATTTACAGAGCTGGAGATAAGGGGCGATACTGGTTTACTCCGCATCGACAGGCTGATGCTAAATACAGCTTCTAATGTGGCTTTGATTGTGGACTATAAAAGCGGACAGATACATGATACAATGCAGCTTGAGGAATATCGCTTAGCACTGCAAAAGTTATACAATCTTAGTGCTTATCGTATCGATCTCATGTTTCTGAAGTTGGATAAGTAATATTAGCAAGAGTGATGTATATGCCTTGGTTGCTTGCTTCTCAGCACCAGCAATGCTTGTCAGAACCATAATAAAACTTGACGTAATTTAGCTTCGTACAAACATAGATTGCATTGTTGCAAGCAAGCACTTGGTGCCTTGGTAGCATCAGTGTACATTGCATGAGAACCGAGCGGACGAGGTTTAATTAATGGTATAGTAAATGGAGTTGTGTGGATATGAACGAGAAGCCAAATGTGAATACAATCCTAACAGAGGCTCAGAAAATGGAGCTGAACCCTGTGGCATATCTCAACACCAAAATTAGTGATAACAAGCTTACTCCAATGGAATTATGGGAAAAGAAACAGGTGCTGGCATGGACAAATGTCCTTGTAATAAATCCTGAAAGAGCTCTTAAACTTTGTGAAGAGATAGTGCGGGAAGTAAACAAGGATAAGCTGCCTGGGCTCTATGCCAACGTTATGCTTATCAAATCCTTAGCCCTTTCCATGATGATGCGTTTACCCGATATGAAAAGCTGTTTGGACGATGCTCAGGAATCCGCTCAACGCTCCCAGATGCTGTACACAAACCTGTCTTTAAACCTAAGCTATGCTATATATTATGCCCGGGTGCAGGAGACTTCTAAAGCCGAACAGTTAGCACTAAAAACCATAAACTTGGTAGATACATTAGTAGAGCCATACCTTAAGGTGGACATATTCTGGCGCTTGGCTACAATATACAGTATTTTGCGCAAGTACGACATCGCTTTGTTCTACTATGTTGATTGTTTTAAACACTGCCTACAAAACAGTTTTAGGTTAAAAGCTCTGCAAGTTGCTGTGGATATGGTTTCTTTATATTCCAATTTAGACAATTTCAAACAAGCAGAGAAGTTCTACCAACTTGGAATTGAGTTAGAGGCTGATCTGGGGCTTCCTGTATATCTGATAAGCCTGAACTTTAACTATGGATTGATGCATAAGCGCCAGAATAAGCTAACAGAGGCGGTTCATTATTACGAAATCAGTCTTGAACTTATGAAATCTGCAAAGTTAAACATGCCAAATCTGATGTTTAGCATCAAAAACAACCTTGCAAATGTCTTATCTCAAATAGGAGAAGGGGAACGTGCTCTCGCATACCATGAAAAAGCCGAGCAATTAGCCATAACAATGAAGAATGTTGCGCTTCAGATACAAAGCTCGAATAATATAGCTCTGGCGAATATTGCATTAAAACGCTATGATGAAGTTCTCCCCCGGCTAAAAAAAGTAATCTCGTACTATAGAAAGAATAAGAATTGGGAGCTGTTGACAAAGGCATTGCGTACAGAGGGTTTCTTGTATCAGGAAACCAAAAACTACAAGAAAGGTTTAACTACTATGCACCGGCTTGATGAAGCACAGACCAAGCTAATAGCGCAGATGAGGGCTGATTTTGCCTTGCATAGCAACAAATTAATGGACGCCCACTTAGAAGATACCCGCAGCTTGAAGAACAAAATTGAGCTGGTTGAACAGCGCTTGGGTCAAACCAATCCTCAGACCTTCATAGGCTCATCTGTTGCATCGAAGCAGATTATAGAAAACGCGCTTTTAGCATCCTTGTATCCTGATACATGTGTGTTTATCGAAGGTGAAAGCGGAACAGGCAAGGAAATAGTGGCACAGATGATACATTCTAACAGCATCAGAAGCGAACAGCCTTATGTAACCGTGAACTGCGCTTCCATATCACCAAGCCTTTTTGAAAGTGAATTCTTTGGACACATACGAGGTTCGTTTACCGGAGCAAATCAGGATAAACGGGGTTTCTTTAAGCTGGCAAATAATGGCACATTGTTTCTGGATGAGATTTCAGAGATGCCCATCGAATTTCAGGCAAAGCTGTTGCGTGCTATCGACACAAAAACCATTATGCCCGTGGGGAAGGGTAGCGAAGAGAGAATAAACTGCAAAATTATAGCTGCTACCAATAACAACATCCACAGGCTGATTATTGAGAACAAATTCCGCCTTGATCTTTTCCATAGGATAAACACAGTTGAAATTCGCATACCGGCATTACGGGATCGTAAAGACGACATCCCTGTTCTGTTGAACTTCTTCCTGGACAGGTTTGCCGCAGAAACTAAGAAACACAAGCCTAAAGTAACGAAGGACTTCATTGCAAGGTTTTGCGAATACACTTTCCCCGGTAACGTTCGTGAATTGAAGAACTATGTGGAGAGAATTTACGTTATGTTTTACCAGCCTGTTTGGGATGCACACATTTTGGATAACATCAGCACCTTCAACCAAGCAATAACTTATGAAAATCCTATAGATATAAGCGATCTGCCAAGCATGGAAGCTAAGATTATCACTGATGCTTTGCGGAAATGCGGAGGCAAACAAAAAGATGCGGCTAAGCTGCTTCACTTAACAGAAAGCACCCTCAGCCGCAAAATCAGACGTCTGGGGATTAGAGCTTAAGCCATCATTTTACTATCTTGGCATACATTGTGCCACCGGCAACACTGCCGAAAAATCCCAAAGCACCATTCACCCCACCATGGAAATAACCTTCCGGCATATAGGTATATTTGTAATAGTTATCATCTGCGATCCACAGAGTGATCTGGTAGCGTCCAAAGAACACGAAAGCCTGACGGTAATCCTTAATCAACAGATAATTATCGTTTGAGCCATTCTGTGGTTGAGAAATATAGCGTCCTATAAACTGAATTCTTCTTATACTTTCTCCACCTGCATTGTAGGCATCTTCCATTTCAGCATCGGGATGTTCAATTCCGAATATGGGATTGGTGAATTCCAACTCTGTGCTAAAATCCTCCATGCAATACATCTCTGCCATAAAGTTACATGCTCCACTAAAGGCACCTGTGTTCATAGCAAGAGGGTACTTAATATCTATATCATCATACTTCAAGGTAGATACTGGTGTTTCAGTAAGGCTGTAACCCTCTGCGGGAATATTGTTCTGCAGATAATCCGGTATCAACTGAGCTTGCGCGGGAACGGTAGTCTCCGCAGTAATAAGCTGGGTGTGTCCGGGGATTTGAATCTCGATGCGGTACCTGTGCTCAGGCTGGATGATATGATCCGCAGGATCAATATATTTCACCTTCATTTCTGCCGAGTCATTGTAAACCGATAGTGTCCACTGAGCGGGATTGCTAAGGTCTTTAACGGTTACAATGGCATCCGTTACAAACAGGGACAAGGGATCGAAAGCCTCGATCGTGGTGCTGCGGGTGATATACACCGGATTCTGCACGCTGATAGACTTCCCCGCAACAAGCAATCCCGCCAGGGAATACACTTCTCCCTCAAACCGTTCCGGGGCAGTGAATTTTGTGCAGGAAGCACTAATCAGAATAACAAAGGGCAACAAATATCTTATATACTTTACCATTTTACATTCACTCCTATAAAGGGTAGTAAGGGGAATTGGGTGCCATCGTTAGAATCCAGCTCCAAGCCACCGGCATCGTTCAGCACCAAAGAGTAATCCCGCGAGCCAACGTTTTTGCGGTTGAATACGTTTATCACTTCAAAATAAGGCTCGATAGAACCCCAGCTTTTCACCCATTCATACTTGGTGCTAAGGTCCAGGCGCACATATTCCGGTAAGCGCACCCTATCCCTATAGCTGTAAATCAGATTGAAGTTGTTCCCATCAAAAAATATACGTTCCGGTTTATAGCCCGGCTGACCGCTGTTGTAGGTGAAATTCATCCCCACCTTAAAATCGCTGCCAAGCACCTGAAATCCGGTAGCTCGGGTAAGGTTATATGTCTCCACAATGGTCAGGCTATGGTTACGATCATACTTGGGGTAATACTCCACCCCCTCATGCGTAATAGGATCCAGATTATAGTTCTCCATCTTGCGCTTTGTTTTGCTTAAAGTTAAGCCAACAAAGCCTTCAAAGCCCTTCCAATCTGTTCGCAGCATAATATCTGTTCCATAGGTGAAGCCTGTCCCTTTGTGAAATACGTCGGAGAGCGTCCCCGTTTCGTTACTCCAGCTATAATCTGTAGCTACGTTATACTCCAGCAGGTTCTTATAGGTCTTGTAATACGCTTCTATATCAAAGGCAAAGCTGGAAGTAAGCTGGCGTTTGTAACCCAAAGTGTAGTGCAAAGATTCTCCCGGTTCAAGGCTTCCATCCAGGGGGAACCATACATCAAAGGGAGTGCTCATTTCCATGGTCATCAGCGTTAGATACTGGTGGTAAAGCCCAAAATTGGCATAAACGCTTTCGCCTACATCCAGATTCCTGCGCAGTGAGATACGTGGTTCCAGATTCATATAGCTGGCATCCGGTATTTGTTTAAGATTCTTCTTAGTTGTTTGGTACATTGCCAATCGCAAGCCGGGCTGCAAAGTCCAGAGCGGATTGATATCCCACACATCCTGCACATAGGCAGAAGCTGTGATGCTGCTGAGGTTCACATCCGGCAGGGCATTAGGATCGTATTGATAGGTTGTATTCATTTCCAGCCAGGTGCGGTTCCATTTCAGCTCACCCCCGAAATCAAACTGGTGGCTGTTATTGGGCTTATAACTCATGTTCGCCTTACCGGTGAGATCGTGTATTCCGTTCAAACGCTCAAAAACAAGCTCTCCGCTATCGGCAACCTGAGAGAAGTTGCTGGTGAATTCGCTTCCGGCGAACACGAACTGCGCAAACAGCTTAGGATTAAAGATATGCACCACCTGCGTGGTGAAGGTTTTGTTACCCCAATCAAGATTAAGCACGGCACCAAAATCAAACTTCAGCTTATCCCTGCCAAAATAAGCACTGGCAGATACTTTATCCCTCGGGCTGGCATCCCAGTTCACCTTGAAGTGCCCATCGTAGAAATAATAATCCGGCAGATCATCATAAATCTTCTTCACCAGTTCCAGATAGGTGCGGCGGATTGAGCCCATGTAAGAGCCATTTTGGTTAGCTATGTGTATTGGTCCTTCCAAGGTTGCGCTGCTGGAGATCGCCGATAACCTGGCGGTGCCCTGATGATAATTGCGGTTGCCTTGACGGTTCGTTACGTCCAATACGCTGGAAAGCCTGCCGCCGTATTTTGCCGGATAACCGCCTTTAATAAGCTCAATACTCTCCACAGCGTCGCTATTGAAAGTGCTGAATACACCACCGAAGTGATTGGGATTATACACATCTATATCGTCTAACAAGATCAGGTTTTGGTCTGGTGAGCCGCCCCGCACATAAAGCCCGGAAGAGAAATCCGAAATGGGGGCTACTCCCGGAAGGGTAAGCACTGCACGGAAAACATCTGCTTCAATAGGGGAGACAACGCTTTGGATTTCCGCAGTATTACGGCGAATCAGGCTATTGCGGATGGAGGGTCCCTCGTCATCACTTGTCCCCGTAACTGTCACAGTTTGCATCTCAATAGCATTCTTCTGCATCTGCGCATCATAGCTTATGTCCTGGTTCAAGTCACTAATGCTGAAACTGTGGCTGATGGTTTGGTAGGAGATCATCGTGAAATCTATGGTATAACTTCCCGGATCTTGTATATTCAGCACGTAATAGCCTTTTTTATTGGTCTGCATTCCCACTTTCGTCTCTGAAATGCGCACGTTCACATATTGTAAAGGTTCTGCGCTATCTGCACGAGTTACAAAACCGCTGATCGTGGCAGCGGACAAGGGCAGAGTAGTAAGCAGCAAAAGGCAAAGGAACACATAAAGTCTCATTGCATACCTCAAATGTAGATGTTTTTAGGACAATTTCACAGAAGCAGAGTTTCTGTCAAGCTTAGCAGCGCAGCTATGCAAGTTGTTGTTAAAGCAGGTTTGTAATCTGTGATACCTGGAGTTTATAAACAAAGAAAGACCATTGCACATAGACCGGTCCAGCCCGCTGAATCCAGCGTTCCAGATTTTTCCACGGTCTTAAAGAGTAAAAGAGTGAAGGTGAGCCAGAAAAAGAGACCCGGTACAAACCGGGTCTCTTATTACTTATGTGATTGCCTTTGTTATTTCATCAGTACAGCTTTACGGGTAAAGCTGTCTTTTCCGGCTTGCATTTTGACGTAATAGACACCGGTGGTGCAAGTTTTACCGCTGTTATCCTTACCATTCCAGTTCAATCTGTAATTGTTGGCGGATTTCATACCTTCGTTGAAGGTGCGGACAATCTGACCACGGGAGTTATATACGGTGATAGTCACATCCGCTGCTTTGGCAAGACCATAGCCAATCGTGGTGGAAGGATTGAAGGGGTTGGGATACACTGATTTTAGCTCTGTCACTAATGGAATACCGGGAGTGCCGGGATTACTGATATCAGTGTAATTAAATGCGATAGGACCATAGAATACATTGCTGCCGTCCATTTCGGCAATTTGCAACCAATAATAATATATTCCCTCATTCACAAGCGTAATATCCGTAAACAGATAACGCTGCTGTTGGGAAGTGTTGGTGGAGTTTATTAGTGCACTTATCTGCATAGCATCGCTAAGTTCATCGTTATTAGAGCGATACACGTAAAAACCTGTAAGATTTGTTTCACTTTGAGTTGTCCACAGGATACTTACATTGTTTTGAGCGTTGGTAGTGGCAGAGAAAGAGCTTAGCACCACAGGAAGGGTTCCGCCGTCCACTCCGACAGTAAAACCATCTTTGGAGCTTACAGAGGTAATCTCAACAGTAATTGTACGCGTCCCATAAGAAATTGTGTTAAGCTGCACCAAGCCCTGATATGCAACAGGGGTCATCCCAGACCAGTTATAATCTTCATCGTCATCTGAAGTCCAGGTAAAGGTTGCATATAAGCTTGAAGAGATAGCACCGGAAATAGTCCATTCTCTTTTAACTCTATCTGGGAACAACAGCGCATTCTCTGTTTCTGTAGCACTCAAGCTTGTTACCACGCCGGTTCCGGGAAGTACAAGATGGGGAGCAGCACTAAACGACAAAGAATTGCCATTCAGATTCAGGCTGCCGGTGGGGATGGATAGAGTGCCAACCGTGATATTACTGGGAAGGTTTACCGCACTTCCATTGTTAATGGTTAAAGCGTTTACCACTGCCGGCAAGGTGAAAGAACTGCCGGTGGTAACCGACACATTGGCGGTAGTCCCTCCGATGATTATACCGGAACCCGTGGTCGCTCCGGAGATAACTAAAGTGTTTCCACTCCCTATGGAGTAATCTCCCACGAGGTTGAGGTTGCCATTTACTTTTGCATTTGATGCTACGGTGTTTACCGCATCCACTACAAAATTATCAATAAACCAGTAATCCAGACAGTAAAAATCACCCACGAAAGCGAAACGGAAATATATATCTCCACCCACATCGGTGCTATGAAGCGGAACAAACACATTTGTAGCAGCATGAGCTGCGTAATCCATAGACCAAACATCGTGCCAAGTCCCAGAAGTGCTTGTGGCAGATTGGAGCTTTAAATAGGATGGCACATTCTGCAGATAATCTCCTGCAGCCATAGTTTTGAAAGATACATTTACCGAGGATAAACCCGCAGTGTCTATGGGGTTTGTACGGTAGATGTAATAAGTTGTATCACCGTGGGGGAAGGGAGTTGTGATAGAACCTGTAAACCTTGCTTCAGGTGTTGTTCCACCTGCATATACAGATGTAGCAGCCGTAAACTGCCCATCTCCGCTTCCGATGTTTCCTGTCCAACTTGTTAAATCAGCGAAAGGCTCAGTAAGCAAGGTTGTGGTGCTGTAGGCATATTGCGTAAATCCGCCTGCATTCGTAGCTAAGTTATTTATCACAGATGCTCCGGTAGGCAGCTCTTTTCCTGCAATTATGGGTGTAGCACCGCTATAGGTTAGATTCACCGTCCCCGCGAAAGTCGGGGCTACCGATAACGCCCCACCTGAACGGTTTATGGTAGTGTTGTTAGCCATTGTTAGTGTATTCCCGCTGCCAACTGTGTAATTCCCTGCCAGATTTAGTGTGCCATTTACAGTAATATTGGAGGCTTGTGGCGTAATGGTTACTCCATCCACTACTAAATTATCAAAATCCCAGTAATCAAGGGCATAGGGATCTCCCACAAAAGCAAACTGGAGGTACATGTTTCCACCAACATCATTAGCGTAATTGGAAATTGAGACATTAGCGGCTGCATGTGAAGCGTATGCATAAGACCAAACATCATTCCAGGGACCGGAGGTACTGGTGGAAGACTGAAGCTTTAGATAAGTAGGATAGTCTTGAGTGTAATTCCCGGTAGCATAAGTTTTGAAAGTTATATTCACCGCGTTTTTCCCGCTTGTGTTTATCGGTCCTCTATATATCGCTCTTGTAATGTTGGAATGTGTAACTTCTGTGCTGTAGAACCGAACTTCCGGAGTAGTACCGCCCGCAAGCACCGTTGAAGAAGGAGCAAACATGAGATTGGTTGGGGTGGCTGCCTTATTTCCTGTCCAGCTGGTTAAGTCTGCGAATGGCTCAGTAAGTATAGTAGAGGTGCTGGAACTATAGGCATATTGTGAGAATCCGCCGGGATTGGTAGTAAGGTTATTAATAGCCGTTGTCCCGGTAGGCAATTCTTTGCCCGCAGTAATAGGCACATTTCCGCTATAAACCAGGTTTACGGTACCCAGAAGGGCTGGTGGAGAAACCAAAGCTCCGGCAGACCTATTGATCGTAGCTCCGCTTGCCATGGTTAAAAATGTTCCATTGTTAACCGTCCCCTGGGTTAATGTGAGTGCGGTATTCACCGTAACAGTTCCAGCCATGGTGATAATCCCCGAAGTATCAAAAGTAAGGTTCGCCAGTCCATTTACCACAGCGGGCATGATGGAGGAAGTTTCCCCACTATAAATGATATTGGAAGAGGTGCCACCCGTTACTGTTCCTGAGGTAACAGCCACTGTTCCCTCTATCGTGAGAGTGTAAGCTCCGAGGTTCAGATTTCCTGACCCCAGATTTAAACCGGTAGCATAAACATAAGGCACAGTGATGTTCCTGTTTAAGCTAACCGTTCTGGGAGTGGAAACCATAGAAAAATAAGCAACATTACCATCCGTTGGCACTTCATAAGAGGTAGAATAATCTACAGAAGCAGGGGCATATAATATTTGGTAGCCTCCGTCTCCGGCGTTGAAAGTAGGTGCTTGGTCAAAATTACCTCTGGGGTACGAAGTGCTTGTGCCAATCTGCACCACGCCGTAAGTGGTTCCGCCATTACCGAGGTTTATTTTATTGGAATTGGTTATCGTCCCATAATATAGGTTCACCCTCTGGCAGGTAATTTGGTTACTACCCAAAAGAGTTAAACCTGCCGAATTACCCAGAGCTAAGGTATTCAAAGGTGCCGTTATTGTGGCATTGTTAGTAAACTGCTGAGCCGCTGTCCCAAGAAAGTAAACAAGAGTGTATGCAGCTGTAGCTGTTATAGTTCCGTTGTTCGTTAAATTTCCACCCATTATCAGATAAGTAGTAGTAGTACTGGTTCCGAGCGTCAATACAAGGGTAGAGTTGTTTGTAAGATTTCCGGATACTGTAACAGTGGTGGAGGCGGCAATTGTTTTAGTGCCTGTACCTGATAAGCCCATATTGCCGGCATAGGTTCTGGCATAAATTGTCTGCGCACCTGCTCCGGTATAGTTCAGATTGCTGCCTGCAACCAGTGTAATAGCAGTGGATTGTGCTGCTGTAAGCGTACCAGTCCAACCGATATTTAAGTTGCAACCAGAATAAGTTGTTATGGCTGGGGAACCTGTCAAAGCACCGGTAAAAGTTAAAGAGCCTGCACCGGTAAAATTAATTATACAACCGGTTGTACCCGCAGTGGTTGTCCCCGCTATTGTCAAAGAACCGGTTGTTATATTAATGATATCGTTTCTTGTTGAGGTGGTTGCTGACATCGTCAATGTGGTGCCAATCGTCATAGTCCCTGCGTTCACATTTATCGTAGTTGTAAACCCTGCGTTTGGACGTGGCATTACAACAGCGCCAGAAACAGTGAGAGTATTAGTTCCGCTGATTGTTAAGGCAGTAGTCCCTGTTGAGGCAAACGTGATAGACGTGCAAGCAGCGGCAGCAGTTACGGTAACCGTAATTCCAGCGTTTATCGTTACCGCATCACCATCCACAGGAACAGATAGCCCTCCCCATGTAGCGGTGGAATTCCAGTTACCCGTTACTGACGCAGTTCTTGCTGCACGGGTGCCATCTTTAGGTGTTTCAGTTATTTGGGGGCTTTCGCTAATTTCCGTAACAACTTCTGGTGAAGAGGTCACGTTTGTAAAATCAAGCTTGTCGCTTTGAACTTCTGCCATAGAAGTTAAAGCTCCTGTTTTGGATACTTGTTTCACAATTGAAGATGTTTGACCCCAAACCAGGGTCAAGCTGCTGATCAACAGCACAAGGATGAGCATCGTTCTTTTCATCGGAACTCCTTACAAGGGAATAAATTAAAGTTCTATAGCTTCACACAAACCGGCAGCACATACATGCTAACCATCTCTTCATAAGTTAAAAAAAACAGCAGACTGCCTCTTAAGTTACCTGTGTGAATTTGAACACCAATCCACTAACTAAGGCTAATCCACTAATATTACTATAAGTATGATGCCCAGATACAACTGGGTAAAAATTTGTCAATACTAATGCTTAGCAAAGCTTCAAGTGCGTGTAGAAATATATCCACACACAGGAAAGAACCTTATTCTGACAGTGCTCCCCGGTGATTAAAACACAGGATTCGAACAGATTCGGACGTTTTCTTAGAACCTTCAACATTGCTTCCTCCTTGCTTCACGACCTTAATCAAGTGATCATCCCCTCTTAATCAAGCGTTAATAGTTAACGCTTGATTAAGGGGGGATTAAGAAGTGATTAACGCCTTCGAGCAAGGAAGAACTAAGCAGGATGCCATAAACCTATGTGTAGTAACTGGTTAGTAACTGATTGGAATAGTGCTGGGAAAACTTAGTGTTTTTAACGGGTTATTTAACTCTTGCTATATGCCAGTTGCAACCATTCAATCACTTCCGGGGTGATATCTTCCAGGCTGTTTACCTTTATTTTGTGGGTACACATCCCGGGGCTGGGCAATGCCTCCAGAACGCCTTTGGGTTCTTGTCCTTTCAGCTTTAGAGCTACATCAAAGCGAATTCTGGTGGCGGGAGTAAACATGGCGAACTGGGTGTTGCGGGTGATAGAAACATAAGAAATGCGGGGGGCAATTTCCACATCGTCACCAAACTTTTTAACTATTTCCACCAGTTTATCATAGATAGGCTTAAGATTCTCTTTGCCTGTGTATTGCTTCTCTATCAGTTGTTCAGGGGTGTCCGGAGCACCCGCAGCGGCTACTTTTGCTTTGTAAATTATCAAGCCGGCATAGCCCTGCCCCAAACCAAATTCACTTTTCAGGTAATGCACTTTGTCGCTGGTGCGGGTGAAGGGCTGCTTGTTTATAATCTCAATCCACTCCTCTAAAGGCTTACCGGTTTTGGCTTGCAGGTTATTTTCCATGCTCTGCCAGACTTTTTCGATGCGTTTCTCACTCATGATCTATACCTCAGTTTTATTAACATTACTTCTCTATAAATACTAAGCAATAATGCTACTATAACCAGTAAAGAGTGAAAAAATGAGGTATGCGCGGATTGTTTAACCCACCTAGCACCTACAATAAAACAGACATCAGCTTAACAAGAATATTTTGCTTGACAGTTATCCGCTACTTAGTTTCCTATGAAACCGACTGTAAATTGGCATATGTAATGAGTGATAATCACTTGTTGCGTTTGGGGTTATATGAATAAGATGCTTTGCAGAGCAAGCTTATGGAAAGATGCAATTCCTACCTTACACCAGATAAGTGCTAATTTTTCTGCCAGTTTAACCTACTATACCAAAACTTTGTGTAATAGGGCAATCTCACTGCGATGAATGTGACAGCTTACTCCCTCAGATTCATCCACCTCATACTTAGAATCAATTTACCCCATCCAATCCTGAATAGCTAAGGAGCTTACATGGAGCGAATCACGATAGCTATTTGTTTTTTGTTTTTCGCCATTAGCATTTCTGCTGTGCAGTTCCAAGGTAGGGATGTCCCTCCCACAATTGTCGATACCCTGTACTTGGAGAGGGAAGAGTGTGTTGTTTCTGCTGTGTTCATTGCCCCTTATGGTGACCCAAACAATACATACTATTATTTTAACAATCCATCTCCTTCAGGTGCTTCAATCTCGGTAGGTGACTCGTACTCTTTTGATGATGCATGTAACAGCGCAAGCCGGATTTATTACACTTTTCCCATGCCGGAGGGTCTTCCTGATTATGCCTTATCATCAGTGCAGTTACTTGTGCTGCAAGTATTCTCTTCTGGTAACTCGCAAGATAATATATTCCCCATTTGGGGTCAGGGGGGAAGCCATGGTCTGCTGGCGGCACATGTGAATTTCACTCATCCACTAACCTCTGCTTCCTTTACCCCCACATTTTGCCACAATATGGGGGTTATCAGCAGCGATGCTGTAGGAGGCTGGAAGAGCTTGGATGTAACCTCTTATTACCAATATGCCCAAGAGCAACAGAACTGGAGTAACTTTCAAGTTATGCTCTATTTTGATATTCTCACAGATTGGGATTGCCTTAGAGACAACTTGCTAATCGGAAACCCCAGTTATGCTCCAGGTTGCCCAAAATTGCTACTTACCTACAAAGTCCAATCCGCTAATCAAGATGAGACTCATGTATGTCAAGCACCCAAACTAAACATCTATCCTAATCCTGCTAGAACCCAAACTAGTATAAAGCTAGAAAACGGCTCCCAAATATCGGAACTAAACCTCTATAACCTAAAGGGACAGAGGATTGAAAGTAAACATCTCATTAGTGAAAAATCCCCCGCTGAACTGCTGATAGACACCCAAAACCTACCCACCGGAGTATATTTCATTAAATGCGTAAGCACCATGGGAACCAACCGATATTCCCATACCCAACGAATAATGATCACACATTAATAAAGGAAGAAACAATGAGAATATTCATTAGTACATTATTATTCCTGCTGCTATCCCCAAGCATTTTTGCTACAACATCTCCCGCCAAAGATATCCCTCCCACTATCGTGGACACCCTATATCTTGAAAGAGAAGAATGTGTTATAGCGGCAGTTTACATAGCCCCTTATGGTAATCCGAGCAATACTTATTATATATTCGGCAATCCGACGCTCACAGGAGGTCTTTCTTTCATAGGAGATGGATACTATTTTGATGAAGCCTGCAACACTGCAAACCGTTTGTATTTTTCCTTCCCCATTTCCGAGGGGCACACGGGCTACAATCTATCATCAGCTCAGTTAATGGCTTATCAGTGGAATTCATCAGGTAATTCAGACGAGCATGTATTCCCTATATGGGGGCAAGGGGAAAGCCATGGATTATTAGCAGCTCATGTGAACTTTTCACACCCACTAACTTCAGATACATTCACCCCTACTTTCTGCCAGAATATGGGTACCTTAAGTAGTAATGAGGTGGTCGGTTGGAGGAACTTGGACGTGACCGGATACTACTTGAACGCCAAGGAACATCAAAATTGGGATAGCTTTCAAGTGATGCTCTATTTTGATATTCTCACAGACTGGGATAATTCATATGATGATATAGCTATAGGGAACCCAAACTATACTCCCACTAGACCCAGATTGCTGCTTACTTACCAAACCCAATCTGCGTCAGAGGATGAGACTCAGGTAAACCAGACACCCAAAGTAAACATCTATCCCAACCCTGCAAGAACGCACACAAACATAAAGGCAGAAAACGGATATAGAATCACAAACGTATGCTTGTATAACCTAAAAGGGCAGAAAGTGAGGTGTGATAATATATTAACATACAAATCACCCAATGAGTTGCAACTGAACACTGAAACATTGCCCGCAGGGGTGTACATGCTGAAGTGCGACAGCACTAATGGAAATATAACTTACCATCAAACACAACGCATGGTAATAACAAATTAACCCGGAGGATAAATGAGAAGGTTAATTGCAATCATCTGCTTCATATTATGTGTACTAAGCTTATCGGCTGTTCAGTTCAAAGTTAGGGACATTCCTCCTACAATTGTGGATACACTGTTTCTGGTAAGGGAGGACTGTGTTTCTGCTGCCGTGTTTATTGCTCCATATGGTAACCCGAACAATACATATTATCAATTCAGCAATCCAACCCCTTCAAGTGGAACGGTCACTATTGGTGACGGTTATTCATTTGATCAAGCATGCAACAGGTCAAATAGAGTGTACTTCTCATTTCCGATGCAAGATGGGCATGAAGATTATACCCTTTTGTCGGTTGATTTGTTGACCTACCAAATAAATTCATTTGGAAATGAATTAATAAATACTTTCCCTTTGTGGTTTGGAGGCGAACAGCATTTCCTGTTAGCAGCCCATGTCAACTTTATACAACCATTGACTGAAGGTTCTTTTAACCCTGCGTTTTGCCAAAACATGGGAACCCTAAGCAGTGATGAGGCGGTTGGCTGGAAGAGCATGGACGTAACAGGACACTATATATATGCAAAGGAGCATCAAAACTGGAGTAGTTTCCAAGTTATGCTGTATTTCGATATTTTGACAGATTGGGACAATAACTACGACTCGGTTTTAATCGGGAGTGGAAGTTTCCAAGTTAGAGCACCAAAACTGGTCCTGACCTATCAACACCAATCAGCGACTGAAGATGAAACCCAGGTTAGCCAGATACCCAAAGTAAACATCTATCCCAACCCGACTAAGACCATCACAACCATAAAAGCAGATATCGGGTATAGAATAACAAACGCAACCCTATATAACCTGAAAGGGCAGAAAGTGAATTGCGAAAATTTGTTAATAAGCAAATCACCCAATGAGTTATTACTGAACACCGAATCACTGCCCTCAGGGGTGTACATCATAAAAAGCAAACTCAGCAATGGAACCGACCAAAAGGAATTGTGCAATAAGCTATTGATCTACTAACAAATATTCTACATGGAGGAAACATGAGAAAGCTTGTATTAGTCTGGCTTGGGCTGTGCTTAACCTTGGGCATCTTTGCCGAATACGCACCCCAGTCAATTATCTTCACCACAACCGACGATATTAAGGTGTCCGTGCAATATCCTGATTCTTTAGCCACAGATTGTGCATGGTTCAACGATCTTTCTTCGCAATACAGGATTCACTATCTGGAAAAACTCTATGAGTATAGTGACAGTCCATATGACAAATACTGTTATTACCTTAGGTACAAAGACAGTATGGAAGTAGAAGATATGTTGGACGTCTTTACATCGGAAATCAAGGTCACCATTGCCGAAGCGGATATGTATCTTGAGCCTTATGGAGACCCTATGGAAGGGGATCAATGGTATCTCTCTAAGATTGGTATGGATTTAGTTAGGGACAATTACAATTATGCGGGGGGTAATATCTTAGTAGGCGTGGTGGATTCCGGTATTGATTTAGGGTTGAACCTTATTCCGCCCGGTAACCCTCATCCAGACCTTCTCAACAACCTATTTACCGATTCTTTCGGTTCACATGGATATAATGCTTTTGCTATTAATGATCCAGATCAGAGTTCGAATATTGTGCAGGACGATCTTGGACACGGGACACATGTTGCAGGATTAATAGGTGCCGTTACAGACAACAATGTTGGTATTGGTGGGATTTCTGGTGGGGTTCATGGAGAAAGTATTGAAGGATGTAAAATTTACTCAGTAAAAATTGGGGGTACTATGGATGACGATACATTCCATGCATCAGCATTCATTAGGGGTGCAAGGGATGCAATAGAGAATGGAGTACGGATATTGAACTGTAGTTTTGGAGCATTTGTGTTCCTCGAACAAATTAACCAACTTATCGCAAATGTTTCAAACTACGAAGATCAATCTTTGTTTATTTGCGCAGCGGGAAACAGTGCTCAAGATATAGCTGTGCTCCCTGCTTCAAACCCGAACTGCATTAGCGTAGCTGCAACCTCACAGGATGATGTTATTACCTCGTATTCAAATTATCATAGTTCTGTAGATATTTGTGCCCCAGGGGGTCCCGGAGGGCATGGAGTTGAAACCGGGATACTCTCGACTATGCCTCAAGATTCACTATTCTTCTACCATACTCAGAAAGGATATGCAAGGAACTACGAGTTCGCTTCGGGCACCTCAATGGCGGCACCCATGGTTACGGCTGCGGTCGTCCTTGTTAAACAAGCATTTCCCAATTTGACTATGCAACAAATCAAGGCGCGCATTCTCGGTACAGCAGATGATGTTTACCGTTATAACGATATTAGTTTAGCCGGTAAACTCGGTTCGGGTAGATTGAATGTTTACAAAGCCATCAGCACAGAGAGACCGCACATGACCCTAAGGCTACAGAATGTGAATGTGGATAATGACAGCTACATTGTTTGTGACCAGGACTCAATGTCCTTGAACGTTACCCTGAAGAACTGGTGGGCAAGCAATACTGATCCGGTTACAGGCACCTTATCCACTACCGATTCCAACATCATGGTGTTGCAGGATAGCTTGGAATTTGTCTTTAGTACAGTACAGGGTGATGAACGTTTCGATGCCACATTTCTAATAAATGACAGTTCCGAGATTTATACAGATGCGCCTTTTAAACTGGTTATGAATTGCGGAACATACTGTGATACCCTCTATTTTAAAATACCCAAGAGAGCTAATACAGACCTTTTCAAAATTAACATCCCCAATAGAACAGCAGTGTCGCAAGCTATTGTTGATGATATTGATAATGATGGTATGGATGAAATGGCATTTATATCGACCAACAATAACAATACCTACTTGAACATGCTTCGTGGGGGATATGTTAATGAGATACAGTTACCAAACCCCACAACCTGTAAACCTGCTTTCGCTGATGTGGACTATAATGGAAATTTAGAAACCATTATCGTGGATAGTATCGGGAACATAACTGTGTTTGATGTAAACTTAAACGTTTTAGCCACCATATCTCAAGAAATATTAGCAGATTCGATTCAATCATTTGTTGTGGAAGATATTAATAATGACGGGCAGTTAGATTTTGTGATAAGTTCACTGCTGGGTGCCCAGAGCAGCATTCACATAGTTAAGTTGACGGGCAATTTTGAGTATTCGGTTTATGCCTATCAATTAGGTACTGGTTATAAATTGATTTCACCCTTAGCTATAGGTGATGTAGATTCAGAACACAACAAAAATATCCTCTTTATCAAAAGCAACTATAACCCCTCAAACCATATTACAATATCCACAACGTTAACGAAATTAACCTATTTTGAAGGCAAATGCGGGTACTTCAAAGAGTATGATTATGAAGTAGATACACAAGAATGGAATGACGATGTATTATGTCACTATGGTAGCACAGAAATTATCCTGGCAAAAACCTATCCGGAGGAATATGCTTCGCCCTTTGATTTGATCTATTTTGGGATAGGCTTTACCCAAGTAAGCGGTTCGCCCACAATTGATGGAACATACGGGTATTATAAACTGTACTGCATGGAATATGAGGGGGAACCTACAACCGTGTGGAGCCATTTAATGAGCGATAATCCTCAAAATGACTATTACAATTTTCAAAGAGCATATAACATAATAGCCGGAGACTTTATTAGTGATAAAGAAGGTTTGGAAGTCATTACAGGAGCAACCGAAGAAGTTTTTGATGCTGACACGGGAGAGTTTATTCAATACTTAACGAACTACAGACGGATGGATGGCGTACACATTAATAATCACTATCAACCCGCGGTTATTACTGATGTGGTTACCCCCAGTATTATGGATGTATTCGTGCATAAGGGAAATCAAATTATCTGCTTTGATGAACATAAGAGTATCTCACCATATTTTCAGGCAGCCCTACCTTCAAGTGCCAATGTTATTTCTATAGTAGCAGGCAATGCGAGAATAATTGATACACACGATCTGTACGCCCTCACAACCTGTAATGGCTCAACAAATGTTTATTACATTCCCATCGTAAGCAACAAGCCGGAATTGATGTACCAGTGGAGACAAATGGGAAACAACGCCAGAATGTCTTGCGAATTTCAACAACCGATACCTTCAGATATCGATAAGCACTTGATTATTTGGAATAACACCGAGATTGCCCATGATATTGCAATCAAGCTGGATGCTGTTATGGATATTGTTGCTGGGGTTAATCTACGGATGCGATATGGTAGTTCAATAACATGTATCGGATCATTAAGCTCCGATAGGTGCTATCAAGTTCCTGTCTCTATTAAAGGTCTTTGCCCCAAGTTTATGATAGGCTATTGGGATGGTATAGCTTTGTTGAATCTTTCCCAGCCGGCTTTGGAACACCTAGAAATATCTAATGCGACAAGTGCTCTGGAGCTTTTTGATCTGGGAGAGTATAGGCTAAATTATTGTAAGTTCTTTGGTAACCAATCTGGTGTTAGTGTTTACAACTCTATTGTGGATAGTAGGGGAAGTAGCTACTCCTCGGGTGGTGTTGGCGTAACGGTATTGAATAGCGGGGTATTCAACGCAAGCGGAACTTACGGGGTAAACATTATTGAGAATAACGATATCGGAATCTACGCTTATAATTCTTTCCCCAACTTGACTGAGGGGTACAATAACCTTGATAATACAGCCTACAACATTTTCGTTAATGATAACAATAATGGCATCGAAGCCAAATACAACTGGTGGGGCAATGCAAACGAACCTGCAATTATCGCAAAATTTAATAGACCATATTTAGTTGATTATTCCTATTGGCTGGAGCAGCCCAATGAATCTAAAGGAAAAGATGCATATAACGAGGGATTCTTTTATGCTGAGGATTTACGTTCTTCCATGCAATGGTCTCAAGCAATACCCGTGTACCAAACTATTTGCAGTAATCCTTCTGATCCGTTCAGGTATCCGGCAGCCAGAGCACTAATGCAATGCTATATGAAACTAAATGATGGACAGATTTTTAAAAACTGGCTTACCCAATTGATTATATCCTGCAATGATCCTGATTATGTACAATACCTAAACAAGCTGAAAGCTCTTACTAACAGAGCTTTGCATCAGTATCAGGATGCCTTGGATTATTATGAGACAATTCTTGAAAGCAACCCAAGCTATGCTGATTCTTGCTATGCGGTGATTGATATTGGTTTCACCTGGTTGGAATCAAGCTATTACTTACAAAGTAAGAGGCTGTCCTTGAGACCATACAATGTACAAAGCCATATGGAAACAACCCGTGCACTACTGAAATCAATCCAAAACAACACCGAAATAGGGGTAGAGATAGTACCTGAGAAAGAGGTTATTCTTAATCAGAATTACCCTAATCCCTTCAATCCCTCTACCACGATAAGCTATTATCTTCCCGGAACAACCGATACTGAATTAAAAGTATACAATATTAAGGGGCAATTGGTGAGAACATATCGGTATTTAGGGCAAGAGAAAGGCCAAAATAAGATTGTATGGGATGGTAGAGATAACAAAGGAAACACTGTCTCCACCGGTGTTTACTTTTACAAACTTGACGCCAATAAAGCTTCATTCATCAAGAAATGCCTCTTGCTTAAATAAACCCTGCAGGGCATAAACGACTGCCCTCTATAGAAAACCATGCTAACCACGGGTTATTCGTGGTTAGTATGGTTTTATTCCAAACAGGAAACCATGAAACTGGCGATCTTATTCCACAAATATTTGAGGTTCGTAAATTGTTTAGTTCCAGCCTGCAGGAAGGACAACACAAGCTAATCTGGGATGGCAGGAGTGATAACGGCAGCACTGTAGCCAGCGGGATCTACATTTACCGCATCAGCACCAACCAGGGCAGCATTACAAAAAAGATGATACTGGCGAAGTAGCGGGGTTTGGTGACAGTAAGGTAATGAAGTGATGAGGTGATGAGGTAATGAAACGATGGACTGGCATTGCCCAATACCTTGGCTCTTTTTCTCTTTTCTCTTTGTTCAACTCTCTCTGCTTTTCTCTGCCTTTATCTGCTTTTCTCTGTGGTGAAAAAGAAATCTTCATATTAAACCCTCTGTTTCGAAAATAAATGCCAAATCTGTCCCAAAATCCAAAATCTGTCCCCCTATATACTATAGATAGCTATCTTCCGGTTGCCGATAAGCGAACCCTTAAACAAAACTATTGACTAAATTGGCAAGCTTAAAGACTGTGGCTATCTGAAGACTAATGTATTAGGAATCGTAATGTTAAAAGCAAAAATCTTTGTTCAGCTTAAAGCCAGTGTGCTTGATCCCCAAGGGAAAGCAGTAACTAATTCGCTGCATAAT
Source organism: Candidatus Cloacimonetes bacterium HGW-Cloacimonetes-3 (assembly GCA_002840645.1). Lineage (GTDB taxonomy): Bacteria > Cloacimonadota > Cloacimonadia > Cloacimonadales > Cloacimonadaceae > Cloacimonas. The sequence goes on from PHBO01000003.1 coordinate 244,771, forward strand.
CTTGGGTTTGGCGGTGTTGTGGATACCAGAATAAGCAAGTATATCGAGATATTGTTTGATTCAGCCGACGAGGCAGAAGTACGCACGCAGGTAGATAAGATCTGTGACAGCTTGCTTGCCAACCCCAACACGGAAACCTATCATTATCAGCTTGAGGCACAGGAGTAAAGGGTTTGCGGGTTAGCGTTATTACTTTTCCGGGTTCGAACTGCGATCATGATGCCTTTGCGGTATTCAGCTCGCGTGGGCATAGCAGCAAAATGATCTGGCACAAGGATACTGATCTGGAAAAGCCGGATCTGGTAATCTTGCCGGGGGGATTCTCCTATGGAGATTACCTTCGTTGCGGTGCTTTGGCAAGGTTTTCCCCCATCGTGAACGAGGTAATCAGTTTTGCTAAAAAAGGCGGGCTGGTGATGGGTATATGCAACGGATTTCAGGTACTTACAGAGACAGGATTATTACCCGGTGCACTGATGATGAACGAATCTCTCAGCTTTATCTGCAAGCACCAGCTTGTGCGGGTAGAAACGGCTAATAGCCCATATACCAAAGGGCTGGCGGTGGGGAGTGTGCTGGATATTCCCATTGCTCACAAGGAAGGCAACTACTTTATTGATAAAGAGGGACTTAAAACCCTTGAAGATAATGACCTGATTGCGTTCAGGTATTGCGATACTAAGGGACAGATCACCCGGGCGAGCAACCCCAATGGTGCTTTGAAGAATATTGCCGGAGTGCTAAACCCGGCGCGAAACATTTTGGGTATGATGCCCCATCCGGAGCGTTCGGCTACGGATACAGTCCTCACTCAGGACGGCAGGCGGATATTTGAAGCTTTGGAAAGCTATTACGGCACCATTGCTTGATACCTTTATCCCACCGGCATGCCTGGTGTGCGGCGAAAGGCTGGAAGATCAGATTCAGGTGATTTGCAGCAACTGCGAAGCAAAAGTATCCATGTATCAGGGAAACCTGTGCAAGGTTTGCGGTAGTGAGATAAAAGAGCTTCCTTGCGAGGTATGTGCGGTAGAGAAGTTCGCTTTCGACCATGCCCGCTCCGTATTCCGCTTTCGCAGCCCGATAGACGATTTGATCCATATCCTGAAGTACGATGGATATATTTCACCGGCAGGTTACTTTGCTTTACCTCTGGCGGAAATGATAGAAAGCGACGAAGAACTGCAAGGCTATGACTATATGTGTGCAGTACCATTACACAAGGTTCGAAACCGTGAACGCGGCTACAACCAATCTGATCTTATTGCTTATGCCACGGCAATGCTTCTTGATATGCCGTATCAGAACCCGGTAAGCAGGTGTGTGAACACCCAAAGCCAGACTCTGCTAAGCAAAGCCCATCGGGTGAAAAACCTGAATGGTGCTTTTTGTGTGAAGGATGTTGCGGCTGTAAAAGGGAAGAAGATTATGGTTGTGGATGATGTATTCACTACCGGGACTACTTTAAACGAGATAGCCAAACTACTGCGCTTGGTCGGTGCGGAAAAAGTAGCAGCCGTAACGGTTGCCAGAGCGTGAAATGAATAAAGAATTTAACGAGATCAGACCTCAGGTTTCCGAAGGTGAGATCAATGACATGATCGAGAAAGTAGCCCGCTTCATTGCAGAGCGTCATTTAGCTCCGGCGGGGATACTGTTTCTGGAGTCTGTGCGCCCCCTGCATGGGATAGGCAGCCAGGCGATGTTCTTTATCCTGCCTTTTGCGGAGATTATCTTCGATTCCCGCAAATACCAACAGTTTGCCATTATGATAGAGAACGAAGAGAACCTGAAGAAACTGGTGAACAGAATCGATGAGCTGGATGAAGAGCTTTCCCGCGACAGACGCAAAGCTTCCCGGCTACAAAGCCAACGCCGTAAAGCACAATTTAAAGCCTTTATACATAGAATAATTAAACCAAAAAAAGCTGAATAAGCGGAGGAATATATGCAATACGATGAGAAACGCCTTACCCGCATAGTTGCTACAGACTGTGGCAGCACGACAACCAAGGCGATATTGATCGAATGGGTGGATGGCGAATTTCGCCAAACCATCCGCGGCGAAGCTCCCACAACCGTGGAAGCTCCGTTGAACGACGTAACAAAAGGTGTGATTAACGCTACTCAGGAGATGGAAGAACTTGCCCGTTTGAAATATGATAATCCAAACATCAAGTTCATGGAAAACGGAGAGTTCATCATACCCCGCAAGGGGGACATAGGTATCGATGCTTATGTGTCCACATCCTCGGCAGGTGGTGGATTACAAATGATGGTTACCGGTGTGGTGGCATCCATGACCGGTGAAAGCGCAGAACGCGCAGCCCTGGGTGCGGGTGCGATTGTTATGGATCTTATCGCCAGCAATGACAAACGCATGAACCATGAAAAGATTGAGCGCATTCGTCAGCTTCGCCCCGATATGATTCTGATGGCAGGCGGAGAAGATAGCGGAACCGTGAAGCATGTGGTGGAAATGGCAGAGTTGGTAGGCGCAGCTGATCCGAAAGCAAGATTGGGCTCATCCTATAAGCTTCCTGTAATCTATGCCGGGAATAAAGATGCACAACAGGAGATTATCAGTACTCTTGGCTCTAAAGTGGATTTGATAGTAACCGATAATATCCGTCCCAAGTTGGAACTGGAAAACCTTGGACCTGCCAGAGATAAGATTCACGATCTGTTCATGGAGCATGTGATGCAGCAAGCTCCGGGCTATAACAAGCTTATGGAATGGGCAAAGGGTCCGGATTTGGAATCTGTACCAATTATGCCAACTCCCGCCGCAGTTGGAAATATCATGCAAGCCATAGCCAAAGACGAGAAGATCGAGGTTGTAGGCGTGGATATCGGTGGTGCCACTACAGACGTGTTTAGTGTGTTCACGGAAGAGTATTTGTTCAACCGTACCGTTAGTGCAAATCTCGGTATGAGCTATAGTATTTCTAACGTGCTGGCTTCGTCAGGGCTGGCGAATATCATGCGCTGGGTTCCTTTCGATATAGACGAAAGCGAGCTGCGTAACATGATAAAGAATAAAATGATCCGTCCTACCACCATTCCTTCGTTATTAGAAGAGCTGGTGCTGGAACAGGCAATTGCCAAGGAAGCCCTGCGTTTGGCTTTCGAGCAGCACAAATTGTTTGCCAGCGGCTTGAAGGGTATGCAGCGTCAGCGTGATATCTCAGAAGCATTCAGCCAATCTACTTCAGGAGCATCTATCGTAAATCTGATGACTTTGAACCTGCTGGTGGGTAGCGGTGGCGTGCTGTCTCATGCACCTCGCCGTAACCAGACGGTTATGATGCTTATTGATGCTTTCTTACCAGAAGGCATTACCCGCCTTGCTGTGGATAGCATCTTCATGATGCCGCATCTGGGTGTGCTGTCTGAAATTAGTGCCAAGGCTGCAACGGAAGTGTTTCGCAAGGATTGCATGGTTTATCTGGGCACTTGTGTAGCTCCTGTGGGAAAGAGCAAGATTGGCAAACCCGCGCTGCATGCAATACTTGAGTTTGCTGATGGCAGGAAGTTTGATGAGGAAATTCCTTTTGGCGAGGTTCGCCTTATTCCATGTGAAGTAGGACAGGTTGCCAAAGCTACTTTGAAGGCTTTGGGCGGTTTGATTTTGGATAAAGACAAGAACCGTGAGCTATCAGTAGATTTGCACGGAGGCAAAGTAGGTATAGTTTTAGATACCCGCGGTCGCCAACCCTTTGCTTTGCCAACCGAGAAAGTAGAGCGCATTGCCTCACTTAAAAAGTGGATGCGCGAGTTCAAAGTTTATCCCGAGCACATCTTGGTATAGGAGGATATAATGGGACAAGCATATTCTGCCGGATTAACCGTAACCGATAGCATAATCTTACGTAAGGAACGAATTCTGCCCCTCAAAGGTCAGGTTTTAGTAAAAAAGGGCGATAAAGTAAAAGCAGAAACTGTGGTAGCAGAAACACTGCTCCCCGGTAAAGTAGTTCCCTTCAATCTTGCTAATAAACTTGGGGTAACACCCTCCCAATTAGTTGGTTACATAAAGATTGAGCCGGGGCAAAAGATAACAAAAGATACTATCCTTGCCGAAAACAAAGGACTCTTTGGTCTTGGTTTCTTCAAGAACGAAGTGCGCTCCCCTGTGGAAGGTGAAGTGGAAAACATTTCATCCGTTACCGGGCAAGTGCTGCTTCGTGAACCCCGTATTCCCGTGCAAGTGAAAGCTTTCATGGACGGTCTTGTTACCAATGTTATAGAAGGCGAAGGCGTGATTATCGAGAATAAGAGTGCCTATATTCAAGGCATTTTTGGCATAGGTGACGAAACCGTAGGCGAGCTTAAAATGCTTGCTGTTACCCCGGATGATGAGCTGGACATTGGCAAGATAGATGAATCCTGCCGGGGCAAAGTAATAGTTGCCGGAGCATTTGTACCTTTGAATACCATCAATGCTGCTGTAAAGCACGGCGTTAAAGCCATCATAACCGGTGGTATAGACGATCAGGATCTTAAGAAGCTACTGGGATATGACATAGGGGTTGCAATCACCGGACATGAGAAGATTGGGCTTACAATAGTCTGTACCGAAGGCTTTGGCAAGATTACCATGGCGCAGAAGACTTTTGACCTGTTGAAAGCATTCGATGGTCATAAAACATCCATCCATGGGCGCACCCAAATCCGTGCAGGTGTGATTCGCCCCGAAATCATTATCCCCATGGATTTCGAAGAATCCGAGCTTGTTAGCAAAGAAGCAAGTTTGCCAATTCTGGAGCCCGGTACCATGATAAGAATAATCCGTCAGCCACACTTTGGACGCATTGCCAAGGTAATCTCCCTACCTGAAAAGCTTACCAAGGTGGAATCTGAAACTATGGTTCGTATTCTGGAAGGAGAATTTGAGGATGGCACCAGATTCAGCATGCCGCGTGCCAATGTGGAAGTGATAGAATCCTGATAACATAATGATGTAACATAGCTTTGTAAGCTGTTGTATGAGCGGGTGTGTAACCCGCTCTTTTTTTATCAAGAGGAAAGGGAGGTGTTAGGTATTAAGTGTGAGGTGTTTGTAGAGCAGGATGCCGATCCTGCTAAAAAAAGCAATACAAATCCCCGGAACCCAAAGCTTGATACCCAACATGAAGCTCTATATCCGCGATTCTCTCTGTTCTTCCCTTCCCTTCCCTTCCCTTCCCTTGCTTCAATTACAGTACCATTACGGATTTATTGCAGATTTTATCCATATTAAACCTGCAATGATACTGCAATGCATGCAGGGAAACAATCATACAAACATATGGTAAGCTGAATTATTGCCTGGATTTGCAGCAAATATCCAGCTCACAAAAAAAGGTGCCGGACGAATCCGGCACCTTAGATGATAGATATGTCTTATTACTTAGCCAGAATCATCTTCTTGGCTGCTTTGTATTGTCCACTGGTCATTTGGTACATATAAACACCGCTACCGACATTTCTGCCGGAAGCATCACGACCATCCCAAGTCATACTATAGAATCCGGGAGTGGCATGATTTGCATTCATCTTACGAACTAACTGACCTTTCGTATTGTAGATATCAATCTGAACGTCTCCTGCTTCCTTCATAGAGTAACGTAGGTTGGTGCTTGGATTGAAGGGATTGGGGAAGGCATTCAGAAGGGCTGTGTACAAGGGAATTACCGGTGTTTCCGGTCCGGTGGTGCCACCAGAAGTAACAGTAAGAGGTCCGAAGAACTCAGATACACCCTCAAGACTTACACTTTCCAACCAATAGTAATACTGAGTACTAATCTCGGTATCTGCATCAGTGTAACTGTAGCTGATTTGGCTACCATGAGAAGTGCCGCTGCTGATTATGTTTGCATTAATATAAACAGCATTGTTGAGATTATTTTCTGTGGCACGCAAGACGTTGTATCCTGCATGACCGGTTTCTGTTTCTGCAATCCAGGCAATCTTCACATACATATCAGCCGTAAGGACAGCAGTGAAACTTGAAAGGTTTACAGCAAGTGGTTCATCTCCATCCTTGGGGAAGGACATACTAATGTCCAGAGGGCCTTTCCCGCCGCCACCAATGGTAACGGTAGCGGTAGTAGTTGTCCAGGTCATGTCGTTCATCACCGTAAACAATTCGCCGCTACCAATTTGATATTTTATCCACTGCGGAACGAAACCAAGGTTATGTGTTATAGTCATGGTAACGCCACTAAAGTCCCCGCCGGTAATGTTAAGAACCATACCTGTGCTCGAATGCGAGCCTACAGGTTGATAGGTTGCCCACACATTAATGATTGGATCACCGGACAAACCGGCAAAGCCAACTTCGGGGCTTACTTGCCCGGCACCAACTGTAATTGGGGGGACTATAACAGCCGCGGTAGCTCCGCTTGCCACTATTTGGTTTATTTCTGTATTGGTAGGAAGGAATTTGATGTTATCGATATACCAGTTATCAAAACCAACAAAATTGCCTTCTATCTCCCAGCAGATGTAGATCAAATTGTGTCCAGCCAGTTCGGAGGAAAGGGTAAAGACCTTTTCTTCTGACGGATAGGTTGTATTGGCGGCAGATGCTTGGGTCCAGATATCGGTGAAGGAATTATTTGAATATCCATATCTGAGCTTATATGTGCAACCTGCTGAGTAATCGTCTATTGTCTGACGGTATTTTACAACAAGCGTGCTTAAACCGGCGACGCTAATCGCAGGGCTGATCAACCTTGTAGTGGCAGGATTGCCGGAAGCATAAGCACATTTCCATTCCGGACTAAGTCCACCGGCGAGATTGGTAGCAGAAACGCTCCAACGATCAGTTACACCTGAACCGATAGTAACCTGCTGCCAGTATTGAGCCTGGGGAGCTTCACTAAGCGTCTGCAGGTAAGGTAAGTTGTAGATTGTCATATCCACACCAGTACCGGTAAGAGAAGCATAGTTAGTTGCCTTGGCAATGTTATCCACTACTTTAAGTGATGCAGTTTTAGCACCTATGGATGTAGGATGGCTAACAACAGATACAACAATTGATTGGCCTGCACCCAGGTCTTTGGGAATAGCGTTGCCATTTGTAAGGATGAATTGATCTGCATTTACACCGGCAAGACTGATCTCGCTTATTGTGAGGGTTCCGCCACCGGCATTTTTGATTGTAAAGTCCTGTGAAGCAGAGCTGGAATTAATCTGTGTATCTCCAAAAGCCTTACTGGCTGGAGTGATACTGAATACAGGTGTAGCACTGACATGTTCAACAATGATGTCGTCTATATCTATATACCAGTCACCTGAGCCCCAGGTAGCTTCAAACTTCAGGACAATGCGGTCGTTGTTGTTTGCTTTTGAACCGCTGAGCCATACCTGTTTTTCTGCCCAAGTGAGAGAAGTAGCATGGTTTGTGCTGTTAATCTCATCGTATTGTACGAAGTTTAACCCTTCATCTGTGGAAACCCAGACCTTGATTTTGTCGTCTACACCGGGGGTATAGGCACTACCGGTTGGGTAACCGCTATAGTTTACCAGACGGTAATAGAAGGACAAGCGGGTTGAACCGGTGATCGGTCCGATGGGCTGGGTTTGGAACCAACCTACTGTTCCTGCGGTAAAGACGTTCTTGTGTATAGCATTATTGGTCCTGCCATGTGAAGAAGCTATCGACCATGCAGATGTACTTTGTGTCCAGTTAGTGGGCAATGTAGTTCCTGCACTGAAGTCCTGAGTATAGGGGATGGGCAGGATGGGGTCGAACGCTGAGGCTGTTAACGCTACATTCCTGAGGGCTTTTTCACTAAGGTCATCAGTAATTTTAATGTTTCCGGTAAAATCACCTGCTACAGTAGGATTATAGCGTACAGTAAAAGTAGTGGATGGACTGGAGGGGGTAAGTTCAATAGGCAGTTCCGGAAGTCCTATAAGGGAGAAGCAACCGTCACCTTCACGCTCGATAGCGGATATAGTGAGAGTCCCTTGGCCAGCATTGGAAATTGTGAAGAGCTGATCAGTCTGAGTGAATACACCTTTAAGACCGAAAGCTTTGCTGGTGGGGTTAATAGCAAACATGGGGTTCGTGGGAGTTTCGGCTATTGAAAAATCATCGAAACACATATACCATGGACCGCTTGTTGCGATTACCTGGAATCCAACATAGTAAACACCGGATGCCGGAGGTTGCCATGCTGTTCTACTCATTTGGGTATAAGTCGTGTTGGTTGGTCCTGATACAGAAGCAAGTTCTGTTGTCATTGCCGTACCACTCGCCAATGTACCAATATACATTTTGAATGATGTCCACCCGGCCAATCCATCTGTATTGTACCACATACCAAGATCGTATGTTTTAGATGCATCAAGATACATGCCGCGCGAGAATAACCAATCTGTGGTTGTAGAGCTGTATGCGCAAGTGAGATAATCAGTTCCGCCACGAGGTGCTCTGTAGTATGTACTGGTAGTAGTCATCGAAGTCCACTTACTTCCAGTCTTGCTCCAATACTGGGGTAGACTGCCGGCAGTGGTGATCTCTTCGAAATCCATTGTGTAGGGGTAACTATAGTTGTTAGGATTTGCCATTGTGGTGAAAGACCATTCAGCACTTTGAATTTCTTGTGCACCGTTAACGGAATACACAGACCAGTATAATGGTGTGCTATACGGTAATGGTGTAATAACAGGGTAGGAATTTGTAGCACACGCTACCATATCAAGAACGTCTGTTGCACCTGAAGAAGTTCCACATTTGATCTTATAGGTGGCACCGGCAACCGCACCCCATGTGAAAGTGGGGTTGGCAGAGATACCTGTTGTAGTATCACCCGGGTAGGTGAGAACTGGAACGCCAGTAGCAACAGTGAATGACCACACTGATCCTTCAGCATCACCCTGTTCGTTGATAGCCTTCACCTTCCAATAATAGCTCTTGCCAAACTCTCTGGCTGGTGTAGATGTAGTAACTGCAATAGTTTCTAAATAATCGGGGGGATCAGACTGTCCGAAATACACTTCGTAGCTGGTGGGAGTACCACCTTCGGAATTGGCAGACCAAGCAAGGGGTGCATTAACAGAAACTCCAGTTGCAGTATCTAAAGGGCTGCTATAAACCGGTGTTCCGGGGGCAGCTACAACTGCGGTAAAATCACCTTCGTCTGCACCGATATCGGGGGTAGAGGCATTTCTATCCTGATTATCGAAGTCTATCGCACAGCCTGCAACAACTACACCATTACCTTCCACTCTGGTAGGAACATCAGAATTGATGTGCAGGTCATAGGGAGCGGACTCGCTTAAGAACATCACATTTTCAGAATATGATGCCTGATCGCGATCCATCAAAGCAGATTTGTATTCTGCCAGGGTTGGATAGGCAGTAGAACTGAAATATCCAATTGGGTGTGTGGCATCGGGGCTATCTCCTGTCCAGTAGATGTTCTTATTGGAGTTGTAACCGAAGTTAGTTGTTCCGGAAGCGGTTTTCCATACTGCAACACTGCGACCGCTGGCACCGGGAGTGCACTTATTAACAAAGATGTTGTTACGAATTTCGTTGGTAGTGCCGCCGTTTATGTACAATCCTGCACTTGCAAAATAAGCATTAGCTCCATCGTAGTTTAGCAGGCAGCTATTGTAGTGTACGTTATTGGTAGTGCCTCCAGAAATACGGATACCACCAATAGTAGGTGCGGAGGATGAGGAGGTTGATCCCAGGGCACGGATGTTATAGATCAGGTTGTTATGGACATTGGTTGTTCCACTTCCGCCGCTGATATATATACCCCATGCGCTGCCGCCGGCATTATTGGCAAAAATATCATACACCTCATGCTGGTATATGTTGGTAGTTCCGCCTGTTGCTGCACCGGCCGTATAGATGCCACAAACTACAGAAGCACCGGTTCCGGTAAGACTGTTCACCGTATTATTATATATTACCATGCCGACAGTCGATGTGCTGGCAACATTCATCCCATAGAGAGTATTGCCGTTGGTGATATTCGTGACCGTGTTGTTGTACACAGAGCTTCCAATTGCTCCGTAAGTTACATTTATTCCAGAGATGGTTCCAGTACCGCCGGTGATATTGGAAACCGTGTTTCCGTAGGCGTTTACCATTTGTGTATTAGTAGTAGTATGCTGAATTCCAATAAACGTGGAAGAACCTGTTAAAGTGATATTGGAGAAGTTATTGTTAGCGATTGTGGCTGTTCCTCCTGAGGGGCTGCCATTATCGTAATAGGGGTAAAAAGCACCCGCACCGGTTTTGGTGATCGGAGAGCTGTTGTAATTTCCGGTTATTGTCATATTCGGAGTAGTATTGCTGCAAGTGATAGCGTAAGAAGCTGTTGTGGAGGCAAAAGCACCATAGTTCAAGACGTTATTGCTCACACTTACAGAAGTTCCGTTAGGAGCTATATGTATTGCATTGGCGATGGAAGTGCTACCTTGATTCAGGGTGATAGCATTATTATCAAACACCATTGCGCCACCTGAAGAAGAGGTCGAGAAGAATATGCCATACAGTGTAGAAGTGGCATTGGAACCGCCACCGGATGCGTTGGCAATAGTATTGTAACTAACATTAGGGCTTGTCTGATAGATCATGTAAACGCCATAGGTAGTATTTGCGCTTCCGCCAGCGAAGTTCTGGATGATGTTACCAGCTCCAGCTTGTCCTACCATCATGTTCTGGTCATTTAAATCATAAGGGGAGGATGAATGGTTGTATCCCCGTAGGGCGATACCAGCATGAACGTTTTGGATAGTATTACCATAGAAAGCCAGTGATTCATTGCGTCCACCTGTGGAAGTGATAGTAACTCCGGTAGCAGATGAAACCAATGAAGCCGTGTCATTATTGGAACCATAGATACCAACAACATATTGGCTTGTGCCCTTGGTCATGGTAATAGTGCAATTCTTAATAGTGTCAAATTTGTTACCATTGGTTGTGCTTGCTTTACGGAAGTAGTACCCGTATTCAATACTCTGGTTTTGAGTTGCGAGGTTTATACCGTCTATAGTCAGGTAATCTGTTCCCTGGATAATGAACACAGCATCACCTTGTCCCCCGAAGGTCGATGTTGATGACGACCCTGAATCGGTACGGGTTATAATTGGATTCGCACCAGCCGTGGCTTTTTGGATGGTTATTGAGAAAGAGGAAGTGCCGGTGGCTGTTAAAATTATTGGTGCAGTTACGGACTCAGTATGGCCAGGTGTAACATCAATAACAAAGTTATCATCGATTGTTTGCCCATTTAGCCATGTTACTGCCGCAGCTAAAGTAGTAAAATCTGCTCCTGTTGCAGCAACGGTTTTGGTAACCGTCCCATACATTAGAGTGGACATTGTTCCAAGCATGATAAGCAGGAACATGAACAGGGTGATTTTTTTTTTCATTGATTCTCCTCGAGGCTTATTTATTATAACAAAGTGTGGGTAATAATTGGCAATTAGCCCTGAAGGCTAAGCCGTTAAAATACGAAATTACTGCTTTTTCACATAAAAAAAGCCTGTTTTGGCTATGAGACATGCTGCATATCCTTTTCACAAACATATTACAAACGTTGCACATACGGCAACAGTTCACAGTATCACCTTGCGCGTATTACTATTTATTGGCGCATGATTCCAAGCTTGAATATCGTGTCAATCATTAATTATCTTACTCAGCATGGTAGTGTAATATTTGTTGCGTCCCCCACAAAAACGTTAACGTACTGAGATGATTACTAAATATCGATATCTATTTGTGATAGTGGCGATTGTAAACATAGGCAGGAAAGCCGGCATCGTTAAGCTTGAAAGTAAGCTAATACATTTGTGATTGACAGATTTCAGGCTGTGACTATGGTGAAATTAATCAGGATATTGCACCAATAACACCTAAGGATGATAAGTTATGAACACTGTGGATTTGATAAAACAGCTTGAGTGGCTACGGAAGGACATCATTGGAAAAAATATAAGTATTGATACTCCATTTGGGCAAAGACCCTTAGTGTATGCTGATTATACCGCCAGCGGCAGAGGTCTGCAATCGATAGAAAACTATATCCAGCACATGCTTCAGTTCTACGCCAATACTCACACAGAGGATGATTTTACCGGCAAGACAATGACCCATCTATTACATGAAGCGGAAAAAGTGATTAAGCAAGCTGTGAATGCCGGTGCCAAGGGAAAGATAATTTTTACAGAATCCGGCACTACCGGCGGCATAGCCAAATTACAGCAGATTCTGGGGGTTTACTGGCCTCCTGCAACCAGAGAACGGGTTAATGGTTTTCTGAATAGCTGTTTGCTGCGAAACCCTGACAGGGACGAATGCAACCTTGCCTTGCGTGCCTATATGAACGAACATAAACCCATTGTGTTTGTAGGTCCCTATGAGCATCATTCCAACGAATTGATGTGGAGACAGACCTTGTGCGATATTATCGAAGTTCCCCTTGCGGACGATTCCGGGTTGGATTTGGCTGTGCTCGAAAACATGGTTTCCAATCCGCAATACTCGCATAGATTGAAGATAGGTTCATTCTCGGCTGCTTCCAATGTAAGCGGCTTACGGACGGATGTATATGAAGTAGCCAGAATACTTCACCGCAACGGTGCTTTGGCGTGTTTTGATTTTGCTGCCTGTGCGCCTTACGTCAAAATAGATATGAACCTGGATGATGAAGCATATTTTGATGCAATCTTTTTGTCTCCGCACAAGTTCATAGGAGGTCCTGGGTCTTCAGGGTTACTGATTTTCAATTCCGACATATACCCAACCCATTTAGCCCCCACGGTAGCTGCGGGAGGCACTGTGGATTACGTCTCTCCCGAAAAGCAGGAGTTTATAAAAGACATCGAATCCCGAGAAAAGCCCGGAACTCCCGGTATTCTGCAAGCCATAAGAACAGCACTGGTGTTCCAGCTTAAAGATAAAATCGGTTTGGATAACATTGAACAGTTGGAAACATACTACTATCAACGTTTTATGGCAGAGTTTACTCACAATGATAAGATTGTATTCTATGGACCCACGGAGACGGAGAGAAAAATACCGATTATCCCCTTTAACATAGTCCACAAAGACAAGTACTTGCACCCCAAGTTTGTCACCAAGTTGCTAAACGATCTTTTTGGCATTCAATCCCGGGCAGGATGCTCCTGTGCAGGTCCCTATGGACACTATTTAATGAAGATAGAGCAGAAGTTTTCGGATTATTACCGGTGCATGATCACCAATATCGGCTACACTGGCATTAAACCCGGCTGGGTAAGGGTGAATCTGCACTTTGGGATGGAAGAAGCAGAGATAGATTATCTAATGAATGCCATCACTTTTGTAAGTGAATATGGCTACAGATTCCTCCCTCTTTATGAATTCAATATCAAAACTGGTGAGTGGCAATATTTTGACTATACAGACATCACCCCACTAAGCCTTGATATCAATGCAGCGTTTAACACCGTGAAATTTACAAACAGCCAGCCCGATAACCCGGCAGAGCTTTATACTCTGGCAATAGCAGAGGCGTATAAACTTGCCGAATGTCTTGATAATGAATACGATACTCTAATCTTCGAACCGGAGATGATGAATCTGATGTATTTCTATGTTTGCAAGGTAAATAATTATCACCCTATAACAGCAATCTAAACAAAAGACACTATTTTCACGGACTGATTCTCTAATCCGGGAAGACGCTTAACCATTGTGGTAGAACACGATAGTTGTTTATGTGCGTCCTTGTTAAATGCCACATCTTCCCTGCTTCTATCTCTAATAACTCCATAACAATTCCCTAACAATTCCCTAACGCCGTTAGGGAATCATTAGAGAATTGTTAGGGCAATACTAAAGATAGGACAAAGGGCGACTGTACATCCCCATGGGAGGTTACAGATTTGCATGCTTGGTTGAGACCTTGCAGCATTCTCTTTTGTAAAGCGTATAAAAAGCTTCAAAAAACTGTTGACAGAAAGGGGGTAGAAAATTTCTTAGCCATCTAAGTGAGAAATCGCGAAGGTTATAGAGTGAGTCCGAAAAAGATATTGACAAAAACAGGCTAATGAAATTGCTTGACAGAACTTGTTGCCGATGTAGCTCAATGGTAGAGCAATTGATTTGTAATCAATAGGTTGGGGGTTCAACTCCCTTCATCGGCTCCAGAAATTGTGGAGAGGTTCCCGAGCGGCCAAAGGGAACAGACTGTAAATCTGTCGTCAGACGACTTCGGAGGTTCGAATCCTCAAGATAATGTGGATTTAAGCTCAAGTAGCTCAGCAGGTAGAGCACCTCCTTGGTAAGGAGGAGGTCATCGGTTCGAATCCGATCTTGAGCTCCACCTTAGTTTAAAGGTGGCACATTAAGCAGTTGACCGAGCCGACTCATGCTAAAACGAATTTGATGCGCGCAAGCGAATCGATATAAAGAAACGGGGTTAATTCCCTTGATTTCTCATTTTACTAAAGCGAAATAAACACGACATGGAATGTGAATTCCAGGAGGAACAATGGCAAAAGAGAAATTCGTACGTAACAAGCCGCACGTAAACGTGGGTACGATCGGTCATATTGACCATGGCAAAACAACTCTCACCGCAGCGATTACTTTGTATCTCAGTAAGAAGGGCGGCGCTAAATTCCGTTCATTCGATAGTATCGATAACGCACCGGAAGAAAAAGCCCGCGGTATAACCATCGCCACAGCACACGTGGAATACGAATCAGACAAGCGTCACTATGCGCACGTCGATTGTCCCGGCCATGCTGACTACATCAAGAACATGATCACTGGTGCAGCTCAGATGGATGGTGCCATCGTTGTGGTTAGTGCTTATGACGGCCCCATGCCTCAGACCCGCGAGCACATCCTGCTTGCCCGTCAGGTTGGTGTACCTGCCATTGTTGTGTTCCTGAACAAATGCGACTTGGTTGAAGACGAGGAACTGCTTGAGCTCGTGGAAATGGAAGTTCGTGAACTTCTTGACAAGTATGAATTCCCCGGCGACGAGATTCCAGTTATTCGCGGTTCAGCTCTTAAAGCCCTGAATGGCGATCCTGAAGGTGAAGCACAGATCCAGGCACTTGTGGATGCAGTTGATAGCTACATTCCGCTGCCAGACCGTGCAACCGACAAACCTTTCCTTATGCCCGTGGAAGACGTGTTCTCCATCCCCGGTCGTGGCACTGTTGCCACCGGTCGTGTGGAACGTGGTATAATCAAGATTCAGGACAAAGTTGAACGTGTTGGTATCCGCGAAACTGTGGAAACTACTTGCACAGGCGTGGAAATGTTCCGCAAGCTGCTCGATCAGGCTGAAGCCGGCGACAACGTTGGTTTGCTGCTTCGTGGCTTTGCCAAGACAGATATGGAACGCGGTATGGTGCTTGCCAAGCCGAAATCCATCAAACCCCACACCAAGTTCGTGGGTCAAACCTACGTGCTGACAAAAGATGAAGGCGGACGCCACAAACCTTTCCAGACCGGCTACCGTCCTCAGTTCTATTTCCGCACCACCGACGTTACCGGCAGCCTCACCCTTCCTGAAGGCGTGAAGATGGTTATGCCCGGTGACAACGTGGAGATCCAGGCTGAACTTATCACCCCTATCGCCATGGAACAGGGTCTTCGCTTCGCTATCCGCGAAGGTGGACACACCATCGGTAGTGGCGTTGTTTCTTCAGTTATCGACTAATAACCGGAAGCTGGAACAATGAGAGATATCATAATCTTAGCTTGCGAAGAATGCAAGAATCGTAATTATACGACCACCCGCAACAAACGCAAGCATCCGAACAGAATGGAGCTGAAGAAATTCTGCCCCACCTGCAGGAAGCATACAAACCACAAACAGCGCTAAGCGCTTTTGATATGTTGCGCAGGACAGTAGTTCAACTGGTAGAGCACCGGTCTCCAAAACCGGGTGTTGCGGGTTCGATTCCTGCCTGTCCTGCCACATTATTTAGTGAGCCGGATTTCGGTTTGGCTTTAGCGGAGAATCAATATTCTCCAGCCCAGAAATTTTTAAATTGGAAAAAAGAGAAATGAAGTTCGAGAAAGTAAGTCGTTTTTTCCGCGACGTCCGTTCCGAGATGAAATGCGTAACATGGCCTAATAAGGCCGACTTGAAGGAAGGAACTACCGTAGTGATAGTGATGTCCGTAATCGTTGCGATATTTTTATCATTGATAGATTTTGGATTCAGCAAGATCATTCAACTTGTATTCTAAGAGGATAGGAAGCATAGGATGAAATGGTATGTAATTCATACCTATTCTGGTCATGAAAACAAAGTGAAGACCGCCATCGAAAAGGGTCTGATCAACACTTCTATGGAAGCGGTGGTTGGCAGATTACTTGTACCGGTGCGAAAATCTTTTATCATCCGTGAAGGCAAGAAGATAGAGCGGGAAAAGAAGTTGTTCACTTCCTATGTTATTATGGAAGCAGAAATGAGTTCCGAGCTGAAAAGCTATGTCCTCAGTATTGCCGGTGTCACCAGTTTTTTAGGAATCGGTAAAGATCACAAAGAACCTGCAGCTCTATCCCAGGAAGAGGTAGACAGGCTTCTGGGAATTACAGATCCCGATAGGGATATAAAGACTTTCTCCTTTATGCCGGGAGACATGGTGAAGGTAACCGCAGGTCCCTTCTCAGATTTTGAAGGCTTGGTGCAGAAATCCACAGAGGATGGCAACAAGCTGATTATAGACGTAACCGTTTTCGGACGCCGTACACCTGTTGAGCTAAATGCTAACCAGGTAGAACTGATTAAGAAATAAGACATAAAGATAGAGGTAATAGAAATGGCAAAACCTAAAGATGCCGTAGCAACCATTAAACTGCAGCTTCCCGCCGGAAAGGCAACACCAGCTCCGCCCGTGGGTCCCGCCCTGGGTCAGGCAGGTGTGAATATTCCTGAATTTTGCCGTCAGTTTAACGAGAAAACCGCCGATCAACCAGGGATGGTTTTTCCTGTTTTGATTTATGTGGCGAAGAATAAATCATTCACTTTTGAAATTAAAACCCCACCTGCCGCTGTGTTGATAAAGAAAGAAGCGGGGCTTGCCAAAGGCAGCGCTATTCCCAACAAGAACAAGGTTGGTAAAATCAACAAAGCACAACTTAAGAATATAGCAGAACTAAAAATTCAAGACATGAATTGCCATTCCCTTGAATCCGCTATGAGTATGATCGCTGGAACTGCAAGAAGCATGGGCGTCACAATTGAGGACTGATGCTTCCTTTGCAGGAGATAGTATTCATAAGGAGAGTCAATGAAACATAGTAAAAGGTACAACGTCGCCTATACGATGTTCGACCGCCAGAAGAGATTTGATCTTCCGGAAGCTCTAAAACTTTTGAAGTCTTTACCGGCTTCTAAGTTCGACGAGACCGTGGAGATGCATTTCAATTTAGGCGTCGATCCTCGTAAAGCCGATCAACAGATTCGGAACTCGCTGGTATTACCTCATGGAACAGGTAAGGTCATGCGTGTGCTCGTATTTGCTGAAGGTGACAAAGCAGATGAAGCCAGACAAGCTGGCGCTGATTACGTAGGCGTGGATGATCTCATGGAAAAAATCACAGCCGGTTGGTTTGATTTTGACGTGGTGGTCTCTACCCCCAATTTAATGGGACGGATCGGAAAACTGGGACGCGTTTTAGGCCCCAGAGGACTTATGCCAAACCCCAAGGTAGGAACAGTTACCATGGATGTGGCGAAAGCTGTGGAAGAAGCCAAAGGTGGAAAGGTTACTTATCGCGTAGATAAGTTTGCCAATCTGCATATTCCGGCTGGCAAATTCAGCTTTGAAGAGGTTAAGCTTAGAGAGAATATCAAGGCTATCCTCGGAGCCGTAATTAAGGAACGTCCTGCTACATTGAAGGGTGTTTTTATTCGCAGCATAACCCTCTGCACTACAATGGGTCCCGGCATCAAAATTCAGGTCGCAAGCGCAACCTTGGAAGCAAAGAGCTAAGGGAGTATTAGCATGGTTCAAAATGTTAAGTATGACACAGTAAAAGACTTGACAGCGAGATTAAGTGGCGCAAAAGCGATTGTACTGGTGGATTATAAGGGAATAAACATCGAACAAGTGAATCAATTGCGCAACCGTTTCAGAGCAAATCAAGTGGATTATTTTGTCCAAAAGAATACCCTGATTAAAATCGCACTCAATGGTCTGGGTATTACCGAATTGGATTCCGAATTGGTAGGTCCCACAGCCGTAGCAGTTTGTAAACTGGATGAAGTTTCTCCTGCTCGTGAGCTTATCAAATTCCTTAAAGAAGTGATGGAAGATAAAAAATTCCCCGGCTTCAAGGTTGGTTATGTTGCAGGGCACTTATTCAGTGCTGCTGAACTTACAGCTTTGGCGAAGCTTCCGTCCCGCGAAGAACTTCTTGCGAAGGTGTTGAGTGGCATGCAAGCCCCGATAGCGAACTTCGTAAGTATTAACCAAGGAATCATACGCAAGTTTGTGTATGCTCTTGATGCCATAGTAAAAAAACAAGCTGAAGCCAGCTAAGAAATTATTCATATATCCGATGGAGGAACAATGTCCGATAAAAAGCAACAAGTAATTGATCTGATTAAAGAGATGACCGTTCTTGATCTCTCTGAATTAGTGAAAGAAATGGAAGAGATTTTTGGCGTTTCCGCTGCTGCTCCTGTAGCCGCTTTCGCTGCTCCTGCTGCTGCCGAAGCTGCCAAAGAAGAACAAACAGAGTTCGACGTTATCCTGGCAAATGCCGGCGATAAGAAAATCAACGTTATTAAGGTTGTTCGCGAAATCACCAAGCTTGGTTTGAAAGAAGCGAAAGACCTCGTTGATGGCGCACCGAAACTTGTGTCCGAAAAAGTATCCAAGGAAGAAGCCGATTCAGTTAAGAAGAAACTTGAAGAAGCCGGTGCAACTGTCGAAGTCAAGTAAGGACTTCACGGTTTGATAAATGTCCAAAAAAAGTCCGCAGGGACTTTTTTTGGACTAATTTGAGCATAATAACCAAATATAATTGAAACCCATGAAGAGCTTTATACGTAACCATTCATAGCTGTGGCGCACAAAGCGTGAGAAGAATAATTATTAACCCAAGACCCATGATGTTGGTATGAAAAACCGCAAAGGAGAGAGCTTTTGAGAAAGGTCAAAAGTTATTCCCGAATATCCGGAAGATTTGCAGAATTAGGTATCCCAGAAGTTGAAATACCGAATCTTCTGGCAATGCAAGTGGATTCCTTCAACGATTTTTTACAGAAGGAAATTCACCCGCAGCGCAGAGAAAAGAGGGGCTTACAAGCCGTGTTCGAATCCATATTCCCGCTTGAGGATTCTAAGGGTAATTTCCTGCTTGAGTTCATTGAATACAATGTATTGCAAGAGAAGTATGCCATAGAAGAATGCCGCGAGCGCAATTTATCGTATCAAGCGCCTCTGAAAGCCAAGATGAGGCTTAGTGTATTTGAAAACAATGAAGGCGTAAGAGAGCATAAAGACACACTTGAACAAGATGTATTCTTAGGTGAAATCCCCCTTGTAACTGAGCAGGGTACGTTTGTTGTTAACGGTGCAGAGCGTGTGATCATTTCTCAGCTTCAACGCTCACCCGGAGTATTCTTCTCTGAAGAAAAGCACCCCAGTGGTAAAACACTTTATTCCGCCAAGGTTATCCCCTATAACGGTTCCTGGTTGGAATTTGATATTGATATTCACGATGTGATGTATGTACACATTGATAAAAGGCGCAAGCTGCCCGTTACCACATTGCTGCGTGCTATCGGTATATCTACTAATGACGATTTACGAAAGACATTTTATAAGAGCGAGATGCTTAGCACCAAGGAAGCAAAAAACCGCCACTTGTATGCAGAGATATTTGAAGAAGGTAATCCTGAACCAATCGCTCATGCTAATGAGCAAGTCACCGATTCACTGATTAAATTCCTGCAAGACAGGAAAATCAGTAACGTTGAAGTGATAGACTACAATTATGAAATAGCCCGTAAAGTATTGGAAAACACTCTTGCTAAAGACCCCACTTTTAATCAGGATGAAGCTCTTAAAAAGATATACAGCTTGATACGTCCCGGAGAGGATGCTCCTGTTGAAGCTGCAAAGCAGCTTGTGGACAGGATGTTCTTTAATGAGAAGCGTTATAACCTGGGCGAAGTAGGTCGTTACAAGATCAATTCTCGCCTTGGTTTGGACATTGATCCTAATACCATGACATTGACGGTTGAGGATTTTGTAAACATCTTTAAAACCCTGATCAATATCTATCACGATGATGATGAGGTGGATGATATAGACAATCTGGCGAACCGCAGAGTAAGAACTGTGGGCGAACTACTGCAAGAGCAGTATACATCCGGTTTGGGAATGGTTGCCAGAATTATTCAAGAGAGAATGGCAATCTCCAATATCGATGAGATAACTGTGCACGATCTGGTGAACAGCAATGCCCTGATATCTGTAGTTCAATCCTTTTTCCTTACCGGTCAGTTATCCCAATTCATGGAACAAACTAATCCATTGGCTGCCTTGCGTCACAAACGTGCCTTTTCCGCGTTGGGACCAGGTGGTTTAGCTCGTGACAGAGCAGGTTTTGAGGTGCGCGACGTTCATTCATCACATTATGGACGTGTATGCCCGATTGAAACCCCGGAAGGACCTAACATTGGTTTGATAGTTTCTCCAGCGATTTACTCCAAGATTAATCACCTTGGATTTATAGAAACTCCCTACCGTAAGGTGGTGGACGGTTATGTAACTGACGATTATGAATACTTCGATGCAGCTCAGGAAGAAAAGTGTATTATAGCCCAATCGGATGTTCGACTTGATGATAACCGACGCATAATGGACGAGATTATCTTTGCCCGTGAGCGTGGTGATTTTATCCAGGTTGACCCCAAACAAGTGCAATACATGGACGTATCTCCTCAGCAGATGGTTTCTGTCTCTGCAGCAATGATTCCTTTCCTCGAGCATGACGATGCGAACCGTGCCTTGATGGGCTCGAATATGCAGCGTCAGGCTGTGCCGTTGATAAACCCACAGGCACCTCTTGTGGGAACAGGCATGGAAAAGATTGCAGCGATGGATACATCTTGTATAGCAGTTGCACCTTACGATGGAATAGTTAGCAATGTAACATCCTCTTACATAGAACTGAAGCCGGTGAATGAAAAGGATGAAGCTTTCTACCTAAGTACAGGTAACCGGATTCAACTAAAGAAGTTCGTGCGTACCAATCAGGATACTTGCAGTAATCAGCGTCCTGTTGTGCGCATAGGTGATACGGTTAAAAAAGGGCAACCCATCTCTGATGGTGCATGCGTGGAAGATAACCGCCTTGCTTTGGGTACCAACATGCTGGTGGCATTTATGCCCTGGTATGGCTATAACTATGAAGATGCTATTATCCTAAGCGAGAAAGTAGCTCGCGAGGATACATTAACATCTATATATATTGAAGAAATGGAAGTGCTGGTACGTAACGTAAAGAATGGACGCGAAGAACTGGCGTATGATATTCCTAACGTCCCTGCTCAAGCCTTGCGTAATTTGGACAAAACCGGTATTATCCGTGTGGGTAGTGTTATACATGCCGGCGACGTTATCGTTGGTAAGGTAACCCCCAAGAGCATAGAGATTGATCCTTCCCCGGAAGAAAACCTGATGCGAGCCCTATTTGGTGATCGTGCAGGTGATTTCACCAATAGTTCATTGAAAGCCAAGCCCGGTATGGAAGGTGTAGTTATCGATGTAAAGGTTTTCAGCCGCCTCGAAGAAGGTAGTGATCTGGACGAAGAAAACGATGATAAAATACAGATACTAAAAGCTGAGCTTACTTATCGCCGGAAAAAGGTGGACGAGTTCAAAGAAGAGAAACTTACTGAAATGCTTTTAGGGCAGATAGCAAAAACTATTTGGGATGAAAAGACCAATACTCCTTTCATCGCACCCGGAAAAAAGATTAGTAAGGATGATATAAAGCGAATTAACTTCAAGAAGCTTGATCTGGATGTTGAACTGGTTGAAGACGCTGAAGTAAACAACCAAATATATGCGCAGATAGCTCTAAAGATAAAGCAATCTTTGGAACAAAGTGACAACGAATACAAGAAATCACGCGAGCGTATCAAACATGGTGATGAACTTCAGTATGGCGTTCGTAAAATGGTGAAAGTATATGTTGCCAAGAAACGGAAAATTGAAGTTGGAGACAAGATGGCAGGTCGCCATGGTAACAAAGGTGTGATATCCATTGTTGCTCCAATAGAAGATATGCCATTCCTTGAGGACGGATCTCCAGTTGATATAGTGCTGAATCCCCTTGGCGTGCCTTCACGTATGAACATAGGTCAGATTATGGAAACTCATCTGGGTATGGCTGCCAGAGCCCTTGGATTCGAAGTTGAAACCCCTATCTTCGATGGTGCTACTATCGAAGACATCTGCGGTGAGCTACGTAATGCGGGGTTACCGGAAGACGGTAAGAGCGTTTTATATGACGGTAAGTCCGGCGAGCCCTTCAAAGAAAGAGTAACTGTTGGTGTTATCTATATGATGAAACTGAATCACTTGGTAGCCGACAAAATGCATGCCCGCTCCACTGGTCCTTATTCTCTGATTACCCAACAACCCCTGGGTGGTAAAGCCCAGCATGGTGGTCAACGTTTGGGAGAAATGGAAGTTTGGGCTTTGGAAGCTTACGGTGCTGCTCACCTTTTGGAAGAAATGCTTACTATTAAGAGTGATGATGTGGATGGGCGTAATAACGCCTTCAAAGCCATCACAAGGGGTGAGAATCCGCCCGCTCCCGGTGTGCCGGAATCTTTCAATGTGTTAACAAGTGAACTTAAATCCCTCGGCTTTGATATTGAATTTATCAAAGACGATGGTGACCGGTAAGAGGAGACAATCGTGTTAAAAGATACCAGACGTGAAATAAGACCCAATGAATACGATGCAGTTCGCATCAAGATTGCCTCTCCGGATACTATTGTAAATGAATGGTCTCATGGCGAGGTTACCAAGCCGGATACCTTGAACTACCGCACCCTGAAGCCCGAAAAAGACGGATTATTTTGTGAACGTATCTTTGGTCCGGAAAGGGATTATGAATGTGCCTGCGGTAAGTACAAAAAGAAACGGTTTCAAAACACCGTTTGTGACAGATGTAATGTATTGGTCACCACTTCCCGTGTGCGTAGAACCCGTATGGGGCATATTGATCTTGCAGTTCCGATTGCCCATATATGGTTCGTGAAAAGTGCACCCAGCAAGATTGGGACTATTTTGGATATGACGGTTAAAGACCTCGAAAGAGTGCTTTACTACGAATCCTATATTGTTATAGATCCCGGTGACAGCCCCTATGAGAAGATGGAGCTGTTGGAAGTGGATGAGTATTACGAGATTAAGGACAAAGTAGGAGACAACTTCATAGCCCTTATGGGTGCTGAAGCTGTTAGAGAATTGCTCTCCCGCATTAATCTTAAGAATGATGCTCTGGACCTTAGAACCCGCCTAAAATTTGAAGAATCCGCCCTTCGTAAGCAGAAGCTGATAAACAAGCTAAAGATAGTGGATGCCTTCATTAAAAGCGGTAACCTTCCGGAGCATATGATTATGGAAGCCCTTCCTGTGCTTCCACCCACGCTTAGACCCCTTGTGCCTCTTGAAGGCGGACGCTTTGCTACTGCGGATTTCAATGATTTGTACCGCAGAGTTATTACCCGTAATAACCGTCTTAAAGGTTTGCTGGAAATCCGAGCACCTGAAGTTATTCTCCGCAATGAGAAACGTATGCTGCAGGAAGCTGTGGATGCGCTGATAGATAACAGCCGTAAGGCACGCCCAGTTCGTGGCAGAGGTAATCGCCCCCTGAAGTCCTTAACTGATCAGCTTAAGGGAAAACAGGGACGTTTCCGCCAAAACCTTTTGGGTAAACGTGTGGACTATTCCGGTCGTTCAGTTATTACTGTAGGACCAGAGCTGAAGCTTTACCAATGCGGGCTCCCCAAAGAGATGGCAGTTGAGCTGTTTAAGCCCTATTTGATTGAGAAGCTTCAAAAAATGGGTGAAGTGGACAAGGTAAAAAATGCTAAGAAGCTTATCGAGAAGAAACAACCTGAAATATGGTCTATCCTCGAAGAAGTGATAAAAGATTATCCTGTCCTGCTGAACCGTGCGCCCACCCTTCACCGTCTCGGTATTCAGGCATTTATGCCTGTGTTAACGGATAATAAAGCCATTCAGCTTCATCCCATGGTTTGCGTTCCTTTCAATGCGGACTTTGATGGCGATCAGATGGGTGTGTATGTACCTCTTTCCCTGGAAGCGCAGATAGAAGCAAGAGTTCTGATGCTTTCCACGCGTAATCTGTTGTTACCTGCTAATGGCCGTTTAGCCATGGCTGCTAACCAGGATATTGTGCTGGGTTGCTATTATCTGACTATGGAAGAAGCTCCGGCTCCTGATGATCTGAACAAACTTCGCCATTTCTATGGTGTTGATGATGTTATTGCAGCCTATGAATCCGAGGAAATGTTCTGCTGTGTAAAGGGTGAAGCTGTTATTGAGCGTAGCCTTGATTTACATACCTGGATTCGGGTAAAGCTCGATTCCGAGTTAGTTACCACCACAGTTGGAAGAGTTATCTTTAACCAGATTATCCCTCAGGAAGTTGGATTCCAGAACATTACTTATGATAAAGGCAAACTGAATGACCTTGCCATGCTGTGTTTTGATGCAGTGGGGCAGTGGCGTACAGCCGTGATATTGGACGACCTGAAAGCCATGGGCTTCCGTTATGCTACACGTGCTGGCGTTACCTTCAGTTTTGGTGACATTGTAGTTCCCAAGCGTAAGGCTGAGATTATTGCCCAATCCGAAGAGGAAGTAAAAAAGATTACCGATCTACACCAAAAGGGTGGTATTACCGAGAACGAGCGTTTCGGACGCGTTGTTGACCAATGGAAGAAAACCACAGTGCGCGTAACTGACGAGATGATGGAAGAACTGTCGCATACCAGAAACGGATTGAACTCTATATATATGATGTACAAATCCGGTGCTCGCGGTAGCAAAGACCAGATTAAGCAGTTAGGCGGAATGCGTGGTTTGATGGATAAGCCTACCAAGATTAGTATCGGTGGTGGTGCAGACGTTATTGAAACCCCCATCAAGTCTAACTTCAAAGAAGGCTTAACCGTGCTTGAATACTTTGTATCCACTCACGGAGCCAGAAAAGGTTTGGCTGATACTGCGCTTAAAACTGCCGATGCAGGTTACCTTACCCGCCGTTTGGTTGATGTGGCTCAGAATGCCATCATCACCGTAGAGGATTGCGGAACCGCTCGTGGTGTACACATGACTGTTCTGAAAGAGGGCAACGAAATTGTGCAGACTCTTGCAGAACGTATTCAGGGACGCACCGTGGTGGATGATATCATTAGCCCGATAACCGGAAAAGTACTGGTTGCTCTTGGTGATGAAATCTCCAATAAAATGGCTAAGACTTTGCAGAACCATGGTCTGATATCTGTTCATGTTCGCAGTGCTTTAACCTGCGAAGCAGATAGAGGTATTTGTGCCAAATGTTACGGACGTAATCTCTCTACCCAGAAACCTGCCACTATTGGCGATCCTGTTGGTATCGTTGCAGCTCAGAGCATTGGTGAGCCGGGAACACAGCTTACCCTGCGTACTTTCCACATTGGTGGAGCAGCATCTACAGCTACAGACCTGGCAGAATTGGTTTCCGGTTATGATGGTCTGGTTAAGTTTGACCGTATGAATACTGTTACTAACCCCGAAAATCAGCTAATCTCAGTAAGTCACTTAGGCAGATTGCTGGTGATTGATGAAGCTGATGAAACAAAGATACTGGAAGAGTTCAAAGTAGAATATGCCGCCACAGTACACGTTCAGGACGGACAAAAGATAGCCACTAACACTAAGCTATTATCCTGGGATCAGTTTAACAATCCGTTAATATCAACCGCCAAAGGTGTGCTTCACTACGAAAACTTCCAGAAAGACATTACTTATAAAGAAGAATACAACGACATTACTTTCACAAGGGATATCACCATTATCGAATCCAAAGACCGCAAGAAACAACCTCAGTTCCGCGTGGTGGGTGAAGATGGCACAGTTCGCTTGATTCCTCTGCCCACGGGTTTAGTTATTCGTGTGGAAGATGGTAGCTTTGTGCATACGGGTGATATTTTGGGACAAACATCTCGTATGACCATCAAGCAACGTGATATCACTGGTGGTTTGCCACGTGTGCAAGACCTCTTTGAAGCCCGCGTTCCGAAGGATAAAGCTAAGATATCCGATATCGACGGCATCGTCACTATCGGTGGTCTTAAGAAGACTGGTCGCGATATCTTCGTGACACCTTCCAACGGCTTATTCTCTCCCTGCGATGGTAAGGTTGTGGTGCTGCTGGATGATGCCAAGAAGCAATCTATAGTTGTGCTTTCCGACAAAGCTGTTTATTCCGAAAATGACGGAAAAGTAACCATTATAGAAGAGAATCGCAAGAAATACGTGCAAGTAGCCAAACGTAACCAAAAACCTATGCAATACGAGATTCCCAAAGGCTTGCAGATAATTGTGAAGAATGATGAATCCGTAAAAGCAAATATGCCTCTTTGTGGTAAAGTGTACGAGGTTCCTGCCGAGCAGGAGAGTATCGTAGTTACTGGTGATACTGTTTCTCTAAAACAGCCTATTGCCGGGCGTAAATACATGATACCTTCCGGTAAGAGAATCATAGTTCACCAAGGTGACTATGTGGAAAGTGGAGATGCATTATCCGATGGACCTTTCGATCCGCATGATATGCTGGTGAAGGGTGTTATCGAGGCACAATTGCTTATCCTGAATGAAGTGCAGGAAATTTATCGCAAACAGGGCGTGAAGATAGATGATAAGCACGTCAGCGTGATTATCCGCCAAATGTTCAAGAAAGTGCGTATCACCGAAAGCGGAAGCACCAGCTTCCTGCAGGGCGATATTGTGGATAAGATTCTGGTGGAGAAAGAAAACCGGGAAGCTTTGGAGTATGATAAAACCCCTGCGCAGTTCGAACAATTGCTGTTGGGTATTACCAAAACTTCACTCTTAACCGAAAGCTGGCTTTCTGCCGCATCTTTCCAGGAAACAACCAAAGTGCTTACCAGAGCAGCTATCGAGGGTAGGGTAGACCACCTTGAAGGCTTGAAAGAAAGCATTATTCTCGGACATCGTATCCCTGTGGGTACAGGAACTAAAGCTTATAACGCCATGATTAAAGATGCTGTCGGCTCGGGTAAAACCGTTGCGCAGATCGTTACCGAATTTGGGCATCCGACTGTTCAGGAAGATAGCGGGGATTACCTCGATTTTTAGAAGTTTAAAACTTCACTCAATAGATAGAAAAGGAGAAAATCAGTGCCAACCATTAACCAACTGATCCGAAAAGGCAGAACCGAAGTTGAGAAGAAAAAGAAAAACAGGGCGCTCATGGAATGTCCGCAAAGGCGCGGAGTATGCACACGTGTTTACACGACTACGCCCAAAAAACCCAACTCGGCTCTCAGAAAAGTCGCTCGTGTCCGTCTCGTGAACGGATTTGAAATTACTGCTTATATCCCCGGTGAAGGGCATAACCTGCAAGAACACTCTATCGTGTTAGTTCGCGGTGGTCGTGTAAAAGACCTTCCCGGTGTTCGTTATCACATCGTCCGCGGTGCTCTCGACTCCGCCGGCGTGGAAAAACGCGAAAACTCCCGTTCCAAATATGGAACCAAACGTCCCAAAGCCAAAACAGCGGCTAAGAAATAGGGAGGAGATGACTTATGCCAAGAAAACGTAAAGCCGTCGTCCGCGAAGTATTGCCGGATCCCAAGTATAACGATGTAGTTCTTACCAAGTTCATGAATTGCCTCATGAAACAAGGCAAGAAAAGTATTGCTGAAAAGATAGTTTATGGCGCATTCGATATCATTGCTGCCAAAACTAAACAAGAGCCGCTTGAGGTTTTCAAGTCTGCCCTCGAAAACGTTCGCCCGTTAGTGAAAGTAGTTTCCCGCCGTGTTGGTGGTTCAAACTACCAAATCCCAACTGAAGTGAACGAAAAGAACGGACGTGCAATAGCATTCCGTTGGCTGATCAGCTATGCCCGTAACCGCAGCGAGAAGACCATGATTGAGAAGCTTGCTGCCGAGCTTATGGCTGCCCACAAGAAAGAAGGTGCTTCCATCAAGAAACGTGAAGACACTCACAAGATGGCGGATGCCAACAAGGCTTTTGCCCATCTCAGATGGTAGTAACAGCCACATAACATTAGCAACAATATTCAATAATAAGGGAGAGACTTCGGTCTCTCCCTTATTTCTATACAAATCGTGACTTTTGCTATAAGCTTGGGAAGCGTGGATGCGGTTAGGTTCGTGAGAGATTGATAGTTTACAAGGTTCTCTTTCAAACTTGGTGGGCAGCTTAGGTTATCAACAATATCATTTATTCATAAACCCAATAAAATAGCATAGCAAACTCTATCTTTAGCCTTGCTTGCAGGTCATATCCTTCCCATAACCCTCCCGTATCGGATATGGGAGGGTTATGGGAATCTTTACAGTAATAAGTCGCCTAAATCTATGTTGGTAGTCACGCGGTAATACCATGCTTGAAATGCAGGGCTGGGGGCATAATCCTGGTTTTGCCACCTTTAATACCAACCCACATAATTTGAATGAGAGCTGTATACATGCTGAGGTCTGCGTTGATATTTAGTGATATCACCACTTGCTCAAACCACAATTAAAGCGAATATTTACGCGAAGGGAAAAAAAGCTTGACGCAGATACAGGCTTTTCGAATGATGCGCCCTGCTCAAAACACAATAACAGTAGAGCCGAGTAATTACCTCTGTTTGTTGAGGTTAGTTTCAGAGTTCAGAAGTTGAGCAAAAACTATTCATAATGTTGTATAGCGGATTCACATGTTCTGCTATCCCAAGGAGTTTGGATGTCTTTTTGCGAACGTGCAAACAAGATTAGCACTCTCAGAGGATGCTCTCCGGCTCCTGATGGCGAAAAGCGACAGATAGCAGGTGTCGGCAGTTATGAATCCATATTAGGCAACCTTATTAAACAATTCTTCAATTCTACTTACGGTGAATCAAACAGCTCTTCTTTTCTACACTCTTTGTCTAATAATCATCGCACATTATTACCATGTCGAGTGTCACTGAAGACCTGCTGCTTCCCACCTTTCATCAATCGTCAAAATCAAACCGGTTTAGCCTTAGACCTCCTAATTAAAACACCCTTCCGGAGTCATATGTAAATAGTATGAACCGTTAGGTTTGCTGAGGAGGGGGCAATTAGACCCCCAAAAATTAACCCTATAAAACACTTAAGGAAGTCATTATGAAAAGACTCTATTTTCTAATGCTGATGCTGCTGCTTGCAGTTACCTGTGTTTATGGAACTGCGGTAAACTCTACAACAGCAGAGAGAGTTGCCGGTAATTTCGCACTCGAACGCTTGGGTGCAAATTATACCGTTGCATCTTCCAAACTCTTTGAATCCAGTGATAAGGATTCATATATTCACGTAATTAACCTAAATCCTACCGGTTTTATACTGGTAGCAGCCGACGATGCTGCCCTGCCAATTATTGGCTACAGCACAAGTAACAAATGGAACGAATATGACATTCCCCCACAGATGCAGAACATGCTGAAAAGTTGGAATGACCAAATGCGTGCTATCGTTACCCAGAGAATGGCTAAGACCACAGAAATCACACGAGAATGGAACAAATACAATGTATCAGTTACCAGCTTTAGCCCCAGCCGCGATTTCCGTGATGTAAGCCCACTTATTACTTCCCTATGGGGTCAGGGTACTTATTACAATGCTCAGTGCCCTTCGGGAACTCCGGTTGGTTGCGTTGCCACAGCTATGGCACAAATAATGAGATACTGGAGATTCCCCACAGTTGGACAAGGATCCAAAAGTTATACTTGTAATCCATATGGAACTCAATCAGCAGATTTTGGATCTACCACATACAACTGGGCTGCGATGCCCAATTCGGTTACCAGTGCCAATGTATCCGTTGCAACTATTGGCCGCCACGCAGGTGTAGCTGTAAGCATGCAGTATGCTCCCAGTGGTTCAGGTGCTTATAGTGAGGACGTACCAGGAGCTTTAATCAGCTATTTCCGTTATAGCAACACCGCCCAGTTGTACAACAAATCTTCATATAACACCACTACCTGGGATACGATGATGCGGGGAGAACTGGATAATGGTCGCCCGATTTATTACTCCGGCTCCGGCTCTGCAGGCGGACACGCCTTTATAGTAGATGGATATACGGGAACAAACTCTTTCCATCTAAACTGGGGTTGGAATGGCTCTTACAATGGGTATTTCACTCTTGCTGCCCTGAATCCCGGTGGGGATACTTTCAACAGTGGGCAACAGGCTGTAATAGGTATCAAGCCAAGCACAGCGATATTCAATCTTAGCGAAGGCTTCGAAGGCACTACCTTCCCGCCTACCGGGTGGACACTTCCCAACACCGGTTTTGCCCGTTCTGCCACTAACTTTATAACCGGTGCATATTCCGCAAGATACAATGCTACAGGTACCGGTGCAGCGACCAGCGGTAAGCAGATTCGCACTACCAAGCTTACCATCAATGCTTCTTCTCCGGCACTTACCTTCAAAGCAAGAGCCGGGACAACATCCGGTAGAGGCGAGCAATTTAAAGTTGGTTATTCAACTACCGGCTCTGCTCCATTTACCTATTTTGCCACAAATGCTGTTCTAACTACCAGCGCAACGACATTTACATATGCTGTAAACGGTCTGACGCCTGGTGATTATTACTTCGTTTTTGAAACATACTCCGCAATAACTACCAGCAACTCCAAAACATGGATAATTGATGATGTTGCCGGTCCTGCTTTATGGATAGATCCAAACCCAATTGCGGCTATTAACGTGACTACCTGGGCAGCAGGCTCATTGCTTCCCGGTAATGCTGCATACTCAGGTGATACTTTCCAATTGTCCAATACCGGACAGGGGACATTAACTGTTTCCAGTATAACTAATCTATCCGCTACCGAGTTTAAAACTAATTTTCCCTCCTCAGGTGTATCTTTAGTAAACGGACAGGTCCTGGAATTTGGCTTTAGTTACGAACCCCTGAACTATGGTACCGATAACCAATCGTTCGTAATAACCACAAATGCCGGAACGATTACTGTCAATCTATCAGGAAGTGCAACTTCTGCAATCTTCTCCGATAGTTTTGAGACCTATACCGATTTCACACTAACTTTCGCACCTTGGACACAGTATGATGGTGATCTCAAGACCACTTACACAGTTACAGGTATTACCTTTACTAATCAAGGTTATACAGGCAGCTATATCATATTTAATCCTTCTGCAACTACACCTGCACTCAGTTCGGCGGAAGCCCATACAGGAGCAAAATATGCAGCCTGTATGAATGCAACATCCACACCCTGGAATAATGACTGGTTGATTTCTCCGATTTTAACAATAACCGGAAGTGGAACATTAAAGTTCTGGGCTAAATCCTACACCGACACATACGGCTTGGAACGCTTTAAAGTTCTTTACTCCACCACAACTAATACCTACACATCTTTCACCACCTATCTGGCAGGCTCTGCCTCTACTTATGTAGAAGCCCCAACCACCTGGACAGAATACACCTACACTCTGCCCTCAACTGCCAGGTATTTTGCCATTCAGTGCGTTTCAGCTGATGCATTCTTCTTAATGTTGGATGATGTGGTAGTATCAGATGGTTCCACACCGCCCCCTCCCACGTTTGGCAATGTGAGCGGAAACGTATATCGTTACGGAACCTCTACTCCAATAGTTAATGCAATGGTAACGGCTGGCACAAAGATTGCCTATACCGACGTTAACGGCTTCTACCAGATAAATAATCTGCTAACCGGAACGCAAAGTGTTACTTGCAGCGCTACCGGGCAGTTTTATTTCAACGAATCCGTAAGTGGCGTGGCTATCACCAATGGTGCTACAACCACCCAAAACTTCGGTTTGAAATGGGGAGAACTGACCGCATCACCGGCAAGTGTTACCGCTGCTTTGTACCAAGGTGAAACCGGTTCAGCTACAGTTACTCTCTCCAATCCCGGCGGAACAGCCAGTACCACTTATGCCGGTTACTTTGCCTCTGCTGCTGCTTCTGCGAAAGGATCATCAAGACGCCCTCTTATTACCACAGAAAAGAAACCCTCTCCAGAATTTGCAGCAACAAGAATTCCCAAGATAAACGCTCCGGCTCTGGATCGTTCATCAAGCTGGTTCAGTTATGCATCTATAGCCGAAGCGAATCTATATTCAGGTGCGTTGAACGAACGCGGAAACTACTTCCTGCTTAACGATTTCGCACTTATGGATGGTGCTGTAACCATCTCTCAGCTTAGGGGTTATTTCTATAATCCTTCTGCGGCAGCTTGGACAACTACTACCCACAGAACATTTGCTTGGAAAGTCTATTCAGTTAGTTCTACCGGTACGGTAACCTTGTTGCATACATCTGCCAGCATTCTGCTTCCATCGATTACTGCAGGAACCTACACCTTGAATGAATATACTTTGCCGACGGCTGTTACTATTCCGGCGGGTTATGATTTCATCGTTACTGCCAAACCTTCCAGCACGTCTGATACAAGTGGCAGACCCCAATCCCTTGCCACAGATGCTTCTACTGACAACGGTGTAACCTACAGTAGCACGAGCGTTTGGGCTTCATCCGGGACGGATTACTTAGTGGATGCTTATGTGAACGGAACAGAATGGCTATCGGCATTTAACTTCTCCGGCAGCATCACTCCCGCTGGAACAGTCGATATTCCGGTTAATTTCAATACCGTTGGTGTTACAGCCGGAACCAAATTAGCCAATATGTATGTTTACAACAACTCCAATTATGTAGCCCCAAGTGCTAACAATCGTGGTGACGTTCTGGTTGTCCCCATTTCTCTTACCGTTACCGTTCCCACAACTCCCATAGCGGTACTATCCGGAACAAGCTGGACTACCAATGCTAATGTTGGCACTCCTTCTACCTCTGGTAATGTACATAGCATTACGAATGTCGGTACAAACGGATTGGATATTACTTCAATCACAGGTCTTACCGGCACTCCCTTCACAACTAACTTAACCACCGTCACCGGTATGGCGCAGAATGTAAGCCAGAGCTTCGGGTTCACCTTCACTCCGACAGCCAGCGGCAT
Organism: Candidatus Cloacimonetes bacterium HGW-Cloacimonetes-3; assembly: GCA_002840645.1. Taxonomy (GTDB): domain Bacteria; phylum Cloacimonadota; class Cloacimonadia; order Cloacimonadales; family Cloacimonadaceae; genus Cloacimonas. The sequence goes on from PHBO01000003.1 coordinate 278,084, forward strand.
CTATACCGCCACCTGCACCATTTCCTTCAACGTTGGCACACCCAAGACAGTAACCCTTAAAGGTTACGCCAATTACATCTCAGAAGGTTTCGAAGGTGCTACCTTCCCGCCTGATGGCTGGAGCATGGTGGATAGTGATGCTGATACCTATAACTGGATGCAATACACTGCCACAGGTGCAGCGCACACCGGAACATACTGTGCCGGTAGCGAATCCTACAGAAACGATGCAAAAAGCGACAGGCACCAATCGTCCAGCCGTCTTGTGTTAACTCCCAATAACTGGCTTATCACCCCCCGTCTTGCCATTTCTTCGGGTGATGTTCTTAGCTACTGGATTGCTGCTCAAGATGCTGCATGGCCTGCAGAAAACTATTCTGTGAAGATATCCACAACCAACAATCAGGTTGCTTCTTTCACCACAACTCTGTTTACCGAGACCTTAACCAATGGCACCTGGTATAACAGAACTGTTAACCTAAACGCCTATGCCGGGCAGAGCGTTTACCTTGCCTTCCAGCATCATTCCTGCTCAGATCAGTTCGTACTGAAGCTGGATGACGTGCTTATGCCTGGGCTCGCTGCACCGCTGGTGTATGGTAACATATCCGGCGTGGTTTACAAGTCCGGCACATCTACCCCGATTGTGGGTGCGACAGTTTCTGTTGCCGGTAGGAATGTCACTTCGGATGAAAATGGTGCTTATACCATCAGCAACATTGTAGTGGATACTTATTCTCTTACCGCTTCCGCAACCGGATACATCAACTATAGTGATACTGTAACTATTCCTGCGAACAGCACCCTAAGTTACAACATTTATCTAAACTATGCTGCTGTATATACTGCTAACACCACCTTCAACACAACTGTAAGTGTGGGTGGATCTACTGCTATTAACGTCCAGATGACGAATACCGGTAACAGCGCTCTCACATATACTACCGATAGCGGAGTCTGGGGTGGAAACACCTACCCGCAAGGCAACATGAACGAAACCTGGGAAACAGGTGATCTCACAGGTTGGGCTGGCTCGGTAGGAGCAAACTCTGATATCTATGGTTCGGTAGCACAACCCTATGGCTACTTAAGTGATATGACCTGGGTATTTGCTTCCACCGGAGAAACCACTGTTCAATACCTCATCACTCCCAAGCTGAGAGTAACAACCGGTAACACTCTTGCTTTCTGGTACAAACAGTTCAATGCCAGTAGCGAATCATTCGAAGTAAGAATCTCCACCACAGATACGAACTTCGCATCATTCACCTCCACTCTTGCCAGCGTCGGTCCATTGGCAGATACAAACTGGACTAATTTCAGCCAGTCTCTCAATGCCTACGCCGGACAGGACATCTATGTGATGTTCTATTATCCCAGAGTTGATGCATACGAATACGGCTATGTGATGATAGACAATATCACGGGACCTATCAAGATTGCTGCTCCCACCGGATGGCTTTCTTGCGCACCCACAAGTGGCACCCTCGCTGCCGGTAACAGCAGCATGCTGAACCTGAATATCAATGCTGCAACCTTGCCGGTTGGAACATATACTGCCCAAACATGGGTGTTCTCAAACGGTTTAGTAAGCCCTTACAAACTGTATGTAACACTTAATGTCCAAGCAGCAACAGCTCCTGCTGCACCTGTAGTATCAGGGATAGAAGCTTACCCCGGCGGTATCGGTATCGCTTGGGAAGAATCAGATAATGCAGTAGCTTACAAAGTATATGGTTGTAATACACCCTATGGAACATTCACTGTTCTGGGTACTACTGAAGCAACCTATATGGAACTGACAGATGCAGAACTCGCTGGCTTTGGCTTAACCGCCAAAGGCTTCTTCAAAGTAACGGCAGATTCTGAAGCCCTCAGAACGTCCGGGATTAGTGTTCAAAGTAAAACATCATCGCCATTACTCCAGAACTATATCCGTCCGGATAAAACCAAAAAACTAAACGTCCTGAGAAAGTAACAGATATGCCATAATAACCCCTGTGCTGATATTGTCCGGGAGCTTTAATTCCGGGCATACAGATGGGATTTAACCCTTAATAACAACGACCTGCCTTTTACGTGGCAGGTCGTTGTTTTTTTTATCTCAACTGCAAGGTAGTCAAGCTGTTTCAGCTCTATTGAAAAGGTAAATAACTCCTGTCGTTTCTGCGGAGGAGGCTGTAAAAAAAACCACAGGGATGAAAGAAAAGACAGTTTAATAACCCTGAACGCTGATTTCAGAGGCTGAAAATAAACCCACAGGGATGAAAGAAAAGACAGTTGAATAATCCGGAACGCTGACTTCAGAGGCTGTGAAAATCCCGCAGGGATGAAAGATTATAGCCCAGGGTGAAGCTTTAGCGAAACCCTGGGTTAGGTTGCACCAGCTTAGCAAACCCCTTGGGGGTGACACATAATAGCGTGTCCTGCAATTACTTGTGTCGCCTATAATGTGCTTTTATGTTAATATCATATCCCTTGGGGCTCACGCCCCATGCAATGCTCTCTCGCCATACCATGGCTTTTTCACAGCCTTGAGCAGGTATAACAGGAGTGGTTTGCATTTAAGGTATTTTTCCTAAGACACTTTCCCATAAGTGGCTTATATCTTCAATTACTCTCTTCAATATTACAATAATCATCCTGCTAAGCTGGAAATAATATAATCAATTCCAACACAATTAGTTACAGCATCCGCCACAGTTCTTCCTTGCTTGAGGGCGTTTATCAATTCTTAATCCCCTCTTAATCAAGCGTTAATTATTAACGCTTGATTAAGAGGGGATTAAGAATTGATTAAGGCTCTGGAGTAAGGAAGAAGCATCGCTTGACAAAAAAACCTGCTTTTGGGAAGGTGCTTCAAACCATTGATTTTTGTATTCATATCACCCCAAGATTATTGTAGATAGAGGAAAGCATGCAAGATATCATCATAGATGGCAGCAGCTTATGTTTGGAAGAAGTGGCAAGTGTTGCCTTAGATGCCACACCCGTAGTATTAGACAAAATCAGCAGGCAAAAAGTTATAAAATGCCGTGCTTATGTGGATAAGGTGATTGCCAATGGAGACGTAGTGTACGGTTTAACCACCGGTTTTGGCAAGTTTAGCACAGTAAGTATTCCACCGGAGAACATTGCCGAGCTTCAGCTAAACCTTATTCGCAGCCATGCCACCAGTATTGGTGAGCCATATTCGGAAGAGCAGACCCGTGCCATCATGTTATTACGCATTGCCGTGCTTGCCAAAGGGCACTCCGGGATTCGGATAGAAACTCTGGACACACTGATTAGTATGCTAAATAGCGGGGTTCATCCGCTGATTCCCAAACGTGGTTCTGTTGGCGCAAGTGGAGATCTTTCCCCGCTCTCACACCTGGCATTGGTGCTTATTGGTGAAGGTGAAGCTATCTATCAGGGCGAAAAGATGAGCGGTAAACAAGCCATGGAAATGGCGGGGATCACACCCGTGAAGCTTGCTGCCAAAGAAGGTTTGGCTCTTAATAATGGTACTCAGGTGATGGCAGCTTTAGGGGTGCTTAGCCTGTTGGAAGCCGAACGCTTAACCCGCTATGCGGATGTGATTGCCAGCATGAGTATTGATGCGCTGAAGGGAACACCCCGTGCTTTTGATGAGCTTATCCACAACCTGCGTCCTCATCCCGGGCAGCTAAAATCCGCCTCTAATATACGTAACCTGCTTGCCGGTAGTTTGCTTAGGGAATCACACCGGAATTGCGGTAACATTCAGGATGCTTACAGTCTGCGTTGTACTCCGCAAGTGCATGGTGCGGTGCGTGATGCCATCGCTTACGTGCGCGGCGTGTTGCAGATAGAAATAAACGCTGCCACAGATAATCCCTTGATTTTTGCAGATGAAGAGAAGGTGATCTCGGGGGGGAACTTCCACGGCGAGCCTTTGGCTATTGCGCTGGATACTCTTGCTATTGCAGTTAGCGAGCTTGCTTCCATTTCTGAACGCAGAATTGAACAGATGTTGAACTCATCATTGTCACGGGGTTTATCTCCTTTTCTGGCAAAGCGACCGGGGATAGATTCCGGCTTTATGATTGCCCAACTTACGGCTGCCTCGCTGGTTTCCGAGAACAAGGTGCTGGCGCATCCGGCATCGGTGGATTCCATCCCTACTTCTGCCAATCAGGAAGATCACGTGTCCATGGGCTCTGTATCGGCAATTAAGCTGTTGCAGGTGGTGGAAAACGTTGCCTCTGCACTTGGCATCGAACTGCTGATTGCAGCTGCTGCTTTGGACGAAAGAGGGCAGCAAAGCTCTCCTCCTCTGGAGAGGGTAAAAGCACTGGTTCGGGAAAGCATACCTGCGATGCAGGAAGACAGGACAATGTACCCGGACATTAATAATGCCATTGCCTTGGTTAGAAACGGCAAGATAGATGCTGCCGTGGGAAAAATAGATTGACAGAAAATGCCATGATGTAAGCCTATATCCTATGAGAATTATTCGGATTGGATTAACCCTCTTGTGTCTTGCAAGCCTTATGGCTTGCACGATTAACACAATGTATAATGCGCGGAAGTATTACAATTCCGCTAAGAACAGACCTCTGAACACAAATGGAAGACCCAATAACCAAGCTATCGAGGAATATACCAAAACCATCAAGAAATGCGGGATAATAATTACTGAACGTAAGAAAAGTGCGCAGATGGATGATGCGTTGTTCCTGATGGCAAAAGCTTTGTATTATAAAGGGAACAGTGCATTTCAGGCAAAAGACCAGTTCGAAAACCTTATCCTTGGATTTCCGAAAAGCCCGTTTGTAGCAGAATCACATATCTTCGTAGCTAAGATTCTGTGGGAGATTAATCAGCCCAAGGATGCAAGAAAACGTTTGGACGAATTTGTGCGCAATCCCCGTTTTCTTAAAGATCACCCCCAAGCGTTGCTGCTGTTAACCGATTTTGCCATTCGGGATAAGGATTATACCCGCGCACAATACTGGCTGGGAAAGATAATTAAGGATTACCCGAAAACAAAGGAATTCAGCGCAGCTTACTTCCTTTTTGGGAAGAATTACTACGAGCAGAAGGATTACAATGCTTCTCTGGAAGCCTTTGAGAAGATGCAGGGAAATAGGGGAATAGACAAAACCCTGAAGCTGGATACTAAGTATTACATCGGCTTGAACGAGCTGGAATTGGGTAAGCTGGATCAGGCTTATCGGACTACTTCCAGCTTGCTGCGTGCTGAAACCAGACCCGAAAAAATCCCGCCCCTCAAGCTGCTAAAAGCCAGAATACTCTTTGCAAAGGGCGAGAACACCGAGGCAATCAAAGAGATAGAAGATATCAACAAGACCTATGCCCGCACCGAAAGCTCTGCCTCTGCCCTCTATTATCTTGCTGAATATCAGTACTATAAGGCTGGGAATCCCACCACAGCTATTGCAAATTACAATCGTGTACGCTCGGAATTCCCCGCTTCACTTTTTGGTACAATTGCCCAGAACAAAGCTACTGCGATTGGGAAAGTTATGCCCAACGTGAATTTGAATATCGAAACGGGGCTAAAGGCATATCTGGATTATCATTACCTGGCTTCCGAAAGCTATCTTAGCCAATTGGCACTGCCGGATTCGGCTATCATAACATACCGTAAAGTTATCTCCCAGCGTGATGTTATGGCAGCTAAAAGGGATTCATTACAAATTGTGATAGAAGGGCTTACTGCGACCTTAGATAGCCTAAGGATTGCAAGCTTAGCATATAAACCGGATCCTGTCGTAGAGGCGGATGCCGATTCGCTTATTATTACTCAGCCTGACACTATTGGGAATAATGAGGCTATTATATTGGACTCACTGGTAACCGAGATCGATAGCTTGAGTGTGCCGCCGGTGGAGCCAAAAGAAGAATACAATATAGCAGAGCAAGAGGAATTTGCCATCTCTGATGTACCGGACAGTTTGAGCGCTATCGCATATGTATCAACCGAGGTTGACACAGTGTTTGCAGAAGCGGATAGCTTACAGTTTGCTAATGAGGACAGCCCCGATACGCTTGAGCCACCGGAGCTTGACATAGAAGATAGTACCGACGAACCGAAAGATATCAAACCCGCCATTGATCCCATAATAGCCGGGCAAATTGCGCAGCAGGAAGCATTGCTTAAGCGTATAGAAAGCCAAAAAGGCAAATTGGATGAGATAGTAAAGCAATTTGATACCGAGATCGTGCCATTCTGCCTGTTTGCAGTGGGGAATGTGTTGTATGAGAACTATCCCGACAGCGGGGAGAATGCTGAGACATATACCTATATGCAGGCAAACTATGCCAATAACAAGTACACCAATGCTCTGAAAGCCGTGCAAATGGGGCAGCCGGTACGGCTGATAGACCCTTTTGAGGAGAGCCAGGAAGCAAGGCTTGATTCTCTTTTTGGGATGATAGAGACGCAGCCTGATTCTGCTGTTGCAGGTTTGGAAGCAATGCGTGAATCGCCTTTTTCCCGCTTAAAGCTGGCTGCAAACTTCCGTCTGGGATGGTATTATTGCTTTGAAGCCCCTGATACCACCTATGCCAAACAATACCTTAAGGCGGTTCTGGAAGATACAAATGCCGGAGAGTATGCCACGCTCACACGCAGGTTTTTCGATGGACGCAAGTATCTTTTATGGGACAAAGTGGTGATAGATTCGCTGGCTATCGCCGATAGCCTGATTGTAGCCGATTCTTTGGGGCTGGCAGAACCCACAACGGTACTACCAGATACTTTGTTAATCCAAAGCCCCGAACCTGAGGAAGCAGATATTCCCATAGCCCAGCCAGACATAGATATTCCCGAACCTGTAATCCCGGAGCCTTCTCCCATTATAAAGGAAGAGGACACTCCGCTTGAATGAAATGGATGAAAGAGGCAATCTCCGGGCAGAACCTATATCTGAAACTGGCGATATTCATCACGGGAATTGCAACTGGGTTTGATTCTTCGCTGCGGCAACTGCTTGCACAGATAGCCTTGTTTATGGTATTTCTGCTTTTAGAGCCAAAGCTCTATTGCCGGCTCTTATCTGCTTTTAGGCGGATTCTCCCCTTTTTTGCCGGATACTGGGTGTTTGCCACTCTATTTGCGCAGAGTTTTCCCGCCTCAATTCTGTTCAGCGTTCAGATAATCTATCTGCTGTTAGTCACTGTGGCTGTATTTGGAGAGCTAAAGATGAACTTTGTTGCCTCGGACAGCCAGTCTTTACGCCGCTACAGCTGGATAAATTCGCTGTTCTTTTTCTCCTTTGCCACATGGTTATACGTTCAAAGTTTTTTTCATCATTATCGCCTTTGCCATGCTGCTTATGCCTCAGAGCCACTTTCCAGGGTGATTGAAGAGGTGGTAAGTGCTGTGTCGGCAGAAACAGAAGCAATACGCCTACAGGTGCGTGAGCTTTTGGAATACCGGAAGGTGGATTCACATTTGCTTAGCTCTGCTAACGTAACCGGCTTGCTGTTCTTGGTTCTGCTGACCGTGGTAAACGGGGTGTAGGAGAGAGAGTGGCACGTTACCTGATGAAGCTATGTTACGACGGCACCGGCTATCACGGCTGGCAAAAGCAGCACAATGGCATTAGTGTTCAAGCAGTGCTGGAAAGTGCAGTGGAAGCTTTTGCTACTGCGCATACTCCTGTCATCGCTGCGGGAAGGACGGATGCGGGTGTTCATGCCATGGCGCAGTTCGCTCATTTTGATTACGAGGGCAGCATGCAGCCCTATCAGATGCTCCTTGCCCTTCGCCGACATTTGCCTACAGACATCAAAGTGCTGGAGATACAAAAGGTTAGCCCTATGCTTAGCGCACGCTATCAGGCTTACGAACGCAGCTACCGCTATATTCTGGCGAAGTACCGCACTCCCTTCAATCGCAACTATAGCGGCTATTTTCCTTCGCTGAAGCTAAGCCTGGCTCCGATGCAGGCAGCAGCAGAACGGCTGTTGGGCAGCCACGATTTCTCTTCCTTCGGGCGTGCCAATCCGGAGATACCTAATCGTATATGCGAGATAAAGATACTGAAGATTACTGAAAGCGAGGATAGCTTCCAGTTCATCATCACCGCCGATCGCTTTCTGCATAACATGGTGCGCCGCATTGTGGGAACTCTGGCAAACATATCGCATTTCTCCTTAGCCCCTGATATCATCGATGCCATCCTCAGCGATGCCTGCCCCAGGCAGAACCTGGTTACCACCGCTCCCGCATCGGGACTGTATCTTATTGATGTGAAATATCCTGCACATCTGCTTGACGAAACTTCCACACCTGAAATACTGGACACATAAGAGGTTAACTACATGAAGTATAATATCCCCCGCGGGACTTTTGACATCCTGCCCAAAGACAGCTATAAATGGCAATTCGTGATGGATAGCTTCCGTAAGGTCGCTTCCCGCTTTGGTTATGAAGAGATTACCACTCCCATATTTGAGGTGGCGGAGCTCTTTGAACGCAGCTCCGGCGAAAGCTCGGACGTGGTGCAAAAAGAAATGTACCGCTTCTCAGACCGCAAAGAGCGCACTTTTGCCCTGCGTCCCGAAGGCACTGCGCCTGTAGTGCGCAGCTATGTGGAAAACCACCTGGATGTGCTATCCAGCCGTACAAAGCTGTTCTATATTGGTCCCATGTTCCGTTATGACCGCCCTCAGGCAGGCAGATACCGCCAGTTTTACCAATATGGCATAGAGTTCATCGGCAGTGACAATCCCTATTATGATGCAGAAGTGATTGCCATTGAAATGCTATGGCTAAAGGAACTGGGGCTTAAGAACCTGCGTCTGGAGCTAAACAGCGTGGGCTGTGCCACTTGTGCCGCAGATTATGAAGCTGCGTTGCGGGAGTTCTTCCGTCCCAATCTGGATAAATTATGCCCGGATTGTGCTAAGCGATTCGATATAAAGCCACGCCGACTGTTGGATTGCAAAGTGCCGTCCTGCAAGCCCTTCCGTTCCGGTGCACCTGCTCAACTGGACTACCTTGATGCTCACTGCAAAGAGCATTTTGCCAAGGTGTGTGACACTTTAACCGCTATGGATATTGCCTACACCATTAATCCCTCCATTGTGCGCGGCTTGGATTATTACACCAACACTGCCTTCGAAGTAATCTACGACGGGCTGGGTGCGCAGAATTCCCTTGCCGGTGGCGGCAGGTACAACGGCTTAATTGAACAGATTGGCGGTAAGAGTATTCCTGCGATTGGCTTTGCCGGTGGCTTTGAACGCTTGCTAATAGCCCTGGAGCAAGAAGGTATTCAGCTTGGTACACGTCCGGTTCCAGATGCTTACCTTATTTGTCTGGGTGATAAAGCCCGTGCCGGGATAATGCCATACCTCAATGCGCTGCGTCAGAAGGATGTTTATGTGGATTACGATCCCGATAAAAGCTCTCTAAAAGCCCTATTTAAGGCAGCTGATACCAGCGGAGCACGCTTTGCCCTCATCGTGGGGGACAGCGAGCTTGAAGCCAAACAGGTGAACCTGAAAAACCTGCAAACCGGTGAGCAGGTTTCTCTTCCATTGGATGGGGGAGAGGCTGTTGTGCAGGTGTTAAAAAGTTAGCCACCACGGATTTAACACTTATTTTATTCTATCTGCCGGAAGCTTTGCCTTCCGGTTTTTCTTATAGCTTCCTTGCAGGAATAACGGATGCATTACGCATGCAATACGCATCACATCCGTAATGCATGCGTATTGCATCCGTTATTCAAGCAAGAAAGAATAGGCGTACAAAGAATGAAGCACGAAACGTTTATCCAACAAGAACAGTAATTTAACCATTCTCGCAAACTATACGTTCCGTGCTACAAAGCTATAAGTGACAGGCAGAAATCTAACGTCTAACTTCTAACGCTTAACCTTAAACGTATTTAGCTATCTTTCCTTCCACCAGAGCTTGTATCTCAAGCATGCGGCCTTCGGTGATGGCTTCGTAACGTGTAACCAACACCGGTGTGGTATTGGAGGCGCGAATTAAGCCCCAGCCGTCCGGGAAGGTGATGCGAGCGCCATCGATATCATTAACATCATAGCCCTCGGCTTTGAATTCGTTGCATACCTTGGCTACCAGCTCGAACTTCTTGTCATCCGCGCAAGTGGTGTGCATCTCGGGTGTGTTGTACATTTTGGGCTGATCCGCCAGATAAGTACTAACAGCGGCAGAAGTTTTGGATGCAATCTCAATGAAACGGCAGCTTACATAAATAGCATCGTCGAATCCCAGATAGCGATCGCCCAGGAACACGTGCCCGCTCATTTCACCGGCGAATTCAACCCCTACTTCCTTCATATACATCTTGATGTTAGCATGTCCGGTTTTGTACATAATCGGGATGCCACCATACTTCTTGATGTCATCGAACAGGTTTTTGGAGCATTTTACGTCAGCGATAACTTTCTTGCCGGGATTGGCTTTCAGGTAGTCCCGCGCCAGGATGTTAAGGATTTGGTCACCAAACAGCATTTTGCCTTTCTCGTCCACAACGCCTATGCGGTCAGCATCTCCATCCAAACCTATACCAAGCTCGTATTCAGAGGCAACCACATCGCGGGCAAGATCCACCATGTTCTTTTCCACGGTGGGATCAGGGTGGTGATTGGGAAAATCGCCGTCGGGATCGCAGTACATTTCTATAACTTCGCAGCCTAAACGGCGTAGTATCTCCGGCAAATATGGCCCGCCCATGCCGTTTCCGCCATCAACGATAACTTTTACGGGACGTTCCAGCTTAACGCTATCTACGATGTAATCCATATACTCGCTATCCATGGTGGAGTAGTGATGAAGAACGCCCTTTCCTGAAGCGAAGTTACCGGATTGGATTATCTTAAGCACAGCCTGCAGCTCTTCGGCATACACGCTGCCCAAACCGAGGTTCAGTTTGCAGCCGTTATATTGGGACGGGTTGTGGCTGGCGGTAATCATCGCACCACCATCTTTGCCAAGCCTCCAGATAGCGAAATACAAAACGGGAGTGGCGACAATACCGATGTTATATATATCACAGCCGGTTTCAAGCGCACCGCGGCTGAAGGCATCCATGAAGCTGCTGGTGCTGTGACGAGCGTCACCACCGATCACGATGCTATTAAGGTCTTTATTGCGCAGATAGGTGCCGAAGCCCTTACCAATCTGGTAATAGGATTCTTCGTTCAATTCTTCATTTACTATGCCTCGGATATCATACTGGCGAAATACTTGTGCTTTAATCATTTATTCTCCTTTGTGATTTAGAATAGGAACACGGATTGAGCGGATAGAACGGATGGGCTTAGATGGGATTCACCAACAAAGTGGAGCTTATTTTTCCACATTATAATCGGTGGAAATCTGCTAAATCCGCCAATTCCGTGTTCCTATTCCCCAATCACCAGTTTCTCAATAATTGGTATTATTGCTTTTATAGCTTCTGCGCGGTGAGAACAGCTATTCTTGGTAGCTGCATCCATTTCTGCATAGGTAATGCCATTAATAGCAAATATGTTATCGTAACCGAAGCCGGAATCGCCCCTTTCGCTATCGGTGATGATGCCTTCCACCTTACCTTCCACCACGGCGATAATGCCTTCCGGGGAAGCCAATGCCGCTGCTGTGCGGAAACTTGCCTTGCGGTTGGGATTGCCTTTCAGCATTTCCAGGGCTTTCCTGCGGTTATCTGCGTAGCTGCAATTCTCTCCTGCAAAACGGGCAGCATATACTCCCGGCTCGCCATTAAGTGCATCTATGAACAAACCGGTATCATCAGAGATAGCTATCATACCGCTATGCTGTGCAGCTTCCAGAGCTTTCTTCATGGCATTGCCGGCAATGGTATCCTGATCTTCGATTGTAGGAGGCAAATCCGGGAACTCTTTCAAACTGTGTAGATTAAGGGGGATATCTGCCATTAGAGCTTCCAGCTCGATTAGCTTGTCAGGATTATTGGAGGCGATTAGAATGTCACACTTCATCTATTTCCTGTGCAACCAATTCTTGATGCGTTGCAGGATATTCTTGTCCAAAAATGCTTCGGCACTGGCAGTTATCTTCTTCAATTGGTCTAACACTTCACCTTCTCCGCTCCAGTTATCAGCTAACACTTTGGGATCAATCTCGTTTAGGATCATATTCAAGCCCATCACCACTAAAACCAGATCGTCCACCTGCCCGATAAGCGGGATAAAATCCGGAATGATATCAATCGGCATTATCACATAAGCTATTATTCCACCAGCCATTAGCTTCTGCTTCTTGGGGACGCGCTTATCAATTGCCAATCTACAAACAAGGATGAAGAAATCCGGCAACAGGAACAAATACTTTCCCAATTTACCGGCAATAGAACCACTTTTTGTCTGAGTCCAACCCTTAGCTTTGCGCCTAAGGTCTTCGTAAAACTTAAGTTTGTCGGCATCAACATCAATGATTCTGTCTTCTAACTGCTCCTGCTCTTCGGCAGGGATTTCACGACCGTTAAGTATATCTTCATTCATAATATACCTCCGTTTGCCATAGTTTTGGGGGTTTGTTTGAAAGTCAAGGAAATTGTTATGCTTGTTGCTTATCCGGGAATAAAAAGAACGCCGGAGGATATCCGGCGTTCATGTCTCTATTAGGTTTGTTAAATCTTATTCGCTGATTGCAGCAATAGCAGCAGCCAAGCGGGCAATCGGCACACGGTAGGGGGAGCAGCTGACGTAGTTCATGCCAACCTGATGGCAGAATTCCACACTGCTTGGCTCACCGCCATGCTCGCCACAAATACCAACCTTCAGGTCAGGACGTGTGATGCGTCCGCGTTCGGTACCCATTTTTACTAACTGGCCAACGCCTTCTCTATCCAGAATCTGGAAGGGATCGCTCTTCAGCAGGTTTTTATTGATGTAGATAGGTAAGAAGGTTCCTGCATCATCACGGGAGTAACCAAAGGTCATCTGAGTGAGATCGTTTGTGCCAAAGCTGAAGAACTCCGCACGTACAGCAATCTTATCTGCTACCAGGGCAGCACGGGGGATCTCGATCATGGTTCCAACCAAGTATTCTACCCGTTCGTTCTTTTCAGCAAACACTTTTTCTGCCACGCTACGGATGATATCTTCCTGCATTTCAAATTCGGCAGGGGTGCCGATGAGGGGAACCATAATCTCCGGCAGCACGCTAATGCCACGGGATTTAACTGCTAAGGCAGCTTCTATAATAGCTCTTGCCTGCATCTCGGTGATTTCGGGATAGGTGTTACCAAGACGGCAACCGCGGTGACCCAGCATGGGATTGAACTCGTGCAGGGAGGCAACGCGTTGTTGCACTTTTTGTAAGGTCATGCCAAGTTCGTCGGCTATTTCCTGCTGGGCTTCTTCCTCGTGAGGGACAAACTCGTGCAAGGGCGGGTCTAAGAGACGTACCGTTACTGGGAAGCCGTTCATAGCAGTGAAGATGCCTTCAAAATCTGCGCGTTGAATAGGCAGAAGCTTATCCAGAGCCAGTCTGCGACCCTTCTCGTCATCCGCAAGAATCATCTCACGCATGGCTTTGATGCGGTCACCTTCGAAGAACATGTGTTCCGTACGGCACAGACCTATGCCCTGAGCACCAAAGTTGCGGGCAACAGCAGCATCCTTAGGAGTATCTGCATTGGTACGCACATTCATGCGGGTATATTTATTGGCAAGCTCCATGATGGCACCAAAATCACCGCTTAACTCGGGATCCTGAGTCTCTATCTTGCCTTCCAATATCTTACCGGTGCTGCCGTTCAAGGAAATCCAGTCTCCTTCTTTGTAAACGGTTTCGCCCACGGTCATGGTTCTGGTTTTGTAATCTATTAAGAGTGCACCTGCACCGGATACGCAGCATTTGCCCATACCGCGGGCAACCACTGCAGCGTGGGAAGTCATTCCGCCACGTGCGGTAAGAATACCCTTGGCGACGTTCATGCCGCGCAGGTCTTCCGGGGAAGTCTCGATGCGTACAAGGATAACTTTCTTGCTATCGGCAGCCCATGCTTCGGCATCATCTGCGAAGAACACAATCTGTCCGGTTGCAGCACCGGGGGAAGCCGGTAAACCGGAAGCGATTATCTTAGCTCCGGCAAGGCCTTCCTTGGTGAATACGGGATGTAAAAGCTCGTCCAGTTTACCCGGTTCCAGGCGTTTAAGAGCGGTCTTTTCGTCTAACATGCCTTCACGCAGCATATCCATGGCTATCTTCACCATGGCAGCTCCGGTGCGCTTACCATTACGGGTTTGCAGCATCCACAGCTTGTTGTCCTGAATGGTGAATTCCATATCCTGCATGTCCTTGGAATGCTGTTCCAGCTTCTGCTGAATGACAAACAATTCCTGATATACAACAGGCATAGCTTCTTCAAGGCTGGGGTAGTTTGCCGCACGGTCTTCTTCTGTCACTTTAGCAAGGGTAGCCCAACGCTGGGAACCGATTTTGGTGATTTGTTGAGGAGTACGGATACCGGCAACCACGTCTTCGCCCTGGGCGTTGATGAGGTATTCGCCGTTAAAGAGGTTTTCGCCTGTGCCTGCATCGCGGGAGAAAGCAACGCCGGTAGCGCTGGTTATGCCCATGTTGCCAAAGACCATAGCTTGCACGTTCACGGCTGTACCCCATTCATCCGGGATGTTGTTCAACTGACGATAGAACACTGCACGGTCGTTATTCCAGCTATCGAATACGGCAAACACTGAGCCCCAAAGCTGATCCCAGGGGTTTTCAGGGAAGTCGTGTCCGGTGTTGTCCTTCACTGCTTTTTTAAACCGGCTTACCAGTGTCTTAAGGTCATCTGCGCTAAGCTGAAGGTCGTTTTCCACGCCCTTCTCTTTCTTCATTTGGTGTATTATTACTTCAAAAGGATCTTCTTCCTCTTTGCTGGTGGGCTTCAAGCCAAGTACAACGTCACCGTACATCTGCACGAAACGGCGATAGCTGTCCCATGCAAAGCGTTCGTTACCGGTCTTTTTGATAATGCCCTGTACAGCGGAATCGTTCATTCCCAGGTTCAGAATGGTATCCATCATACCCGGCATGGAAGCGCGGGAGCCGGAACGTACTGATACCAGAAGGGGATTCTCGTTGGAACCGAATTCCATGCCCATGATTTCTTCCACATATTTAACTGCGGCTTTCACATCTTCTACCAATAACTCGCGTAATTTGGTGGCACCCAATTCGTTGTATTCTGTGCATGCTTCTGTGGTAATGGTAAATCCGGGGGGTACCGGCACACCAATAAGGTTCATCTCGGCAAGGTTGGCACCTTTTCCACCGAGCAAGTTCTTCATATCTGCTTTACCTTCGGCTTTGCCATTACCGAATAGATAAACACGTTTAATTGCAGTCATTTATCCTCCATGATTGTGCAATGTGTTGATACTGTTATTTATAAGCCATTATCTTAAAGAAGGCTTATTTGTCAACTGCTTTCTTGTTATCAGAAGCGTTTTCCCTCTTTCCCTGCTTGTCTCCGGTATTCCGCTGGATTTCCGATAACGCATTAACCATGGGCAGGCCATGATAAATCATGGTGAAATCATGGTCAGATCATGGGCAGTATTCTTCCGGCTTGCAAGGTTAGTGCCTAAGGAGGATAACGCTTGAAGCAAATGTGTATTTTGAGAAGAGAGTAATTGTTTAGACACGTGAAAAAATAGCTTTACAGATTTGGTGCTATCTGTAGCTTGTCAATTCGTGTAAATATCGAGATGATAAGAAATGATAAAATACCATAAGGAAAAGCTATGAAGAAGTTTTTGCTCTTGCTCTTAGCCCTGATATGCATGGGGCTTCTGGCGGCGAAGGTCGATCTGAACACGGCAACGCTTGCTGAGCTTCAGCAGTTGCCCATATCGGCAGAACAAGCCAAAGATATCTTTGAATATCGCGAATACGTGAAGATATTCAGCAGTATTTTTGAGCTACGGGATATCCCCTCCATAGATCAGAAGACCCTCTTGCGGATACGTCCGCTGGTGGTTGTTTCTCTGTATCAGGAAAATAACGACGTTACGTTGCGTAGGGAAGTGGTTAGAGATTTATTGGAACGCCTGGACAGCAATGAAGGCTCTATGGAAGGTATGGCGGATGTTTGGGAAGATTACCTGATGACACCCCAAAACCTTAACCGTATGCACTTTGATGATTTTATGGGCTTACCCAACGTATCCGGTGTGGATGCTGTGGGGATTTTGAGGCGTGTAGCTCAGGGCGACACCATTGCTGATGCACGGGATTTGCGTGGATCACCCGGTTTATCCTACTACGGCTATACAAATCTGCGCAGTTACGTTTACTATAACGAACCGCCGGTAAAGAATCGCCTGATGTGGGACGCTAAAATCAGCTATAATACCCGCTACTTCGAAGAAGGGCAACGTGATATGTTGCGCGAGGACTTTACCCGGGATTATACCACCGGTGTGGTTCCTCAGCTAAAGGGGCTTTCCTATTGGGGTTATTTTGGCTTGGATAAGATTGATCCGGATATAATGCTTAAAATGCGAATGCGTTACGGTAATAACTTCAAGATGGGGATCATGAACTATTCCGGCAAGGGCGAAAGCGGATTAATGACCACCAACACCAAGGATTTTATTGAGGATTCCAAATGGTTTGCCGGCTATGAAAACACGCAAATGCCAGGGCTGGACAACACCCGCCTGAAAGTGTATCTGGGTAATTACCGGGTAACTTATGGTGAAGGCTTGGTGATGGAAAACACAGATTACTATAGTGCCCGTAAAACCGGATTCGGTTTTAGTAAACGTATTCTGGGGATTACACCAGACCTATCCAAAACCCAGGAATTTGCCCTTAAGGGTGGAGCAATGGAATACACTCACCCCTTGTTTGGATTTGCAGCATTTGTTTCTCAGGACGATAAAGATGCCTTGGTATATATAAACAAAGATGGCAGCCCCGTAAAACGTGATGAATTTGGTAATGATGTTTTTACCGAAACAGACGGGCGTCAGTACTATAAAGAAGGCATAAACAAGGTGTATAACTACGATAATGGCGCACCGGTTTACGCCACTAAGAATAAAGTATTCAACTACATTAACTCCACCATCCGCTGGGACAATGACGAGCTTATGGAAGCTGAGTCCCGGTTTAATACCGAACTGGGTGCTGCCGGAGCTTTCGCTGTACCTTACATCAATCTTGCTGCCCGCAAAGATGTGTTAAGGGAAAAGCTGTGGGGAACCCATGTGCAGATTAACCCGTTTATCGGGACAAAGATTGGGATGACCACTTATACTGCATTATATGACAATGCTCATTTCGTGGTTCCCGGATACGATGAAATGCTTAGAACTCTGCTCCGTACCTCAAGTGATCAGGAAAAACTTCGCAAGGCTATGAACGGAGAAATCAGCACTCTATACAGCACTCAAACGGATAGTTATTCCAGAGATTACCGCCGCGTGGTGGGTTTTGATGGGCAGACAGTTATTGGTAACACATCTATCCAGGGTGAATATGCAGAGCTATCTGTTTTGGGAGATGATATCAAGATTGGTGATGATCCCAAGGCATATCTTGCATCTGCCTACACTCAGTTTGATAATCTGTATTTCCTTACCTTGTTTAGGCACTACGATGTGGATTTCGACAATCCTTACAGTAACAGCTTTTCGGAGCATGAACGCTTTGATGGCACGATGTTTGATGGGAATATGTATTCGTTAACTAATTCATCCATAGCTGATCTTTACCTTAACGGAAACCAATCTCAGCCGGAACAAGGTGTGTATTTCGAAACACGCTATAAGTTCAATAACTATTTCACCGTGGGCAGAAGCTATATAGACATCCTGGAACGGCTTACAGATCACAGACGCACAGTTCGCTTCCAGAGTGAACTGGAATTCAGACCCCTGTTTCAGGTTAGTTTGCGCTTGCGTTATAAGAACCAGGTGAACCGCTTTGATGACATGGCAGACAGAGGCATTTCCAAGACAAACGAATATACTCTTGCTGCCCGTACCTTCCTTTCCAACCGGGATTTTCTGGAGCTGGAATACCGCTATAACACGGTGTATGCGCCTCCTTACCTTTCCATAACCAATACCGCAGCGGAAGGGAATAATAATGGATTGGCAGCAATGACCCTAATGAGTGGCGATTATATTGCTGCAAACTACACCCATAACTTCAGCCAGTCCCTAAAGATTCAAGGCTCTTTCCTTTATTGGTTTGCGCATGGTATCTCGCACTGGGATTGGGAAGATATGGAAATAGATTTCATGGGTGAAAGAGGTTCCAAAGCGTGGGTAGCAATAACCAGCCGGATATCGCAAAACCTGTATATGAACATCAAGTTTAGAAACAAAACATACCAAGATAAAGAAATACAAATTCGTAGATATAACGTATCCAATGATCCTATACTATATGGTGATCCGATATATTTACAGAGAGTAGAACACAGCGAAAACACCATTCGCTTCAGCCTTGATTATCGCTTCTAACGTGGAGGAAAACATGTTATCAAATAAATCACTACTACTATTAATCCTGCTTATTGTTGCTTCAGCTTTGTCTGCGTGGAGCGTTACAGACCAGTATTTCGGTAATCGCCTAAGCTCTCTCGATGCTCGCATCTATGGCATGGGTAGCGCAGGAACCTTTAATGACAGAGGTGTTTTCGGCATAGCCGATAATCCTGCTAACCTTACCTTAATGAAGAGAAACTTTGGCTTCGCAGCGAATTCATTCATCGACCGTAACGAAGATAATCGGGCAGTACCTTTCTGGAGCCAGTTCGATTATTACCTGGATGATGCAGTGTACAGCTCCAATATCAGGATCTATGATAACTTTGCCGGTTCAGGCTTTGCAGCCCACCGCTTTAATAATTTGGGTCTGGGCTTGGGCTTGTATCACAAACCCCTGATGAACTTCGATGCAGGTTATACTGAGGATGTCCGCAACAACAGGAATACTAACGATGACGTGTATGCCGAGCGGATTGCCCTAAATGAAATTGATGGCAGTGGCTCTGTGTACAAAAGCAGCTTGGTAGCATCTATAGGTTACAAGCTGGGTGATTATACAGACTTTAACTTGGGCGTGGACTATGCCATGTTGGATGGTGACATAACCAGAGAAAAGACCATTCGCTGGACTGATTTTGCCCAGAACGCCATTCCTACTTTCCACTTGCCGGATTTAACCCAAACGGAAGATTATACTATTAGCGGTTCTCAGATGAAGATAGGTGCCTCCGTGCAGCTTAACACCCGCTTTGGTATTGCCGGTACATATACCCCTAAAGCTACTCTCGAAAAGGAAGGCACCTACTACTACAAACGTGATGCCTATCGCAATACGCTGGTGGATAGCACAAACGTAAGCTTTAAAGAAGATTACATTATGCCCACCGAAGTCCGTTTCGGCTTTTCTTACATGCCCCGCAACGTTATGCGCACCGTGTTCAACATGGATGTGGAATACGTGATGTACAGCGATGTGTGCGACATGTACGATGATGCTGTTAACATTTATGCAGGCGTGGAACACCATGTGGCAAACCGGATACCTTTCCGCATCGGCTTCCAGGCTGTAAATAACCAATTCTTTACCACTGAAGCCGCAGTGGACATTAATAATGATCCTATCACCGTGTATCGTGTAGAAAAGGTGTTGAATCCCATGATTACTGCCGGCAGCAGTGTTACTCTTGCTAAGAACGTGGTTCTTGATCTGGGCTTTGGCTACACCTGGCGCGAATACGAAGCAATCGATATGTTTGGTGATGCATATTACAACGACAAAACTTACACCGGTGCGAGTACAAATAGTGCTGCAATATGGACTAATCCCCAGTACGTTAACCTGATTACCCGTGGTTGGGAAAACCCGGACAACGTACGTGAGAACAGCATTTCCCTCAATGCCGGAATATCTGTGACCTGGTAATAATTATGAAACGAATAATCCTAATACTTGGGGCAGGACTTTGGCTTTTCAGCCTCTGTTATGCCTCCGACTTGAGGCTGGACATCATGTTCTCTAATGATGTTCATGGCGGCATAGACCGCTCTCAGGCAACCTTCATGAATCCGGAGTTTCCGCCCCAGCTTGGCGGTGGAGGCTCAGCTGCTACACTGATCAAACAGGTTCGCGCCCTTGGTGGGAAGAAGCGTGCCAGTATCCTGCTGGATGCCGGTGATTTCTTCCAGGGTCGTCCTGTTGGCACAGTTACTCAAGGCAGAGCTGTGATAGAATATATGAATGCCATCGGCTATGATGCCATGACCATCGGTAACCACGAATTCGATATCAAGCAGGAAGATCTTATCCCAACGCTGCAAATGGCAAACTTCCCAATTATAACCTGTAATGTGATAGAGCGTAAAACCGGTAAGATACCCTGGTATGCCTTTCCATATCAAATCATCTCCCGTATGGGGCTTAAGATTGGTATAGTAGGTTTCACTACTACAGATACAGAAAAGATGAGCTTTCCCGATAACATCAAGGAAGTGCAGTTTCTTTCCGAAAAGGAAGAAGTGGCAAAATACGTAAAAATCCTGCGTGAAGAAGAGAAAGTGGATATCGTAATCGTCCTCGGGCACGCCGGCTTACCCTACGATGTAATCCCTACTTACCTAAGCCGATATGAAGCAAGTGGCAAGCCAATCGCCCAACAGCGCTATGCAGCCTGGGGTTATGATGCTCAGGAAATAGCCCGTGAAGTGGAAGGTATCGATCTTTTCATCGGTGGACATATGCACCGTGGAGTAGCCAAACCCTGGATAGACCCTGTTACCCAGACTATGGTGATTCAAGGCTATGCCTATGGTTCTAACCTGGGCTGGATTACTTTGACTATAGATGAAGAAACCAAGACTATCAGCGGTTACGAAAGCCCTGCCATGCGCGAAGGCAGTATGATTACCCTCTTTGAAGATCAATTCATCCCAGACCCAGTGATAGGGGAAACTATTGCCGCCCAGGTGGCAATTGCCGAAAAGGGGATGGACGAAATTGTCGGAACAGCCGGAGTATATTTATCACGCACCAATGTTGATGCTCAATCCCTGATGGGTAACACCATCGTGGATGCCATGCGCTTCGAAGTGAAATCCGATTTTGCTTTTATGAACCTCGGTGGCGTGCGTGCCGATATCAAGAGCGGACCGGTTACTTATCGCAGTGTGTTTGATGTGATGCCTTTTGATAACATGGTGGTAAGTTTCAAGTGCACGGGAGAATTCCTGCGTAAAGTTATCGAAACACGTATTGAAGGCGGCAGGCATGGTTTAATTGTCTCCGGTGGAAACGTGATATACTCCAAGAAGCAGAAGAACTTTGAACGGGTTACCAGCTTCAAGATAGGTGGCAAACCATACGATCCCAAGAAGATATATACTGTTACCACCACAGACTTCCTGATGCAGGGTAATGCAGGTTTAAGCCTGCTAACTCAGGTGCCCGAAAGCGATATCACCTACCACCAGATTAACCTGCGTGATGCCATCGTGAACTACTTCAAGAAAAACAGCCCGGTAAAAACAAAGATAGACGACCGCTGGAAACGTGATGATAATGCCGAGCATACAGCGGAGATGAAGCAGTGAAAGTAGCAATTATAGTCCACTCCCAAAGCGGTAATACCCGCAAGTTTGCGGATAGCCTGTTTAACCGTTTTACCGGTAATGGACACATAGTGAATCTTACCCAATTAGAAACTACGGTGCCCATTAAAGGTGGAAGTGCACGGCAGAATATGGATATAAGCTTCACAAATCTGCCTAATGTTGTGGATGCTGAGCTTATCCTGGTTGGTGGTCCGGTGTGGGCTTTTGGTCCTTCCCCGGTGATCATTGCCGCTATCAAACAACTGGGAAACCTAAAGGGTAAAAAGGTTATACCGTTTATCTGCATGGGCTTTCCTTTCAAAGGCATGGGTGGCAAGTCTGCCATAGCATGGATGAGCCGCACCGCCGGAACCCTTGGAGCCAAGGTTCTTCCCGGAGGTATTTGCTGTCAGATGCTGCATAACCTTGATAACGAGATTGCCCAGCAGACCGAGCTGATAGCCAAACAAATCTAAGAATAAAACGCAAACACATAAATATGGGGCGAAGAGTTTATCTTCGCCCCTTTAGTTTATCCTATAAAAGGTATTGATTGCGGTTCTTTACAGTGGCAGGGATACTCTTTTGCCTGTCTTGGCAGAGCGGTATATAGCCTGGATGATCTCCACGGATTTACGCCCGTCGCGCCCGTCTGTAGCAGGTACACCCTTACTAAGAAGGACATCCACCACATTGCGATAATAGGGGTTGTGTCCAAAGCCATACACGTTGGGGGGGGAATAATTGCTGTCTATAGCGATGCGATCATCATCATCGTATTCTTCAAATTCCCATTTCTCGATCTTATTTACTGCCATTCCGCCAACCTTCACTGTTCCCTTTTCGCCCATAATCGTGATAGAACCTTCAAAGTTCTTGGGGTAGGTAAGCATGGTTACATTTATCGTGGCGATTATCCCACTACGGAAATGCAGGATGGCACAGCCGGTATCCTCAGCTTCAATTTGCCGGGCTTGAGTGGCAGTGTATGCCATCACGCTATCCACATTGCCCAGAAGCCAGTACATGGCATCCACATAGTGGCTGGCTTGGTTCATGAAGGCACCACCATCGAATTCCCAGGTTCCACGCCATTTTTCGGCGTCGTAATAAGCTTGGGGGCGTTGCCAGAACACATTGGATTGAGCGATAAATATCTTACCGAAACGTCCTTTGTCCACTGCCCGTTTCAGCATTTGCATGGTTGCATTCAGGCGGTTTTGTTTTACCACAAACAGCTTAACCTTATTAGCATCACAAGCATGGATTAGCTTGTCTGCGCCTTCGATGTTAATTGCCATCGGCTTTTCGGTAAGCACGTTAATTTTATGATTGGCAACATCAATCCCCATTTGGGGATGCATACCGCTGGGGGTGCAGATAGATACCGCATCCAGATTTTCTTTTTCCAGCATCTCCATGTAATCCGTGTAAAGGCTTTTTATGCCATATTGTTCGGATACCGCTTGCAGCTTTTCCGGCAGAATATCTGCCGCTGCCACAAAATCAGCTTCCGGTATTTGGGATACGGCATCCAAGTGGTTTTTGGATATCCTACCGCAGCCGATGATTCCAAGACGAACTTTTTTCATAATGTATATGCTCCTATCATGAATTCTTTTGTTTTGCTATATACCATGCGCACATTTCTGCCACGCTTTCTTGAATACTCCGGGTTTGGACGTAACCGGCCTGGCGAATTTTGCTGGCGCAGAAGTGTGTAGCTGTAGCAAATTTGCGCATGCGATCGCTGTTAACAGGTAGATCGATGGACAAAAGCTTGGCTGGAACGTCGAAAATCAACCCGATACCAATCGCCAGCCTAATAGGAATCGTAAATTTTGGCATTTTGAATCCTGGATTGTTAGCCACAATTTGCATCAGCTCATGTAAACTTATATAGGGCTCGTCCACGCAATTAAAGTGCTGATAGCCGGGTTTTAACATTGGTATGGCAAAGCTGATCATTTCAAGCATAGTATTTAGTGAAACGATACTCTTAATATGATCGCCTCTGCCTATTGTAAGCAAAGCTCGGCGGTGCAGCATATCGATCAAGTTGTAAACATTGGCAAAATTGTTCGGACCATAGATAACAGTGGGACGCAGAACAATCAGCTCTCTATCAGAATCCATTTTTTGCCAATCGATAGACAAAATTTCTCCCGCCAGTTTTGATTCACCATAAGGATGATCTGGATTATATGGTGTTTCTTCGTTAGATTTTCCTTTGGGATGGCCAAAAACAGACACAGTGCTGATGTATATTAGCTTGTTAATCTGGTGCTGTTGGGCAAACTCAAGCAGCGTCTTAGTGCCATTTTCATTATGGCTGAAGTATTCTTCACGCTTGATACCAAAATCGTGCTTAGCTGCTGCACAGTGAATGATAAGTTCTATATTACTTAGGTATTGCATATGGAAAGCAGAGAATGTCTTGTCTAAATCGGAAGCATTGCGAATATCACCGGATTGCGTATTAGGATGTTTGATCGCATCACAATGATCGCTAATATCCACACCGATTACTTTGTGCCCATTGCTTTCCAGTTCCCACATCAGTTTGGAGCCCACGAAGCCGTTACTGCCGGTAATCAGAATGTTCATGAATTTAATCTATCTCCTTAGCGGATGGGTTCCCAAACGCCGAAGTTCTTATGTATTATGAAGTTCTTAAACGCAATGGCTGAAGAATATATCATTGATACAAAATATGCAGCAATGCCAGAAAGAGGGATGTGTATCCCACTATTTTGTAGTTTCAGACCTATAAGTCCAAGACTGTAAAAAGCAATCTGCATTATCAATACAACTTTGTAAAACCATAGGTAAGACAGCAGAACTGAACTGATGAATCCTGTCAACACAAAAACGAAAAACAGCCAGCGGATAAGCTTGTGTGATGTTAGCAGAAAGCTGAAGGCAGGGTAGCGGAGTGGATTTAGTAAGGTAATATTGCGTTGCATGGCAAACCATTCCTGGGTGATGATTCTAATCTTGCGGGAGATTTCTTGGCTGGCTCTTTCTGTTTCTTCTTCACTTACTATAGCTCGAGGTTCGTAAGCAGCTAAATACCCTTTTTTTAGTACGATAAGGGTACGCTCAAAATCATCTACGGATTGGGGATCTATTTCTGTAAAAAGCTCTCTTTTAATCAGGAAAATAGAGCCATTTGCCCCAACGATGCTTTTGAAATCACTATCCGCTTTTTTCAGGTAGGTTTCATAATGCCAGTACAATCCTTCGCCCGATTGCTTGCCACCTTTGGAGATCAGCCGCAATTCACCGGATACCATGCCTAAGCGATCATCGGAGAGCATTCGCTTTACCAAAAGGCTTACTGCATCGGCAGCAAAGATGGAATTGGCATCGGTGGACAGCACGTAATCGCAATCCAGCAAAGGCATTACCAGGTTATGAGCAGATTGTTTACCACGGCGGGGTTTCTGAATAATCAGCTCCACATTCTGATCTTTGTATTTATTCACAATATCATTGGTGGCGTCGGTGGAGTCATCAGACACAATCAGCATCCTGATCATGTCTTTTGGGTAATCCAAAGCAAGGAATGAGAGTATTTTATCCTCTATAACCTTCTCTTCGTTGTAAGCTGCGCAGAGAACTATCACGCTTGGTGTACCGGTTAGCTGTGTTGCTGGTTTTCTTCGTTTGAACCTGTTTAAAATGGACAATAGAAGTCCGTATCCAAGCAGATGATAAGCTAGTACCAGCCAGGAAGCCCAGAAAATAAGCATTGCTGCGTTCATAGTATTATATTCCTTAATAACAAGTATTTATTTACCTGCAAAGCGAAGTGGGATAATATTTCTGCTGCTGAGCATAGATTTCTTTGTGTTTGCCGCATTATTACTTCCATTTGGCATCACCTCCGTTAACAATCGTGATTACCGTGTACAAACTGTTCAGTTGCGTACGGTTAAGCTGCCTTAACCATGCTTCATTAATGCTTAGCTCTGCCTTGGGCAGGTATTTTAGCACAGATTCCATTGTTATCATATCCCGGATTCTGGACATAATCCAATCCTGTGATACAAAGCTGATTTGCCGATTCTGCTTTTTATCCCGGTATACCCGCCACCATTTCATCCTTCTGGCAAGAGCAATGAGGTTTTGCAAGGTGTTGTACCCCGGCTGAGAAGGCATCAGGATGCTATTTGCAAGCCGGATATTGCTAAGCGCGGGTGCAATCGCAGCTAGGAACTGCCGGTAAAACAGCCTGTTTTGTTTCCATTCATCCGGGATTTGCATTGCTTTCCGGTAAAAGCGGTAGTCGTAGAACGGCGTTTCGGAGTTCAGGTAAGCCCGGTTGCGGTCTTCCCCCTCAAACAGCCAGCGTCCGCCCCGTTCCGCCAGAATGAAGCACTTGTACTTTGTGCTATAATCCTTGCCGGGGTATGCCTCTGCCAGTTTAAGCAGGTAATCATCTATATCAGCGGTCTTTAGCCCAAAGAGATCAGCGGCAGTTTGCACGGGGATAATGGCATTATTGGCATACAGGTAGTCCAGAAACATCCTGCCGGAGCTTAGCCTTTGCTTGGGAAGCAGGCTGGGCATCACTTTATCGCCGCCATCACCCGTAATCATGTTAATTCCCTCGGGGTATTGCTTATGTACAGTTTCCAGAAATTGCAGAAAGAAAGCCACCCCAAGGTAGTTTATCCCGGCTTTTATCGCAAACAGCTTGTGATAATGATTCACGCTTTCCATCGGCATGGTTATTATCCGGTGTTTGCATTTTACAGCCTGGGCTATTTTTGTAGCAATTGTAACATCATCACTGGCAGTGTTTTCTGCATCCTTATAGGTAACGGCTTCATAGGGGATATTTTGCATTTGCAGCGACGCAATCACGGCTCTGGAATCAAAGCCACCGCTTAGGGCGAGGATATTTTCATCTTTGCTGCTTATGTGCTGCGTGGCTTCATGAAAGCTATCTGTTAGTTCTTCCAAGCGCTCTTTGCGCTTACCGGAATAATCAATTTCAGGAAAGCGCAGATTGGGCTCATTGGTGATGCTCAGTTTATCTGATGCGATATCGTAAACACCCAATGTGCCGCACTTTAACGTGTCTATCTCATCATAGAAACTGCCCCTTCCGGGTACATATGCAAAGATGAGGTTCAGCGCAAGATACAGCGGGTTAAGATTCAGTGCCGGAGCAGCAGATTTAACAATGGAAATATCTCTCCCCAGCGCAAATGTACCCTGTGTGTGCAGCACATAAACAGGCAATCTTGCCAGAGAATCGTTTGCAAAAGCAACATGTTGGGTTTTACGGTTTATTGCAACCAGCAAAAATGCGCCCTGCAGCCCCTCTAAATGGGTTTTGCGGAGCTGCTGCAAGCCTTCTGCAGAGATTGGTTTTTCGCCAAGCCCGTTCAGCAATGCTGCAATACCAGCAGGCAAGGCGTTTTCATGCTGATTTTCATACAGAATGTGCCAATCTCCGGTTTGGTGTGTGTGTACCCTGTAACCCGCATGGGTGGTGGTGATTGTGTGTATTTGCGGGGTGATGCTATTCTGCTCGCAGGTGATATGTGGAAAGGCTGTCATGCTGCTTTCGGTCAGTTTTACCAATGCTTCGCTCACTTCGCCTTTGCAGGATAGCAGATTGATTCCCGGCATGGAAACCCCCTTTTTTAGTTTCTTTTTGCAACATATACCAATATTGATGTCGCTATTGTGCATTGAGTGCTTATATGTCAAGAAATATGCACTTAGGCTGGGAGGCGAGTGTTACTAAAGCAAATAGTAACACGGATTTATCGGATACTACGGATTAGCAAGGATACACTTTTTTCAATGCACAACAGCGGAACAGCAAACGTCCTGTCTGTAAAAGCCCATGGAGTTTTGTGTAACCCAAGAGACTTGCATAAACGGGAGGGGTATACTTCCCTCCAACATTCCAAAAAGAGCTTGACTTGGCGTTCAGTATTTTGTTTTTGCTCCCAAAACAGTAAGTATTAGGCAGGAGTAGTTTTATCAACTTTCCTTCTCCAAACCGAGGTAGCAATGCTGAAGCTAAAGAACTTATTTGATAACCGTGATTTAGCACTGGAGCTAATCCATTGCTGGAATTATGATCCCGAGCGCTTAGATGTGTTGGATCAATACCGCATATCCTCCAATGCTATATACCCCTTTTTTCAGGATGGTAAAGTTTGTTTTCTTCGCTTTGCCCCCACAGAGGAGAAATCTGTGCAATCGGTGCAAGCCGAGTTAGACTTTATGGCATACATACACCAAAAGGGGCTCCATGTTCCCCAACCCATTCTCTCTAACAGCGGTAAGGAACTACAAATAGTCAACACGCAGTGGGGAGAATACCTTGCGGTGGTATTCACCCGCGCCCTGGGGCAAAAAGCAGAAGGAATGGTGCAAGACGATAGCTTCTTTGTGCAATATGGCAAAACTCTTGGGCATTTACATCAGCTTAGCAGGGTTTACACCCCCACGGGAAACAATAGGGCAAGCTGGGAACAACAATTAACATGGGCAGAAGTCTGCCTGGCAGATTGCAAAGCACCGCATAAAGCCCATATAGAGCTGCAAATAGTTCGTGAAGCCCTAAATGCTTTACCTGTAACCCAAAGCAATTATGGCTTGATACACTACGATTACGAGCTGGATAACGTGTTTTATGACGCAGAAACAGGCATTGTATCCACAATAGATTTTGACGATTCCGTGTATCACTGGTATGCCATGGATGTAGAACGGAGCTTGCATAACTTGCAGGAAGAGCTGGATGACGACAGGGTTGAAGCAGCTATAGATGGCTTTCTACAAGGCTACACCTCGGTTATGGATTTACCCCGCGAGATGCTTGCTGCCTTTCCCGTCTTTTCCCGCTACGCCGGGCTACACCAATATGCACGCTGTTTAAGAGCAACTTACGAGCATTGCCCAAACGAACCCGACTGGATGATTGGCTTGCGGAAGCATATGGCAAGCATAATGCAAAACAACGCAAGTGTGTTTGGCATCAAGTTATGAAGTATAACCAAAACAAGGATATCGCTGTGATCAAAACTACCCAAATGCAGTTGAAGCTGCTGGTTGCCCTCCTTCTCCTTAGCTCTCTGGCTGTGCTTAATGCTGAAGCATGCAAGCCTTTAGAGCTTAGAACCGGTGTTTCTGCCCTTCTCTATCAACACATCTATTCCTTCCAATCCTCATTGGCGTGGGAGGCATCAGTGGCAAAACCGCTGGTGCACAATATCTGTGCGGAAGCAGGGCTGCGCTTGGGTGCAGATCCCGTATTACCCGAAGCATATCTCCGGTTCGGTGCGCAACATCGCTTCAAGCTATGGAATCCGGAAGCGGGTATCGAACTGGGCATTTCCAACCGTGCCAGATTCCAGCATGATAAACTGCTGCTAAGCGAGATGCAGCAAGCCACAGATTCCGATATATCGCCTGTTTACTTCGCCTTCTATGCTTCTCCATTAAGCTTTTGTTTAAAGGACAAATACCTGCTATGCATAGCCGATCTCCAAATAGGCAGCCACATCAGCCATCTGGGGCGTACTGCCAGAATTCAGCTAAGCCTGATTAACCTGGGGGTATTGCTATGAATAAGTATATCCTATTCTTCTTCTCCTTGTTTCTATGCGTGGGATTATGCCTGATGAGCTGTGCCCCAACCGCACCTGATACAGCTGGTTTCGAAGCTGCAGCAAGCGTTGCCGGAGATATAATCGCCACCAATCTAATGCCCATTGTTACAGAGCTTTCCGCCTTAAGGGCTACAGATACCCCGGTGGACAACACCGGCTTCGAAGAAACCGATATGTTCCCCTCCTCCCACTTAACGCGCGATGCAGCTAAGACATATATCATGAATGCCTTCACTGCTATGGGCTACGCACCTTACATCGTGCAGCTTGGACAGGGAGCTCTCACCACCTACAACGTTGTGGCAGAACTATCCGGTAGCACCAATCCGAATGAGTATATCCTTATCGGTAGCCACCTCGATGCCTTTTATGCAGGGGCTGATGATAACGGCTCTGCTGTGGCAGCCATGCTGGAAACCGCCAGAGCACTCAAATCACACAGCTTCAAGCGCAGTATCCGCTTTGTTGCTTTCGATCTGGAAGAATTCGGTTCTATAGGCAGCACCCGTTATGTGGAAGCCGGCTATGCCAATGATGTGACTGCTGCAATTGTGATGGACATGGTGGGTTATGCTTCCACCGAAGCAAACAGCCAGGATGATGTTATGGGTATTAAACTGCCAAACACAGGGGATTTTATCTTTATCGCCGGCAACAACGATTCTGCGGAGATGGTACAGAAAATGACCGCACTTAACTCCCGCTACGGTTTAACAAAATCACTGGGGGCTATTGCCTCCGGCGATGGAACTTCTTTTCTTGGCTCTATGTTCATGCGCAGCGACCACGGTTTGCTGTGGTACAAGGGTATTCCTGCGGTGTTTCTTACCGATACGGCTAATTTCCGTAACAAGCATTACCACCAAACCACCGATGTTCCCTCCACGCTAAACCCACAATTTTTGTATGCCAACACCCGTGCCCTGGCAGCAGCCACAGCCTTGTTTGCGGGAGTAATACAGTGAAGAAGCTATTACTGCTAATGGCTTTCATGCCATGTTTCCTGCATTGCCTTAAGGCAAAGGATATAAAGCCATATGTGCAGCAGAATCTAATGTTTTACCAATCCGACCGCATCACCATGGGTGGCTTTGGCGGGAGTATTGGCGCAAAAGCAGAGTTGGGCGAGCATGTGTTCTCTTCAGCAGAAATCGGTATCCTGTGGGCTAATGGCAATGCCATCCCCACAACGTTCAGTATTGGTTACCACAAGTCAGGGGTGTGGCAGCCTGCTGTAATCGGAAACATTACCTTACTTTGGGGACAGCGAACCGAGATTTTGAACGATGCCGGCGAAAGACCCATCATCCCCTTATACACTGCCGGACTCAAGCTCGCACCATTGCGCTATAATATCAAAGGCTCGGTTTTCAGCACCCTGGAGTTAGGCTATGGCATTGGACCATACAAGGGCAGTTGTTACAGCCTAACGGTTCTTTCCGCCAATCTGTGGTGAGCCTAAGCAAAGAACTCTTCTTTTTGTCTGCGGATATAGCTTTCACCGCTTAAAAGTTCGTTCTTCATTATCTCCATATACTGCGGGGCGTTTTCTTTTATCTGGTTGTAGAACACTGCAAACATCAGAAAGTGGCGATAATGGATGAAGCGTCCCACATTCTCAGTTCTGCTATATCCAAGGTGTATTCATCTGTACCGCAACAATATACCTGCTCTCCCCATGCTTCTTCCTTGCTCCACAGCGTTAATCACTTCTTAATCCCCCCTTAATCAAGCGTTAATTATTAACGCTTGATTAAGGGGGGATTAAGAAGTGATTAACACCCTCAAGCAAGGAGGGAGTTAGATAAAATTAACAGATTTTCAGGATAGTGCTTATTGAGGTGTCCGGAAAAAGATGGACTAATATATAGGACGAAAACATGCGCAGGCAGTTTACAAAGCACGCGGGGCGGCATTTCATAGCGAGGGTGTGATGCGCATGCGGCTGTGAACTGGATATGGAAGGGCTCAGAGATTTAACAGAGAGTTAAAGAGAAAAAGAGAGTATGGATTCCTGAAAAATGGGGACTAAAATATTGGGATTAAACAAGCGCAGGCAATATAGGTGCAGACAGATGATAAAGCCCGGAGGGCGAAATAGCATAGCGAGGGTGTGCAGCTACGTGAGCCACATAAATGAGCATTGCGAGTTAATGGGGTGAGGTAGCGAAACCCCTCGTAACAATCCGCACATTGCATTTAGCCCTTCATGGGCGATACTTCACAGAGTGCAGGGTAGTTCCAATGCTAACGATGAAGTCCAATCGGCTATTGAAGATAGCAGGTATCTATGAAGTTAGGATAAGCCGCTTGAACTCCATCTGCACAAGATTTGATGTTAATCCCCTTCGCTTTTACACCAAGTAACTCTCTGCTTTTCTCCGCTCTACTCTGCTTTTCTCTGTGTTGAAAGGAAATCTTTACACCTATTCCCCGTTTTGCTAATAAGCTCCCCAAATATAATCCTTGACCAAAACCCAAGGCTGAAAAATGATATAATAAAGATAAATAGTCTGAGGGATTATGAGCGATATAGCTATTCAACGCTTCCTGAGCGAACTGGAAGTTTTAAAGCACCGTAGCGGCAAACCCAATGAATCCTCTATCTGCATTGCCTTTATAAAGCTGTTGGGCGAATACGCCAAAGCCAAAGACCTGCGTCTGGTGCCGGAAGTACCCGTTAAGGGCAAGCTGGGCAAAACCGTTACACCCGATGGCACCCTAAATGATACTCTGGTGCTGGATTGGGGCTATTGGGAAAGCAAGGACGAATTTGACGATCTGGAAAAGGAAATTGTAGGTAAGTTCGCCAAAGGCTATCCTGACGATAACATCCTATTCGAGGATAGCATCCATGCGGAAGGGTGCTTTGAATCGCAGTGTAATTAATTAGATATTTTTGGAGTATCAGTAAAACACACACGTGATTTATAAATGATAGATTGGATTGGATTCTACGTAAATCCCTCAATGATTATCTTGACAAAAAACAGTGATATTTAAAGACTTGCCTCAATTAAATGGAGAGAACATGGATAAAAGTGTGAAAGACTTATTCACTGACCCAGAAATTACGGCAAAGATACAGACAAAATTTCCCATACTCTTTCATATGGCGGAAGAGGAAACTAAGAGAGATGGCAGAATAGGTATGGAGGTCGGAACTATGAGGGAAAGAATAGTTGTTTCTCTACTTATCTATTATTTTGGAGAGCAGCGAGTTAATACTCATGTTCCAACAACAGAAGCCGAGAAAGACGTGATTCTTGATAATATTCCAATATCTATCAAGACTATCACCTCAAAATCAAACTACAATTATGGTGGCGTAAAAGTTTCGTGGACAGTAGATGCAGCAAAAGCCAAGGAATTCGCAGACAACTACACACCTACTTGTGACATATTATTTGTGCAAATAAGCTGGGCAAATATCGGTGCTTTCTATTATATACCCAAGAAAGTACAGCAAGATGTTTTATTAACATTGGGCAGTGAGAGTTTTATCAAACTACCTAAAGCAGGCACAAACCCCCGAGGTATAGAGTTTAGTAATACTGCTTTCAGATTGCTCTGTGAAAATAAAGAGACTTTCAAGTTAGCAATTGATTGGAAGAAACCAGATGTACAGATTGATGTTTATCAAAAATGGATAGAGCTATGGCAACAAGATTAGATAAAAAACAGGGTACTAGCACCAGTTCTTTTGGTAGCCCGGGAAGAATTAATCATGATTCATCATCATTTTACAATTCCCGCCTTTATGAAGGTTTAGCTTCTGACGTTACTAAAATAAGAGCTGAGAACCTTATGCCAGAGTGTTATTTAAACAA
Organism: Candidatus Cloacimonetes bacterium HGW-Cloacimonetes-3; assembly: GCA_002840645.1. Lineage (GTDB taxonomy): Bacteria > Cloacimonadota > Cloacimonadia > Cloacimonadales > Cloacimonadaceae > Cloacimonas. Next base: position 311,148 of record PHBO01000003.1, read on the forward strand.
GCATTTCTGCCAATCAAGCGAAAACATGGTTCAATTACCAGACCGATCCGTACATCTGATGATAACTTCACCTCCGTATAATGTTACTAAAGCTTACGATAATAACCTAAACTTGGATGAGTACAGAAGTTTGCTGAAAAGTATCTGGAAAGAAACACATCGAGTATTGGTAGATGGAGGAAGGGTTTGTATTAATGTTGCTAACTTGGGAAGAAAACCCTACATCCCCTTGCATAGTTACATTATAGAGGATATGCAGAAACTGGGTTTCTTTATGCGGGGAGAGATTATTTGGAATAAAGGTACCAGTGCAAGCCCTTCAACTGCATGGGGTACTTGGCTTTCGGCTAAAAATCCTGTTCTTAGGGATATTCACGAGTATATCCTTATATTTTGTAAGGGGAGCTACACAAGAGAAAAAAGTGATAAAGTAAGTGATATAACAAGAGATGAGTTTTTGGAATACACAAAAAGTGTTTGGGATTTTTCAGCAGTATCTGCAAAGAAAATTGGGCATCCTGCTCCTTTTCCAGAAGAGTTACCTAAACGCCTTATAAAGCTTTATTCCTTTGTTGGTGATGTAGTTTTAGATCCCTTCTTAGGAAGTGGGACTACCAGCTTAGCAGCAGTAAAAACTAACAGAAACTACGTGGGTTACGATTTAAACCAAGATTACATTGATCTTGCTGATAGAAGAGTAAGCACATATTTGGATGTTACTGAGATTGATATTTGATTACTGTTTTACTTGGAAGCAGTGCGCTAAATTTCTTTTCTCTATTTGTTGCCGCAGCATATTAACTGCATAGATACAGAACTGGACATTATCGGCAGCCCCAAAGCCAAGCTGAAAGCAGATAAAGATCACGGCACTATTATTCTGGATGAGATCACCAGCTTAACCGGTATTCCGCCCACGGCATGGGATTACAAACGTGGCAACCGATCTGCGCTGGAATGGGTGCTGGACCAATACAAGGAAAAGAAACCCAAAGACCCCACCATCGCCAAGCTGTTCAACACCTACCGCTTTGCCGATTACAAAGAGGTGGTGATAGACCTGCTAATGCGGGTTTGCACAGTGAGTGTGAAGACGATGGAGATTGTGGCTGCCATGACTGCAACAGAGAAGAAATGTTAATAAGGTATCCATATCCACTACCCATTTATGGCCTTATTCTTAAAATACAAGATCAAAGTCCACACCCTTATTTTGGCTATAAGCTTTACTAAACTGATCATCGATAAAAAAAAGTGCGAACGAAACAAGGCCATTGAATTCTGCTACAATAGAATATGCGATGTGGTTGCCACATGTTTCATGTTTTTCGTGCATAAAAGAATAAGCCTATGCATCAACGAAAGACATGATCGATGGCAGAGAAAGTCAGGAAGGATTTAAATAGTGGGAATTGCTGCGATTAACACGTTGACAATATCAATTGTTATAGAGATCGTGGCTATGGAATACTATTTGTACATATACTAAGGAGTTACCATGAATACACCAGAACTCTCTGTAGATTTGTTAGAACATAAACATCTCAAGTTATCGATTCTTGCAAGAATTGATAATGTTGAAAACGATAATGTCATACCCATGAGATTCAATTTCTCATCTTTCGAAGAGTGGTATGAAGGAAACTATCACCTTGAATACAACCGGTATATCATTTTTTCGTATATATGTCATGACAAGAGATATAAGCCAGCTTATGCAAAATTAAACAAAGCAGATATTGAAGATATGCTGAAGGCTTTTAAGTTGTTTAATGACTCAAAATGCAAAATGAAGATTCCAGCAATAATGACTGAACTGATATATGAAAAACCGCAGTTAAAGTTGAAGTTAGTGTATAAAGGTAGGGTAAAATACCTTAAGTTAAGCTTATACAGTGATTCACAAGTCTTCGATATAGACTTGGACTCAGAAGATATAATAATAATACGAGATAACATTGTCAAAGGGCAAAGCTTAGGTGATGCCATGTTAGTTGAACTAAAAAAAATCCACTCGAAACGAAAACGCTAGTACAAGTCTAATCGATCTCTCATTCCGCATACTGTGCTATCTTAAAAAATAACCAACCCCAAACAGTATTCTTGAACAAAACCCAAGGCTATAAAATAAAAAACAAAAGATAATCACTCTGAGGATTATGAGCGATATAGCTATACCTACCACTTTGCAGATTATAAAGAAGTGGTGATAGACCTGCTGATGCGGGTGTGCACGGTTAGTGTGAAGACAATGGAGATTGTGGGGCAGATGGGAAGTTTAAATCCGTAGGGGCGGACGCCGATCTGCCCTTAGAAATAGCCAGGTTATTACAAAAAAAGACATTAACAAAGAGTAAAAGAGTAAAAAAGAAAAAGAGAGTAATAGCAAAAAACTCACATTATATCTTTGCAGTAAACCCCTCCGCTTTTCTCTGCTTTTCTCTGTGTTGAAAAAGAAATCTTCACTTATTTCTCTCGTTTATAAGAAAAAATGCAAATCTGTCCCAAAAACTGAATTCTGTCCCCCACACTACTATGAGAGCTTCGTAAAAAATTAGTTACACTTTTCGCTTGACATATTGTCAACTTCATTTACAGTGGCTATGTAAACTAAGGTCTTCCGCTGGAGGAAATATGCCAGAGAACATGACCAAACAGATGAATAGTTACATCACAGGAAGGATAGCTTTATCCAGAGTGATAGGGATTTTGCGGGATAATTCCAAAAGCCATTTGGTGGAGATCACAGGTAAATCCGGTTCGGGTAAAAGCTATTTTGTGCAGCCGCTGATGCGAAGCCTGGAAGAAACATATTCGGAAAGAGTTTTCTTTTCTCCCCACCCCCTGGATATGAACCATTTCACCGAGCTGATACAGATGTTATCCAATATAGACGAGGCAGGTTTACAAACGCTATACAGCGAATTCCGGCAAAACATAGCCTCTGAGAACAAGTTCGATTTCTTCTTTTTTATCACGGAGCGCATATCCGGATTGGCACTGTTTAAACCTTTACTACTGGTGATAGATGATTGTGATGTGCTGGATAAGTACAGCCGTGATTATCTGCAATATCTGGTGCAGTATTTGCCGGATATGGGGATACAGATAGTTGCCTTTACGCAAGAACGCTTATTCCCATTTTCGGAGATAGAGAACATCCCTGCTTTGGGAGTGGAGGATTGCCAAAATCTGTTGCAGTTGACCTTTCCCAACAAGGATTTTACTTACATTAGCGAAAGCGAGATATTCCAGCGTATCACCTCCGGTAATCTGATGATTATAGAGCGGATATTCAGGGAAATGCTCTCCCGCAAGCCTAAGGGTGATTTTGATCTTAGCCCGTATCTGGAGAAGACCTTCGATGCAAGGGATATTTACCATCAATCTCTTACATCGCTATCTGAATCTCAGAAAGAAGTGTTGATAGCCATGTATGTACTGGATGGCGTGGATAAGGAAGAATTGCAGCTTGCTTTGGGCAATCCCAAGGGCATTAAAGCAGACAAATTAAGCCTTTTGGATTTGGGGCTGATATCCTGCCCGGAAGTGCGATGCTGCATTCAGAAGAAAGGTGCCTTTGCGGAGTGGCTGAAGGAAAACCCGGATCAGTTTAGCTCTGCACTATTTACAAGGCTAATGGAGCATTTGGAAAAGAACACTAAATTCATCCAGGTTCAGGTTCGGTTGCTGATGCTGTTCAAGCGTTACAATGCTTCTTTATTTGCCAAGCTGATAGATGAGCTTACCCTGCTAAATGATTCTGAAAGTTTGCTGATATTGGAAGATTATGTTTTGAACCATAGCAAAAGCCCTTCCAAAAAGCTGGAGAGCGTCTTAAGGATAGGTTTGGCATATTCTTATTCCAATCAGAAAGAGCTTGCCGTGGATCACTTCCGAGAAGCCCTGCATATATGCACAGAGCACAATTTGCCCGCAGAACTCATAGTTTATCAGTTAGCCAGTAACCTTTATGCGGTGAATTCCTCCGCCTTTGCCCTGGAGATAATAAAGAAGTATTCTCCGGCGACCATAAACCCTTTGTGGCGTGCAAAAATACTGCTTCTGAAAGCTGAGATACTTACTGAAAGCGAAGCATTTAACGATGCCTTTGAGGCATTGGAAAGTGTGGTGCATTCTATGGGCAGTATCGAAGATCAAAAAAAGAGATACAGCATACAGGCAGAAGCGCGAAAGATCCGCGGGAAGATACACTATTACATAAATGAATGGGATCAGGCAGAAGAAGCTTTCAGGGAAGCGGAAACCATGTACACTCTTGCCTCGGATCATACCGGTTTGGCAGCTATATCCAACAATATTGGGGTGCTGTACATGTTCCAGGGTGATTGGGAGAAGAGTGAAGCATACTTTTTGAAGAGCCTTGAACTGGAGAAACAGTATTTTAACCTGAATGGAATATCTGTTTGTTATAATAATCTGGGTGGGCTGATGGCAGATAAAGGCGATCCTGCCAAGTCTATCTACTATCTGGAAGAGGCGTTAAAAATCCAAAAACTGCTAAGCGAACCCTATAACATCATTAATATCTATAACAATATCGGAATAACCCTTATGGATCATAGGGAGTTTGACCGCTCGGAAGAAGCACTGAAGAAATCTCTGGAAACGGCGATTGAATTCGGCTTCTTTCGTAACATCATCGCTTCGCTGAATAATCTGGGAGCACTGTATTTTAAGAAGGGAGATTGGAAAACCTCCATAGAACACTACGAACAAGCGATTAAGAAATCTCAGGATAGCAGCTTTAATGATGGGCTGCTGCGAAGCTTTAACAATCTGGGCGAAGTGTATGAAAAGCAGGACGAGCTGAACCTGGCGTATGATTTGCTGTTCAAGGGTTTGGAGCTGCTGCCTTCGGTTTCGGATGATTATATTAAGGCAGAGCTATACGGTAATCTGGGCAGCGTGTTAACCAAGCTGCATAAGTTTAAGGATGCCTACAAGTATCTGGTGGAGAGCTTCGATTTCTTCAAATCTCTGGCAGCCAGAGACAAGATTATCGAGGGCTGCCAAAAGCAGGCATATTACTTTATTATGACCCGTAATGTTGAAAGTGCGGATTATTATATCACCGAAGCGATGAAGCTTGCCACTGAGCAGAACCAACCCTTTGAAATAGGCAAAGCTTATTATCTGCGTGCCCTGCTGGAACGGAAGAATTTTGAGGCTGCCAAGGAGCATCTGAACGAAGCGATTAGCCTCTTTGTGGCTGCTGGCAGCAATTATGAGCTGTCTCTGGCAAATTACGAGCTTGCCGGGGTTTTGCTTGATTTGCACGATTGGGAACAAGCACTGCAAATATTGAAGAATAACAAGAAGATTATCCAGCAGTATGGGTCTATTAAACTCCTGGAACAGAACGACATCCTGCTGCAGAGGATAGCGCGGGAATACTCCTCACAAATGGAAGAAGTAAAGTTTGAGGAGAACCTGCTAAATCAGTTCTACGAAAACACGCAAAAACTGAATACAATTACGGATTTGGATGTCCTGATAGAGCAATCGCTATCCAGTTTGGTGGAGATTGCCGAAGCAGACGGTGGCTTTTTATGCCTGCATGCCAACCCCAACCTTCCCGATGCTTGGGAATATAAGATTTTTAACAATTTCTCGCAAGAAGATAAGAACTACGATCATTTTCAAAATCTATGCAGAGAAGTGTACCAAAACAACAAGCAAGAGAACTACAAACAGCCCAACTTCGCACCCAACTTCAATAACATCCTTATTCTGCCTCTATCCATCCGCAAGAATACTCTTGGGGCGGTGCTGTTATTCTGCAAAAATGGATCACACTATTTCTCAGCGCGGATTATAAATCTGCTTTCCGCCCTTACCAACCAGATAGTAGTGATTGTGGAGAATATCCGCAGTGCCAACCTTGAAAAAACACATGCCATTATCCGCGAGCAACTGAATTCCGGTAATCTCTTTGCCAATATCATTGGTAAAAGCCCGGAGATGATGAAGATATTTGAGATTGTAGAGAAAGTGAAAGACACTCCTACAACGGTACTGTTGGAAGGTCCCAGCGGAACAGGTAAAGAGCTGATTGCCCGGGCATTACACTACAGCAGTGATCGGCGAAATAAGGCATTTGTGGCTCAGTACTGCGGAGCACTGCCGGAAACACTGCTGGAAAGCGAGCTGTTTGGACACGTTAAGGGTAGTTTTACCGGTGCTGCGTACGACAAAAAGGGCTTGTTTGAGATAGCTGATGGCGGAACCTTCTTTTTGGATGAAATTGCCGATATCAGCCAATCTACTCAATCCAAGCTGCTGAGATTTTTGCAGGAAGGCGAGATCAAACGGGTGGGAGCAACTAAGACGGATAAGGTGAATGTGCGGGTGGTTTGTGCCACAAATGTATCACTTTTAGACAAGGTAAAGAAAGGAGAGTTTCGCCTGGATTTGTACTACCGTTTGAACGTGATCCGCATCGATGTTCCGCCCTTGAAGAACCGTCCCGGTGATGTACCTCTGCTGGCGATTCACTTCCTGGATAAATACAATAAGCGCATGAATAAAAGTGTCCCCGGTATCTCTACGGAAGCTATGAAATTTCTGGAGCAATACGATTGGCCCGGAAATGTACGCCAGCTGGAAAACGAGCTGGAACGAGCGGTTACCCTCGCAGAAGCAGGAATGGTTATAAAGCCAAGTGATTTCAGCGAAGAGGTGTTCCGTTACTATGAGCATAACCAGACTATTAATATCCTTTCCACACGCAAGACAATTAAGGAAGCGATAGAAGAACTGGAGCGGAAGATGATAATTGAATGTATGGAGAGATACCAGTGGAATCAGACACAGGCTGCCAGGGAACTGGGACTTTCCCGCCAGGGCTTGATAAAGAAGCTGCAACGCTTTAATCTCTATAAGGAAGACTGATTATCAACAACGAGCTAATGCCTGCGGGAGCAGAAAAAAGTGTTGCACCAAGTAGCAATACCTTTCTGGATGAACTGGAGTATGTGTCGGTTGATATCGAGACCACTGGTTTGAACAGTGATAGAGATGAGATTATTGAGATTGCTGCCATTCGGTTTAAGGGTAATGAAGTTACAGGGAGATTCGATAGCTTTGTAAAACCCAAAGGTAAGGTGCCCAAGTTTATAGAGTATCTTACACATATCTCAACCGAGGATTTGAAATCTGCCCCTTCGGTTAAAGAAGCTTTGCAGGAAATGATCACATTCATAGGTGATAGCATCCTGGTTGGGCACAATATTGCTTTTGATCTGGGATTTATAAACACCAATCTGGTTCGGAGTGGTAGTTTCCCATTAAAGAACAAGAGCTGGGACACTGCCGAGATCGCAAGAATTTATCTTCCCACTACCTCAGACCATAAGCTTGGCACGATGGTGGCACATTTTGGCATTGAGCTGAATAATGCCCATCGCGCCGATGCCGATGCCATAGCTACGGGAAAGCTGCTTTATGCCTTAACCTCTCACATATTGGAACACTATACCTTTATTACTAACGCCCGTATTTTGGAATTCAGCGTGCAGGCGCAGATGGAAGGCAACTTAGCGGATTTTCTAAAGAGTCTGGTGCAGTTCCAACGCCATACAGCCCTTACAGCTAAAAAACCAATCCACTTGAAGAGCAAGCTTCACAATGTGATCGAGCACGAAGTATCCGGGCAGATAAATGATATCCCATCGGTGTTCTCAGAGCATGGGTTGTTTGCTGAGCGCTTCCCCAATTTTGAGTTCCGTTCCGGGCAAATGGTGATGGCAGGTCAGGTTACCGATGCTTTCCACAAGGAAGAACACTTAGTGGTGGAAGCAGGAACAGGAGTGGGGAAGAGCTTTGCCTATCTGGTGCCTGCAATGGAATTTTCCCGCAAAACAAAGGCAAAGGTGGTGGTTTCTACCAACACAAAGAACCTGCAGGAACAGCTATTTTATAAGGATTTACCCCAGTTGCGCCAAATGCTGCCTTTACCTTTTAAGGCTGTATTGGTTAAGGGCAGAGAAAACTACATCTGTGAACGCCGTTGGGAAGAGATGATCCTGGAGCAAAGCAAAGGGATAAGCCCTTACGAGGCACATGCTTTGCTGTATTTATTCATCTGGAAGCAATTGACTAATACCGGTGATGTATCGGAGAACTCCTCTTTTGACAGGAAAAGATTCAGCATCGTGTGGCGGAAGGTATGTTCCGACCGGTTCCTTTGTGCAGGACGCAAATGCCCGAACTTAGTCCGCTGTTATGTTATGAATCTGCGCAAACACATCGAAACCGCCACCATCGTAGTGGCAAACCACTCCCTTCTGTTGGCAGATGCTCAGCTGGATAACACTACCTTGGGTGAATACCGTTATTTGGTGGTGGATGAAGCACACAATCTGATGGCATCAGCTTCCAAGCATCTTGGTTTCGATCTCAGCTATGCTGATATTAACAGCCTCTTCAACCATCTTGCTCATACCGGTAAAAGGCAAGCAGGTGGATTTCTGCATCAGTTGTTACAAACAATCAGGAAAAGCCTGGCAACGGACGCTAATAAACTGCACATCGAATCGCTTTGCACCAAGCTGCACCTTAGCTTGGATGAAATGCGTGTACCACTTACAAAGATATTTAACCTGGCTTCAATCCGCTGTTCTCAGGCGGATAGTTTCGGTAAATTGCGCATAAAAGACCCGGCTGGTTTCAGTGAGATATTCGACATTCTAAGGCAATTTAGCCTCTCATTCAAAGACATCATGAAGGATATAACTGCGCTTCATAACGTTCTGGGCAGCCTAAACAGCAAGCAGGTGGCAAATCTGGAAACCATGAAGGAAACCCTTAGCTCTTACATCATGCGCTTCGGGGAAACGGAAGGGCTGCTGCTGAACCTGCTAAATCCTGATTTGGACGATTATGCGCTATGGATAGAAGGTGCTCCCCGTCCTGAGCGTAGCATTCCTTCTTCCAGCTTCTGCTATGCTCCCGTGGAAGTTGCCTCACACCTGCTGAACCTTCTGTATGCCAAGATTCCTTGTATTGTTTTTACCTCGGCTACTTTGGCATTGAGGGGTTCTTTCCGTTACTTCCTTAATCAATCCGGTCTGAATTTGGTGGTGGATAAGCCCGTGAATCTAAGCATTGTTGATTCCCCCTTTGATTATGACAAGCAATCATTGCTGCTAATAGGCAGTTTTTTACCGGAGCATAAGGACAGGTTTTTCCAAAATCAAGCATTGGGCTGCATCCGACAAATACTAAGCATTACTAATGTGGGAACTATGGCACTGTTCACTTCCTACCGCGATTTGGACGTAGTGTACGATCATATAGGCGACGATCTTTACCATGCCAACCGTCCTTTTTTTGCTCAGGGAAAGGGGGGAAGCCGCAGCTCTATCCTGGAGGATTTTAAGAAAAGCAAGAATGCCGTATTACTGGGGACATCTTCTTTTTGGGAAGGTGTGGATATCCAGGGAGAATCTCTGTCTTTACTGATACTATACAAAATACCCTTCCAGGTACCCTCCGAGCCTTTGGTGGAAGCATTGATAGACAAGCTGGAGCGTGAGAACAAGGATTCCTTCATGCATCTGATGCTTCCCAATGCCTTACTGCGCCTCAGACAAGGGTTTGGACGGCTAATCCGCAGTAAAAGCGATAGAGGGATTGTTTTGATTATGGATTCCCGGGTTTCGAAGAAGGCTTATGGTGAGTATTTCAAGCAGATTCTACCCGGCAGATGTATAGAACTTCGGGACGAGCAACAGCTTGTGTCCGAAGTCGGGCGTTTCTTCAATGGTATTTAGAGGCGGAAATGCAATTACGAGATAGTATTTTAGCAAGCTTTCCCCATTTGTGCGAAGCCGGACAGATTCGCTTTGGTGTTCCGATGAAAGACTATTGCAGTTTCAAGATAGGCGGACTGGCAGAAGTATTCTGTGTGCCGCAAACCCAGCAGCATCTTATCGACTTACTTGTCTTTTGTATCAACGGCAATATCCCCTATTTCATATTGGGTAAAGGTTCCAACCTGTTGATCTCCGATAAAGGGCTTTCCGGAGTGGTTATCGCTACCTCCGCTTTTACCAAGATTACTCGTGATGAAGATTACATAAGTGCCTTTAGTGGCGTGCTCCTGAAAGACCTGTGTGATTTTGCCATGGAGCAGGGATTAAGTGGTTTGGAGTTTGCCCATGGTATTCCCGGCAGCGTTGGCGGTGCTGTATTCATGAATGCCGGAGCCTATGGGGGAGAGATAAAGGATGTGCTGTATTGCAGCAAGTGCCTCGTCCCCAATCTGGAATCCTTAACATCTTCCAGCCCCGTTTTACACTTAAAAGCAGAAGAGCACAAATTTAGCTATCGTCACAGTGCTTTACAGGAACGTTCTTTAATTCACCTGTCTTCCGTCTTTCATTTACACCATGATACTACTGATGCGATAAAGCAAAGAATGGATATGCTGGAAGCACAAAGATGGGAAAAGCAACCCATGAACCTGCCAAGTGCCGGAAGTGTCTTCAAACGCCCGGAAGGGTACTTCACAGGCAAACTGGTGGATGATTGCGGCTTGCGGGGCTTCCGTATTGGCGATGCAGCAGTTTCGGACAAGCACTGCGGGTTTATTGTTAATCTGGGCTCTGCCAGCGCCAAGGAAGTACTTCAGGTTATTCGCTATGTGCAAAAGTCTGTCTTCGATCATTTCGGGGTGTGCCTCGAGACCGAGATCCGCATATTGGGAGAGCCGTGAAGCTGCGTAATATCGGCTTGCCTCTGGGCTTTTTCTTTTTCCTCTTAGCTATCTGGCAGTTTATCAGCATGCAGGAGATTATTGCTTTTTGGATTGTTCCCTCACCTGCGGCAGTATTAAATGTATTTGTCTCCAGCCCCCAGCTTATCTGGCACCATTTGAAGCCCACAATGTTAGCCGCAGTAAGCGGCTTGGTACTTAGCATAATCCTGGGCAGCATCACTGCCATTGCTATGAACAGCTCCAAGTTTATAAAACAGATTATCTATCCTTATATGGTTATATCGCAAACAGTTCCCATCATTGCCATCGCTCCCCTTCTGATTATTTGGTTCGGCTATGGCATCAGCTCCAAAATCTTTGCCGTGCTGTTAATGTGTTTCTTTCCCATTGCACTGGGGCTTTATGATGGCTTCCGTAATGTATCGGTGGAGCAGATTTGTCTTCTTGCCTCCATGGGTGCAAGTCCTTACAAGATATTTGTCCTGCTGAAAATACCTTCTGCCCTGCCCAATTTCTTCACCGGTTTAAAGCTTGCTGCCACCTACAGTGTGATGGGTGCGGTGATAGGTGAATGGCTGGGAGGTAGTTCCGGCTTGGGTATCTATATGACCCGCGCCACAAAATCCTACCAGACTGCCCACGTCTTTGCGGTAATTGTTGTTATCATCCTGCTAAGCATGCTGTTATTTGGCATTGTAGCCTTATTAGACAGAATCCTGCTAAAGTGGAAGTATCAGCACGAAGACGAATATCTGGAAACCGGTTAAGCCTCGTCTATCACTTCCAGCATTTTCTCCGCAACCTCAGTTCCAAATATCTCAGGATGGCTTTCCGGCGGGCAGAAGCTGTTTGCCGCCAGCGGGAATTCGGCGGAGTTTGTAGGTAACAGCAGATTCCATCCGCTTGTCACCGTCTCTGTCCATTCCGTTTCATAACGCAATGTAACACACGGTTTCTTCAGGATGTATGCTTCCTTCTGTATGCCCCCGGAATCGCTTAAGATCATATCGGAGTGCTCCATCAGCAACAGGAAATCCAGATATGCCTGGGGTTCAATATAGCTGATATTGGTATATTGGGTGGCTCCCAATTGCTGAATTATATTACGCGTGCGGGGGTGCACGGGAAAGATTATCCGGCGTCCCAGCTTGTTCAGATTGGATAAGATATGCTGCAAGTTTGCAGCATCATCCACATTGTAGGGTCGGTGCAAAGTAAGCAGTGAATACTTGCTTCCCTCCAGCTTTAATCCGGACATCACATCAGATACACGGTGCGCTTTTGCAAGCCCGAATTTCAGGCTATCCACCATAACATCACCCACCAGATAGCATTTATCCTGCAGCCCTTCATTCCTCGCATTAGCTATGGCAGTATCGGTAGGCGCAAGCAAGACGTCGCTGATGTGGTCTGTAACAATCCGGTTTATTTCTTCCGGCATCGTGCGGTTAAAGCTGCGCAGACAAGCTTCCACATGTGCGGTTTTGATATGCAGTTTAGCTGCCGCAAGTGCACCTGCAAGCGTTGTGTTGGTATCTCCATACACAATCACCCAATCCGGCTGTTCGTCTATCAGGATAGGCTCTATTGCTGCCAGTATTTCCGCAGTCTGAACCCCTTGAGTTCCTGAACCCACGTTTAAGTTATAATCGGGATCCGGTATTTCCATATCTCGGAAGAAAACCTCATTCATCTGGATATCATAATGCTGTCCACTGTGGATTATTATCTCCTGATGGGCTTTCCGAATAACTCTGGAAAGGGGGGCAAGCTTCACAAACTGGGGTCTGGCACCAACGATCTGTACAATTTTCACTTTATTACTCCTATAGGGCTTTCAGGTTTAATGGACAACATTTGCAGATAAGCTCTTGGTGTCAAGCCTTAGCCTGATTTCTTGCTACTTGCAGCCCGGATAAAGAAGCTGTGAAAGAAACTATCCACAAGCTTGTCTCTCCCACGTAGGTGCTAATCCAGCCCAGTTATCAAGATACTGATTAACGCTATCTAATCACCTATATGCCTATATGATATGTGTATCATCCCTTCGGGATTCTGCGGGGCTGGATTCCCGTCTCCTCGAGAATGACAAGGAGGTTATTTCATCTCCCGGTTTGTTTTTTCACAGCCCTAAAGCCTGCATAATGCTTACATAGATTTAGCCTGTTTGCCACTTGATTGCAACAGGTAGCATTTCGCAGTGTGCTAAAAAGAAAGGGTGACTCTCCATAAATCGTTTACAATAAGAGTGTTGATTCTTAACCTGTTTACGTAACTACCTGCAATGTATGCATATATCGCTGGAGAGTCACCCTTTTAAGTATACAGCCTAAACCATTGAAAGTAGTAACAAGGAGAACAATGGATAAGATGCTTAGT
>PHBO01000032.1 GCA_002840645.1 Candidatus Cloacimonetes bacterium HGW-Cloacimonetes-3
CTCTTGACTACTTCTTTTGTTTGCATTTCTATATCTCCTATCAGTGTTGAGGTGTCAACTTATTTAGGATCCCACATCTTCCCTGCTTCTATCTCTAATAACTCCATAACAATTCCCTAATGATTCCCTAACGGCGTTAGGGAATCATTAGGGAATTGTTATGGCTGTACTAAAGATAATACCAGGGAGGGAGAAGGATTCATTAGCTGGGTTAACTAAGTATAACTGTTTTAACTAATATTCTCAAAGCACAAAATCCTTGACTTTTTTGTCATTGCTTAATTTTAGTCCTAAACTACTTGTTGAGGATAACAAACATGCAAGACGAACACCGTGACAGATTCGATAGTAACATCCTAATGCAGTTTCGCAAGGCAGCCCAGATTGCCATAAAAACCCCAAGTCAGTTGCCCTTTTTTACCAAAGCACTGCTAAACCAGATCCGCGCCGTGGGCTTACGCAAAAAACTCGCTAAGCAAGGCGTTCAGGTACCTCCACTTTTGATTATCAGCATCACGAACCGCTGTAATCTTAACTGCCGGGGCTGCTATTCCAAAGTGCTGCATAACGATACCCGGGAAGAGTTTAGCGCTGCCCGTTTCCGGGAGATTCTTGCCGAAGCTGTGGAACTGGGGATATCTACCATCCTGTTGGCAGGCGGTGAGCCGCTGGTACGCAGAGATATTCTGGATGTAGCATCGGAGTTTCCGCAGATCATCTTCCCCATCTTCACAAATGCCATGCTTATGGACGCAGATTACATAGATTTCTTTAAACAGCATCCGCATATGATCCCCGTTGTGAGCCTGGAAGGACGCGAAGTTCAGACAGATGAACGCCGGGGCGATGGCGTTTATGCCAATTTCCTGAAGATTTGCAGCGGACTGAAGGAAAAGAAACTGTTCTGGGGCATATCGTTTACTCTTACTTCCGAAAGCAACAAACTGCTTCTCTCACAGGAATACTTAGGAGAATATCTGGGGATGGGATGCCGGCTGTTCTTCTTTGTGGAGTATGTGCCGATCGATCCCAGTAGCAAGCATCTGGTGCTTACTCCCCTGCAAAAAGCCAGAGTGCAGCCCACCGTGGATATGCTGATGGATAAGCTGCCCGGCTTGTTTATTGCATTCCCAGGCGACGAAGAACAATATGGCGGGTGCCTTGCCGCAGGGCGCGGATTCATGCATATAAACCCTTCCGGAATGGTGGAGCCCTGCCCCTTTGCCCCCTTCTCCGATGTGGATATCCGCTTCAGCAGCCTGCGTGAAGCCTTGGATTCCAAGCTGATGGCAAGAATCCGCGCCAAGCACCACCTGTTGAAAGAAACTGAAGGTGGCTGTGCGCTGTGGGCGAACCGGGAAGAGGTTTTCGGTGTTGTAGAAGACAAATAGAGGGCAAGTTGTTTGACTTTAAATATGTCGCATAAACAACTACACTTGTTCCTCAATTTAACCGCGACATATTTAGAGTTAAACAGCTGAGTGACAACCCTGCGCAACCAAACCCTTCCATGTTGATAGGCTTAGTTTAACTCTCACCTGAAGCCGTGATAGATATAGGACACTGCATAGATTACAACCGGCTTCAGCTGAAAGTCAAACCAGCAATTTGCGAAATGTGCAGGTTTATCTTGACAGAATAAAAGTAATAATTGCACATGAAAGAAAGGCTGTAAAGGTAGGATGCAATGGATATGCAATCCGTGGAAACATTTGTATTTATAGGCAATGGGCTTAAGGCATTCATGATCGATGCCTTGCGAGGAATACCGAACACCAAACCGCACTGTAACCTTAAAATTAGCAGAACCAAAACGGCATTACCAGAAAATGGCATAAATTTGCAGTACCAAATTATCATCACACCAATGGAGGGAACCCAATGAAAGGACTAATTATTTGTGTAGCTTTAGTAATCCTCAGCAGCGTTATCTACTGTCAAACCGCCCCATATTGGCAATGGGCTTCTAGTGCTACAGTAGCTTCAGCTAATGATGCACTTCAAAGTAAAGCAATCGCAACTGACAGTATGGGTAACTGTTATACAGTCGGTAGTTTTCGTGGTATTGCTACATTCGGGTCATTCGTTATCAATAGTATCAGTGATCAAACCAGCGATATTTACGTCGCAAAATTAGATAGTGCTGGAGGATATATTTGGGCTGTCCGAGCAGGAGGCAGTTTTGATGATAGTGGTAATGATATTGCTATAGATGGAAGCGGCAACATATATGTAACAGGCAATTATCGTGGAATTGCGGCGTTTGGGGACATTTTGCTAACTAGTGCATGTCCACCTAATCCTGTCTGGGGAACACCTTATTATCAAAATGATATTTTTGTTGCCAAGATGGACAATAACGGGAACTGGATCTGGGTTACATCAACTGTTAGCACAAATGGCAGAGCAGTGGGAAATGGAATAGACATTGATGATGATTCAAATGTGTATGTTACTGGAAGATTTGGAGAAACAGTTAACTTTGGAACTACCCCTCTAACAATCAGTGGAGGGCAATATGACTATGACGCATTCGTTGCTAAGCTAGATTCTAACGGTTGCTGGTTGTGGGCAAGGAAAGCAGGCGGATTAAGCTACGAAGAAGGACTTGATATTGTAATTGATATCGAATCAAATGTTGTTATTACAGGCTATTTCGATGCGACATGTTCATTTGGAAGTTATAGCTTAGTTTGTACAAGTAACGGCTGGTGGGATATCTTTGTAGCAAAGCTAGATACCTCGGGAAACTGGTTATGGGCTAGTCAGGCAGGTAGCCCCGAGCGCTCAGACTATGTGTTTTCATTAGAAACAGATGCAGCTGCGAATATCTATCTCACTGGGTACAGCGAAACTAATGCCACATTTGGATATATTACTGCCAGTTTAAGCACTTTGTTTATTGCTAAGTTGAATAGTATCGGAGCTTGGATATGGGTGAAGCCAATTCCTGGACATTGGAACAATAACAGAGATAACAGAAATAACATAGCTATCGATTCTGAATCCAACATATATGTTACCGGAATATATCAGGAAGAACAAGCATCATTCGATGAAATTACAATTCATAACCCAGGAAGAATAAACGCATATATCGCAAAGCTCGATAATAATGGGAATTGGATATGGGTAAAACCAACCCAAAACCACTCTCAAGACATTGAAATAGTATCTCCTTCGATTTCTGTAGATGATTATGGGGACGTGTACCTCACTGGTAGTTATAATGGTTCTGTATATTTCGGTAATGTGAATCTACAACAACTTGGAACATTTGTTTCTATGCTAAATATGACACCTCAGTCCGAGATCATTCTAAGTTCATATAACATAGATTTTGGCACAAAAAAATCCATTACCGATACAGAACAGAATGTAACTATCTCAAACATTGGGGCGGTTACCGGTGATATAACCGATATCACAATAACAGGCAGCACATTCTTCTCCGCAGAAGTGATAAGTAGAAACCCAATTCTACTTCCATTTTCATTAACTGCTGGAGATTCAGTTATGTTTACTATACACTATTTACCTGAACAAATGGGCTTGCATGAAGCTGTACTCAACATTACAATCGACAATCATTGGGTGTTTCCCATACCACTAAAGGGATACCTTTCAAATTTCATTGATAGCGGTATTGTTTTGCCGATCATAGAAATGGGAAATTCCAATGTTTGGGGTGATTATGATAGCGACGGCGACCTTGATATTTATAATAGTGGAATGATCATTCGGAATGATGGAAACGATGTTTTCACAGAGGTGCCAACCGGATTACCACTAGGCGGCTATGTCGGCTCATGGGGTGACTTTGATAATGATGGAGATTTGGATTTAGTTATAATCGGAAATACAGGAATGGAGGACATATGCAGAGTTTACCGAAATGAGGGAAACAGCAACTTTATTGACATTAATGCGGGATTGATAGGAGGAAGTAATGGATCTGCTAAATGGGGTGATTATGATAACGATGGGGACATCGATATCTTGGTAACTGGGGGGGGGATTACACGAATTTACATAAATAATGGGAATTCATCTTTTACAGATATAAATGCTGCTTTTAATTCTGGTGATCCGCTTACATATTTTTCATCTTATAAAGCCAACTGGAGTGATATAGATAATGATGGCGATTTAGATATTTTCATTACTGGACAAGAGTTTCTAACCGGAAATTGGTCATCAAGTTCGAGAGTTTACAGAAATGATGGCAATCATGTATTTACATATGTTAACGCCGGATTAACGGGTGTAGGAAGGGGTGAAACAACTTTTGGGGATTATGATAATGATGGTGACTTAGATGTTCTACAAACTGGGTTAGGAAGCGATTATATTTGGACAATCTATCGCAATGATGGTGATTTTGTATTCTCAGAAATTTCATCAGGTTTAGCTGGCACTTCATCATCTTCTGCATGGGGTGATTATGATAATGATGGAGATTTAGATGTTTTGTTAAATGGAACCGATGAATTTGTTGTCTATCGCAATGACGGGAATGGTGTTTTTACCGATATTGAAGCTGGGTTATCAGGGGTTTATGGGGGGTCTACCGTTTGGGGTGACTATGATAATGATGGAGATTTAGACATTATGCTGAGTGTTGCGTTAGACAATTTAACTGAATATAATACTAAAATTTATCGCAATGAGATTAGCAATTCAAATCAGAGCCCGACACCTCCACAAATCAATTATGAGTATTCTAACGGTTTTGCTCTATTAGCAGATGGTTCATCTGATGACACAACACCCATCGGAGCACTGCATTATAATTACAGGATCGGTTCTACTCCGGGAGGTTGCGAAATTGTCTCACCGATGGCTTTGGGTAACGGCTTGCGTGAGCTCTGTTCGTATGGTAACTCGTATTCGGGTAAGTATTTTTTACAAGACTTCACACCCGATACCACGATCTATGTTTCAGCTCAGGCATTAGACAATTCATTTTCCGGTTCAGCTTTTAGCCCTGAAGTACAAGTTACTACTCCTACTTTAGAGATAACTTATCCCAACGGGGGAGAATTATTACAAGCCGGATCATTATCTACTATTCAATGGGCAGGTAATTCGGTGAAAGAGCTATATTTAAAACTCAGTTCTGATAATGGAACTAACTGGGAAGAAATCACAGCCCTGCCCGTACTAAGTGATACGGGGGTTTATCAATACTCTGTTCCCAATCTTGTATTATCTCAATGCCTTGTTAAAATCGCTTGGGTAAAGGATTCCAACTATTTTGATGTGAGCGATTCTACCTTTTCTATATCCAATCAGGTGGAACCACATGGAGTGATAAGTGCGTCGCAACTTACTTTTGGCAATGTTTGGGTAAATCACACAGCTACTAAGAACTTTGCGATCAGTAACCAGGGTTTAATGCCGATGGATGTAACTCTGTTTCTAAGCAGTGGGGCTTTTACTGTCTCTACCTCGACAAGGGAAGGAATAGACTTACGTAATTCAATGTTAAGCAGACAGAACCTTAGCTCTGAGCGCAATGAGATCAACCTAAGCATACCGGCAATGTCCACCCAGACAATCTACGTTAGCTTTCTGCCCACGGCTTTACAAAGTTATACCCGCAATTTGTTTATCGAAACGAATGCAGATAATCTTCCTTCGGTAACCATTCCTATATCCGGTACAGGTTATAACTTCTTTGCAGAATTTCAGGCA
>PHBO01000004.1 GCA_002840645.1 Candidatus Cloacimonetes bacterium HGW-Cloacimonetes-3
GCTCATTCAACCCAAAGATATTCTTGCCCTTCTGTCCGCCGCTAATGCTTTCCACCTTGGGATAGAAATGCAAACCACGAGCATTGTAGGCGTCCTTGATAGCGAGCTGTCGGTCGTTTAACCCCCAACTGTGTGTGTCTGTGGCTATTTCTTTCATTAAGAGATTGTAAAAATAGCGGGGTTTATAGCGGGTCGAATCGTTCGAGGCAACTCGGTTTTTAAGCACATATACCAGCAAGTTATCAAAGGCCTTAACATTTGTCACTGGATCAGGAAGACCAAAGACAGGATTGTTACGCAAAGACCACCAAGCAGAAGAAATGGGGAAGCGATTGAAGTAACTTGAATAAAACTCTTCGTTAAGTGTTAATCCATAATTCTCCAAGTTATTGTTGTGCACACTTTCTACGGTGAGAGTACTGTCCGATAAATCTTTGGTGTACAAATAAGAACGATAAATTGAGTTGCTTCTATAAACGCATGGGAAGTATGACGGAAAGGCTTCATTCATCGCCTTATGCAAATTGTTGCCTGTCGGAGCCATGGTATTGTTATTGAGTATGTTGTAAATGAATAAATGTGTCATTTCATGACATAATGCTGAACTATAACAACCATTACCGGCACTGATTCGTATTAGTGCGTTTGCGTTCTCTGTTTCGCCATTTTCATCGGGTTGCAGAGAAGCATTTGATATAATAACTGGTGGAATCAAGATACTATCTGCTGCTGATCCTAAAAAGCTACTTAACTTCTCAAAGAATGCACCTGCATGGTAGTACAAATTACTTGGCTTGCCTGGTATGTTTGTGCAGTCATACACAATCTCTATTGGGGTTACCGCCTCATTAATACTCGAAGGCATTACATCATCTCCGTTGCTGAGCTTAACCTGCATAAAATTTTCAGATAATAAACATGATTGTAAGCTATCAACGTGTGTCCCTTGATATATTGCCAAACCTAAATGGTTAGTGTATGTGGGGGTTGCAATGCTATCGCATATTGCAGAAGTAAATGTGTTTACAAAACCACGTGAGTCAACGCGCATATTATTATCGTTGTCTGAATACAAATACACCTTGCCCATAACAGAGACGCTCACATCATTTGATGTTCCATTATTGTTTATATACATTTTGCCTGTTACAGCATCAATCGCAAGATAACGAGATGCACCTCCTACCCAACACAAACGATAATCTGGTGTTTTGCTAATATCTAACTTGTTAACATTGCAATATCGTAGGCGGAACTTTGGCATAAAGACTTTTTTATACTTGATCTCTTCATCAACCTCAACGTTTTCGTAGTAAATTCTTATTGCATCTTCTTTTTTGATCATGTTACCTATTGGTTCCTGCGGGATATCAACGGTAGCATCTAAAATGTCAACTCTGTTTTGAGTTTGATTATAGGTAATATTTAGGTATCCTCCTCCTTCGATAGGGTATCCGTTTATAACCTGCATATATCTTGTTCCATTACCCCACATGCTCGTAAATATGGCTGTTTTTGTTAGCTGGGTTCGTGATGCTGATAAATGCGGTAACATCTTATCTACCACTCTTTCAATAGTTTGCCTTATTGATGTAGTGTCCTGCGTGGCAGGTAATTGAATATCAGAGAAGCTACCACTGTAACTCGAAAGTTTCATTGTGTTATAGTTATATTCAAATGTGCCCTCAAATCCTGTTTCTGCTTTGAACTTCTCGGACAGGGCTTTCAGTTCCCTGTTTTTACGTACATACACCTCATTTTCGGCGGGATTCTCACTTGCGTAGATGGCAGTAAAAGCCATCAACATCAGCAGGAGGAAGATGATTACTCTTGTTTTCATGTTTTCTCCTAATCTTGTATATACTATAGCGATTATTGTGTCAATAAATATCTAATATATCCGGGATGTTTTGATTATTATTATGATCAGTACGTTGGGTATGTTGCTCTGGCGTGCAAATTTCTAAATAGGTGGTTTATGCTGTGATGCGGTAAAAGCGGTACCAATCCCCACTCATTCCCCACTTTGAGGGCAATGGGTGGGCAATGATAGGGGGATGCCTGCAAAATAAATGCAAAATCTGTCCCGAAAATCAGATTCTGTCCCCCACACTACTATGAAGGGATAATTTTGGAACCGGGCAAACACAGGGGTTTGCCCCTACAGAATCCCTTATAGAAAAAAGGAGACAAAAACATGAAAGCAACAAGAGCGAATCTACTGGGAGAGTTCACCGGTAAGCTGGATGGGCTTATCTATTACCGCAGCCGCAGAACGGGAAAGCTGTATGTACGCAGGCAATGGGAAAGCAGGAATCATCCCGCTGCACCGCAGTTCAGCAGTGCCAATAAAGCGATTTTTGCCCTGCAACCATCCGATGCTTACAAAAACAACCTGCGGGATTATGTGATGCTGTATAACAAGCTTCCGATTGCGGCGTACAAGACACTGTGGACATGGACGAATGCCTATTCCATGCTGATGTTTGCCATGCAGAAAGCCATGCCCGGGGTGGTGGATTTGCCCACGATAACACGAGAGCAGATCACCAGCCAAAGCCTGCCGTGCATAAGCGTGAAGGCAGCTATCGAAGCGGGGCTTTTACCGCCCGTAAAGCTATACAGCAGGTTTAACGCAGTGATTTAGGGACTATCTGTGCTGATTTAACCAGTCATCTGCCATTTGCTCTACATATTCAGCGTCATCATCGCTTAGCAGTGCAAGAACCTGTTCAATATTGTTCTCTGCGCCTTCATAGCCACAGGCTTCGGCAAGCAGCCACCAGAAATAGGCTTGGCTGTTGTCTTCCTCAACGCCGGTGCCATTGTAGCAAAGAACGCCAAGATTGAACTGCGCATTGTTATGCCCTTGCTGGGCTGCTTCTTCATACCACCCGACAGCGGCTGCGAAGTCCTGCGCCACACCTTTTCCTGTTTCCAGGCAGCGGGCAACTCTGAACTGAGCATTTGCGTCGCCCTGCTCAGCAGCTAACTTATACCATTTATAGGCTTCAGGAAAATTCTGCACTTCACCTTCTGTTAAGTAGTAATAATCGGCAAGAGTTATTTGAGAATCCAGCCAGCCCTGTTCTGCGGCGAGACGATACCACTTAAGAGCTTCCTTTTGGTTTTGTTTAACTCCCTCGCCGTTCTGGTAGCATGCGCCCAGATTGTGCTGAGCTTCATCCAAACCCTGATCGGCAGCCTTTCGGATCCATTTGACCGCTTCCGCAAAGTCCTGTTTCACGCCTTCTCCATGGTAGTAACAATAGCCAAGATTGCTTTGTCCGGCGGAATAACCTTGCTTGGCGGATTTCATAAACCACTCGGTGGCTTGTACATAGTCCTGAGTGATGCCTGCGCCCTGATAATACGCTATTCCCGCATCGTTCTGGGCTTCGGCATCCCCGTTGATGGCTTTAACAATCAAATCTTCTGAATAGGTAATGGCTGAAACAGTTATCGCTAACAAGAGCAATAACACGATACTTATACATCTGCGCATTTCCTCTCCTTTTTGTGCTGTTTATTCTGTGATATGCTGATAAATGGGTTTATTGCAGTGCCAGATGGTGCATCAGTTTAATGCCTGTAGCAATGCACTCATCCTTAGGTAGGAATTTATCCGAGTGCAATGGGGCATCACATCCGCTGCCCAGCCAGAATAGCACACCGGGGTATAAGGTGGTGAAGAAGCCGAAATCCTCGCCTGTCATGGCGGTTTCTGCTTGTTGGTAATCCAGTTTCAGGGCTTGGCATGCAGATTCAAGTTGCTGCACCAGGTATGCATCGTTCACCACTGCATCGTAGCTGCAAAGCAGTTCCACTTCGGCTGTTGCACCGATAGCTGCGGCACATGTATTAGCAAAATCATAGGTAAGCCGGTTCAGCTTATCCCGCACCTGTTTCTTCAGGCTGCGGTGCGTGCCCTCAAGAGTGCAGAGGGCAGGGATTATATTGCGGATATCACCCGCACTCATTTTACCGATATGGTAGATAACTCGATCGGTTTTACTGATCTCGTTCACGGCTGTGTGGATTTTGTTTGTGAAATCCAAGCCTGCATGCAGGGCATTGATGCCTTGTTCCGGATAGGCTACATGGCTGGCTTTGCCATGGAAGCGGACGTCAAACTCCTGCGGGATGCCAAAGAATATCCCCGCTTTGCTGGAGATAGTGCCTACCGGCAAGCCACTTGCCACATGCAGGGCGCAGGCACTGTGGATTTTGTAGCTTTGGATGATGTCTTCTGCCAGCACGGATTGCGCTCCGCCCTTGCCTTCTTCTGCGGGTTGGAACAGGAAAAGTAGGTTGGTTGCAGGCTTGTCCAATGCAATTTGTTGCATCAAGCCCATCAGGATCGCCATGTGTACATCGTGCCCGCAGGCGTGCATAAAGCCTTCGTGTTGGGAAGGATAGGGGCTGCTGACGGTTTCCTTTATCGGCAGGGCATCCATGTCGGCACGGAAAAGCTTGTATGCACCTTCGCCGCCGTTGTAGGCAATCAGGATACCTGTGCTGTGCCTGAACTCGTGTAGCTTCCAGCTATCATCAGTGATGCCGGGAATATCCTGCAGAGTCTTAAGCAGCAAGGCTTTGGTCTGGTGCTCTTCAAAAGCTATCTCGGGGATTTGGTGCAGGGCTTTTCGCAGGGCGATGGCATTCATGCTTATTGCCTGCCGGAATACTGTGCATGCTGCTTGAATATCTCCACGGCGTTAGCTGCTGCCCCCAGGCGGACGTTATGGCCTACATTCCAGAATGTTAGGGACTTATTGTCGCAGCCGTGACGCAAGCGGCAGGCATGAGAATCGTTGGAATTACCTATATCCAAAGGGGTTACATAGGAGTTCTGATAATATACAATGGTAGCTGCCTGGCTTAGTGCATTTTCTGCCACGTTTATATCCACGGTTTTATCAAATTGCGCATATACCGAGGCACTGTGACCATATATAACCGGTACGCGCACAGTGGTTACGCTTACTTTTAGTTTGGGTAAACGAAGAATCTTGCGGGATTCAAAGTGCATCTTTTCTTCTTCCTGAGAGTATCCGCTATCCAGGAAGCCCCCTATCTGGGGGATTACATTCTGATCGATAATATTGGGGTAGATACCTTTATCCGTGCTGCCTTTGCGCTGGTTCAACAGTGTGGCGATGCCCTGATGTCCGCTGCCGGAAACAGATTGGTAGGTGGATACCACAAGCTGTTTTAAGCCAAAAAGTTTGTCCAATACAGACAGGGGCAGCACAATCTGGATGGTGGAACAATTCGGGTTTGCCACAATCCCGCTGTAGCCTGCAAGCAGGTCACCATTTACCGCGGGTACAACAAGCGGGATGCTTGCCTCTTGGCGGAAACCGGAAGAATTGTCGATGATTACTTCGCTGGCTTCGGCTGCAATGGGAGCGTAGGTTTTGGCAACGCCTGCTCCGGCGGAAAAGAATACATAGTCATAGTGCTTACACAGCGAGCTTTCCGTAAGGATTCGCACTTTTATGGGGTTGTCGTTGTAATATAGGGTGATGCCTTTGGACCTTTTGGAGGCATATAGATCTAATTCTGATATTGGGATATTACTTTCTTCCAGGCAGGTGATCATCATTCTGCCTACTTCACCGGTTGCTCCAACTATGGCTATTTTCATGTGTAACCTCATAATTATCTATTGTTTGGGTACTTGGATACTCAGGCTTGCAATGGTAATCTGAGTGATGTTCCAGTTTATACGCAGCCTTTGTTTGTCAATGTAAACTTGACAAAAAGCAGTGGTTTAAGGGACTGGTAACTATAATGCGCGCCCCAGTAGCTCAGTGGATAGAGCACCGGTTTCCTAAACCGTTGGTCGGATGTTCAAGTCATCTCTGGGGCGCCAAATCTTTTTTAGGAGTGCTCGAAACAAATGAAGCCAAAGCTTGCCTCAATCGTGGCTTTCTACCAAGCCCGCCAGTTTGTGTTAGGCTTGATCACGGAAGCGGGAGACAATCGTTACCGCGTATATAGCGAAAGTGGTGATTGCGGTTGGTTCAATGCTGCCCGTTTCGTACTGATAGGCAAAAGCTCCTATGCTTTGGATGATGTTATTGCCAGCTTACTAAGTTTTAACGAAGCTCTTGAAACAGAAATAGAATATGTCTCCCGGCTTGATTATAGCTTCCTGAAGGATGCCATGCGCCTGGAAGATATCGCTGCCAGACTCCAATTGTCCAGGGATAGCGCTTTGTTTGCGCTATATCTGCACCTGAAAGATCATCCTGATAAGTTCAGCCACAAGAAGGACGCTTTCCGCCTGAAATCCATCGAAGAACAACAAGCATATCAGGCGGAGGACTTGCTTGGGCGTGAACGGGAGAGTTACCTAAGCCAAGTACGTGAATTTCTGGCAGGCAAAGAGATAAGTGCAACCGCTTTGGACAAGCTTTATACCGAGCTTCCGGAGATATTGCTGGATAAAAAGCACCGGGATCTACAGCGCATCTTGCGAGATGACCGGGCGGATATCAGCCTTGAAGAAGCTGTTACCACGCTCAGGCTTAAGTGCGGAGAGATCAGCTCCGATATTGATCCTGCCATTGCCGGGGCAGGGATACCGGTGGGATTTTCTGCTTTGAAACAAGCTGAGAAGCTGCTCCCTTATGCACCCGGGGCGGGTGCGGTTACGGCTTTTTGTATAGACGATGAGGATACGCGGGATTATGACGACGCTATCAGCCTGGAACCATGTGGAGAAGGCTGGAAGCTGGGGATACATGTAAGCGCAGCTGCTGCACGCATCGCACATGGCGGAAACCTGTTTGCAGAAGCTATGAAGCGTGCATCCTCGCTGTATGCCACCAATGCGGTTATTCCGCTTTTGCCGCCTCTTTATTCAGAGCAGGAACTTAGCCTGATAGCCGGACAGAACCGAGGGGTTGTATCTCTGTATCTAACCCTGGATGCAGACCTTACTATCACCGAGCGGGTGTTTAAACTGGAGACAATAGCCATCTCTCACAATTACAGTTACCGTCAGGTGGATAAAGCCATAAGCAGCACGCCTTTTGCTCCGCTGCTCCGCATCAGCAACAAACTTAAGGATGCAAGGCAGAGCACACATGGAGCTGATAAACAACGGTTTTTCTATTATTTCAAAGAAGTAAATGGTGTTTTGCAGCTTAGGCGGGTTGATAATTACAGCCCTGCCAGATTGATAGTTGAAGAGCTGATGATAGTGTTCAACAGCAGCTTTGCCGCCTATGCACAGGAGCATGGTTGCCCTATGATTTACCGCAATATAACCCGCTTTGGCAATGCCGATGACGAGAACCCCGCCAGTCAGGCATATCTTTCCACCAAAGGGGAGTTCCACCCGGGTATTGGTGCTTCTGCCTATCTGCATGCCAGTTCGCCCATTCGCAGGGTTACAGACCTGCTAAACCAGTATCAGATGATTGCCCTATTGAAGGATGCCGCCCCGATCTTTACCGCGCCTATGCTGGAAGAAGCTATCAGTAGCATAGAGAAAAGGCTGCTATTACTACGGGAAGTGGGGCATAAAAGCCAGCGTTACTGGCTATTAAAGTATATTCAGCAAGAGTTCCTGCATGTACCAATGGATGCCTGTTTGCGGGGAGAAAGCCAAGGGAAGTTACGCTTAGAGATCATCCCCTGGGGTATGCAAGTGCTGGCAGTGTGCGATTCTTACCCGCGCACAGATACCTTCAAATTGATTATCTACGAAGTGGTTTGGGAAGACTGGACTGTAAAAGCCGATATCGTGTAGGCTTGCTTGCTTCTTCACCGCTATCATTGCCCACCTAAACCCCACAAAGTGGGGAATGGGTGGGCAATGATAGGGCAATGCTTGCAGGTAAGAAGGCAGGTTATTTAGCGGATTAAGGCCAGTTTGCCGCGCTTGGTGTTACCCTGTTCGTCCGAGACCACAAAGAAGTAAATCCCGCTGCCACAATCTTTAGCGGAAGTGCTCTTACCATTCCATTCGAAGCGGGAATAGCGGTTTTCCTTAATCACTACCACCAATGCACCGGAGGAATCGTATATCCTGCAAGTGCTTTCTCCGCCAGGAAGGCTGTCATTGGGAAGGTTTACAATTTGCACAGTGTTGTTACCAGTGGGACGGAAGGGATTGGGGAATGCTTTCAGGCTGTTCAGGTCGGTTTCCGGCTTGACGGTGCGTCCAATTCTTAGGGTGTTTAATCCATCCGGGGTGCCGATGAGGAGGTTGCCTTCCACGGGATCATAGCCCAGAGTGGTGATGTTATTGCTCAGCATAGGGTGATTGGGCTTGTAGAAATTAGTAAAGCGCTCCACTTCAGGATCGTACATGGTTAAGCCATTTTCCAGGCTGCCTATCCAGATGCGATTGAAGGGATCAAGCAGGATGGAAGTGGGAGTGGTGCGCACAGACCCAAAAAGACGCTCCTCGTCCACATAATACAGGATGTCATTTTGCCATGTGTTCGTGGTTGTGCTATAGCGAAAGCGCTTCACCATAGTGTCGTAACGGTACCAAGAGCTTTCGTTCCACATAAATAGACCGGTGCTGGCTGCTATCCAATGCTGCTTGCCTTCGTAAGGGGTGTTTACGGTAACTACGCCATAGACAATACAGTTCCTAAGCTCCGAGGGGGTTGGTATCACCCAGTGGATACCGTCAGTTACGGGTAGGGATGGATGATTCCAGATAATTAGCCCGAGGTCGTTATTGGTGCCAAAGAAGTATTTCTCACCATTAAAATAGGCAAACAAAGACCGCTGATTTACGCTGTTTTGAAGCCGAAAGTTCGTGATTAGGTTATCATTGGAATCTACCACGCTTACCCCGCCATCGTAGCACAGCACCATCATATTGCCATCCCCCGCGGGGTAGATACCGGCAATAGTACTGGTTAGTAGGGTAGGGGGGGAGGTCTCTGGTCCCCAGGCACCGGTTTCGTGGTTCCAAGTTCTTATTCCGGAGCGTCTTAAAAGCTTCCATATATCGGTGCTTTCATCGTAGATAGATATGCCTGCCTTCCACCCGGTAGGACTGTTATTAATATCCCAGGTACCAAACCACTTGCGGTTACGACTATCCACGGCTACGGTGAGGATATTATCCGTGTGAATGGGGCTGTTTGCCATGTCATAATTCCGCCAGATACCATTCTGGTATTTGCTTACCCCCAAGCTGCCCTTGCGTACGGGTTTAGGGGAGATATATCCGCTGGCAATCCAGATGGCATTATTGTTATCGGTAACTATTTGGGTAATCTTAGGGAAGGCAATGCCGCTGGGTGTGAAGTTTAGCCATTCATTACCGCTTTTCTGGTAGATGCCATCTCCCCAACTGCATAAATATAAGTGGTTATTAACAAACACAATGCGACTTATTGTCTTGGTTCCAAGCCCTGCTTCGCCTTCTGTCCAATGCTGCACAGTGCCATCCGGGTTTATCACCGAAAGCAGGATATTATTGGGGCGTAAGTAGCTGAGGGAATCTTCCTTCCATGCCCCATAGGATACCCATAGCCTGTCGCTATCATCCAATGCCACAGAAGATATATCGCTGCCGCTAAGAAGGTTACTGGCACTGTATTGCAGCCACTGTCCGTTATCCATGGTAAGAGAGTTCACGTATACTTTTCCTTGTTGGGCAATGGCGATTTTGTTGGTGTTTATGGCGAGCTTGGAGCTTAGTCCTGCCGGAATAGGGCTGCCCGCACCATGCAGGCTTTGCCATGCGCTATCTGTGTTTATGGAAGCCAGGGGGATGTAGCTTAGCCCCAAGGAGGTGGAAACAAAGAGCTTGTTATCGGCAGTAAGCACCATATCTTCGATGTTATTGCCTGCCAAACCACCGGCGGTATTTTGGGCAGTGTATTGGTTCAGCATCAAGGGAAATCCTACTCCTGCGAGGTAATAGTAAGATGCTATTCCGGAAGGAGTTGCCACTAATACCGAGGATTGGTGTTCGATTATCTTGTTTACCCGGATAGAAGGCAAGCCCAGCTCGGGGGTCAAATATTGTGTACCGGCAGCACTCTGAATGGTTATCCCTGCATCGGAAGAGCCCATCCACAGGCTGTTAGAAAAGCCGATGTGGGCAATGCTGCGGATGTCGTTTGATGCCAAGCCATTGCCTGTGTTAAGCAGAGAATCTTCTATATAATCCGCCAGGCTTTGGGGACTGGTGATGTTCGGCTTTAGTTTTACCATGCCACCCCAGGAAGAGATGTAAATGTCGCTCCCGTTTATGTTGATATCATAAACGTGGTCTGTATTGGTGAAGGTTTGCCATGTAGCTGCCGATAGGGATAAACCCAGCATGCAGATAAGGCTCAGCATTATATGTTTCATTTCTTTTGCTCCTGACGCATAAGCATATACGCAATAACCACCATAAAAGCCAGCAATCCTAACAACACCGAAAACAGAATCTTCTTGGATGAAAAGGAAAAGCCGATTGCGATCAGCCCAAAAAGTAGTGTTACAATATACACGATAATCGAAATTGCCTTCTGGGAAAACCCAAAAGCAAGCATGGTGTGGTGAATATGTGCTTTATCAGCACGGAAGATGTTGCCAAACCGAACCCTGCGTACAACAGCCAAAGCCACATCCAGCAAGGGAACAGCCATCACGGCGAGGGGGATCATAAGGGTCATGGACGTGATACCCTTAAATTGGGAGGAACCTGCTGTAGAGATGGCAGCGATATTTAGCCCGATAAACAGTGCTCCTGTTTCCCCCAGGAATATCTTGGCGGGGAAGAAGTTATAGAATAAAAAGGCGGAGCTACCCGCAAGCAGAAAAGCACAAATGGTGATTACCAGCAGGTTGCCTTCCTTAATACCCACGATTAACAACACAGCACATACGATTGCGCTGATCCCGCTGGCAAGCCCATCCATCCCGTCTATCAAGTTAATAGCATTCAGGATGATCAGGTACCACAATATAGTTACGGGAAAGGACATCCAGCCAAGCACGAAGTGCTCGCCCAGAGGATTGGTGAGATACAGCACGCGATAACCGATGAAATACATGATTACACCGATGCTCAATTGCCAAATCAGTTTGTAATTAGCATGGCTTTCATACTTATCGTCCCACAAGCCAAGGGCAATAGCAAGTAAGCCAACTCCGCTAAGCTGCAACAGCATCCTGCCCAAGGCAGGGTCGCCGCTAAGTAGGCCAAAGCTTGCCTGAGCGACAATAATGGGAATGGCAAAGCATAAGCCACCGGCTTCGGGAATGGCGGTTTTATGAATGCGGCGTTCACTGGGCAGGGCAAGAATGTTATAGCGTCTGGATATTTTAATATTAAATGGCAATAGCAGATGTGTAAGCAGGTGGATCACCACAAACTCGATAACTATCAGCAGGTAAAGCGGGTTCACTATGCTAACCTCTGTACAGTGCCGTGTAAGATGCTATCATGGCGGGATAGTTGCACAGCTCAGTTATTCGTTTTGCGGCATGCTTCCCCTTTTCATAGGCGGGCTGGAAGTTCCCGGCTAGCTGCACAAACAGGTTTGTTAGTGCGGCATCATCATCCAAAGTAACAAGATAGCCGCTCTCCTCATCCACCAATTCTCTTATGGATGGGATATCCGAGCCGATCACGGGTAAGCCGGAGCTCATAGCTTCGATGATGCTGAAGGGTTGAGCTTCCCAACGCGAGTACAGCACGAAAGCGTTAAACACCTTCAGCCACGGCACAATATCGCTGTCCCAACCGGGAAGCAGGATTTGCCCGCTCACATTGTAGCTATGCACAATGGTTTGGCACAGCTCAAAGTGCTCGCCATCGCCAAGGATTATAAAGCGTAGTTTAGGCGTTAGCGCGCAGGCTTTACATGCTGCGGTGATCAGCCGAATAACGTTCTTCTGGGTGGAAAACCGCAGGGTAGAGCCAATAATAACCTCAGCATCAGGCAGTTTCCGTCCAGCGGCAATATGTCCCAGTTGTGCGGTTAATGCAGGAGGGATGGCGTTATATATCGTGCTTGCCTTGGCTGCGGGTAACAGATGCATGCTGAGGCACTTCTCTCTCTCGCAGTTGTTTACAAACACCGTTTTATGTCCGATGTAATTACCCACAAACTCCATAAGCGCGTAAAAGCGGTAAGCATAGGGCGATTGGCTATCCTGAAAGGCAGTTCCATGCTCTGTGTGCACAATCAGCTTCACTCCACACAACCGCGCTGCAAGGCGTCCCAATAAGCCCGGTTTGGAGCTGTTGGTGTGCACTATATCAAACTTATGGCGCAGCAACAGCCACAACAGATGAACAAAGGTTAAGGTATCTGATATGGAGATGGGGTGTCTGAAGGTTGGCAGCGGGATAAAGCGGTATCCGCGCTGGATCACTTCTGCGCAGAATTCACCCCCGGGCTTGGCTGCCACATAAATGCTGAATTCGTTCTTATCCAGCCCATCCAGCAAGTGCAGGCTAAAGCGCTGCACTCCCGATAGCAAGGGGAGTAACTGGATGTGGAGCAGTTTCTTCATGCGTTTTTATTAAGGCGGATCACTGCGATAGAATCGGCTTTCACGTTAGTAAAATGGACGGTATTACCCTCAAATTTGGCACTAACACCCACAATTTCCTGTATCTTGGGATCACCATGAACGCTCAGCACGAAGCTATCCAAATCGTCTGGGAAAATGATGCTAATTTCATATTCGCCTTCATCTATAGTAACGTTGCGGCGTTTTTCCCACCAGGTTGCGATCTCCGCTGCGGTAGCCAGATAGTTATTACCGCTTTTCACCAAAGCAAGGATATAGGCATAAAGCTTGTTACAGTAATGAATATCGCTGTAACTGGCGATGGAGAAATCCACACTGAATATCCCGTGAGAACGGGTAGCCTGATGGTAGAACTTCTTTATCTGGTGTTTGGCATCTTCAAGCTGCACCAGCTTATGTTTGTTTAGTTTTAAGTGCTTGTCGCAGTATAGGGTAGGTAATTCCAGATATTCTGCTCGGTTGCCGGATATCCAGGGGTTCCAGGGCAGGGAAATACCTTTGATAAACCCTGGCGCACTGTGAAAGGCAGTGCTTTGGCTGAAACTTGGGGAAATCTTGTTTAGCAAATCACGGGTGGTTTCATTGCTTTTAAAACCACACATGCGAACCCCGATTTGCTCCTTATTTAACTGATGCAAAAGGATTTGCTTGCGGGTAAGGAAGTCGTCCCTATTTAGCTTATCAGCAGTGGCGAGCAGGGCAATATCGTTTCCTTCGCGGATTATCTGCTGTAGTTCTTCCTGCAAATCGGCGTCTTCCAGGCTGTAATCTATATCTTCACACGGCTCTGTGGCAAGAAAGTAGGTGCTGCGGCAGTTGGAATCCCGTTCCAGTTGGCGAAACTCTGCAAAATTCCAGTAAAGCTCATAGTTTGTAAACAGATACTTCATTTTTCCGGCGATGTTGTGCCCCAGCTGTTTCCATTTCAGGCTGAAAAGCATTGCCAGATCATCCGCCACGGACAGCACCAGTGACGACAAATCCCACTTCTGCAGGTCGTCTATGCTATGCGACAGCATTACGGCAGATTGCTGAGCTGCAGGCCAAAACAGCTTTTGGGCGATGAAGCTTTTTTTTGCACGGCAATGTTCTTTAATCATGCTATCCACCAGCCACAACAGGTTATCCACAATGGGTGTTTCGCGATAGTTAAAAAATGCGCCGGCAGAATCAGGGTAGTAGCCGCCTTGCAGAGCCTGAGAATCTGTACTTTCCTCCAGATTGGCAAGATGGAAGAATATGTTGCCCACCAGATCAAAATTGATCTTACCGCCATTAACGTCTGTTTCGCTATAGTTTTCGGCAAGGTACTCAAATTTGCGTGCCGAGATTACAGGGGTAACGGACAGCAGCTTAACCTCGCGCAAACTACGGCGCAAGCGGTCAGCAGTATAGGCTTTGGGGTCGTACAGTTCAAAATCGCAGGGGATGAAGAAGGTTATATAATACTTGGCTAATTCCTTCAATTCTTCCGGTGTTGGCTCGGTGAGACCATAGATTAAGAAGATGTCATTAGATTTTAGTTCTTTTGTGTCTGTTATAAAACGAATTCTGTATCCCAGACTGTCGAAAATGAAACGAAACGCATACTTCATTTCCTTGTGAAAGCGTGATAGTTTGGGGTCTATGATTATTGATACCATGAGTATTTCTTTACCGCCAATTCCATTTTGTGGCAGGAGATAATTGTTTCATGCTGCTGTCAAGTGAAATCCTAACTTATCGCTACAAATCTATAAAACAGGTATTATTGTAAAGGAATTTCCATCCTTGTTCCTTGCGAGCAAAACGCTTTCAAACTTCACAAAGAGATGTTTAGGTCAGGTATGCTAAGGGTTATCCTGCACGTAAGCATGATGTAAGCAATTGGAAACATGAAGCAATAGCGGTAGCATTGCCCACCCATTGCCCTCTTTGTGGGCAATGGGTGGGCTATAATAGGACAATCCTCGTAGGGGCGGATCCCCGTGTCCGCCCTAAACATAATCATGACAAGCGACAGACAGATACAATAGGGCAGACACAGGGGTCTGCCCCTAGTGCGCCTGTGAGCGCTACATATCAGAAGGGTGAGAGTCCCTTTCAGAGTAACGTCAAGCTCTGTAGCTGAAGGTAACTGCGTCACCGTGAGGTGGGGTGGAGAGCAACCGGAAGCGAAAGACCAGTCCGTAGGATAACGAACTCGATTCGGCAGGATAAGTTGTCGAGCCTCCTAAGGGAAGGTGAAGACTAAAACCTGGAAATGGCACAGCGGGTGGAACTGCTGTCTCCCTTCGGGAAAGCCTGAGTGGTTGAAGAACGTAAATACAAGCCAACTCAGGAGCTATCATGTGGTTGGAGACGGAATGGTCGGGAAGGTAAGTATCGTTAAGCAGGGAGACCTGTCAGTTGAATGAGAGACTGACAGGAGTCAGAGTGTCCATATTAGCGTTGATACTTGGGACAACATAACCCAAGAGGAGCAAAGGGACACAGGAAAACAGATTTTGATAAGGAGTATCAATGGAAGAGCAACGTTCGTCAGTGCCGGAAACGGCTACACAAGAGCGAAATATCCCTTCCCGCTGGGACTGGGTAGAACCATTAGTATGGACGGACAAAATGCTGGCAGCCCTCGAGAGAGGAGTCAAAGGTGGAAAGTGGTTCAGTTTGATTGACAAGGTGTGGAGTATTCCAAACCTGCAATCAGCCTGGAAGAAGGTAGCGTCAAACCGAGGCAGTGCGGGTATTGATAACGTAAGTATCAAGCACTACCGGAGGCACGCAGAACAACGTCTTAACCGCACCTCAGAGCTACTGAAGCATGATAAGTATCAACCAGCCGGTGTTAAGCGGGTCTGGATTGACAAAGCAGGTAGCAAAGAGAAGAGACCATTGGGAATACCAACTGTTACAGACAGGGTGGTGCAAACCGCATTACGCAACGTCATAGAGCCTATCTTTGAGTTAGAATTCTCGGAATATAGTTACGGCTTCCGTCCCCACAGATCATGTAAAGATGCCCTCAGAAGAGTCGATGGACTACTGAAGATAGGCTACAAATATGTGGTGGATGCAGACCTGAAAGGATACTTTGATAGTATCCCGCAGGATAGGCTGATGAAACTGGTGGAAGAGAAGATAGCCGATAGCCGGGTTCTGGATTTGTTGAATAAGTATCTCTCGCAGAAAGTGATAGATACAGCAGCAAGCTGGATACCGGAAACAGGCACCCCTCAAGGAGCGGTAATAAGTCCACTGCTTGCCAATATCTATCTGAATCCTTTGGATTGGAAGATGGCAGTTAGCGACTTTGCCATGACCCGCTATGCGGATGATTTTGTGGTGATGTGCAAAACACAGGCAGAAGCAGAAATAGCACTGGAAATGATCAAGGAGTGGACGGAATCAGTAGGTTTGACCCTACACCCGACCAAAACCAAGATCGTTAATGCCGATGAGGACATCTTTGAATTTCTTGGTTACAAATTCAAGCAAGGGATGAAGTTCCCGAGTGACAAGAGTATCACGAAGTTCAGGGACAATATCAGAAAGCAAACCAGACGCACGAATGCTCACAGCCTGCGAACCATCATCGAAAGGATAAAACCAATCCAAAGAGGTTGGTTTGAGTATTTCAAGCATTGTCACAAGTGCAGCTTCCCCGAACAAGACAGTTGGGTAAGACGCAGACTTCGGAGCATCCTGAAAAAGCGGAAGAAACGCAGAGGTATAGCGACAAACATGGAAAACTTCCGATACCCCAATAAAACCTTTGATAACTGTGGGTTCTTCTCACTCGTCAGAGCCCATAGCGAATTATGCCGGTCTCTTAAATGAGATACCTGTTTTCTGGAGAGCCGTATGCGGGAGAACCGCACGTACGGTTCGGAGGGAGGGGTGTCCAGTAATGGGTACACCCCTACCCCTATCAGGTTTCACTTGGCACGAAATAACTAAACCGGAGTAGCAGGCATCTTGCCTACTGCTCCAGTTGCTAACATTTGTCCTCCACACTATTATATGGGGATGTAAAACAGGCAATCCAATATCCCCCAGTTAAGAAATAAATTGACAGCATGAGGCTATTAGCCATAAAGGAAATATCTGGAAAAATAAGTGAGATAAGCAAGGAGCTGATCCAATAACAGGTGGAAAGCCAGTAAAAAAGCACATAGCTCCCGGAATGAAATATGAAAGGTATTATACTCGCCGGTGGTGCCGGCACCCGTTTACACCCGCTGACCATAGCGGTTAGCAAGCAGTTGATGCCGGTTTACGATAAACCGATGATCTACTATCCTCTTTCGGTGCTGATGCTGGCGGGGATACGCGAAGTGCTGATCATCACCACTCCGGAGGAGCAGGGCAGCTTTATAAAGCTGTTGGGCGACGGCAGCCAACTGGGGATGAAGTTCAGCTATGTAAAGCAGGAAGTTCCCAACGGCTTGGCGCAGGCGTTTGTGCTGGGCGCGGAGTTTATTGGCACTGACAGCGTTTGCCTTATCTTGGGCGATAATATCTTCTACGGTGCGGATATTCAGGGCAGGCTGGGGGAATGTATTGCTCCCGATGGGGCGATAATAACCGCTTACCCCGTGGTGGATCCGCAGCGCTATGGTGTGGTGGAATTCGCTTCCTGCGGTAAAGTGCTTTCTCTGGAAGAAAAGCCGCAACAGCCCAAATCCAACTATGCGGTGCCCGGCTTATATTTTTACGATAACAGCGTGGTGGAGATCGCCCGCAAGATACTGCCCTCCGCCCGTGGCGAATACGAGATAACGGATGTGAACAAAGCCTATCTGGAGATGGGCAAGCTAAACGTACTGGTGTTCGGGCGCGGCTATGCCTGGCTGGATACCGGAACGTTTGAATCCCTGT
Organism: Candidatus Cloacimonetes bacterium HGW-Cloacimonetes-3; assembly: GCA_002840645.1. GTDB lineage: Bacteria > Cloacimonadota > Cloacimonadia > Cloacimonadales > Cloacimonadaceae > Cloacimonas. The sequence goes on from PHBO01000004.1 coordinate 17,380, forward strand.
TGCAGGCATCGCAGTTCATTGCGGTGATAGAGCAACGGCAGGGCTTCAAGATCGGCTGTATAGAAGAGATCGCCTTCCGTAAAGGCTTTATAGACAAGGCAAAGCTGTTGCAGATTGCCGAACCGATCAGAAAAAGCGGATATGGAGAATATCTGCTTAGCCTGTCCTAAAGAAAAGCAAGCATACAAGAGGTTGTTATGAAACAGATGCTTAGAAAGGTATATAAAATCGGGACAGATGCATGCGTTCCGGAGATGCTACTCATAAACAAAGGAGGGTACCATGGATAACACCTTTATCACAGAAAGATTTATTGCACCGGGCGCAGTGCTGATAACTTTGAACGTAGAGCCAAAGAATGCACTTAATCCTGAGGCAATAAAAAACCTCACTTCCGCTTTCGATAAATATGACCAGACGCAAGAGATAGATATTATCTGCTTAACAGGATATGAGCGAGCTTTTTGCAGCGGCATGAATCTGGAAGCGTTGAGCCAGCAATCCGAAGAAGACGCCATAAAAACACTATATTTAACAGACATACTGCTGTATAAGGTCATCAGGTCCAGCAAGTTCACCATCTCTGCCATCAATGGTCATGCAGTGGGGAGCGGGGCTGTGCTTGCCCTGGCTACCGACTACCGGATTATAAACAACAACGACAAGATAAAGGTTGGTTTTCCGGAGTATCCCAAAGGTCTTACCCTGCCTGGGCTTATGCGGGAAATAGTGCAAAGAGCAGGCTTAAACAATGCACGCATGCTGCTGATGGGTGATCTCGTAACGCCACAAAGGGCGGAACAGCTTGGCTTGGTGGATGAGCTTTGTGAGTGCGACGTGCTGAAGCGTCTGGAAGAGCTTTGTGCCTTGTTTAGTTCCGGTAGCTTTAACTATAAGCAGTACAAGCAACATTTTATCAGGCAGGAGGGCTTTTCGCAGCCCCAAGCTGAAGACCCTGAATATCAAAGCGTGGTTGCTATGGTTTATTCCCTTGCGCATAAGGAACAGTAAGTGCCCCAGACCAAGAAGCAACTCCGAACCGTGCGAGTGGACACCTACAAAAAAGTGGAAGTGATGCGGGAGATATACAATCAGAATCTGGACATGTTGGCTACTATTGCCCTTCCATACCGCTCCACAGAAGAACAAGTGCAGTGGTGGAAGGAAAACAGTCAGCAAGTGCGCGCATACTTGTTTGAACCCATTGGAAAACCGGGTGAGTATGTGGGATTTATTGCCCTGACGAACAGGGGAGAGTTTGTAACCCCTGTTATAGCTGTAGATAACAAGTACTGGGGCAAAGGCTATGGCTCCGAGATGCAAAGGGCATATATCAGGCTGGCTCATAAACCTCTGGCAGTTTCTCAGTTAGTTAGTAATGCCGCCATCCGTCACATCAGCAGCAAGTATGGCTCGGTTATTGTCGGCTATGCGGATAGTCCCAATGGAGCTATAGAACTGCTTTACCATCCGGGGCAGTCCAAAGCTAATCCCGGAACAGAACACACGAAAGCCATAGTTACCAAGTATCTGCTGGAAAAGTACAATGGGAGAGAGAAGTGAATATTGAGATCAGGAAAGTAAACACCAGATTCGATACTCGCGGGAATCTATCCATTATCGAGGCAGAGCGGGACATCCCCTTCGCGATTAAGCGTGTATTCTATATCTGGGAAAACACGGAAAACTATCCCCGGGGAGGGCATGCGCATAAGGAGTTGTTCCAGGCTTTTGTGTGTATGCGCGGTGAATCCAGATTGAAAATAACAGATGGCAAGGAAACCCGCGAAATAGTGCTGGATACACCCATCTATTGCGTAACCGTAGCTCCGGGTTTGTGGGTGGATATAGACGGCTTTTCCCGGGATTGTGTGTTGATGGTGCTCGCTTCGGAAACCTATGACGAGAGTGACTATATCCGGGACTATGATGAGTATTTGAAGTATGTATAAAATACCTTTCTATGATATCGGGCAAAGCTACCAAGAGCTGATGCCGGAGCTGGACGCGGCGGTTTCCAGAGTACTTAGCAAGGGCTGGTATATCCTTGGCGCAGAAGTGGCTGCCTTCGAAGCGGAATTTGCCGCCTATGTTGGAACCCGCCATTGCATTGGAGTAAGCAACGGTCTTGATGCCTTGTTCCTGGTGCTTAAGGCTTGGGGAATTGGCGAAGGGGATGAAGTAATAGTCCCTTCCAATACCTACATTGCTACCTGGCTGGCGGTTAGCTATAGCGGTGCGACGCCTGTTCCCGTGGAGCCGGATGCCCTGACCTTCAATCTGGATCCTGCTCTGCTGGAAGCAAGCATCACCCCCAAAACAAAGGCAATAATACCCGTACATCTGTATGGAATGCCAGCAGACATGAGCATAATAACGGTTTTAGCCGCCAAATACGGGCTGAAAGTGCTGGAAGATGCAGCACAGGCGCATGGTGCAGAATACGACGGCAGGAAATGCGGAAGCCTTGGTGATGCAGCGGCATTCAGCTTTTATCCGGGCAAAAACCTTGGGGCTTTTGGAGATGGAGGGGCAATCACCACAGATGATGATGCTTTGGCTGATAAGATACGGATATTGGCAAACTATGGCTCTAAGGTAAAATACCAAAACCTCTATAAGGGCTACAACTGTCGTCTGGATGAGCTTCAAGCAGCTATCCTGAGAGTTAAGCTTCCTCATCTGGAGGCGCATAATGCCAAGCGTCACCGGATAGCAGGTGTGTATAACGGCATACACAACAAGAGTATATGGCTTCCATACTGCCAACTTGCCGCATCTGAATCAGAATCCGGGGAAATGGTATATACAATGCCGTTTTCCGGAGCTTTAGCCAAACCATGCCGGCACCAATACGTGATACGAAGTGAACATCGAACAAGGCTGGAAGCAGCACTAAATAAAGCCGGAATCGGCACCATGATCCACTATCCCATTCCTCCGCATCAACAGGAAGCATACCGGGAAATGTCTTCCCTCAGTCTGCCCCTTGCAGTGGAGATTGCCGATACCTGCCTCAGCCTGCCCATGAATCCGTATCTTAGCATGGAAGAAGCTGCTGATATCGCCGGAATACTGGAGCATTACCAAAGGGTATGAATATCAGGTCTTTCCTGCGCTTTTCCGGGGTGGGCGTGTTTATCACCCTGCTTTCAATGCTGATGTTGTTTGTGTGTTTGCAGGTATTGGGCACTCCTTTGCAGCTTACTTATGTTGCCACATATCTTATTACCGTGTTTTTATCCTATACCCTGAACCGCCTGTTCACCTTCCGAAGTGCTTATTCAAAAGCTACGATGCTGCGCTACTACCTGGTTTACCTCTCGGGAATGATATTGGGGATGGCTCTGCTGTACGTTTTTAAAAAGCTGTTCACCTATCCTAACTGGGTGATATCCTATATGGTTATCCCCTTCACCTTGCTAAACAATTACTTCTGGTCTGCCAAAGTATTCAAACCCAAAGGGGAGAAAATATGAGGAACGGTTTGTTTTCGGTTATTTTGCTTTCTTACTACAGCGGTGCACGCATTCCCGCAGTTTATGAGAAGCTTGCCGCCTGCTTCAAAAAGGAAGAGATAGATTTCGAATTTATCGTTATAGACGATGGCTCCGAGGACGATTCGTACCAAATCGCCAAACTTCTGGAGCAGCAGCACAGCAATGTACAAGCCTTTAGGTTAAGCCGAAACTACAGCTCTCATTATGCCATATTTGCAGGTCTTACAGTGGTAGACGGACAATTGGTTAGCATCATGCCGGATGACTGGCAGACTCCCTTAGAGGCATATATAAAGATGTACCGCGAGTGGCAAAGTGGTGCGCAGGTGATTATCCCCTTCCGCAGCAAGCGCAGTGATGGCTTTTTTAACGAGTTCTTTGCGCGCAGTTATTATTTTCTGATGAATAAGTTATCGGATGTAAGTTTCCCTCCTTTGGGAGCGGATATTTTTGCCATAGACAGAGAGCTGGTGGACATCGTCAATGAACGCATTCACCCTATCAATACATCTGCCATTATCGAAGTTATGCGCCTTGGTTTCAATCCGGTGTATATCCCTTACGAGCGTCCCTCCGGCAAGGGGCACAAATCCCGCTGGACATTTAAGAAGAAGGTGCGGCTTTTCAAGGATACATTCTATGCCTCCTCTGCATTCCCTATCAGGATGATTACTTGGGTGGGCGGCGGATCGTTTATCATGTCCCTCGTGGTGATTGTTATCTCGATAATTCTGAAGCTAATGGGAGAAGATCAGCTTGGTGGCTTCCGGGTACCGGGCTGGACAACCACGCTGATCATTATGTCCTTCTTTTGCGGCTTGATTCTGCTATCCATTAGTGTACTGGCGGAATATCTGCTGCGTGTATTCGACGAGGTGAAGAACCGCCCCGGCTACATCATCCGCAAGGACAAATAAGGCAAACAGAAGTGTCCATTTCTCTGCGTATGAAACTGTTAACAGCCGTTATAATTATCGCTTCCCTGCTGGTTTTGATCTGGGGCTTTGACAAAGCCTTTGATTTTACTGATGCGGGCTATTACCTCTTAAGGTATCAGGATAATCAGCCCCTGGAATTCGGCGGACACATGTACGAGCATGTGCTGGTGCGGGCAGTTTTGCCAGCCAACATGCGCAAGGTAATCCCCTTACGTTTTATTGGGTTGTTAATCAATTTGCTGAGCTCTGTGTGCCTTAGCCTTGCCATTACAAATGTCTTAAAAAGGTGGAAAGGGCTTTCGCATGGCTTCCCGTTTGTTTTCCTTATGGTTTTCAGCGGGCTGGTGTTCTCTTATGCGGGTTCACCCAGCGAGCTTTCCTATAACAGCCTGAACCAGTTTTTCCTAATTTCAGGTTCAGCTTGGTTAGTGCTGGCGGTTGGAGGTGGCGAAAAATATAAGCTGCTCTATGCAGCCGCAGCGGGGGCGATGCTTAGCGTTTGTGTGCTCGTTAAGCTGCCGACCGGATTGGGTGCTGCGGCGATCGGGAGCGTTATGATCCTGCTATCCGACAAGAAACGCGGTTGGGCATTGCTTATTTTCTGGATGGCGGGTGCTGCGGTTCTGGGAGCTGTGGCATTGCTGCTTAAGCCAAGCTTTATCACTTACTATGCAAATTACTATCAGTACCTGAGCAAATACATTATTTATGATGCTGATCTGCTGATCAAATCACTGAAAGATATAGTGTTTATCAATATTAATGTGCTGTGGAAAGCGTCATTGGTTATCCTTTGTGCCCGCTTCGCACAAATTGCGCGTAAGCCCACTCTAAAAGTATTATTGTACTATGCCGCGATATGTATTGCCGGGATATTTGTAATCCTGCGTACCGCGCATCACATGCAAGGGCAGATGCTGATGTCGGACTTTATTTTATTCTTCGGGTATGTTTTGTGCGGCTATGCAATTTTTATCTACCGGAGCAAATCCCCACCGACGATAAGCGGGTGTATCTGCTATATCAAGGATAACTTAGGCTATCTTACCATTGTTATTATGCTGGTTTTCCTTCCCTACCTGGGTGCCCTGGGTTCGTCTAACCCGCTGAACTGGGGTGCAAAGTTTTATTATGCATCACTGATGGGCGGGGTAGCGATGATAGCGATGCTTTCTCTTTCCACGAAAGCACAGAAACTAACTCTGCTGTTGGCTGTTTATCTGAGCGTAGCAGGCTTGTTTCAGTATGTTCAGCATCCATACCGTTCTCAACCGCTGTACCTGCACAATAACAACTTCAGGGGCATAAAATACGACTATCACAAATGGGCTTTCCTGCATCAAACCGAGACAATTCTTAACAGATACGGCTTCCGGGCTGAACAAGGTATGATTGCTGTTTACAAAAACCCGGGCTTGGCATATCTCTTTGGCAGTTTCCAGCCGGGGAGCGTGCTATGGTCAAAGGAAACGGAAGACCTGTATTTTGCCATTCTTGATAAGAGCAAGGTAGAAATGATGCCGGTCATCTTAAGCATTGGTCAGGAACTGAGTGTGGAGTTTAGCGCTAAGCTGAATGCTGCAATGAAGATAGACTTTTACAGGGATTACCATTTAACCGCAAAATACCCTTATTACGAACCGGGCATTTCGGTATTCGTGTATTTTCCCAATTAACCTGAAAACTACTCTTCAGTTTTCCCATGAAAACCAATTAGCAGCCTTGCTTGCAGCTCTTAAACACCCCGAAACCATCCCATAACCCTCCCGTATCGGATACGGGAGGGTTATGGGATAGTTAACTGTAGCATACACGTAAACTCCATATAGACACTAAGCTTTATCCAAAGCTTTATCCAAACACATTTGCGGCAGGAATAACAGGAAAATTTCATTGACAGTATAGGGCAGATTATCATCATGGCGCAAGCTATAAAACTGAAGAGCGAGAAAATGAGTTATAATGATAGAAGCATTTGATAATAAAGCAGATACCTATGCCAAAGCTCCGTGCAATATTTCATCACAGAAAACTGTTGCATACCATTGTGGAGTAGTTCAAAAGTCCATTTCTTCATTTTCATTATTTAGCTTCCAGCAATTCAGGTTTAAAACAATAAATTCAGGATCACTATCATTTAACAAACTTAGACTGGTGTTAGTGTAACTGTATCCTGCCACAGTCTTATGAGCTGTTCGCATAAGCGATGGGGCGGAGCTGTGTCATGCAGATTCAGGCGAAATGCTCTGATACATTGAAATTTAATCACTTGAAGAGCTTGTTTGAGTTGCAGTGTTTATCTACTACTCTATGAAAACAACAAATTGGGATATTATCAAAATGAGAGAGGAAACAATGCTGAAAATCAACCTAACACAACCTTTGGTATACGGCACCCAGTTTAAGCCGTTGTCTACTACTTTGCATTGTATTCTATTGATGTGTCTAACACTTCTGATTTCAAGTTGTAATAAACCAACTGAGAACCAAAATGTTAGCATATCAGGATCGGTTACATTAATTAACGACAGCAATGACCCAACGCTCAATCCATTGGATTTCTCAGGGGTTACGGTTGCATTGTATGATCAAGCAATATTAGACACAACGATAGTTCGAATCAATCATGATTATCAAAATATTGGAGTCCAGATTTCACAAGAAACTGAATTCGACCATAGATATCAGAGTCCAATTGCTGTAACGACAACCACCTCAGATGGGAAATATGTACTAAACAACATACCGGTAGGAATTTACAACATGGTGTTTTTCAAGCAAAGATGGTCAATTGTATACAAGTACAATGTAAATGCACAGCGTCAAAACGGATCCAATAATATGGGGGCAGAAGAAATATTTCCCGCTGAGGAGGTAAGCGGGTTTGTAAACAGTGCGTTTACTTTTCAGGATAATCGAACATATTTTATTGCAAACGACACATCATTCTTAGATCAAGCTATTTTTCAAACAGGATCAGTTATTATGGTTAACAGTGGAGTTTCAGTCACTTTCTATGACACAGTTACAACAATAAATGGTGAAACAAATCAAAAGTTCTGGAGAATCTGTTCAAGTTACAATGCATATTCTAGCGAAACAACCCAGTTATCATCTGCAAACTATTTCAACTCGGTTTCATATAGGGGCGATAATGTTAGTATCAATAATGGACTATTCCGTCATGTCAGTAATGGAATAATTATTGCAGCACAGAATGCTCATGTACACGACATAGACTTGAAAGACTTTGACTCAGGAGTATTGTTCGACAATTCGCAATGTAGCATAGATAAGGTTAATATAAGATCTGGCAATATTAGAGGTATTCAAGCTCTAAGTATAGATGATTCTTTATCAATCTCCAACAGTATTATTTATAAAAACTCAGATGGACTCATAATCTATACAGGTGGAGGGTTTTTAGTAAGCAATACGTTCTTCTATGACAATGAAACTGCCATTCGTCCTGAAAATTGCACTGGGGTTATTCAAAACAACAACTTTGAGCTGAACTCTGTTGATATTCTGCAGTACCTATCAAATTGCCAGATTTTAAAAAATAACTTTTATTTCTCCAAGGGTTTATCTATAAGGCCCCGCAGCTTTGCCCTCATTAATTACAATAACTTCTATAAAACGGGGCAATATTTTATCAATATCCGTAGGTTGGATGGAAGCCACACGTATGTACAAGCGAACGTCGATGCTAAGCAGAACTATTGGAATGTAACAAATATTGATGACTATATTTTGGACGCTAGTGATAATGTAAATTATCCCGGTCAAGAATGCCCATATTTTGTTATTACAACCAATCGCCTAAGTAATCCAAACACTTCTGCCGGTATACTTAACTAAGATAAGTGGATAGAGTTTGTTGATGAGAACATTAGGTTGGTGCGGTGATAATGGTGGAAATAGCAATGATGACACTTTCACTTTAACGCTATTGTGTGTATTTCAGTTAGTAATTTGATGCTAAGCATTTAATCTATTATTAATGAGTTTAAGAACTAAAACCATAACTGGCTTGAAATGGAGCTTTACGGATAATGCTGTAAACCAAATAATTCAGTTTTCTGTAGGAATAGTGTTAGCCAGATTACTAAGTCCTTCAGAATACGGCATTATCGGCATGATGATGGTTTTTATATCCGTCTCTAAAGCTTTTGTAGATAGCGGCTTTACAGAAGCGCTAATAAGAAAGCAGAATTGCACTGATGCTGATTACAACACCATGTTTTATTCAAATATCGCCATGGGACTCATTACTTTCACGATCTTATTTTTTGCATCAGGTGCTATTTCATCCTTTTATAATATACCAGAGCTCAAGCTACTTGGAAAGATCATGGCGTTAAATTTGATAATTAACTCGTTTGGATTTGTTGAAACAGCGATGTTAGTTAAGAAAATGAATTTCCGTCTACAAACAAAAATATCGCTGATTGCGACGGTAAGCTCTGGATTTGTCGCGATATTGCTGGCATATTTAGGCTTTGGTTACTGGAGCTTGGTAGTAAAAACGATAATGGAGAACTTAGTTCGGGTTTCTTTATTGCATTTATTGCAATCATGGCGCCCGAGAATTCAATATAGTATAGACTCGTGCAAAGAACTATTGAGTTTTGGAATTAGGATAATGGCAGCAGGAATAATAGGTGTTTTGTTCGAAAATCTATACAAGCTTGTTATCGGAAAGTACTTTTCGGCAAAAGAGCTTGGACTCTATACTCGCGCAGAACAGTTTGCTAACTTGCCTTCCAAGAATCTGGAACTAACAGCACAGAGAGTTACCTATCCCGTTCTATCAAGTATTGCCGGTGATGATGCCAAACTGAAAGCAGGTTACAAGAAGATAATCAAACTATCGTTCTTTATCACTAGCACGTTGATGCTTTTTCTGATGACAACATCCCGAGAAGTTGTTTTGATTATGGTTGGCGATAAATGGTCGTCAATGATACCTTATCTCCAAATCATGTGCATCTCTGGCACTTTATATCCTTTACAGTCGCTGACACTAAATATTCTAAAAGTAAAAAACCGCCCCGACCTGTATTTGAGGCTGGAAATTATTAAAAAGATACTAGTTATACCGATTGTAGTCATTGGAATCTATTTTGGTTTGGTAGTGCTTTTGTGGGGAATGGTTTTTAACGTGCTCGTAGCTTATTTACTGAATACAATATGGTCAGCCAAGTTGATAGATTACTCCACAGGTGAACAGCTCAAAGATATACTTCCGACGATTATCTATAATGCTATCATGGTTGGTATTGTCTTTCTATCAGGGTTGTATCTTTCACTCCCCCTCATACTGTCCTTTACAATCAAATTCATTATTGCCATTGGTTATATTGTGTTAACCGGATATGCTTTTAAAAGGCCTGAGTTTCTTGAAGTAAAAGGTATTCTTTTCGATCAAATCCGATGTTACCTGAATATGCGAAAAATTAAAGCGAGCTAACATTGTCAGATTTAAACTTGATAAATAACCGTCCTCTTAAGCTCAACCAGAAGTTAGTAGTGTTCTTCATTCCGTTTCTGTTACTTGGTGATTTCCTGGGGGCTTTTTATGGAGAAGGTAATGAAGTACTCCCAATTGTCAGAGGGCTGATATCTACAATTTACATGTTGATTTTACTATTGCATACTTCATTCAGATACCGAATTAACCGGAGTGTGTGGTATTTTGTAGTTTATGTATCATGTTTGTTCTTTTTTGCTTCAGACGTTATGTACTCTGTTAATGTCTCGAGCAAGGTCTTTATATCGCTGTTTTGCCTGATTATCGGATACAGTTATATATATTCACATAAGGCTATGATGTCTTTGTGTAGAAGCCTGTTATTCTCTTCAACGATTGCAATAATTAGTATAATGCTGGCACAAATTTTTAACTTAGGTCAACGAACATATTCGCTGGATGTGGAATTGGGCTTTATCTCGGGACTAAACACTTACACTTATTTGATACTTTTGGCTCCGCTGTATTATTTATTCGAAAGCTCAAGATTGAGAAAGCTCTTATACAACATTTTGTTTGTTGCCATGGTAATTTATGTGATTGTTTCTTTTAAAAGGGTTGCTATAGCAGGTATATTTGTTGGTTACTTTGTATTTTTTTCAGTTTATCGAAAACAGATAAAATTGGTTAAATACACGCTACTCCTTGCACTAGCTTTGTTTGCGTTATCTCCATTATATAAAAGTGTTTTAGGGAAACAGTTTGAAGCCCGTAAAGATAGGTTTGAAAACAATGCTTTAGAAAATGAGAGTAGATATTTAGAAACACCCGTAATTTGGAATGAAGTACTTGGCTTCAGCAACCCAATAAAGTCGGTGTTTGGTCTAGAGGCTTTTAATACTATAGGTATGTATGGAGGTGGTTCATTCAAAGAGAGAATGGCTCATGTTGACTTCAACGGGATTGTAATCAGCAATGGGCTTTTTGGTCTCTTTCTTTATTTCAATATTTACTACAGCATTTTCAAAAGGAAGAGCAAGCAAAAATACTCTCCAAAGAGTAACAATTATAGAACCGCTAATGCTGTATTCTGGGCTTTGTATGTTACTTCTCTATTCACGTCATTATCGGGAGGTATTATGGAACTCGCTTTTCGGTCGATAATTTTCGTCTATATGGGAGCATTGATAAGATACATGGAACTATTGTCTAACGAAATGCATCTTGACAGCGATGGCAAATTAAACATGTACTCAAGCAATACAAACAAACATATTGTGTAGGTATTCTGTGAATTCAATAAAGGTACTTGACTTACTTACAGGTAAATCTGTGTGGAAAGCATACTGTGAATACAAAGAGAGCCAATGGTTTTCTCGGGATGATATGGATGCGCTTAAATTGGAAAAACTTAGGAAACTCATTAATCATTGCTATATAAATGTACCATATTATACGGCTTTTATGAAGAATATCGGTATGATTCCTTCGGACGTCAATGATCTTAGCGTGCTAAGTAAATTTCCAATAACTACCAAAGAGATAATCAAAGAAAACTATTATGGTTTTACTCCACTCAATCTGAAGCTGATTAAAGGTAATAAATCTGGTCAAACAGGTGGTACAACCGGGAATATTTTAATAAAAAGAAATGATGCTGCCACAAGAAGCTCTGGATGGGGAGCATACAAGAGATTTGAAGACTGGATGGGAAAAGAACCCAGTGATAAGATGCTGTTATACTGGGGTGGTGTTGCAAAGGGTAGTGCAAGAGAAAGGATTGTTGGGCTGATAAGTAGCTATCTGAACAAAACTATCACGTTTAGTCCAGAAAACCTTACTGTCGAACAAGCACAGAGGATTTATCATGCCTTAAATAGGCTAGACGTAAGATACATTAGGACTTACAGCCAAGCAGCGTTTGAGCTTGCTAAGACATTCCATGATTTGGGTTTGAAGTTTAAACTAAAAGGCGTAACAACAACCGCTGAGCCTGTACAAGCAGAACACAGGGAGTTGATAAGACAAGTATTTAGTTGTGAAATCTTTGATCAATATGGTTGTGGTGAAATCGGTGGAGTTGCTTTTGAGTGTGATCATCATAAGGGGTTGCACATTACTGAAGAAAGAGTAATAGTTGAAGCAGGAGTTGGTAGAGAGTTGTTGATGACTGATTTAGATAATTTTAGCATGCCATTCATCAGGTATGCGAATGATGATGAAGCAGAATTTAGTGAAGAGGAGTGTACTTGCGGACGGAAGAGTAGATTGCTAAAGAGTATATTGGGGCGGACAAGTGACTATTTATATTTGTATAATGGGAAAAAGGTTCATTGGGGGCTATTTTTGCACTTATTATTTGATACTGGTGTGGCTAAGAATAGCAACATGAAGAAGTTTCAAATACGTCAAGACAGCCCTGATTCTTTAGCCATTAGAATGATATCTGATCCCTTAACGAGTTTTGACAAAGCTAAAATCTGTACATACATCAAAGACAACATTGGTGATTTGTCGATCGAATTTATCCAGGAGAAAGAGATTGAAAATGCTCCATCTGGAAAGTATCGGCCTGTTGTAAGAAACTTCTAATGAGAGTATTATTTGTGTGTAGCGGGAATGGCGGTGTTTCGCCAATTGTGCAAGCCCAAGCAACTTCATTGTCCAATTCTGGACTTATTGTAGAGGTGTTTTCTGTTAATGGAAAGGGCATAACGGGCTATTTAAAGGCGATACCACGGTTAACAAGAAAGTTAAAGAGAGACAAGCCAGATGTAATCCATGCACATTATTCACTAAGTGGCATAGTTGCCGCAGTGTCTTCAAGAAAACCGATAGTAACGTCTTTGATGGGAAGCGATGTGATTCAATCAGGATGGTTGAGAATGCTTATTACATTTTTTGTTAAGTATGTTTGGGCAATCACAATTGTAAAATCTGAGGACATGAAGAACAGAATGAAGTTACCCCAAATACTCGTGTTACCTAATGGAGTGGATTTTGATTTGTTTAAACCGATAGATAAACTTGAGTGTAAGAGTAAGCTTGGTTGGGACGCGAATTACAGGCAAATTCTATTTGCAGCAGATCCTAATCGTCCTGAAAAAAACTTCACATTAGCCAAGCAAGCATTCGAAATGTGTAGAGAACATAACTTAGAACTTAAAGTGGTTTATGGCATTCCTCAAGCAGGCATACCCTTTTATCTGAATGCCTCTGATGTTGTTCTTTTATCATCATTGTGGGAGGGTTCACCAAATGTAGTAAAAGAAGCCATGGCTTGTAATGTGTCGGTGGTTGCTACTGATGTTGGTGATGTAAAGATGCTTTTCGGCAGTGCTAAAGGTTATATAATTGTAAAATCCGATCCTGTATCGATGTGCGAAGGGATCGTGAAAACCCTGAATTGTGATACTGCTAATGAAGGCAGGGATAGATTACAGCTCCTTGGGATAGACTCCTATAGTACTGCTTCCAAGTTGGTGTCCATGTACCAAAATCTGGGGAGAGATAATGCGCGATAATGAGGGTAAGATTAAAATAATAAATGCTCTTCAGATTAATCGGCAAGCATGGCAAGATTATGTTGACCATCATACTTATGGGACAGTGTTCCATACTTCATACGTTTTTGATGTGTATAACAGCACTCCCCATTATAAGCCATTTGCATTCTTCGTAGTGAATGAGGATGGAGAGATAGAAGCCATGATGTCAGGTTTTTTACAGACTGTGAAACCTGGAGCTTTAGCTAAACTATCTACTCGATCGGTGTTGCTACAAGGGCCAATATATACTACGATTGATTCTCTTGAACCTCTATTAGGATTCTATTATCAGTGGATAAAGGGTAAAGCATTGTATACTGAGGTAAGAAACCACTATCTCGATGCTGAATACTCAAAGCATATGCAATCTGCTGGCTTCCAATGGGAAGGTCATTACAACATCATGAGAGAGATACCTTCAACTACAGAGCAGCTCTGGAAAGAAATTGGCAGAAAAAGAAAAGATGGCATCAACAAAGCCAAGAGATTTGATTTTCAGGTTTCAGAAGACAATTCCATTGGAACTGTAACGGACTTTTATGACTTACTAACCCGAAACTATTCGCAATTACGTTTGCCCATTCCGAAGAGAGTATTTTTTGATAACTGTGTTTTTCAGGATGCTAGTGGCTACTGTAGATTCTTCAAGTTAGAAGATGATGGGGTAACCAAGGTTGTTTTGCTAGCTTTTTTGTTCCACGGGATACTACATGCTGTTTATATAGGAAGTGATCAGGATCACGAGTTTATTTCCAAGCGACCGATAGATTATTTCTATTTCGCAGTTATGCGCTGGTGTGTAGAAAACAATGTGAGATATTTCGATTGGTTAGGAGCAGGGAAACCAAATGTAAGCTACGGAGTTAGGGATTTCAAGCTACAATATGGGGGAGAGTTAGTGGATTTTGGGAGATTCAATATGGTTCATTCACCTTTGGGCTTCAAGATTGCAGAAACCGGTTTCAGATTGATTCAGAAATTGAAAGGAAAGATATGAATATCCTAATAGATATTGGCCATCCTGCGCATGTGCATTACTTTAAAAACTTATATAATATATTAAGTGAGAAACATCATGTCTTCGTTACTTGTAAATCTGTTCCGATTATTACTAAGTTACTAAGTCACTATCAGATACCATACGTAGTTCTTGGAGATAAAGGATCAACGATATTACACAAACTGAAACAACAGGTTGTTTTAACATCTAAAATGCGGTCGATTCTGTCAGAACGTGGGATTGGTCTAGCAATCGGAGCATCTGCACTGATTGTGCACGCAGCTAAATTCACAAGAACCAGAACTATTCTGTTTGATGATGATGATCAAATTGTTCAGCCCTTCACTGCTAGATTTGTTACGCCATTTGCAGATGTAGTTGTATCCCCTGATGCCCTGAAGCACGAGGGGATATCCAAGGCAATATATTATCCAGGATATCATGAATTGGCATACCTTCACCCTAAGAGATTTACTCCGAATCCTGAAGTACTTATGAATTATGGGCTTACGAAACAGGATAAGTACTTCATTCTTCGCTTTAATGCCTTCAAAGCCCATCATGATATAAAAGAGGGAGGAATGAGCTCAGAGCAGAAGAATCAACTGATAGAGTTGTTAAAACAATATGGCAAGGTTTTTGTTACTACTGAAGCCAAACTCGATCCTCAATTCGATAAATACAAGATGCCAATTTTACCACATGAAATGCATGACTTCATGTATTATTCGCAAATGCTTGTTTCAGATAGCCAAACGATGAGTACAGAAGCTTCAGTGATGGCTGTTCCTGCATTTAGATGCAATACTTTTGCTGGACGACTGGCTGTACTTGAGGAGGAAGAGAAGAAGTACGGGCTTACTTTTTCATATTTACCCCGTCAGTTTGATTGGATGCTTGAATCTATCAACACTTTATTAGCTGATCCAAACTATAAAGAAGAATGGCTTGTAAGGAGCGACAGGATGTTACAGGACAAAATTGACGTTACTTCTTTTTGGGCATGGCTCATTGAGAATTCCCCACACTCTCTTAATGAGGTATCGAAGCCAGATTTTAGATTCGACCGGTTTCGCTAAAGTGTTTAACATTCATAGTTTGCAATTAGCATAGATTTTTGCTATTAATGGGGGTAAATGACATGATAGAAAAACCATCCGTTGATTACGAAGTATTAGAGTATTCTGACCAATACAAATTTCAAACATTATCGTTGCTGAAATTACTATGGACAAGCCTTAGTGACGAACAGGCCAATGATTATTTTTGCTGGCGCTATGAAAACAATCCATATTCAAAGACACCATTAATCGTTATTGCAGTGCATAAGAGTCATGTTGTAGGAGTTTTAGGGCACATGGTACAGAGATTTACTATTAATGGTAAAGAAGAAAATGCATGCGTCCCTGTTGACGGCATTGTTCTCCAAGATTATCGTCGTTATGGTGTTTATTCCAGGATGCTTTATGAAGGTGTTAGACTGATTGACTCTTTGATGGAGGTTTATGACTTTAAAATGTACTTTAATGCCTCATCAAATGTTAGAAGTGCAGTTGGTTTGTTGAATCTGGGTTGGAAGCTTTTGGGACCTAAGATGTACATGACAAGGATTTCATTGAAGAATTTACTTATTAACAGATTATATGCATCAAACCAGAACTATAGCATAACCAAGTTTAAAAAGAACCGGTCTATATATACCATGGAAGTGACAAATGAAATCAGGTATGAAGATTTGGAGCATGTGATATCTAAAACTTCAAGCCCTGTGTGTGTTGCACATGAGAGGGTATTTTTTGAATGGAAGTATAGCCGTAAAAAAGACAATTTCCAATTTGTATATCTTTATAAGGATTCTTTTATCGTAGGCTATATGATCATTAGAAAGGGTTCAAAATACCAGTATTCGCTGGAAGAATATGGATATACGGATATCGCAAGTTTTGGACTAATGATATCACGTTTAGTTAAATGCATGAAAATCATAATCTTTAGGCTGTTCTATCTGCATCATTCTAAGGAAGAAATGCGCATTTTGTCTAAAGTAGGTTTTATAATTGAGCGACTGTGGGTTTTGAAGTTGTTTAAGAAATCTCGTTCTTCTATCTATTTTCGCCATATAAATGAAAACACTTCTGCTTCTGATTACTTTATTAACGGGATAAACACGTTGGATGTAAGTAACTGGAAGCTGTTTCACACAGATATATTATAGAGGGTGTCATGGTTTTTAATAATACAGTTGTGAATTTACACTATGTAAACGATCCGGTTTGGATGGAGCGTGCATTTCTTTTATTGAAGAAGCACTATCAACTAGTCTCTGTCCAGCAAATTGATGGATACTACCATAACAATACCCCGCTTAGGAATAGTTGCCATGTCACATTTGATGATGGTGATGATAGCTTTTATCGAGTCGTGTTTCCGATTATCAAAAAGCATCAGATCCCTGTATCAATCTATGTGTCACCTAAAGCAACAATTGAACGCGATAGTTTCTGGTTTCAGAAGTTTAAAGCAACTGATAAAGAAGCTTTAAAGAAAGTGTTGCTCAAGGATGTAAAATTTGCTCCTGTCACTAGTGAAATTGGGGGATTTCCTGCGATTGTACTGTGTAAATGTATGGAGATTGCTAAACTTAATAGAGTAATTGATCAATGCCTTGAAAAAAACAAGAATCATAGTGTTGTCGCCAAGAATATGAGTATTGCTCAGCTTTTAGAAGTTGAGGACTCCGGACTAGTTGAGATTGGTGCCCACACAATGAATCACCCTATTTTAAGTAATGAAAGTGATGCAGATGCTGAATGGGAGATATCATCATCCATTACAGAGCTAAGCAAATTACTCGGGAAAACAATAAACTATTTTGCTTTCCCTAATGGTCGCTACGGTCTTGACTTTGGAGATAGGGAGTTAGAGTTAATTAGTAGAAATGGGATTAGATTGGCCTTCTCAACAGAGCGTAAGAGTTTTTCAAAGAGAGACAATCCGCTATTAGTCCCAAGAAAAGGATTATCCCACGGTAGAAATGCTATGATATTAGCAAAGCTGATTTTAGGAAAAAATTGGGATAGTTTAAAAAAAGTGATGCAAGGACGGGATGAGACTGATTTGCGAATCATGCTAAATAAGATTCTTGCTGGGACAGAGAAGTGATATTCTTAGCTGAATCGAGTAAATAGCTTACATTTATTTCTCAGCAATTATGAATGTAAAATCACATCATATAGGAATTGAATGGTGAAAGACTTTAGTTACAGGATATATAGGCATTTAGTAACTGAACTTCAACAGAGCGGATATCAGTTTCAGACATTTGAAAGTTTTCTGAACGAGCCCTTAGCGAGGACAGTAATGATCCGCCACGATATCGATGTAAGCGCAAAAGCTGCTTTGCCTTTCATGAGGATTGAGCATGAACTCGGCCTTAAGGCTTCTTACTATTTCAGAACCCTTAAGGGTACTTATAAACCCAGTATTTTCAGGGAAGCTGTGGGCTTGGGTCATGAACTGGGTTACCATTATGAAGACCTTGCAAGAAATGCTGGCGATATGGATAAAGCCGTATCAGATTTCAAGCGTAATCTGGCAATGTTTCGCCAGCATTACCCTGTACAAACAGTGTGCATGCACGGAAGCTCAGGATCTCAATTTGATAATAGGGACATGTGGAAAACCAGCAGCTTTAGCGAGCATGGATTATTAGGAGAGCCATACGTAAGCCTTGATTTTAACAAGGTGCTGTATCTGTCTGACACATCCAAGCGATGGAATGGCAGTGCTTTTGCCTTACGGGATAAGGTGGAATCAAGTTTTCAGTTTTCTTTTACCACCACATGGGACATCTTGAAGTATATTGATAAATTGCCAAATCAGATCATGCTTACGATACACCCGGAATACTGGGCAGATGACTTTGTTGGCAGAGCCAAGGTTAATTTGTTTGTACTTGTCCACAGTTACTACAAAAAATACTACAGAAACAGCAGATCTCGGAGAAAAGCACTAAACTCTCAGCAGAAATTAGCATCAAAGGATGGATAAAATGGCTATTGACAAAACCGTTCTTTTATCAAACGATGTAGAGACCACGTCGATATGGTTTAATGATTTGCGTGATGAAACAGGTCTGAAAGTATGGAAAGAAGGTATGCCTATACTTTTGGATATCTACAGAAAATTTAACATAAAGTCTACCTTCTTTTATACAGCTTATATCGCAAAGCTATACCCTGAAACAGTTCGCATGATTCTGGCGGATGGACATGAAGTAGGTTCCCACGGGAAATCACACACGAAAGAGAACGGATTTGACATTATGCCCTTCGATAAGCAAAAAAGGCATTTGGAATACTCCAAAAATACACTTGAAGACATCTCCGGGCAAGAGGTTATATCGTTCAGATCTCCTGCTATACGAGTATCATCTTTAACGGCACGAGCTCTTATCGAAACAGGATTTAGGATAGACAGTTCTATAGCATCCCAGAGATTTGATTTCTTTCTTTCTTTTGGGGGGATGCGGAAACTGAATTTTTTAAAAACCCCCCGTCTTCCATACAGAACCAAGGTGAACGACATATTTTCAAAAGGGAACAGCGAGCTAATCGAGCTACCTATGTCCGCTACCCTGTTGCCGTTCATCGGCTCTACAATGAGAATAATGCCGGGCATCACCAGCATACAGCAGAGGCTACTGCATTTGGAGTCTTTAATGACAAGCAAACCGGCCGTTTTCGTGATTCACCCCAATGAGCTTATAGATGAAACAAATGAACCCAGAACAATTAAACGTAGATCTTCCAATCAAATAGCATATTTGCTAAGTGACGTTATTAGGGCTAAGCTGAAATCAAAGAATCTCGGTAACAGTGCCGTACCTCTTTATGAGAAACTAATACAATACTACGTTGACAAAGGGTATGTTTCTCATACGATGAAGAGTTATGCCGATAAACTAATAGCAGAAGGCAGAGTTTAAGATGAAGCCTATTTTACCCATTAAAAAGACACCTATGCCATTTAGTGTAACAAGATCATTTTTCCCTTCATTAGCTCATGCATCCAAAGTACATGGGTACAAGGGACTTATAGGGAAGCTGGAGTTTCTGTGGGTCAGAACGAAAGATCACTGGTTACAAGTGATATCCAGAATAATACCTTACAACGGCGTGAGAGTAAAGTTGCAACGTATGCGGGGAGTGAAAATCGGTGCGAAAGTGCACCTTGGCCCAATGGTAACAATTGATGACGTATATCCTTACTTTGTAACAATTGAAGAAGGAGCAAGCATTTCAGGTCAGTGTTTCATTATTGCTCATTCTATCCCCGTACATTATTTTGACGAAGTAACGGAGTCTTATGTGGCACCGGTTGTAATTGGAAGATACGCTTGGTTAGCCATCAATGTCGTTGTATTCCCAGGGGTCACAATAGGTGAGGGTAGTATTATTGCTTCTGGTAGTGTGGTAACAAAATCTATACCCCCGTTTGTGATGGCTGCAGGTGCACCTGCGGTAATTAAAAAAGACATTTCATTGAAAGTAAGAAAGAATTACACTGAAGAAAGATACGCTGTAATAATGGAAAAAAGGAAAGCAGAGTTTGGAATCTAAGGTAATACACAATAGATTAGACACTTGTTTCATACTCTGGCTGAGGTTCATATGAAGTATTTAGTAACAGGTGGAGCTGGTTTTATCGGCTCGAACATAGTTAACGAATTACTTGCCCAAGGGCAGGAAGTTCGTGTTTTGGATAATTTTGCCACGGGAAAACGGGAGAACATACTGCCACTAATGAAAAACCCAAATATCACTATGATTGAGGGAGATTTGCGTAGTTTCCATATTGTGCGGGCAGCGGTTAAGGGTGTAGATTACATCTTGCATCAGGGAGCTTTGCCATCAGTGCCGCGTTCGATAAATGACCCTATTACTTCAAATGATGTTAATATTCTGGGGATGTTGAACATTCTTGAAGCAGCAAAGGAATTTGGAGTGAAGCGGGTAGTTTGCGCATCCTCATCCTCGATATATGGAAATAGCGAAACACTGCCTAAGGTAGAGACGATGCCAATTAACCCCATGTCTCCTTATGCTCTTACAAAATACGCACAGGAGCGCTATTGCCAAGTGTTCTTCCAGCTTTATGGCTTGGAAACGGTAGCGCTTAGGTATTTCAATGTGTTTGGTCCCAATCAGGATCCCACTTCACAATACAGCGCCGTTATCCCTAAGTTCATCAGGCTGATAATGAATGACAAAGAACCCGTAATCTTTGGCGATGGAAGCCAATCCCGCGATTTCACTTTTGTGGAGAATAACGTGTGGGCAAACATCCAGGCATGCACCGCTCCGAAAGCAGCCGGCGAAGTAATAAACATTGCTTGCGGCGAGAGATACACATTGGTAGATTTGGTGAATCTGATTAACGAGATATTGGGTAAACACATAGAGCCTAAATTTGAAGCTGATAGGGCGGGTGATGTGAAACACTCGCTGGCGGGGATAGAGAAAGCTAAGGATTTGCTGGAGTATGAGGTTAAGGTAGATTTCAGAGAGGGGCTAGAACGCACGGTAGAGTTCTTTAAATAGAACGCAGATTACGCGGATTATTATGATTTGTTATGATAACAAATACTGTACTATGAAGGGAGGAGTAGATGAGTAATGAGAATTTCCTACATAGCGATCTGTCAGATAAAATATTGAAATGCTATTATGCCGTTTATAACAAGCTTGGCTATGGATTTTTAGAGAAAGTGTATGAGAATGCTTTAAAATATGAACTTGAGAAATGCGGACTGGAAGTAGAATCTCAGAAACCCATCAAAGTGATGTACGCAGAGAGAATTGTGGGTGATTATTATGCTGACATGGTAGTGAACAACGCAATTACCGTCGAATTGAAAGCAAGTGAAATACTAAATAAAAACCACCAATACCAGCTTCAGAACTACCTTCGGGCTACTAACATAGAAGTTGGACTGCTGTTAAATTTTGGGCACAAACCCGAGTTTGCGAGGAGAGTTTTCTCGAATGAACGAAAGTTATCTGAATCTGTGTAAATCATGATAATCTGCGTTATCTGAGTTCTATTACTATGAAGCATAAGATCACCAAGTACTCCCTCTTCATTCTCGACATAGCCATAGTAGTATTCGCATTTCTCTTTGCCGCTAAGATTCGCGCCGGTACAAAGCGAATAATCCTAACTTATTATCGCAGTTTCATCCCCTTTTTGATTATCTGGGTTGGAGCAGGCGCTTGGGGCGAGAAGTTCTCGGTAAGTACAATTCACAATGCCATGGGTTTCATTCGTCGCATCTTCAAGTGCAATCTCTCTGCCATTGCATTTATTATGGGGCTGATGTACTTCTTTGGCAAATTCTATTATTCCCGCTACATCGTGTTTGGAACCATTTTAACCACGTTTGCGCTGGAACTGTTTATATTTCTTAGCATTTATTATGCTTTCCGCTTTCACCGCGAGAATGCTAACTTTGCCTCTACAAGATTGTTTACAAGATCTGCTGCCTTAGAGGAATCACAAAGTCCAAAGTTTTTCGTGGAGCGCACCAGTGCGATACCGATAATAAGCAGCGAACCATATTACTTGCCTTGGGTTCTTGATGTGGATGCCAATTCCATCATGCTGCCTCTTTGGGACAAGTATCTGTCAGATAAACCAGAGCTATTTGATTTCCTGAATGATTTCCTGGATCTTACCCGCTTTCACAAAGATGGAACTCTGATTCTGGATTCGGAAACATACTTCAATATCCAGAATGAGCCGTCAGACAGCAGGCAGATATTCCTCAATCTGCATAAGATTAACGACTTTCGCCGCCTGAATTACTACCTTATTCGCGTGAATGACTTACTCCTCAATGGAGGCGTGTTTATATGCAACGGAGAAACAATCACAGAGCGCAGGAAATCCTTTTATCACAGGTACACACCTTTTATTGGCTCGATTATCTATTTCTTTGATTTCATTTTCCGCAGGGTTATTCCGAAACTACCTGTATTGCAAGGTTGGTATTTTGCTCTTACAAGAGGAAAAAACAGAGCTTTATCCGAAACTGAGATATTAGGACGCTTCTATTTCTGCGGTTTTGAACTTATCCACAAGAGAGAAATCGATGGCATTATGCACTTTATCCTTAAGAAAGCAAGAGAACCGCGCAGGGACCCCAACCCCACTTATGGACCCTTGATCCAATTGAAGCGCAAAGGCAAAGATGGAAAGACCATCTATGTTAAAAAGTTCCGTACCATGCACCCTTACAGTGAATATTTGCAGGATTATGTATTCCAAACTAATTCTTTACAGGAAGGTGGAAAGTTTGCTGATGATTTCCGTGTAACTTCCTGGGGTGCTGTACTTCGCAAGCTCTGGATAGATGAGCTACCTCAGTTTCTGAACTTTTTGAAGGGTGAGCTTGCTTTGGTTGGGGTAAGAGCGCTTAGTGGGCACTATTTCAGCCTGTATCCACCTGATATGCAAGAGCTTCGCTTAAAGGTTAAACCGGGGCTTGTCCCGCCATTTTATGCAGATATGCCCAAGAGCTTCGAAGAGATAGTGGAATCCGAACGAAAGTATATCCTGCGCAAACTGGAGAAGCCAATTTCCACAGACTGGATATATTTCTGGAAAAGCGTTTGGAACATTCTGATAAAAAAGGCGAGATCGAACTGAGCTATTTATGGCTGATATCTGAGGCTAACTACACATATCATTAGCAAGTTCTTATTGAACAAGAGACCAGTGTTTACCTTCAATTGGAGATCATCACAAGTAACAACATTTTAGAAATGCTTAAAACCTGAAAAAAAAGCTTGCCAATATCTGGCAAGCCATTACAGTGGCATTGTGAACATAAGTTATTGTTTAATAATATAATTACACGTAATTCAGGGAGGAATTATGAAAAGACACTTTTTAGTTTTAGCATTTGCTATTATATTAGTAGCTATGAATGCTTCTGTTCTTTTGACAGACGATTTCACTGGCACCGTAAGTACACTGTTAACTGCCAATGGCTGGGCTGCCCATAGCAGTTCAGGTTCTACACCCATGTCTATTGCTAGCCCTGGTTTAGCTTACACTGGTTATCTTTCTTCAGGTATAGGCAACGCCACATCAGCTTCAGCAAATGGAGAAGATGTTAATAAGTCTTTCACTGCGGTTAGTTCGGGAAGTGTTTACTACTCTTTTTTAGTTAACACGAGCATAACTACTACAACTGCAGGCTATAGTGCTCACTTCATGCAAAATAGTTCAACATTTCATGGTAGATTTTGGATTAGATTGGTTGGCACGGACGTAAACTTCGGATTAGCTAAAACCACCGCTGCAGCAACATGGGATCCAACAAATTATGCAAAAGACACTACCTATCTTGTCGTTCTTAAATACACCTTTAATACCGGTTCTACTACCGACGATGCCGTCTATATGTATGTTGACCCAACCCTTGGCGGTGCTGAACCGAGTCCTACTGTTTCGATTACCACTGATACCGCTACAGATGCTACTTCAATATCAATGATTGGGATTAGACAGTGGAATACTGGAACCCTTGCCCGTTTCGACGGTATTCGTGTTGGAACAAGTTGGGCAGATGTTGGGGCTACAGCTGCTGGTGCAACAATCAATGTTGCAGGAACACTTAGTGCTTTTTCGACAGTCACTGGCACGGCATCTGCTTACCAAAGTTACAAGGTTTCCGGTGCCAACCTTACTGCTGATATCAGTGTTTCTGCTCCCGCAAGCTTTGAATTATGCAAGACCTCCGGTGGTACATATACCAGTGGTCTCACGTTCACCCAATCCGGTGGTTCTGTTGCAGAACAAGATGTGTTTGTCCGTATAGCCGCATCTGCGGGTGCAGGCTCACCCAGTGGGAACATTACCCATACCAGTACCGGAGCTACGCAGGTAGATAAATCTGTAAGTGGAACTGTGTATAAAACTGAACCGACAAATCATGTAACTAATTTTATAGTTGATACCGGAACTCCTTCCTATTCTGCTATTGATGCGGTTTGGGATGATGCTACTGGCACGGTGGTTCCCGATGGTTATTTAGTGAAAGGGAGTTCAGTGGGCTATTCTTCCATCACAGCCCCCTCTGATGGCACTGCTGAAGCAGATGCAGCATTAGTAAAGAATGTAGCAGCACTTAGCGAAACTACATCATTTACCGGATTATCAGAAAATACTACCTATTACTTCAAGATTTACCCTTATACAAATTCTGGCACATACATCAATTATAAAGTTGACGGCACAGTGCCAAGCGATGAGGCTTTAACCGGCTATGGCCCTCCGGCAGCACCAACGGCCAATACTGCCTCAGCTATTTCCCATGAAGGCTTCACTGCACATTGGAATGCTGTTTCCGGCGCTACAAGCTACCGTTTAGACGTTTTAACCGGGAGCACTACCGAAATACTAAACACAGGTTTTGAAGGTTCAACCAGTTTTCCTGATGGATGGACTCAAAACAGTTCTTATGTTGCAAACAATTCTTCAATTGCCTACGCAGGGACATACTATTCCGGCATGAACGGAGCAAATGACTATTTTTATACACCTGTGCTTTCATCTCCAACCACAATATCTTTCTGGACAGAGGCTTCAAGTGCAACCGCAGATAATACTGTGAAGCTTCAATACTCATCTGACGCCAGCTCATGGTATGATCTTGCTACTTATATTGCCGATGGTTCAAATACTGGTGATGTAATAGATACTTGGGCACAGAAAACCGTCCAGGCAAATTTAACAGGTAGCTATTATATTAGATGGTTTATGTCTGCAAGGTCAGGTGGAAGCCAATATTTTGATGAGATATTAATAACCAGTGGCTCATCTTCATTTGTATCAGGCTGGAACAATCGTGCAGTAAATAACACAATCGTTCGTGTTCCCAATCTTTCTGCCAGCACAGATTACACCTACCGTGTGCGTGCAGTGAATGACAGTGGCACAAGCGCGAACTCCAACACTATTGAAGTTAGCACAACAGCAGTAGTTACAGGTACCGGAGCAAGTACTTCCATTAACGGTGGTAGCACTGTCGTGATTGTCCCTGCAGTATCCGGTCTTACCAATAATTCTATAGAGATCGATCCGTCATCATCTTCAAGTGATGATTTTGCGGTGACAGTTACCGCTTCAACAACCTCTGTTGTTTACAACATCACCGGCAGCGATGCTGCATTAAGTGGTTTATATTGGCTTAATCACGCTGGTTTAAGCTTTACCCCGACAAAGGTTACAGTTAATGATGGTACTGTTGTTGACAGCGCATTTGATACCGATGAAAGTTTTGTTGAAATCACTGATTTTGGTGCCAAGGGAACTCTTATCATCACTTTAAGCGAAGATGAAGTACTCCCAGTAGAGCTTTCTTCATTCTCGGCAGTACTGAATTCTCAGAATAACGTAAACATCCTGTGGGTTACTCAAACTGAGACAAGCCTTACCGGGTTCTACATTCTTCGTGCCAATAGTGCTGATGCTGTTGATGCCGAGCAAATAAGTGCTCTCATTGATCCCACCAACACTTCTCAACAACAAACATATGTTTATACAGATAACAGCTTGGTGGAAGCGGGAACCTATTATTATTGGCTACAAGTGGCTGAAATGGATGGCAACAGTGCCCTGCATGGTCCTATCTCTATCAGCTATAATTACCAGGATAATCCCGGAACCCCCGGTATTGACCTTGTAACAGAGCTAAAATCCGTGTACCCTAATCCCTTCAATCCAAGCACTACTATCAGTTATGGCATCGCTAAGGCTGCCGATGTGAACTTCGCCATTTACAATGCACGTGGTCAGTTAGTTCGCAGCGTAAGCAAAGGTGTCCAATCTCCTGATAATTATAAACTTACCTGGAACGGCAAAGACAACAACGGCAAAGAATGCTCCACCGGTATCTATTACATCAAGATGAGTGCCGGCAAGGATAGCTTTGTACGCAAAGCCGTTCTCATGAAATAACCCAAACCAATCTCCCTGATTTACCAAGAAAAAGACCCGGCTTCGGCTGGGTCTTTTTTATTTAATTAATAACAGGCGTTCCCATCTGATCATATTAATAGTGCTATCTCCAGATAGAAACGCCACATATTCTGTAATGACAGCCTCCCTCGGCTGCCTGCACCCGAGACATCAGTTACTAAATATACAGTAAGAGCAATGCACTTGCGACTGTTTAACAAATAAGAAGCTCCTATCGTACAGACAATCATCTGATTCTTTGGAAGTATAATCACTGCAATCGCTTACATGCTTATCTCCTTGAAGGGTCTCATAACCCACCCATAACCCTCCCGTATCGCGATACGGGAGGGTTATGGGTGGGTTACCGAGCGGAAGCCTGAGCCAAGCGAGGATAAAGCCATAAAATCAAGTACAAAATAGCTGTTTCCAAAATGGAATATACTCGAACGGAAGAGCGGTTGTTGCTTTTGTGCATACAAACCCATACAGCCAGCCGGGAAGAGGCATAAACCACAACGGAAGGCGAATGGCCACGCGCTGGGGCAAATTCATTAATAGCCCCTGATTGATCTGATAAAAGACATAATGTACCAGGACGGTTGCAGGGTGAAATCGTGCTGCATATATGGCTCCTTCCGAGATTTAGCTTGACGTATACCCCTGTTGCAAAAGAATGACGACAAGCGTAGAAGCTGACGGAATTGTCGGCTAAACAGATATGGCAAACGTTGCCTCTGAGACCGATAGCTACATTAGATAGCTATTTTTTTTGAGGTAAAACGAGTGCCCGGATGCGGTCGGGAGTGATTTTTTATTACCCTGCCGGTCACAAAAGAAAGAGGATAAACATGGAGTATTACCGCGTTCAGATCGAAGAGATTGCCAAGAAGATATGCCAGGAAATGCATTTAGCCGTTTATGACATAGACGAGAAAATGAGTGGCAAGGGGCGGATTATAACTGTTTATCTCACCAAGATTGGCGGTGTCCTGTTGGATGAATGCGCTGCTTTCAGCCGTGCCTTGGGCAACGAACTGGAGACCTTTGATCTCATCCCGGAGCGTTATTACCTGGAAGTGTCCTCACCGGGGATAGAGCGTCCGCTTAAGCTGAAAAGCCATTACGTGAGTGCCATTACAGAGAAAATTGCGGTGCAATGGAATGATGGCGAAGAGAAGAAATCCACCATGGGCACGCTGGTAGAAGTAAACCAAGATACTATCACGCTGGATGACCGCGGTGTGTTGTTAGAGATCCCCTTCAAGGTGATCACACGAGCCAAGACAGTGTATTTAGATATTCCCAAAGGGAGAGAACAAGAATGAGTGCCAACATTCTGGAAGCCTTAACCAAACTTGCCGCCATCAAGCAACTTGACCCGGTGGCAATTCAGGAGATAATCGTGGAAGCGGTTACTTCCACCTTGCTGAAGAAACTTGCTCCGGAAGCGGAGCTGCAGGTGTTTGTGGATGACGTAACCGGCAGTATCAAAGCCAGATTCAACTGCGAAGTTGTGGAAGTAGAAGAAGGCGTGGGGCAGATATCCCTGGGCGATGCAAGAAGCGAATACGATCCTAAAGCCACTCTGGGACAGCTAATTGAAAAGACAATGTCCTTACACGATTTCGAGCCGAAATTGGTAAAGACTGCGCAGAAGATAATCCAGGATAGAATCCGCCGTCTGGAAGATGAGAAGATTCAGAACGATTTTAACAAGCAAAAGCACACCATCGTAACCGGCAAGATAAAAGCCATAGACGAAAACAACGGCGGTTACCGGGTGGATATAGGTTACACTGATGCCCTGCTCCCCCTTGATGAACAAATAGAGAACGAATATTACCGCGTGGGCGACAATATCAAAGCCTACATCGTGAATATCCGTGCCAGCGGTGGTGGAGTTACCATGGTGCTTTCGCGCACCAATCCGGAATTTGTGAAGAAGCTGTTTGAAGCCGAGATACCGGAGATTTATAATGCCAGCCTGAAGATAAGAAAGATAGTTCGCGAGCCAGGAATACGCACTAAAGTGGAGCTGGAATCCAGTGATGCCAAAGTTGATCCGGTTGTAGCTTGTGTGGGACCAAAGGGAACCAGGATAGATTCTATTCGTAAAGAACTGCATGGCGAGCAGATAGACATAGTGGTTTACAACGATGACCCGGAAAAGATGATCGAAAACGCACTGGGTGTAAACGGTGTGAAGCGGGTTATTATCGAGCGTAATCATGCTGCCAGCGTAATTGTTGAAGATGCAGACAAGGTGATGGCGATCGGTAAACAGGGCAAGAATGTGAAGCTTGCCGCCAAGCTTACCGGCATGAAGATAGATATTTATACTACAGCCGAATTTGAAGAAAAGATGGCAAAAGAACGCCGCACCATTAGCCACGTTACCGAATTGGACGGAGTTACACCCAAGATAGCGGAAGCCTTGCGGAATGCGGGCTATACCAGTGTGCAAGATGTGTTTATGGCTTCTGTGGATGAGCTTTGCAACCTGGAGAGCCTGGGTCAGAAAACTGCTGAAAAACTGAAAGAAGCAGCGAAGTATTTTTAATGCCGAATAAAAACAGCCATGCTTACCACAATCCCATCCGCACCTGCGTGGTGTGCAAGAAAAAGGTTGACCAGAAAGGGCTGTTGAATTTCTTTATCATGAACGGGGGAATCGTGTTTGATTCCCTGCGGATAGTTGCTGTACGCAAGAATTACCTGTGCCCCAGTCAGGAGTGTTTTACCGGATTGGATAAGTGGCGTAAGCGTTATCAGAAAAGGCACAAGGCGCACTAACATGGATGCAAGAATACTAAATTTAATGCAGTTTGCCCGCAAAGCAGGGAAAATGGTTTCCGGGCTTGATGCCTGCGTGCGTGGACTGAATCATCATGTAATCAGGCTGTTAATCGTGGCGGAAGATACTTCCATCCGCACACAGAACAACTTGCTTAAGACTAATAGCAGTAGCCCGAACCCGGTGAAGATTATTTTAACGGGTAGCCAAAAAGAGATAAGCTATGCCCTGGGACTGCCGATAACGGGAGTTTTCGGGGTTAGCGATAAGAATTTTGCCGCCAAGATACTGGAATATTGGAAGGCGGAAGCATAGTGGAGGAAGCTTTGCAGATACGTGTTCATGACCTTGCCAAAGAGCTGAAGATAAGCACAATGGCGTTAAAAAAGCACCTGGCTGATTTGGGTGTGAATGTAAAAAGCCATATGAGCTTCATCGAAGCAGAAGTTGCGGACAAAATCCGCGGGAAATACAATGAACAGATCGATGCAGAAAAGCGCGCAGAACGGGATCGTAAACGCCTTATCGAGATGCGCCAGGCTGCCAAAGCAAAACCTGAAGCCACAGCTATAAATGAGGAGACTATCCCGGAGCCTGAATCTGAACAAACTATCACGGAACCGGTTAGCATCCCTGCTGAATTACCTGCTGAAGAGATTAGCCCTCTGCCCGCATCTACCGAGCCTAAAGCAAAGAGCCAGACCGCTGAGAAAAAAACAGAGGAAGTTGCCGCTGTAGCCGAGAAGCCGAAATCGTTCCTGGATACCAAGCCGGACTATTCTACCCGCAGAACACCTTATCAGCAGGCTGTTCCGCCGCCAAGAACCAGCCAAACAAGCCAGCCGGGACACCTAAGACCGGGGCAGCAATCTACAAGACCTGGGCAAGCAACCCAAAGCAGACCAGATACACGACGTCCTACTCAGGATTATCGTAAGCGTGCGGACGGAACCCCTCCGCCCAAACCGATTGCCCCAGCCGGCACTGATATTAAGAAACCCTTGGAACAGAAGCAATTCGGTAAGGTGAAGGTAAACCACGAAGAACTGGGTGATAAGAGTAAGCATAAGAAAGCCATTATTACAAGTACCAAAAAAGTAAAAAACAGCCCTCCTGAGCCTGTAGAAATAGATGAAGCTGCCATTTCCCGCAATATCAAGAAAACCTTGCAGAAGACCTCCAAACGTAAGAAATACCACCGTGAAGCTCAGAGTGTGGTGGATCACGGCAGTGAGATAGTGATTCGCGAATATACTTCGGTAAGCGAACTGGCAAAGATAATGAATGTATCCCCTTCCGAGATTATCTCCAAGTTCTTTATGATGGGCCAGTTGGTAACAATGAACCAACGTCTGGACAAGGATTCTTTGGAAATGATCTGTGACGAATTCAAAGTTGAATTTCGCTTTGAGGATGAATACGGTGTGGATATAATTGATAAGGAACGCGAGACATACAGTGACGTGTTCGAAGAAACCCGTGCTCCTGTGGTTACCATCATGGGTCATGTGGATCATGGTAAAACCTCTATTTTGGATTACATCCGCAGCGCTAATATTGTTGCCGGAGAATCCGGAGGGATAACCCAGCATATTGGTGCATATCAGATTGAAGTAAATAAGCATAAAATAACCTTTCTGGATACACCGGGGCATGAAGCTTTCACTGCTATGCGTGCTCGCGGTGCCAACGTAACCGATATTGCGGTAATCGTTGTAGCTGCTACAGAAGGTGTGAAACCCCAAACCAAGGAAGCCATAGACCATGCCCGAGCAGCCGGAGTAGCACTAATTATTGCTATCAACAAGATTGATCTTCCCGCTGCCAATATAGACAAGACGGTGGCTCAGCTTCTGGAAATGGGTGTTTATCTGGAACAATATGGCGGTGATGTGCCTTGGTGCAAAACTTCCGTGGTTACCGGAGAAGGGATACTGAATCTTATCGAAGTGATATTGCTTACAGCAGAAATGCTGGAACTGAAAGCCAAGCATGAAGTTCCCGGTGCGGCCATCGTGATTGAATCCCATAAAGACCCACGTATGGGTGCTGCTGCCACAGTTCTGATGAAAGAAGGAACCCTTAAGCGCGGGGACATCGTGGTATGCGGTGCTGTTCACGGTAGGATACGCAAGATGGAAAATGAGCGTGGGGGAGAGATAAAGATACTGTATCCTTCCGATGTAGCGCGAATATACGGTTTGTCTGATGCACCCAAAGCGGGTGACATGCTGAACCAGGTTGACAGCGAGAGAACTGCCAGAAGCATCAGTACCGAGCGTCAGCAAATACGCCTGGAACGCGAGAAGTATCAGAACAAATCCTCCTTGCAGAATATCTTTGCACGTATCAAGGAAGATCAAATCAACGTGCTGAATGTAATCCTGAAAACAGACACAGACGGCTCTGCTGAGGCACTTGCTGATTCCTTCCAGAAGATTTCCAACAGCGAAGTTAGCGTAAGCATTATCCACAAAAGTGTGGGCGGTATCAATGAAGCGGACGTTTCTTTGGCTTCGGCTTCGGATGCCATTATCATCGGTTTCCATGTTCGTGCCAGCCAATTAGCCCGCAAGCTTGCTGACGATGAAGGCGTGGAGATAAAGCTGTATCAAGTGATCTACGATGCCATTGATGACATCCGCAGCTCTCTTGAAGGGATGCTGAAACCGGATTTTGAAGAAACTGTGATTGGCTCTGCCACCGTGAAGCAAGTGTTCAAGATTAAGAAGCTTGGCACTATTGCCGGCTGTCAGGTTGATCGTGGTATTATGCAATCCAAGTGCAAGATAAGGCTGTATCGCAACGATGTGATGATTATTGAAGATAGTCTATCCTCCTTGAAGCATTATTCAGACGATGTGAAAGAAGTACGTGCCGGAACGGATTGTGGGCTTTCTCTTACCGCCTATTCCGATATTAAGGAAGGCGATGTAATAGAAGCTTACATTATTCAAGAGGTTGCAAAGAAACTATAATGAAATCCTTTCGAATCCCCAGGTTACAGGAAGAGCTAAAGAAGATATTCAACATCGCTCTTTCTCAACAGATAAATGATCCCAAGCTAAGCTGGGTGCAGATCACGGATGTGGTTCTGGCAAAAGACCTGCGCTATGCTAAGCTATATTTTTCTCATTACAACAACCATGCCAGCCACGATAAAATCAGGGAACTGCTGATTAAATCTTCTGGCTTCCTAAAAAAACAAATTGCAGGAGCACAACTTATGAGAACCATACCGGAATTGTCTTTCTTCTACGATGAAACAGAAGACCGTGCAGAGAAGATGGATACCCTCCTCGCCACCTTAAAAGACGATTATAGTGATGATGCAGATTATGATCCTGATATCGACATAGACGATTATCTGGACGACGACGACTATTTCGATTTCGATGAGGAAGAAGATGACTACGAGGATTTTGAAGACAATGAGGACGACGAGGATTAGCAGAAAGCCCATGTGCTAACTATTGCTTTTGCCTTATCTACTAATGTATAATCGCCCATTGTGGCGATTATTTTTAGACCGCCTAAACTCCATAAGAGCGTACATAGTTTGCAACCAAGGATATTGCGGATAACCCTGCCAATTCCCCGGCATTTTCCTTGCTGTAATTATGGTATCATTGCCCACTCATTGCCCACTTTATCCGTAATGAGTGGGGAATGATAGGGCAATGCTTGCAAGGAAGATGCCACAAGACACAAAATGAGAGTAACTTAGAAGGATATGATGAACAGTTTAACAGCAGACATTCTGGATAAAGCAAAGATGGCAAAAAGCATCGCCATCACCACCCACATAAATCCTGATGGAGATGGCTTTTGTGCTGCACTGGCATTGCAGCGGATTTTGCTTGGCTTGGGGCAGAACAGTGTGATTTATACTGATGATGACGATTTGACCCGCTATGCTTTCCTGATGGACACATGCGATGTGCGAACCTATGATGCTGATTTAGGTGTAACTCCAGACCTGCTTTTTATCCTGGATTGTAATAGTTATGACAGGCTTGGGGAGCGAGCCGGGCTGGTGGAAGCAGCTTCAACTACAGTATTGCTGGATCATCACATGGTGGAGAACAATGCCATAACAGCTGATCTCAGCCTGATAGAGCCGGCTTATGTATCTGTGGGAGCTATCATCTATGTGCTGTTTAAGCCGCAGATATTTGCCTTATCTGCTTCCGACAGGTTATACATTGGCGATTGCCTCTATACCACCATTTTGAATGACACAAACAACTACGCCAATGCTAATACCAATAAAGCTGTTTATACGCTTGCAGCGGACTTGTGCGAGCTTGGAATAAAACCGCATGTGCTATACAAGGAATACTTCATGAACCACAGCGCAGAGGAAATGCGCTATGTGGGCGAAACCCTTGCCACGATTGAGCTGCACTTTGGGCGCAAGCTACTTACGATGTTCTCTTCTCTGGAGGTAATGCAACGCAATAACTTGAATCCGGACAGTGTGATGAATATTACCCGCTGGGTGCAAGGTGTGAACGGGCTGGATGCCATTATGTACCTGCGTGAAGATGCTCCGGGCTTATTTAAACTAAGCCTGCGCTCAGTTGTACTGGATGTGAACAAGATAGCAGCACGTTATGGCGGAGGCGGACACCGACAAGCCTCAGGATGTACCTTAACAGGGAACAGGGAAGAAATCATGGCTATGCTGATGAAAGATTTCGAAGCTGCAATCACGGAATATGAACAAAGCAAAAACTGATTTATCCGGCTTCATTGCCATAGATAAACCGGCGGGGATATCATCCTTCGACGTAATCCGTCGCTTGCGCAAGGTAACGGGCATCCGAAAAATAGGGCACAGCGGAACTTTAGACCCCTTTGCCACGGGTTTATTGGTTTGTTGCATAGGTTCATACACACGCTTAGCAAAATTCGTGGAGTCCGAAAGTAAAACCTATTTCGCCACTATCCAGCTTGGCGGTAGAACCGAAACCGGAGATACCGAAGGCAGCGTTATCCAAACCGCAGAGGTTAGCATAGTTCCCCTTGATATTGACCATCTGGAACATCTGGCTTTGGGACTAACCGAGCTACCTGTACCCGCATATTCGGCTATCAAGCTGGATGGTAAGCGGGCTTATGCCCTTGCACGCGCCGGAACGGAAATGGAAATGCCGGTGCGTCCTACAGAGATTAGATCGTTCAAGGTTATTTTGGGTAATGATGGTGAAGCTGTTAACACGGAAATACAGTTATCTTACCGCTGCATTGTTTCCAAAGGAACTTATATCCGTAGCCTTAGTGAATGGATTGCGCAGCAGATAGGCACGCTTGGATACACAATTATGCTGCGGCGCGAGGCAATAGGGGATATAGACATCAGCATGGCGGTTGCCCTGGAGACACTTTGTACCGAGAACTGGCAACAGTACCTTTTATCTCCCGGATTGGTGCTTGGGCGTTTTACTTCACTGGAGCTGGATATCGAACAAGCGAAGTTGGTGGATAATGGCGGCGACATAAGCCTGCCTACAGATTTTGTATCCAAGTGTTCCACCTGCACCCTTTATGATGCACATGGTAACCTTCTTGCCATCGGCGAGGCAAACAACAGCACTATCCATCCGATAATCGTTTTGAAATGAATAACCACAGCGTTTTAACAATCGGGAACTTCGACGGTATCCACCTTGGACATCAGAAACTACTGGTGCGCATGATTGAAGCAGCACATAGCGAGGGGTTGCAAAGCGTGGTGCTTAGCTATACAGTGCACCCTGCCTTCACCCTGAAAGCCCATGCCAAGCCCAGTGTGCTGTGTCCAGCCGAGCTAAAGCAACGCCAGCTGTATTCCCTTGGAATAGATATGGTGGAGCTGCTCACATTCAATAGCGAGTTTGCTAAGATATCTGCCTCGCAGTTCTTGTATGAGTATATTTTGCCTGTTTGGCACCCTAAACTGATCGTTATGGGTTATGACTCTCATTTTGGTTTTAAACGCACCGGAGACTACCATTTCCTGCTTCAGCATGCGGATAAGAATGGTTTTAGGGTGGAATATGTAGAGCCTTTAGAATACAGGGGCAGTCCGATAAGCAGCAGCATGATCCGGGAGCTTCTGGCACAAGGCGATATCCTAAGCGCAAACAAACTTTTAGGCAAACCTTACCGGCTGCTGGGGGAAGTGGGACACGGCATCGGCAGGGGAAAAGGCTTTGGCTTTCCTACGGCAAATCTTATCCTAAGCAATCCACATCAGCTTATTCCTCGCGAGGGTATTTACCTTAGCAGAGTGCATCTGGAGGGAGCTACTTTTTTTGGATTGACAAATATTGGCAGCAGCCCAACTGTGAAACACAGCGGTGTAGTGGAAATCGAAACCTATATTATAGGGTTTACAGGTGATATTTACAACCGCTATATGGAGCTGGAACTTATGCGTTACCTGCGGGAGGAAAGGATGTTTAGAAACGTGGAAGAACTAATAACAGCCATGAATCTGGATTTATCCCTTGCGGAAAGCATTATAAACGGGGGTGAGGTGTGAACACACGCAGATTGCTGATGATAATCACATTCCTTGCTGTGCTCATTGTGGGGAATGCGGTTGAGAATCAGCTTATAATGATTCCGGCAAGCGGAGAAGCAGTGTTTGCCGATAATGACCGCGAGAGTTATTTCAGTCACCATGGTCCTGCGGTTGATTACCATCTGTATGGAGCTAACAAGTGGGCAGTCCGCTTCAGCTTCCGCTCCGCATATCCGAACGTGGCACATTGTAGCTTCTCTATTCAGAAAGCGCGTCTGTATTTCCCCAATATTGGGGATTCTGTAACTGTGTCGCTATACAGCGAAGCTTATGCCATGCCCTCGCAGTTTATAACCTCCGCACGTGCTGCGGTTTCCGCCAATGTTATCGATATTCCCTTCCCACAAACAGTGCAAGCAGAAGTGGTGTGGTTAGTAGTAGATTACAATACAAACTTGTCTTCACGCTATGTTGGTGCATCTAATGGAGATGGTTCTCACAGCTTTTATCTAAACACCAATGCCATAACTCCCTATTTTCAAAACTTCTCCACGGCAGGCTTCAATAGCGAACTTCTTTTTGGCTTACTGGGAAACTTTAACCTGGACAATCCGGATTTACAGCTTGTAAGCTTCGATCTTAGCGGTAACTTGCGTCCTCGTGAATCAGTTAAGCCGGTATTCAAAATATACAACCATTCCAATCTTCCCATCACTGATGCACAAATAAACCTGGATATATCCGCTCCGATAGAGGATTACCATGTAACCAGAACTATCACTATCTCCGAGACAATCATGCCACAAACCCTTTTTGAAGTACTTGCACCGGGTTATCAGGATTACAGCATAACGATGCCTAACACAGGCATGCAGCTGCGTTTACAAGCTACCCTCAGCAGCTCTGTTGCCGAATCGGATACAACCCTTGCAAATAATACAATCGGCAAGTACCTCTCGGTGTTTGCTTACGGTTATCCTACCTATCCCGTGGAGAGCTTCCTGCGTTACGACGCCACCTCCACAATTTGTGCAATCCAGGATAGCTATCCCCAAACAAATGTTCACCCTCTAATCTTTTATCCTAATCTGGCGGATACGCTATCAAATCTTGGGGCGTACCAACGTAATACCTGGTATGGCTTTAATGCTACACCTACCACTGCTGTTTTAGGTAAGGAACGCATCATTGGTTTCAATGCGGCGGATTATCTAACTAAGTATCAAGCTGCAGTTACCACCGCCAAAGCCAAGCGCAGTTTCATAAGCAGTGCAACTTGTTCTTTAACTGAGGCAACAAACAACGAAAACCTGTCCATCAACATTCAGTTAAACAATGCGAATACGGTGTTATATACCTTAGCAACTATAAATCCTGTTACCAGTTCCCGCTTCTTTGTCGGCTTGTTCAAAAAGATATCCATCGCAGGTCAGCAGCGCTATGTGTTTGACCGTTGGGTTGCCTTTGCAGACACGATTAATAACACCATGAATTCCGGGTCGGTTGCCAATAAGGCGTATAATCTGAGTCTTGTAAACCTTACTATGGAAGAATTGCAAGCCAGTTACCGTATTTACTATTGGCTGCAAGATAAACTGGGGGGGCAAATACATTATGCCAATTATACTAACTTCGCCCTTACTGCAACCAACCTTCAGGATGAAGCACTTGTACCTGCCGTGTCCCTAAAAGCCTCTCCCAATCCTCTTAGGAGCGGCAATAACATCAAGCTAACCGGCATACCGGTTCATGCATCAATTAGTATATATAACCTGCGGGGACAGTGCATCTGGAAAGGTATGGCACAGAATGACAAGCTCTTGCTTCCTGCAAGTGTGTTTAGCAGCACAGGGCTATATTTCATTAAGAGCGAATCTGCCAACGGGCAGCACAAACAAACGATTAAAATAAGCTATATAAAGTAGATAATTATGGATAACCAAACACCTATTTCAGAGCTTCATCTCAAAGTTGGTGAAGAGATAATGGGCTTTTATCTGGTAGCAGAAAAAGAGCTTCGCGATGGCAAGATAGAGCAGTTCATCCGTCTTAAACTGCAAGACCGCAGTGGTACTATTTCTGCCAATGTGTGGAAAGAAGCCAAGAAACTCTCGGATGTGTTCGATGCCGGTGATGTTATACAGATCAGGGGCAATGTCGTAAACTTCAAGGGGCAGATACAGGTTTCCATCACCAAGCTGCGTTTTGCGGATAAATCCGAGTATAGTATCGAGGACTTCCTTGCTCGCAGCAAGATAGCTCCTGAAGTATTGGCAGAACGCTTCTTTGCTTTCATAGATAAAATCGAGCAGGAACACCTAAGCAAGCTATTGCACCTTATTTTTGATGATAAAGAGTTCTTTACCCGTTACCTGAATGCTCCTGCGGCAAAGGGTTGGCATCATAACTATGTGCATGGTTTGATAGAGCATAGCATATCTGTGGCGGCTTTGTGCGAATTCGCATCCACTATGTATCCGGTGAACTACGACCTGCTTCTATGCGGTGCTTTATTGCACGATGTGGCTAAGGTTACGGAGTATGAGGGCAAGGCGAGTATAGAGTTTTCCGATATTGGAAGATTAGTGGGGCACTTAAGCCTCTCGGACCAATTGGTTTGTGAGACAGCAGCCCGGATACCCGGTTTCCCTGCTGATTTATTACTGAACCTCCGCCACTTAATTCTGGCACATCACGGTGAGTATGAAAAAGCATCTGTGCGCCTTCCGCAGACACTTGAAGCCTTGCTTTTGCACCTATGCGACAATCTGGACGCACAAACGGTGGGAGTGGCACAGCTTATCGCAGCAGCCCCGCCAAATGCCGTGTGGACAGAGTTTGACCGCCTGAATAACCGCTATTACAAGATATTCAAACCCGTGTAATGTTTCAAACTACTGTGATAGCCAGTGGCAGCAAGGGAAACTGTGTTCTGGTGCAAACCTCATCCACAGCAATATTGCTTGATGCCGGCATCAGTATGCGCCGCATTTTTGATGCCATGGAAGAGCTGGATATAAGCCCCAATAAGCTCGCTGCCATCCTGGTGAGCCATGAGCATGGAGATCACACCCGCAGCGTGGGTGCTGTTTCCCGGAAGCTCCGGATTCCCATTATGCTTAATCGCCCTACCCTTGCCTACTGTGGAGATCGCATCGGCAATGTTCAGGATAGAATCACTATATTCCAAACGGGTAGCACTTTCACGGTCGGGGATATTACTATAGAAGCATTTGCCTCTTCTCACGATGCTGCTGAGGGCTGTAATTTCTGCCTGTATCCTACCCATGAACCGCAGCGAAAGCTTGGTGTTGCCACAGATCTGGGCTATCCGTCACAATTAAGCGTGTTGAAGCTCTCAGCTGCCAGCACCTTGATTTTGGAAAGCAATCACGATGAAACAATGCTGATGAACGGACCCTACGATTGGCACTTGAAACAGCGGATTCGCAGTGCGCACGGGCATCTTTCCAATATCCAGGCGGTGGGTTTACTCACCAGTGTCCTGCATCCGGGATTGAAGAATCTGATTCTTGCCCATTTAAGTGAGACAAATAACGATCCCACTCTGGCAGAAAGCACCATGCGAAGCTATCTGGAAAGCGTACGCAGCGATATAAATCTATTAGTTGCAATGCAGGACAGACACACACCGCTGATAGATGTTTAGCTACGGGAATTCTGTCTGTAGCTTTTCCCATAGTAAGACGGGATGTCCGCTGTAACTGCTACATTAGCGACACCGGATCGACATCCACATAAGATGAAATAGCCGTGGGACTCTTGTAAAGCTCTTCTACCAAATCCAGTGCTCTGTGAATAATCTCTGCATTCAGCCCTTTTAATATGAAGTGATACCTAAAGTAATTGCTCATCTTGCTAAAGGGGGCGGGTGAGGGTCCCAATAGCAATAACTCCGGGAGCTTAAAGTTACTCAGCAACAGTTGCTTAGCTGCTTCCAAGCTCTGCATCTCCTGTCTTAACAAGTCTAAATCGGCACATTGAAACACGATTCTTGCCAGCCTGTAATACGGCGGGTAATACAACTGCTTACGATGCCCCATTTCCTCTGCTACGAACCCGGGAAAATCCTGACGGCTTGCAGCCTGGATTGCATAATGCTCCGGATTATAGGTTTGGATTATAACCTCTCCGGCTTTGGTTCCGCGCCCGGAGCGTCCTGCAACCTGAGTAAGTAACTGAAACGTTCGCTCTGCTGCTCTGAAATCCGGCACATTCAAGCTGATATCTGCCATCACGACCCCTACCAAAGTTACTTCCGGAAAATCCAAGCCCTTCGATATCATCTGTGTTCCCAGCAAGATATCCACCTCACGCTTTTTCATACGGTTGTACATGCTTTTATAGGTATCACGTTTTCGGGCGGAATCGGAATCCATACGCAGAATCTTTGCTTCGGGAAACAGAATCTTTAGGGTCTGTTCCAATTTCTGGGTTCCGGGTGCGCCGTAGGAAAAGCTGTAACTGCCGCAGTCCGGACACTTGCGCGGGCTGGGACGGCTTGCCCCGCAATAGTGGCACTGCATTTCTTCTTTATCGCGGTGGTAGGACATACTTATCTCACACTGGCTGCAGGTTACCAGCTTTCCGCATTTAAGGCATTGCATATAAGAGGAATAGCCCCTTCGGTTCTGAAACAGTATCACTTGCTCTTGCCTTTGCAATCTTTGGTCTATCGCATCCAGCAGAGTGGGGGAGATGAGATCGTGATCATACTCATCCCGCAAATCCACTATTTTCACCTCCGGAAGGCTGTAGTCCAGAGGGCGCGCTTCAAGTTTCAAGAGCTTGTATTTTGTGGATAAGGCATTATTCCAGGATTCCAGTGCAGGAGTTGCGCTACCCAGAATCACCTGTGCATTATGCATCTTAGCGCGCACGATGGCTATATCCCTGCCGTGATACCGGGGGATATTATCCTGTTTGTAAGTGCCCTCGTGTTCTTCGTCTATCACAATCAAGCCCAAATTGGGTACAGGGGCAAAGATAGCACTCCTTGCTCCGATAATTATCTTCTTCTCGCCTCGCACAATCATCTGCCACTGCCGGAACCTATCTTTCTCGCTTAGTTGGCTATGCTGGATGGCAAGGGTATTCCCAAAGCTGCCTTGAAAGCGTTCCACCATTTGTGGAGTGAGGGCAATCTCAGGAATCAGGAATATCACACTGCGTCCGATGTCCAGATAACGCCGGATAACCTCTATGTAAACCTCGGTCTTGCCACTGCCGGTGATGCCGAAAAGCAGGTTTACGTCAAACTTATCATAGCCGGAGGCAATATCTGCCACAGCTTGGTTCTGAGCATCGTTCAGGGTGATAGCTTTGGGTGCTGCCACACTGTCATACAGCATGGTTTCGGGATCGCAACGACGGGATTCAATACGGATTATGTTCTTCTTCACCAATGCTTTAAGGGCTGCATAAGAAACTATAGAGCTAATGCTCGCCATGGGAAAGGCATGTTTCTCAGCCAGGATCAGTTCCCATGCTTCTCTTTGTTTCAAGGCTAAGGTATCTGCATCAAAATCTATATCAGTGCGGACGATGTAATTTGCAAATTTTGGCTTATCCCGATGGTACAGCTTGCGCTCTATCAATATCAGGGATTGCTCTTCCGCCTCTTCAATCCGGCGGTACAGCGGATAAGCGGGAAGCAGCTTCCTAAGCTGTGTCAGCTTTATGCTGTCTTCTTCTTTTAACACATTATGCAGCTTTGTGAATTCCTCCGGGACAGTTTCTCCAATCCATTTCACTGAGGCATCAAGCTCCGGTTGCATCATAGACGGCAGCATGGCAAAGATGGCTTTCCCTACAGGGCAACAGTAGTAATCAGCCATCCATTCCGCCAGCCTCAGTAGTTCGTCGGGAAGGATGGAAGAGGAGTCTAACACTTCTTCCACACTCTTGTAATTAATCTTATTATTGCTGTCAATCCGGCTTTCTTTACCACAAACGCCCAGGCACAGCTTGGAGGATAAACTCACCAAGACCCGTGCTCCTTCGGCAATTGAAGCCGGAGAGCAATATACTAATTCCTTGTTGATTCCCAAAGGAAGATGAATAACATAATACTTCATGAATCACAGATATCCGCTTGCAGCTTGCTTGTCAATAACTTTAGAAATTGTGGCTTACTTTCAAATCGAGGAGAAAGCAAGAGTATCAGGAATATGCACCCAGCCGGGCTTGCAGGATGAAGCTTGGTGACTGCTGCCTATGATATCGCCAGGCTTCCACCGGTAACCATCCCGTAACCCTCCCGTATCGCCATACGGGAGGGTTACGGGTGGCTTAACCGATACAAACAAGCTAAGTCCATATAAGCAATAAGTTTAACCTTAAGTGTCTGGTTGGATTGAAGCATCAAGGAAAACATAATTCCACTCGCTTAAAGGAATAGATAGGAAGACAAGTATTTAGGCAATGAATCTTGGTTAAGCATGCTAATTTATACTGCCTCTGAAATGAAGGCAAAGAAGTAAACATATTAAAAAAGCTCCGTTTTCACGGAGCTTCTATGATTAGATTAGGTAAGTAGTTAGCTTTTACGGAATCTCTGAGTGAAGGTGTAGTCACTTTCATCCTTAACGTTGAAAGACCAGCTTTCACACAGTTTCTTAACCTCGTTAAGGAATTCTTCAGGCATTTGCCCATTAGGGGTGAGGATGGCAGATTGAACTTGACCACTCGCCGTGATTAACAAACGAATCGAAACACTACCGGAAAAGGGCAGGATGGCATTGTACTTAGTATATAATGCAGCAATCTGACTTTGCCGTGCTTTTACCGAAGAGCCGATAGTTTCATAACGAGCTCTGGCTTCAGGAGCTGAGGCTTGGATGCTGGATTCAGTTACCTGAGCCACATTCTTGCTCTTAAAGCTGGAAACGAGTTTGTTAGTACTGGCAGTTTGCCCGAAAGCAACACCGCTGGGAGCAAGCTTACGTAGGTCTCCGGCAACATTCACGAATGAACCTTCTTTTGGCTTTATGCTTGAACCGCCAACTGAAGGAGCATTAGTTGCAATCTTACCTATATCGCTGGAAAATCCAACAGTGGCATTAGGATCGAATGAGGTTGTGAAACCACCACCCGAACCGGGTGCTCCACCGGGTCCACTACCTGGACCTCCACCGCCACTCTTACCACCAGGACGGGATGCAGCAAAACCCTCAGTAAGGGTAGCAACCCGAATCGTTGGAGCAGAGGAAGTAGCATTCGGGTCGAAATCCCCTATGCCAAACATCGAGCCTGCATTCATAGCGGTGCCACCGGTGGTTCCCGCAGATGTGGGTGTACCGGTAACAGGAGCTTGAGTAGCTACAGGAGCAGGGGCAGCTTCCGGTTCAGTACCGCCTTCTTGTTGGTCCTGAAAAGTACTTCCCTCAATATCCGCCTGCTCTATTCTAACTAACTCTGCTTTCTGTAGAGAAGCAAGTTTTTCTTCCAAAGTAGCATCAAAGGTCTCAGTTGGCTTTAGTACAAGATCGA
The DNA here is from genome assembly GCA_002840645.1 of Candidatus Cloacimonetes bacterium HGW-Cloacimonetes-3. Classification (GTDB taxonomy): domain Bacteria; phylum Cloacimonadota; class Cloacimonadia; order Cloacimonadales; family Cloacimonadaceae; genus Cloacimonas. Next base: position 60,686 of record PHBO01000004.1, read on the forward strand.
AGACCATGATAAAAACCACGGTAAGAAACACAAACAGCAGCATTAAATTGCGGTTGAATCTCTCCATGGCAGTAGGCTCGGAAAATCTTGCATACTGCGCCACAATTTGCTTCTCTTCAGGAGTAAGTACTGATACCCAGGGTTCCTTGAATTCATAGCTGATTTCCCATTCAGGGGCGATTGCTACTGTCCCTGTCATATCAGGACGTAACTGAAGCTCCGTACCGTGCAGGATATGGTTCTGGGTTAGATAACTGCTATCTACAGCGTTGCCGTCTTTAGAACAGCTTAGCTTAGATCCGGGGGGGAGTTGCATGTAAAACTGATTGCCTTTCTCCGTGATAAACAAATGCTTATCAGGGAAATTGGGATCAAGTATCTGCCAGAAAAGGTATTTGTTTGATCCTATAAAGAATTTCTTCTTGATATCCTTGCCTTGACGCACGAAATCCAAAGCCTTGCCTTTATAGTTCAATTTCATATTTAACAGTTTTGCCATAATACCTCCTTCTACTGTGTAGAAGCGATCTCTTTTTTCAGCCAGTCGGGATCTTCAAGAGTGGCGAAATAGATATGGGTGTAGCCAACAGAAGTGCCAATCTTAACTATCTCAGATACATATTCGCATTGAATAAAGTTATCTGCCTGAACAATCAAACATGCTTCTACATCACTTGGGTTGCTATTATATATGGCGGTGGCTTCCATTTCGAGAAACTTAAAAATAGCCTTGCGCTTTTCAGGATTCTCCAACAGTTCATTTGGACTACCGAAATTCAAGCTTTCATTCCCAAGAATTATTCTATCGGTAAAAATCTTAACCGGGGTAGCTTCCGCTTTCTCTCTTAAAAGGTCATTTGTAATGGTAGTTGGATAGCGGATATCCTTTTCGGAAGAGATTTTAACTGATTCTGTGGAAACGTTCTTGATTAAAAACACAAGGATAATCGTTAATACATCCAATAGAGAAGTGATGGAAAGTGCCTTCACGTCCTCTACTTTTCTGCGAACACGTTTCTTCTTCTTGTCGGAACTGCTAACTTTATCTTGTAATTGCATGATCCAACTCCTTAATAGTAGCTTGCCATAGGGCGGTTGTAATGAACTTGTGTGAATCCATTGGATTTACACAAGTCTATCGTTTTAATCAGATCTCCATAGAGGACATTTGGATATACTGTGACGGTGATATCTATCAAGTCTGCCTTTCGGGCTCTGATTTCCTTTACGAGTTCATCCAAGGCGACAAAATCATAGTTCTCTTTGTTAGAGGGCAGCATTTTGGTATCCATCCCAGGTTCGCGTATTTCAAAACCCAGAAATTGGTTTTTCTTGGCATAGGCATCATCGAGAATGATGATTTCAACTTTCTCAATATCCTTGCCGCCACCGCCGCCGCCTGAACTACCACCACCGCCCTCCCCTTGCGAGAAATTAAGCGCAACTAAGGCAACCTGTGATATCACCACAAACATCAACATAAATGGTATGATGGTGAGGAACAGGTTCATGATTGGCACCAGGTTTGGTTCCTGGGGCGCAGTCTGTGCCTTTTGTTGGCGCATTGCGGAAGGCCGATAACGTGCCATGGCTTAATCCTTTATTGTGTTGTTAATTGTGTTGATTAATTTTACGCTAAATTCGTCGATGTCACTGATCAATTTGTTGGCTCTGGTAAACAGCCAACCTTTTATCAAGGTAAGTGGGATGGCAGCAAGCAAACCAAGAGCGGTAGTTCCGATAGCAAGTCTGATACCGTTGGTAAGGGCAGCACCTTGGGCGGCACCGGTTAAGCCAGCCATAGCTGTAAAAGCTTGCAGCAAGCCCCAGATTGTTCCTAAGAGTCCAAGATAAGTGGCTATCTGAGCAAGGGTATCAAACCAGAAAAGACCACCATCAAGATTATGCACGGTCTGAAGCACAGATTCTTCTAATGAGTTCTGCACAGATTGGCTTAGCTCAGCACCTTTCTTACCACTCTTACGAGCTTCTTTAAAAATCATCAAGGCACTCCAGAAGATGAAACCCATTGTAGTACCCTTATAGCTCTCGGAAATCTTTGCAGCTTCGTCTAACTGGTCGTTCTTAATGTAATTGCGTAGCTTAAGATAGAACTTACCTGCATCGATTTTTTCCTTACGATATAGCTGGTTCCAACGGGCTATGGCATACACGATACCGATGACAAAAACTAATAAGATCGGATACGCCCATGTTCCGCTACTCATAAACACGGTAAATATGTTTAGTGATTCAGTGGCAGGGGCTGCCGCGGGTGCCGCAGCTTCTTCTGCAGCCTGGGCAAATAAGAAACCAAGGCTCATTAACAGTGTGATGACAATGAGGATGATATGTTTAGCTTTCATTTTGACTCCTTCAGCCATTTATTTAGTAGTGTTTCGCTATTCTCGCGCATAGATTCTTTGTTAAAAGTGAAGTTATACACACCTGCTTTCTGATATGTATCTGATTTTTGCCTAAACTCATCAGAGGCTGGAATTAAAGCCTTTAGATCAATGGTAAATGCCTCCTTCTCAACATAGGACTGCACATTGCGAAATTCGCTTGCCGGTGCTGCTTGCGCCAACAAACCGCAAATGCTAAGTCCAAGGATTACCAATAGTAGGATATACTTCTTCATCGGATTTCCTCCTTACCTGCCTTAACAATCTTTACTGCCGCTATAAATCCACGATATTGGGTGGGGTTGGATACAACAAACCTAATGGTGTTTTTACCCATCGTAACATGGCTTTTGTCTATGGTGACCTGAGATGAATAAACTTGGAATGGATCTGAATCGTAATCCATAGCAAGCTCTGCAGCTATCTCGGTGCCATTTATGAACACAGACGCACTGCTCGGTGCTACAAGATCAATAAGCCCTTCTTTAAATTCAGTATCAAGGTTGAAGTCAGCTTCAAAAGTAACTGTGTTAATCTGTGCTTCTTCTTTGATCCAAATTGGTTTGGCAAGAGTGTTTTCCATGCCATCTATCATCTTGGGATCAATGCCAAAATTGGGAGCGATTACCGCGGAAGTAGAACGAGACAATCCGGATTCAGAAGCGGTCTGTATAGTTCGCCAATCCGTTCCGGAATAGATCATTACAGTCTCGGCAGGGATGGAATCTGATAATAGCTTTCGATCAGTAAATACTTGGAGATTCATATAAAGCTTTTGTGCCTCAGGGCTTGTATTTAGAGCTTTGATCTCAACCAGGTTCTGTCCATCTGCCCAAGCTTCTTTAGGTAACAGATACGCGTAACGGGTAGTTACAGGTTTTCCGGCTTCCAAAGTATCGGTAGGCACCACTCTTGGAGTGATCTCTGTACCATTTAGGATAATATCTATATCGAAGGGATAAACTACCTGCAACAGAGCAAGTTCAGGAGCAATCTTTGCTGTGACCATTCTGGATAGAGTAAGTTCTTTTCCGGCGGGTATAGCAACCAACCCAAGATTAACTCCCTTCGGAGACTTAGCACTCTGTAAGCTAAGGTTTGAAACAGCACCTTCAATTTTTTGCACCCAACTCTGGTTTAGGGCATATTCATCAGTCTTATAATCAGGTACCGATTTCCATTCTTGAAGTTTGGATAAGCTTCTCTGAGTGTATATGTCTGTGTAGCCAGCCATCTGATAGAGATTATATACATTTAAATGAATCGTGTATTCGGCATTCGTAAGATCACTGTTCTGCTGGTAGGCAACCTGATTAATCAGAGCGGTGAGAGCATCTCCCTGATGTTGTTGTCTGAACCCCGCAGCTTCAGTGCTGGTTTTTATATAATAGCCTACTTGTGTGTTTATTACACTTGCTCCTCTTTCGTAAAGACGGGCAATCAAGTTCTGTGCTCTTAATCGACGAGCGTTACCTATTTCAAATTCTGATTTATTCGCTTGGTCTAACAGCTTTGATACTTTCGCTACTTCAGCATTCACGGTAGCTTTAAAATTAGGTATTCTGCGATTCCCTGCTACAAGATTAGTCTGCCATCTGGTGTTCACGTTTACAGAAATCAGGCTTGCGGGGGAAGCTGTAAGAATACTTGATTTATCAAGGGAGCTGAGTTGGTTGTCGAAGTTACGCAAGTATGCAACACGTTTCTGGATATTGTCATATTCAGATTGTACCGCTGCAAAATATGCATATTCTTGTTTGGTGTTAAAGGTAAGCCCCTCACGAATATATGCTGCTTCTACTTTTTTGTACTCGTCACGGTACTTGAAAGCAGATGCATAATCCAAGTTCTTGTAGGCAATGTCAAAAGCTGACCACAGTTTGTATAACTTAACGTCTGCAACACGCTTGTAACGCACAGACTGAGTCTTATCTTTGGTAAAAATCGCTTTAGCAAACTGCTCAAACTTCAGCGTGTCGCCTTTAGTATAATAATCGTCTGCAATGTATTCCATAAAAGGTATGGTTTGGTTATGATTGGGATAGAGAACGATAAACTGGTTCATAACCTCCAACAAGCGAGTATCATTCTTGGCTTGCTTGAAATTCACAATTGCGCTAAGCATCAAGGCATCAGGAGTTACATCGCCGGTATTGATTGTCTTTGCCTTGGCTTGATCATGAAGGACAAGATAAGCCTCCGCAGCATCAGAATTATTTCCTGATGATTCCTGTGTCTTTACATTAGATATCGTAAGGTCATAGGCTTGTATGCTGCTTGGATACTTGGTTACAAATGAGTCCTTGATTGATTTCGCTTTATCGATATTCTTCATCATGGAATCAGCTTCTGCAATACGCCATGCAGTGTAGTAATAAGTGTACACTTGCTCTACATCTGTCTTGGTTCCGGCTACTTCCAGCAGAAGATCGATTGCTTTCTGATATTCCTTTGCTTTCACATAAGATTCATGGGCTGTCCATCTGAGTGCCTGAATGAATTTCTCTTCGCCCACAGGAAGTTCATCTGCAAGGCGTAAACGTTCTGTAGCGGCAAAAACGTAGTTCTTATCGCGTTCGGCGGCTTCATAACTTAGTTGTATTTGTGCAATGATACTATCTTTTATAGCTTTCTTTTCTTCCGGTGTTTGTGCGAAAGCAAGAGTCTTTCGATAGTACATCTCTGCACTTGCATGGTTTTTGGCGTTATGAGCCATGGTTGCGAGTTTCCCATATATATCAAACTTGCTGCTTGTGCCGATAATAGCCTCTTGTTCAAGAGCCTTGAGATAAAGGGCAGTAGCTTCTGGGTACTTTTCTCGGGAGTATTGAATATCTGCAAGATTCAGTAATATAGTGATGGCTTCTTGGTCACGTTCAGGTGTGCGGAACTTCTCATTGCGCATCACTTCAATGAACCGTAAGGAATTAGAGCTAAGCATCACAAACAAATCGTCTTGATTTGCAGGAGTTCCGGGAACAGCTACAAAACCTGGTTCACCATAACGATTGTTAAGAAGGTTGAAGATATTGTTTGCATATGTGTATGATAAGCCTTCGTGCAAGAAGAAATCCACATCTTCAGGATATGTTTCATTATACTTATGTAGGTTTGAAATTGCTTGCATGTAGTTTATGGGCAGATTTGTTTTCTCTGCCAATGTCGTGCTGAGAATTAGGATAGATTTCTCATTCTGTTGCTGCCAAGCAGTAAGAGATTCACCGTGTAGCTCAACAAAACCACCGAAACGGTTCATATGGGCTTTATACAAGGCGAATTTCTCTTCGGACGGGTTCTCCGTGAACTCGATGTACAGCCTCTTTCCACGTTCCTCGTAAGCTTTCTTAATTACTGCAAGTTGTGGGGCTATGTTTTTGTCTTTATTCGCTGCATACCAGTCAGAGTCCTTGCCATAATTGTCAATAATGTTCAAGTATATTTCCTGGCGGGCAAGTCCGAAGTCTTTGCCGTCACGCAGATTCCTGGATTGGCTGGCATATATGTACAGAATTGAGTCCAAAAGGCTGGGGTTTTCAAGTGCGAGCGGACTCAGGTTTATTTTAAGCCAAATGAAGTCCACTGCTTGCAGGGATGCGTCTAAATCGAACTTATTCTTAGTCGCAACATCTAACACGCGACTGATTATCTGCGAGTTATTATAGCCGGCAAAGATGCTTTGCAACTCCGCAACGCCTTTTGCTTTAGAGGAAAAATCCATACCATCCATGGCTATAAGGCAATAAGCGATATTCTTTACGGCATCATCTTTGTAGTCTTGAACAAGTACAGGATCTGTGATCAGTTTGTTTTCAATGGCATTAAGAAGGGAAAGGAAATCTGCCATTGCCAGCTTGAGATCAGCTTCTTTAGCAGTATTCAGCCTTAACCAGCCTCTTTGATAAATTGCGTCATACTTATATTTACTGTCGGGGTTAGCTATTATCTCGTCGAAATAATTAACAGCCAAAGCATAAAAACGGGCAGGATCATCAGCATCTGTTGCAAGGTAGTAGTTTATTAATCCCAAGCGATATAAGGACTCTTCGTAGTAAGGTGAGCTTTTGTAATTGTCCACTATCTCCTGGTAAGCGCTAATGGGCTCTGCAAAATCAGAATACTTGTAACGGCTGGCGTCGTCTAAGGATAATGCAGATGCATTAAGTTCGTAAAACCGATCCTTGTTGCTATCAATCTGATTGCGCTTAAGCTGGCTGCTTATGAATCCAATATTATAGAGTGCAGCGTCTTTATAATAGAAATTCGGGTCAATCTGAACCACTTTGCGGTAGCTATCCAAAGCTATCGATGGGGCATTAAGATTAACAGCGTATTGCAGCTCAGCAAGATTATAGTATAAATCAGCTTTATTCACAAGGAAGTTACCATCAGGCTGTTCAATAGCTTGAAAATCAGGGTGAGAAGCCAGATAAGCCTCAATATCAATAATTAACTGACGTTTTTCGTTCAATATTCCTGTTTGCAGTTCTGTCAGTTGCGCAACTGAAAGCACATCTTTCTTGGCTAAACGTGCCGTTTCCCGGGCACGAAGATTCCGGTAGTTTAGCTGCAATTTTATAAACTCGATATTGGATAGCATATCGCGGACGTTATTGCGAATAGGCTCATTACGTTCATCATTATCTGCTGTAAGAGCTACTTGTGTACCCATTCTGCTAACAATATCCTTGCGCATCTGAGCGTTGAAGATATCTTTTGCGTCCGTTTCAAAGAAATCTTCCAGTTCGGCAATTTGCATATCAAGATCTTTCTCATCTGCGTTCAAGGCATAATACTCGTTCAAAATAGCTTCAAATATTTGCTCTTGGATATCGCTGGAGTGTTTGCGGGTTTCAAGATAAGTACTTTTCCTAATCTGCAGATCAGTTCTTTTCTCAGAGAATTCCCCACGCCTTTGCTTAAGCTCGCCGATATAGGGAGCTAACTGAGGATCAGCGATACTTGTGTCCAACTCCGAGATGATTTGGTCGTACACTTCTATATTCTTTTCAATATCGTATAAGCGTTTCATCTCCATATCGCTATAGTCTTTATCCTGCAATGTGGGATCATTTGCCAGGAAACGTTCATACTGACGCTGTAATATCACGTCCATAATAGTAATCTGTTTTGTGTAAGAATCTGAGAATTGCTTCACTATCTGAAGTTTTTCATAGTATTCAGCAATGATTCTATCTGTATTTTGATCGTTGTTCAGGTACTCTGTTAAGGTGCTTTTCAGCCCGTCAAGCATACCCATTTCTTCTTTATGAAGACGCACTACAGCGTTTAGATAGATTATTCCTTTCATCGCTATGAGCTCGTTGTAAACGCTTGTTAGCTCTATTCTAATGCCATCTATTTGGGATATAACTTTGTCATATTCAGCTTTGGTCGGAGTTTTAATAAAGGGATTCAAATCAATAGTCTGAACCTTGCCAAGTATAGTATGCTTATTTGGCAGAATCCGGTTCATTATGATGTCTCGGTTTTGATTGTAACTTTCCAACGTGGTCAATACGTTTTCAAATTCGCCATCCTCAGCACTCATTTCAGACCAAATATACAAATACGTTGGGTAGTAGCGGTCAATATTGTAGTTCTCGAAAATGATAACCTGCAAGAAATCCTTGGCAGCTTCACGATTATTACTCTGGAGGTAGCTAATCATCTGCTCATAAAGTACAAGGTTAAGCATTTTTCTTGCATCTTCGTTCAGTTTGGTTTTCAGCAAGGAATTGAAGGAGTTGATTGCTCTTGTGTTTTCTCCCATTCTTGCGTAGAAATGCCCAAGTAAATAGATAAAATCATTCTGATCCATAGTATTGAACAGACTACCATATTTTGCCAGAGCTTGATCTGCAGCGACGGGATCAGATTCCATCATGCCGGGAAGTGTGTCAATTAGAAAGTCTTTGGCTGTTTCTCTGATAAGCTGTTTTTCATCAGCTATCATCTTTAGCAGTTCTTCTTTATATTGGTCTTGCGATTGCTGCGCTTGTAATGAGGACAACATACCTACCGCTAAGACAAGGAGTACTAAAACTCTAAAATACTTTTTCATAACCCCGCTCACTTGTTATTCACTTCTAAAAACCAGTTTGTGATAAACCGAGCTAAAACCAAGATAGGTTGTAAACAGCCTATCTTGAATTTCACTCTACTATTCATTTGGAAGTATGAATCTTAAAACCTACACATCACAAACATGCAGTTTCAATTAATTAAGGTTTTTTAAGTTCTTGAATCCACTTCCGAAGATCGTCTAAGGCTTTCTGGGCGTTCTGACGCTCTAACCTCAGAGCTTCAAGTTCTTTTAAAAGGTCGCGAACTTCAGGTGACAGCTCTTTGTAGGCAGAGCTTCCGGGAGTAACCAATCCGGGAGTCTGTAGTTCGGTTGGAGACAATACTACAACCTCTGTACCGGTGGTACCGGGAGGAACTACCACAACACCTGTACCAGGTGTTTCCGTTCCTGATGGGGGAATTGTGATGTCCGTTACGATAGGGGTGGGCACATCGCCAACATCAACGACATCCGTGCCACCGATATCAGAATCAAGCGCATAGCGGCTCAAATCGGGGCGGCGTTTGGTGTCTGAATACTTATCGAACAGGTAGGATAAGCCAAAAGCTATGCGAAGGTTGTCTTTATAAATGGTATCTTTGGCAAGGTCTTCGATTGCTGCCATACCAACTTTTGCACCAAAGTTCTTGTAGCTGTATTTGATACCTACATTAAAATCCTCACCATCGAACTCACCCTGCAAGGCAAGATCGCGAAGTGGGGACATCTCAACTGAGGTAAAAAAGCCGTTAAAAATACGCGCTCTGGGAGCCTGTCCTACAAATCTATTCGATCCGAATCCGGCATTGAACATCCAGGGGATTCCGGCAAAAACCGCTTGCTTCGATGCCACTGCGTAGGGGGAAAAGTATTCATAAGCATCGGCATCAGGGTGCTCGCTGAAATTGTCTCCGGTGGTTTGGTACTGTGCGCCGTGCTGGGGCATGGGAGAAAACACATTGTCTATACCAACGGATATCTGAGGAATCCGCAGGGATTCTTCAATGATCTTGGCTTTCACATTCATGAAATAAACCAGACCGTCCAGCTTAGTATTGTCCCCTGCGAAGATACCAAGCTCCACACGGTTAAATAGCCCAACGCCAACCATGCCATAGGGAAAGAAACCCTTAGATGCATCTTTGGCGTCCTGAGTCATAGGTCTTGGAGCTACTACATCACGATAGTAGCCTACCATCAGGATTTCAGCAGCTCTGTGAGGTAAAACATAAGCATCAGGGGTGCGTAGCATCCCCAGAGTTTGAAACGGTGCAGCTTCAACTATGCCAAGCATAGCCGTAAGCAGTATTAAGCTAAAAATAACTTTTTTCATACTTCCCTCCACCTTTCGGTGTTCTTTCTAATCATGATTCATTAATCTCATTGACATTAATTTCGTCAAGCTTTTTCTTGGTTCATGAATGAACGCTCCAAGCTTGACTTATTTAAAACCGGTGAGGATATCGCCGCGAAGCATCTTGCAAGCAATGGTTATGTTATTGTTTGCCGTAACTTCAGGATGCGTTGCGGTGAAATAGATCTCATCGTAGAAAAAGATCAACACTTAATCTTTGTCGAGGTTAAAACTCGAACATCACACTCTATGGCTACTGCATTGGCATCCATCTCAATTGGAAAACAAAAGAAGATTACCAGAACAGCACAAGAATATATTAATCTGAACCAGCATTATAGCAAGCACTATTTTCGCTTCGATGTGATTGTTGTATTTCACAATAAGGTATCAGACACATTCTCGGTTCAGCATTTAAAGGATGCTTTTTATCCTGTAATGGATTATTAGTCTGGAGATGCAGGCACGTTATCCTTGCTCGAATCGTTATAGCATTACGCATGAATTACGCATCCCATCCGTATTTCATGCGTAATGCATAAGTAATTCAATCATGCTCCGAACTATATAAACGAGCGAATTAGTTATCTAACCTGCTTTCGTCGAAGTCCGTACCAATAAAACGCATCCAATCAGGATCAGAATTTTCCAGATCGTCATTATCGGCATAAATCAGCCGGTAGTTACCATTCATCTGGATATCCACAAAAATATAGACAGCTTTATTACCGGTAGAGTATTTCCAAATCTGATAGTCTTTGCGAACGAAGCGGCTTTGATCGGTACTAACGTCTCTGTCAATATCGTCAGCAGCACCGTTTCTGATGTATATTCGTCCCATATCCGAAGTCCACCCCGGCGACAGGTGGCCAAAATATCTATTGCAATAGTCCACTCGTTCCTGCACCAGGCTCATAATGCTTTTCACATCTCGCTTGGTGCTGTTTGCCATATTCACCCAGAATTGAGTAGCAAAACGCTTCTTCTTCTCTATGCTGAATCCTTTCCAGTCCGCCGGCATCCTGTTTCCCATGAAATAGCGCATTAGCTCGTATTCATCATCAGGATTGGTGAATAGAGTCACAAATTCCTCTGCATCTTCCAGAAGAACGAATTCAAAGGTTCTAGTCTCAGTTATTTCTCCACTCTGGAGAGTTACGGTGCCGTTGTATTTGCCAAGGGCTAATTCTGCGAGGGGGATTTTCAGGCTGAAGCTCTCGCTCGGCTTTTCAGGCAGGTAGTCCTTATATTCGTCCATAATTATCAGCGAATCTTTTTCCAGAGATAGATTTAGCAGATTGCTGCCGTTGGCAATGCCCTGGTTATGATAAGCTTCCAGAAACAGATATACATTATCGTTGAGACTGCGATTTATCAGTATCGACGGCTCAGGACGGTATAAAACGTTTTTACGGTGAAACTTGGCGAGGAATTGCAGGGTGTCCGGGCGCACTTCACTATTCAACTCCAGATCGCTTAGGATGGCGGTGGGGGGGAGCTTTTGCACCGGGAATTGCCAGGAAAAGCTCTTCTGCGAATTTACATCAATAGCCGAGAACTTCAGCAGGGACGCAGAATTGTCCAGTACAAAGCTAAGCCGGTTCAGGTAAGTCTTTTGCCTGGAGCTTGCATCCGCTTTGTTACTAATCCCGATATTGTCGGTAACATCTTGTCTGATGCTTACGCTATCACCATGCATGAATTCCACGCTGACATTAACAGCGGCAAAGTAGCCTCCATCACGGGCAACGAACACCAAGTTACGGTAGGGTATCTGATAATCCACCAATAGCACTGTATTTTTGTCTTTGTCCAGGAAACGGTTGTAGTCCAAAAACATGTTTAGGGTGTTTTCGGCAAAGCCCCATGCGAAACAAACGCATGCAAGGCATAACAGGATTCCCTTCTTAATACTCATCTTCTTTGTTCCTTAACGTGTATAATCCAAAGCCCTTTGTGTCGGCGAAGATAAACTCACGATCTTGCTTGTAATACGTCCATATTATGTTCGGATAACGTCCTAAAGGATATGTTTCAGATACAATTTCATCCGGTTCGCCATATTTGATGAAGATTCTTCCGCGGTCGGAATTCCAGCCCTTCAGCTTCTTATGCACGGTGAACAGCTCGTCCGCTCTCAAGACTCTCTGGTAGAACTTCTCCCGGTTTTCATTGCGTACGGTTCCGGGGCTGGGATCGTTCACCTTCCAATAACCCTCTATTGCCGATAAATACTTGTCTTCAGGAATGTTGCGCAGTACCTGCCACTCATTTTGGGTAGCTACATAGCGCAGTTGAGTCATCTGATCTTCCGGGCTGTAACGAAGAGAATATGAGTACCAAGGTGAAAACAGGAATGGATCCATCATGTATCGAATGTTATTCTCGTAAAGAGTGAACTTCAGGTGGCTATCTGATGTTTCGCTAAGAAAGGGCTTCAAGTCTATCTGGATTGGGCTTTGCGGGTTGGTTAAACGCATGCTGTTATTATCTGTATGGATCATAATACTATCCAAAGCAATAGAGTGGCTAAGGTTTAAGGTCATTTTATCTACAGAATCTATTATGTCTGCAATGCTGTTTGGGATATAAGAGATTCCTTCTCGTTCCACAATCAACCAGCATTGTCCTATCTCAGTGAAGGCGGGGCTAATCTCAAAAGACTTCTTAAATGTCCTTTTATCACCCATGACTTTGTTCTTCAGCTTGAATTCGGCGGTGTAGGTTCCGGCACTAAGGCTTGTGGCAAATCTTAGCGGGATTGCTGTTTCTTGCAGCCAGGTTTTACTTGGGACTATCAAGCTCTGTTCAAAGTTTGCAACTTGCTTCTTGCGCGAGTTCCTAATGACTATTGAAACATTGTATTCCGCGTTGCTGTTTCCCTTGGCAAAGTTCAGAGAGTTGTAGGGTATAACTACCCAGAAATCTACTCCGGATTCGTAGTGCTCATAGATTACCTCCTGAGCGGAAACAGCACAGTAAGCAATCGCTATTAATAAAGCCAAACTAAGCGTTTTTAGCATTTGTAGTTATCCTCAACTGAAAGTCAATTCTCTCTTTTTCCAGCCAACCCAGCACCTCATTATTGGGGAAGATCAGCTTACGGGATTCCAGCAGGTAGCTATTCAAGTCCTCGGATTGAACCTGGGTTTGTAGCTTAAATCCGCCCGGATGTGCCTTTGTCCACTTTCCTATCTCATTCAGGAAGCCCTTTTTAATCTGCTCGAAGTTCAATAATATCTTCAGCTCGCCCTTCAATACAGTGGGAAGATCTTCAAAGGGCACGATTGCTTGGGGCATAACCCGCAAGATGCCGTCATCGTTGCCGTTAAAGGTGCTTTTGCTCCCTATGATAAAATACACTTTACCGGGGAGCAGGGTACTGAAGTGCTGCTGGTAATCGCGGTTGAATAATGGCACCTCGAACTTTCCGCTTAAGTCCTCAAATTCCACAAAGGCAATCGGATTACCTTTATTATCCTTTTTCTTGGAGATAGAGCTTACTATGCCCGCTAGCATCAGGTCTTCGTGAGACCTGCTCTTGCCGGTTTGGGAATTGGCATTAGTGAGGTTCTTAATCAGGCTGCGGTACTCAAACAGCGGATGTCCGCTCATATAGAAACCAAGAACTTCCTTCTCTTTATCCAGCTGGTGCAAATAGCTCCAATCCTGCACCGGAGGCAGAGGTGGGTAGTAATCCGCATCGCCGGTTTCATCACTGATGAGATCAAACAACGTGGTTTGTCCCTTCTTGCGGTCGCGTTGTTCCCCGCTGCTAAAAGTTAAGGCTTGTTCAATCACTGCCCATTTCTGAGCGCGTGAGCCTTCCAGTTCGTCCATGGCACCGGATGCAATTAAGCTTTCCAGCACAGTCTTATTTACGGAAGAGCTATCCAAACGGCTGCAAAAGCCAAAGATGTTCGTATATGTTCCCGTAGTTTCCCTATCTTCGATAACTGCCCGCATGGCGGATTCGCCGAGGTTCTTTATTGCCCGCAAGCCAAACAGGACTTCCTTGCCATGCACGCTGAATTCGCTATCACTTCGGTTAAGATTGGGCGGGATAATCTTTATTCCCATGCCTTTGCAAACTTCAATCTTATTGGGTATCGCGGAGGGATCATCTTCCAGAGACAGCAGCGCAGCCATGAATTCCACCGGGTAGTAAGCCTTAAGATAAGCGGTCTGATAAGCTACCAGGGCATAACAGGTGGCATGTGACTTATTAAAGGCATATTCAGCAAAATTCAGCCAATCCTTCCATATCTTTTCTATAGTAGCTTCCGGCACATTATTTGCCTTTGCACCCTCCACTATTTTATCATGATACTTCAGCATCAGATCGAGGTTCTTCTTACCCATGGCTTTTCGCAGCATATCGGCTTCACCACCGGATAAGCCGCCCATTTCCCGTGAAATGCGCATCAGTTGTTCCTGATAAACCGTTACCCCATATGTCTCTTTTAAGGTTGCTTCCAACATGGGATGGTCATAAACCACCTTTTCCTTGCCATGTTTACGGGCGATGAAGCTATCTATAAAGCGCATGGGTCCCGGTCTGTACAAAGCCACCATAGCAATCAGATCCTCAAACCTGTTAGGCTTCAGGTCTATCAGATATTTGCGCATACCGTCCGATTCAAACTGGAATATGCCGTCAGTTTCGCCTTTACCAAGCAAGTTGAACACTTTCTTATCTTCCAGCTTAAGGCTGCGGATATCGATGTCCACATTCTGCGATTGCTTCACCAGGTCTATAGTCTTCTGGATAAGGGTAAGCGTTTTTAAACCCAGGATATCCATCTTCAACAGCTTCAGGTCGTCCAGCCATTTGCCTTCATACTGCACCAGATTAACGTTGTCGCCATCTTTTTGGATGCTTACTGCTAAGGGGACATAATCGGTCAAATCCCCGGGGGCAATCACCACTCCTGCAGCATGGATACCGGTTTGGCGCACCAAGCCTTCCAACACTCTGGAATGAGTAAAGATGCTCTGGTAAAGGTCGTTCTGGTTTATTAAACTACTGAATTCAGGATGCTTGGAATAGGCTTCATCCAGGCTTTTCACATTGCCGGGGATGGTTTTAGTGATAATGTTAGCTTCCGAAGCCGGTACGCTAAGCACTCTGGCTACATCCTTAATCACCGATTTCGGCCCTAAAGTACCAAAGGTAACAATCTGGGTAACGCTGTTTCTGCCAAAGCGTTGCACAATGTAATCTATCACCTTTGCCCGTCCCTGGGCACAAAAGTCTATATCTATATCGGGCATACTGATACGGTCGGGATTAAGAAACCGCTCAAAAAGTAAGCCATAGCGCAGCGGGTCTACAAGTGTGATATCAAGCAAATAAGCGATTATACTTCCTGCAGCAGAGCCACGCCCCGGACCCACAGGTACATTCTGCTTACGGGCGTTATCGATGATATCCTTCACCACTAAGAAATAGCCATTAAAGCCCATTCTGTCTATCACGCCAAGCTCGTATTCGATGCGCTGGCTAACCTCTTCAGGCATGTCGGGGTACTTCTCCGGTGCATGTTCAAAGCACAGGTGGCGCAAGTATTCGCCCATGGTGTTAAACTCGGGCGGAGTTTCCACCTTGGGTAGGAGGAACTTATCATAACGCAGTTCCAAATCTATTCTTTCGGCTATTTTTAGAGTATTGCTGTAGGCTTCCGGGACTTCTGGGAATATCTGCTGCATTTCTTCAGGGGATTTAAAGTATAGCTGTGTGGTAGGATAGCGCATTCTGCCGGGGTCATTCAATTGCTTTCCGGTTTGGATGCACAGCAGGATATCGTGCGCTTCGTTGTCGCTTTGGTGCAGGTAGTGGCAGTCATTGGTAAGCACCATGGGGATGTCCAGTTCTCTTGCCAGGGCAATCAGGCGCGGGGCAACAGCTTTCTCGGATTCCAGCTTGTGATCCTGCAATTCTATATAGTAGCGGTCTCCAAACAGCTCTTTATACCATAATGCAGCTTCCGTAGCTTGTTTCATGCGGTCGTTCAGGATAAGCGAGGGTATTTCGCCCTTCACACATGCGGAAAGGCAGATAAGCCCATCGCTGTATTCTGTCAAAAGCCGCTTAGAGATACGCGGTTTGTAATAAAAGCCGTCGATATAGGATTTGGAAGAGAGCTTCATTAGATTTTTATAGCCGGTGTAGTTCATGGCAAGCAGAATCAAGTGATGACGGCTATCGTTCTTGCTTTGCGGGTCTGCCAGATCGCTGCTGATGATGTAGGCTTCGATGCCGATTATGGGCTTGATTCCTGCTTTGCGGGCGTATTTGTAGAAGTCTATCACCCCGAACAAATTGCCGTGATCAGTTATGGCAACTGCGGGCATATTCATCTCCACCGCCAGGTCAACCATTCTGTCCACCCTGCAAGCACCGTCTAACTGACTATATTGCGTGTGATTATGCAAATGTACAAAGGACATCTCTTCTCTCCAACTCTATCTTAAAAGTAAGGAATCATGGTAGCGTTTATTTGTCAAAGGATATCTGTATTCATTTACCGATATTGGCCTCGTGTGGGGATTGATATAAACAATCCCTCACTAACTGCATGCAGCCTTGCTTGCAGCTATAATCCTTCCCATAACCCTCCCGTATCGCGATACGGGAGGGTTATGGGAGAGTTACCCGCGGACTCCGAGAAATATCCTGCTTGACAGTAAACTAATTGATGCAATTATCGTCGCCACATATAAAAATGTACGAGGTATGAATGAGAAAACGCTTTATACTAATGGGATTGTTTATATTTACTGCCATGCTGTTTGCTACTGTTCCCCAGACGGATCTGCAGAAAGAGCTGCTGCAGGGAAAGGTGAAAGCCATATCTAAGGTTTACAATACCACTGTTTTGGAAACCACCACCTATAATCCGCAGGGCAATCTGGAATCCATTGTGGTACTGTTTGAAGGCGAAACCCACTACACTTATGATTCCAAGGGGAGGCTTGTTTCCTATGTAGCCACAGACGCGGACAGTTTGTTTTCATACGGCACTTACAATACTTACGATGCCTCAGGCTTACTGCTAATTTCGGAAAGCAAGGATACCTTCGGCAATGACATAGGGAAGTATGAGTATAATGCCAAGAAGCAGATAACCTGGGTTAAGCATTACTTCGGAGATAATAGCTTCTTCATGGCTGAAGAGTATATATATGACTCCGCCGGCAACAATATCCGCATGAATAGCTACGACGAGAACATGAAGCTATGGGCTTACACATTGAGTACTTATGACAAGAACAACAAGCTGGTGGAAAAGCAGGAGTTTAATGCATCCGATCCCAAAATACCGGAAAAAGCATTCAAATACAATGCCGATGGTAGGATGAGCGAAGAGACCAGGTATTACAAAGGCGCACCGGACACCAGGATGGCAGTAAGCTACGATAAATACGGCAATATAACCATGGATGAAGTGTATTTCTACAAAAAAGCCAAAACCAATACCACCACATTTACTTACACCTATGACAAACAGGGTAACTGGCTTACCCGGGAAGAACTGCGCGACGGCAAGTTTAATATGAAAGATGTTCGGGAAATAACGTATTATTGAGCAAGTACCTAAAGAGGTAAGATAAATATAACCTATGCTTAACGGGTTTCTTTTTGTGCCTGTCCCTGATGGCAGCCCTCAGGACGAACTGGCAGAAAGATATGCTGCATAGCAAAGTGGAAAGCTTTACAACTACGGAAAGAACCAACAAGGCTACATTACATCCATCACTTATGGTGGCGAAGACAGCTCTGGAGGTGACGCGGTGTATAGTTATGATAGAGGGATAAGAATTATTGTCAGGGCAGGGAACTAAGTTTTAACGGTTATCATCCCCACAAACTTGTCGCTAAGCTGTAGATTAAGGGCGGCAAACACTTTGCCTGCCAGTTCGGGTCTTGCTTTCAGGAGTGTGCATAGCTTGTCGTAGGGTAATATGTCCGCTTCAATGTCGGTTAACGCAACCACGTTAGCCGTTCTGCGGGTGGGGATTATAAAGTTCATTTCACCAATCAGGTTCCCCTCGTTTATCCTCGCAACTTCAAGGGTGCTTCCATCGGCTTCTTCTATGCGGATGGATACGCTGCCCTTTTCCAGGCAGATAATATCCCGGCTGCGGTTTCCAGCTTGTATGATAGTCTCTTCCGCACGAAAGCTGTAGGATACTGCAACCTCTTGTAACAGTTTAATTTCATCTGCATCCAGGAAGCAATACAGGGGGTGAGTGTTTAGTTTATGCATGCTCTTCTCTAATATGTGTTACGTGGATTATTTTCAGGCATAGGCTATCGTTCAGGGCGGCTTGTATCCTTGCCCCATTCTCCGGTGTGGCAGACATGAATTTCTCCAACGTTGCGAAGCTGATTTTAAGAATCAGGCTGTCATAATAAGCACGGAGAGTGTATAAAGAGGCGGTTCCGTCAGTAAAACATGCTTCCCCGGATATCTCTCCCGGGTGGACATAGCCGATAATCCTTCCCGCGGGGCTAACTATTTCAAGCTCGCCGCTTACCAGTATTACAATGTATTCAGGTCTGGTGCCGTGATGGAAAACGCATTCACGGGCAGAGACAGTTTGGCTTACGGCTTCCTTCATCAAAAAGGCGGTCGATTCATCACTAAGGTATTTGAAGAGGTCTGTTTCTTGGCTGCGTATGTAGATATTCACTTCAAACCCCTTTACCGAAACCAAAAACGTAAACGCAACCAAGTTATTGCACTAAACAAGAAAATCATGAGCAGAGATACGACAATATCCAGCTTGAAGGTGTCCATCTCCTTGCCAAAAACCATAATGCGATGCGACAGAAAGATGTTTCGTCCCTGGTTCAGGTAATCCCCATGGGCGAGTTTAACCGTAGTTTGGAGAAGTTCATTGCTGTGGAAGGCTTCAGGATGCGTATCCAGAAAGCGGTTGTGTACGTTCACGTCTGCCATGTATTGCTGATAACTGCGTGACGTATCCCGGGCATTCTCCACGAAGTGCTTCTTCTCCAGCTCCACAAGGTTCAGCCGTGCGGATGCTACAGTCCAGCCCTCATACAGCCAGCGGGATGGAACAGTTTGGCAGAATTCCGGTATCTCGCTTCTGAGGTTGATGCGTAGCGCAGTGTTCATTTCTGCAAAGCGGATAACTGCTCCGCTAAACATGATCTGGGGGATGATGATAAGCGGCAGGATGTTCACTATCGCACTGCGGTCTTTTATCACGCTGGAGAACAGCAAACCCATGCTGTAGCCCATTATCCCGCTTAGTAGCAGGAAGATGCTTTGCGGCAAGAAGCAGCCTCGCATTCCCAGAACAAATGCAGAAATGTAGTAATACAGCACAACCTGCACGGCTGTCATGAAGAATAATACGGCATGCTTGGACATTAGCTGGCACAGGGCAGAGATATTCAGTTTCATTTCCCGTTGGAGGCTTCGCTTTTCTCCCAAGATGTCATCTATGCTGTTTGCCAAGCCGATAAAAATGAAGATAATCACGGAGATAAACCCGAAGAGCATGGAGTTCTGGTTCTTGAAGAAACTATAGGGCATTTCATCCGGAACTCCGCGCAAAACAAAGGCAGTCAGCAACGCTAACAAGGGTGCTACCAACAAGGTCATCAACAGGTTTATCTTGCTGCGAAGCTTGTTCTGAAAGTTGCGGCAGGTAAGCAGCCAGAGATTGCGGATGCTGAAATGGATGCTTACCTTGGGAGCATTAGCTTTAGTCTGAGCATCAATTTCCTGCAGATCGCTGCTTTCCATAGCCTTGCGGAAGCCATGGTCACGGAACTTCTGCTCCCAATACTCAGGCGGGAAGCGTCTGTTTCCATTGAAGTCCGGTGTTTCGACAAGGTCGTAAAAATAGTCAGGCATCAGCAGATCACGTTTCGATTGTAGGGCTTCGTAGCGTTTCCCGCTTAGGCTAAGTTCCTCGTCGAAGTAAGCGAACACTTCTTTGCTATCCCCAAAGTAAACCTGGCATCCACCTTTGTCCAGCAGCAGGACGCGGTCGAAGGCTTTGAAGACTGTGGCATTGGGTTGGTGGATGGTGCAAAGGATAATCTTGTTTTGTTCTTTCAGGTCGCTTAGGAACTCAGCTATGTTCTCGGAATCCTTGGAAGACAGCCCGCTGGTTGGCTCGTCCAGGATGATGATAACCGGGTTTAGCACAAGCTCCAAAGCGATGTTCAGCCTGCGCCGCTGACCTCCGCTCAGCTTTTTATTCAGCACGTCACCCACGATCATGTTTCGCTGCTCGAACAGCCCCACGCTCCGCAGCAGGTTTTCTATCCGGGTGCGTATTTCTCCCTTGTTTTTCAAGTTTGGCAAGGCAAGCTTAATGCGGTAAAGCAGATTTTCATAAACAGTCAGGTTAGGGAACAGCAGATCATCCTGAGGAACATAAGCAATGTGTTTCTGGAAAAAGGAGAAATTACTCCCGAAATCCATGTCGTCTATTCTTATGCGGCTGCGGGTAGCCTTTATATCCCCCAACAGCACTTGCAACAAGGTGGTTTTCCCGCTTCCGCTGGGTCCCATAATTGCCATCATACTGCCCTTAGGAACCTTGAAGTTTATGTTGGAGAGTGCAGTTTTACCTCCGGGGAAGCAATGTGAAATCTCCTGTACACAAAGTTCGCCAATCCGGATAGGAATCTCGATAAGCTCCCAATGCCTGTTGATAATATAGTTTGCGCCACCAATGCTGAGGATGTCCTGATTCAGCAGGAAGCTCTGAGTTTCCTTTGCCGGCAAGCAATTTATAAATATATCAGTGACGGATAGATTCCGCACAAAAAGCTGATCTTCCGTGTAACAAAAATGCATGAGGGCGGAAGATGTAAGCTCTTTTTGAGTAAATAGTCCCTGTTTATCCCGGCAAAGATAGTAGTCACCGTTTTGCTTCTGTAGTTCTTCACTAAATACGTCGCGGGTAAGTATATCTATCACCGCTCCGGGGCAAGAGGGCAAGAGAACTTCATCCAGGCCAAGCTCTTTCCCCGGGATATATTTATTCTTAGAGACCAGATAAAACTTGCGATTTCGGCATTGCAGCTTAATGCCGGTAACCGGGCAAGCGAAATCCAGAGCTTTGTTGCCAAGGTTATAGATATACCACAGGTCTTTGGTTCGCAGGCGGATATCACCTGCCAAACCGGGCAGGATGATGATGCTTTCTTCCTTCAGCCTGTGCAGCAGGTGATTTGCCAGCTTGCGCTCTTCGCCCCCAGTAATAATGCGGCATGGCTGCGAAGCATCGCTAAGATCAGGGTAAAACAAAAGCAGTGCCTCTATCATAATGAAGACAAACCTGCAATTGCCATTTGCCCCTTGGAATTTGAAATCTGCCCCGTGAGGTGCCCAGACCATGGAATTGTGCAGATAGCTCTCGGCATTGTTGGTTACCGCTGCGGGGAAGTCTATAGCTTCAACTTTGCCTTCCATAAGGTCGTAAATGGAATCCAGAGAGCTAACCTCAAGGCGGAGCAGATCAGCAAGCTCCACTATTTCCAGGCTGCCCAGCACGTTTATCTTGCTGCGGTCGTGATAGGCAAGGGTTATCAGATTCAGGATTATCTTACTGCGGTCGGCAGTGCTTAAGTGTTGGTTCAGAAAGTTTGCCGCTTCGCGGATGGAGATTGCTCCCTGTCTTGCTTGTTCCAGCTTGTAAAGCGGTATATCATTGCCAAACATAGAGTGCAGGATACGGTCTATAAAATTCAGCTCTTCGCCTTTCAGTCTGGCGGTTTTAGCCATGTATAGATACAGGGAAACCACCGCAGTAAGCAGCTTATCCATAATCTCCGAATCTGCTTTGCGGTTTTGTTTTCTTAACTGCTTAAACAGTTTTAGCATACAACCCTAAGACAGGTTCGATACTTACGCTTTCTGTAGTTTGAAGCAATAAACACATTAGCAAAATGCATACTTAATCCCCAAATTAAATATATAAACTCAGTGGATGAATGTTTAATTGGCACATTAAACTGTCAAGCTCAATCTCGGCAATTGGCATCCACAGGGTTGCTTACCTGCCCGAATACCTCTATCAAACCCCACTCATTCCCCTCTTTGTGGGCAATGGGTGGGCAATGATAGGGCAATGCTCCCCCGCAAGCTGTAGCACTCCGACGGGCAACCTCTGCTGGAGATAGATAACCGGGAGTTTCTGAAGGGTGCATTCCCCCATATTCAAAGCGGGAAGCAACTGCCAGAAGCTATTGCCACAGCCCTGAATCCCAGCCCCGAGATGAAGCTAAAGGCCGATGAATACAGAGACAAGTACTTCAACAAGCTGGACGGAAAAGCAAGCGAACGCTTCGTAAGTAAAATGGAGCAATTATACCGGGAGGGTGGACATGAAAATGGTGCATAAAGCATGAAGGCAGTTATTATCGCCGCAGGATTTGGCAGCAGGCTGTGGAACCTTAGCAATCAGGTTCCTAAAACGCTGCTTCCTTATGGCAAGGGAACGATACTCTCCACCATTATCGGGCAACTGGTAGCTGCAGGAGTTACGGAGCTTGGCATAGTGCTTGGGTTCAACCAGCAGGATATCAGAGCCTATCTTGCCACGCAGAGTTTTGGTATTCCGATAACGCCTATTGAGAACCTGGAATGGGAAAAGGGCAATGCCCTTTCGGTGTATAAGGCAAGAACCTTTGCTAATGGAGAGTCCTTTATTCTCTCTATGTCCGACCATCTGGTGCGGGTGGAGGCATTACGGAAGATAGTGGATAGTCCGCTTGATAGTAATCTGTTGTTGGTGGATACCAATGTAAAGGATAATTTCGATCTGGATGATGCCACAAAAGTACAAACTGAGGACAACAATATCGTGTCCATAGGTAAAGAAATAAGCGGCTATGATGCTTTGGATTGCGGGATATTCAGGCTGGAAGCAGATTTCTTCCCGGCGGTTGAGCATGCAGTTGCCAAGGGCATCGAATCTATCAGTGGAGCGATAACAGAGCTAATAAATAATAAGCGCATCAAGGTAGTAAAGCTATCAAAGCCACAACAATGGATGGATATAGATACACCTGAGGCATATGAATATGCCCAAGCTTCTTTTATACTTTAAGACAGACTTGTGGTGTCCCACTGATTAACATGATTCATAACATAAGAACCTTGGAGATAAAGGATCAGCTCTCCAACTTTTGCCGGATTACCCATGCTGCTGCCATCATGCCCATTATCGCAGGCATATAGCTGATAGAGCCTATGGTTTTACGCTGGCGTCCGCGGGTGATGATCAGTTCATCCGGGCTTTCTATATCTTCATCCGGTTTACATGGAAGCTCGGAGGAATACACGCAGGGGAAAGTACCGCGGATACCACGCCTGCCTAAGAACTTACGCACCCGGCGGGCAAGGGGGCAGTTATGGCTTTTATCGATGGTGGAGAGGTGAATCTTGCCGGGGTCGCTACGGTTACCTGCGCCCATCACGGCGATAAACTGGCGGTTTTCGCGGACTAAATACTCCAGCATACCAATCTTTGGTCCCAGGCTGTCTATTGCGTCTATGATATAATCTGCGCCGGCAAGCAGTTCCGCACGGTTGTCCTGATCTATAAAGGCTATGTGGCAAGTTATCTGTGCCTGAGGGTTAATATCCAGTATTCTTGCCTGCATCACTTCCGTCTTGGGCTTACCAATGCTGGAATGCGTGGCGATTACCTGGCGGTTCAGGTTGCTGGAACCTACCGTATCGAAATCTATCAGAACAAACTTACCGATACCGGCACGGGCTAAGGCTTCGGCAGCATAACTGCCAACTCCACCTAAACCTACCACCGCAACGGTTGTTTGGGATAGTTCTGCCAGTGCTTCGCTGCCGATAAGCAATTCTGTGCGGGAGAAATCGGTTGTTTGCATAGCCTTTTAGTTTTTAGCCCATAGAAAACGTGCACTTACTGCTTGCATACCAAGCAGCCTGGGCACACTTATTCCGCTGAGGGCAGAGCATTTCTCTACTACATCGATCAGGCGCAACAGGGGGTTACTCTCACCTTCATGAACGTAGTATTGGGTGATGTCTGTTTCAAATAATATGCGTTTATGGTTCAGCATGGCGGTAAGCAAATCCAGCTTTTCTTCCTTTAAAATACGAGAGCTGATGCTGAACACAGCCTCGAGCCTTTTAAGCTGCAAGAAGCCTTCTGTAGAGCCTGCATAGCCATGCACCAGATAGGGCAGGGGGTATTGCTTAAGGGTTTTGTATGCCTCTTCCTGGTGCCCCACTATGTGTAAAACCACGGGTAAGCGGTAATCTGCAGCCAGTTCCAGCTGTTGCACAAACTCTTTTCGCTGCACTGCAATTTCGGGATTGCCATTATCCAGCCCAATCTCACCTATAGCCCAGATGCTCTTTTCATCGCACAGTTTCTTTAGGTCTTTCATATCCAGATCGCACTCGTCGAAGTTAGGGTGAATACCTGCACTGAAAATAATGCGGGAATCCGGATGCTGTAAGTGCCAGGCTACTTCACTTTTACGCAGGGCGGAAGAAACAAAGCGGGTGATTCCTTTGGCTTCTGCTTCATCAAGCAAGGGTTCGAGGGCTGTGATGTCCGCCAAATTGGCGAGGTGACAGTGGGCATCAATTATACTCATGGTTTAAGCTCCGGTAATAAGTTAATAATCTCTTGGGCAGCACGAAATCCGGCATGCCCATCCAAAGGGCTAATCAGTTTGGTGATAACTTTGGTGCGTGCAGGGGCGGTCTGAGTTGAAGTATTGAGCGCTTCAGTGATGGCTGAGCGCAGTTGGGAGAAGGTGTCTATGCGGATGGAAACGCTCTTGATAAGCTCTATCACATCATCCATGGTGCGCTTCGTGGCATCGATGCTGAAAGTGATGATGGGGCGGTTTACGATGCAGAATTCGGCGATGAGGCTATTGGTGTCGCCGATACACACATCGGAGATTAACAGATAGGGATAGATATCCATGGCATCAATGTAATGAATGCCCGGCAGATTGGCAAGGTGATTACGGTAAAAATTGCTCATCCGCGGGTGCAGCGTAACCAGTATATTGTATTCAGGGACAAGGGATTGCAGCTTATCGTACCACTTGTGTACTGCGCTCATCCCGGAGCCATCCCAGGTGGAGGAAAAAAGGATAGTGGCTTTGTGGTTGTCCAGCTTAAGGGTGTTACGCAGTTCGGATAGCAGTTCCGGAGGGTAGGAATCATTGAAGAGGGTATCGCTTTTGGGGTAGCCAATTGCTTTCACAGGCTTGGCACCCAGAGCTTGCAAGCGTGCTACATCGTGGGAACTGGTCATTAGGTAGCTATTGAACAAATTGTAGTAATATGCCTTGGGAAAGCGCTTGAAATTGTATGCACCATGCTCCAGCCCAATCTTGATGATGCTTTTCACCGGGTATTTCCAGGCGGCATTGCGAAACATAATCACCCCATCCGGGAAGCAGAAAGGGTACAGGTATATCTTGGCGGAGTGATCCAGCATGGGCTTCAGTTTGGGAATGATAGCTTTGCTGCTCACCACAATATCCAGCGGGGCAAGGTGCGGGCGGATGTTGCAAAAGATAAAGTAATCGAAGCAGTCCTCTACATGCAGAAGATACTGCTTTTTAGGGCGGAAAAGCTTGGCGAGCTTCCAGATAAGGTTGTAAGGAAGAAATGAGAAGTAGTAGGTATAAACCACTAATAGCCCCTAACTCTAAGCAGGGAAACTGGCAATAACTGCATTCAACACTTGCTCTGCACTTACCAATTTCATGCAGTTATGGTGTTTAAGCGGGCAGGTGTTAGCTCCATGACTACCGCAAGGACGGCAGTTTAGATCAACCTCAAAAACTATGTCTCCGCTTCGGTAGGGGAAATAACCTATACGCTGAACTGTAGGTCCAAAGATAGCATAAACCCTGGTTTGTACTGCATTGGCAATGTGAAGGGCACCGCTGTCGTTGCAGATCATAAGCTGGCATTGGGCGATTACTGCTGCGCTCTCCAGGAGGTTGGTAAGCCCTGCCAGATTAAGAACCGCAGCATAGGGAGCATCAAGCAAAAGGGCTGTTTCGATATGGCTGCATTTCTGTTTATCGGCTTCTGCTCCGATCAGCACGATGTTATAGTCCCGGGCAGTTAGTTCCTTGCACAGCTCTGTGTAGGATTCCAGTTGCCAGCATTTGGTAGCCCAGATAGAGCCGGGAGCGATGGCAATGGTAGTTCTGGCGGGTAAGGAGCTAAGCAAGTTTTTTGCTTTGGCAATATCCGCTACAGAAGGGAAAAGTTCCGTCTGCATGGGGAAATCCAAAGGGCTAAGCAGCTTTAAGAGCATAAGGTTTTTGTTTATTTTATGCATATTATCTGGGTGCTTAATTTTGTCTGTAAGCAACCCAGGAAACAGGCTGCGGTTAAAGCCGATGCGGCGCGGAATACCGCTTAGCCACAGCAGCAGGTGTGTTCTACCGGAACTGTGGGGACTTATCACCAGGCTATACTTATTATTTCGTAGCAGGTGAAGCATTCTAAGCATGGAAATTATGGCATTATTGCGCTTGGCAAAAGGGATAACTGTCCTGATATGAGGGTTGTTTTCCAACAGTTTCACCGCAGCAGGAACAACCAGCACATCAATGCTGGCATCGGCGTTTAGCCTGTGAACAGCACGGATCAGCGGTGTAATAAGGATCACATCGCCAATGAACGCCGTCTGAACTATCAGGATTCTTTTATTTTCCATAAGCGGTGATATTTATACCAAGTTCCCCAGGCAGTGGTTTTGCATAAGTTAAAGCCGTGGATGCCATCCAGAAAGCCGCCTTTCAATAGATACATCTTAACAAATGTGAAGGCACCCCGTACAAGTGCTTTAGCAGGATTGGAGGTCTTACCCTGGCTTTTCAGCTTCTGCGCTCCCAGGTCGCCATAGCGGGTCATCTTGGTAATATGCATCTCTTTAGTGGGGTAGGTGTGATGGTGAATGATTCCTTTTAGCATGCCCAGGGAACCTGTGCTAACAATCGATTCATGCACCACGGCATCGTTAAATCCGCCTTGGTTGCGGTTATACAATCTGATATGGGTTTCATTCTGCCACCCGCAGTAGTTTATTCTTTTACCCAGGTAGTAAGACTTGGTATTCGCTCTGTAGGCACTATGGGTGAAGCCATTATTGCGCAGAAAGTTTATCTCGTTAATCAGCTCCGGGGAAGCAATCTCATCTGCATCAAGGGAGAACACCCAATCGTTTGTAGCATAAGTAGCAGCTCTCTGGCGTGCTTTGCCAAAGCCTTCCCAAGCTTCCAGATGGTACACCCTAGCACCGATCTCCCGGCATATCTCCGCAGTGGCATCTGTAGAGCCGGTGTCCAGCACCACAATCTCATCTGCCCAGGTTGCCGAAGCAAGACAAGGGCGGATGTTCTTGGCTTCGTTTTTTACTATCATAACTACGGAAACCGGTGTGTAGCTTGCTTTCTTGAGAGCCATTATCCTTACCCCTTTCTTCATTCTAACGTATTCCTTGTTTGTTCATACAGCCATTAATGTCAAGCGAAAAAGCCAAGTTGTTTTGAACTTGACAAAAGCAGTGCCGGTAAAATATATGATAACGCAATATGCAAGTGATATTATCGGGTTCATTGGTAGATATACTGTTTTAGCAGATTGTGCCCGATATCCTTGTTTAAGGCACTTCGAACCCCACCTAATTAGAGGATACAAAGATATGAGAATCAGTGGTTTTTCTTTTGTGCGCAACGGAGTAAAGTTGTATTATCCAATTGTGGAAGCGATAAAGAGCATCCTGCCTATTTGTGATGAATTTGTGGTTGCAGTTGGCAAGGGAGATGAGGACGACGATACCAGAGAGAGAATTGCCTCTATAAACGATCCTAAGATTAAGATTATCGATACCGTTTGGGATCCCCAATACTGCAAAAGGGGAGCGATAAACAGCTGGCAAACCGATATCGCCATGAAGGCTTGCAGCGGAGACTGGCTGTTCTATTTGCAGGCGGATGAAGTGGTGCATGAAGCTGATCTTCCCATCATCAAAGCAAGATGTGAAGAGCTTCTAAATGATGAAGAAGTGGAAGGGCTGCTGTTCAGCTACAGGCATTTTTGGGGAGATTATCAGCATTACCACACTGGTCACGGGTGGTATCCCTACGAAATCCGCATCGTGCGCAACCTTGCCAAAATACATTCTTACCAAAGTGCCCAATCCTTCCGCTATTTTGATGTTTACGAACACCCCCGCCAGGAAACCAACACACGTAAGCTACGGGTTGCCAAGGTTAATGCCCGCATATTTCATTATGGCTGGGTGCGTCCACCTCATCTGATGCAAAACAAGCGCAGGGCTTTGGATTCTGTGCATTGGGGCAGAGATAAAGCGGAAGAATACTACAAAAAAGCTCCCCAGTACTTTGATTATGGTCCCCTGGACAGGCTGGGGCAATACCGTGATACCCATCCCGCCGTGATGGCAGAGATGATAAAAGAAATGAACTGGAGCGATAAATTGCAGTTTAGCGGCAAACCCAATCCCTTCCGCACACCTCATAAGCACGAGATACTGAGGGTTAGGTTGTTAAGCTGGTTCGAGCGTAACCTTAATGGCGGGAGACAGCTTGGCACATTCAAAAACTATCACTTGCTGAATAGATGACTATCAGCCTTATTATACCTGTTTACAATCGCTTAGCCTTACTTGAGAAGTGTCTGCTGGCGATTAGCAAGCAAGTGCTGTGTCCCGATGAAATTATCCTTAGTGATGATGGTTCTACCGAGGATATCAAGGGATTCTATGCCAAGCAGAAACAGGCAAGCAGCATACCCATGAAGCTTGTAAGGCAGGAACACACTGTGTTCCGGGCTGCCAGAGTGCGCAATAATGGCGTTTCTGTTTCCAGGGGAGATTTACTTGTGTTTATCGATCAAGATATCATCATCCCTCCTCTTTACATCCAAACAATTGCGGATAACATGCTTACGGGAAGATTCTTAAGCGGCTACCCGGTGCGATTATCAGCAGCACAATCCGAAGCGATAGACCATGAAGTGATAGAGAATTGCAATTTTATAACCAAGCTCTTGCCGGCGCAACAAGCCAAAATTCGCAGCCAATTCCGCAAGGATTATTTGCACTACCTTTTGTGCCGCTACGCTAAAATCGGAGTTCATGGTGCCAAACTGCGGAGTGGAGTGGCTGCCATAAACAAAGTGGACTATGTGAAAGTGAATGGATATGATGAGAACTACGAGGGCTGTGGAGGTGAGGATGACGATCTTGGCAGGAGGTTATTAGCCATAGGTAAAACAGGCTATAACTTTGTTCGCACCCATATTCCCTTACACTTGTATCATAAGCCAAACTATCAAAGCCTCCAAGGTGATATGCATAGCTACTTCTCAAAGCGAAAAAAGGAAGTAACGCGTCACAACTACCGCTGTGAGAAAGGCTTTGATGCCCCACGGGATGATATCGAGGTGTTTGGTGAATAAACCGGAAAGAATAGCCGGGTATCCCATCTTCCTGATAGGGGTATTGGCTGATAAGATTAAGAAGCAGCACAACCCCTCCCGCTTGTTTTTCTTTATTCCTCATTATCATACGGGCGGTGCAGAGCAGGTGCATGTGGATATCTTGCGCGTGTTTGCCAAAGAGCGTCCGCTGGTGGTGATAGTAAACAAATCGCACAACGATTACCACAAAGCTGCCATGCGGGAGTGCGCAGAAGTGGTGGAGATTGGCAAGTATTACAACAATCAAAACAGGTTCTTTGTGAAGAACTTCTTTCTGGGCTATTATACTTCTCTTGTAAAACGGCATCAGGGTGCTATCTTAATAAGCTCACTGTGCAGCTTTCTCACGGATCTGAGCTCAACAGTAAAGGATACCTTCAAGATAGATATTATTCATGGATATTGTGGTATAAACCCCAAAATTCATATCAACCCCACCCCTTATCTTGACCGGCGGGTGCTGGTTTCACATAATGTACACGAGGGCTTGCTTGCTATGTATGATGCATGGGGAGTGGACCCTATGTACAAAGAGCGTTTACGCGTGATCCACAATGCCGTGAAAGTGGAAGATCAGTTGCCCGAAAAGCAAATCGGCAAGGAGATCAAGGTAGTGTTTATCGGGCGGAACTCGCACGAGAAGCGTTACCATCTCTATGAGCAAATTGCTCTTAGCTGCAAGCAACAGGGTTTAGCCATACAGTTTTTCAGCATTGGCAATTTTAGCTCCAGCCAAAATATCACCTGCTTGGGAGAGATTCGCACACGGGAAGCAATATATCAGGCTTTACAGGATTTTCATATGCTTATCCTGTGCTCCAATTCCGAGGGATTCCCGCTGGTGATCTTAGAAGCAATGGCATGCGGTTTAGTTCCCCTTTCCACCGCAGTTGGCGGGGTGGCAGAAATGATTAGTGAGGGGGAAACAGGGAATTTGATCCAATCCGAAGCAGAGGATGAAATAGTTAGCGATTTTGTAAGCCATTTGCAAGCCTACGCACAAGCTCCGGAGCTATTGCAAAAGGTGGGTAGAGCTGCTTATGAGCGGGTGAAGAGCGAATTTAACTACCGTGTGTTTGGTAGCAAATACCGCGCCTTGATAGAAGAAGCACGTGAGGAAATTGCTTCCCGGAAGAGCAATCCGCAGGACAAAAAGCACTAAAGTATTACTTATATGAAACCCGCATTAAAGATAGATTTCATAGATTTCTGGAAAACACTAAACAAGACAGACAACTACTTCTACCGCTTGTTAAGCAGCCACTACGAGCTTTACATCAGCGATAAACCTGATATTATCTTCTACTCCGTGTTTGGCAAAGAACACCTACGCTACAAGTGTCCGCGCATCCTGTATTCAGGCGAAAATGTAGGCGCAGATTTCACGGAGTGCGACTTTGCCTTCACGGGTGATTTTAACCCCGATCCCCGCCATTACCGGCTGCCATATTATGCCATCTGCTACACGCCGGAAGAGTTTGTGATGCCTGTTTATGATGCAGAAGCGGAACTAAAATCCAAGCAAGGTTTCTGCAGTTTTGTGGTTTCCAACCGCGGGGGACGGGTACGAAACCGTTTTTATGATCGCTTGGCAGCATACAAGACAATAGCATCAGGCGGCAGATACCGCAACAATATCGGCTCTCCCGTACCAGACAAAGCAGCGTTTATCCGCGATTACAAGTTCTCCCTTGCCTTTGAAAACCGTTCCTATCCCGGTTATACCACCGAAAAGATCGTGGAGGCTTTTATCTCGCACACGGTGCCGATCTACTGGGGTAACCCTCTAATCCATAAAGAGTTCAATCCTGATGCCTTCTTAAATTATCACGCTTTCCCCAGTGAACGAAAGTTCATAGAATATATCAAAGAAGTAGATAATAACGACGCCCTCTATTTGCAGCACCTGCAAGCGTACTGGTGCCATGGGAACCGCCTGAACCCGCAGTTTCTGCCGGAAAACGTAGGTGCGTGGCTTGTTAAGTGCATAGAAAGCCCCATAAAGCCCATAGCCTGCCAGCCAAGAACCCTCACCCATTATATTAACCATAACCTACATCGTTTAAAGAAAAACATCCGCAGGCGTAAATGGTGATGCAGTCCTGTAAGACGATCTAATCATATCACATTAAGGAGTTCTAATGGTTCTAAAACTGTGTAACCTGATAAGATCCTACCGGCTTAAGATTAATGGTGTTCTGCACATTGGTGCCCATTATGGCGAAGAATATGATACTTACAAGGAATGCGGTATCAGCAAGATGTATTTTTTCGAACCGCTTCCAGATAACTATCAGCATCTCTTGGATAATATCAGGAAAGATTTTCCTTCATTAGTGGGCTATCCTCAGGATTTGGACATTGTCGATGCACAACATAATCTGCATATAAAAGCTCTAAATACAGCGCTTGGCAATAGCACCGGAGTTCTGCCCATGTATGTGGAGACCGCCAATCAATCTCAATCCAGCTCTCTGCTAAAGCCAAAGAAGCACTTGGAGCAGTATCCTCACATCACTTTCGACCAAAAGACCGACGTGTCTCTAACAAAGCTGGACAATCTGAAAGTGGACGCTATCTACAACATGATTAACATTGATGTGCAGGGCTTCGAACTGGAAGTATTTAAGGGTGCTAAAGCAACTCTAACAAAGCAGATAGACTATATATATACAGAAGTGAATCGAGATGAATTGTACGAAAACTGTCCCATGATTGAAGAGCTTGATACTTTCTTGGCAGACTTAGGCTTCATCCGCGTGATCACAGATTGGATCGGCAATACCTGGGGGGATGCTCTTTACATAAAGCGCAATCTTGCCCCAAGTTCATTAGTGCTAAAGTTTATCCGTTTCAAGTTCTCTAAGCGCGGGAGAAAATTGCTCAAAGTATTTCTTAAGAGCTAAAACAGAGTAGGTAGATAACAAACAAGCAATTTCGTGGATTCTCAAGCATAAATTAGCTTTACTCAAGTATCCAGCCGGCTGAAGCCAGCGTTCCGGTCTATGTGCAATGGTCTTTAGGGGGGGTGCTATAAACGTGTATAAAGAGACACATGAGTTGTTTACTATGGTGAACTACTCAGCTATCAGAAAGAACCTTGCCTGATAAAACTAACTTAGAAATACGCATGAATTACGGATCGCATCCGTATTTCATGCGTAATGCATAAGTAATTGAAGCAAGTGCATTGCCGGGGAAAAGTTGTCCGGAAGGCAGCAGCTAATTAACGGTTTAAGTACCAATTATAGGTGCTGATTAGCCCATCATGAAGCTCAGTTTTAGCCCGGAATCCTATCTCATTTAGTTTGGTGACATCCAACAGCTTTTTGGGTGTGCCATCCGGCTTGGAGCTATCCCACAGGATTTCGCCTTTGTAGCCAACAATATCCTTTATCAAAACAGTTAGCTCCTTTATGCTGAGATCCTTGCCGGTGCCGATGTTCAGCGCAGTTTCACCGGAATAATGTTGCATCATAAACAGCAGGGCTGCGGCAAGATCATCCACATATAAGAACTCCCGAAAGGGTGAACCACTGCCCCAAAGTGTAAGCTGAACTTTATCAGCTTGCTTGCTGATGCCAAATCTTGTTAGCGCAGTGCTGATATCTTCGTTTGGGGCGATGCTGTTATCTGCTTTCAAATCCATTTCCAGCGCGGGTATATCACCATTTTGCCAGCATTTGGCTAAGTGCATCTTACGCATCAAAGCCGGTAGAACGTGGGAATTATCAGGGTGAAAGTGATCGTTTATACCATACAGATTGGTGGGCATGGCAGAGATAAAATCGCAACCATACTGCTTGCGATAGTGCTGCACCAGTTTTAATCCGGCGATTTTCGCCAGCGCATAGGCTTCATTTGTGGGCTCCAGCGCTCCGGTAAGCAAGTATTCTTCCTTAATTGGTTGGGGGCACAGCTTGGGGTAGATGCATGATGAACCTAAGAAAAGCAGCTTTTTGCAGTGGTTTTTATAGGCTGCATCAATCACATTTACCGCCATCATCAGGTTTTGGTAAATGTACTCCGCAGGATAAAGGCTGTTTGCCAGAATCCCGCCCACTTTCCCGGCGGCATGCAGCACGTAATCCGGCTTTGTTTCGGCAAAAAAAGCCTGCACTTCTGCTTGGTTGGTTAAATCAAGTTCGTTGTGGGAGCGCAAGATAAGATTAGTGTAGCCATTGGTGCTTAAACAGCGTACGAGGGCAGAGCCAACCAGCCCTTTATGACCGCTGATGTAGATTTTACTGGATAATTCCATGCTCAATTTCCCTCTTAGCAAGCTTCCAATCGGCTTCAACCATAATCTTCACAAGTTCATGGTAAGTAACCTTTGGCTGCCAGCCAAATTCCTTCTTTGCTTTGCTGTAATCGCCCATCAGGATATCCACTTCGGTGGGGCGATAGTAAAATGGGTCTATCTCCACTATTATCTTGCCGGTTTTGGCATCTATACCCTTTTCGTTATCGGCTTCACCTTTCCAAACGATATTGATATCAAGCTCCTGGAAGCAAAGCTCTATAAACTCACGCACGGTGTGCGTTTCATTGGTGGCGATCACATAATCGCCGGGTGTATCTGCCTGCATCATCATCCACATAGCCTCCACATACTCCGGGGCGTAACCCCAGTCACGCTTGGAATCTATGTTTCCCAAGTGCAGCTTATCCTGCAAGCCTGCTTTTATGCGTGTGGCAGCGCGGGTAATCTTGCGCGTTACAAATGTCTCTCCCCTTCTGGGAGATTCATGGTTGAAGAGGATGCCATTAGAGGCAAAGATGCCGTAGGCTTCGCGATAGTTCTTTACAATCCAATAGGCGTATAGCTTGGCTGCGGCATAAGGGCTGCGCGGATAGAAGGGAGTTGTCTCGGATTGGGGTACTTCCTGTGCCAAGCCATATAGCTCGCTTGTGGAAGCCTGATAGAACTTTGTGGGGATGCCGGTTTCCTTTATCGCATCCAAGATGCGCAATACCCCAATGGCATCCACTTCTCCTGTGTATTCCGGTACTTCAAAGGACACTTTTACGTGGCTTTGGGCTGCCAAATTGTAGATTTCATCCGGCTGGGATTTCTCCAGAATGCGGTTTAGGTTGCTGCTGTCGGTAAGATCGCCGTAATGCAAAAACAGGCGTGTACCGGCGGTGTGGAAATCTTCCAGAATATGGTCGATACGTCCGGTGTTAAAGCTGGAAGCACGGCGTATAATGCCATGCACTTCATAGCCTTTTTCTAATAGTAGCTCGGCGAGATAAGAGCCATCTTGACCTGTGATACCGGTGATTAGAGCTTTTTTCATGTTTAATCCTTGAATTGGGGTTTTATAGCTAAACACAGCAGGTATATCCACTTGCGTGCAGAGAGGTTTAAGCCTTTATCCCAAAGCCAATAGTAGCCCTTAGAAGCTAATATCTCTTTGATCTGGCTTTCCAGCATTGCTTTTGCCTCGTGATACCAGGAATTGCTGTGATTACGTTTTTTAAGTTCTATAAGCATCTTCAGGTGCAATCGCAGCAGAAGTCGCCTTTCGCTTGGCTGTGAAGTGGTTTGGCTGTAAAATATACGATAAGCCCGGATTAGATGTAGCACCCTTACAATTTCGGCTTTGTTCTCTGCGCTAAGATCATAAAGGGCTTTGGCTTCTTGTAGGCTGATGTTGGCGTTAACGAGTAACTTTGCAGTATTGGCTAACACCTGATAAGTGCCTTGTAACAGCTTGTTACTTGCCTGCCCCGAGTAGCTGATGGCATGTGTGCGCCAGTAGCTGAGGAGGTGGGGAATGAACGCCAGCTTGCCTTGCTGCATTATTCGGGTGTATAAGTCCATGTCCTCGGCACAGGTCATAAGGGCATCATAACCCCCTGCTTCGAGGGCTGCACCGGTGCGAAACATAACCGTTGAATGCGCAAAGCAATTGCCTGTGGACATTCTCCAGCGTAATTCAATGTCGCTTGTCGGCAAGGGTTGGGACAGGTTTAATACCCGGCTTGTTTCATCTACTATCGCATAGATGCCGCCTACTAAAACTACCTCGGAATGGCTGTCTAAGAACTCCACTTCCCGTTTTAGCCTATCCGGTTCAGAATAGTCATCTGCGTCCAGGATGGCAACATACTCTCCCTTGCAATAGCCGAGGGATACGCTTCGCAGGTGTGCCACACCTTTGTTTTCTGGAAGAGCTATCAGTCTTATACGCGGGTCTTTCTCTGCGAATTTACTTATCAGTTGCCTGCTCTTATCCGTGGAGGCATCGTCAAACACCAGCACTTCAAAATCCTGATAAGTCTGCTTTAGCATTGAATCCAAACATTCGCTTAAGTAGCGCTCATTATTGTAATTGGCTACTATCACACTTACTTTTGGCATTCTACATCCGTATCCATTCAGGGGGGATTAAGCCGTCTGCACAGGGGTTTGCACAGGTATCTGCCAGCCATTGCCTGGGGGCTATCACTATCTGTGCCTGCTTATCGGCAAGCCATGCTCCCCACCAACTGTAAGAACTATTGGTTATAATGTGATGCCTGCAAAGCGACATCAGATACATATCCGTAGCAGATGAAGCAGTATCCGGCTGGATAAAAGTATGGGGGTGGGGAATTGGGAACTCATTGATACACCAATTAATATCATCAGAAAACACCAGGAAATGAGCTTCAGGAACCGCCTCCACGATGTGTGCCATGGCATTGCTGTAATATGTGGCAGAATAAAGATTGTGCACCGCAGCAGCATGGGGATTGCTGATGTAATCCCCGCGTCTTATATGTAGTGCTACGCAAGTGTGGCTCTTTATTAGCTGTGTGGTTTGCAGTTGCTTCCCGGTTAGCGGCTTGTTTATCCGAAAGGCGGCAGTAAGCTCCTCGCGTAAATGCTCTATATACCTGTAGCTTTGCCAGTATCCATCCAGATACAAAGAGTTACTTTTGTTGAGGCTATCAAGCATTTCATCGTCATACATATAAAAATGCTTTTCCTTTACTATCTTGAAGTGTGGTTTCCTTAGCAAGGCAGCCATAGCCTTATCCAGAAGCGTCTTTGTCCTAAATGGCAGCTCATCCGGCATAGCGATATCCGGATTAAGGTTAAGGGAGCTAAGCTCATAGCTGCGCTTGGTATCAGCCGTGGGGGTGGCTGCGAAGTAAGATAAATCTAATTTTAGGGCTAAGCCAAGTGCTTTTGCCACAGACAAGCCAAAGGCATACTGAAACATCTGGTTTCCCAGCCCGCCCCAGAGCTTCACAATTACAAGCTTTTCTTTCCTCTTTGGGTGTTGCTGGGGCTTGAGCATCATGAGAGGCAACACAAAGATACTAACCAGCCTGCTTAATGGGCTCCGCTTTGGATGTTGTACAGATGCCGGTAACGTTCGCAGGTTTTAAGCAGCTCTGCATGGCTGCCTTGCCCTACGATTCTTCCCTTTTCCAGCACCACGATCTGATCTGCTTTCAGGACGGTGGATAAACGATGGGCGATCATTATCACGGTGCGGTTACGGGTGGCGTAATCTATGGCTTCCTGCACCTTGTGTTCGGAATCGGTATCAAGAGCTGAGGTGGCTTCATCAAAGATAAGGATGGGCGGATCGGCAACCACGGCACGGGCGATGCAAAGACGCTGCCTCTGTCCCCCGGATAAATCGGAGCCTTTATTGCCAAGCACTTCATCGTATTTATTGGGTAGTTCCTGGATAAATTCATCGGCATTGGCGATCATCCCTGCAGCTCTAACCTGCTCGTCAGTAACGGCTTCATGGCTGCCGTAGGCAATGTTTTCCCGCACTGATTTGGTGAACAGCACAGAATCCTGCGTAACCACGCCAAACAAACGGCGCAGATCATCCAGCTTAATCTTCCTGATATCGATGCCATCCACCTTGATGCTTCCTTCATGCACTTCGTATAGCCGGTTAGTAAGGTTGGCAATGGTAGTTTTCCCACCTCCGCTGGCACCTACAAAGGCTGTTTTGCTACCCTTGGGTATCACCAGTGAGAAGTCTTTGATAACAGGTTTGCCCTCTTTGTAATGAAAGCTAACTTTATCGAACTCAAGGGCGTGATCAAAGCTAACCTTAGACACCGCATCATCACTGTCTTTAATGCGGGATTCAGCGTTCATAACTCCGGCAATTCTATCCAGGGATACCATAGCTTTCCGAATCTCGGTATAAACCTGAGTTAGCACCTTAAGCGGATGCAGCATGGAGAACAGGGCGAACAGAAATGCAGTAAATTCACCCAGGCTAAAATTGGCACTTGGGTCAAGAATCATGTTGCCACCTATGATCATCACCAAGATGCCTGTTATAGCTGTGTTTAGCTCCGAGATAGGTGTGTTTAGGGCACTGTAATTCTGAGACCTGCACCACAATTGGGCGTGGCGGCTGTTTATTTTGTTAAAGCTATCTATTTCGTGTTCTTCATGCCGGAAAGCCTGCACTATTTTCATGCTGTTGAGTATCTCTTCCACATGGGAGAACAGGGAGGAAAGCTGTTCCAGGATACGCTTGGCATATTTCTTCAGCTTTTTACCCAGCATACTGATCACGATGGAAAACAGGGGCAGCACAATAATGCTGTATAACATCAGCTTACTGTTTAGTTTCCATGCTATTATGGCGAATACAACGATGGTGGTAAGTTCCCGCAAGGCATTTATAAACTGCTTCAAGAATTGATCGCTAACCACCTCAACATCGCTCATCATGCGCACTAAGGCATCTCCCACCCGGTTCTTGCTGAAGAAATCAAGAGATTGGCTTAAGTAGCGGCGAAACATGAAGCTGCGGATGTCTCGAACCGTTCTTGCCCTTAGTGTGTTGAACAGGATGTTATTCGTGAAACCGAACAGATTCTTCAGGATAATGGCGCAGAAAACAAAGATGCACAGAACATATAACAGGGTTATAGAACTGGTTTGCAGCATCAGGGTTTTGGTACTTTCCCACAGTGGGCTATAATTCTGAAGGCCGCTGATAAAACCGCCACTGGCGGAGAAATGCCTGCTCAGCATCTCGGCAGCAGCAGCTGAGAAGCCGCTCCAGTCTGTATATAGGACATTTACCTTATTTTGATTGAAAACATAGTCGAAGAGGGGAATAATGAGTGTTATGCTAATTCCGTTAAAAAAGGCAAAACCCATCATCGCTGTAATACCGGTTACTAAGTATATCCAATAATGCAGCATCATTTTGTAGATAAGAATGATGTTGCTAAATCTGCTAATGGGTTTAGGGCTATCTATCATATGTTTACCTATAAAAAAAGCCAGCCTCAGCCAGCAATAAAAAAGTGGCACGCCCTAAGGGACTCGAACCCCAAACCTTCTGATCCGTAGTCAGATGCTCTATCCAATTGAGCTAAGGGCGCACGCTTGAAGCCACACTCTTAAAAGGGCATATTTTTGTCAATCAAAACTTGCTAATGCTTGGCTGATGAAGTGATGAGGTGATAAAGTGATGAGGTGTGTATTTTGAATGTCACTGTAAATATATGAGGCTAACAATCAGTTTTGCACGCTACGAACTACCCTAAACCCGATATATGCACTCTTTGTATATGGCTTGGCAAAACTGCGGTTTGTAACCCGCATTTCGGAAGAGCTGTGATACCAGCTTCCGCCCCGGATAACCTTATCCGTACCTGTTTCTGCTCCCTTGAAAAGATCGGGAATACGGTAAGAATAGAGAGCATACCAGTTCCAAACCCATTCGTACACATTGCCGCTAAGGTCATATAAATCCAAGCTATTAGGCTTTTTCTTGCCTACGGGGTGGCTGTGTGCTCCACTGTTTCCACTGTGCCAACCAAGATCATCGGCGTTGTTTCCGCCGCTGTAAGTGCTCATATCCACCGGCATTCCTGCTCTGGCTGCGGATTCCCATTCAGCTTCGGTAGGTAAGCGATAGCCATCAGCATTAAAATTACAGATCACTTCGGTATCAAAATAGTCGTAACAAACACGGAAGCCGTCTTTGAGGCTTTTGGCGTTGCAGAAATCTATCGCATCATAGAAGCTGACACTCTCCACAGGATAGTCTTTGTCCTTGTTTTGGGAAGGATTGGCAGAGAATACCATCATCCATTCTTCCTGGGTGATTTCGGTAGCACTGATGTAAAATGGAGCAAGCCTCACTGTTATCAGGGGGAATTCATCGTCATCGGCAAGCGGAGCAATGCTGCCCATCACTAATGTATCTGCTGGCATAAGAACCATTTTTATAGGTCTGTTGGCTTCGATGGGATTCGAGGTTGCTTCTTCCACTGCCATGCTATCTGCCGGGAGGTTAAACTTGGGTCTGGAGCTAAACACAAAATACTTCAAAACAGTAAACACCAATACAAGCAACGACATCCACAACAATGTCTTAAAAGTCTTGGAGAGCTTTTTATTATCTATAGCATCAGGCAACTCTTTTCTTCGCATTGGCTGTGCCGAATACATACTTTGCCTTGGTGCAGCAGGTTTGGCAGGAGGTGCCGCCGGTTCCATCACCCGAAACTGCGTTTCGGGAAGGGGCACAGGGATATCCGGTTCCGGTTCTGGCTCAACTGTCAATTCTTCTATATCAGCAACAACAAGGGAGGGTTCCGGTTCCAGAACGAACAGCTTAGGCTCAGGTTCAAGTACGAAAGGTTCAGGTTCCGGTTGGGTAGCAAGGATTGGTTCTTTCACCTGCACTGGAGATTCTTCAGGAACATCAGCTGGCATTGACGATCCCTGCGAAGATATAGCATCCAGCATCTCAGCAGCAGACTGAATGCGCTGATGAGGATCCAGTTTCAGGCAGTTCAGGATTATCCCATATAGCCAATCCGGCATCTGCACGTTCAATATTTCCGGCATAATAACTGCCCGGCACAAGCTTTGCTTCTTCTGCTGAACCGAGCCAAGGCTGTAATCTATGCGCCAGGGCATCACTTTGCAGATGCATAAATACATGATTACGGCTACAGAATAGATATCCGAAGCAGGCAGCTCGATACCTGCCTGGAAAAGCTCCGGGGCTATGAAAAGTATGGGATGGAAATCAAAATCCTCCTGTTCTCCATGCATCCAGGCAGCTTTATCCTTGCCAAAGCCGATTATCTTGATGTGATTTTCTTTTGTAACCATCAGGTTATGCGGGTTCAGGTTTAGATGCCTGATTCCCATGCTGTGAGCGTGCACAAGGGCTTCCAAGATATCCATGAACCACCCAATAACGGTGTCCATGTCCAAGGGAGAGGAAGCTTGTTTCAGGTAACCGGCAAGAGATATTCCGGGAATGTATTCCCCAATCAGGAAGGCTCCACCTGCATTACCGGCACTTTCATAACAGGTGCGGATGTTGGGGTGCTTAAGGGTAGTACACGCTGCTGC
Source organism: Candidatus Cloacimonetes bacterium HGW-Cloacimonetes-3 (assembly GCA_002840645.1). Classification (GTDB taxonomy): domain Bacteria; phylum Cloacimonadota; class Cloacimonadia; order Cloacimonadales; family Cloacimonadaceae; genus Cloacimonas. The sequence goes on from PHBO01000004.1 coordinate 101,400, forward strand.
CTCAGCAAGAAGTGAATGGATCAGCTCGTTGTCTTTGCTGCGGATGGGATCAGGAGTCTTGATTAGCACTTCTTTGCTGCTATCATATTTCGTAGCGAGGTACAGACTGAACCTGCGCGAACGGTGGATGCTTTCCAGCACCTGATAGCTGTTTAGGGATGTGGCTTCACTCATGCTTCATCTGCGCTGTAAATGCATTTACCCATTTTGTAAACTTTGCTTAGGTTCGAAGAGCCAAAGTGGTAAGGAAGGAAGTTCAGGCTGGGTATGTCCCAAATACATAAATCCGCTTGCTTACCTGCTTCCAAAGAGCCGAGCTTTCCTCCGCGGTTCACCGCATGCGCCGCATTGATGGTGGAGGCGATTAAGGCTTGTGCAGGGTTCATGCCCATTTGCAGGCAGGCAAGGGTCATGGTGAAAGGCATGGAATCGCAGTTACAGCTTCCGGGGTTGTAATCCGTGGCAATGGCAACGGGCAAGCCCTGAGAAATCATATCCAATGCCCGTGCATAGGTCTTGCTGCGCAGGGAGAATAAGGTCGCGGGCAAGAGTACGGGTATCACTCCTGCTTTATGCAGAGCAATTATACCCGCATTGCTGGTAGCACCAAGGTGATCGGCTGAGACACAGCCAAGCTCTGCTGCAAGTTCTGCTCCGCCGATGGGCTCAATCTCATCCGCGTGCATTTTAAGCTTCAAGCCGTGGTCACGCGCGCACTGAAGTACTCTGCGGGATTCGTCTATGCTGAAAACATGTTCTTCGGTGAAGATATCGCAAAACTCGGCAATACCCTGCTCTGCAACTGCAGGGATCATCTCTTCGCACAGTATCTTAAGGTAAGCTTCGTGGTCGTTTTTATACTCTGCGGGGTATTCGTGCGCTCCCATAAAAGTGGGGATGATGTCTATAGGCAGTTCGTTGATAAGGCGTTTTATTACTCTAAGCTGCTTCAGCTCGCTCTTTGTATCCAGACCGTATCCGCTTTTAGCTTCGATTGTTGTGGTTCCCTGGCTGATCATTTTTTGTATCCTGCGTGCAGCCAGTTCAAACAGCAATTCCTCGGAAGCATCACGGGTACTGGCGATAGTGGAGCGGATTCCTCCGCCTGCCCGGGCAATCTCAACATAGCTCTTGCCGGCGATGCGCATGGCGAATTCGTCTTCGCGGGTATGCACAAAGATTGGGTGAGTGTGGCAATCTACAAAGCCGGGGAGCACAACTTTATCCTTTGCATCAATTACCACGCTGCTTTGAAACCGTAGATTGATATCCGCACTATTACCAAGCGCAAGTATCAGCCCGTCTTTTATGGCGATGGCTGCATCTGTTACCATGCCAAGGGATTCCATCTCTTTGCCGCTGCGGGGCTTATTACTGCCAACCAAACTAATTAGGCTGCCTATATTGCTAATTATCAAATCTGCCGTCATGTGATTTTCTCCCTTTGATACTGCTTGGCAAGCTGCATAATAAGCATTATTTCGTCAAGCCTTTTTTGGTGGATTAAAGAAAAAAGCATCCACCGGCATTATGCCTGATGGATGCTTGATAAGGGTGCTGATTTATTATTCGTTTTCGGGGATATCCAGATCAGCCTCTTCGGCACTGAATATCTCGTCGAACTTATCGGCTACGGCGTTGTATTCAGCGTCGTCTTCGATGATGCTAAGCTCAAGGCTGTCATCCACTTCTTCAAAACGAAGGATGTCGTACTCCACGGAATCCATTTCGGATAACGCAACGTATTGCTTGCCTTCGTGTTCGATGATGTTCAGGACGTTAAAATCCTTCTGTGTACCATCTTCCATATCCAGGGTGATGATGTTGGATTCGCAGTTGCAATCGTCTTCGCCACACTCACAATCGTGATCGTGATCTTCACCACAGTTGCAGTCTTGTTTTTCTTTATCTGTCATGATAATCTCCCATACTTTTTTTGCCACGATATCGAAGGGGGTGATTCTGGCAAGCTAAATCTTTGCAAACAAGGTAAACAAGCCTGAAAATTAAGCACCCCAAAATAGCTTTAGATTGGTAAAGCAGATATAGCGGCAGCCAAGTTTCTTAGTTACAGTAATTAGGCGAGCATTGCAGCAGGAGTGGATTCATGGATAAAGACGGATTTAGGTTTGTTTAGGAAAAGTTATTGACAGTTTTAAGCGGTTTAAAGAGCCTGCAAGAAAATAAATACTACCCTTCTGGAGGAGAAATGACTTATCGTGTGCTCGCGATAAACCCCGGTTCCACATCTACCAAAATCGCTGTTTTCGATGACAATACACCCCTATTCGAGAAAACCCTGCGCCACGATCCTGCTGAATTAGACAAGTTCGGTGGCATTATTGAACAGTATGACTTCCGTAAAAACTTGGTGATGGAAGCTATGGCGGAGAATAACGTCTCGCCCGAAAGCCTGCATGCCGTGGTAGGCAGAGGCGGTTTGGTGCGTCCCGTAAGTGGAGGAACCTGGAAGATATGCGAAACCATGCTGAATGACCTTAAAGACCCCACCAGATGGGGACGGATTCATGCTTCCAATCTTGGTGCTTTCATAGCCAAAGCAATCGCCGATCCGCTGAATATTCCTTCTTTTATAGTTGATCCGGTGGTGGTGGACGAGTTTGATGATATTGCCCGCATCTCTGGCATCCCGGAGATTGAGCGTAAAAGCCTGCTGCATGCCCTGAACATACGCTACATCGGGCGTTTGCTGGCTGCGGAGCTTGGCAAGGACTACAGTGAAGCCAACCTGATCGGCGTGCATATGGGTGGAGGTATCTCCGTGGCTGCCATCAAAAACGGCAGAGTTGTGGACGTGAACAATGCGCTTCTGGGTATGGGACCATTCTCTCCGCAAAGAGCCGGTGCCTTGCCGATAGGAGACCTGATTGATATGGCATATTCAGGTAAATATACCAAGAAAGAGCTGAGTAACTACCTCTCCAAAGCAGGCGGGATGATGGCTTATCTGGGCACAGACAGCGGTATCGAGGTGGAAAAGCGCATCAATGCCGGAGATGAATATGCCAAAAAGATACACAACGCCATGTGCTATCAGGTAGCCAAGGAGATAGGTGCGTGCGCCACAGTGCTTGGAGGCAAGGTGGATGCCATATACATGAGCGGTGGCTTGGTGTTTAATGCGAGTGTGGTGGATTTTATTCGCGATAGAGTCGGATTCATTGCTCCGCTTTACATTTATCCCGGTGAGAAAGAAATGGAAGCACTGTCTCAGGGCGGTGTTCGCGTATTAAGCGGACTTGAGCCGGCACTGGAATACCCTTATTGAAAAATAGCCTTTGGCTACTCATATTAATAGTATTAGCGCTGGGGAAACTCAGCGCTGAAACTTGGACTGTGCTTGTTTACATGGCTGCGGATAATAACCTGTCGCAGCAAGGTATCTTAGATATAAACAGCATGGAAATACCAGTCCAGCCTGAAGGCTTGAACCTGATTGTGCAAGCTGATTTCCCCGGAGGAGCAAAGCGATACAGAATACAGCAGGATAGCTCGCCTACCGTTACTTCGCCTGTTATAGGCAATATGGGGGAGATAGACAGCGGAGACTATAATACCCTGAACAGCTTTATCAACTGGGGCTTTGGTGCTTATCCCGGGGATAGGAAGATGCTGGTGATCTGGTCGCATGGGAATAGCTGGTATAAAGGCAATGACACCAAGTGGATCTGCCCGGATGACGGCAGCGAGAACCTGATAAGCGTATATAACGGCGAACTTGCTATGGCTTTGGCAAACATACCACATCTGGATATTCTGCTGTTCGATGCATGCAGCATGCAAAGCATTGAAGTGCTTACCGAAGTGTATCAGACGGCGGATTATGTGATTGGCTCGGCTGATCTGGTGCCGGTTAACGGCTTCCCATACGAGACTATCATCCCCTTGTTTAGCAGCGATATAGATATTATTGTTAACCAAATCCCCTTACTGTATGTGGAATCCTATCTACCTTGGGGAGATATAAACACCGGGGGACAGTATTGGACAACCACTTGCTCTACGATTGCCACTGCTGCTATAAGCGCGTTTGTTAATGAATTCAGAGCTTTTACCTCCATATACTTAACTTACGGAGGGAATTTGCTTAGTATCCGCCAGCAATGCTACAGCATGAATGATGGCATGGCAGACGTAGACATGAGGGATTTCCTTACCAGGGCTTCAGGAGCAGAATCTGGAGGAATAAGGACAAAGGCTGCAGAACTGAGGGTAATGTGGGACAACATGGTTGTTAGCAGCACTTACACAACACCCCAGCCGCAAACAAACATCGGCACCGGCGCATTGTGGTTCCCGGATTTCAGGCTGAATTTTACCTGGGGATGGGAGCGTTACAGCCACTTGAAATTTGCTAGGACACAATGGCTTAGTGTAGTGAATCATGCCTTGGGAGACGATATTCCGCCTGATGCACCAATCTTGTTAAGTAAAAGCGTGGTGAACAACACCCTGATTTTGCATGTTCAAGCCCCCTCAGATCCTGATTCGCTGCATTACCGTTTGTTGGTTATTGAGGGCACGCACACATATGGCTATAGTTTATATCCAAGTTACACTGATGGGACATTCATAGCTACTGCTCCCATAACCATGTTTGGAAGCTATAAGGTGTTTGCCGTGGATCAAAGTTGGAACCGCAGCGCGGCTCTGGAAGGGGATTACAGCTTCTCGTCCGTAACCGTTAGTCCCAACCCAATCCGCAATAAGAATCTTGCCACTCTGCACTGGCTTGCTGGAGAGGATGTTAGCGGTGCTTTATCCTTGGACATATTCAATCTGCGCGGGCAGAAAGTTCTATCCCGAGAGCTGGGAACTGTTAGCTTTGGTGCGGGCAGCTACCCTCTTTTTGCCGATGCAGAATTTAAGAACTTTCCGGCGGGCAGATACTTTATCCGGCTTTCGATGGGGACTAAACAATTTGCGCAAAAACTCATTATCTTATACTAAAAAAAGGGCTTGGCTGTTTTGTGGATAACTTGTGGATAACTTTTGTGGATATCGCTCCACAAACACTAAGTACTTGCAATATGGACAAGTTAGAAATCAGGCTTTATCCACAGTAGATGTGGATAAGTGTGTAGATAGCTGATATAATACAGGGTTACGAGAGGGGGATCATAATGCCGAACTTAAGCCTTAGCATCGCCAGAATACATAGTCTTGCTAAACTTAAACAGAAGAAATTTAGAAATTTGGAACAAAAAGTTGTGGTGGAAGGGCGACGCACATTGCAACAGCTTGCCGACTGGGGGATTGTGCCGGAAGAATTGTACCTTGCCCAGGGAGAGCCAGCGCTGCCTGCTAAAGCGATTTACGATGTAACACCGGAGATAATGAACCGCATCTGTGATAGTGAATCACCTCCCGCAATCGCAGGCTTGTACCCTTTGCCCGAAGAGCGAAGCGTAAGCTTCCGTTCTGCTTTCTATCTGGATGGGATCAGTGATCCCGGTAATATGGGGACAATCTTCCGCATTGCGGCTGCATTTGGGGTGGATAGTGTGCTGCTTAGCACGGGCTGCTGCGAGCTTGGCTCTCCCAAAGTGATCCGTGCTTCTTTGGGTGCGGTTTACAAAGTACCTTTCCGGGTGTGTACTCCTTCTGAGCTTAAAGCCCTGGGAGCAACTGTAATCACTCTGGATATGGCGGGAAGCTTCGCTTTGCAGGATTATAAAGTGCCCCCATCTGCCTACATAATGGCACTTGGGGGAGAGGCGCATGGCTTGTCCTCCGCGATTAAAACCATGGCGGATGTGAGTTTGCGCATTGATATGCCGGGAGAAATGGAATCCCTGAATGCTGCCGTGTGTGCGGGGATTTGCGCTTTTCAGCTTTGCAGGAAATGAGTTTGTAACTACTATTATCTATCCGTCTCAGGTATAGCTTTCCTGCATGAATTGCCCTATCATTCCCCACCCATTACGCATCGCATCCGTATTTCATGCGTAATGCATAAGCAATTCAAGCAAGGAAGCCGGAGGAGTTAACAAGGAATGTTTGACTTTCGTCTGAAGCCTTAAGCAATTTACCTATATCTTTAGTGGCTCAGATGAGAGTTAAACTAAGTGTAGCACATGGTAGTGCATTGTAAAGCTTGGCATGCAGCACCTAACATGGGTGGGGCTATCTTTCGGTTGCCAAAAGCCGAGCTGGAGATCGGTTTCCTTCTTTGGGAAATTATCTATGCTTACAAGTATCAAGACTCGTTTAACTCAAAAAAAAGCTGCTGTAAAGCGAGAAGTAAGGTTGATAGAGGGGGGCAGCTTTATCAAAGTAAAACGGGTACACACACGAGGCGTGTGTATTTGCCGCCTCCTTGGGCAAGCTTGCAGCGAAACTGAAAATGAGTAATTGACAAAATACGCCTTTTTCTGGTGTTGGTATATTGGGATTAAACACTTAACAGGAAGTGAGGAATTGTGAATATTATAAACCAGAAAACAGGCTGGATCGAAGTAATTTGCGGCAGTATGTTCAGCGGCAAAACCGAAGAACTTATCCGCCGGATACGCCGTGCCGAGTATGCCAAGCAACGTGTTTTAGTTTTTAAGCCGGTGATTGATGACCGCTATGATGCCAATAACATCGTTTCCCATTCGCAGATGCAGGCTCCGTCCATTCCCATAAATGAACCCAGCGAGATATATACCTATTTGCAGGACGATATTAAGATAGTTGCCATAGATGAGGCGCAGTTCTTCGATGAATCTATTGTTGGTATTTGTAACGACCTGGCGGATCAGGGTTACAGGGTAATTGTAGCAGGCTTGGATCAGGATTTCAAGGGCGAACCCTTTGGTAGCATGCCTCAGCTTCTTTGCGTGGCAGAATACGTTACCAAGAACCTTGCCATCTGCATGAAATGCGGGAATCCCGCCAATCGCACCCAGCGTACCATTCACAAAGGCGAGCAGATACTGGTTGGCTCTACGGAAGCTTATGAAGCCCGCTGCCGCAATTGCCACGAGGTGCTGGATTGAACTATCCCGGGTCGCTTTCCGGCACTGCCATGTACCTGCTGGTACGGGTGATCCAGATTTACAATCTGCTGATCTTTGCCAGAGTAATAGCATCCTGGGTTATACGTAATCCCGGCAATCCTATCTTTCACTTTTTGTATGAGATCACAGAGCCTGTATTGGCACCCATCCGCAAGATAATGCCCTCTATGGGGCTGGATTTGTCGCCGATTATTGCCTATATGATTCTGAACTTACTTTCCCGATTACTCGCATCGTTAATTTAAGCAGGAGGAGAAAAATGCCACTGTTTCCCATAGATATTAAGCACCAGGACTTTTCCGGACAGATGTTCGGCTATAACAAAAAAGAGGTGCGCGCATTTTTAGACCAGGTTGCAAGTGAATTGGAAGAATTCCAAAAAAAACAGGATAAGGAATTCGCCCGCAGAGAACAGATGCAATACGAAGTGAAACAAGAAGCTATGCAAGCCGGAAGCGCAGTTGAAGACCTGAAACGCAGAGAAGAACTGATCAGCCGGACGCTGGTGTTTGCCGAAAAGACCAAAGCAGATATCGTGGCTAATGCCCGCAAGGAAGCGGAGAACATTATCCACGAATCAGAGATAAAAGCCAAACGGGCAATCCATGAGGCAAAGCAGTATTTAAGCGTGTTGGAACACCAGTATTTGCAGATGAAAGAGCAGAAAAGACAGTTCCTGATGCAGTTCAGAGTGGAGCTGCAAAGCTTTCAGGATAGAATTGGCAAAGACCCGCTGCTCAGCAAGGATAGTGAACTGCAGCTTGATAGCGAATTCCGTCAGATAAAAGAAGATATCGTCCCCAAACAGGAGAATAAGCCCTGATGTTAAAGGAAAATAAGATGACAAGTATAAACGAAACTGCCGCTTGGCTTAAAGAGAAACTGCCCCAACAACCTAAGTTTGCTGTGATATTAGGCACAGGCTTGAGCGATATGGCAGAAGCATTCCCTGAGCTTTGTAAGATACCCTACACTGATATCCCCGGCTTTGTAAGCAGCACCGCGCCGTCTCATAAAGGCTTTTTGGTGCTTGCTGAGGTACATAAGCAACCGGTGCTGTTTTTACAGGGTAGATTTCACTATTACGAAGGCTATGCCATGCAGCAGGTTATCTTTCCTACCAGAGTACTGGCTGCACTGGGAGTAAAGGCTTTAATTGTGACCAATGCTGCGGGTAGTTTGAGGCAGGAGCTTCCTCCGGGAGCAATTGTACAGCTAACCGACCACATAAACTTTATGGGCACAAACCCGCTGATCGGGCATAATGATGAGGATTTGGGAGAGCGTTTTCCCTCTATGAACCAACCCTACGATCCGGACTATCGCTTGTTATGCGATGAGATTGCCGCTACGCAGGGGATCACAACCCACAAAGGCGTTTATCTTGCAGTTACGGGACCAAGCCTGGAGACAAAAGCCGAATGTGCTGCCTTCGCAAGCTGGGGCGCAGATTTGGTGGGCATGTCCACCGTGCCGGAAGTGATCACCGCACGTCACGCAGGCATGAAAGTGCTGGCATACTCTATTGTTACCAATTACAGCAACTTATTTCACGAGCAGGCTCACTCTCAGGAAGAAATACGGCATCATGCAGGTATTTCAGGATATCAGCTTAAAAACATCCTGGCAGAGTTTATTCTTCAGGCATCGCATAAATTTCATTGACATAAGTTGCGGGATCATATTACTTGGCTATTCTCATTATTTTAACTATGGAGCAAGGAGACATAGATGACCGTTTTGAAACTGACTGCTGAGCAACTTAAGCACTACGAGGAGCTTATCCTTAAGGAACTCCGCGAAAGTGTTAGCTATATCGAGAATATAAATAAAGACCAAAGCATCGGTGCACGCGAAAGCAGCGGTGATCTCTCCAGCTATGCATACCACCAGGCAGATCAAGGCTCCGATACTAATTTGATGGAACAAACTGTGATGTTGATGGAGGGCGAAAGGGAGAAGATTCGCTTGCTGAATGATGCCATGCGCCGCATTGCGGATGAGACTTACGGTGTTTGCGAGATGTGTGGAGACTTGATCCATGAATCCCGGCTGGAAATAATACCCTATGCCATCTATTGCTTCGATTGCAAGGAAAAGATGGAAGACAAGAAGAGGCGGCAAAGACGTTGACCACACCTCTTACAAAGCTAAAGATAGCCCCTGCCGGCTTCATAATGATGCTTGTTTTGGTATTGGATCAGCTTAGCAAGTCTTTAGTTCGCTTGTATATGGACATGCATCAAAGTATTCCTTTGTTAAAAGACCTCTTTGGGGATACCTTCATGCTTATCCATGTTCAGAATACCGGAGCAGCATTCTCGCTTGGCTTTAATAATGACCTTATAAACCGGATATTCTTTATCACCGTAACCATTTTTGCCTTAGGCTTCATAGTTTACTTACTGCGTCGCAGCCAACATCGTATTCAAGTAGTCTCATTTGGCTTTGTATTAGGTGGTGCATTAGGCAACTTGGTTGACCGCATTATCTATGGTGGCGTAACCGATTTCTTCAGCGTAGATTTCCCTGATTTTATCATGCAGCGGTTTCCAATCTTCAATGTGGCAGATAGCTCTATTTTTATTGGTGTGTGCCTACTTGTGATTGATATGCTGTTCATCAAGGATGTCCCCGAATCAAACCCGGAACCCGAAACCCCCTTACCCGAAATTACTACCAAGGAGATATAAATGAAAGGTGTAGTTTTACTTTTTATAGTCCTCGTTCTTAGCGCAGGACTTTCAGCTCAGGTACTCACCTGTCGTCAGATACAGGAACCTACCGATGGAACTGCCAACTCCCCGTATATGGGTGTGGCGGTGCAGGTACGTGGAATTGTTACCGCGATAAAACCCGGAAGCGGCTTCTATCTTGGCGATGCTCTTAGTGCCACTGATGATGGCAGATGGAGCGGACTATTTGTCTTTAATAGTGCTCTTAGTAATACTGTGTTGATGGGAGATATGATCCGTGTAAGCGGTACCGTTATTGAGTATAACAGCGTTACTCAGCTACAGTCTGTTACCGCTAACTACGTGGAATCCCCCGGAAACCCAGTACCTGTGAGCAACGTTACCACAGCGGCACTTCCCTATAACAACAGCATGTCTGAGGCATGGGAAGGCGTGATGGTTCGTTTTAACAACGTTAAGATAAAGACATCGTTTAATCTGTTCGGTCAGTTCCAAATTGCTGATGCAGATGTAGCAGGCGTTGCTGATTCCAAGACTGATGATTATTTCTACCGACATCCTTCCTCTGAGATTGTTATTGGAGATGTGTGGCACCAGATTCAAGGTATTGTGGATTATACTACTACAGATGGCTACAAAGTGAACCCCCGTAACGCAGCAGACTTGATTAAGGTAGATGACATCTTTGCCAGCAAAATCTCCATTCAAGGAGTTAAGGCAGCTTTGGACGAAACCATCTCAGTTGAAGTTAAAACCACCAAGTTACTTTCTGCATGGAATGTTACCCGTTATAGCATGACACTTCAATTGGATGCCTCTCTTGTGCGTTTTATGGGCGTGGATTATAGTGGCACTCTTACTACTTCGAATCCTACAGTTACTGTTCTCGGCAATGCAATTACAATCACATACAATCCTACTCCTGCCACAGTTATGGTTGCACCTGAGGGTGAGAATACCTTAATTAAGCTACTGCTGGAGCCAAGAGCCTATGGAGTGGTTCCGATTGTAATAAGCAGCTTCACTTATAATGACAATGCCATCACCAACTTCCAGAATGGTAGCCTATCTGTAATCATAGACGAATTCAAAGCCTATATGGATGTTTACACCAAAGATACCTCCGGTAGAATCTCTGAGCAGAACATCTTTGATCCCTCCCAGGGGCAGAAAATCTGGATTGAATACGGCACCAAAGGCGGTTTCCTTGCCCGCACCGTAATCCGCATTTATGATGCCCAGGGCAGATTGGTTTCCACTCCCCTTAATCAGAATTTCACAGGTTTAACCACCGTCCAGCAAATTGACGATTTTGAATGGAATGGCAGGGACGGTGCCATGAACCTTCTTCCTCCCGGATTGTATTATTGCCACATGGAAGTTGCAAACCGGAAAACTGGTGCCATTGCCCGCACGGTGCAACCCATCGTGATTAAGTCCCGTCTGAAGTGAGGTGAAGCATGAAAAAGTTAATTATAATAAGCCTGATCCTGATCCAGTCCGTCCTCCTCTTAGCAGTGTTCGACGATTACCAGCCCTCTGCCAGAGCGCGGGGAATGGGTAATGCCTACACCGCAGTTGCCGATGATGCGAATGCCCTGTTCTACAATCCTGCAGGATTAACCTCCACCAGATATGGGGTTAAGTTTGGATTTGCTAATCTCTTTAATCAAGAGTTTTCCGAATACAAGACCCTTGCTTTGGGCGCACAGCTTCCTGCCAAGCTTGGCACAATAGCTGTGGGTGCCCGGGTGTTGGATGTGGATTTCGAGGATTTCACTCTGATGAGTGAACAAGTTTGGAGCATTGGCCATGGCATTACACTGATTAAGGATATTCATTCTGAGATCAGTTTTGGTTATGTGGGTAACTTCTACAATCTTTCCATGAATGGGGAAGAGGATGATACTGCCATCGGGTTGGATGTTGGCGTGCTTGCGTTATTGCATGGCAGAACAAAATTCGGCTTTTCCGTAACCAACATAAACAAAGCCAAGATGGGACGAGAGAACCAAATAGATTTGCCGAACAAGCTTGCGCTGGGAATTTCCTATACACCTTATGACAGGGTTACTACCAGTATTGAGATAAAGAAGGACTTTGCCCACGAAACCGAGTTCATGGGTGGAGTGGAAGCCCGTATCTTCGAGCCTCTTGCCCTCCGTTTTGGAGTTCATCAAAACCCTGCTACTTACAACGCCGGTGCCAGCTTCTATATCGAAAACATAGAAGTGGATTACACTTACACGCATCATTCCGTGCTTGAAGGTACGCACTATTTCAACTTGGGTTACAAATTTTAATCCATGTGGGGGATTTTTATTATGGCAAAAGCATTTAGCCGTTTCATCCCAGCCTTCATTCCTCTCATTTTCGAGGTTATGCGTCATTTCAAACGTGATACAAACCACAATATAGCCATAAAGAAGAATGACAAGACTCAAGACAAACTGGGTACTCTGGAGCACCTGTTAGTGCGTCTGGAGAAGAAAGTGCAGTTGAACCGCGAAGTGTATATCAAGAGCTTTAATCAGCTTAGAATCTGGCTTGCGATAAATTCCATTCTGTTGATTGCCATTGCCGTGAAGCTGTTCTTCTATTAAGAATCATAAGATTAAGTAATACAGGGGTGGGAGAAATCTCACCCTTTTTGTTTGCCCTTATGTTTGCATTCTTTGTCACTATGCTTATCTTCTTGAGTAAAGAGACAATTAGGAGATATTAAAATGGCTAAGCTAAAACTACACGGCAACCCCATAAATACTAACGGTAGTCTGCCCCGCATTGGGAGCAAGGCAAAAGAATTCATCCTTACCGATAACAAGCTACAGGATCATACATTAGCAGATTTCCAAGGCAAGAAGATACTGCTGAACATATATCCTTCCATAGATACGGGTGTGTGCGCCATGAGCGTGCGCAAATTCAATTCCGAAGCCGCCAAGACACCCCGGACAGTGGTTCTGGGGATATCCCGAGACCTCCCCTTCGCTCTGGGCAGGTTCTGTGCAGCTGAAGGGATAGACAAGCTATTCACTCTTTCCGAGCTTAGAAGTCATGATTTTGGCAAGGCTTACGGACTGGAGATTGTGGATGGTCCCATGGCGGGTTTGCTTGCCAGAGCGGTTGTGATTATCAATGAAGAAGGCAAGGTAATCTATCGGGAATTGGTGGAGGATATTGTTCAAGAGCCGGACTACAAAGCCGCATTAAAAGCACTTAAATAAGGTTATCATAGGTTCATTTTCATTCTTAGCTGCTAACATAGCTTCTTAACAAGAAGAGTTGTTCATATGCACTATATCTTTGCATAGCAAACTCTGTATTCTACCTTGCTTGCAGCTCATAACCTTCCCATAACCCTCCCGTATCGGATATGGGAGGGTTACGGGAAGTATACGGCTATATATCAGGCTAAATCCATGTCGGAAGTAAGGGGCAATATCAGAATCGAACTGCATGGCAGGATGCATAATCCCAGAGGGAGCACAGATAATGCCAAGCCACTCGATATGAAAGAGAGCTTTATACTTTGTTAGTAACCAATTCCCAACATTAAGTCTATAAAAGATTTACCTTCTCTGTCGTATCCAGCTCTCACTCCGATATTCATCATTCCCTGGAAGGCAGCACCTATTTCGGCGATCAGTTCTACTCCATAAGAGTAATGAGCAGCGGCTTCGGTGTTGTAACGAGGCAGTGCGGCATCAAAGAACAGCCCGCCGGATATATCTTCCAGGTATATTTGCGGACTCCAGTTACCTTCTCTCACCTTATACAGGGGGTGGTAAAGGGTGTTACGGATGGTAATACCCTGGTTGGCGGGCAGTTCGTCCGCATAGCCGCGCAGGGGATAAAATACTTCGTCCGTTTCGGCATCGGGATCGTAAGCTATATTAACGGTGCTATTTAGCTCGGAGTGAGTTGTGGCTTGTTGCCGGAAACTAAGCTGTCCTTGCCAGCCCAGGCGATTGCGGTTGGAAGACAAATTCTCTTTATCCTCCCAAACCAGTGAATTGTAAAGCCCCAGTCTGCCGCCTGCCCATGATAGGCTGTTATTGATGTAAGGGCTTACAATCCGTCGTTCGTAAGCATCTCTGGCAATATAGCGGATTCCACCAACTATGGAATTCAAACCAAAATTCGCCCGCTGATAAAGGGTGGCGTATTGATTCAGGGTCAGGCTGCCGCCATCTATATTGGACACTTCTATCTGCTGATGTAAAGGGCGGAAGAAGCTGTTTTGCAGGGCAAATTCCACATTTGTCTTGCTTCGGTAGGTGTCATAATAGCCCGTCAACTGCCACTGAGGGAAGTCCCCCACCACATCGTTACCAACTAATATCGCACCAATAGACAAGCTGTCGGTAGTACCTTCAAGGATGGGCAGATGCAGCATGCGTGGCATCAGCAGGTGCAATACGTTATCCATATAGGTGCCTTGCTTGATGTTATAGGTATCGATGGCTTCATTCCAGGTGGCTGGAACAGGCGAGCCGTCGCTTTTTGTCGCCAAAGAAGAAGCTGCGGGTTTGGTAGCCGCTCCGCTGTATGCAATACGCTGGAAGGGGGGATTATCGTAGGCTTTTTGGGGGATAGAGTATGGCTTCAGGATCAGTGTATCTGTATAAATATCCAGTCCATCGCCATTAACGGAAATAAAGTAATCCTTCCCTTGTGGAGTTTGCACGGGAGTGCGGATATCAGATATGCCGCCAAATCGGCTGCATGCGCCGGTGGTAAGGTTATACTGATAACTGCCAGTGCTGCCGTCGTAAACCGCCGCAAAACTGATGATCTCACCGCTGACGGCTGTCATAACCTCCCAGCTGGGAGTGTCTATGATGGGTACAAGCTTTTTGGCTGCGATATCCAGTTCGAATATACTGCTGTTCTTCCAGTAGTCCTTGGCATTCACGAAGATGCGCTCACCATCCACAAAGATGCCATGGATAAGCTTGGTGGTGCTGAACTGCTCAGTTGTCACACCTGTGGTGGGATCGAACCTCTTTATAATTGAGCTTTGGTAATCGGGCATGTCCTCTGCCAGCAGCAAACTGCCGTCCGGCAAGGGAGAAAAAGCTCGAATCAACCCTTTGCACAGCACCTTGCGGTTACTGCCATACAAATCTGCACTCAGGATTTCGGTTACAAAGCCATAGCCATCGTTTTCTGCGTTGGCAAAGCCGCGTTGAACCTGATTGCGCGAGTAGTATATCTTATCATTGGCAATTTGAAATCCTGCAGGAAACTCTGTACTTTGTTGGATGATAAAGCGTGATTTGTTGGTGGTGGGATCCAGCCGGACAATACCATTATGGTAAATGCTGGCTCCGGGTCCCGTTTTATCTGCCTTGCTCGCTATGTAAAAAAGCATGTCATTATGGCTTTTAAGCTCGCTTTTATTCCAGCCGGAGTAAGTGCTGCGCTGTTGCGGCATTTGATAAGGCTTGGCTTTCTCGCTATTCTGCCAATCCTGCCACAGAACTTCCAGGGGTTTGCCATATGTTCGGGCAAAAGCACCGTTCAGAGACAGGGACGGCATCGCCGCATTAGTGTAAGATTCCACGCGGGAAGAGTTATCATGGTATAAAGTGGCAAACTTGTCTTCGCCATAAGTGCGGGCAAGATAGCTGTGAAAGCTGCCTCCAAACACATAGTAATGGGCGAGGGGGGTATCGGAACTGTAATATGCTGCCTTGGTTAGAGATGGCAGCCTGTTCTCTTTTGCCAATGCAGAGATTATTGATGTGTAATAACCGCCATTTAGCCTGCCTGACGTGGGAGAAAGCTGGCTTTCGCCATATACCGTGATACCTTCTGTCATCCACATGGGCTGATGGAGCTGAACATACAGAAGATTGCCGAATATCTGCCGCATAAGCTGGGGAACACCGCTGTCGTTGGTCATTTGCAGCATGTGAATATACTCGTGCGGAGCAACCATCTGCGTCCAATCGTCACAAACGGATAGCTCGTCACTTGTAGGAGGGTAACGGAACAATGCAATTTGGTTTCCAACAGGATTGGCATACCCGTTTACCAGATTGCCGATGTCTTCCAGCTTAACTGCTGTGCGGGGGTGAGTGTTACCTGTAAGTTTCTCCACGTATGGACGGTAGTACTCCATGGTCTGCATAGCTGCCATGGCTTCGCTTTCCATTCCGGGCTGATAGAATATCTTAAAATTACGGTTGGATAGTGTATTCCAGTTCGTCCAGGCACATAAGCCTATAGGAATTATGCAGAATAGGATAATGGAGATTATCGCGGGATGCTTCATGATGTTACCTCTCAAAGTGCTGGGTTCAGGCAGATGCTTATACTACGAAGGATGGTTGGAATCTAATTCTTCGTTGCGGATTCTTTCCTGCAACAAACGCAGGATGGGGTTGAAGCGGGTGATGTACTTCTTTGCCAGATTCAGGCTGGCTTTTGCGCCGGAAGTATCGCCTTTATGTAGCTGAAGCCGGATCAGTTCTTCATATATCCCGCTGATATATGGGTTAATTTCACGGGCGCGAAACAGCAAAGCAATGGCTTTATCATTCAGTCCTATCTTACTGGCTGCAACGGCAAAGCTGGTTAGGTGATCAGGACTGTTTATAGGGCTGAGAACTTCATATTCTGCAAAGCAGTGGTAGGCTTTTAGCCAGATGCCTTTTTTACTGTGCACCACGGCAGATAGCAGCAAGAGCTGACGGTGCCTGCCAAATCTCTTTTCGGCTATGGAGATTACTTTATACGCTTCGTCATAGTTCTGAATGCGCAGGTATTGCTCTATCAGCAGGAAATAGATGAAGGGGTTATCTGTTAGTACTTTCAGGATTTGATGGATCACGGTGATGCTTTCCTTGTAGGAGCCAAGAAATGCTAAGCCCAGTGCTTTGTTGTAAAGCACTTCGGGAGGAGGATCATCTATCTGGTTAAAGTACGTTATGGCAATCTGGTATTCGCCGGTAGCAAAATAGCAATTGCCGATTAAATACAGCAATTGCTTATCTTTGGGGCGAAGCGAAATGGCTTCCTGATAAAAGGTTAAAGCTTTCTCGAAGAGCTGCCTCTCCAGAAAGATATTCCCCAGATTCATCAATATTTGCATGTTCTTGGGATGCTCTTGCTTTGCCTGTTCCAGAATGTGCACCGCATGTATCCAATTGGTTTTCACCAAGGAATTAGCTCTAAGCAGCAGGTTATTTAGCTCTGTTTGATTCATCACTTCAGCTCTTTCAACAGCTCCCGAACTGCGCGCTCTAACTGGGGATCGCGTTCTGCAATCACGTCTTCCGGCAGGTTTTCCACAATAATGTCCGGCATTGCTCCTGTCCCTTCCATATTGGTGCCATCCAGCTTATACCAGCCCGAACCGGGCATCCGCATGGAGGATCCATCCAGCAAATCATATTGCCAGGTTCCGATCACTGCACCGCTGGAGGGCATACCCACAACTTTACCGAGCTTAAGCTCCTGATACACTGTGGGGAATATCTCGCCATCACTAAAGGAATCCTGGTTCACCAGAACAATAGTAGGTTTGTCCCAGGCACGGCGAGGCTCAGCTCTTTGCACCCGGCTGAGGTTGCGGCTGGTGGAATAGGCATATCGCTTCTTTTGCAGCAGGGAGATAATCTGATCGTGGATGTGCCCGCCATAATTACCACGCACATCTATCACCAAAGCATCTTTATCGAAGTTATCTCTGAACAGCTCGGAATAGAACTTGTTCCAGTCCTCGCCACCCATTGCCTGAATGTGGATATAGCCAAGCTTTCCGTTGCTAAGTTTATCCACCAAAGCCTTGCTCCGCTCGATATTGTTAGAGTACCACATCGCCCGCGCCTGAGAGAAACTAAGCCCGGTAATCACAGCCTCAACGGGTACTTCATTCTGCACCAAGCTAAGCTTAATCTTCTTTCCAATCTTTCCTGCAAGCAGGGAATCTATGGGTGAATGAGTAGTGATCTTTATTCCATCGATGTGAGTAATCAGCTCTCCACCCTTCAGTTTGTATATCGTTGCCAGGCGAGAGGTTGGGTACACTCTTCCGAGTTTAATGCCTTCTGCCACAATGTCTTGGTAATCGATCTCGGCACCAAGATAGGCACTGGGGTTATAGTATCTTCTATCATCCTGACGAGGGTAGAAGCCTGTGTGCGAGGCATTCACATCGCCGATCATCTCATCCATGATTGTGGCTATATCGTTGATAGAGCGTGCTTTTTCCACATAGGGACGGTAGAGCTCATATTGCTTTTTCCAGTTCTTGCCGTGCATATCGGGATCGTAGAAATTCTCTCCAAACGCACCCCATGCTTGCTCAAACACTCTGCGGTTCAGCGTGGCTTTGTCATATTGGTATTCAAGCTCCACCCCAATTTCTTTGCGGGCAGAGTTGGCAAGATTATAGGATTTCAGTTTAGAGCCGTCCAGGTAGTATATGGCACTCCCCACGGTAAAGTAATTGCTGGCATCCTTACCAAAGCTGAATTCCTCTTTTGTGTTCTTGCCGTATATATTGGCTTTCTTCAAGTAGCTGTTTTTATCATCTGCTGTGGTGTGCTCAATGTAGTAGAAAGTGCTGTCATCTATCGCTGATAACACCGAGACATAACCTTCCGGAAATTGGATTAAGGGGTAATACCTTTTGTCCAAACCTTCCCACACAATATCAAGCTTAATGGGTTCCGGCTCTGTTGCTTCAGGTTTCACTTCTTCTTTGGTTTCTTCCTCGCCTTCCACAATATCTGTCGACAATTCTTCTCCGCTTTCTTCCGGCTTCACTTTGGCGGTATCTTTCACAGTAGGCTCGGGAGCGAATATCTCTTTCCAATTGTCTTTATCCAGTTCAAATTCATCTCTGGGAACCAAATCCAGACGGTAGATTGCTCTGCCGCGGCTAAGGAGAATGGACTTGTTATCAGGCGTCCAGATCAGGGAACTCATCCAGGAATCATCTGCGATCAACTTGCGGTTTTCCCCGGTTTCCACATCGTATAAATAAAGCTCTCGGATGTAGCTGTCATCCCGGATAGTGCCATAAACGGCATGTGTTCCAGCTTTGTTAAAGGCAAAATTAGTGGATACTGCCCAAGGGGTTATTATCGGGCGGATATTCACAAAACCGGAATCTGCAACGGCTATTTTCTTTCCCCGCTCATAATCGTTGTATAGTATTGCCCATCTGCCTTTGCTGTCCTTGTAAAAATCTTCCACGCTTAGGCTGTCGGAACCAAACCAATCTACCTGTTGCACGGTAAACAGCGAATCTGCCGTTACAGTAAACAGTCTGTTCTTACCATCCACTAATCTGCTGATAATAAGCTTGCGCTTGTCCACAAACTGCATGGAATTAGCTGCAGAGTGGTCAAAGGTTATCTGTTTTGGCTCGCCGCCTTTTCGGGGCATCAGGAAGCTATCATATTTATAATTGAAGCTCACCAGCATCTCATCGGGAGATACGGCAAACAAATCAAACTCGTTCTTCATCTTGGAGCGGACAGTAGTGTCCTGCCAATCATCCGATGCCAGATCTATCTGTAGTTTATTTATTAGATTCCCTCCAATTCTGGTGGGGTCGTAAGTATAAAGCTCATCGAAAACTTCAAACACGATGCGGTCGCTACTGCGGGCAACACTGATATCGCGGGCACTGAACTGCTTCAGCTTGCTGAGGGTGAAGGGTTTTTTGAAGTTCAATTTTTCCACTCTGGTAAGCTGGAGCTGCTCTCCATCGGAAGCGCAATAAAATAGCGAATTGCTAAAGTGAGAGTAGCGGGGGTAAAGCTCGGATGTCTCTGTATTTGTTAGCTTTGTATATTTCTTAGTGCCGATATCCACCATCCACAATTCACCATTGGCGCTGCCACGATAGGCTTCGCGATCAGAGTAACCACCCTGCTGATAGACAATGTTTTTGTTATCCGGAGATAGAGTTGCAAATCTATTGCCAATTTCGGCGATAAGCTCTGGACGGGTGCCATCGATGGGGACTTTGTACAGAGACCAACCCCATTGCAGGCTGTGTTTTGTGCACAACAGATACTTGGAATCGCTGAACCAATCGGACACACCCATGTTTTCGCGGATTAGTACCTTTGCCTCTCCGCCCTCGGCAGGCATCAGATATATGTAGCTGCTTCCTTCGCGGTTCGAAGAAAAAGCAATCGTCTTGCCATCAGGACTCCATTGCGGATTCCAGTTATCACTGGCGGTTTTGGTGATTCTACGCGGCACTCCACCTTTAAAAGGAACAATCCACAGGTCTGTGTCGTAAACAAAACACACTTGGGTTCCATCCGGCGATATTGCCGCATTATTCACAAACGCAGGCTCTACAGCCATCAATCCTGCAAGCCATAACAGGGCTAACAAGCTAATTAAAATGCTCTTTCTCATGTTCTATCTCCAATTATCATCTAAAATCTAACCTAATTTGTTTGCTGCACACACACATCTTCCCTGCTGCCCGAAGATAATCCGCCGGGGGTCTGACCATGATATCACCATGATAAGTCTCGGCGAGATCATGGTCAGATCCCGTTCGGCTCTGCTTCGATTAAGTAAGTAAGCATTAAGGGTACAGCATGCAAGAAAAAAATACGCAGCAAGAAGCGTTCAATTATGACACAGTGATGCCAAAATTATTCCTTTTCCAGAATTTCCAATCCCTGCTGCTGGTTTTTTATCTCGTAGGAGTGCTTCAGCACCCTGATAGAGACCGGAGGCATTACACTGCCGTGCACAATTATGCTCTTCCTGTCTTCACTTGGGCGATGCAGAAAAGTGTTTAGCTGTTCATCCAGTTGGGATTCACTTTGCTTTATCTTGATTTGCATCTCTGCTATGGCTTCCGCATTGGCATCGCTATCGTCTTTCAGATGAATCAGTTCGCGGGTCATTTGCATCAGCAGGGAACGATAAAAGGGGCTGATAGCTATCTCCAGTTCGGTGCTATTGCCATCAGGAGAACCGGCTTCCGCAATGGAAATAGAGCCTCCCGCCTGGATGGTACCACCCTTAATACTGCTATCGTCGTGGCTTCCCAGAATATCACCATCGCAAGCAAGAGTGCAGTTTTCGATACTGCCGGAAAAATTAAGCTGCTTAAGGCAGAGTATCAGGGAATCCTGCATACCCTTGCAGGACAGGTTGCCAAAAACTTTTACCCCTGGGGCGTTACAGGCGATAATCTCACCCTCAACATGCAAATCTTGGTTCACATACACAGTGGAAGAGTGCAAATCGCCCTTAATGTACAAATTGCCCCCACAAACAAGATTCACGCAGGCTAAAGAACCCTGAATCACTATATCCAGAGGGCTACGTATTTGCGCATCGCCGGGGATATCCTCGCCGTTTATTACTAAGGTATCAAGTATGCAGATACGTCCTAATTCATCCAGATAAGGATATCCGGTTTTGTCCGCGATGAAATCACGATTGGCAGCAATGAAGCTGACATTTGTGCCGGAAAGGCTTTTTGCCTGTTCTTCGTCTATGGAACCGGGGTGGATAAGCTCGCCAAAGATATCGTAAATACTACCACCCTGCTCAAATAGATTGCTGGAATAATCCGCAACCACCGCTCCGGCTTGAATGTAGCTAATCCGCTCTAAATCCATGAAGTTTATACCTGATGAAATATCTAAACGCAGATCAGGATTGAAGTGATAGCGAAGAGTGCATTCGCTTTCTTCCACATTACAAATAGCGATAGGGAAAGGAACATCGTATTCTTTTTCCAGAGAGTTCTCGCGGATGTGGCGGATAGCATCGTCAAAGCCGGTTTTTATCCCTGCTTCTTCAATCAGGGCAAGGATATCGGCTTCGTCTATCAGCTTACCGCTGCGTTTGATGGTCAGCCAGGCGGACATAGTGTCCTGCCGTAGCTCCAGCACAAGGTTGCCGGCTTTGTTGGTGATTACTTTATTCATGGATAATTCCCACCAGGTTTATTTGACGGTTATGGCTGCCATCGCGCCGGAAGGAATGGTATTCCGGGCTTTCGAAAGTGCAGTCGCTTATGTTATCGATATTTCTAAAAGTGATGCCTGCCTGTATCAGCTGCTGGAAGATGCCTTTGCGGATGTCTATATGGCGGTGTAGCTCGGTTGCGGGATCCAGACCCATGGCGGATAAGCTGTCATTGTATTCGCTGTAAATAGCTTCGCTAACCTCATAATGCTTATGGCAGATGCCGGCACCGATGTAGGCGCAAATGTCTTTAACTTCGCTTCCGTAGTGCTCCTGCATCAATTGTACTGCCTTACCGGCAATGTTCTTGCGGGTGCCTTCCCTGCCGCTGTGCAGTGCGGATACAACCATACGCTTGTTATCCATCAGGATTATGGGAGTACAATCCGCAGTGCGGATAAGCAGGAATTGATTTGGGATATTGGTTATAAAACCGTCCACAACAGGTATCTGAGGCTTATCGCCAAGCCCTGCTCCACAATCTTCCTCACGACAAAGATGCACAAGATCAGAATGGGTTTGGTCGGCAATTACCAGGCGGGAAACGGGGATTACTCTGCCATCAAGGATAAAATCTTTTTGCTCGTGCATCAGGCTGCGGTAGTCCGGTACTTTTTTGCCAAGATGAAAGAAAATCTTCATGTACGCACCAACTCTGCTGGTAAGGGTTTTATGCGGTAAACATCTGTATTCTTGCTCATAACCAGCATGCGCATGATGCCCCGGGTAAATTGGGGAACAAGCCGCAAACTATTTAGCGACCAAAGGAAGCAAATACCGGCACAGATAAGCAAGGCGTAACGAGCACCTAAACGGCTGGAAATGATACCTACCATTAGGCTGCCAAAGGGTGCCATACTGTTGAAAGACATGGTGTAAAGACTAATAACCCTGCCGCGCATAGAGTCCGAGACTGTGCTTTGGATAAGGGTGTTGGTGGTTGCCATGGTCATCATCATGGAAAATCCGATGAAAAGCATCAGGAACATGCTGAATGCAAGAGATACGGAAAAGGCAAAAACAACAAGTGCCATACTGAAACTCAAGCCCACAATGATGAGGCGGAGAGCCATACCGCGGATGTTCTTGCGGGAGGCAAGGAACATAGACCCTGTTAAAGCACCTATACCGGCTGTGGACATCAACAAACCTTGTGTGCCGGAATTGCCGTGCAGGATATCCTTGGCAAACACAGGCATAAGCGTGGCGTAGGACATACCAAAGAGGGTGTAAACCGCCAGATTGCTTACCAGCATGCGGATAGGAAAGCTGTGCCAGGAATAACGCCAGCCGGCAATGATCTTCTTAATGGTAGATTCACTTTGCTTGGGAATGGCAGGATAGCTGATGCGGATGAAGAATAGGGAGATAATTACCGGTATGTATGAGATAGCATTGATAGCAAAGCACACACCTTCACTGAACATAATAATAAGGAAACCACCCACTGCCGGACCAATAAGTCTGGCACCGTTAAACATGGCAGAATTCGTGGCTATGGCATTGGGAATCATGCTGCGCTTAGCAACTAAATCCATCACAAAGCTTTGGCGGATGGGGGCATCTATAGCTTCGATAACACCCTGAATCATAGCCATTATCAGAATAGGATACTGCACGTTTTTGTTAATAACCCCGGTAAGCACTAAAATTGCAAGTACAGAGGTCTCTAAGAAAAAGGCGGTTTGGGTGATAATCATTATGTGATGCCTGTTCCATCTGTCTGCCCATGCACCGGCAAAGGGACTGATAAATACTGAGGGAATCATGGAAAGAAAGCTAACCAAACCGAGCAGAAAGGCTGAACCCGTAAGGCGGTATACAAACCACCCCATCGTAGTGCGCTGTATCCAGGTGCCGATTAAAGAAACACCCTGCCCCATAAAGAATATGCGGTAGTTGCGGATAGTAAGCGAAACGAACAGGCTCTTAAGTTTACTGAACATGTTTACAGGATAAAGCGGGAAAGGTCTTCGCTCTCAATTACGGGGGTTAAGCGCTCAGATACCATTTTCTTGGTTACCTTAACGCTTGAAAGGGTTTGCGATGGCATTTCAAATAAATATTCGTCCAACAAGGCATTCATGATGGTATGCAGACGCCGTGCCCCGATATCTTCCATCTTTTCGTTGGCAAGGGCGGCAAAGCGGGCAATCTCTTTTACTGCATCTACATTGAATTTCAGTTCCACCCCTTCACTTTTGAAGATAGCACGATATTGCTTGGTAAGAGAATTTTCCGGCTCGGTTAAGATACGTTCAAAATCACCCTGCGTAAGGCTGTTCAGCTCAACGCGGATGGGGAAACGCCCTTGCAATTCCGGGATAAGATCAGAAGGTTTGGCAGTATGGAATGCCCCTGCTGCTATAAAAAGGATGTGTGAAGTATCAATCATGCCATGCTTGGTGGGCACTTTGGAACCTTCCACGATGGGTAGCAGGTCTCGTTGTACACCGCTGCGGGAAACATCTATGCCGCCTTGTTTGTCGGTGGTGGCAATTTTATCTATCTCATCAATAAAGATAATACCGTTTTCTTCCACGCTTTGCTTGGCAGTTTCGGTAAGCTTTTCTTTGCTTACCAGGCGGTTTATCTCGCGGTCTGTAAAACTCTTTAGTGCTTTGGATACGCTGGTGTTGGTCTTGCGATTAGCCCCCCTGCCGGGCATGAAGCTAGCGAACATCTCACTGAAATCTATATCCAGCATTTCCATATTCGGGCTGGGCATTACCTCAAAAGAGGGAAAGCCGTCAAACTCGGCTTCAATCTCAATCTCTTTTTCATCCAGAGAGCCTGAAACAAGCTTCTGACGCATTTTCTCCCGGCTCCGCTGGTAACGGATTGTTTCCGGTGAATCCGGGGCTTCACTCCCTTTTTTTGTGCGTTTACCGCGGGGAATCAATACATCGAGTACATGTTCAATGGCAGCTTCATGAGCAGCAGGACGCACTTCGTCCACCATCCTGTCGCGCACCTGGCTGATAGCATTTGCCATCAGTTCCCGCACCATGGATTCCACATCACGCCCCACATAGCCAACTTCGGTGAATTTGGAAGCCTCCACTTTGATAAATGGTGCTCCGGTAAGCTTGCAGATACGGCGTGCTATCTCTGTCTTACCAATGCCCGTGGGACCTATCAGGATGATGTTATTGGGGATTATTTCACCCTTCATATCCCCGGATATTTGCTGTCTGCGCCAGCGGTTACGCAGGGCAATCGCCACACTGCGCTTGGCATTATTCTGCCCAATGATGTATTTATCCAGTTCCTCCACAATGCGTTGCGGAGTAAGGTTTTCAAGTAGGTTCAAGCTAAATTTCCTCTACGATGTAGTTGTTATTGGTGTAGATGCATATTTCGGAAGCTATCTTAATTGCTTCTGTCACTATCTCTTTGGCGGAAAGCTTAGTCTTGGATACCAATGCTCTGGCTGCGGCAAGGGCATAATTCCCTCCGCTGCCGATGGCTACAATATTATCATCCGCTTCCAGCACATCGCCGACTCCGCTGATTAGCAAAATGCTATCCTTGTCACCGGCAATAAGCATGGCTTCCAGCCGCCGCAACACCCTGTCCTGCCGCCAGTCTTTGGCAAGTTCAATGGCAGACTTACGCAGGTTACCTTTGTTGGCGTTCAGTTTCTCTTCGAACTTCTCCAGCAGGCTAAAGGCATCTGCCGTAGCACCGGCAAAGCCGATGATCACCTGTCCGTTGAAGATACGGCGTATTTTTACCGCTTTCCCCTTCAAGATTGTATCCCCTAAGGTTACCTGTCCATCGCCGCATATTGCGGTGTGGCCTTTGTAATGCATGCCGATTATGGTGGTTCCGTGCATATCCATCAGCTTTCCTTCTCCGGTTCGGGTGTTTCCGGGATAATATCTTCCTGGTTTACAACCACTTCACTATGTTCAAAACGCATTTCAAGGGCTTTCTTGTATTTAGTATTCACCAGCTCCGGATCACCCGCTTTTATGTTTGTTAAGATAATCTGGAATATATCGTCCGTACCCAGCGTCTCTTTTTCCTGCAGTTCTGTAGCCAGAACTACCATCAGGTCTTTATGCGCAGATAATATCCCTTTTGCCAGTTCATGCGCTTCAGCAATGATACTGCGTATCTCGCTATCCACTATCTGCGAGGTCTCGTCACTATAAATATCCCTGCCGCCTATTTCTTTGCCCAGGAACACTTCGCCCTGCTCTTTACCAATGGTCATGGGGCCAATCTTATCGCTCATGCCCCAGGTGCACACCATCTTCTTGGCAATATCCGTGCAGCGTTCCAAATCGTTACCCGCACCTGTGGTAAGCTCACCGAACATAATCTCTTCGGCAGCACGTCCGCCCAATAGGGTAACCAGGAACTGCTTCAGATAGCTGCGGGAATATCCTGTTTTATCGCTAAGCAGGTAGTGTGTAGCGCCACCGGTAAAGCCGCGCGGAATAATGGACACCTTGTGCACAGGCTCTGTCTTTTCCTGGAACACGGAGGTAAGCACATGCCCTATCTCGTGGTAGGCAGTAAGGCGCTTATCCTCTTCGGCTATCACTCTGCTTTTCTTTTCTTTACCAAGGGTAAGCTTGTCCTTAGCTTCTTCAAAATCATTCATCTCTATCTGGGTTTTATTCTTGCTGGCTGCAATCAAGGCTGCTTCATTCACCAAATTCGCCAAATCTGCACCGCTAAAGCCCGGTGTCCCGCGAGAAATCAGCTCCAGATGCACATCTTCTCCCAAAGGAACTTTGGCAGCATGCACCTTCAGTATCTCAGTACGCCCTTTAATATCAGGCAGATCAACCGTTACCTGGCGGTCAAAACGTCCCGGACGCAACAGCGCTGGATCCAGAATATCCGGACGGTTCGTGGCAGCGATGATGATGATAGCTTCATTAGGCTCGAAGCCATCCATCTCCACCAAAAGCTGGTTCAGGGTCTGTTCACGCTCATCGTGTCCACCGCCCAAGCCTGTACCACGATGCCTGCCCACGGCGTCTATTTCATCTATAAAAGTTATACACGGAGCATTCTTCTTGGCTTGTTCAAAGAGGTCACGCACACGGGCTGCACCCACACCCACAAACATCTCCACGAAGTCCGAGCCGCTGATGGAGAAAAAGGGAACTCCCGCTTCACCCGATACGGCTTTTGCCAACAGGGTTTTACCCGTTCCGGGCCTGCCTATCAGCAGCACTCCGCGCGGGATTCTACCGCCCAAACGCTGGAACTTACCCGGGGCTTTCAGGAACTCCACAATCTCCTGCAGTTCTTCCTTGGCTTCATCCACTCCGGCAACATCCTTGAAGGTAATGCCGGATTTGCTGGCTTCGTGCAGCCGGGCTTTGCTTTTGCCAAAGCTGAATGCCTTGGAATTCTGGTTGCTCATCCCTCTCAGGAAAAACACATAGAACAGGATTAGCAGCAGGATAGGAAACACACTGGATAACACCCATGCCCATTTGGAAGGCTTGGTGGCGTTTACCTTTATTCCTTTCACAATCAGCGAATCCACCAATTGCGGGCTTTCGAAAGGCAGGGTGCTCATGTACTTCTTCCCCGCCAAATCCGAATACAGGATATCCTTTTCCGTAAACTGCACCTGAACAACTTGCTTATTGCTAACCCGCTGCATGAAGTTACTATAGCTTTCTTTGCTAACGGCTTCATTAGGGTTGCTAAGAGTGTGGAAAACCACTATAGAGATAATGATAAGCAGGATTAACAGGGGCAGAGATACTGCGTTCTTCTTACCTTTCACCATTTTGGGATCAAGCGGAACACGGCTGGGGACTTCTCCGCCAGTTTTCTTGATGCGGCGTTTGGCAAAGTACATGCGGATAGCACTTATCAGTGAAATTAGCAGCAGGGCATAGATGAAGTAATTTATCATAGTGGCGAATTGCTCGAATACCGACACGGATTTCTCCGCCGCCTGGGGAATCACGGCAAGGCTATCTCCGGTAGCAGCAGTTAAGCTGCCCAATCCGGCTATGCTGAGCGCAACAATCAGCGCTTTCCTCATTGATATAACTCTTCCTTTAGGATGCCTATGTAGGGTAAATTACGGTACGTTTCGGCAAAATCCAGCCCATAACCCACCACAAATTCGTTCTTTACATTGAAGCCCACATAATCGAACTCCACTTCTATCTTGTGCGCTTCGGGCTTGTCTAAAAGCACGCAAGTGCGTAAACTGGCGGGCTTATGCTGCCACAGATAATCCTTTATGTACTGCAGAGATAAACCGGAATCCACTATGTCTTCCACCACGATAACGTCCCTGCCGCAGATATCGATATCTATATCTTTGCGTATCTTCACCACGCCGCTGCTGCTGGTACCGGCTCCATAGCTGGATATAGCAAGGAAGTCCACTTCCAAAGGGATGGTGATGCTGCGCACCAGATCTGCCAAAAAGATAAAGCCACCCTTCAGGATGCCAATCATAACTGGCTGTCTGCCTTTGTATTCATTGGTTATCTCCAGCCCTATCTCGCGGATACGGGTCTGGATTCTATATTCATCAAACAGCACGGCTGATATATCACAATTCATCTGATTCATCGTTTCCTCTTGTTTTCTTACGGTTTGCTGCCCGTTTGGGCTTTATTCTGGTGGATTCGGCTTTTATCAGCAAGTAGTGCGAGGTTGTGTCGTCATACCGCACCCTGTCATCTATCCGATGTCCCACAATCCAGAACAGTTTTTCCCCATCATCCATGATGGGAACCAATTCCCTATCATATTTGGGGACTTTTTCGTCAATAAAAAACTCTTTCAGGCGCTTGAACTGCTTCATTCCAAAGGGAATAAACCGGTCCCCGGGCTTTCTGAACCTTATCTTAAAGGGGTAGTTTATCTTATCCGCGTCTATCAATACCTGTATAGCACCTTCATCTGTGAAAATATCCTTGGGGGCAACGCGCAAGTATTTGAAGGTGAAGCGGTAATCACCATACACCGCCCTGGCTCTGTCGGCATCTATCTCCAGCTCTTCTTCGCTTTGGGCAGTGCTATCTTCTTTGGTATACAGGTGCAGCTCTTCATACATCTTCTTCAGCTTTACTCCGTGGGAAAGCTGCAATTGCTTGGAACCATCAGACTTCAGCACATCCAGAATCGCCTCAAAATGCACAGTCATGAAATCCGTCTCCACCCCGCTAACCAATCGGAAGCACTGACGCAGGATGTAATATTGCTCTATATCGCTAAGCCTCTGCAGCGCTGGTATCTCCAGCACCACTCTTTGCGGTGCATATTCCATCGCGATACGCTTGGTTTGCAACTTGGCTCTATCCAGCAGAATCTTATCTGCCTGATTGAATATCTCCGCCTGACGCGCCAGACGCTCTGTGATGGCATTGTTATAATCTTCTTTTAGTTTGGGGATAAGGTCATTTCGCAAGCGGTTACGGGTAAAGCCGTTATCCAGATTGCTATCATCATGCTGCCAGGTAACAGACGCTGCGCTAAGCATGTCCATCAGTTCCTGATGCGTAAAGCCCAGCATAGGATGGATAATCTTACCCGCTTTGGGTTTGATGCCTGCCATCCCGCCTACTCCGGCACCCCGGAACAGGTTCAGCAGCACAGTCTCCGCCTGGTCATCACGATGGTGAGCCAAGAGTATCTTGTGGAAGGAATAGCTTTTCATCACCTGCTCGAAAGCCCCAAAACGCAGGCTGCGCGCCTGGCTTTCCAGATTCCCGCTCTTGGGGACATCTACTCTGCGGATAATCAGGGGCACATTCAGCTTCTGGCATAGCTGTTTAACGGCAAGTTCATCGGCAGTGCTGTCTTCGCCCCTAAGCTGGTGGTTCACATGCACCGCCAACAGGGAAACATTCAGGCTGTGCCTAAGGCGGGAAAACATATACAGCATGGCATTGGAATCCGCACCTCCGCTACAGCCCAAGATCAGCTTATCTCCGCTATCTATCAGCTTGTTACGGCTTATGTCCAAGGTTAATCTCTTTAGGGCAACAGCTATGTCCATCTGCTTTCTCCACAGTTAAATCTCTGAAAGGTCATTATCTTACGATGCCATGTTGTGTCAATAGCAAAGTGATACAGGAGGTTTTGCCGGTTTTGACCAACAACACCTGCTTCCAAAATATGAGCCTTCATAATCTATAGGAGGACAAATCTGAAATTTTGGGACAGATTTTGGGATTAAATTGACCATGCCGATTATAGCGGTGATGTGCGAAAAGTGGCCTAAAAATCAAATGGTTTAATCAGTTGTTATGGCTGACTTCACATTTCACTGAGCCACTACTCATTAACAAATACATAAACACAAATGTCTATTGCCGATATATAAGACATTACTAACTTGCGCACCCTGTAATACTGTCTAAACAAATAAATTAAAAAAGAGGATGCGGGACTCGAACCCGCATGGCCGAAACCTACTGGTTAGAAGACCGCTACCTTACCAGTTAGGCTAATCCTCCATGTTATATGGTCTCAACACTTCTTAGGCTAGTATGGGACTCACATCATTGCTAAGTTCTCATATACTTCTTTAACTTGAATTCTGCCTTGTTTTGATATAAGAATTGAATTATCTGGATTAATCTTAGCTAGTCCATTAAATTCCAAAATGCTAATAAATTTACTAATTGAGAGGTTGGGTGAAAGAAAGAAATAACACTTTTCACTACGAATCTCTTCGTATAAATCCTCTAATCTAAAGGGACTGTCGTGATTTACGTAATACCAGAAAATTCGTCTGGTACCGTCAATCTTGTCTTTCTTACACATTACATTTTCTCCTTACCATCTCTTTCTTTAATGCTACTTGTGATTGATTCTAACACGAAATCAATCCTTGTATTTTTGTCAAGCTCTCTTTTTAACATGTCTTCAGTTGTACTTAGGTTGTTCTTATCAGGCTCATAATAGTAAACAAAAAAACGGATGAACTTATCAACTTCTTCATTGAGAGCTCTTGGTAATGTTGAAACATTGTTGAAATCTTCTAAGTTCTTTGAGTCATTCTTGAAATAGACTTTTACATCCTTGATTCCTGATTTCAATTTTACTGGGACTAACAGGTAATCTTCCCCCGAAGCATTGAGTTTCTTTTCAACAACCACAAGTAGATTAGATTTGTCTTTCGTAACATCAAATAGCTTGTTAATTACTTCTTTGCCTATTAATAAAGCAGTATCCAACGGGCATGGCTCCATTTGTTTCTTGTCATATTGATTGCCTTCTAAATCGATACCTAACTCTTTTAATATATGTGTGTTGTATGTAAAAATGCCTAACTTGCAAACAAAGTCATTATATTCATCAAATCTCTTCCAGAGGCTTTTAAACACCCTTGTGTCATGAAACAACTCTTCAAGAAGATAAGTTAATCTTTCCTTCCTTAACGGACTTCCCCTTTCGGCCAGTAGCCGAGGGATAAATAACTGATTTAGTTTTGACATCAACCAATGGTCATTAATTTGTGAATATTTGTACATGGACGATCTAGCATTAAATATGTCTTCATCTTTGGTCACAATCCCTAAAATAGTTGCAAGTACGTCAGCCATAGTAGATATAATGAAGCCAAATTCTATTTCTGAGATTTCATCTTCCCCTCCTAAAAGAATTGTCTCCTCAATCGCAGTCTGTAGTACACAGTCGGTTCTTCGAACAGCATGGTGGTTTACTATTAGCTTGTACAAGGTAAATCTATCTTTAAAGATACCTTCTAAATCATAAATTGATTGTATAGAAGGTACTATTTCATACCTAATGGGTTCTGGGGTTACAATTAGCTTGAGCATTTTTATTACCCTTGAGACATCTGAAGAACCAGAATTCAATCCTGAGTTAGCAAGTTGTCTGATAGTAAAATCTATTCTATCAGCATCAACGCTCCCGTCAACTATTTGGTGCAGCGCATAGAACAATCTGTTGTTGGATGTTGTTATAATGTTATTCACTAGTAGCTGGATAATCTCAAGCACATGGCTCCGATAAAAAAATCTAATATCTTTCGTATCGCAGTAAAGAACTAAGTTATCATGGATCGCTTCCTCGAGTAAGAAATCGATAATTCTATATCCGATAGTTTCGTGAAGATCATTCACATTGTTTTCAAAAATTGAATTGATTAAATCCATATTTTTGCTTTGGGAATTACTGTAATTTCCAAAAGCTAGTTTACCAAGTGCTGTTTCGAACATGTGACTGAAGGGAAGATGACCTACATCATGCAGAAAAGCATATATCCTAATAGCCTGCAATACTATAAGATATGTTTTTTTGTTTGCTTTTGAAGTCTCCGAACAATGCTCATCTCTGAACAGGCATACCATATGCCTATTGCAATACTCCTTTCCCATTACGTCACGGACATGCTCAAAAAATAGAGGATCTTTGAAAAGTTCAAAAGACAAATTACTAGTTGTAAGTTTGTCGTTGCCTGTTTGCTTTTTTATTTCCTTTAGTGAAGTCTCTGCAAGATTGCTATACTTAATATGCTCTATCACTTTCAATAGTTTACTTTTACTACGGTTTGCCTTATAATGTCCGGCGATCCAGTTGTCAATCTCGCTTAGAAAACTCAATGTTGTCGTCTTGTCAGCATTGGTAAAAGCATTGATGAGCATATCTGAAGCACAGTGCATAGTTCCTAGACTATGTTCAAACCTAGAGGTGTTGTTGCAAGGGAAGACCATGAAAGCCGTAGAATCTTGTAAAATCTTATGCAATCTGTTAATTAGAGTATGTCGCATTAGTGTTGATTCGAAATCTGAAAACTCAATGTTGCCATGGATAACATCATTTATCAGCTTGTAACTCATTAGATCTCCTTTTGGCTCAATAATTGTATCATGATTGGGGGTTCTGTTCTTTAACTAATTTAACTATCTTATCTAGAGCCGGTTTACCATAGTGCTTTGTAAACCAATCAAGATTCTTCTCACCTGAAATATAATCTTCAAGTAATTCGTCAGAAATTTGAGTCTCAACCACTCGAGCATTCGCTTCGGTAAAAGGATTCCTTTCTGTATGCAATTTCTCAAAATCAAATGACACGCTTATATTGCTTAACCTTTGAAATACGTATGTGAGTAATAGTTTTAGATTTTCGTACCGTTCGCTTAGTATTACAGGAGAAACAAGCTTGAAACCTTCTATTGAACAATACGGTACTTTCTTGTTTACTACGTTCGTTATCTCTTGCAATAACTCCTCAAAGATATGCTTCGTAGTCAAATCGTTCATATCAATTGCTTCTTCAATGTTCTTTTTAATACAAAGCAAGGCTTCGTGTAATTCAGATTCGATTATTGAACAAGTTCGTGAATCCCATTCAAGGAATATTCCTTCCGATATTGACTTTGATAATGCATCTATTCTGAAACACTTAGCTGGTCTTGATGATTCGACAAGGAACATAAGTAGTATAATGCAATCGTCACGATTGAGCATAATATGACTGTCCATATCATTAGGCAGTTTCTGTCTTATGCTCATTAAATCACCAAGAGAATTTGTTCTATCGTACTTTCTATAAAACAGCAGTTTTAAATTATAAATTGTCTCTCGCTTCAATCGATGACTAATGATTAGAGAATCCAAGTTACTTTTCATTTCTAACCTTGTTTCCAAAGTCTTCACAATGTCTTCAAAACTGCTGAATGGATTAATCCAATTATT
Source organism: Candidatus Cloacimonetes bacterium HGW-Cloacimonetes-3 (assembly GCA_002840645.1). Classification (GTDB taxonomy): domain Bacteria; phylum Cloacimonadota; class Cloacimonadia; order Cloacimonadales; family Cloacimonadaceae; genus Cloacimonas. The sequence goes on from PHBO01000004.1 coordinate 134,764, forward strand.
AACTGGAAAGCTTGCATTGCCTGCAATAGCATCATTCATTACTTTTTTCTGAGTTACTTCATCAATGAAACTGAATAATGCTTCTGCTTCATCAGCTATTTTGCTTGGGTGATATATTAAGGATTTTGCTTCCTCTTCGAGTGATTCACTATCAATCATTGATATTACATACTTTTCAAGAGCTTTCCGATCTTCTTTAATGGTCCACAGTTCTTGCCTAACGAAAGCAATCATCTGTAAGTTTCGGTTTTCTGATACTGTTCTTGCTTCCCTATATTCTTGTCTTGTGATGGATATTCTATTAGAGCTATCATACATTCCACCCACTCTATTTCCGATCAGAAGAACAAATACGTCTGTACTTTGAATTGCACTAATGCAAGCTTTATAACTGCTTGCATTCGGCTCTACAGGAAAGTCATTACTTTCGGAAAGAAGAACCCGGAATCCTGATTTCTCAAACCACCATCTCAAGGAGCTTCGGAGATCTTTTAAATCATATATGGTTGAAGAGATAAATACTGTAGGTTTTCTGTTCATCGCCACTTCCTCATAGATTGAGGTTTAGTTTTTGTTTTCAAAAATATTCCCTACTAAAAGCCCAATAGAGCCAAACCTTTATTGTAATGTCAACCATGTTATACCTCTTGCCTGTGTTTTCTTCTGTAGAACTTATATGCCTAACTAATAGATTTTGTCAATATATTTATTTAAATCTGAGATATTCGGTGTTCTACTAACCTTTCACGGCATCATTTTATTAAGTTGCACTCCTCTATCAAACCTCACCTAAACCTCACAAAGAGAGGTTTGGGTGAGGTTTGCTAATCTTGTAGCTACATGTTCCAAAAGAGGTGTTAGGTGTTAGGTGTTAGGTGCTAGGTGTTAGTCATTGATACAGGGTGCAATAGCGGTAGTATTGCCCACCCATTGCCCTCTTTGTGGGCAATGGGTGGGCAATGATAGGGCGGTTCAACAAAAGGTGTTGGGTGCCAGGTGTTAGGGGTTAGGCAAAAAATGGGATGCATATTAAGTGCTGAAAGTGCATATAGTTGCGATATTAGTCCCCCGGGGACGAAATATGTGAAGCCCACAGTGCAGGCGAAGCCGAAACTGTGGGTTATGGGTTCACAATAGGTAAACCCCTCGGGGGTGACAGAACCTATGGGTAATTGCCCACGTATTGCACAATAGTAGCGCCCCCGAAGGGGCTAATCTGGACTTTACGCCGTTTTCCCACAGTTCCGGCTTCGCCTGCACTGTGGGCTTTGCATCTCCCTGCCCCTGAGGGCTTATCTGTTGGGGATGTAGGGGTAAACCCCCGTGTTTACCCAATATTTGGGTCCATAATTTACAAGGGCAGACACAGGGGTCTGCCCCTACGAAACCAACGTGTTTTATCACGTAAAAGATGGACACACGAATCGAGACAATGGCGGAAAGCCTTCCGCCCCTACACGATAATTGTGGAAACCTTAATACTGGGTTATCTGTGCTGTATCTGGGAGAAATCAACCTGCCTGACCGCGGTGCTGAACCTTTTTCCGCTGGCACTAAGGTAAACCTCGTTCACATAAACCTGCTCTATCATATAGCTTTCCAGAGAATCAAAGAAATCCATCCCTAAGGCGTTCAGGAAGCTTACCACCCAGCCCGCAAGTCCGGATTTATACACTACCAGCCGCACTTTAAGCCATCTGTCCCAGGGGATTTGCGTGCCGGTTTGGGCGGTATTGCCCCCAGCGCTGATGTAGCTATCGGCATAATAGATGAAGGCACTATTGTTCTTATCGCGGATGTCCATACCCACATTTGCTCCGGGACCGTTTATCACCCAGATTGCCGAACCCTGAATAGTGGCGGGTATAAAGAAAATCTCCGTGTTGCCCATAATACTCGGATCGGGACCCATGTGCGCCACGGCATCCTGATTACTATCCCGCACCGTTATCTGGGTGGGCTTCTTCTCGCAGCTAAATAGAAAGCAACATATGATTAACACATACATGGTTCGTAACATAGCGTAGCTCCTTTTTTAGGTTTTAGGCATCAGGTGTTAGTGAGGTTTTTACATGGCTAATCTGTCAAGTGCAAATTGCTCCGTGCTTCTTCTGCATGCAAAAAAACCCGAAGCTTAATGCTCCGGGCTTAAGTTTGATATTGGTTTATACAAGTTTAGATATGCTTATTCAGCTTATCCATGATCTTTTCTTTCTGCACCAAGCCGACCAGTTGGTCGCTAACTGTGCCGCCAACAAATATCAGCAGAGTGGGAATGGACATAATGGAATACTTCCCTGCGACTTCGGGGGCTTCATCGATATTCAGCTTTACAACCTTAACCTTGCCCTCAAGCTCATCGGCAATCTTATGCACGATGGGGGTGAGCGCTTTACATGGTCCGCACCAGGGTGCCCAGAAATCCACCAATACGGGAATGTCGGATTTCAGGACTTCGGTTTCGAATGTGGCGGAGCTTGCTTCTATAATAGCCATAATACTACTCTACGATTGCGAGGATATCGCTCTTGGAGAGAATCAGCAGCTTTTGGCCTTCAAGTTCGATCTCAGTGCCGGCGTATTTGCCGTAGAGGACAAGGTCCCCAACTTTCACTGCCTTAAGCAGCTCTTCATCTGTACCCACGGCAATAACTTCTGCCATTTGGGGCTTTTCTTTCGCTGTATCCGGGATGATGATTCCACCCACGGTCTTTTCGCTTCCGGCGGTGGCGATCTTAACCACAACGTGGTCTTCAATAGGTCTTAGTTTCATTGTTACCTCCATAAATTATCTGTATGTTTTCATTAATATAGTGTAAGCGACTTGCGCTTCATTAGCAAACACAAAATTAGACTGCTAATTTTTGTCAAGCGAAATCATATCACTTTGGTCTTAGCCTTGCTGCTGCTCACCAGTTCGTACAGCAAGTAGCCGTTCAGCATGTACAGCACTTTGTCGAATTCCTTGTCGCCGGGAATGATGAGATCGGCATTCTTCTTGGTAGGTTCGATAAAGGCATCGTGAGAGGGCTTAACGGTTTGCAGGTATTGATCCAGCACGCTTTCCACGCTCCTGCCACGGTCTATAATGTCGCGCTGCATACGCCGCGCCAGGCGCAGGTCGGAATCTGTATCCACGTATATCTTCAGGTCTGAAAGCTCCAGCAGTTCAGGATAATAGAGGGCAAAGATACCTTCCAGGATGATAACATCCGCAAAGGCAACACAGGTGCTACCCTCTACGCGGCAGTGGGTTTTAAAATCGTAATCCGGGATATCCACTGCCTCCCCTGCCAGCATCTGCACGATATCAGAAAGCAGATAGGGGCTGTCTATGGAATCGGGGTGGTCAAAGTTTACCTTGGCACGGGCAGCAGGCTCCAGGTGCCCGAGGTCTTTGTAATAATTATCATGCGAGATGATAACCGTCTTCAGGTCATTCAGACGCATGCCGATGGCACGGGCGATGGTAGTTTTACCGGAGCAGGTTCCCCCTCCGATCAGTACGAGGCGAACGTTATTGCTCATTTTCTCCCGTCCAGGTGTTTAAGGTGCTCAAAATGTTATCTATCAAGGCTTGGCGCTGATAGTTATCCTTGCAGTATTGCTGTAAATTATGGGCGGATGCTTCCACCTCGCGGGGATATTGCATCCAGCGGATAATGAGCGGAGCCAGTTCTTCCAGCGCATCGTGGGTCTTGGCGCAGTTGTCCGGCAATTGCCAGCCGGTTAAGCATTTGTTTGTGCATATCAGGGCTTTACCGGCACTTGCACATTGCATGATGCGCCCTTCAGTATCGGGAACGTTTAGGGGTAACAGGGCAAACATGGCGTTATCCAGCAGTGGGGCGAAGGTGGCATCAGGTGTGTCACCCGGTTCGCTGTATTGTATTCTGCCTCCGCAGACGCTTTTTAGCTGCTCATGCCCGTAGAGGACAATGCCTATATCCTTCTCCACTAATTTCTTGGAGATGCGTGGATAGATCTCGGATACGAGGATTTTGGCAGCTTCCAGATTAGCGGTACTGCCTTCCAAACCCCAGAACAGGATGTACTTTTTCCCGGCAAGGTCTGTTGCGGGTTCGGTTTCCGTTAGCTCTTGCGGTTCTTCCATCGGCAGGGGAAAAACAAGGGTGTTTTGGGGCTTCAACTTGAAAGTTCCTTGCAAAACCACGGCATCGTAGGGATTGGCAAAAAAGCAGTAACTTCCCGGCTTCAGAAGAAACTTATCCCAAAATAGTTGACGGGTGTAAACCCATAGATTCTTAGCAGCTTCCAGGCTTTTGTTGGCTTTCCATCTTGCCTCAGCTTCAGGTAAGTAGTTACGGTCTATGTCTATTACATATTTGCAGCGAGGCAAGGTCTTTTTGGCAAGATACAGCAAGGGTAAACAGCTTAAGCCGGCAAACACAATCAGTTCATATCGCTTACTATCCAGCATATTGGCAAAGCGCTCTGCCTGACCGCTGGCAAGGATGTGGTAGCTATCAGGGAACAATTGGTTTGCATCTGCCAAACTGAGGGAATATAGCCTGTCATAACCCGTGTGAGCAGGAACCGGCTTCTCTATGTAGGCAGTGGTTTTAAGTAGCAGGAGATCAGCATCGTAAGCACTGCTTAGCACTTCCCACAAGAACCGGGAACGTTTGCTGCGCAGGCTGCTGCTTTCCATGAACGGCTCATCCACAAAGAGGATTTTCTTCAAGGTGCTAATAGGTTCATCCATTGTTTTAGCTCCTATTGTCATTGGTTTTGTTTGGCATATTTGCGTAAACAGGCATAAAGCAGATTCATGTCCACGGGTTTGGAGATATAATCATCCATACCGCAGGCAAGGAAACGCTCTCTATCTCCAACCAAAGCGGCGGCTGTAAAAGCAATAATGGGGGTGTGAAGATTTTGCTTAGCTTCGCGTTCCCGCAAGATTTGGGTGGCAGTGATTCCATCCATCAAAGGCATCTGAATATCCATTAATACTGCATCGAAGCTACGCACACTGCAATAATCCAGGGCTTCATGCCCGTTGGCAGCAATGCTTACTTTTATGCCCCAGCCTTCAAGTTGGCGGCGGGTAACCGCCTGGTTTATCGGTTCATCTTCCACTAACAGCACTTCCATACCGGGCAGGTGTTGCAGCATTATCTCCGGATGAGTGGCTTGAGTTTGCTCCGGTTCGGGCTGTGCTGATTTGATACTAAAGGGAAGGATGAAGAAGAAGCTGCTGCCATGCCCCTGCTCGCTTTCCACCCAGATAAAGCCGTTCATCAGTTCCACTAAGCGTTTCACGATGGAAAGACCCAAGCCGGTACCGCCATACTTGCTGGTTACATGGGAATCGCCCTGACTGAAGTTGTCAAAGATATCCTCCTGTTTGCGGGGGTCGATGCCGATACCTGTGTCTGTGACGCTGAATAGCAAGCGGATATCGGTGTTGCTCTGGGTATATATATCAACATTAATCTCCACGAAGCCTGTTTCCGTGAACTTCATGGCGTTCTGCAACAGGTTTATCAATACTTGTTTCAGACGCAATTGATCTCCATGCAGCACATTTGGGATGCGCTCGTTAATAATGCAGCGGATTTCCAGACCGGGCTTTGTATTTTGTACAGGGAAAGCCCGCAGGATATCATCCAGCAGGATACGGGGGTTAAAGTCGTTGATGATAAGCTCCAGCTTGCCGGATTCGATTTTGGAGAAATCCAGAATGTCATTGATTATTTTCATCAGGCTGCGTCCGGATTTGTACATAATCTCATAGTACTCTTTCTGTTCCGGGTTGGCGTCCATCTGCATCAACACTTGCAGGAAGCCCATAATGCCGTTTAGGGGGGTTCGTATTTCGTGGCTCATCGTTGCCAGAAAGTGTCCCTTAGCGGTGTTAGCTGCCTCTGCTTTTTCTTTGGATTCCATAAGCTGAGCTTCCAGATTCTTTTGTGAGGTGATGTCCATCATATAGCCGTAGTAAAGAGGCTTAATCTTGGCATTATCAATCCGTGCGGCATAATCCATCACCCAGCGTAATTCACCGCTTTTGGTGATAACCCGGTAGCTCTTCACGGTGAATTCATCTTTATCGTCTTCGGGAGGTTTTGTAAGGAAAGCCAGCTTGTCTTCGGAGAAGATGATTTCCTGAAACTTATCTCCCATGTCGATTATCTCTTCCACAGTGTAGCCCCATTGATCTATGTTCTCCGACACCATCAGGGGGGTGGGCGGTTCTTGCTGCATCTTATATATTATCACCGGACCCTTCATAAAGATGCGGTATTCACGGCTAAGCTCTGTCTCTATTGATGCTCTTATGGCAAACTCTGCCTGCATAGCGCGCCTGTGATTGCGGTTCTTGCGGAAATAGAATACCGCCAATACCAGGATGGATAACGCCAAAAAAAGGGTTAGGATAATTAATATTGATTGCGTACTGTTCGCTAACAAAGGTTCCGAATACAGATCATAGCGTGCGAACCACTTCTCCTGAATTGCAGCCAGTTGCCCATTTTGGCTCATAATCAACAAGGCTTTATCCACTTCCTCAATCAGCTTGGGGTCTTTGGATGCAAAGCAGTATTCGCGCTGGAGTATTCTGGTTGGGAGAGCTTTTATATGCTTCAGTGGCTCTTGTTTAACAATATACATGCCATTCATGTGGTTCACGATAGAAGCATCATATTGCCCTGAATCAAGCAACTTGAGGGCATCGCCCTGAGTAGGCACTTCAATAATTATGCCATGGAAGTTAATGCGTTTAAGGAAATCTTTGGCTATATCCCCTTTTTGCAGCACTATTGTAGCATTAAGGATGTCTTTTGTTTCCTTTATCTTTGAACCCTTACGCACAAAGATAGAGCGCCAGGTTTGGGCATGGGACTCCGAAAAGGTCATTAAATGGGCACGTTCAATGGAAAATGCCATACCCTGGATAAGATCAATATCCCCTTTATCCAGCCACTGGCGAACTAAAGCCCATTTGGCGAGGCGGAATTCCGGCACCCAATTCAGCTGCCGGCATAAAGCCTTGCTTAATTCCACATTATAGCCGTCCGGGAGGTTTTGATTATTTATGAATTCATAGGGAGGAAAACTGAAATCTCCTCCAATAATCACCTTACGGGCACCATGCCCCTGCTCTTCGGCAAGCAGGTTCAGGCAGGTTACTAATAACAGCAAAAGTATAAATATTCTTGTGCGCATCACTTACCTTTTATCTGGAGTTACCTTTTGTAGGTAGGCATCCATATCATATTTACGTTCTAAGCCGGCAGCATTCATATAGCGAACCATACCGTAAATCTTCCTGTTCATCCAGGGGCGATCGTGCTTTCCAAAACACCATGCTATACCCGCATATGCATTGGGGTCTCTTCCGTCCTGCTCATAGCGGTTATTAAGATACAACAATATCTGATAGGCATCTTCCGGGGAATCACACCAGGCTAACAACCGCTTTCCCCAATACATGCGCATATAGTTGTGCATTTTTCCCGTTTGCATCATTTCCATCTGGGCAGCGTTCCAATAAACGTCGCTTGTGTCACACTGCTCCAATCTGTCAAGCGAATAATGCTCTTCCCGTATATCTGGCAGATGATCAAGCATGGTAGCCTTCGCCCATGCCGGCAGACAGCTAAAAGTATCGTAATAGGGATTATAATGGCAGAAATTGAAGCTTAGCTCTCGCCTGATTATCAGCTCTTCTGCAAAGGATGCTATGCCGGCATACCGAGGCGAAACACTCCTTTTATTGCTCAACATCAGGCTTAAATCCCCCAATGATACTCCCTCATTTCGTAGAATATGTTGAACAATTTCCATAGCAGATATTTGCCCAAAGTGTAAGTATGGACTAAGCCCGCTCTGGATGTCCAAAGCAGGGTTGTTTCGCTGGTGTTGGTACAGGGCTAACTTATGCATTGTAAAATCGTGCATCTTGCCTTTCGCAGCGGTGGCACCACCTTGCATGGCTAAGACCGGAGCCACGCTATCGTCCAGTTTCAGGTGCTGATTCACCCACTTCCACAGTGAGGGAAAGCCAGTATTCTCAACGTTGTAAACCGGGTAATTAACCCTTATATTCGGGATAGAAACAGGTTTATAAACCTCTGTATCAGGCTCTAAGTCCACCCCCGGCAGCAAGCGTACAATCTTCCTGCGAATGGTGGCGGCAGAATACTCCTCCTTGTCCGAGACCTGCGTAACGGGTACAATAGCTTCGGTTTCTATTTCTGTATATGCTGTGCTTTGTTCGGAAAGCTTAGTGGCAAGCTCCGTTCTCCACTGCCTCTGAAAGCGCAGATAGCCGTGATCGGCGACCACTTCTAAAGCATCTTCTGCCACAGCTGCAACAACCTCTACCACCTCTCCGCAGGCAAAGTAGAAGCTAATCCCCTGCTTATGCAGAGCAGTTGCCACTTCCCACAAACCTTGCAGCATAAAATAGTAGTGACGGCTGTTTGCGTCCGGGACATCATCCGATACCACGAACAGCACAACAAGCGGCAAGCCACAACGCTTAGCTTTGGAGATGGCATAGCTAAGAGCATGGTTGTATTCTATTCTTTGGGCTTGCTGCATCCAGTACAGGATGTATTTCCCGGTTTGCTTTCCAGGGCTGTGTATCCTGATGCGTTTATCTGCCATTATGTATGCTCTGCGAGTCCACCGGTGTTTCGCAACCACAAAACACTGTAAAAGCATTTAGGCTATCATCCAGCGCTTTCAGAAGTGCAGTACTTAGCTTAATGCCCTGTTCCCAGTGCAGTGAGTTTATTATCAGCCGTTTAGCTTTGCGATCTGCTTTGCAATCCAGCCTGCCGACAAAGCGATCCTTGTAAAGCATGGGCAAACTCCAGTAGCCATAAACTCTTTTGGCAGGGGTTACATAGCACTCCAGAGTATAGTCAAAGCCGAAAAGCCGTTTCAGGCGGGGACGCTGGATTACCAGGTTATCAAAGGGAGAGAGCAGATACAGCCTTGCTTCTCTTTCTGATGCGGCGAGGTTCTTAAGCGAATCAGGCAGAAGGAAATACTCCTCCTTCACTCCTCTTACGTTGATTTTTAGCAGTTCCCCTGCTTCCACAAGGTCAGCCAGGTATTTCTCGAACAGGGGCTTAGCCCCGGTCATGAAGTGATTCTGTATATCAGAGAGGGTGCCTATGCCCATCGCTGTGAGAGAACGCAGGATAAGGTGCCGATAGCTTTCTGCTTCCGTGGGGAAGCTGGTATCCACGCTGTCCGGCAAGATCCTTTCCTTTAGATCATAAATCCGTTGGAAGTTCTGCCGACGGCTTACCATCAGTTCACCTTTCCAGAATAGCAGCTCTAATGCAAGCTTAGCCGGTTTTTCTGAACCCCAGCCAGTGGCAGGTTTATCTACGCGGGTATCGCTGAAATCTCGCGTGCCCAATGCTCCTTCCTGCTTAATCCTGAGCAGGATTTCATCCATCAAATGTTTGTATTTATCGAAGAATTGCCTTTCCCAGGAATTGGCATTGGGAAAGCGCTGCATTCTGGGCAGAGCATAGCGGAAATCTTCCATGGGGAGATAGCTGGCAGCATGCCCCCAATATTCAAAGATCGCCCTGTCCTGCTCTAACAGCGTGTCTAAATACGATTTGTTGTAGTCCCCAATCCTGCTCCAGATGGAGTGATGATGAGCTCTTTCCACCACTGAAATAGTATCTATCTGCACATAGCCAAGCTGGCGGATAAGTTCCCGCACTCCATCCTTGCCGCTAAGCTTGTGTTGGCGGTATAATTGGTGATGCAGCGCAATATTAAGTACCTGTTTCAGTTCAATTTCCATCATAGTATCATTTCCTGATATAGCTATATCTTGTCAAGAACCACGCGCATCTCCCTTGCTTGAATTAGTTATGCATTACGCATGAAATACGGATGCGATGCGTAGTTCATGCGTATTTCCTATGCAATTCATTTAAGTATCAAGGGGACTAAGTAATTGCACATGAATTGGACGGAGGGTATGTAGTTCTTTTATTACCTAATGAAATAAAGATAGACAAAATTAGGCAGTTTATTTACATGCATTTTTATGTAAATCATCTAAGTATGGAGTCAAAGGAATATGTTAAAAAGCTTGCTATTGGCAATACCTTTTTTTCGCGGGGATTTAACTGCTAAACCGGTGTTTGTAAGCACGGTTATATTGGCAGTATGTATCACGGCATTCATCACGTGGGTAGTATTAATGTCCTATCTTGTTTTGATGGCAGATGGAAAAAAAACTCGTAACTGGTATCTGATATGGACATTTCTGATTCCCTATATAAACATCCTTTGGGTGCCCTGGGCTTTAATCAGCAGCAACGGATTCCTTAAGCGTGCACAGCAGAATTATTACAAAGTGAATGCCTACGAGAGCGCAATAGGCGTACAAATTCTCTCGATACCTTTACTGATCCTCTACCTGTTCTGGAGTGTGATAGCCTTAATCCTGCGTACTACAATCATAAATCAGTTGCAAAATATTGAAATGCTTCTACCGATTGGAATAGTGGTTATCTGCATCCTCATTGTTGCCTTGATTTACCTTATCAATCTGTCGGTATTTGTACACAAAATCAGGAAGTATCAGCACTCCCATCACCAGAAACGCTAAGACCCAGATTATCTCCTCATTCCGACTGCTCTCACAGGCTGGACATCTGTTAGGCATGATGCTGCAATTTATCTTGCATTGACGTAATAAGCTCTTTCAAATTAATGGGTTCCAGAGACTACAATCTGAAGGATAAACATGCAGAAAATCAAGAACATAGCCATTATAGCACATGTTGACCATGGCAAAACTACCCTCGTTGACGCAATGTTGCGCCAAGCCGGTGTATTTAGAGATAACGAGCGAATGGTAGAGAGAATAATGGACTCTAACGATATAGAAAAAGAGCGGGGGATTACGATATTTTCCAAAAGTGCCTCCCTTACTTATAAAGACTATAAGATCAATCTGGTAGATACTCCCGGGCACTCTGATTTTGGTGGGGAAGTGCAGAGAATCATGAAGATGGTGGATTCTGTGCTGTTACTTGTGGATGCTTTTGAAGGACCCATGCCTCAAACCAAGTATGTGTTAAAAAACGCCCTCGAGATGAACCTGCAACCGATAGTGGTGATTAACAAGATAGACAGACCCAGTGCCAGAGCCTACGATGTGCTGGACATGGTTTTTGAGCTGTTTCTGGAGCTTAATGCCACGCATGATCAGCTTGATTTCCCTGTGATTTATGCATCGGGTAAAGATGGCTATGCTGTGGAAGAACTGAACGATGAACCTGTGAGTATATTCCCCTTGCTTGATATGATTATTGCAGAGGTTCCCGATACTGAAGGTGACATTCATAAACCCTTTCAAATGCTAACTTCTGCCATAGAGTACGATAATTATCTGGGCAAGATGGGCACCGGTAAGATCCATAATGGCACCATTAGCCAAGGGGAAGAAGTGCTGTTGTTGAAGCGCAACGAAGAGAAAATATTATACAAGGTTACCAACCTGTTTACATATGAAGGCTTACAGAAGAAAGAAGTGAAAGTGGCTTATGCAGGGGACATCGTTTCCATAGCCGGGCTGGAGAAGATTGATATTGGCGAAACCATCGCCAATAAAGATAATCCTATCCCGCTTCCCAGCATTAGTATAGATGAACCTACCATCGCCATAGAGTTTGTGATAAACAATTCTCCCTTTATGGGCAGAAGCGGTAAGTGGCTTACCTCGAACAAGATTTGGGAACGGCTGCAGAAAGAACTGCAAACCAATGTCTCATTAATTGTGGAAAAGACAGATTCTGCCGATACTTTCACCGTGAAGGGCAGAGGCGAACTGCAACTATCCATACTGATGGAAAACATGCGCCGGGAAGGCTATGAGTTTCAGGTTTCCAAACCCCGCGTACTGTATAAAGAAGTGGATGGTAAGACTCTGGAACCCATGGAGCTGGCGGTGATAGACGTTGCCGAAGAATTTGTGGGCACTGTGATAGACATGATGGGTGGCCGTAAAGGCGAGATTACCAGCATGACTCCGCCAACTGATGGATATTCCCGGCTGGAATTTAAGATTCCTGCCAGGGGCTTGATTGGCTGTCGTAATGAGTTTTTGACGGAAACCCGCGGAACAGGTATCATGAGCCAGTGCTTTTATGGCTATGAGGAATACAAAGGCGAAATACAGGGCAGCAGCCATGGTTCGATGGTAGCTATGGAGACCGGCTTGGCACTGGGATATTCCCTTAACAACTTCCAGCCCCGAGGTACCTTCTTCATTAACCCGAATACCGAAGTTTATGCCGGCATGATAGTGGGGCAGCATAGCAAAGATACAGACCTGGTGATAAATGTGTGCCGTGGCAAGAAGCTTACTAATAACCGTGCAGCGGGAAAAGATGATGCCATAAAGCTGATTCCGCCACGTATCTTCACCCTCGAACAGGCAATAGAATATGTAGGTGATGATGAGCTTTTGGAGATTACCCCGGATAGCATCCGCTTAAGAAAGAAGATTCTGCATCATACCGATAGAAAGCGTAATGAGAACGCAACTTCGATAGAGTAGCAGCTTAGACAGCAGATAATTAGATACATCTTTGGGGTGGTTCTTGTATGAACCACCCCAATTTGTTTATGAACCTATTTTAGAGCAGCCTGCAACGCTTGATTTACTCGACATGCTTCTACAGATTCAAAAATAAATAGTGGCTTGCTCCACAAATTGCATTACCCTATCCATATACCCCCACGGGGTATAATACACAAGTAAGGCAGGCAAGCGAAACGCTTGCTATGCCAAAGGTTGGATAGTTATGGATAGCAAATGCCATCATGAACGTAATGCGCACCACTCGGAAGAGTTTAAACAAAAGCTGATTAACAGAATGAACCGGGTGGAAGGTCAGGTGAAGGGGATCAGGAAAATGATCGCTGAAGATAAGTATTGCGATGACGTCCTCACCCAGATATCAGCGGTGCGCAGTGCCCTTAGTGCCGTGGCAGAAAGCCTGTTGGAAGCTCATCTAAACAGTTGCATTATCCAGCAAATCCAATCCGGCTCAGAAGGGATTATGGAAGAACTTCAAGCCACCATACACAGAATGTTAAAAAACTAATCTAAAGGAGAAATATCATGAAAGGTATTTACATCACCATTATCACCTTGTTGTTAGTGCTGCCATTATTGGGGCAGCATTGCGGAAGTTGCCCTCCCACCGAAAGTGCAAAAGCACCCGAAAAAGCATCAACACCTGCACCCAAAGAGCTATCAGTAAACAAAGCCGAATGGATCAGCAACGATTATTACGTAAAGTACACTTGGCAAAAGAAGCCGAAAATCGGCACAGACTTGCTGTTTGTGGAAGTTTACAACAAGGACAAGAAGCTTGTGAAAGATATGTCACTAACTGCCAATTCATTTATGCCTACCATGCGGGGAGCGCATGATACCGGTGATGTGCCCATGAAAATGAACAAAAAGATGCAGTATGTAATCGATGTAAACTTTGTGATGGCAGGCGAATGGGGCGTGGAGCTTAAATTCGCCAAAAACGGTAAAGTGTTTGCTGCTGGGCTTGTGAAAGCCAAAATTTAACAATTTGAGGATGAAATGAAACTCTACTTCCAACTGCTTAGCTTAACAGCGAACGGGAGACTATTCGTATCGGGCATGATTGTAGTTCTGCTGTTAAGTGCCATTATACAGCCTCTCATGGCTTCGGATAATCTGCTTTTTGTAGAAGCACAGATGGTAGGGGGTTACAGTTCGTCCATAGATGAAGTAATCCTATACTCCCATCACTTTCATGAAGCAATGCAAAAGCCCTCCGTGGGTTTTGATTTTGTAAAGCGTTTTGGCAATGAAAGCAGAGATTGGGGCTTGCTGGCAATCCAGTACCGGGTTGCATATCAGCAAGATAGTAAGCCGAGATATGCTTCTCAGCTTTACAATGCCTATTACAAACAGAAGCTTCCCGGATTGGATGTATGGATCGGCAGCAACAAGCCCGCTGTGGGTCTTACATCCAATCTGGATAATCATGCGGTATTGCTTAGCGATATGAGCATGAAAGTATTCACTTTCGACCGCGATTGGGGAGTAGGAGCCGAGAAGGACATGGATTGGCTGAAGCTATCCGGCAGTGCTACCAACGGCTCCGGGATGCAGATTTACAACAAGCATGGTAATTACCTGCTGGCAGGAAGGATGGGGCTTGGCAACCTCAACAAAAGCAATTACAATCTCGGTTTCTCAGCAGCGCATGGTAAGGTTCTGGAAGCCATGGGTTATACCCTGGGACATCCTGATGCCCAAAGCGGTGAATACATCCTGCATGGCATGGACTATGTAGGTATGGATGGCTCGCTTCGTTATCTGAATATTGATCTTAAGTTCGATTCGCTTCTTGGCGAGTTCTATAACAAGCCCGCAAAAGCCATTATGTTGCGCACCGGTATTCATCTGCTGGAAGAAGAACGCCTTACTCTTGAAGCACAGGTTATATACAGCAAGTATGTGGTATTCGAAAACTTTAACGGGGAGCTTGCTGCCGCATATAAGCTAAATTCAGACTTCACATTACGAGCAATGGGCGATTACGACACCAGACAAGAAACCTATAAAATAATAGGTCAGCTATACTATTACAAACCATTGGGCTTATAGGAGGATAAACATGAAAGTACATGTCTTTCTGCTGTTTATCCTGTTGTTTCCCATCTTGATCTCTGCTGCCACAGGCTGTGATCTGAACGATCCCGATGCGGATATAAAAAGGCTTTTCCCCCAATCCACCGGCTATAAAACTGCCTACCTTTCCCTGCAAAAGACAGGGGGATCGGATGCGCTTAAGCGGGTGGAAAAGTCTCTGGGCGATAAGCTCTCCGGCACCTACGAGACAATAGATGTTCCTTACAGTGTTTACACAGTGTTCAAAGGAAAAGATGTGCTCGGTTATGTACATGGCGTCAACCAGAAAGGACAGTATGGCGGACTACAGGTATTTCTGGCACTGGACAACCGGGGAGTTATCTCCAATTTCTACCTCCAGAAGCTATCTTCAAAAGACGCCAAGTATTTTAAAGACAAGAAATTTACCTCGCAATTCAAGGGACTTGCCCTTGTTGATTTCAGCACCTACAACCTCGCCACCGGCAAAGGAAGCAGCAAACTGAATGCCATAAAAGATCCCGCCACCAGCCCTAAAAGCGATTTTGCCGCCATAATGAGGGCGGTAAAGAAAAACCTGTCGCTGATGCAGGAATTTGTGTTTAAGAAATGATACAGTAAAGAGGATAGAATTATGCCAAGTATCACAGGTATTGCATATAAAAATCTCCGTCGCAAACGGATTCGCAGCATCCTGACCATTTTTGGAATTGCCCTTTCCACTTGGGTATTGGTTAGTTTGTTTGGTTTCAACAGGGGCTACGAAGCTTCACTAAATAATGATATAGACAATCTTGGTTTTCAGGTGTTGCTAACCGCAAAGGGCTGCCCATACGAAGCTGCCACCCTTATGCTGCAAGGCAGCAAGAGCCTTCGCTACATGCCGGAAACAGTTCTGGACAGCCTGAATCAGAATGCTGCCGTAGATAAAATTACTCCCATGCTGATGCAAACGGTCTTTGATGTGAACAAAGGCGAAGAAGGCGGCATGGTTGGTTACCTTGGCATCGATCCTGAAACCTATCCTTCCATGAAGCCATACTTAACCTTCAGTTCCGGCGCATGGTTCACGGACAGGGACGCCAAAGAAGCAGTTCTGGGTTATGAAGTGGCAGAGCTGGAACAGCGGGAAGTTGGCGATCTGATGTTGATTCCTGAAAAGGAAGTGGAAGTAACCGTGGTTGGAATAATGAAACGAAGCGGCACCCAGGACGATGGCACGATCTTCATGCCTTACAAAGCATTGCAAACCATTTTTGGAGTGGAAAATCAGCTCACCAGCGTGGGCATCAAAGTGAAGCAAGATGTGGATATAAACGCATACGAAGAACAGCTTTACAGCATTCCTGACGTACAAGTAGTATCCATGGCTCAGGTGAAGAACACTATCTCCAATCTGGTTTCCACTGCCAAAGTCATGGTAATGTCCATTGCCATCATTGCCATCCTGATTGCCATGGTAGGTGTGATGAACACTATTCTCATGTCTGTGTTGGAGCGCTATCAGGAGATCGGCATTATGAAATCGATGGGTGCTACCACCTTTCATATTTTTCGCCTGATTTGGTTCGAAACGGTTATCCTTTGTGCCCTGGGTGGTATTATTGGTTCACTGTTTTCCATCGTGATGGCATCGCTAACCGAAACCCTGATCCGCTACATCCTGCCTTACGCACCTTCAGGAGCTTTAATCAGGATAGATTTCATGCTGGCAATCAAATCCATCGGCATTATCACCATCATCGGCTTACTAAGCGGGATTTATCCTGCTTACCGCGCCGCTAAAATCAAACCCATTGAAGCAATACGCAGTAGTGAAGGTGAATTATGAGCGCGATAATTACCGCCCAAAATCTGGAAAAGATCTACATCCGTGGCTCAGAAAAGATCGTAGCAGTAGATAAAGTAAGCCTGAGCTTGGAGGAAGGTGAATTTGTGTCCTTCGTTGGCCCCTCGGGATCGGGCAAAACCACCCTACTACATCTCCTTGGTTGTCTGGATAATCCCACTTCAGGTTCACTAAGCATTGGCGATATATCTGTCTTTGCAGACAACAAGTCCATAAGTGAGCAGAAGTTAACGAAAATCAGACGCAATAACTTTGGCTATATCTTTCAAAAGTTCTACCTGATTCCAACCTTAACCGTGAAAGAGAATATCCTGTTACCCTATGCTTTCTACAAAAACCCATCTGCCAATACCACAGCAGAAGAACTGGCAGAAAGGCTGGGATTGTCCCACCGCCTGAGCCATTTACCCAAAGAGCTTTCAGGTGGGGAAATGCAGAGAGTTGCTATTGCCCGCGCTTTGATAAACAAGCCAAACATCCTTCTTGCAGATGAGCCTACAGGCAATCTGGATTCCAAGCGAAGCATGGAGATTGCTGCTATTTTGAGCGAGCTGAACCGGGAAGATGGGATAACGATCATTCTGGTAACCCACAATCCCGCTCTTGCTGAGGTTGCCAATACCACAGTGCACCTTCAGGATGGGAAAGTAATCGGCTAAACTAAAACTATATTTAGCCCTCTTGTCCCCACCTTTGCACTGTCTGTCTGCCCTAATGCGCCTATAATAATTCCCTAACAATTCCCTAACGCCGTTAAGGAATTGTTAGGGAATTATTAGGGCAATACTAAAGATAGGAGTAAGGGCAATAAACGCACACCTGTGCGCACACCTGTGCGAAATGGCACACAATTTCAGTTTGGTTAGTGTAGAGAAAACCCACAGCTAACACCAGATAAATCACCTTATCTATCTCTACAATAAGCAATTACAGCATGCATGAAGTATAACAATTATCCTCAATGGTCTTTGGCACTTCTTTTGCTTTTATGTAAGGCATCTCATTAAGAGGAGAAGAAAAATGAAAAGATCAGCATTGCTTGTTTTGCTTTGGAGTTTACTAACCCTGCTTAGTGCACAACTATTAGTTCAGGGTTTTGAACAGGCATGGCCGCCCGAGGGCTGGCTGTTACTTAATGCCGGCAGCGGAAACAACTGGACCTTGCTAAATTCTTACACTTCTGCCAGCGAGGGTACAAATTGTATGATTTATGAATACCATCATACTCAAGCTGCTAATGCCTGGGCATTTTCCAATGGAATTCCTATGGTGGCGGGAAGGAGCTACCGGGTGGAATTTGATCAGAAAGTCCTGGAGAGTTGCTATCCTGAGTATTTGAAAGTAACCTTGGGAACTGCTCAAACAGTTGCCTCTCAAACAACCACGTTGCTGAACTATCCTTACCCGGGCTTAACTAACAGATCATATATTAACCGGGTATCACCGGAATACACCTGCACGGTTTCCGGCACTTACTATCTTGGCTTCAACTGCTTCTCAAGGCGTGACATGTTTGTTCTGTATATAGACAACATCCGCCTTTACGAGACCATTCCGAATGCAGCTCCGGACTTTGCGAATTGCGTTTATCCTGCTAATACGGTTTCAAATGTTATGGAAGATCCCACCCTGCGTTGGTCTCCTATTTCCGGGAATGTAGATGGCTATACGCTAAGCTTGGGGACAAACAATCCTCCCGGTAACGTTGTGAATGGGCTTCCACTTATTAGTACGGCTTTCTCATCTCCTCTGCTTCAGCACAATACTGTCTATTATTGGAAAGTGGTTCCTTACAACGAGTTTGGAGCCACGGAGAACTGCCCGGTATGGAGCTTTACCACCGGTGCAGACCCCACGGTTACCGGCTTCCCATATACAGAGAGTTTTGATGTAGAATTGCCTCCTTATGGTTGGCATAGTGAGCCGGTGATAGGAACCTGGAATTGGATGCTAACACCTATTACTTCTTCATATCCTCAGCAGCTCCCTCATTCTGGTGCGAACATGGCATGTTATGATGTAAAAGGCTCTTTAACCGGGCATTCGGCAATTCTGGCTTCCCCTCCCTTATCTGCGGCTCCTGCTGATTATAGTTACAGTATGTCCCTGTGGATGATTAGAGAGCTTTCTCTGCCCGGATATCCGGATTTGATAAATATCTACTATGCTACTCAACCCGATCTGGACAATTCTCCCACTCTGTTATACACGGTTCATCGCTCGGTGTATATGGAGCCGGTGGTAGAAGCTGTAGCCGGATGGCATGAGATATCATTGGACAATCTGCCCTTTAGCGAGGGATTCCAGAATTACATCATTATCGAGGCTGTTAATGGAAACGGAGTTAGCATTCATGTGGATGATCTCACTATTCTTCGGGCTCCATTGCCACAGGTTCCCCAATCCTGTGTAGCGACCAATCCTCATCCCAATGCTGTTGATGTGGCGACCAATGCCAGCCTTCAATGGGAGCCCGGAGATGAGAATACGGATGGATACAGGCTGTATCTCGGCACCAATAATCCTCCTTCCAATATGATTAATGGCTTGGATACCGCTGCTTTGCACAGTTATACACCCGCTTTGCCATTATCGCATGCAACCGTATATTATTGGAAGATTGTGCCCTACAACGAAATCGGTTCAGCTCTTAACTGCCCTGTGTGGAGTTTCACAACCGGAGCTCTCCCTGCTGTATCCGATTATCCCTACGAGGTAGATTTCAGTAGCTATCTACCCACGGGCTGGAGCCTAATAGGGGTGGGAACAGGTAACTGGAGCCAAAGCTTCAGCATTACTACTGGCGGAACATCCCCGGAAGTAAAGCTAAGCAGGACACCACAATTCAACGGTGTTAGCCGTATGCAAACCGCAGTATTGAACACAAGTGCTGTCTCTGCATTGCAGCTAAACTTCCGCACTTATTATGACCATTTCAGCGGAGTATTCGAGATTGGTGTGGCAACCCGGCATGGGGAAGGGGCTTGGACAGTGGTGTGGTCTCATACAAACAGCACTTTAGCCGCAGGGCAAATCTCACTATTGCTGCAAAACTCTGATATCGGACATCCGGATACTCAGGTGTGTTTTTATGCCAACGGCGATTCGTACAATATGAACTACTGGTACATAGATAATGTTTCGTTTGTTAACGCAGGTGTTGGCACTCCGCAAAACCTGATGATCTCTTTCACAGAAGCAGGATTAGTGCTTAGCTGGGATGAGGTGGAAGCAGCTACGGGCTACACTGTGTGGCAAAGTTCCTCACCTTATCTACCCTTCGATCCCATAGCTCAGGTCAATTGGCAAAAGGTGAACATAGTGCCTGTTATCGATGCTTCCTTGCTTATTGATACCTCCAATGCCAAAGCATTTTATCGGGTAACAGCTATTCGTTAGATACGATAAATAACCCCCAACTCCAAACAAACAGGCATAGCCTGAGAGGGACAGAGGAACAAGCTTCTCTGTCCCTCGCTTTTTATAATTGACAGAATATCACTCTTTCCGACAGATGGCGGAGACGGTTAAACCCGCATGAACACAGCGTAATCTATCAGTGAGGACAACATGCAGAAAACATATATTATCGGACACCGCAATCCCGACACAGATTCAGTTTGTGCGCCATATGCCTATACTTGGCTAAAAAAGGCTATAGATCCCGAAGGTAATTACATTGCCGGTGTACTTGGCAACCTTAATCCCCAAACTGAGTTTATCTTCAGCAAGCTTGGCATAGAACCTCCCGCTTTATTGCGTGATGTGTGCCCTAAAGCAGAAGATATTATGAACACAAACATTTGGACTGCAAGCGACAACGATCCTGTGGGCATGGTTACCAAGCTGATTGATGAGCATCACATCCGCAGCATTCCCGTAACTGATACCGATAATAACTATACGGGTTTAGTTACTGTTCTGGGTTTGGCGCAGTACTTCATGCCAAAGCCGTACGAATCTCGTCCTTTATACACCCTGCGTCCGGAGAATTTTGACAAGGTTATGCCCGGCTGTTTCCTAAAAACAGGCACCGTGCAGGAAATGGAAACCCGCCTTATGGTAGGTGCCATGGCTTTTGATACCTTTATACTGCGGCTTAAACAAAGCATGGAAGATCATAAGCATCAGTATCCTGCGCTTATCGTGGGTAACCGACCGGATATTATCGACTATTCGTTAAAACAGGATTTCCCCATCCTTATCTTAACAGGGATGAGCCACGAAGAATGCAAGCAACTGGATACAAAAGCCTTTAAGGGCTGGATTTATATATCTGATGTGGATACCGCCGAGACAATCAGGCTGCTTCGCACCAGCATCCCTGTAAAAGCCATTGCCAATACCCAACAGCCGGTGCTGAAGCCCACCGATGGCTTAGCTACGATAAAGAAAACCCTTATGAATCTGGATCACCACGGGCTTGCCGTGCTAAATGGCAAGAAGCTTCTTGGTTTGGTTAGCAGTTCCAGCCTCATCGATCCGCCCAAGCACAGAGTGATTATGGTGGATCATAACGAAGCATCTCAATCAGCCGAAGGCATTGAACAGGCAGAGGTTATAGAGATACTTGATCACCACCGCCTGGGTGCTATTCACACCACCAACCCTATCTATGTGTATGCCCGTCCGCTTGGCAGCAGTTGCACAATTGTTTATAAGCACTTTCGCAATGCGGGTGTTACACCCCCGGCGCATATAGCTGCCATGCTGCTTTCCGGTATTCTGTCCGATACCATTATTCTGCGTTCACCAACCACAACTCCGCAAGATGTTAAGGCTGCTGAAGCATTGGCGGAGATTGCTAACCTGAATATTCAGGATTGGGGAACCGATATCTTCCGTCATGCAGCTTCGCTCACCTCTGCAAATCCCGATCTGGCAATTAGCTCGGATTTCAAAATCTACACCGAGCATGGCTATCGGGTGGGAATTGCCCAAATGGAGGTTATCACCCTGAATGACCTTCGCAGTGTGGAAAAGGACTATCTGGAAGCCCTGATACGCACGCAGCAGAAGTTCGCCTTGGACTGGGCTTTGCTGATGATAACCGATATAATTGAGGAAGAAAGCATCTTGTTAACCACAGAATTTGCTCCTGCTGATCAGCTAAAATATCCCCGGCTGGATGAATGTACCTTCCACCTGCCAGCGGTGCTATCCCGCAAAAAGCAATTGCTACCGGAAATACTGCACGTGCTTAGCCAATAAAAGCGATCTCCTCGCTTAAATTTGCTTGACAAAATATCCCTCTTTGCAATACTATTAAATAGTATGATTTGGCGGTTACCGTTAGCATAGGTGAATTGTTACGGATGCTTGGGCTCGCTGAGAAGGTCTTTATAGAACATAAGAAGCATTGATCTGGATTTTATACTAAAGTATGGAGTTTATCATGAAAACTGTTATTGTTCTTACGATCCTGTTAGTTATGGCAGCGTCTTTTGTTTCTCAGGCACAGGCATTAACAATCACCATCGGTGATCTGTACAGCACCGCTACCTCAAGTTACTTCCCCATAAACTGCTATTACAATTACTCCTACACGCAGCAGATTTATACCCAATCACAAATCGGCAATGCAGGCGAGATTCAGAAACTACGCTTTAACTATTATTCCGGTACAGCCACCAACAGCAGCAATTGGGTTATTTATCTGGGACACACCACCCGCACAAATTTCCCAAGCTACACCAGTTCGAACTGGATTCCGGTAACGGCTATGACGCAGGTGTTTAATGGCACTGTCACCTTCCCGGGAGCTCCAGGCTGGATGGAAGTAACCCTTAGCACTCCTTTTCAATACAATAATGTGGACAATCTGGTGCTGGCTGTGGACGAAAACACTCCCAATTCTGCCAGTAGTTATGTTTATTGGCAGGGATTCTCCAGTGCACTAAACTCCGGGATATACCATTACAGCAATACTGTTAATGCTAATCCTGCTGCGCCACCTAATGCGGTAAATACCAATGCTTTTCTAAGCGAACTGCAAATTGTGTTTGCGAATACTGAGCCTCCCGATCCGGCAATCACTCCCTACCCTGCAAACTTAGCCACAAACACCAATGTCCGCTCCATCTTAACATGGGAAGCCGGAGCGAACGAGCCCACCAGCTATGATGTGTATTTTGGCACCAGCTCTCCACCTCCATTCATAGGCAATCAAACCACAAAGAGCTATAATCCCGGATTAATGGATTGTGAAACCCCCTATTACTGGCAGGTTATCCCCAAAAACGTGTTTGGCGATGCCTCAAACTGCCCTATCTGGAGCTTTACAACCTGGACAGACCCCACTATATACAATTTCCCATTTACCGAAGGGTTCAATGCCACCCTGTTTCCCCCTGTTGGTTGGGTAAATACCATCGTAAGCGGGGGACAAGGTTTTAGCCGGAATAGCGGAACTACAAGCCGCCCTACGATTAACTCCAGCTTTGAAGGTACCGGCAGGGTTGGTTATCCGGGCTACTCCCTTCCCGGTGATGCAAGTGCCTGGCTGGCAAGCCCGGAAATAGTAATGCAGGATAACACGGTTCATTACAGAGTACGCCTTGCTTTCTGGAAGGACAGCACCGCAGTGGTAAGCGGTTCTTTAGACAGGATAGAATTGTATCTTAACACGGTGCAAAGCTTAAGCGGCAGCCCTGTATTACTGGGCACCATTCACCGTGCCAAGTCCCAATATCCTGTAGAAACAGGAGCTGACGGCTGGTATCAGTATTCGGTTGATATAGGCAATGGGTTAAGCAGCTCGCGCTACCTTATCGTAAAAGCAGTAAACGCTACCTGGAATAACTTTGGTAATGGCATGAGCTTCGATAATCTGGAGATACTGGAAGAATCAGCGCTTGTTCCTCCCACGGCACCTGTTTCCCCCCGTCCGTTAATTAGCGCTGCTAATATGTCCATTCGCCCTGCCCTTTCCTGGCAAAGCGGAGGAGGAGACCCTTCCGGCTACAGAGTGTATATAGGCACAAATCCTGAAGAAATGAGCTTGCTTACCACGCAAAGCAGCACTTCATATACTTTTGGCAGCAACCTGTTTTGGGCTACGCAATACTATTGGCGGGTGGATGCCTACAATGATTATGGCGTTACAACCGGCACCATCTGGAGTTTTACTACAGAAAGTGTTCAGGCTTCGCTTACCAGCCCGGCAAACAGCTCCACCAACATAGCTTTAACTGCTATCCTAAACTGGGCGGATGTTACCTATGCCACAGGATACAAGATAAGTGTAGGCACTTCCCCCGGGGAAACGAATGTGGCAGACAGAGTGGATTGCCCTGCCAGCCAATGGACAAACCCCTCAAACTGGCTGTTCAACCAAAGCTATTATTGGAAGGTGTATATTCTTAACGGTAGCCAGGAAATTGTCGGAGCAGAGTGGGCATTCACCACAGTATCCGGTCAGCCGCTATCGCCAAGCCCCTGGAACGGGCAGACATCAGTAAGCTTGGATGCCGTACTTAGCTGGACGGCAGTAACAAATGCCACAGGATATCTAATTAGCGTAGGCACCACTGAAGGGGCTACAGATGTGGCAGATAGAATTCCATGCACAGAGCCCCAGTGGGGAAACTCTGCCTATTGGCTGTTTAACCAAAACTATTTTTGGAAAGTGCATGTACTAAACGGCACTCAGGAGATATCAGGTCTATCGTGGTCTTTCACCACTGCTTCATTTACGCTTAGTTCTCCTTCACCCGCTCATAACGCCACCGGGGTAACTCTTAACACCTTGCTCAACTGGCCTGATGTGGCATTTGCCTCCGGCTACAAGATAAAGGTAGGCACCGCATCAGGTACCGCTGATATTGCAGACATGGTGCCTTGCGCAAGCAGCCAATGGGCAAAAGGCTCTAACTGGCTATACAATACCACCTATTTCTGGACAGTGTATGTGCTAAATGGTGCTCAGGAGGTTCAGTGCGCCGAGTGGGTGTTTAGCACTCTGGGCGGAGTAGCCACCAATCCCTCGCCCGCCAATAACAGCGTGAACCAGAACAACATGATCCGTGTATTATCCTGGACAGCCGTAAGCGGAGCAACCGGCTACAAAGTGCGGGCTGGATCAAGCCCCGGTGCTAACGATTTACTAAGCGTAACACAGGGCACCACTGCCAACTGCACCAATCCAAGCAATTGGCCATGGAACACCACCGTCTATTGGGCTGTAAGCACCCTGAACGGCACTCAGGAAATCCTCGGCACCGAATGGAATTTCACCACGGTAAATTACACTGCCATACCCTATTCCCAGGATTTTAATGCCGGCACTCAGCTTCCCTCGGGATGGAGCGGCAGCTTTTCCGTAGGTGCATCTCATGGCAAAGAC
Organism: Candidatus Cloacimonetes bacterium HGW-Cloacimonetes-3; assembly: GCA_002840645.1. Taxonomy (GTDB): domain Bacteria; phylum Cloacimonadota; class Cloacimonadia; order Cloacimonadales; family Cloacimonadaceae; genus Cloacimonas. Next base: position 159,637 of record PHBO01000004.1, read on the forward strand.
GGGACAAACGGCTTGTATTACACAACGCCAGCTTATTTCGAAACCTCAGCTTACACAACGCTGTTAGGGCCTGTTACCGCAACCACCAAGCTGGAATTTGACTATCGCTTCATGTCTCCATCCAACTATCCCAACAATCAATTCAATCTTATAGCGAACACTGTTTTAAGAGTTAAGATATCCACCAATAACGGGATTAATTACTCTCAGATTCACGAAATTAACAGCTCAAACCACACAAACTCCACTTCCTTTGCCACCTGCTCTATAAACCTAAGCCAAAGCAGGCTTGTCTCAGCCGGACAAGTGGTAAAGATAGAGTTCCTAACCCGCTGTGTAGCCAATACAAGCTTCGTTATAGACATTGATAATGTGAAAGTAAGCCCTGTGCTATACGCTCCCAGTGCTACCTCCCCGGCAAACAATGCGGGTAGTGTAGCATTGGACACAGTGTTAGACTGGTCTGATGTAGATATTGCCACCGGCTACAAATTAAGCGTTGGCACCAGTCCGGGAGCTACGGATATCGCAAATGAGGTTGTATGCTCGGAAAGCCAGTGGACATTCAGCAGCGGCTGGAGCTATAACCAATCCTACTACTGGCATGTGCTTGCCTCAAAGGATGATACGGAGGTTAGCAGCCCGGAATGGAACTTTACAACGCTAACCGATGCTAATAACATAAACGGCTATTCCATCGCTTTAAACGGCAGCTCTCAATCTATCAATTGTGGCAATCCTTCCGCATTCAACTCTTTAAGCGCTATCACACTGGAAGCATGGATTTATCCCACGAACTTCCAGGATGCCGCCCACAAAAACACCATCATTGCCAAGGACTTTTGGGGTGCCGGAAACAACGAAGGCTTTGCCTTCCGCTATGGCTCTGCCAACCGCACCCTAAGCTTTGTGATGAGTAATGGAAGCACCGGCTGGAATGAAGTTACGGCAACCAGCGTATTGAACCTGAACACCTGGCAACATGTGGCGGCTACCTATAACGGCAGCTCCATGAAAATATATGTGAATGGCAATCAGGTTGGATCACTAAATAGAACCGGAGTTATCCCCCCTTCATTAAGGAACCTGCTGATTGGCAATTCACCTGCTGCTGCCCGCTATTTAAGCGGTTATATAGATGAAGTAAGAATCTGGAATATCGCCCGCAGCGCACAGGATATCAGCAACGACCGCTATACAGAGCTTGCCCCGCAGCCAAACCTTGTGGCGTATTACCGAATGACAAATGGAAACGGCACATTGCTAACCGATAACAGTGGCAATGGCAACACCGCCACGCTAACTAACAATCCTATCTGGAGCTATGAAGTCCCCATCATCAGCCTAAGTGTTCCGCAGCCAAGCATTACCGCCGATAGCAACCCCAATTATATCCGCCTTAGCTGGGCTGCAGTAAACGGAGCTACATGGTATGCAATCTATATGCTTGAAAGCCCCGATGGTGATTTCGGAATTGGTACCCGTGCACCGGATTACGTAACCAGCATTGTTAGCATCAGCATTCCGGCTTCCACACAAAGCAAATGCTTCTTCAAAGTTACCGCCGGAGTAGGTAATCAACCCGTCAAATAATACTGTAACTTACCTGCGGAAATTTAGCTAATTCATGGAAAGACCAGCATTGGCACTCAATTCGCCCTTTATCATATCCCTAATACACCTATAACAATTCCCTAATGATTCCCTAACGCCATTAGGGAATCATTAGGGAATTGCTATGGCAACACTAAAGATAGCAGCAAGGCTGAAGAAAGCTGAAAACGGGGAGTTGGAAGGATCGTAAAACTGAAGTTCGGCTCACGATTACTGTGTATCAGGGCTATGGTTTTTTATTAACATGGCTTATATCGTTTTATCTCTCAGTAGCTATCTGTATACTAAATGACCACTTTTCTTGCGGCACGGCAAATTTACTTGACGGGATTTACATATTAATAACATCGTGCCTTAGTATTTAAACTTAAAGGAGACAGTATGAAAGCCTACAAGTTAATCTTTGTGTTGCTGATAGCAGCGTTGTTTGTTAGCCCCTTGTTTTGTGTAAATTCCTCCCTCTTCAATCCCGGTAAGCAGGGTCAGACCGGGCATTTTACCCCGCGTCTTTCTTCCCAAACAAAGGATAGACCGCTAACTCTTGATATGGCAAAGTTTTTTTACTATCCTGAAGAGTGGGCTATCTGGTATCAGCTATATGGGGTTGGCTGCATTAGCGCGTCATATGAATATTATGACAATAATGAGTGGTTTTTGGTTAACGAAACGGTTGTTGATCGTGTTGATGGAAAACCGATAACTGCAACCTCTACGGACTTTACTGAAACCCCAAATCAGATAGGACGCTATGAATATACCTATACTGCAAACTCCCAAAATCAACCTGCGACGATCACGAGTTCATACTACAGCGGTAACCAATGGAATTTTGATAGGAGGCAAACCTATAGTTACAACGAATATGGTGGAGTGACACAAGTAACTGTAGAGGAGTATTATAACGGTGGTGGATGGGTTATGGTGGAGCAGGCTATTTGTGCAAGCACCATGGATAGGTTAACACATGTTTTGAGCACTGAATATAATTTTGACCAAATGATCTGGGAGAACAGCATGAACATGTCGCTAACCTGGACAGGAAACCTGGTGAATGAAGTTATTGAACAGGGGTGGTCAGGCAGCGAATGGGAAAATGGTAGTAAAACTGCCTTCACATATACCGATCAAGATTATCTTCAACAGGTTACCTTTGAAGAGTGGGTACATACTTCCGGAGTGTGGCAAGCTGATGGTCGCATCACATACACGTTTGTAGATGGACTTTGGATGGAAGAGCTAATAGAAGAGTACAATTACCCACAAGGCTGGACGCTGGGCTGGAAGGGTGTTATGAGTTACAACACGGTTGGCTATCCAATATCTCAGCTTGGTTATGAGCGTCAAAACGACAGCTGGGTACTAGTGGAGAGAACAAGCTTCTCTTACGATGGATCTGATATTATTGATAACACCACGCCCAATGTCCCGCTTGTTATCACTAACTATCCCAATCCCTTTGTTAGTACCACTGCAGTAACATACAAACTGCCCCAATCTGCACAGACAGAGCTATGCATATACAATGTCCGTGGACAACTTGTTCGTAATCTGGTAAATGAGCCACTCACCAGCGGGCAGCATACGGTTTCCTGGGATGGGAAAGATGATAATGGTAACTCTCTGGCATCTGGAATGTACCTGGGTAGGATTACTTCCGCCGGGAAACAGGAAACACATAAAATGCTACTGATGAAGTAGATTAATTAGGATCCTTTCATAGAAATGTGAGTCCACTTGAATTCAATAATTACGCTCTTATGGTTATATAAATTGGAATATAACTTGCTGCTTTATACAATTAGTTTAGGCAAACAAAGGAGTACGCAATGAAAAGAACAACGTTTCTTGTTTTTACCCTTCTTTGGCTGGTCTTTTTGGGAGCAGAAGAAGTTGCTTTACGGCAGGCTTTCAACATAGGTGAAACCGTGTTACACGTTCGTTGCACGGATAATAGCGAGCTTATCTTCTTGTCGGCAACCATTGGCAGCGACAGCGATATTTATGCCCAAAAGCTTGATCCCACTGGTCAGACGGTGTGGAATGAAGCCTTGCCGATAGTATCGCACTCCGGTGATCAAAGGCTGATTGCTGTAGTTCCCAGTTCGGATAACAATTATATCCTGCTCTGGGAAGAGTATGAGATTTTCACAGCCTACCAGCTCAGGATGCAGAAAATCAGCTCTAATGGCCAACGATTGTGGCCGGAAACGGGAGTGATGCTATCTACCGGAGAACTGAATTTAAGGGACGCAAAACTTATTCCCAACAGTACCGGCGGAGCGATTGTTATCTATCAGAATCATCTGATGGATAACACTATACTGGGGCAAAATGTTGATACATGGGGTAATCAGCTTTGGCCTGCGGGCGGGCTGCAATTGCTTACCGATACTATCCATTGCATCCTGTGGGATGCCGTAAGCGATGGTGAAGGTGGAGTTATCATCAACGTCTGGAAGTCTCAGCCGATTCAGCACAGCCATGTGTTGCGCTTTTCCCCCCAGGGTACTATCGTAGGAAATTCTCCGCTTGTTTCCTCGTCTGTTTTTGCAGAACCGGTTTTCCAATTGAAGCAGGGTGTTAATGGGCAATACACTCTTTATCAGAGGCTTGCAGATCCGGGAACCGTAATCAGCATTACCAAAATGGATAACATGGGGAACCTGCTGTTGGCAGAACCTGTTAGCTACGAGTTAAATTCTTACTTCCCATCAGAAATAGCTAATTGTGCAGATGGCGGGATTGTGGTAAGCTGGGAGCAATATATAAGTGGAAGCGGCACAAGCCTCAAAATGCAGAGATTTGACACAAACTTTCTGCCCCTTTGGCAAAGCGGAGGGATAGCCATAAGCACCAACATTTACAATAGCTATAGAATCTCCTTAGCGGTGAATGATAACGGAAATATCTGGATAAGCTGGAGACAACAAAACAGCAGTAGTGATATACCGATAACCAAGGCACAGCTTGTAACACCCGCAGGGGTGGCAGCCTGGCCAAATGAGGGCTTCACTTTGGCTTCCGGCTACGCCGGAGCGATAGCAATTGCCTATCCGGACCGTGGCTTGTTTGTTTGGAAGACTTCGCTAAACGGTGTGAACAGTATTCGCCGCCAAGTGATAAGCACAGGGGGAAGCCTGTATTTTGATGCCGCAGGGGCTCCCTTACTGGAGCTGCTAAATGGGCAGGCCAATTTAATCGGTTGCTATGCATTGAATGACCGATTTATCAGCTTGTGGTTGGATTCACGGAATTATGACCGTATTTACTACCAGCTTAGTAATACCAATCTGGAACCTCTGTTACAGGAGAATGGAAGAGCGCTGAATCCTCCCGGTACAGAGTGGGAGTATGTTGTTACAGCCCAAAAAACACATGATAACAGATTGGCTTTGCTTTATGGAGTTACTGAGGAAAATTTGTGCAGGTATTATTTGCAACAGATTGACTCTAATGGTGCCACTCTCTATCCCGGCAGGGGAATAGAGGTGACCAGCAGCTGGGTTTATTTCCTGGATATGCGTATGGGTTTTGCAGAAGGTGATATCTATCTGGGCTGGGCGAACACCGACAACGACAATCCTAAAATAATGGGTCAGCGCATAGCCAACGGCCAAAAAATGTGGGGAGAAAATGGTAAAACGATTGCTGTTCCGGAAACCATGTATTACTATTTTGAGGGTGTTCAGAGTTCATATTACATGTGGAGAACTACTGATTATACCCAGAATGCATCTTATAGCAAAGTACTGAGAGTTAATGCGAGTGGTGATCCTGCTACAGGTTGGGATGCTTCGGGGCTACATCTGTTCCCGGGGCAGACCTTTACGGATATGGATGTAATGGATAGCGGTATGGTTGGGGACAACCTTATTGTGTTCGCCAATATGACCAGCAGCTCTACCAACTTTAGCCGCGCGCAAAAGATCAGCAGCAACGGCCAACGTTTGTGGCAGGATACCGGGGTTAACATAAATACAACCGGCGAGCCTGCTTGGGTAAGCAATGCTATCTATAGCGAAGCAACGGCTTTTTTACTAAATACATCCAGCAATATTCGCTTCCAGCGGATAACTTCAAATGGGGAAATCCTTATGCCCGATTCAGGCAGTATTGTTGCCACCGGATTGAATAACACTTACGATGCGAAACTGCTTAAGTTCATCGATGGCTCTTATCTCCTTGCTTATAGCGATAACGATGGTGCCTGGATTCAGAACAGGGATGTTTACATACGCCAGATAACCCCGCATGGCATGCCGATGAACGCCGCTGCTATGCTTTTTTGTGGCGAGCGCTACCAACAATACCAGATAAGCACTGCCGCAATAGGGAATACAGCGATGCTTGCCTGGAGTGACGACCGTGCCGGGATCATAAACAGCGAAATAGCCATGACGGGTGTGTGGGCAAAAAGCTATAACAGTGCTTATGTGGGTGTGGAAGATCCCACCCTTAGCCCGATGAATATGCCTGTTCTGCATACCAATTATCCAAATCCTTTTAATCCCACTACTACGATATCGTTTTCATTGCCGGATAAGGGAATAGCGCAGCTTAGCGTGTATAACCTAAAAGGACAATTGGTAAACACCTTGCTAAGCCAAACCGAACTTAGCGCTGGTGCGCACAGCTTAGTTTGGTACGGCTGCGATACAAAGGGTAAAACCCTTAGCAGTGGCGTGTACTTCTACCGCTTAACTTATGGTGGAAAGATATTAACGCGCAAGATGGTGCTGGCGAAGTAAGGCTATAACAGGCAATTATAAAAAAGGGTGGGAACGATATGTTCCCACCTCTTATATATTGGCTTACTTTGTTATTAGTGATGTTTATGGGTTGCTTCTCCGGTAACCTGTCCGGTATAAACTGAGCGTTTGAAGTAATGGGTGTGCAGCAGTTTAGTAGCCAAGGGAGAATTGGGAGAACCCAGGAACTTTTCATATATACGTGTAACTTCCGGGTTATGATGAGATTTACGCACGGGGAGGCTCTTATCTTCCTCATAGAGGGAAAGACCTCTGCGGGCACGGGAAGCCATGTCGTTACCGTATGGCTGTCCACCGCCGCCAACGCAACCGCCGGGGCAAGCCATGATCTCCACGAAGTGCCAGGGGGATTCACCTGTTTTGGCAAGACCTTCGCGGACACGATCCATAACTTTACGGGCATTGGATAAGCCATGGGCAACTACAACACGCAGATCACCAAAGCCGGGAACGTTCACTGTGGCTTCTTTAACGCCTTCAAGACCACGAACTGCCTGGATATCTATGGCTTCAAGCTCTGTGCCTGTAACCAAAGTATAAGCAGAACGAATTGCCGCTTCCATCACACCACCGGTTGCACCAAAGATGGTTCCGGCACCGGTGTAGAAGCTCATGCCTTCATCGGCATCTTCATCTTTCAGGTTCTTGAAGTCAATCCCCGCTTCTTTGATCATGTGAATGAATTCACGGGTAGTAAGCACGAAATCCGTATCCTGATAGCCGCTGTCGCGCAGCTCAGGACGGCGTGCTTCGAACTTCTTGGCAGTGCATGGCATCACAGCTACAGATACTATCTTGGCAGGATCGATTGCACGTTCTTCTGCATAGTATGTTTTGGCGAGAACACCAAACATACTCATGGGGGATTTGGCGGTAGAAATGCAATCAGCAAGGTCTGGATAGTAAGTTTCCATGAACTTAATCCAGCCGGGTGAGCAAGATGTAACTAAGGGTAGCTTGCCTCCGGTTGTAAGCCTGGTAACCAGCTCCGTGCCTTCCTCTAATATGGTTAGATCAGCGGTGAAATTGGTATCCATGATGGAATCGAAGCCAATCTTACGCAAGGCGGCATACATCTTTTTGGCAGTTACGCTGCCAAAGGGCATACCAAATTCTTCACCAAGGGACACGCGGATAGCAGGAGCTTCCTGCACCACAACGTGTTTATCGGGATCAAGAATAGCTTCCCATACGGCATCCACTTCGCTTCTTTCACGCAGGGCACCGGTGGGGCAGTAAACTGTGCACTGTCCGCAATTGACACATGGGCTGTTTGCCATTCCATTAGAAAAAGCAGTATCCACATGAGAATCGATGCCACGGTCGCTCATGGTGAGAGCGTAAACCGTTTGTACATCGTTACAAACAGTGATACAGCGTCCGCAAGCAATACACTTGTTAACGTCGCGGATAATGGAAAGGCTGGTTTTATCCACAGGTTGCTTTTCCAGGATGCAAGGTAGAGAATCGGGATCCACACCAAGGTTGTTGGCAAGGGTCTGAAGCTCACACTTGTTGTTAGCCACGCAGGTGGGGCAAACAACTTCGTGGTTGGAAAGAATTAATTCCACCAAAGTCTTGCGGTATGAGCGCAGTTTATTGGTATTGGTTATAATCTTCATTCCTTCGGTTACGGGAGTGCAACAGGCACGTTTGGGGGTTGGATTACCGCTTACTTCCACTACGCAAACTCCGCAATTCGCCGTGGGTGGCAAATCGGGGTGATAGCACAAGCGGGGAATATGGATTCCGTGTTTATCTGCTGCTTCGATGATAGTCATGGTATCCGGGACTTCCAGATGATGACCATCAAGAAAGACATTGACCATTTTAGCCATAATATCAATCCTCTTTTATATTACTTATTTGTTATTGCGATGAATTCATCACGGAAGTTTTCGATTGCACTGCGGATTGCCATGATAGGTGACTGTCCAAGCGCACAGAAAGAAGTGTTGAACATGGTTTCAGCAATTGTTTGCATCAGATCCACGTCGTCCATAGTTCCTTCGCCTTTCTTAATTTTGGTGATCAGGCGATACAGCTGTTGAGTTCCGTTTTTGCAAGGTGAGCATTTACCGCAGGATTCATGACGGAAGAAACGAAGGATGCTCCACAGCATATCAACTATGCTTTGGTGCTCGTTCATCACCAGGATGGCACCGCTACCCAACACGGCTGCATATTGGTTCAGGCTGGCAAAATCCATCTTCACATCCAGCATGCGATCGGGAAGGATAACGCCTGCAGCACCACCCACCAGGGCAGCCTTGAAGCGGAAACCTTTCTTCATGCCACCTGCATACTCGTTGATAATGGTGCGCAAGGTTGTACCCATGTCAACTTCGCAGAGACCCGGATGTGCCACATCGCCAAGGATGGTAAAAACCTTTGTTCCGGTGCATTCGGGAGTTCCGTGTTTCAGGAATTCATCTGCGCCTTCAGAAATGATGAAGGGGACGTTTGCCAGGGTTTCCACATTGTTTACCACTGTGGGAGCTTGCCACAAACCTTTCACACCCGGGAACGGCGGTTTCCAGCGTGGATTACCGCGATTGCCTTCCAGGGATTCGATGAGGGCGGTTTCTTCACCGCAAACATAAGCACCGGCACCGATCTTGATCATAATATCCAGATCAAAACCGCTATCGAATATGTTTGTGCCCAAGATGCCATATTCTTTGGCTTGCTTGATAGCAAGTTCCAGGCGGGAAATACAAAGTTTGTACTCACCACGAATATAGATGTAGGCTATGGTGGCACCAATGGCACGGGCGCAGATCATTATGCCTTCCAGCAACTGGTGTGGATCACCTTCCATGATGAGGCGATCTTTAAAGGTTCCGGGTTCGCCTTCATCAGCATTAACCACCACGTATTTTTGTGGGGCATCGAGTGGAGCAGTGAAGCTCCATTTCATGCCGGCAGGGAATCCTGCACCACCACGTCCGCGTAAGCCGGATTTCTTTACTTCGGTAATAATATCGGCAGGTTGCATTTGAGTGAGGGCTTTTTCCCAGGCTACATAACCGCCGGCACCAATGTAATCATCAATCTTTTCGGGATCGATAATGCCGGAATTGCGCAACACAATACGGTTGGCATAGTTGAAGTTGGGATTGAACTTGTTCACGGAATCCAGCATTAAGCGTTTTACCGGGCGTCCCTTCAGGAAGTGTTCCGATACCAGTTCGGCAATATCTTCTGCTTTCACAGATTCGTAGTTCACGTTCTCAGGATACACTGTTAGGCAGATACCGCGTCCAAAGAAACCAAGTGGGCCTGTTTCCAGGATGTTTATCTCGGTGCTAAGTTCGGCTTTAGCCAATTCGCTGCGTAGGTTTTGCAGAAAGTTCTGCACTCCCGCGGCGATTGAAGTTTCGTTCATCGACACAAGGATATGACTGCGATAGTATTTCATTATTTCATCCCCCTGATTTTGTCGATTATTTCTTCTAATTTCTCTTCCGTGAGGTCACCGTAAACATCTTCATTAATCATCATTACGGGTGCGTTTCCGCAAACCCCAAGGCAGGCACAAAGTTCAAGTGTGAACATACCGTCTTTGGTAGTCTCACCGGTCTGAACTCCCAGGATTACTTTCAGCTTGCGAAGCATGTTTTCAGAACCTTTGATATAGCAAGGCGGAGATTCGCAAAGGCGAATAATGTTCTTTCCGCGCGGAGTAGTGCTATACATGGTATAGAATGTCAGCACACCATAGATATGGTTTGCCGGTACATTCAGATATTCAGCAATTACGTCCACAGCCTCAGATGGGATGTAGTGCTGCGGGTGGGTATCCTGAACATCATGAAGAATCTGAATCAGGTTATCCTTGGTGGGAGCATACTTTTGGCATATTTCTAATGTCATACCTTCCCCTTTAGTCGTCATAGTGGTTAGTTAATTTATTATCAGCTTCACGCTTGGCAGCAACTTCCATGTGCATGCCGGGTATGCGTGACACGGCTTTAACAGGACATACGTCCTGGCAGTTTCCGCATTTCACACAGTCAAGCTGATGAATTGTATATTTCTCTTCGCGGTTGCCTGTGATGCAGGTAACCGGGCACTTGCGGGCACAAAGAGAGCACCCGATGCAATGCTCTTTATCAATATCAAAGTGCATCAGATCCAGACATACCTTTGTGGCGCAGCTCTTGTCACGAATGTGAGCTTCGTATTCCTCACGGAAATAGCGAATTGTCGAAAGCACGGGATTAGGGGCAGATTGTCCAAGACCGCAAAGCGAGAGCTTGCTAACAGCTTCTCCCAAACGTTGCAGTTCTTCGATATCGCCATCTTTGCCGTGTCCGCTGGTGATGCGTTCCAGAATATCCAGCATTTGTTTTAAGCCTATACGGCAGGGAGAGCACTTTCCGCAGGATTCATCCACACAGAAGTCCATGAAGTACTTAGCGATGTTTACCATGCAGTTCTTGTCGTTCATAACGATAACACCGCCGGAACCCATCATAGCTCCACGTTCTTTCAGGCTTTCGTAATCCACTGGAACGTCCAGGTGCTCAGCCGTAAGGCAACCACCACTGGGTCCGCCAAGCTGTACAGCCTTGAACTTGTGTCCACCTGTCATCCCACCGCCAACATCAAAGATCAGCTCGCGTAAGGTAATTCCCATTGGCACTTCCACCAAGCCGGTGTTCTTGATATCGCCGGTGAGGGCAAACACTTTGGTACCCTTGCTGGTTTCGGTTCCCATGGAAGCAAACCACTCGGCTCCCTTTAAATAGATAGTGGGGACATTGCCAAAGGTTTCCACGTTATTTACGATAGTAGGCTTGCCCCACAACCCCTGTGAAGAAGGATAGGGTGGCTTGGGAGTGGGGTTCCCGCGTGAGCCTTCGATAGAGTGAATAAGCGCTGTTTCTTCTCCGCAAACAAATGCTCCGGCTCCGGTGCGGACTTCCGCATCAAAACAGAACTTGGTTCCGAAGATGTTATCTCCCATCAACCCGGCTTCTTTCGCCTGAGTAATGGCAAGCTTGATGCGCTTAATCGCCAGCGGGTATTCGGCGCGAATATACAGGAATCCGGCATTGGCACCAATGGCATAGGCAGCTATCATCATCCCTTCCAGGATACGATGCGGATCACCTTCAAGCAGCGATCTGTCCATAAATGCACCTGGATCACCTTCATCACCATTACAGATTACATACTTCTCGTCGGAAGCATTGTCGTGAACCATCTGCCATTTTATGTGGGTAGGGAATCCACCGCCGCCACGCCCACGCAAACCTGATCTCTTAACCAAGTCTATCGTTTCCTGCTGATTCATGGTGGTAAGCACCGTACCCAAGGCTTCATAGCCTCCGGTAGCAATGTACTCGTCCATACTCTCGGGATCGATGTAACCACAATTGGCAAGTGCTACTTTCACCTGTTTCTGGTAGAAAGGAACTTCCTTTTTAGTGCTGAAAGTGCGGTCTTCATCATCCTGAAGCATCAGTCTGGCTACGGGGCGTCCTTTGATGAAGTGTTCGTTAACGATCTCTTCTACATCCTCGGGGCTTACTGCTTTATAAAAAGTCCCTTCCGGATAGACTACCATTACTGGACCATAATCACAAGGTCCCATACATCCGGTTTCGATGATGTTGATCTCGTTAGCGAGGTTCTTTTCTTGCAGAACCTCGTGAAAGCGTTCCTTAATCTTTAGTGATCCGGCACTTATACATCCTGAACCACAACAGATTAAGAGGTCAATACGTTTCAGAGACATCCTTAGATTCCTCCTCCATCAATTGCCGGTAGCGACAACATAATCGGAGACGGTTCTGCCATTAACAACGTGCTCTACTACTACCTTTTTCACCTTATCGGGGGTCATATTTCCGTAGGTAACTTTTGGTTTACCTTCTTCAATGACGTCCACCACTGGTTCCATCGATGAAAGACCTTTTTCACCGGTTTGAGTAACCAGCACATCGGTAAGGTTGCGGTTAGCGATTTCTTCCAGGAAGGTCTTCATAACTTCACGTGCACCCATTGCGATACCGGATGTTCCCATCCCCACCACGATTTTGATGCGTGTGTTTCCGCCACGAAGTTTCATTTCTTCCTGAGCTTTTTCACGGATTTTCTTAAGGTCTGCGAGTGTTTTCATCAGACATCCTCCATGTTTGTATTTTGTATTCCTTCAAATAACGATTGGTCGATGTATTCTATTACATCCGGGTAAGTTAGGGGGATACCCCCCAGTTCTTCTTTAATTGCTGCGGTATCGAAATGGAAGCTTTGTTCCACACCCTTGTCTTTGGTGCTAAGGTTAATATAGAAATCCACCTCCGGATGCCCGATTATTGCCCCCAGAAGGGTGTCTTTCAGGTTTCCCAAAGGCATTCTGTCTATGTGATCCAGTTCAAAATCCACAGTCAAAACTGTGCCAAATCCCGGTTCACTTGCCATCTTGAAGCAGCCGTTGCTAAGCTCGGCATTCTGCTTAAACAGCGGAATCCCCAGCCCTACTTTCTTCTCCCTGTCTGCCTTGGAGGTATAAAATGGATTCTGCGCCATCTCAATAGTATGCGAATCCATCCCCACGCCATCATCATCCACAATGATACGCAGCCGGTTCTTTTGCACATTGCGGATCACGCGCACTTTGATATTTCTGGCATTAGCGCGTACGGAGTTCTCTATGATGTCCAACAGGTGCAATGATATATCTTGCATTAGCTTCCTTATTTGTAGCGGGCTAATATCTCTGCGATTTTGTCCTTGTTTTCGATGCGACCAAAAGTGTCCTCACCTATTACAAACACCGGTGCAAGCGAACATGCACCCACGCAACGTACCGCACTCATGGTAAACAACCTATCCGGCGTAGTTTCCCCCATGCCAATGCCAAGATGTTCAGAAATCATCTGAATCAAGCGGGGTGCGCCTTTCACAAAGCAAGCGGTACCGGTGCAAACATTCAGAGTGTATTTACCGCGTGGCTTCATAGAGAAGAAATTGTAAAAGGTTACCACGCCATATATCTTGCTGGCGGGGATATCCATCTCATTGGCAATGAATTCCTGAACTTCAATAGGCAGGTAGCCAAAGATTTCTTGCGCCGTGCGCAGTATCTCTATAAGAGGATTCCGCAGAGCTTTCTTTTCTGCAATAACCTCTTTCAGACGCGCATATAGCTGGTTGTTCAAACTTGTCTCGGGAGCCATAACTCCTCCTTGTATTTTCTATATTTTCTAATTCTTTATGTGTCTTCCATCCGCACCCAGAGCAGCCTTTTGCAGCTCTGCAACAGATGCCTCTGCCAGATACAGCTCGCTATATCCTGAGCCGATGTCAGCCAGATAATGCGCATCGGAAGCTTTTATCAAACTTCGCTTTGTAAAGTAAGGCTGCCGGACCCGCCAATCCTGCATATCCAAACCTGCCGTAACCCCAAAGAGTTCGAAAGCAGGTTCTTCCGGCATGAAGCCTAACTGACTGATAATGCTGTTCACTCCGGCATCTATATGGGCAGGAACAGCAAAGCCACCATATGCCATAATCGTTTTCGCAGTTTGGGACAAGTCCCACAACGATGAATTTATCAAGGCACGTTGCTCCACTCTTAAAATGTTCTCATTTTCGTCAATAACAACTTGATCACCAAAATATTCTGCATCATTTTCCAAGGGAAGGAGACTGTTGTATAGCTTAGTATCAAACTCTTGTGCTTGGCTGGGAGAATCAAAATATGCCAGAAGGTGTATCTCTTCCGAAGTTTGTATCTCCACCCCCCAGCTAAAGAATAGCCCCGCATCTTTTGCTACTGCTGCATAGGCGGGACAGTTTGCCATAGTGTTATGATCTGTGATTGCGAACCAATCTATTTTGCATTCCTGCAGCCGTTTCACCAGATCATGCGGTGCCATTTCCAACCCCCCGCAAGGGCTTAACACGGAATGGATGTGCAGATCTGCCCGAAACCAACGCATTTACAGGATTTATGCCTTCAGCTGGCTGTATAGTATTCCTGCCAGTTCAAAGCTGGGTAAGGGACTGGAAATTAGTGCGATACCCTCTTCCGTGGCTTTATCTATCACTGCTGCATCCGGTACGTTGCCTTTGGACAGCACAATCACCGGTATTCCCGTCATGGATGCCACAGCAATCACATTCAGGTGTTTCATAATGGTTATCCAAGCCTGTTTGGGTTTTGCCGAGCCCATCACATCGCTTAGCATGTCGCATACGTAAGCACCATCTAGCTCAATCACCCCGAGATCCAATGCAGGAGTGTTGTTCTCACCTTGGATTGCTTTCATGTAATCAGTAAGTTTTATCATTTTCTTTCCCCTTTATCACTGTAACCTGTAACCTCAATCTTCGCCTTCCTTGCTATGGCGTTTCAACAGCACCACACAATCGTCTATCGACGCTTTGCCCAACACTATATCCTCTGCCAATGCATAACAGGTGGGACTGCCGCAGGCACTGCAATTTAGCCCCGGCAGCATAGTAAGGAATTCATTTATCCGTTTCATTTTCTTTATTGCGTTCTTGATGTCTTTATCCAGTTCCATAATCGGGCGAGGTGTAAGCGGAGCCACTGCAAATTCACCTTGTTCATACAGCACTTCCAGATCATCCACATTGATATCCTGAGATTCTCCCTCTTTTATCATCTTCTTTATCCGGCTCATCGCCACGAAGGGATTCTCCACATTCAGGCAACCGCCCACGCAGCCGTTGGTACAGCTACGCAACACAATGTAATCGTACTGATCCAGATAGTGATCTTCCACGCGGGAAAGAATATCCATCACGTTTTCCACGCCATTAACAGACAGGGCGCGGATATCATCGCTATCCACGAGTTCTGCCTGCACACCGGAAAGTGCCCAGGTTAAGCCCTGAGGGTAGGTATCTATTTCCACCGGATTGTTTTGGAGCTTCTTTATTATCTCCCGCACTTTGCCGTATATCATGCCTATAGAAAATGCACCATCCTGAAGGTGCTTATATGCTCCTTCTGGCTGATGAACGGCAGTTACATGCGCCACACAGGGCACTATTAGGAATATCCCAATCTCGTTATCTGCCAGCTTCTCCCGCGCAGATATCTTCTCCCGTAAATAGCGGGTTAAAATGCTCATCGGTGCTTCCTGATGGAACAGGTTCGGCAGTAAGGCAGGGTATTTAACCTGAATGAGCCGCACCACCGCCGGGCAGTTACTGCTTAATATCGGTCGCTTTTCGCGGTTAGCACGTATATAATCCCGAATGATCCCGATCATGAATTCCGTAACCATTGCCTCTTCCGCCACTTCATCGAAGCCAAGCTCTTTTATTGCCTGTTTGGCTACGCTATAGCTGATGTCTTCGGTAAACTGTCCGAAATAAGAAGACGAAACAATCGCCACTTTGTACTTGAAGTTGTGGATTATATCCAAGGGATCACTGCTGGGAATAATAGCATGAAACTGACATACGGTAACGCAATTACCACAGTCTATGCAGCGGTTGGGGTCTATAGTTGCTTTCCTGTCCCGCACCCGGATTGCCTCTGTGGGGCACACCCGCACGCAGGCGGTACAACCAGTGCAGTTATCTTCCAAAATTTGTATAGCGTGGGTGTACTTTGTATCACTCATAATTTAAGCAAAGAATATCAGGAATTCTACCAGCGTTGGCTCGCCCGCTTCCGAAGAAATGTGCAGAGCATCGCTGTTCCTTTGAATGTTGGGAAGCCCCAAACCTGCGCCAAAGCCAAATTCCCGCACCAGATCATCTGCGGTGGAATAGCCAGGCACCATTGCCTGAGCAATATCGCCTATGCCGGGGCCTGAATCTTCAAACTTTATGTGGATCATATCGTCGTATATCAAACTGGTCATCTTACCGCCGATGGAGTGCGCAGCCACGTTTATCTCCGCTTCGTAGCTGGCAACGGCTATACGGCGCAGAACTTCGGAATCCACTCCCAAGCGCTTTAACAGGTTCTTAACCTCTGAGCTGCCCTTACCCGCGTTGTTAAAATCCTTTTCGGGAATCACAAATTCCAGGGTAACTTCCGCTTCTGCTGCTCTGGAAAAGCACTCTTTAAGCGCATTCTCCATACCGGGGACAATGTTCCAGTAATCTGCCATGTTATATTTTGCAGCTTCGCAAGCCTGCATTGAACAGTAGTCCGCTGCTGCGGTAAAGAGTCATTTTAGTGGTAATTATGGGCAGTCCGCGTTCCTCCGCCATTTCGATAACATCCTGCAAAGGACGTTTTCCGCGCACAAAGATGATGGCAATCAGGTCTATCATATCCGATAAACGCACCACCTGATTGTTGGTAAGCCCGGTGAGCAACAAGGTAGGTTCCTTGGTACACATCAGGATATCGGAGATTAAGTCCGAAGCAAAGGCACAAGGCACATTGCAATCTATATCTGCCTCTGCATTCAGCACTTCCGCATCCAGAAGAGCGATGATTTCACGTAAAGTCATTCACTTTATCCTTTAACACATATATGCTAAGACAGCTCTTCCAAAGGCGGGTTTAAGTCAAGAAAAATAGTTGCAGCCTCGTAACTGATATCTGTTGCCAATAATTGCATAAAGTTGCATATTTGCTTATTGAAAACAATTATTGGCTTGACAGGTATTCCATTCTTTGAGAAACTGACTTTATAATCGTTTTGATCTTGTGATTGATTTTATCCTATTTTTATAGAGTATGAATAATCAGTGTTTGTTAGATTAGTATAGGAAAAAGGAAGTATATTGAAAGGATTCATTTGGATCAAGTTAATAGCAATAGCAATAATATTGTTCATTGAAGCACAATTAGCACAAATTGAAGCAATACTTGTTGAAATACCTCGATACCCACTATCAATAGATGTATCGGATATTGACTTGGATGGCAATATAGATGTTGTGATAGGACATAGCAATTCAGGGAACGAAGTTGACAATAATCCCGCTATCACAATCTTGCGTGATTTCCAAAATGGCGCATTCGCTTCAATAGACACTTCATATACCCAACCAGCTTATTTAGAGACTATTAAATTTGCTAAGATGAACGAAGACAATTACCCGGATATTGTGATCCCCTACGGCGAGTATCAAGGCGATACTGGCTATATTTATATGAGAGTGTTCTATAATGATATGGGTTATTACGATACACCGACAGATTACTTTCTGACAACAATACCAAACACGGGATATTTTAACTATACTTGTGCAGATGTTAATGGTGACGGACTTGATGATGGGGTGTTCCCATCAAATCCGAATCACATATTGACATCAGTGATCAACCTTGGAAATAATCATTTCTATGCCCCTATTTCAATTGATATTGGGTTCCCACCACAGGCAATTCAGCATGGTGATCTATCGGATGATGGAATAGACGACATCCTAATCACTGGTTCACTCCTCACTATGTTTTCTTACGTCAATGGAACATTTCATCCTACCGTCATTGAAAACAATGGCATGTCAAATGAAGCTGAAATTTGTGATGTTGACAATGATGGCGATAATGATATTGTAACATACTCTATCCCGCCTATGGGAGACGACTGCACCCTCCGAATCTACGAGAATCAGAATGGACAATTTTCACAGAGGTTTCAACAAATCTATTCTTTTCCAAGTGGATTATCGGTGTTTGATTACAATAATGACAACCTCCCTGATTTCCTGCTTGCCAATAGGTTAGTAACAAATCTGGGGTACTATGCTTTTTCAGAACCGGAGTTGCTTCATTATTCAACAGGAGGTAATCCAAAAGTTTTTGCGGATTTAGACCACAATGGCTATCTTGATATCTTGTCCATTGTGTACGACTATGAGAACATCCGTGGTTTATTGTATCTAAATTTCAACGAAGGAAATGGTAACTTTATACCTTACCCACCCACCGAGAATATAGACGATACAAATATAAATCCACTCCCTATTCAATTGAGCAGTTTTCCCAATCCATTTAAGACAACCGTTACATTATCATATACTATTCCGGAGGTATATGCAGAAGGCAAGATATCTATCTTCAATATCAAAGGGGAAAGAGTGAAAACTCTTCCCATAAATGACAAAAAGTCGAATGTGATCTGGGATGGAACAGATGACCATAGAAAGCCCATCGCAGCTGGAATCTATTTCTATAGATTAGTTACCGATACACAAAACTCAAAAACACAAAGAATGCTATTGTTAAAATAGCGGGAGGTTCTTATGAGAAAACGCATAGCTGTTATCATTTTCATGACATTGGGGATGCTATTAAGCCTTAATGCGATTGTTACGAGAGATGATGCCAAGGCACAGATTCTAAATCAGATTATGGTAAATAGCATTGGCAAGGCAAATATCTATCTTTCAACCCAAACCGTTGCTGTGGGTGTTAACGTTGTATCACATAATGAGACCATTATCACCCCTTATTCATCAAGTTGGGTAACATTTATTGATGACAATCCTGTCTTTGGATGGAAGCATCCTTGTCGCTATGTATTTATTGATGCATCAAGTGGAAGCCATCAAGTCTTAAGTGCTACAATTCATCCAGAAAACATGCCTTTGTTTGAGATGATTTCCAATTATCTACTTCCCACGATTTCTGAGATCGAGTTACCACCTATTCAGAATACAACACCAGAACGAAATCGAGATCCGCATCTATATGCAATTATGATAAATGGCACAAATTTATATAACAAAGAAATCAGATTCTGGAACAATTTATCTGCAATGTATTGCGCTCTAAAAGATTTGGGATACGAGGATAGCAAGATTTATGTCCATTCTGCTGATGGTACTGCTGCGAACAACTACGATGGGATGGAAAGGGGGTTGGATTTAGATAAGAGATTGCCCATAAACAATGATATCCGCTTTCCGGCAACCTTGCCGTCAATAAAATAGCACATTTACGACACTTCAGAATATGAACTTGGGACCACAAGATAAACTGTTTATCTTTACTACTGGTCACGGAGAATGGTTAGATCCCTTCCAGGGATCAGTACTTAATTTATGGGACAATAACAACTTATCCAGTGTAGATCTAAAAAATAAATTGGGAGGCTTTCCAAATATAGGGAACATCACGGTTGTTATGTCGCAATGTAGTAGTGGGGGCTTTATTTCAGGTGTTCCTGATTGGGATCCAGAAGTTTATTCCATAACGGGTCCCAATCGGACCATTATTACTTCAGTAGCCTGGAATGAACCGGCAAGAGCAGAGTTATTCATTACTTTATCAAACGAGGATCCAGGGCCTGGCTATCCACTATACGGCCCAACCAGTGTCGGCTTAGGATATGACGAATTTGTCTATTATTGGACATCAGCTATTCGTGGGTACTACCCAGCAAGAGCCCAAGTTCAGATTGGAGGAGCGACTCATTGGAAAAATAAACCGTGGCTAACAAGCTATGCAGTTGGAAGCTTCTCCTTTTCCACAATTGAGGGCTTTGGGAGTACAGCAATCTATCCTCATCCAAATGACTATATCCCTCAACGAATAAACGGGCTTTCAACACTATTTGGATCTTACCAGTATGCGAATAATTGGGACACTACCACAGGCCCAGGGGCGGACAATGAAAACTATTGGAATCCATCCACACCCCAAACCTGGCCCGAAGAAAATTTCTATAATTTACACTTACATCCGCAGTATTGGAGCAATGGTGAATTGTTCGAAAAACTTCAAACTATTACAGGCGTTGATCTGAACATTAGCGATAATTTATTCTTATTTGGCAAAACAGATTTGTATAATAAAGTCTTGAATTGTTCAGGTGACTTGTATTTAGAAGACGAGCATGCCATATTACAGCTGCACAGCAACGCGACATTAAACATACTTTCGGGTGGGAGCGTATCAGTCACAAGCGGAGAGTTGAACACTGAGAATTCACATGTTAATGTTCGAGGTAGCCTATATCTTACACAATGGGTCTTGTTTCTGTAGAAAACAATTCAACAATTTCCCTATATACTGGTTCTTCAATTGAAGGAAACACAACTGAGGGATGGGTTGACCCAAACACTGGCATAAGGTATGATACTCTTAATGAAGCTCAGTTGATTAATCCTGAGATAAGCAACGAACATCTTTTACCGGGTGATCGCCTTGAAATTGACAACTCATTGTTGAATATAGATAGTGGTGCATCTGTGACGAATATTAGCGGTAGTAACCGGTGGGATGGCATCACAATCCGAAATTGTGGTGAATTCATTAATCCTGTTTACCCATATGATTCAAGCGTATCCCACATTATGGGTAGCATCAGCAATGTAAACGAGATTGAAGTTGATAACAGTATAGTCGAATTTACACAAAGTGAAATTTATAATTGTGGGCAGTTGAGAATCATTAACGGCTCAGATGTTACTATCGATCATAGCGATTACCATAGTAATGACTGCGGCATTTATGCAGAAGAAAGCAGAACATTTGTGCAATATTCCAATATTTATAGTAATCAATCAAACGGTTTGTCAATCAATTATCCATCAATTCCTCCCGGTCTATTGTATGAGTCAGAAATCTATAATAATGTGGGTAATGGCCTTGAGCTACGCAATTCTATTTTCAGCATAATACCAAGTGCACGGGGTTCATGGATTCATGATAACACCAGATATGGGTATCTAAATTTAAGTACAGCTTCAAGCAGTATTTATGGAGGTACGCAGATATACAATAACGGATCATCTGAAGTGTTATCTATGTATGATTGTTTCCCAATTTTTGCCAACCCAACTTACATAGCACTACCCAATGTTGGGGACGACAATGGTTTCGATCCCAATACATTTGATAAGTACCTATTAGCCGTGGTGGGATTACCGCAAAATCAAACTGTTAACGTGTCTTCTCTTGCTGTAAAAATATCTGACAATACCAGGTTCTATCCGAGCTTTTCTTCCTATCTGTTTGGAGAACCGCAGGCAAGTGAAGCTGAGATACTTTTCTCTTGCGCTCTTGATAGTATCTATACCCAAGCCTACGAAGCTGCTTACGATATGATGAAATATATCGGAAGCGATTTCTCTGAGACAGTCACTGCTAAGAAAGCTATCCCATATTTACCCTACCTATGCAAGGCTATAGATGGCGATCCTAATGAACTGTTCTTGTATCTTACAGATATTGATGAGCTGGCATTGCAGGAAGTGAAGTTAGAAGCAATTAGTGTGTCTAAACTGGCTAATGGGGAATATGAAGAGGCTATTGCATATCTGGAACAGATAATTCAAGATCCTCCAAGTGATGAAAAAGAGCTGTTGGCTGAACTTGACCAGGCCTTTTGCTATTACAAGCTTGTTACTTCTGGCAGTAAGAACCTTCCTGCCCAATGCAAGTATAAACCCCAATCTTCATCTGAATACATGCAAATACGTAATAGCATTATGAACAATTTCACAGATGTGAATTCTGCGGTTGAAGCGCAGCCATTGATTTCAAGCAATATCCTCATAAGCAACTATCCAAATCCTTTCAACCCATGCACTACTTTATCATTTGCGCTTTCGTGTGATATGCTGTGTAAGCTCGAAATCTATAACATAAGAGGTCAAGTAGTAAAGACTCTTATGGATGAACAACTAAGTGCAGGGAACCAATCCATTGTCTGGAATGGTACAGATGAGAATGGTTCTTCAGTATCATCCGGCGTTTACTTTTACAAATTATCGACTCCTAAACAAACCCAAACTTCCAAAATGTTATTGATGAAATAGTTTGAAAGGTTAATTAGTTAACAAGTTAGCAATATGCACAAGCCCCGAAATGATGTTCGGGGCTTTTATTTAACAGGCTTTGTGGCTGCAAACAGCCCTACTCTCCCCCTCCTTCATATTCATCCCCCAGAGGCAAAACAATCTCTGTCCACAGCAGGTCTGGATTACGCAGCGCTGCCTTCAAATCCTCCAAAGTCCAGAAGCCCTCATTTCTGTAGGCATGTTCCGTGCCTTCTGGGTACTGGTAAAACTCCACAATGTTGTCGTTTATCATTGCGGACATACAGCCGTTTACCGCCACGGCAAAGGGGCAATCTATATCCGCAAGATAGTAGAACTCCAGCAGCCCCAGGTTTGCCTTATCCTCCATATCGAAGTAATGAACCTCGATGCTATCGGCAAATTCCGGCAGAATAAAGAGGAACACAGACCACAGAGGCAGTAAAAATCCCGGAGGGATGAAAGATATTAGCCCGGGGTGCAGTGTTAGCGAAACCCCGGGTACACGGACAACATATAATCTAACCCCTTCGGGGGTGACACAATACGCCTTGTCCTACAATCTGTATCGCCCATAAAGGGCTAATGCCTTCTCACCCTTTCCCTGGGGCTAACGCCCCAGGCTATGATCTATCGCCATTCCATGGCTTTTCTACGTCTCTTCGTCGGTTACGCCTATTCCATGGTTTTGTTAAAGAAGAATTCCAACCCTCTCAATATGGTCTATCAAATCAGCATTGGTAATCATGTTATAACCAGACAAATCTATTGTCCATGGCAGCATAAGCTCATCCAGTTTTGTTATTAGGCTGTTAATGTCAGATTGGGTTAGCTCATTTCCTTTCAGGCATATATCTATATCCGAACCCGGTTTATAGTTCCCTTTCGCCCTGGAGCCGTAGAGGATAACCTCACCCACCTGGGGATTGCTTTTCAGGATGGATAGTATTGCCGTCCAATACTCGGCTTTAATACCGTATTTTGTAGTGCTTTCTGCCATCACAGCTTGTCTTTCAGGAATTCATAAAGCTCTGTGAAGGCAGGATAATACTTGTTCACCACGTTTCCGGCAATTTGCTTAACGACATTAGAATCATACAAATGAGACGTCAAATTCCTGTCGTTTATCATCTCCATCCATACCTCTCCATGGCTAATGATACCATTGGTATAAGCCAAACGTATCGCATCTTTGGAACCGACAATCTCCGCAAACCCCTTTTCTTCCAGATAGTCTTTTAGTGTTTTCCAGCCCAGTTCAAAGGTATATTCAAAGCGCTGGATTAAGCCTTCAGTTTCCAGTTCGCTGGGCTGTTTCATCTTTACTGCTTCGCCTAAGAGCTTATAAGCGTTTATGTAGTTACTGAATCGCTGTTTCCATCTGACATCTGGCATCTTCACATATCTCCGTGTATTTTTGTTAAGTCCAGTGATTATTCATACTAGAAAACCGTCAACCAAAATCAAAGCATTTAGACATCACAAATCCGCTTTTTAAGGTTGTGGTTACGTATAACTAAAAACCTCCCTCGTGAAAGAGCAGGTCTATTTCTGCAGGTGTCAACACCCGATCGTAAATCCTCACATCATCCAACAGTCCTATGTAATATTGATCTCCATTATCAACAGCTCCCAGGCAGTTCCAGTGCCCCGTTGTATTATAATCAACGTTTACAGGTGTATATGACGCGCTGGCTTGTTGTTGACCATCAATGATAAGCAGATATATGCCATAGTCATGATCGTAAGTGCAAACCACATGATGCCAGTTATTGATAAAATCCGTGGGAAGCAGATAGGATATGGTTTGTCCCACTTCAGAATTGTTATAAACATCCCTTCGATAGTGTAAGTTCTGAGAGGATATCCCGAAGCAATATGGGTCTCTGGCTGATAGAGTGCTGCCACGCCACACAAACCAGCCGTCACTAAGAATTGGCATGTTTATCCAGCATGATACACTGATGGAAGCGTTAATATCCAGGAGACCGGAGGGCGGAATAAATACATAGCTGCTCCCATTGAAGTGCGCAGCACTGTTTGGATTCAGAAACCTGTCCGGGCAGTAAGTAGCACCGTGGTTAACTCCGTTCAGGGCATTACCGCTTTCATCATTCGTGTTAGAATTGAATGGATAATAAGCCACCAAACCATCGTTAAGCATTTCCGCGGTCACATAAAAGAATTCCTTATTCACAGCGGCATCCACAAGCAGACTAAGTCCAAACAACTCCTCCAGAAAAGCCCAACCCGGTTCTCCCGCAATCAAAGGTGTATCTGACTGATAGACTTTGTATTTAAGCGCACCTGGTACAGGATTCCAGCTTAATCTTACCTGTGTATCATTGGCTCGCTCGATAAAGAGTTCAGGAATCTGCCGCGAATTGATAACTGAAACGTCTGTTTCGGGAATTGCATTAAAACTTACATGTTGTCCAAAGCTTGATACAATCTGCCATGAAAGCAACATCAAACAGAATAGACTTCTTTTCATCATATCCTCCTGTCAAGTTTAGATTGAAGATATCTAAGTTTATTATTCCATCCTTTGTTCATCATAAACATAACAAATCAGGTTAAATATCCTGTCAACATCTTTCTAACTACTTTGCTGCGATGAGCTTCACACCATCCCTCACGTGTTTATCATTCAAAGGTTCGCATTGAATTAGTGCTGCTTATCTTGAGTTAATGTGCAGGGACAATTTTAGAATCCAGTTCGATTTTCTTTTACAGCTCCTTCGTCATGCTTACATAATCGTAAACGGGGATAAGCAGTTCTGCTTCCACGGCTTTTTTTATACTGATGCAGGGCAGGTTATGTTCGTAGATATACTCACGGGTAATAGTGCGCAAATCTATATCGGGATTGGCTTTCGCCATATCCGTCATCAGGCTTATGTACAAGTTCACCCAGGAGTAATACTGCTGTTTTTTGGTATTCTTAAGCGCGTTATAGCGGGTGATATAGGTGCGCATATCATCTTTATATCCTGTGGATGGCTTCAGAGCATGCAGATTTTTGGTAGTGTTGCCGATTTTGGCATTATTCTCGTTTAGTTTGGGATATCTTTTCTTGCGGGCGTAAACGATGCCCTGCCTGCGACGATAGCAATAAACAAGCCCATCGGCTTTACCCGTGTAACCCGCCAGACCGTATTGGAACGACACTTTCATTTTCTTCCTCCTAAATTAGCGATGCTAATAACATGTTCTGGTGCTAATATATTTCAGTGTTGCTAATAGTCAAGGTCTTTTTCTTCTCTCCTTTTTCCCTTTCTCCCTTAGACTTTGTCAAGTCCTGAAATAGTTGTCACGCTACTGCCGCAAAAGCTCCGACGTGCACAATCAAGGTGCTCGTCGCTTTTGC
>PHBO01000018.1 GCA_002840645.1 Candidatus Cloacimonetes bacterium HGW-Cloacimonetes-3
GCAAAAGCGACGAGCACCTTGATTGTGCACGTCGGAGCTTTTGCGGCAGTAGCGTGACAACTATTTCAGGACTTGACACCAAACTTGTATTCCTGCACAAATAACTAATACATGGATGGGTTGGTTTCCGAAAGCTGGAAGCTTATAAAACCACAGCGATTAAACCAGCCTTATGCTAAACTATTGTAATATTATCGCTTCCTATGAAAGAGTGGTATTTTTCTGCTTGACACAATTATGCAATACTTGATAGAAGGAAAATAACATAAATAAGTGGGTTGAGTATAAACATGAAACCGGATAACAGCTTGTTTACACAAGTGGCTTTGGCAACAAGGGAAGCTGTGTTTTTTCCCGGCAGGAGATGTGTGTATGGGGTCAGGAACTCCCGCAGTTATCCCTGCCATAGGTTATATATCTACTTTACAAAATTATAACAGGGTAAAAGGTGCAAGAACTATGAAACAGATTATCATTTTAATTATTGCAGTTATTGTATTTAGCGTTTCTTACGCGCAAACAGAGGACTGGCTGTGGACAGCCCAAGGCGGTGGAGGCAGCACTGACGAAGGCAAAGCTATCGCTGTTGATAGTAGTGGGAATACCTACGTCACGGGGGCATTTAACAGCACTGCCACATTCGGCGAATTCTCGCTTGTTAGCAGCGGCAGTTCGGACATCTTCATCGCAAAAATAGACCCCAACGGCAACTATCTCTGGGCTACAAGGGCAGGGGGTTCGGGCACCGACAGCGGTTATGGCATAGCCACAGACAGTAGCGGAAATTGTTATGTTACGGGAGCCTTTTCCAGCACTGCCACTTTCGGAGAAACTACGTTAATCAGCAGTGCCGGGTTTGAGATTTTTACAGCCAAGCTCAGTGCGAACGGGAACTTCCTGTGGGCGCAGCGGGGTGGGGGTAACGGCAATGATTATGGCAGAGCCATAGCCACAGACAGCAGCGGGAACTGCTATGTGACAGGATATATCCAATACGGGGTAACTTTTGGTGCAATCTCGTTTACCGGCCTGGGTGCATTTGAAGTCTTTATCGCCAAACTGGATACAGATGGCAACTATCTTTGGGCAATTCCTGCCGGTGGTGGAAGCACTGATTATGCATGGGGCATCGCCAGCGACAGCAGTGGAAACATCTATGTTACAGGGTACTTTAACGGTACTGCCACATTTGGCACGACCTCGCTAACAAGTGTCGGATCATCAGATGTATTTGTCGCAAAGCTGGATACTGACGGGAACTGGCTGTGGGCAAAGAAAGCCGGAGGCTCAAGCCTGGATGTTTCGATGGCTATAGCCATCGACAGCAGCGGAAACAGCTATATTACGGGATCCTTTTGGAGCGATTTCACTTTTGGTACTACCTCCTTTATCGGTATGGGAGGTTACAACAGCTTTATTGCCAAGCTGGACCCGGATGGTAATTATCTCTGGGCTAAGCAAGCCGGTGGAGATGATACTGACCGTGGATATGGCATAGCTACCAACAGCAACGGGGACTGCTATGTAACCGGAATCTTTGCGTCTATTAGCACTTTTGGCAGCACTATCCTCACCAGTAATGGAAACTCGGACATCTTCATCGCCAAGCTGGACACATACGGTAACTGGATATGGGTAAAGCAAATTGGCAGTACAACGTATGACTATGGCAATGGTATAACTACAGACAGCAACGGGAACTGCTATGCTACGGGCAGCTTTAAATACACAACCGCCTTTGGCAGTAGCTCACTCGTCAGCAGGGGTGACGCCGACATATATGTTTGCAAGTTAGGTCCCTCCTATCTCATCCGATCCTCCGTCTCAGCGATAAATTTTGGCACGGTTCACCAAGGTACGCAATGCATTCCGCGTAATGTTTGGTTAAAAAATAATGGTACGGGGATGCTAAGTATTACGGCTTACAGTTTTTTTGAGGGTAACAGCTTTTTTTCTATAGAGGGGATTTATCTGCCGATAAACTTAGCCAGTGGCGACAGCGTGGCAATCCCTGTGAGATTCACTCCTTATTTTATAGGTACTATCAGTGACAGCTTGTTTATCATCAATAGCTCTACCAACCTGCCAAGGCTGGGAATCAGCTTGCTTGCTATTGGGGCAGAATCTCCACCCCGTCCTCCTGATAATGTGCAGCTCGCTGTTAATGGCAACAATGCTGTATTAACATGGGATGCCGTTACCCAGACTTTAATCGATACGCCTGTAGTACCGGATTTTTACCTCTTATTCTTTAATGGATCAACCGATTCTGAGGGCTTGTATTACTTTCTGGGATTGACACCCGGGCTAACATTCACTCATCAGTATGTTCTTCAGTTTTCACCCAATATGTTTTACCGCGTTGTTGCCTACAAGAATTATGCCCGTGGGGATGGTGACTACCTTAGCCTTGGTTTGGTGCCAGGCATGCGTGAAGATGAAGTGATGAGGATTTTGGCAGGTAAACAATAAGGGTTTAGCATTTATAGCTCGGAGGGATAGTAGATTCCGCAACTAACAGGTATCCCCTAAGATGATTGGTTATTTATTGCACATTTAATGCAGTTTCAACTCCATAATCAATTTTATTTTGTAGCCCTCCCAAGGATAATACTACTTGCATACGAATAAATGACGTGATCTCTATCCTCAAACAAGACCTCTACATACAACCATGTTAGCTGTGAATAACGCTTTAGGTGTCCTTTTTCAGTTACAAAGATGTGGTTTTTTGAGATTTAAACAGAAAAAATGCTTGACGAAAATGACTGTCATTTATTTGTTGACCATCGGTTGGAAATAAACCGCCGTTAATAAGGAGATGATTCATGGGAATACAAGAACGTAAAGAAAGAGAAAAAGAACAGCGCAAAGCTGTTATCATGGCGTGCGCAACGAAGATATTCTTAGCAAAGGGATTCGTCAATGCTACCATGGAAGATATCGCTGTATGCTCTGAACTGAGCAAGGCAACACTGTATGTGTATTTCAAGAACAAAGAAGAAATAATCTTACATGTAATGAATGCCGTGTTATGCAGATTAACCGAGCTTATGGAAACCAGCATGTCCCGTGCGAAATCGGCACCTGATAAGATAAGCTTGATAGTGGAAGCATACATGGACTTTTACAGTGATTTCAATGCACAATATGAACTGCTAAGCTCTCAGGAATCTACCGCAGGGATGGATTTCGTAAGTCTTGAATGCTATAAGGATTATGTTGCCCAATACAACAAGTTTTGGGATACACTATGCGCACCTGTTAATGTAGCTTTGGAAGATGGCTATTTCTCAAAGGAATTCAGTGCAGTTGAGATTGCAGTAACTTTGTGGTCAACAATTAAGGGGTTGATGCAGAACATGGACAAGGTAGTGAAAACTCAGAATTGCCCAGACTATCAGAAGATGGTAGCGGAGAACAAGGTGAATTATAATGATTTCCAAACAGAGCTTCTCGCACTGGACTATAAAAAGATGCTGCGACACCTTAGCGATTCTGTAATTAAAAGCTTTCAACAACAATAAAAGGAACGAGGACGAACATGTTAAGAACCATCCTAATGTCAATAATCCTGATGATTATTGCAGGAGCAACACTAAGTGCGGCAACGGTAAGCGGATTTATTACTTGCAAAGACAATGCTGAACCATTACAGTACGTAAATGTCCAAGTCACAGAGACCAAAGCCGGAACTCAAACCAATAAAAAAGGATACTATGTTATTACTATCAGTGCACCAGGAACATATACGCTGGTAGCAACTATGATCTCTTATAACAAAGCTTCGCAGCCCTTTACAATAAAGTCATCAGGCGATGATGTATCTTTGGACTTAGCTATGGATAACAACACTATCGAGCTTAGCAAGGTGACCGTAATAGGGAAAACTGATGATGATGAAGTGAACACTCCTTTCATCAAGGTAAGTACGATAACCCAATCGACAGAAGATATGCAAAATTCTGTAGCTGTTGCAGAGGCAGATGTTTTCCGCAGTATTTTAACATTGCCGGGTGTAACGCCAATCTCAGATTTTTCATCCGGTTTGTATGTAAGAGGTGGCAGTCCAGATCAGAATCTCATCCTGTTAGATGATATAGACGTTTACAATCCCAATCACTTTGGGGGTATTTTCAGCACCTTCAATACGGATGCAGTGGAAAGCGCAGAACTTATGAAGGGTGGTTATCCGGCACAGTACGGTGGAAGGCTTTCATCTGTATTGGATGTTACCAACCGCCAGGGTAACCGCAATTATCATCAAGGTGTGGCAAGGCTGTCGCTGATAAGTACCAGCACCACCATGGAAGGACCTTGGAAACTGGGTAGCGAAAGCGGCTCTTACATGGGTTCAGTTAGGCGCACTTATCTGGATGTTCTAAGAAAAGCTTTTGATTTGCCGGATTACTATTTCTATGACGGGCATTTTAAGTTCAATTGGGATGCCGGTGGCAGAGATAAACTGAGCGCAAGTGCGTATTTTGGAAAAGACAACCTGGATATGGATATCGGAGACAAGATGCATATGGACTGGGGGAACAAGACAGTTTCTACGCAATGGACTCACATATTTAGCCCCACTCTGTTTTCACATTTTGTATTGGCTGGCAGCAATTTTAGCAGCAATATGGAGATGACTTCCACTAATGGCAAGGTGTTTGACAGAGGCAATTCCATCGATGACATTAGTGCCAAACAGATGCTGTCTTGGAAAGCCAACAACAATCACCAGTTGGATTTTGGATATGAAGCCAAGTTTAACGATGTTAGCTATTTGCTGAAAACACGTTTTCAGATAGATCCCAATACACTACCGGACATTAAGGTGTCATCATTAACCGGTGCTGTTTATGTACAGGATGTTTGGGATATTGATGCATTTTGGACACTTCAACCCGGGCTTAGAGTATCCGGTTACAATACTTTAAAGGACAACCTGCCTGCATCTCCTTATGCTTCATATCAGAGGTTGGAGCCAAGGCTTTCTTTGCGTAGAAAGCTGGATACCGCCGAGAACATCTTCGTTAGCTACGGTCGTTATTATCAATACATGACATGTATGTCTATGAATGTCAGCACTCCCTTTGATTTGTGGTTTCCCCTGGATGGCAGCCTTAATCCGGGCAGATCAGACCATTTTACCATGGGTTACAAGAATCAGCTTTCACCCTGTTTTAATCTGGACATGGAAGTGTACTACAAGACCTACACTGATATTTTGGAGTACAATACTGCTAATGACTATACATGGAACAATCAAACAGGTCAATTGAAGGACACTTTCCATATAGGAAAGGGCTACACCTATGGCTTTGACACTTTATTAAAAACAGATTGGCAGGGATTAGAAGGTTTCCTGGGATATACTCTTAGTAAAACTCAAAGGAAAATGAACAACGTGAACATCAATCCCCAAACTCAGGAACCGGGATATTTCTATCCAAGCTATGACAGAACCCATCAGCTAAATATCGTTGAGACCTTTAATCTCACTGAGAATACCGGTAAACAATTACTGGGCGGAGACGTTAAATTTGGTATGAACTATTCGTATTCAACAGGGCAGCCCACCCAAAAGCCGGAAGGTATTTTCTTTGACGGTGAGCAATTCCAGATAGTTTACAGTTATAAGGATAGAGAAAGGCTGCCGTCATACAACCGTTTGGACTTGAGTGTTAAAAACGAATGGGCGAAATCATGGGGGACTATTGAACCCTACTTTGAAGTTATCAATGTTTTAAACCACAAAAATGTGGGTGGGCGAAACTATTACATAATGTATGATGACCAAGGGAATGCTACTCTTAAGCATGCTGATAGTGGTCAATTTCCGCTTGTGCCGTTTATCGGCGTTAACATAAAATGGTAAGGTAATGAAAATGAAAAATATAACTAACTTATCCCATAGCAACGGCATTAGTAGGGTTACATTCTGTTCAATATTACTACTGATTATGATGACAATGCTGCTTAGCTCTTGCAGTGATTTAGTATCTCCCGAGAGGTTTACAGAAAATCAATACACGGTAAATGCACTATTGAAATCAGGAACATCAATCTCAGTGGATAATCCGGTTTCCATCTGTAAAGTTCCGGGGCTAAACCTACCAGATGTGTTTGTTTTAGATGCTGTCGTAACAATTAAGGAATACCAAAAGAATCCGGGAACAGATAGTTACGACATTCTAAACAAGCAATTTGCCTTGAGTTTGGGTATGCATTCCCTTAATTCTTTTGGAGTTGTTCCTTGTTACTATGATCCGGCGAATAACCTGATCCAAGCCGATTACAAATACCACATAGATGTAACAATCCCCGGATACGATAAGATCATATCTGCAGATACAATCGTACCCCAGGCTGCAGAGCTTGTACCAAATTTCAATTACGACCCACCCGCAGGACAGGGATTCATCACAGATCCCGCAGACACAGATACGTCCATCCCTTACGGTGAGGTTAACAATAATTTTCCAGTTTCCGTTAAATTGACAGATGCTGGCACACAGCAGACAGTTAATTACATAGTGGAAGTCTATTGCAGGGAAGAATTCTCCACAGATTTGGAATACACAACCGTAATAATGGGATTTGAACATCCAACTGAGGCTGATAAAGACAAATATATGTCCTCGGGTGATTCTATCCGCAGATTCATGGTTATGTCAAAATTCATGTCAAAACAACACACTGATGGAAATTGGTATGTAAGCTGGACAGATTACCGACAAGCTTTTATGTTCTATGGAAGATATAGGATAACAGCCTTGGTTCTTGACGATAACTATTTCAATTATAGATCAATGCAAGAAGGCTATTATCATGGCGGAGTGAAAAATGCACTTGGTTGTTTTGGTTCAGCCAGTGGCGGTGTGATGTATACCAAAATTGTGAAGTAAGAGAGGTAGAAAGAATGAAAGTAAATAGCCTGATACTTGCATTAATGATTTGCGTGTGGATAACCGCTGCTTTTAGCACAGATTTGGCGGGAACAGATAATACGCCTAACAATGATGTTGCCTACAGGCACGCCATCGGCAGCACCCTTTGCATGTTGAAAAACGTGTTTGAAGACAAACCGGTTTATTATGGACAGTTGAATTACGGATATCGACTAACACCCAAAGATAACCTTCTGGTGGAAGCTGTAACACATACTTACTATGAGCCTATGGGTAGCAACGGGGACTCAGAAGATTTGTATCCCGGCAAGGTTTTAGTGGCAGGGGTTGGCTTGGGTTATCAACGTTTCCTGTGGAAGAATTCTTTTACTTCAGTGGTGGCGACCCCTTACTTCCAAAGATTCTATGATGCCGATGACAATAAGATACAAGATGGTTTTCAATTGTATATTTATGGAGCTGCAGGCTATCGGTTTGAGTTCTTTAAGCAGCGCTGGTTCCTAGAGCCCATGGTTGGCGTGGCACTCTGGCCTGTAAATACAAACATGCCTGCTTCCTTTGAGGCTATTGAAAGCGGTCAGCCTAAAAGCAGTGTTGAGCCCAGAATAAAATTCGGCTATCGGTTCTAAACATGAAAATGGTGATGCTGAAGTAAGCTAAGAGAATAGAACTTGCTATGAATGACAAACAGGCAGCAGTCCAATACGGATTGCTGCCTGTGCTGTAATAGGTAGTATTGTTGCTATCTTAGGATGCCAATAGCTCACTCCGCACTATGCGCACTAATCCTGTAGAAGCACTTTGCTGCAGAGGCTGTGCTCACCGTAATCGCGTTGGAGCTAACATTGCCACTTAGCAACTCCCATTCATCAGGAAACAACGCATAGGGGGTTACGGAGCGGTAAACTGAATAATAAGCTGCTCCCGCAACAGATTCCCAGGATAGCTGTATTGTTGTGTCTGATATCCGGGTAACAAGCACTCCCATGGGAGCAAATAATAAACCGGAACCGGTTAGATTAAGGTTTTGATTTCCACAACCACCACCGCTAAACAGCAGATCCTCATTACATACACCGCCGGCAGAAGGCGCAAAGGCTACCTGGATTGTGGTTGTAAGCGATCCCCCCACGGGAGAAAGGCTTAGCTGCGTGGTGTAGGCGGAAGCCGCTGATTCCCTTACCCGGAAATGCGCCGGAGCAGTTACCAATACATCAGACTGGAGGTCTGTTCCGTTTATGCTGATGATCTGGGGTTCAGAAACTTCACCTACATAAGCCTCAAACACTTCCGGAGCTGCCAATATTTCCATGTAGGCATTGGCTTGATCGCCACCGATGATGATGTTGTCCCAGCGCCATTTACCGGAAGCGGCGTAGGTGCTGGTGGGATTGGAAGGCATGTATGCCGTTTGGGCAGTATCGTTATAGGCAGAGACAATCTTAAACGCAAGATGGGGGTTGTTGTTCGCTCCGCTGATGGCAGAAGCATCAAAACTGAAGTTCATCCATGTGTCCCCCGAAACAGTGCTGTAGGTTCCGGCTTCCACCCAAACGGGAGAGCTTGCGCTACCATCCAGGGTGTAGTATAGCACAGCCTTGTTAGCAGAGGTATTGCTAAACCGGTGCGACCAGCTAAGACTGATATCCCTGAAACCGGCAGTGGAAACATCCACCCTGATTCCGGCGGTTCGGGTTCCGGTTCCCTGAGCCGGATAGGATGTAGTGCTCATGGCATAAGTGCTACCATAACCGCTGTTAAAGGAGTCATTAGTTATACCCCCCAGCAGGGATAGTGTCCCATTGCCCGCTGAAGCAGATGTGCTGGTGTTTTCAAAGCTCCATGCAGTAATTATGTTCTGAGTCTCTGCGGCGGTATTGCTAAAACCGGGAGATGGCCAGATGGGGCTTACAGGGCTGAACAAAGTCCAGTTTTCCGACCCGTCGGGATACCTGCCAATGGACACATCCGCATTATCAAGCCCGGCAGTTTGGTCCCAGGTGTAAGAATCTATCACCGTAGAGCCGTTGGAAGAGATCAGATAAACCGCGTCTCCAGAGCCGCTAAGTTTGTTGTTAATGTGCAAAGGTCCCTGGGTGGTTTGCTCATCGAACCATAACACCAGATAGTCATGGGGCTGGATAGTTGTAAGCGTGGTATAGTTGATGGGGATTTGCGTCCAGGCGGTAACTCCTTCTGCATAATGGTTATCGACAAGATACATTCCAGCTACATCCACGGCATAATCGTTGGGGTTGTATAGTTCCACCCAGTCGTCTGCTTCACCAAAGGAATCTGTATAAGAGCTGGGATTGGTCATAATCTCGTTTATCAGGATATCACCTGTGCTGGCAGGAAGCTCGATCTGGTAAAACTCATATTCTGCCCGGTCGGGAGAAAACCTACCCTGAGATGAGTTTTCTGCATAGCCATAGTATTCTATGTTTCCATAGCCCACCGATACGGTTACGCCATATACGCCGTTGTTGGCAGCTCCATCACCATGCAAGCCGTCATCAAACATTTGCACCCGGGTGAACTTACTAAGCTTGCTTTGGCGGTAGCCCAAATAGGCAGTGGTGGAACCTGTGGCAGTTAGGGTAAAGGTTACGTTGCTATTTGGCTGTACTACCGTAGGCGAATATGCCATAGCGGAAATCACCGGTCTGGTACCGGAAAAAGCGCTGTTGGTAAGCAGCCAGGTACCGCGGGTAGTCATCAATTGAGTCAGCCCGACTGTGCTCGTAGGTCCTCCGGGGCCGCCTGATCCTCCGCCGGTAACGCTGCTATTCAGGTTGGCAGTAAAGTTGGCATAGGTGTAGAATTTATTGGGGTCGCTTTGCACATAACTGGCAATTCCGTTCTGTATCTGCAAGCCCCTGGTGCCGATTAGCCCGTTGGAAACGTTATCCTCGATCATGGTGCGCATGTGTGCCAGATACATCCGTTTATACATGGAATTAGACAAGATTTTATTCAGGATGGGGTAGGAACTGTGAGTGCTGTTCAGCAGGGGATTTAGCTGCTGCATGGTAGTGGTAGTAAGATTTGTTCCGGTCATCAGGCGGGTGAACCCCCCGAAGCTCATATTCAGATCCCAGGGCACGGAATTATAGCGGTTAGCACTATCTTCGCACACATAAAAGTTATGCCCGAAATTGATGGGTGCATCCAGGCTTACAAAGAGGTTATCAAAAGCAATCATCCAGAGATGACGATCAACATTGAACACTGTCTCTACGGCAGAATTGTTATTATTCAAGGTATTCAGAAAGCTGATGAAGGTGGACATATCCGAGCCGGAATCCACTTCGTAATAGTTTGCATACGAGGACTCCGTGGCATTTATATAGCCCCAGATCGTCCACAGGCTCACGGCATCGTTGATTCCCTTGATGCGGGTTTTATCAGCTGCATAAAAATGCTCTTCTTGAAACTTGTCTCCCACATCTTCCACATTGGTATATAGCCCTATTTGGGTTCCATTCACGTAAACAACAGCATAATTTGCCTTGCTTGCGGGCATGTATTTGCGGGCAATTTCATAGCCCAGAGTTTCGCGGATGAACGAAGGATCGGAAAAGCCATTAGCCAGTTTGATGGTTGTATAGCCTTCAATGTTCTGGTTGCCATGAACGTAGTCCAACTTGATGTTGAACGGATTTTTTACACGGTTGGCATCATAGGAACTGTTCCCCTTGTAACGCACACCCACACTATCATAAGTTACACCATCGATAATAGCAGTCCCAAGCAGCCTGTCCTCGCCTGCAGCATATAGCTGATCAAGCAATGTATCCCAGTTAGATTGAGTAAATACTAACTGAATGGTGTGCACGGTTCCGATATCGTAGAATCCATCAGCACTTAGCTGAATTGCAAGTGCCATCAAAACAATTAGCAGGAGAAGGGCTTTCTTCATAATCACTTCCTATAATTTTGTATTCTGTTGTTTCCATTGTATGTAGTACTGTATTTACTGCATATCCCTGCACTTTTTTTGCAACTGTCCACATTTCTAATCTGTCAAAACGACCTTGTGTGGAAGTTCTCAATAAAAATAATGCAGTAATTTGCACACAGCCCTGTATTATGTGTAGATGATTAAAGTTTAGCGCATTTAGCCTAAGAACAGTGCTTAATGCAAGGAGATACTAAATGATGCGTTATCAAGGTTTAACACTGCTATTCTTGCTATATGGCATGTTCTGCTTTGCATACACATACCCAATCGTGGATACCGGTGTGCACACCTTTTACAGCAATACCGCCATTATTGCCTCTCCTGTGGAGGGCAGTGCTTTTTATGGTCAGGATGCCTGCTATCAGGGTAATGAACCCTCTTATACGGATAATGGAAACGGCACCACCACCGATAACGTTACCGGCCTGATGTGGCAGCAACATATGGGAGAGAAGCTGTCCTTTTATGATGCCTTTGCCAAGGCTGATACCCTAACCCTGGGCGGGTACACAGACTGGAGAATGCCTACCCTGAAAGAGCTGTATTCTCTGATTAAGTACACCGGGCAATCCAGCGGGGAAAACTCTATCATTATGTACATAGATACCACCTATTTCGAGCAACCCCTTGGCAGTCCCAGGCCCATAGATGCGCAAATATGGACTACTAACAAGTACCTTGGGCTTACGATGCAAGGCGATTCCACTGTGTTTGGCGTAAACTTTGTGGATGGCAGAATTAAAGGCTATCCTCTATACCAGCCCGGAAGCAACGGCACGATTTTCCACACTTTGTATGCCAAAATGGTGAGAGGCAACCCTGCCTATGGCATTAACAACTTTGTAGATAACGCGGATGGCACCATTACAGATAGTGCTACCGGTTTGATGTGGCAACGTTCAGATGACGGCACCTCCCGTGATTGGCAAGAAGCCCTGGCATACGCAGAAAACCTAAACCTGGCAGGATACACGGACTGGCGATTGCCCTGCGTTAAAGAACTGCAAAGCATAGTGGATTACACACGCTGCCCTGATGTTACCAATTCCGCAGCCATAGATCCCCTCTTCAATACCACTATGATCAACGACCCCAACGGCAACCCAGGTCAGTACCCTTATTTTTGGTCTTCCACCAGCCACCTGGACGGTCCCAACCCCTATACCAGAGCCTCGTATGTAGCTTTTGGCGAAGCTCAGGGGCAAATGAACGGTATTTTAATGGACGTGCATGGAGCCGGTGCCCAACGCAGCGACCCTAAAAGCGGAAATGCGGCCAACTATCCCCAATTTATGGGACCTCAGGGCGATGTGCTGTATGTTTACAATTACGTTAGGGCTGTTCGCAATGCAAGTGATCCCTCTGCAAATGATGATCTTATCCAGCCGCTTCGCCTGAATATCTATCCCAATCCCGTAACCGGCGTTTGCACCTTAAGCCTGGAAAAAAATTCGGAAAGTGCTGTTGTTGACTTATATAACCTCAGGGGAGCCTTAGTTACCAGGCAAAACTTTTCTAACACCCGTCAATTCCAACTGGATATGTCCAATCTCCCCAGCGGCATTTACTTTGTGAAAGTGAAAAGCAACACAACTTCATCCACCACAAAATTACTAAAGCTATAAAGGAAAACCTCATGAAATTATTGAACTTCGTCCCCCTAGTCTGCATACTTGCGGCACTTTTCTTTGCCCCTATGCAGCTTGCAGCGCAGAACTTTTATGAACCTACTCAGGTAAACACAATTCACTTGTATTTCTCTGAGGCAAACTGGGATCAATTGCTGGATAACCTTGCTTCCGCAGGGCAGGAAGAGCGCCTCACCGGCTCTGCCATCATCAACGGCGTTCCCTATGACAGCGTGGGCGTTCGCTATAAAGGCAATAGTTCCTACAGTGCAAACCGCAATAAAAACCCGTTTAACATCAAGCTGGATTACGTCCTTGATGATCAGCTTATGGACGGCGTTTACGGCACTATCAAGCTTTCCAACGGGTTCAACGATCCCTCCCTGATAAGAGAAACCCTGGCCTACGAGATTGCCCGCAAATACATGCCTGCCAGTCTGGCTAACTATGCCAATGTGTATGTAAACGACGTTTTGATTGGCATCTATACCTCTGTTCAGGATGTAGATTCTTACTTCATGCGCACCCATCTGGGCTGTAGCGGTAAACCCCGCTTTAAAAGCGAAACCAACCCTACCGGCACCTCGGTTATTTGGGGCTATCTTGGAGCTGATTCCACTGCCTACGCCGCAAAGTATGAAATTGAATCCGATTACGGCTGGAGCGATATTATCAACTTCACCAACGTGCTGAATAACGACCAAAACAACGTAGCCAATGTGCTAAATGTAGATCAACATCTCTGGTTTTTAGCCTTCGAGAACCTGCTGGACAACTTCGATTCTCCCATCAACATCTTCCATAACTTCTACCTGTTTGGTGATGAAGACGGCAGAATCAATCCCATCGTGTGGGATCTGAACGAGGCTTTTGGCACCTACAACCGTGTAGGCACGTCCAATCTTTCCATTACCCAATTGCAGAACTACAATCCTTTGGCAAATCTTACCAGTTCTACGCACACTCTCATCAGCAAAGTGCTATCCAATCCCCGGTACAAAATGATGTACATCGCCCATATGCGCACCATGCTAACCGAGAACTTCACTAATGGCTGGTATGCCACCAGGGGTGCGGAATTGCAGAGCATCTGCGCACCTTATGTGCAGGCTGATCCCAATTTCTTTTACACCTATGCCAATTTCACATCAAACCTGAATACCACTATCACCGGTCCCAGAACTATCCCCGGGATTACTACATTAATGAATACGCGATCCACTTATCTGCTGAACAACTCCGCTTTTGCGGGAACTCTGCCTCAGATCTCTGCCCTGGATTACTCACCGGCTAACCCTTTGCCCAATAGCACGGTCAGTTTTACATTGACTGCAACCGATGCAAACTTTGCCCAGCTTGGCATTCGCCAAAATGCCGCACAGAAGTTTAACTACTACCAGATGTGGGATGATGGCCAACACGGCGATGGTGCAGCTAACGACGGTGTTTTTGGCGTAAGCGTCCCAATCGGCTATGGTAATCTCCAATATTATGCCTGGGCGGAAAACAGCACTCAGGGCGCATTCTACCCTGCCCGTGCCGAGCATGAATTCTTCTCCATAGCTGTAGACTCGCCGATGGGAGGCATCCAATTCAACGAAATCAACTATAACTCCTCAGATGAGTTCGATCCCGGCGACTGGGTGGAAATTCACAATCCCGGAACCGATGCTGTGGATATCTCCAACTGGGTTTTCAAGGATGGCGACAATAGCCATGTATTCACTATACCCCAGGGCACAACGCTTAGTGCCAATGGCTTCCTGGTTCTGTGCCAGTCTCTGGCAGAGTTCACCGCAGTTTTCCCTGCTGTTACCAACGTCCTGGGAGATTTCGATTTTGGCCTCAGCGGCAGCGGAGAAGCGGTAAGGCTATACACAAGTAACGGCGAGACAGTGGATTCGGTGTTCTACGGCGTAAACGCTCCCTGGCCTACCGAACCTAACGGCAATGGCAGCACCCTGGCGCTAATCTCCCCGGAACTGGATAATAACCTTCCCGCAAGCTGGCAAGCATCTTTAGGGCATGGAACTCCGGGAAGCTCCAATAGCAATACAGAAGTAGAAGATAATCTGGTTTCACCTGTGCTTGCAACTATCAGCTGCTACCCAAATCCTTTTAAGTCCCACACAACTATTGAGTATAAGGTTCCCGATAATATGAAAACCACCCTTAGCATTTATAACATCAGAGGGCAAAAGGTAAGAACCCTGATCGATAATCAGGATGCAAAAGGGACAAA
This sequence comes from Candidatus Cloacimonetes bacterium HGW-Cloacimonetes-3, assembly GCA_002840645.1. GTDB lineage: Bacteria > Cloacimonadota > Cloacimonadia > Cloacimonadales > Cloacimonadaceae > Cloacimonas. Next base: position 14,740 of record PHBO01000018.1, read on the forward strand.
TAAAATTACCTGGAATGGTAGCGATTCCAGACAACAGAAACTGGGTAGCGGGATATACTTTGTCCTGATGCAGAGTGAGGGCAGAGTCCTAAAGACTCAGAAACTGGTGCTGTTGAATTAGACATAGCATTTAGTTAAAAAACCCTGTTTGATAGCTTAAACACACACCTGAAACTTGTAAAGATTTAGAGTTTGAACACTTTTTTCTTTACAAGTTTCTAAGGTGTGTTTTGTTGGGAACCGGGAGAATAATATATGCTGCCAGAGCTAAGAAACAGTAAGCAATATCAAACGCACACCTATCGCAATGTGCAAAAGATGGTGTCTGCGGGGGTTAGCACCCGGATTCCCCATACCAGCCTGGCGAAAGATATTACCAACAGTGTACTGCTTAGCTTCATCAAAGAAGATGCCGAAGTGGCAAATTTGCAATCATGGGTTAGCACCAAGATAGCTCAATGCACCGAAACTCATATCTCCGAGCTGTGGCAATACTGCTATTCCTATGCGCTGATGCTGCTAAAAAATGAGGATAGTGCGCAGGAAATCAGCCAAACCGTGATGATCTCCCTCATCCAATCCCGCCAGCCCGTGGAGTACGTGAAAGCCTGGCTGAAGGGTGCAGTGAACAATCAGGCTATGCTTTTCCTTAAGATGCAAAAGCGTGATAGTACCCTGTATTCCGCCCTTGCCAACGAAATGAAAGCCGTGCGTGAACCTGTTCCCGCCAATGATAGCGAGCTGGAAAAACAACTGGGCGACAAGGCGATAAGAAAATACCTTAGCAAAGAAGAATATCAGATATTCTCAGATATGAAGAAATTCCCCTCAGTTAAGGCGTATGCTGAAGCCAAAGGGATAAACTACAGCCTGGCGCGTAAGAGTAAACAACAAATATTAACGAACCTGAAAGCTTGCTGTTTAAAAAAGCAAGGCTGGGCAGATACCCCTGATATCCTGGATTACCGCCAGATGGTGAACATTAAACGCTTCTTTGATAAATTGTTAGAGCATGCCATTATCGGGGATTTTTCCATGATGTTCCATTATGCGGATAAAGCTATAATACCAAGCTTGGCAAAATGCTTTTCCGGCTTCAAAGAAGTAAGCGATTGGGGCATTCACATGAACCCTGACGGGAGCTTTGAAGTGTATATTATAGACATCACAAATGAAGATAATCCTACCACGATAAATATGGCTATCACCCTGAACAAGGCTAATTACATTAAGATTATCAATTGCAGGAATCTGGAGCTGATGGCAATCATACCCGAGGATGTGTTGGGTCCCCTACCCCTCGAAAAAGGGCGTTGCACGCTCAGTTTAGACCAAATCAAAGCCTACTTGTAAAAAAATATCCCCCTATTTTACAGTATCTTACAGAGATTCTGGTTCACACTTTTTCAAAAACGGAACTAATCTATAAACAGGAGTTCCGAAATGAAAAAGTTAATTATGCTCTCTCTGCTTCTGCAGATACTAATCGCACCCATCGCAATTTATGCCACCACGGCAGACACCGCTGAAATCCGCAATTTACCCGAATACACCGGTAGTATCGACGATCCTGAACTAACCGTAGTAAACGATTCCACTAACTATATTATCGTATGTGTCAAGGGTAAATACTACGTCATCAAGAAGTAACAAACACAAGGGGAAATCAAATGAATCAGCAAACAGCCTGGAAAGATGAATACTCTCTGTCCAATTTGAAAGATGGACAGCTTATCGCCCAGTATATCAATGCAGACATCAACAGTGAAAGCTATGCTCAGGTGAAAAACGAACTGGAAAGACGCCGTTATCATCTGGAACAGATAATCCTGAAAATGAACACCAGAAACAAGATGTTATAAAAATAGAATAGCTCTCTACACACTTAAGTGGCTTTATGATAGCAGATTGCGCTATAGGTATTGGCGCGCTTGCTTGAATTACTTATGCATTACGCATGAACTACGCATGCGATCCGTGTTTCATGCGTAATGCTATAGTATTTCTGCTTGGCAGGGTTAAACTGCCGGGCTTAAGCTTTAAAATGCCTTTTCCAGCTTGGCAAGATCAATCTTTTCCACCAGATTTTTCATGATATCCGCGCTGCTGAGTGCACTGCCTTCCACAATTATACTTATCTTTTGCCCCACCTGAACAGTTAAAGTGCCGTCACCGTCACTGAATTCCTGAGTTCCGCTGTAACCTGCCACACGGATTGTCTTGCTTGCGGTGCCGGAGCCATAGCCGGAAAACATTTGCCCCAGGGCTGCTAATCCGGAGGCACCGCCCATCACACCGCCAACGCTAATGGTAAGGGTAAGCTCGGGGGTATTGCCGTCGCTGTCTTCTTTGGTGCTGCTGTATTTGCCTGTGGCAGCCACGGAATTGGCACTGCCAAACATTGCGCCCATATTGCCCAGTCCCGCGGCGTTCTTCTCATCTTGGGTATAGCCTGCGGGCGCATCGGGAATATAGGTAACCAACATTTCGGAAAGAATCTCGCTTATCTTGCCGGAGGCGTAGTTTATCTCGTCCTGAGCTTTGGAATAGTTATCGGACTGCAAGTACTTCTTTGCACTATCCAGGCTCTGAATGGCTTCATCCTTAGCGCTTTGAGCGGCTAACACCAAACAAACAGACATTACAAGGACACAGAGGATAATCTTTTTCATTTCTTACTCCTATGGATGTTTTTCTTACTCTCCACAGGGGCTACCTCATGTCAAGTGTTTTGTCGCCGCAATATGGGGGTAACTGTATCAGGACATGCAGGAAGCTATTACGGGGAAGTAAATAAAGGATGATAACAATTGGACAAGAATGTCCTTGACGAAAACCGGAGCTTATCCAAGGCTGGTATTAGAAACACAGTGTTATCCGGCAAGGAGATATATGCATGGAAGCTGAATTATTAACAATCAAGGAAGCAAGCCAATGGGCAAGCGAATTCTTGGGCAAAAGCGTATCTTCTTCGAATATATCTTACCTTGTCCAATATGGAAGAATCAGGAAGTTTGGAGCCAATGGCAGCACGCAAATTGATAAACATGATTTACTTGCATATTACAAAAGCTATAATGGCAAACGAGAGAGTGATTGGAAAGATAAGCTGGGTAGCGATTTAAACTGGGCTTTATCCTTTGACCACTTAAGGGAAGTCGATACAACGAAGCATGTCCATAGATTACATCCTTATAAGGGCAAGTTTATCCCTCAATTGGTAGAATACTTCTTGGATGGTCACGTGGATGAATACAAGAAGGAAGTGTTTTTCCATCAGGGTGACATCGTCCTTGATCCTTTCTGTGGGAGTGGGACTACTTTAGTGCAAGCATCCGAACTTGGGATTAATGCCATTGGGATTGATGTATCGGCATTCAATGCGTGCATTTCTAATACAAAAGTTATCCGCTACAATCCAGTGGAACTTCTTTCAGAAGTAAAACAAATTAGCAAGGCTTTAAGGCTATATTTAACAGATAATAACACTCTTGCCTTTGAAGAAAGGGTTCTGGAAGAACTGGGCAAATTCAACAAAGAGTACTTCCCTGTGCCAGAATTCAAGTATAAAGTTCAGAATAGATTGATTAATGGTGATGAATGGGGAGCGAAAAAGGAAGCTGAATTTCTTCCTGTATTCAACAGACTCGTTGAAGAATACGGGATTAAACTACTCCAGTCTAACAACAGTAGCTTCTTGGGCAAATGGTATTCCGAGCATATCAGAGGTGAGATAGATTTTGTTTTTGAGAAGATAAAAGCAGTTCAAAAGACAGAGCTTAAGATGATCCTAAGCATTATTCTTAGCAGAACAATGCGCTCTTGCCGTGCTACCACTCATGCTGATCTTGCCACTTTGAAAGAGCCAGTTACTACTACTTACTACTGTGCAAAACATGGTAAGATATGTAAACCGCTGTTCTCTATTTTGAAATGGTGGGATTTCTATGCCAAAGACACAATAAACAGACTGCAACAATTTAGTAAACTGAGAACCCTTACAAACCAGATATGCCTTATTGGTGACAGCCGTAGTATTGATATTGAAGAGAAACTGATAACCAGAAACCCGCAATTGGCTTCCGAACTAAAGGCTAACAAGATAAAAGGTATCTTTTCATCTCCACCCTATGTAGGCTTGATTGATTACCATGAACAGCATGCCTATGCTTATGATCTATTTGGTTTTGAACGCAAAGATGATCTGGAAATTGGTCCGCTATACAAGGGACAAGGCAAAGAAGCCAAGCTTTCATATACAAAAGGCATTGCAGATGTTCTGATAAACTGTAAAAGATACTTGGCAGACGATTACGATGTGTTTTTAGTAGCTAATGATAAATACAATCTCTATCCAACTATAGCGGAATTAGCTGGAATGAGAATTGTAAACCAATACAAACGACCTGTACTGAATAGAACCGAAAAAGATAAAGGGGCGTATTCAGAGATAATATTCCACTTGAAGCAGAAATAGGAGTAACAATGAGTTTATCGCAAGCAACAAAACTATCATTAACAAGTGTATTGAAAGCAAGCCTGATTAGAAAGATGCAAGGTTACCATCCAGAAGCTTCTTACATGCCTTTTCATACGAGACTGCTTGGGAAAGACAGATTAGCCCTATATTCTTTTATCCACTCACTTAACACAAATTTTGGAACCACTATATTTGAACCCATTGCTAAAGAACTTGGTGATATTAATTTTGTATCTGCAACCTCACAGCAGGTTTCCGGAAAGCATATATCTTCTGAGGCTCATAAAGCTATTCAAACAATAATGGATAACCTATCAACAGCTAATGCAGAACCAAATAAAACCTTAGAAATTGAAACCATTAGGAAAGTGTGCACGCAGGGGACTATGGTCGCAGTAAAACCCACAAAAGTAGATGTTAAATTAATCTCTAAAAGTGGTACAATATACCTGATAGACATAAAAACTGCCAAACCTAATGCTGGTGGGTTCAAGGAGTTTAAAAGAACTTTATTAGAATGGGTAGCAGCTACACTTGCAGATGATCCAAAAGCAGATATACATACCTTGATTGCTATACCATACAATCCCTATGAACCTGCTCCATATTCCAGGTGGACTATGAGAGGAATGCTTGACTTGGATCAAGAATTGAAGGTTGCATCTGAGTTTTGGGACTTTCTGGGTGGTAATGGAACTTACCAAGATTTACTTGATATCTTTGAGAAAGTAGGGATTGAACTGCGTTCTGAGATAGATGCATACTTTTCTAGATTTGTGAGGTAGAACAGAAAATCATGTAGTTCTTTTTAGAGCATGAGAAGCCTACCGCATATTTCTTTTCATACATAACATACTGTTGTATAATGAAATGCCCGTATATAGCTTTTTATCCCGAAAAATAATCCCCAATTCTGTCCCCCAAATCGGTTTTTGTCCCCCACACTACTATGAAGAGTAAAAATGCAAACCCTGTTAAGGTGGAGTCGATTTGACCTTGGTATTCTTTAGCCGTGTTACAGTCTTAGCGGTCAAATGGACTACACCGGTTAGTTAAAGCACATGAATGTCGCAGTAGTCCATGTCGCCGCAATGATAGGTAAGCACCCATAGACCGGATAGGCGACATCGACTCCAGACTTGGATTTGGGAGAAAAACTTGCAACAGATTTCGCTTGACAATAATTGCCTTCCATCGATAAGGAAAGAAGTGCTAAAAACGCACGCACGAGGAACATATAAATGAAAGAAGGTTTCATCCCAAAGAACGACTATCACTCCATTTTCTTCTCCGATAAGGCGGAAGAATGCAGTAAAGAGATAAAATCCCTGTTTTTGAATCACCTGGAATACTCGCTGATAAAGGATAACACCACCATTCAGCCCTGGGACGTGTATTACGCCTTGGCGCTAAGCCTGCGGGACAGGCTGATAGAGCGTTGGCTGCGCACCCAATACGAATACCGCAAGCAAGATGTGAAAAAGGTATATTACCTCTCCATGGAGTTCCTGATAGGCAGGCTTCTGGGCAATAGCCTGATAAATCTGGACCTTTACAACGAAAGCTATGACATGCTGAAAGAGATGGGCTATGCCATGGAGGATATTGCCGAGCTGGAGCCCGATATGGGGCTGGGCAACGGCGGTTTGGGCAGATTGGCGGCATGCTTCATGGATTCGCTTGCCACGCAGGCTTATCCTGCCTACGGTTATGGCATCCGCTATGAATTCGGCATCTTTAAGCAGCTTATCGTGCAGGGTTATCAGGTGGAAGAGCCTGACCACTGGCGCAAGAACGGCTGCCCCTGGGAGATTAAGCGTCCTGAAATTACTTACCGTGTCCGTTTCGGCGGCAAGGTTATCAGCGAAGAGCAGACGGATGGAAGATATCTGCACCGATGGGTGGATACCGAGGATGTGATGGCGGTTGCCTGGGATATCCCCGTGCCCGGCTATAAGGTGGATAACGTTAATAACCTGCGTTTATGGCAGGCTACGGCTACGGACGAATTTGATTTTGATTACTTTAACAGCGGTGACTATGTGAAAGCCGTGGAGAAAAAGAACATCTCCGAGAACATCAGCAAGGTGCTGTATCCCAACGATAACCTGCATCTGGGACGCGTGCTGCGCCTGAAACAGGAATACTTCTTTGTATCCTCCACGCTGCAGGATATCTTTGCGCAATGGAAGCGGGATCACGATAACTTCAGCAGCCTGCCGGATAAAATAGCCATTCAGCTTAATGACACGCATCCCGCCATTGCCATCCCGGAAATGATGCGCATCCTGATAGATGAGGAACGCCTTAGCTTTGAGACCGCCTGGGAGATTACCCGTAACTGCTTCTCTTACACCAATCACACCGTGCTGCCGGAAGCATTGGAAAAATGGAGCATCAGCCTGTTTGAAGAGCTGCTACCGCGCCATCTGATGCTGATATATCAAATCAACAACAGCGTATTGGCAGAGGTTTCCCGCCTTTACCCCGGAAATATCATTAAGATGCGGAATATCTCCATTATCGAGGAAACCAGAGAGAAAAACCTGCGCATGGCGAGGCTTGCCATTCACGGTTCGCACACGGTGAACGGGGTGGCAGAGCTGCATACGCAGATTATTAAAGAACGCATCTTCCCTGATATGCACGAAATGTATCCTGAGAAGTTCCAGAACAAGACCAACGGCATCACTCCCCGCTTGTGGCTGCATACCTGCAATCCGCTGCTGGCAAGCCTTATCTCGGAGCACATCGGCAATTCCTGGGTGCGTAATCTGGAATATATCAAAGGCATCGAGAAATACATTGACGATGCCGATTTCAGGGCTTCCTTCTTCGAGATAAAAGGGATAAACAAGAAAGCTCTTAGCAAGCAAATATACCGCGAGACGGGCATCAGAACCAGCCCCAACAGCCTTTTCGATGTACAGATAAAGCGTCTGCACGAATATAAACGCCAACTGCTGAATGTGCTTGGCACCATTGCCCGCTACCACAGGATTAAAGACAATCCCGCAGGTAGCTATGTTCCTCGTACGGTTATCTTTGCGGGTAAGGCTGCACCGGGGTATTTCTTGGCGAAACGGCTGATAAAGCTGATAAACAACCTTGGTAAAGTGATTAACAAGGATCCCGATATTCACGACCGTCTGAAAGTGGTTTTCCTGCCTAACTACACAGTGTCTCTGGCGGAGAAGATAATCCCTGCCGCAGACCTATCCGAGCAGATATCCACCGCAGGCTACGAAGCCAGCGGAACGGGAAACATGAAGTTTGCTTTAAACGGCGCCTTAACCATGGGCACACTGGATGGAGCAAACGTGGAGATGGCGGAAGAGATAGGCGCAGAGAATATGTTCATCTTCGGTTTGAATGCGCAGGAAGTGCTGGATATTAAGGCTAACGGCTATAACCCACGGCATTATTACGACAGCGATCCCGAACTGAAACGGGTGGTGGATTCCCTTATCGACGGCAGCTTTGACGATGGCGAAAAGGACGTGTTCCTGCCCATCTGGAATTCCCTGATCGAAGAGGGAGATACCTATTGCCATCTGGCGGATTTCAGGGCTTTCATAGATGCCGGCGCGAAAGTGGATGAGCTGTACCTGCAACGCGATGAATGGGTGAAGAAAGCTATTATCAACATAGCGCGCATGGGCAAGTTTTCCAGCGACCGCGCCATATACGAATACGCCCGCGATATCTGGCATGTGGAACCTCTGCAACTGGATTTCCATTGATATGAAACTACTGCCGCGCTGCTGCATCCTCCTGTTGATAGGCTTGCTTATCCTTGGGATTTTTCAGTTGAGAGCGGAAATAGTAATAAACGAGCTATACTACGACCATCCCGGCACGGACACCGGCTATGAATGGATTGAGCTGTATAACAACGGCAGCGAAAATGTGCAGCTTGAAGGAGCACAGATACAGGCAGCCGGTTCGGTGTGGGCGGTTCGGGACACGCTTCCTGCTTTTGTATTGCGCCCCGGACGCTACCTTCTGATAGGAGAAAGCAATGTCCCCAATGCGCAGCTTACTGCCTCTTTGCGCTTTGAAAACGGCGACACCGGCACCGATGGAGTACGCTATGTAAGCCCGGATGGTACTTACACGGATACAGTGCTTTACTGCTCCCCCAACACCCATGCTTTAAGCGGTGATAGCGGTACAATTGGCAGCAGCTTTGCTCCGGATGTGCCTGCGGGTGCTTCCCTTGCCAGAGCTTTTGAGGGAGTGGATAGCAACGACAGCGCTCTGGATTTTGTGCCGGAAAGCATCCCTACTCCCGGCTTGCCAAACCGCTTAAGGTGCGATTACGCTCTGCTTCATCCTGCGCTTAGCTATGAAGACGGCTATGCAGAGATAAGTGTGTGGATAAAGAACAAAAGCACTTTCAGCCCGGTAAGCTATGCAGCTTTTAGCATCAAACAAGATGGAAGCGTGCTCTATGATGCAGAGATAGCTCCCATACCTGCGCTGGATTCTTTGCAGGTGCAGGCAGGGTTCGCTTGCTCTGCATCGCCCTTACTACTTGGTTTGGAGCTGATTGACGACCCAGTTGTCACCAATAACAATCTCTGCATAACTCCCACCGGCGTTACCACGCAAAGCATATATATCAGCGAGTTTCTTGCCAATCCGGAGAGCGGTAATCAGGAATGGGTGGAGGTTTATAGGAGCGTTGGAACCAGTGTATCAAATCCTGCACCCATAGATTACACTATTAAAGATTCTGTGGGAGGAATTATCAGGTTTACGCTTCCGGCAACAGCAGGCTATTATGCAATCTGCCAAAACCCCGCCACCTTGCTTGCCCGCTATCCTGCCTGCCCTGTAGAGGCTGTGATATCCGCTACAAGCTGGACAAATCTGAATAACGACGGTGATTGTCTGGTGCTGCATTCCGGCGATACGGTACTGGATTCTCTGGCTTACATAGAAGATGAGATAATCAGAGGTGTATCAAGGGAGCGTTATCAGGATAATGAGGGCAATTCACATTGGCGGAACAGCTACAGCAGCAGCGGTGGAACCCCCGGACAGGTAAACAGCGCAGTCCCTCAGCTTGAACTCCCAGACCCGGGCAGCATAAGCATAAGCGGCAGCCCATGCAAAGCCTCTGCCGGAGAGAGCATCAGTATTGCCTATAACCTTCAGGCTTCAGCAAACCGCATCTCCTGCAAAGTGTTCGACCTGCGGGGCAGCAAAATACGCACACTTGCAGACAACAGCCTTTGCACTAACAGTGGCATTCTGTATTGGGACGGACGCACTCAGGACGGCACATTCGCAGCCCGCGGATTGTATTTTGTGCTGTGGGAAGCTCAGCCAAGCAGCGGGGGCAAGATACTCCGCAAACAGCTTAGTGCCGTGATCAGAGATTAGGATTTTAAATGTAATCTATTTACTGGCAAACCAGGGGATAAAGGAACTCGTTTTCTTTATGTAATTCTGATATTCGGGGTTTTCAGAGTACTTCTTTTCCAGCAATGGCACCCCGGATACCTTTAACAGCAGGGTAGTTATCACAACAGGACTCATCACTGCAATCCATCCCCAATCGGCACTGATAGCAATGAAGAATATGCCCCACCACATCACGGATTCTCCGAAGTAATTTGGATGGCGTGTGTATTTCCATAAGCCCAGATTCATAACCTTCCCTTTATTGGCAGGATTCTGCTTGAACCTCATCATTTGGAAATCCCCCACAGATTCAAAGGCAAAGCCGGCAATCCACATTATCAGCCCTGCCACATCAGGCAAACCGGGGGCATGCTTGCTGAAACCTCCAAACATAAACAGCGGATAAGCAATCAACAGCATAAAGAAGCCCTGGAGTATAAACACCTGAAGGTAACTGCGGATTATCCAGTGCTTGCCCCAATCACGTCTCCATCTGGCATACCGGAAGTCTTCCTTTTTCCCTTTGTTACGGAGGTATAGATACATCGCCAAACGTAAGCCCCACAATGCAACAAGACCGCTAACCAGCAATCTGCGCCAATGATAATCCGGCACAAACAACAGAAGCATAACGGAGATAACTATAAAGCCAACACCCCACGCTATATCTACTATATCGTTTCTTTTCAGCAACAAAGCAAACAGAAACATCAGATTCATATACACAAACACCGATGCTACAGCTATAAATACCTCATGAAGGTATGTCATAAGCTACTCCCACGCCTACCGTCCCAAGCCCATTGTGAACGCCTACCACAGGGGAAAGGGAAGTTATATATGCCGGTTTCTTGCCGATAAGTTTGCTTAGACGCATGGCATATTCTTCAGCCCTGTCCAAAGCATCGGCATGCACAATAGCATATTCCCAAACCTGTTTGTGCTTCAATTCGTTTGCAATCATAGCAATAATCCTGTTCATATTACTGCGTCGGGAAAAGCTTTTACCTATCGGTAAGGCATTCCCTTCTTTATCCAGAGACACAATCGGCTTCAAATTCAGCAAGGCGGCTACCATGCCCGTAAGTGGCTTCACCCTGCCTCCACGCACCATGTATTTTAAAGTATTGATGTCAGTTAATATCCTGGTGTTATCAATCCACTTTTCGCTATTGGCAACGATATCTTCAAAACTCATCCCTTCGTCCACGGCTCTGGCAATGCGAAGCACCACCAATCCTTCCGTAACCGATAACTGCCGTGAGTTTATCACAGCCACTTTATCATTCTTACGCTGCTTTGCCAGTGACAGGGCATTCTGATACACTCCGCTGAGGCGATCGGAGATAAACACCGCAATGCTCTTCTCGTAATGCGCCGCAGTGAAATCCACAACTTCTTTCAATAACATTGGTGAAGGCTGCGAGCTTACCGGATGTGCTCTGTCTCTTTTCAACAGTTTGTAAAAACCCTCTGCCTTCAGGGTAAGCCTATCCAGATAATGCCTTTGTCTAAAAGCAATACCGAAGGGCACCCGGGCAATCTGATATGCGTCCAGCATCTCTTCCGGCAAATCGCAAGCCGTATCGGTGATAATCCCAATTTGTTTGTTACGGCTGTTACCTATCTGATATTGACGCAACATGTCATCCACTTTCACGTAGCTGATCTCACTTAGTTTCAGTAGCGCATCGTAAACCTTATCAGGCTCGCTGGTATGAATATGAAGATGCAGGTTTTCCTTCGCTCCTGCCAGAATAACTGAGTCTCCATAGCCGCCAATAATCCCTTTCACAGAAGTAAGAGCGCAAGTGCAGTTCTTTAATATCACTTCCATGCAATATCTGTTTTCTCCCGGGGCTTCGGTGTGCACTTCCGAAAAGCTGAGTGTTTCCGCGGGTTCCGCCCTAAAGCTCTGCTCCCGCAATGAACCTTTATGGATAAAGTTCACCACTCCTTCCAGAAAATACACAAAACCACTCGCTCCCGCATCCACTACCCCCGCATCAGCAAGCACTTTCAGCTTTGCAGGTGTTTCCTGAAGTGATTTCTTTGCTGTTGCCAATGAATCGGTTAGCAATTGGATAAAGTCTGTTGTTTTCCCGCTTTGCTCCAGCAGATTATCTGCCCACTCACGTATAACGGTTAGCATCGTGCCTTCCACGGGATTCATCAGCGAATCGTACATGCCCCTTACCGCTTTATGTGCACTTTCGGCAAAATGCTTTACTGTCAACATCTTGTATTCGGGCAGTTCCCTGCTTAAACCGTGCAAATACTGTGCAAAGATGATTCCTGAATTACCTCTGGCACCAGTTAGCGCAGAGTCCGCCACCGAATGCAGGGTCTCTTTCAGGGTTTTGCTGATTATACATCGTGCCAGTATTGCCTGCATGGTCATGGCGAGGTTCAATCCCGTATCTGCATCAGCCACGGGATAAACGTTTATTTTATTTAGATAATCCTGATGGCGGATTACTTCTTTGCCACCCGCAAGCAATCCACGGTAAAAGCGAAAGCCGTCCAGATAGCCTATTTTTGTCATATATTACCACTTCTGAGGCATTTTTACGATTTTCTGGGTATTATACCCGTCCTCAGCCAATTTCTTTAGTATCTTTGCGTATTCTTCTGCCGGCATTTCCGGGGTTCGGCTCATAATCCACACGAATTTCCGGCTGGGAATCCCGATTGCAGTGTAGCGATATTCTTCATCCAGATACACGATGAGGTATTTTGACCAAAATGGCTTAAACAATTGAATCCGCCATTCCGCGTTGGTAACCTTGTTAAATACTTTTCCCCGGGGGCGCATAATCTTTTCTTTTCCATCGGGTTTGCCTTTGCGAAACTTGTAGATAACATCTATGCTTCCATCTTTGTTCAGGGTATAGCTTTCTATCCCATTCACCGCGTTTTTCTCAATAGGGTTAGGCAGAATGGCAATAACATACCAATCCCCCATAAACCTCTCCAGTTCAACTCTTGCCACGGTGTTAATATCCTTGCTGCACCCTGCAAGTGCCAGCAGGATTAATAGCAGCATTATCGCCTGCATCACTTTAGTGCCTTCTCAATTGCAGCAATCACGTCTTTATCCTGCGGGTTAGTAGCAGAAGAGTATCTATCCAGAATCTCGCCATTTCTGCCGATTAAGAACTTGTTGAAATTCCAGCTTATCTTACCGCTGTGCTTCGGGTTGCTGCTCTTTTCCGTTAAGTATTTGTACAGGGGATGGATTTTTTTACCCCGTACCGAGATCTTGGCAAACACAGGAAAGCTTACGCCGAAATTAAGCCGGCAGAAGTTCTGAATCTCTTCATCACTGCCAGGTTCCTGATTCATGAAGTTATTCGCAGGAAAGCCCAGTACCACAAAGCCATCTTTCCCAAAGCGGTCGTATAACGCCTGCAGGTCATCATACTGCTTGGTGAAGCCGCATTTGCTGGCTGTATTTACTATCAGCAGCACTTTCCCTTTGTAGCTTTCCAGCTTTATCTCGCTACCATCCGTCTTTTGCACGTTTATATCATATAACTGTGTTGAATAAACCATGTTAATCCCTCCTGCTAAAAGCATAATAGCCATGATTACAAGTATCTTTTTTATCTCTATGTGTTTCATCATCTTAATCCTCCTATGTTTATACATAAACTAAGTGGTTATTCCTGCTAAGCAAGATAGGATAGAGATATGAAGATTACTGTTGACAAATTAGCTGACGATCCACATTCATAGTACAAACATAAACAACCTTGGAGATAATTATGCTGAAAGCCGATTGCAAAAAGAAAAACAGCAGTTATGCCTTACTATCTTTTAACCGCAGTTCCATGCGGGACAAACTACCTCAGGATGTATATTTTGCGTTACTGAAGACGATAGAAAAGAACGAACCCCTAAATCCCAAGCTTGCCAATGCAATTGCCCACGGCATGAAGGAATGGGCTATTGAGCTGGGTGCCACCCATTACACGCATTGGTTTCAGCCTTTGACAGGTTTTACCGCCGAGAAGCACGATTCCTTTTTAACCATTGATCTCGATGGTGATGTGTTCGAACGCTTCAGCGGCAATCAGCTCATCATGAGCGAGCCGGATGCATCTTCCTTCCCCAGCGGCGGGATGCGCTCCACTTTTGAAGCAAGGGGCTACACCGCCTGGGATCCCTCCAGTCCTGCGTTTATCCTTATTTCCGGTACCGATGCAACACTTTGCATACCATCCCTATTTTTCTCCTATTATGGAGAAGCTCTGGACGAGAAAACACCCCTGCTGCGTTCCTGTGAAGCCCTTTCCAAAGCGGCAGTAAACCTGTTGCACCTGCTTGGCAAAACCGAGATTACTCACGTTGATCCCATGGTGGGTGCCGAACAGGAATTCTTTCTGGTGGATTATGAGCTGTTCAAGCAACGCCCGGACTTATTATTCTGCGGCAGAACGCTCATCGGCATGCAGCCGCCCAAGGGACAGCAGCTGGAAGACCATTATTTCGGTGCTATCCCCCAACAGGTGATGGAGTTTCTGGAAACTCTGGAGAATCAGGCAACATTACTGGGCATTCCCATCAAGACCCGCCACAACGAAGTGGCACCGCAGCAGTTCGAAGTGGCTTGTTTGCACGAGCATGCCAATATCGCCTGCGATCATAACCTGCTGCTGATGGAGCTGATGCGGAGGAGTGCGGTGGAACACGGGCTGAAGCTATTGTTGCACGAAAAGCCCTTTGCCGGCGTGAACGGCTCCGGTAAGCACAATAACTGGTCTCTGCGTGATTCTGCGGGTAACAACCTGCTTGATCCCGGCTCGGAACCCAAAGCCAATCTGCAATTCCTGCTCTTTTTGGTTGCAGTGGTTAAAGCGGTTCACGACCATGCCGATCTCTTTAAAGCTTCGGTTGCCTCGGCAGGAAATGATCACCGTCTGGGGGCTTGCGAAGCTCCTCCGTCCATCATTTCCGTGTTTTTGGGTAAGCAACTGGATGAAATCCTCAGCAAAATAGAGCAGGACGAAAAGCACTATCAGAGCGAAGCTAATTTCGTGGACCTGGGCTTAAGCCGCCTGCCGCGCATCCTTATTGACAATACTGACCGCAACCGCACTTCTCCCTTTGCCTTCACCGGTAACAAGTTTGAGTTCCGCGCCGTGCCTTCTTCCATACCCCTCGGTTTCCCCAATACCGTGCTAAACCTGGCAGTGGCGGATTCTATTAACCAGATCTGCACCCTGCTGGAGACCAACTTACAGACTGCGGATAGCGAACAAACTGCCATCATGCAGACCATTAAGCACTTTATCAGCGAATCCAAGCCCATCCGCTATGAGGGTGATAACTACATCAGTTCCTGGCAGGAGGAAGCATGTGAACGCAAATTGAATAACTCCAGCAACGCTCCTTCTGCTCTGCTAGCCCTGATATCCGAATCCACCTCGTCGCTGTTTGATAAATACAGCGTGCTGACCCATACAGAATTGGAAGCACGCTACCGGATTAAACTTGACCAATACATCAAACAGCTTAGCATCGAGGCAAACACCCTGCTGCACCTCATCAGAGGCTATTTGATCCCCTCAGCACTCAGTTATCTTCATCTGCATGCCGTGCCGGAAACCTGTTCTGACAGTGTGAAAGCATGTTACAAGAGCGTTGACAGTGTATTAGTAAATCTTATTGCCCAGACTGAAAAGCTTGAAGACGATTTGGTGCAGATTAGCACTTTTGATAATGATGTTCAGCAAGCGGATTACTTCGCCAGTTCCATTACCAGCCACATGCTTTCCTGCCGTACTTTCTGTGATGTACTGGAACTAAAACTGGGAAAGAAACTATATCCCATGCCCAGTTATCATGATTTACTGTTCTCGTTCATCAAATGAGGTGTATAGCGCTTGTTAATTGAGGAGATTTAGCCGGATATAGCCTTAAAACACTTATAAATGTATTATAACATGGATGCTGTAACCTGATACCTCGAACCCGGCATCTCACTAACATCGTTTCTGCACAAATTGCCATAGCATTACGCATGAATTACGCATCTCATCCGTATTTCATGCGTAATGCATCCGTAATTCAAGCAAGGAAGTTGCAATGCCAAATAATCCTGGACGGTTATGCCGTGCTTTAGCGTTTAGAAATCCATGAATGCCAAGATTAAAAGAGTAATCCAGTAGCTTGGTTTGCCGCATTGTGGCAGGAATGTCCAGGCACTATGGCAGCAGTAAATGGGGTGGCACAGCTTAAAACGCAAAAAGAGGGCGATAATACATCGCCCCCTGTTTGCCTTAGATTATTTAACAAGTGAGAGCTTGCCGGTGGCATTGTAATTGCCGCTATTCATGCGGTATAAATATATTCCGCTTCCCATCTCAATTCCATTGCTGTCTCTTCCGTCCCAAACGAGATTGTAATAGCCGGGCACACAGTGTTTATTCTGTAAGGTTTTTACCTTTTGACCTTTTAAGTTGTAAATCTCAATCTTCACATCTGCCTCCACGGCAAGGTCATAACGGATGCTTACCTGGGGATTAAACGGATTGGGATAAGCTTTCAAGAGCTTTGTATGCGAAGGGATTGGTGGAAGATCGGGATTAGACTCCGGATCGGTCAGGGTTATGCTGAGCGGACCGAAATATTCGCTCTCTCCTGACAGGCTAAGGCTTTCCAGCCAATAGTAGTAAGTAGTATTAAGTATTGCTTCAGCATCAAGATAGCTGTATCTAATCTGACTGCCAAGGTGTGTTCCCTCGTTAATTGGGCTGGGATTTATCAGGACGGCGGAATGAAGATAATTCTCTTCGCTGCGCAGAACATTATAGCCTGCATGATTCGTTTCAGATTCTACCACCCACTGCAGATTTACCTGCATATCGGCATTTAAGATTGCGGCAAAGGAGCTAAGCTCAATTGGCAAGGTGGGATCTTCGCCTCCCAGGATAATGGGTATGTTTCCTTTTGCGCCACCGAAATCTACTTGATCGAACAGGATCAGACCCGTTACTCCATTCCTTTCATAGGCATGCCATTGCCCACCGAAGTAAGCAGCACCCCAGAGACGCGTTGTTTCTATGGTAAAACTGCTGATTCCATAACCGGAGAGCCAATGAGATACATATTCTGCACCGGTGTTATTAATAAAGGGCAGAATGCCTGTCTCGGCGTTGTTTAGCCCGAATCCTTCAATCACGGTGACTGTAAACGGCTCACCCTCTATTTGCAAAAGGACTGGCAATAACAAGGGGAAAACATACACTGGGGAGAGCTTGGCAATGAATGCATCTTCCACTCCGCTGGTGCTTAAGTTATGCACACCAAAATTGATGGGATTGAACCCTCTAAAATAACCCGTGACATAGCAATTAGCGGCACTATCGATATCGATACCAAAGCCCCATTCCTCAGATGCTCCGCCTGCTCTTACCGCCCATTGCCAGGTGCCGGAATTGTCGATATACGCCACAAAGATGTCTTGCAAACCGTCACTGTTTAAGTGATGCTCACCAAAATCCGTGTTGTATGTGAACATACCGGTAACATAACAATTGCCGGCACTATCCGCAACAATATCCTGGCTTAGCTCCGTGTTTGCGTTGCCACCGCTTTCCACCCATTGCCAGGCACCGTCTGCACTCAATTTAGCTACAAACATGTCCGATGAACCCGCTGAACTCAAATCGTCACTGCCAAAAGTGGCATCGCCGTTAAAATACCCGGTTACATAGCAGTTATCGATACTATCGATCGAGATGCTTTCTCCACGATCCCGGATGTCCCCTCCGGCTCTTTGAGCCCATTGCCAGGTGCCGGATGAATTTATTTTGGCGATGAAGATGTCGTCCGATCCACTGCTGGTGAGGTTTGTAACCGTGAAGCTGGCAGTTCTGCTAAAGTAACCCGTGATGAAGCAAGTCCCGGCAGCATTCACGGCAATGCCATGTCCTCTGTCCTCTCCAGAGCTTCCGGCTTTTCTTGCCCATAACCAGCTACCGGAAGTACCGAGCTTGGCTACAAAGATGTCGTCGTCACCGCTACTACTGAGATTCGTAACGGTAAAATCTGCAGTTAATACAAAATATCCTGTTACATAGCAGTTACCGTCGCTATCCAAGTCAATACTCCGCCCTTGGTCTGAGCCGGTACTTCCGGCATGGGTTGCCCATAGCCAATTGCCGCTTGTACTCAGCTTGGCTACAAGTATATCGCTAGCTCCATTACTGGTGCGGGAGGGTAATCCTGCAAAATCGATTGTTCCGGCAAAAGAGCCGGTAACATAACAAGTTCCGCCTGGTGTAACCGCTATTCCATAGGCATGATCCCCGCTGCTGCCACCCGCTTTGGTAGCCCACTGCCAAGTTCCCGATGCATCCAGCTTGGCAACAAAGATGTCTGTACTACCGCTACTGATAAGTTCTGTTTCGCCAAAAGTGGCAGTTCCGGTAAAAGAACCGGTTACATAGCTATTGCCATCACTATCAACAGCAATGCTATAGCCATAATCTGAGCTAATGCCACCGGCTTTTTCTGCCCAACTGAACGTGTGAGCAGCTGCAAATAAATGAAAACTAAAGTGACATAGCGCAAGCAACACTATCGCTAAAATCTTCTTTTTCATGATTCCTCCATGAATATAGTATGGGGTTGTGGTATATGACCAATCCTGGGTAGCAAGCTTTCCGCATGGGAAAGATGAGAGATAATTGATGTGGTGCGGACGCAGATTGATTGATCCTGAATAAATACATTTCAGTAAAGCCTGTGAGCTTATTGGGGCTCAATATCATAAAAAACAACCAGTGGAGCAGAACTGAGACTTCATTGCATTCTCCTTTTGGAATGATTGTCATTCATTTCATCATAGCTTATACATTTCATATCAACGAGCTAATGTCATTCTGAACAGAGTATGTTTTGAAGTCAAGAACTATTTTTCCGTATATCGGATTAGTTTCCACTGATTCATTATACTAAACAGTTCAGAGAGGAAAGAGATTTAAGAATTTGTTTGACAAATATCAGGATGTAATGCACCATGAAATCAATCAAGTAATTTAGGAAACTGAGGTTATTTATATGGCTTATAGATATATGGTAACATCATGGTAGGTATTGCACTTACATACACTACGATTGGTATTGATGCGCAGCAGATATCGGTGGAGTGCGATGGCACTTCTGCATTGTTTCAGGTGAATATCGTTGGCATGGCATCATCGTCGGTCAAGGAGAGTAAGGACAGGGTGTTTGCCGCTATTAAGAACGCCGGTTATGACACTGCTCCCAAGCGATATACCATCAATCTTGCCCCGGCGGATATCAAGAAGGATAGTGCTGCCCTCGATCTCCCTATTGCCATAGCCGTGCTGCAAAGCAATCGCATCCTTAAGATTAATGACTACCGCAAGGTGGGGATCATTGGTGAACTATCTCTGGATGGCAATGTGCGTCCTGTATTGGGAGTGCTGCCTATTGCCATTGCGGCAAAAAAGGACAATATCGATACTTTGATAGTGCCTTTTGAGAATGCGGAAGAAGCTGCGATTATAGATGGCTTGAATGTTATTCCCGTTACTTCTTTGCGTGAGTGTGCAGACTGGCTTTCCGGGCAGATAAAGATAGACCCCGCAACTGTGGATAGAGACAAGATATTCCAGGTGTTGAATGATTTCCCCCTTGATATGCACGATGTTAAGGGACAGTTTCAGGTGAAGCGTGCTCTGGAAGTGGCTGCGGCTGGCGGGCATAACCTGCTGATGATAGGTCCCCCCGGCAGCGGCAAGACTATGTTAGCACGGCGGGTTCCCACCATTCTGCCGGAGCTAAACCTGGATGAAGCCCTCGAAGCCACTAAGATTCACAGCGTGGCAGGAATGTCCAAGCACTTTCGCAACGGAATCCTTACTACAAGGCCGTTTAGAAGCCCTCACCACACCATAAGTGATGTAGCATTAATCGGTGGAGGAGCATTCCCAAAACCCGGAGAAGTTAGCTTGTCGCACCGCGGGGTCTTATTTCTGGATGAACTGCCTGAGTTCAAGCGGGCTGTGCTGGAAGTGTTGCGTCAACCGCTGGAAGATGGTGTAGTAACCATCTCCCGTGCAGCCACCAGCCTTACCTTTCCCGCGGAATTCATGCTGATTGCCTCCATGAACCCTTGCCCCTGCGGATACCACGGTGCAAACATCCCAAATCATCACTGCAACTGCGAGTGGGGTGCAATCAACCGTTACCGCAGCAGGGTTTCCGGTCCGCTGTTAGACAGGATAGACATCCATGTGGAAGTTCCCACGGTTACCTATGCAGACCTTGCTTCGCTACCCACGGGAGATAAATCCGCCGATATCCGTGCCCGGGTGAATAAAGCCCGTGCTATACAGCGCGAACGCTTTGCCGAGGCGGGGATATATAACAACGCCCAGATGAATTCCAAACTGCTGCGCAAGTATTGCATTCTGGATAAAGCCAGCCACGCCCTGTTGCAGAACGCCATCGACAAAATGGGCTACTCAGCCAGGGTGTTCGACCGCATTCTGAAGGTAGCCCGCACCATCGCCGATCTGGAGGGCTTAAAAGAGATTTGCAGCGAGCATATCAGCGAAGCGATTCAATATAGAACGCTGGACAGAAAGTACTGGAATTAATGCTATGGATATGAAACATGATTTTATTCACTCTCTGCAATCCCGCGGCAATTTAGGTTCTGCTGATAGTCACGCTAAATTTTTCAAGTCTTACCCCGGTGGTTACGGCGAGGGTGACAAATTCTGGGGCATTAGCGTCCCCACGCAACGCAGCATCGGTAAGCATTATTACAGGCTGCTAAGTCTGGAGGATATGAGCGAACTGATTCACCACGAAGTGCATGAAGTAAGGCTTACCACGCTGATGATGCTGGTTTCCCGCTTTGAAAAGAGCAAGGACGAGAAAGAGAAAGAGGCAATTGCCAAACTCTATCTGGATAATCTGGAATACGTTAACAACTGGGACTTGGTGGATAGCAGTGCGCACCACATTTTGGGTGCATGGCTGTTAGATAAGCCCCACACCCTGCTTTTCGAATTGGCGAAAAGTGACCACCTGTGGAAGCAGCGGGTAGCGATGATTAGCTGTTACCATTTCATCCGCAAAAACCGCTACGCCACCACGCTGGAGCTGGCGGAATTGCTGTTGCACCACAAACATGATCTTATTCATAAAGCCGTGGGCTGGATGTTGCGTGAGATCGGTAACCGCGATTATGCCACCGAGTACACCTTCCTGAAACAGCACTACCACACCATGCCCCGCACCATGCTTCGTTATGCCATCGAGAAGTTTGATGAGGATGTGCGGCAGGATTTCCTGAAGGGGAGAGTTTAGGTTTCAGGTGGCAGGTTGCAGGCGGTGCCCTGCTTTTAGTAACGCGCCTCTTCCCATTCTTTCACGTTGCTCTCTTTCATAATGCCTCTGCCTTGAAGGAATCACGGTAGCATTACGCATGAAATACGCATCGCATCCGTAATTCATGCGTAATGCATAAGTAGTTCTTGCAAGGAAGATGTTATACTTTCTTAGCTTTTATCAGGAACCAGGTGCCGACCAGAGCGGGCAGCACGTCCTGAATAAAGAAAAGGCTTAAGGTAGCTGATACCGCCTGTTCTGCACTGATGCCCGCTGTTTTCAGGAAGTGGATGGCGAAGCTTTCCCTCAGCCCCAATCCGGCAACAGTGATGGGGATGGAATTGGAGAACTGCGTAAGTGCCATGCGGATAGCGCTTTGCCACCAACCGATGTTCAGCACACTGCTTAGGATAAGCCAGTATTGCAGATAAGTGATAAGATTGGAGCTTATTTGCATGCCCATCATGCGGGGAGCTTGCTTAGTGTAGGGTGTTTGCAGATGCCGCCAATTTGCTTTTATGCTAAGCAGCTTGTACAAAATAACAGGCAGAGCAGCGCAAAAGAACACAGCAAGCACGCGTAGCCAGAGAGGGATTTGGGGATAGTATATCACCGCTGCCAGGGCAGCAAAAGTCCATGTTCCCCAGGTCATAAAACCGCGCTCCAGCGCAGTACTCCAGAACGAAGCACTGCGGCTGCTGTTGCTGATAAAGAAGATTTTACCAATGCTGGCATGCCCTCCCGGTACGGCAAAACGAAGCGGTAAACCAATGAGATAGGATTGCAGAACTTCGCGCTTGTGCTTTGTGAAAGCGGGGTTTATGCTTAGGGCAAAAAGCCAGTTGTGGTATTGGGCAATGTGGCGGACAGCACTGAGGCAGATAAGCAAGATAACTAAGCCAAGCGGTAGGCTCAGCATGCCTTGCAGGGCACTGCCAAAATCTATCTTACCCGCTATACGCCAGAGGATGTAGGCACTTAAAGCAAGCTTCAGAAAGTACAGAACCGCTTTGCTAAACTTGTTGTGCTTTATGCCGAACAGCCTGAACTCCCTGTTATTTGGCAAACTTGGCAAGCGTGAACTGCAGGGCTGCTTCAATCAAATCATAGGGAGGCGGGCTGATGTAGCCATCATCCATCATTTTGTGGCACAGGGCACGGGTGGCGTCTATATCCGCTTTGGCAAGGCGGAACACTTCTTCGCGGCTGAGGATAATCTTTGCTACGCCGTCGGCTATGGCTTGCATCGCCACATCGGCTGCTTCGTAGGCAAATACATCCGGCTCGTCCATCTTGGGCAATATGTCCTCAGGGCTTATACCGCGCCGTTCTGCATAGGAAGCCAGCGAATGTGCCGCAGCAATTGCCATGTTATCGGTAATCTTGGCGGCACGAACCAGCAAAGCACCCTTCAGGATGCCGGGAAAACCGCAGGAATTGTTTACCTGATTGGGGAAATCGCCGCGTCCGGTGGCTACAATGAAGGCACCGGCGGCTTTGGCATCGTATGGGTAAATCTCCGGCACGGGATTGGCACAGGTGAACACGATGGATTTGGCAGCCATCCTGCTAATCCACTCCGGCTTAATCGTGTCGGGACCGGGAGTGGAAAGCGCAATCAGCACGTCCGCATCCTGCATGGCATTCTCCATGCCTTCGATGCGATCGGGGTTGGATACCTTCGCCAAAGCCCATTGCTTGTATTTGGTGGGGTTTTGCTCTATATCTGTGCGTCCGGGATGCAGGGCACCCTTGCTGTCGAAAATAATCAACCGGGAGGGATCAAGCCCGCTTTGCAGCAGGAAACTTGCGATAGTGGTGTTAGATGCGCCTGCTCCAAATAGCACGCAGCGAACATCGCCCATCTTCTTATCGGCAAGCTTCAGGGCGTTTATCATACCCGCCAGAGTAACGCAGGCAGTTCCCTGGGCATCGTCGTGCCATACAGGGATGTCGCAGGCTTCACGCAGTTCGTCCAGCACGCGGTAACAATTGGGCTGGGAGATATCTTCCAGGTTCACTGCGCCCACGCTTGGCTGCAGCATCTTTACAAAATCTATAATCTTATCTGCCTGTGGCTTGCCTTCCGCATTACGGCTGTCCATACAAAGAGCGATGGCATCGCAACCACCCAGATACTTCATGAGCATGGCTTTGCCTTCCATCACGCCCAAACCTCCGGCAACACCGCAATCCCCATCGCCCAAAACACGGGTGGAATCGCTAACCACGGCTACTAAATTGCCCCGGTTGGAGAGATCGTAGGAGCTTTGAATGTTGTCCCGAATGGTGGTGGAGACGGAAGATACGCCGGGAGTGTACCAAACATTGAACCAATTAAAGCCCCAGATACCTGCCTTGGGGAGAGTTTGCATCTTTCCCTTATAATTGGCATGCATACTGAGGGAAAGTTGTTTTAAGAAAGTAGTTTGTGCGCTTGCCACGTCCTTTGCAGCAAAGAGGGAGGCAAAAACCTCTGCCAAGTTAGACAGATCAGAGATAAGCTGTTTCATTATCCAACCTTGTAGTTTTTAGATAGGGTTCAGGCTATAGGAAGGCAGAATTTGTCAAGCAGGGAATGGATGATTGTTTGGCGGATATAAAAAAAACGGGTATCCGAAGACACCCGTTTTTTAAGGACTGCGCTAATTTGTAATCAGCAGTGTGTTATTTGCCGGCAGGAGCTACAGGAGCAGCAGGAGCATCAGCAGCGGGAGCGACCATGGTATCTGCAGGAGCTACTTCTTCTACTGGGGCTACTTCATCGACAGCTTCTTCAACTTTGGGCTTGCAGGCAGTAAGAACTACACTGATGAGCATCATAGCGAGTAAGGCGATTAAGAGAGCTTTTTTCATTGTTTCCTCCATAAGTAAAATCCCCGTTAAGGGTCACTTAGGTTTTTTAGTTTTATTTTGTTTTGGGTCGTTTGGCAAGATATAAAAAACATTTTGCCGGATGTTCTATTTGAAGGCGAAAGGCGCCGAAACCCTTTCTATCCTTCACACAGTCCTTAGTCACATCTATATACTATGTAAGATTGGAACACTGTTTAGCAAACCGATTTTCTTGGCAAGTTATTTTTTTAGAACGCCAAGTCCAGACCTGCATGAACCATACCCAAACCCAGGCTGCTAAAGCTTTTATCTCTATAGCCCAATCCGTATTCCAAGCCGAGAATTCCCAGACGGGTTTTAACTTTTATTCCCGCACCGATGCCAAATATGTCAGTTTTCAGCCTTTTATCGGCTTTTGCTAAAAAGCCTTGATCGAAGAAAAGGTAAGCCCGGGAATCGGTGCTTAAGCGGTAGCGTATTTCATAATTCGTCCAAGCCAGCCGATAGTTACTAAACTCATCCTCGTGATACCCGCGCAAGGTGCCATATCCACCCATCTTGAAGAGTTCCCAAGCAGCAGCATGTTCATTATCCAGGTTTCTTATCTGCACCCCCACAAACCCTACCAAGCGCAGTCCCAGAGGGAAATACGCTCCGCTGCCGGCTTCCATGGCTGCGTGAAGCTTGTTGTCTGCTCCATTCTGATAGCGGTAGCGCAGGTTGAACTGCACTCCCTTAACCGGGTTTGATCCGCCTTCAAGGCGCAAATAATCCCAGAAGGCACCCGCACTGTTGGCGTTACTGGATTCTATAATAGCAGGGCGGCGTGATCCGGGAGTGATGCTTTCCCCCACAAGTTCCACGCCGAGTTTCTGATTCAGCATTTGATAATAGACTGCCAGAGCAGCACGGCTTTTCACCCAGGTGGAATCCTGCTCACTACGGAACAGCTCGATGTCTGCCGCCACAGGAATACCCGGAAATCCTGATTCGTGATATGCCAGGCTAAGTTCTTTCTTAGCACTGGGGATTTGCTTCCACCACAGGTTTATAGCGCGGTCGGTTCCCCACAGGTTAAGGAATTGCAGCCTGATCTGCCCCGAAAGCTGCAATTCTCCCTCTTTGCTGTTCATACCGAAGATCCCTTCCATGTATGTCATCCGGTGTTCCTCGATGCGGATCAGCAAGCTGCTCTCGTCAATCGGCTCTATCAGGCAGTCGCGGATGTAGCTCTTGCGCAGGATATTTTCTTCGGCTTGGGTTAAAATGGCGGGAGTAATGCTTTTCACATGAGCAAGCCCGGTGATGTTTAGCAGAGTGCTTTCGCGGGTAACTTTGTTCCCTCTGAAGATATACTCTTTTATGCGCAAAGGCTTCCCTTCGTTTATACCTATATACGCCGTTAATTCCGGCTTTAGCACCAGTGAATCAAGCTGCACTTTGGCAAACAGATAGCTGCGGTTGTGATACAAGGAAATCAGTTGCTGCATGAAGCGGGGAATCTGTTCTAAGCGAATCTCGCTATCTTCCGGTATAAGCAGCAGTTGGCGTATTTTATCTTCGCTGAATAGCTGCATGCCCTGAAAGTGCAGATTAACTTGTTCCGAAGGGATAATCTCGCTTAAAGCATAGCTTAGCTCCAGGTTATCGGCATCAATGGGGATCAGTTCCGGAGCGGATATATGCACAAAATACTGCCCCCGCCCGGAGAAATAGCTATATAGCCGCAAAGTGGCTGCGGCAGTTTCGCCGGGGTCATAAGCCTGTCCGATAACAAGCCCGCTGGCTTTTTGCAGCTTGGCTTCATCCTGATTGTCCATGCCTGTAAAGCTGATTTTGCCGATGTTTGCGCCTGCCAGAGGAATACAAAGCAACAGCAGCAGAATTACCGGCAGTCGGCAGGACATATATTTCTTACTCGCGATCTGCTTTCAGCACCGCCAGGAAAGCTTCCTGAGGAACTGTTACGGAGCCTATTTCCTTCATCTTTTTCTTGCCTTCCTTCTGTTTATCCAGCAGCTTGCGTTTACGGGAAACGTCACCGCCATAGCACTTGGCAAGCACATCCTTACGCATAGGATTTATAGTGCTTCTGGCAATAATCTTCGCACCAATAGAGGCTTGCAGGGCTATCTTGAACAAGTGCCGGGGAATTACCTCAGAAAGGGTCTGGGTAACGCTTTTGCCCCAACTGAAAGCCTTGTCCTGATGGCAGATGAAGCTCATGGCATCCACCTTCTCGGCATTGATGAGGATATCCACTTTCACCACGTGGGAAAGCCGGTAATCCTTAAACGCATAATCCAGCGAGGCATAGCCACGGCTTACCGTTTTCAGCTTGTCATAAAAGTCGAAAATTATCTCTATCAATGGCATATCATAGTGTAGTGCCACCCGTTTTTCATCTATGTATTGGATGTTTTTCTGGATGCCGCGGCGTTCCTGCGCCAGTTTCATGATATTCCCGATATAATCCGTCGGTACGATTATCTCTGTTTCCATGAATGGTTCCAAGATACTCTCAATGTGGTTAGGATCAGGGAAATCTATGGGATTGTTTACCACGATGTCATTGCCGTTTTTCAGCTTCATCAGGAAGCGCACGCTGGGCGTGGTGGCAATAATGGGGATATTGTATTCCCGCATCAGGCGTTCTTTCACAATTTCCAGATGCAACATGCCCAAAAACCCGCAACGGAAGCCATAACCCAAAGCGGCAGAGCTTTCTTTTTCGTAAATCAATGAGGCATCATTCAGCTTAAGCTTGGCAATGGACTCCACCAAATCCTCATAATCTTCGCCGTTAATCGGGAATATCCCACTATATACCATGGGTTTAGGCTCCATAAAGCCCGGAAGGGATTCTGTGCATCCACCCTTGGCAAGTGTAATGGTGTCGCCCACGCGGGCATCGGCTACTTCCTTGATATTGGCGATTATATATCCCGCTTCACCGCAGGTTAACTGTTTCTGGGGCTGGAACTTCATACCAAGATAGCCTATTTCTTCGATATCATACTCTTTGCCGTTGGAGAACAGGCGTATCTTGTCCCCTTTTTTCAGGCTGCCGTCGAAGAGACGCACCAGCACCACCACGCCACGGTACATATCGAAATAAGAATCGAAAATCAAGGCTTTGGGCGGGGCATCATCCGCACCTTTTGGTGCCGGGAGAGAGGTTACCACGGCATCCAGCAGTTCCGATATCCCAATACCTGTTTTTGCGCTTACCCGCTTAATATCTTCGGGCAAACAGCCAAGTATTTCCATCAAATCATGCTCGGTGCCTTCTACATCCGCTTTAATCAGATCAATCTTGTTAAGGGCGGGAAGCAAATCCAGATTGTTTTCCAATGCCAGATACAGATTGCTCATGGTCTGGGCTTCGATACCCTGAGAAGCGTCCACCAACAGGATTGCACCTTCGCAGGAAGCCAGAGCGCGGGATACTTCGTAAGAGAAATCCACATGCCCGGGAGTGTCGATAAGATTCAACACATAATCCTGCCCCAGGTAATTGTGTACCATGCGGATAGCGTGGCTTTTGATAGTTATGCCCTTTTCTCTTTCCAGGTCCATGCTGTCCAGCACCTGCGCCACTTCCATGCCTTTGCCGATCACGTGGGTAACTTCCAGAAAGCGATCTGCAAGGGTCGATTTGCCGTGGTCGATGTGCGCAACTATACAGAAGTTGCGTATAAATTCTTGCTTCATTATATATCCTTAATTTGCTGTACAATAGCTTCTTCTGCCCATAAGAGGCAGTGTAAACCATCTTCTGGGTAAAGGAGCTTTTGTCAATCCCGATGTTTTTTGTAAGGGTGTCCGCCTTTCCCATAAACGGTATTTCTCCTTTGCATCCACCACCATCCTCCTTGCTGCTATCTTTAATATCGCTATAACGATTCCCTAACAATTCCCTAACGCCGTTAGGGAATTGTTAGGGAATTGTTAGGGAATTGT
>PHBO01000019.1 GCA_002840645.1 Candidatus Cloacimonetes bacterium HGW-Cloacimonetes-3
CTCTTGACTACTTCTTTTGTTTGCATTTCTATATCTCCTATCAGTGTTGAGGTGTCAACTTATTTAGGATCCCACATCTCCCTTGCTATTTTCCCTAATACAAGTATATTAATTCCCTAATGATTCCCTAACGCCGTTAAGGAATCGTTAGGGAATTGTTAGGGCAATACTAAGGATAACAGCAAGGCTGCGATAAAAGTTACTTGACATGACTCTATCTGCAATTTGGGGTGTGAGTTGTAGTGGCTATTAAACGATCCGCTTTTATGCTACTCCTCTGTAGAAAAAAGCCTTGACTAAAACCTTAGCCTACAAATAGTAAAAAGTGGAGTTCAACTCTGGGGGATAATGAAGCAATTTACTATAACCTTATTGCTGCTTGGCTGTCTGGCAGTATCCATGGCAACCACCGTCACCGGCAAGGTGGTGGGGGTAATGGATGGCGACACAATCGAGATACTTAGCAACCGCCAAACATACCGCATACGGTTGGATGGGATAGACTGCCCGGAAAAGAATCAGGCTTTCGGCACGGTAGCCAAGCAAGTAACCTCTCAGTTATGCTTTGGCATGACCGTGAAGGCAAAAGTAACAGATAAAGACAGGTACGGAAGATTTGTAGCCAGGGTTATCCTCCCAAGCGGTGGAGAGCTAAACGCAACCTTGATTAAGAATGGCTATGCCTGGCATTATAAGCAGTATAGCAAGGATAGTTATTATGCCTCTTTGGAGACCTCTGCCAGAATAGAACGAAGAGGATTGTGGGCAGATATAAACCCCATCCCTCCCTGGGAATACAGGCGCGGAGTGACGTCAAAGAAAGCAGTATCGCCGATAACAGGCTTGTATATGGCATCGGTAAACTCCAGGGTGTTCCACAAACCTTCCTGCGAACAGGCAAAGAGGATAAAGGCAGCAAACAGGAGATGGTTCCAAACCAGGGTGGACGCTGTGAAACAAGGCTATAAGGCATGTAAGTATTGCAAGCCATAAGCACTTACGAATGCCTGTTTATAAAATTTACTGGTACAAGGCAAAAAATAAATCCAAATTCTGTCCCCAAAAGCAAAATCTGTCCCCCACACTACTATGAAGGCATGTGTCTTGAACAAAACTTGACAAGAATTTCTTGTTTATTAGAATGGCTGAATGTATCAGAATAGGAGTAAATAATGGATATTAAGCAAATCTTATCGCAGATTCGCTCCCTTGTAAGCAACGCCGGGGGCGTGGAAATGTCCTTTGGACAGCCTTCTAAAGTTAATGATCTATACGTTATCCCCGTTGCAAAAGTAGCCTTTGGTTTTGGTGGCGGCGGGGGAAGTTCTGCTGCAAAAAAGAAGAAAAATAATGAAGCCCCGGAACCACCTGTTGAAGATGTTCAACAGGAAAGCCCTGAAACAACTTGCCCGGAAGCGGCTGCCGAAGCCAATGTTGGTGGCGGCGGTGGCGGAGGTATGCGTACTTACCCTATCGGCATTTATACCATTAAGGGAGAAGCAGTTAAGTTTCACCCTGTTATAAGTATTAAAGAGATAATTGCCCTGATAACCGTGATTAGTGTGCTGCTAATGCGCATGGGCAAACACAGAAGTAAAACCAAAGGAAAGAGATAAGATGTTTTTAACCGATGCGAAACTGAAGACAATTCCAAGTAAATACCTGCCAGAAGGCTTTGATATTAGTTCCTGGGACGAAGTGAAGGGCTATCTGGAAGCACTTTGCGCGGAGGATATCTCTACCCCGAGGGCATTGGAAGCCTTAATTGAGAAATACTCCGACCTGTTGAAGGCTATGAATGACGAACTCTCCTGGCGCTATATCCACATGACACTGGCAGCAGACGATGAAAGCAAAGCCGATGCCTATAACGACTATTTTGCCAATACTTATGCTCCCACAGAGGCATATCAGTTCAAGATAAAAGAGCTGTATAACAACAGCCCTGCCCATAACCTGCTGGATGCAGATAAATATGCTCTGCTGAACCAGATAATTACAAATGATATTGAGCTATTCCGTCTGGAGAACATACCTTTACAGATTCAGGAATCAGAGCTTGCTAATAAATACGGAAGTATTGTAAGCAAGATGTCAGCCTTCTTCGACGGAGAGGAGCGGACACCTGCCCAGTTGGCAGTTTATTTGAAGGATACCGACCGCAGCAAACGCGAAGAAGCCTGGCGCTTGCGCATGGGCTTGTTTGAAGCTCATCAGACAGAGCTGAATGAGCTGTATGACAGCCTGCGGGATGTGCGTGGCAAACTGGCAGCCAATTCCGGCTATGATAATTACCGTGATTATAAGCATAAAGAAATGGGTCGCTTTTCTTATACCCCAGAGGATATTCACCGTTTTCATGATGCTGTGGAAAGGGTGGTGATGCCCTTTGTTAAAGAATTGGATGACAAGCGCAAGGAAGCTTTGGAGTTACCGGTATTACGACCATGGGATACATCTGTGGATTTGGACGGACGTAAGCTGAAACCTTTTGAAACCACGGATGAATTTATCAGCAAGAGCCTGATAGTGCTGAATAAGGTGAATCCGGATTATGCGATACAGCTTGAAATGATGAAAAACACAAACCTGTTAGACTTGGAGAACCGCAAGGGTAAGGCACCCGGAGGCTATAATACCGGGCTGAACAATTTGGCAAGCTCCTTCATCTTCATGAATCACGTGAAGCAACACAACGACGTGATAACCCTGCTGCACGAATCCGGGCATGCTATGCATAGTGCTGCTACAGGGCATATCAAGATTGCACAGTATCTGGAGACTCCCTCGGAAGTAGCTGAATTGGCTTCTATGACAATGGAACTGCTGACAATGGATTATTGGGGTGAATATTACAGCTCTGCCGAGGACTTGAAGAAAGCTAAACGGGATCAGCTTCAGGGGACACTTTCTTTCCTGCCCTGGTGCATGATCGTGGATGCCTTCCAGCAATGGGTTTACCTTAACCCCAAGCATACTACGGAAGAACGTTTTGCCGCATATTTAGGTTTGCACAAACGCTTTGCGGGGAATGTGGATTGGAGCGATCTGGAACACCTGCGTAAACTTGGCTGGATGATGCAGCTACACATCTTTGAAGTGCCTTTCTACTATATTGAGTACGGCATGGCACAGCTTGGAGCACTGTCCATATATATGAATTACCGTAAGGATAAAGCTAAAGCCCTGAAGCAGTATCAAGCCTTCCTTGATCTCGGTTACAGCAAACCGGTAAGGGAAATATACCAGACGGCGGGTATTGAATTCGATTTCTCTGAAGCCCGAATTCGCGAACTGGTAGAATTTGTGAAAAGTGAGCTGGCGGAGATAGAAAAAATATAATGCTGTCGATAATAAGTCCATCCCGCAATGCCCCTTTCAATATTGCAGCGGAAGAATACATCCTGCGTAATTTTAAGCAGGACGTGTTTATGCTGTATATAAACAACCCCAGCATCATAGTGGGGAAGCACCAGAATACTCTGGCTGAGATAAATCAGGATTGGGTGATTTTGAACCAAATTCCGGTGGTGCGAAGGCTAACCGGAGGGGGGAGTGTGTTTCACGATCCCGGTAATCTGAACTTCTCATTCCTGATGAACGAAGGCGAGGAGATAACCCGCAGTTTTGAACGCTATACCCGCCCTGTTTTAGACGTACTGAACGAGCTTGGGGTGGATGCTATCCTACAAGGTAGGAACGATCTTACCATCAAGGGAAGCAAGTTTTCCGGCAATGCCAAGACTTATGTATTTGGGAAAACACTTCAACACGGAACCATACTGTTTAGCAGTAAGATTGGGGATTTGAGTGCAGCACTAAAGGTGAGGCCCTTTAAATTCAGCGATAAAGCGGTGAAATCCGTACGCGCACGGGTTACCAATGTTTCAGAGCACTTGCCTAAGCCTCTTTCTCTGGAAGATTTTATAGAGCTTATCCGGGGCAAAGTACACAGCTTGTACCCAGAGATTAGCGATTATAAATTCAGCGAAGCAGATACCGCTGCCATACATGAACTGGTGAAAACAAAGTACGACACGTGGGAATGGAATTTTGGGAAATCACCAAGGTATAACTTATCCCATGAACTGCGCTGTAAGGCGGGAGTTATTGAGCTATATCTACAGGTAGAAAAGGGCATAATTGTGGAAATTAGCATATTTGGAGATTATTTTAGCTCCAGAGAGACAGCCGATTTGGAGCGCGCATTAACCGGTTTAGCCCATAAGCGGGACGCTGTGGCAGAAGCTTTGCAACGCATGGATTATCGCAGTTTCTTTGGTGACGTGGAGCTGGATGAGCTGTTAAGTGCTATGTTCTAGTGTGCTTTTAGAAAACCGAGTAGAAAAGTGGAAACGCTGAATCACAAGATTAAACTGGGCATCTCATCCTGTTTATTGGGTAACAATGTACGCTATGATGGCGGGCACAAGTACGATAGCTGGTTAGTGGAGACACTTGGAGCATGGGTAGACTACGTTCCTGTTTGCCCCGAGGTAGGCTGCGGCTTACCTGTCCCACGCGAAGCTATGCGTTTGGTGGGAGAACCCGGGAATCCCGCGCTGCTTACCCAAAAAACGCTTGTTGACCATACAGAGAAGATGCAGAATTATTCTGATGCACAGGTTGGTAGGCTAAAAGATGAAGAGCTTTGCGGTTTCGTGTTTAAAAGCCAATCCCCTTCCAGCGGAATGGAGCGCGTGAAAGTGTATCCATCCGGTGGGGGAGCAGCAAGCAAAACAGGTATCGGCATCTTTGCCAGGACTTTCCTGAACGCTAACCCCCTGCTTCCCTGTGAAGAAGAGGGACGCCTGCATGATCCTGACCTTCGGGAGAACTTTATCGAGCGTATCTTTATTATGCAGAGATGGCTCAATCTAATTGCATCCAAACCCAAACCAGGCAATTTGGTAGACTTTCACACCCGGCTAAAACTATTGATGATGGCACACAGCCCAGTGCATTACAAAAGCATGGGGAAACTGGTAGCGGAAGCTGCTCTGAAGCCATTTGAGGCTGTTTTGGAAGAGTATTTTATTCAGCTTATGACTGCTGCCAGAAAGCCTGCCACACTTAGCAAGCATCAGAATGTTTTGCTGCACATCTTAGGCTATTTCAAGCAGGATCTCACTGCGGAAGAGAAAGTGGAATTGATTGATTTGATAGATAATTATAAAGCCGGATTGCTTCCCCTGATTGTGCCTGTTACAATGCTAAACCACTATGTGAAGAAGTATTGCAAGGAATATCTTGCAGAACAGTACTATCTAAACCCGCATCCCATAGAGCTGAAGCTGCGCAATCACTGCTGATACCAGCGTAACTTCTGATAGTTTGCGATTACATCTGATCTGATATTGCCTATCGGATTGGGAACCCACCACCTGGGATGGCTGAGGAAGAGGAAGCTTTCCCTGCGCTTGATAAGCTCCATGGGAGAAGTAGGGAAGTAACTCTCTGGAGACGGTTTATCGCTTACATGATTGCGGTATCTTTCCACCAACGGCTCATCATAAGCCTCATAAACAATACCCATCTTAGAGCGGAACTCCGGGTCTTTCAGGAAAAAACGGTTACCAACGTCAAGGGTCTGATAGGAGAAATCACCATGTGCCGCCACGGTGCATAGATCAAAATCCAGGGTTTGCCTAAGATTGCCAAGGTTTTCTGCAAACACGCTGCGGATAGCGGGAAGATGTTGCATTAGCGTGGCACTATCCTTGATGTGATGCGCTTTGGCATAGTCACTAAGTTCTTCATAGTGATAGCCCACCTCATGTTCCCGTCTGTGCAGAGTGCTCATCACTTTTGTATCCCATGTTATCCGGCGGAAGAAATAGCTTGCCTGCACCTGATGCTGCTGTTCCACTCCGGCAAAGAGCAATGCTGCCCGTGGATCGGAATCTATATCGTGGCGCAAGATGATGAAAGCTTCATCCTTCTCTATATTGGCATTCAAAAAGCCCTGCAAGGTGTAAAAGCGGTATCCATTGTTCTTGGCAAGCTTTATAATGCTATCGTATTCCTTAATGCTGTGAGGAGGCAAGAAGATGTTTTGCAGCTTGTATGCAGCACGCTGCCATAAGGGCTGCTTCATTTTAGTATCCTCCTCACATCTGTATACACCGGTTTGGCAAATATATAGACGGCAAACAGATATATGGCAAAACAAAGGGCTATATACATCAAAGCATAAGGCAAAGTGCTAACATAAAGCAAGGCTATACTAAGCAAAGCAATACCTGCTCCCCATTGGCTAAGGCTTGCTAAGGCAGGCAGTAACTTAGTATGCAACAAGCGCAGCGACATAAAGTAAAACAGCAAGCTCATAACTGCACTACAAATACTGAAAAGCAACACTGCAATGGTAAAGCCATACTTTATTCCCGCATACAGTGCAAACACTCGCACTACAAGCGATATAATATTCCAGATCAGTTCCAGATGTGGCTTTCTACAAATGAAGGGAATGCCGCTAATGGGGTCGTTTAGCATGCTGCTGCCGAAGAAGGGAATAAGGAAAAAGAGTAATGGTATAGCGGCATCCCACTTACCACCGAAGAGAATAGGGACAAAGTAGCCCAGCCCGAAGCAATACACCAATAGCATTGGAATCCCAAGACTTAAAGTGAGGCGGGTATAGCTTTGGATGCTTTGTATGGTGTTTTCTCTGCCGATTTGGGCGAATACGGGGTAAAAAACCTGCCCAACCGCCATCGTGAACATAAGTACAGGAACTCCAATTAGCTGAGTGGCAAAGAAATATTGCCCCATTAAAGCAGTGCTTACCAGTGTTCCCAGGAACAATATAGGGGCATTGCCAGCATAGGTGTTCAGCAGGCGTATGACACTAACGGTGGTTAAAAAGCTGCGATTTCGGGAGATGAGCTCCAGGCTGTACCCAAACCACTTAAGGCTGAATATGCGCCTTAACTGCAACGAATGAAATGGCTTCAGGCACATGTACAGATAGACGGTCTCCACCAGATTACCCAGAAAATATGCAACTACATAAACCCACACCTGCCTGTAGAAATAGATAACCGAAAAGCTTGTAAGGCAATAGAACACTACATTCCATGTTTCCGCCAGAGCAAGTTCTTTGAACTTCAATCTGCTCTGTGCCATGCTGCGAAACAACTTCCGCATCACTTCCACCAGCACAAACAGGGAAGTACACTTCAGCAACATGCCCAATTCTGCGCTTTGATATAGCCTCGCCAGCCAAACTGACGATAAGGATAACAACAAGCTAAACAGTAAGCCCAGTCCACTGCCTATCTGAGCAAAGCTGAAGGCATTTAACTCAGTGTGCCGCTGAGAGGTGATGAGGTTGGAATCAAGACCAATCACCGCAAAAATGGAGGCAATTGCCAATATAAGGCTATATGTGCGGAACACGCCAAAATCGCTTTGTGAAAGCCAGGAGGCAAGAGCTATCAGTAGTGCTAAGCTGATTATCCTGCGTAGCACGGTTGTAACTAAGTTCCAGCGTACGCCGTGGATAACGGTAGCATGGTTCACGGGTGCTTTAGACAAAGATTTCGCTTTGCTCCGCCGCAGGACTCAAGCCCAGATGCCGATAGGCTTTGAAAGTGACCTTTCTACCCTGCGGACTGCGCTCCAGAAAGCCTTGCTGTACCAAATAGGGCTCGAATATCTCTTCAATGGTGCCTGCATCTTCACCAATAGCAGTGGCAATGGTCTTAATCCCCACAGGTCCACCCCGGTAGTTCTCTATTATCGTAGTTAGAATGCGTTTATCCATTTCATCCAGCCCGGCATGATCCACTTGCAACATTTGCAGGGCAGACAGGGCGATTTCCAGAGTAATAACTCCCTGTCCCTTTATCTGGGCATAATCGCGTACACGCCGCAACAAGCGATTCGCTATGCGTGGCGTGCCTCGGCTGCGTCTGGCAAGCTCGGCGATGCCATCCTCGTTGGCAGGAATGTTCAGCAGCTTTGCACTCCGGCGGATGATCATTGTTATGGAATCAAAATCATAATAGTCCAGGCGTAACACGATGCCAAACCTGTCCCTCAGAGGCGGAGTAAGCAATCCTGCACGGGTAGTGGCACCGATAAGAGTGAAATTCTCCAGAGGTATCTTCAGGGTGCGTGAGCTGGGTCCGCTATCCAGGATAATCTCCATCTCATAATCTTCCATGGCAGGATAGATATATTCCTCGATAACGTGGGAAAGACGGTGGATTTCATCTATGAACAAGGCTTCGTGCCTTTGCAGGTTTGTAAGGATACCGGCAAGGTCTGAAGGCTTCTCTATCACCGGTCCGCTGGAAACAGTAATGTTAACGCCCATTTCGCGGGCAATAATCCCTGCCAGAGTTGTTTTCCCCAAGCCGGGAGGTCCGTAAAGCAGCACATGATCGAGTGATTCCCCCCGCAGTTTGGCTGCCTGAATGCTGATATCCAGCAGTTCTTTAATGTGATTCTGCCCGATAAATTCTGTTAGGCTTTTGGGGCGCAGTGCCCGGTCGAGATCTTTGTCTTCACCTTGCAGCACGGGATTATTTATGCGTTCTAACATATCGGCTACTTCAACAGTCCAATAAGTTTCATGATATGAAGTTGCCACACCATCCATGCAGCTTCCCACACAATGTTACGGCTCATTTTGGATACACCGTTCAGTCGTTCGGTGAACACAATCGGGATTTCTTTGATGCGAAAGCGTTTAACCCAGGCACGGAAGTTCATTTCTATCTGGAAACCGTAGCCATCGGAGAGGATTTTGTCCAAATCTATGCTTTCCAGCACTCTGCGATGAAAGCACTTAAAGCCACCTGTGGGGTCTTTTATCGGCATCCCGGTGATTACCCGCACATACTTACTGGCGAAATAGCTTATCAACAGCCGCTTAAAAGGCCAGTTGATGATGTTTACACCATTGCAATAACGGCTTCCGATCACCAGGTCTTTATCCTTGGCAGCCTCGATCAATCTGGGCACATCATCGGGATTATGCGAGAAGTCTGCATCCATCTCCATGATGTAATCATAATCATGCTCCAGAGCATATTTGAAGCCAGTTACATAGGCAGAGCCAAGCCCCATTTTACCGGGACGCTCGATAAGGTGCAGGCGTGGTTCGGTGCTTTGCATAAAACGCACCCGCATACCTGTGCCATCGGGAGAACCGTCATCCATCACCAGAATCTCGATATCCTCGCTCTTGCTAAGGACGATCTCCACCATGCGTTCGATGTTTTCAATCTCGTTGTAAGTAGGGATTATGACAAGGGTTTTCATGCTTATTTATCCAGATTGTTTTCCATCAGTTGTGTTTCAGGGACTGCCCGCAAGGGTTTGGCAGGATTTCCAACCACGATGGTTTTAGCCGGAACGTCTCTGGTAACCACAGCTCCGGCAGCTACAACGCCATCGCTTTGGATTGTTTTGCCTGGCAGGATGGTGGCATTCACGCCGATCCTGGAACCGTTTTCCATAGTTATGCCTTTGAAGTGCTCAAATCTTTCTTTATCGCGCGCCATATAGTTATCGTTACTCGTGGCGGTGCATGGGGCTACGAAGCAGTAATCGCCGATTTCGGAATAAGCAGTTATATAGCTATTGGTCTCGAACTTATTGCGGCTGCCTATCTTAACGAAGTTCTCTATGCAAACGTTGCGTCCCACAATGTTCAGATCGCCAAGTGATACGTTTTCCCGAACGGTGGCAAGATCAGCTATCAGGTTACGAGCTCCGATCTGGCATTGGCAGTAGATAACCACGTTTGCCCCGATCTGGCAGAAATCGCCTATCACAGCCGGCTTTAGATCCGTAGGCACTTTAAAGATGCTGCGTGGGGATGACAGGGGTTTCTTGCCGATAATCACGCCATCATCTATGCGCACCGCTTTGCCGATTATGGAGCCGGCATGGATCACCACATTATGCCCGATAAGGCAATCGTCACCGATCTCCACACCTTCCAGAATGACTGTATTAATGCCTATTGTTACGTTGTCGCCAATCTTAGCGCTACTGTCTATATGCTGATTCATGATACCTCCACTTACAATTAGACCAACATTTTCCTCGACAAGGTTTAAGGCAAGTAAAAAATGACCTAAACAAGTAAAACTTTAAAGGATAGTGATGAATAACAGCATCAAGCTCTTTTGCGATCATCTTGCATTAGAGGGGAAATCTCCGCTCACTATCGAGGCATACAAGCTGGATCTGGATCAGTTCCACGCTTTTGTGAAACGCTTTTTCGAGAGTGATGATGTGCCTGTACAGGGGATTACCGTGCTGAACATCCGTGATTTCCTGCGGCACCTGAACGAAATCCCCGATTGTAACCGTTCTCTGGCACGTAAAAGTGCCTCCCTGAATAGCTTTTTTCGCTATTGCAAAAGGCAGGGCATATGCTCCATAAACCCCATGGACAAGATAAAACGCCCCAAGTATGAAAAGCCGCTCCCCAAGTGTTTCACGGAGGAGGAGGTGCGCAATCTGCTGGCAATACCGGATACCACCAGTCCTTTCGGGATGCGCAACCGTGCCATTCTGGAAACACTATATTCCTGCGGCTTGCGTCTGATGGAGCTGGCAGGCATAAAAATGAATGACCTGAACATGAAAACCGGTTTGCTGAAAGTAACGGGAAAAGGCGATAAGCAGCGCATCATTCCGGTAGGTTCCTTTGCACTTGCTGCCATCACGGAATACCTGCCCGTGCGTGAAAACCTGAAAACCGAACAAAGCCCCGATAGATTGTTCCTCACTAAAAGCGGAAAAGCCTTCGATACAGACCAGCTTGATATCATCCTGAAGCGCTATTTTCAGCTTATCGCGCGGGCAAAAGGCTATTCTCCGCATACCTTGCGGCATAGCTTTGCCACCCATATGCTCGCCAGAGGTGCGGATCTGAGAGCAATTCAAGAACTTTTGGGGCATGCTTTGCTCTCTACAACGGAACTTTATACTCATGTTAGCCTGGAAGATATTAAAAAAGCCTATAACAAGGGGCACCCGCGCAGCAGTTGAATCTTCCCTGCCAGCCACAGATAATTCGACCGTGAACTGACCATGATATCACCAAGATTTATCATGGTGAGATCATAGCCGGATATCTTTCGGTTCACTTTCGGAAAGCAGGTGCGGGGCAGGTTACAAACAGAGAATAGCCTTAACACCCTCACATGCATTGTGAGGGCTGTATAGGTAGTATGCAAATCGGCAATATCAGACTTCAGTTTCTTCAGTATCTTCTGTTTCATCAACAGGTTCGGGAAGATCAGGAAGTAATGCCATACGCTTTCGCTTTTGATGATGTGCCAAGATCAGCACCAGCGGCAAAAATATCGCCAGCAATGAATTGATCCCCCAGAAGAGATACTGGAAGCGTAATCGTTTTACATAAGCTGCAAATAGTAGGTGAAAATCATACAGATTGGTGCGGTATGCTTGGGAAAAACCCTCGCTGAACACGGCTTTCTTACCTGCTTTTTGCTGTCGGGACACCAGTTCCCAAAAGAATGCCCATTCATTATCCTTGTTTTCCCTCATGAAGCGTACAGCCATGGAGGAGCTCAGGTAGAATATCTGCCAATCCTCCTGCTTTTTCGGGTAGCTGTAGCTCATGCGGAAAAGGTCACTGCTTCGGCCAAAGAAACTTTGCTGCAGGAAGTAAACATAGCGTTCGAAACCCATCTGACCGGAGTATTGAACTGCCATGCCCTCGTGAAACCACAAGGGTGTGTGTGCGAAGATATTCTCCAGATACCAATGGATGTACTCATGCAATAGAGTGTTTGTAAAGCTTTCCTTAATCTCCTCCACGGGGCGGATGTAGATTCTACCTTCATTACCACTGTAAAACGCATCACTAAATTCCACAATCTTCGCTTTCCCCAGAGATAGTCGCTGATAGCTTTCATGGTCTTTCACTAAGTAAATTGATGCGGGTTTGTCTATATAGATTCCCAAACTCATTTGCAGGGCGTCTATGCGGGGGTCTAAACCCTCCAACCCGTTTTTCAGATTACCGGAAACAGCTGCTTCAGAGTAAATAGCAAGGTTGTTGGTTTTATGCCGTAAGGTGTAGATGCAATGTAAATTGAATGATAACAGCAGCATGACCAGTAAGAAAAAGCCATGTAGCCAAACCCTGAAAAGCAAACCGGGCTGAAAGACATCAACCCGGCTTTTGCAGATTATTTTGCAGGCTTCAAGCATTCTCACTCGCTGGTAGGAAGCTCATCCCGCCTAAGCATTTCGTAGTATTGGGTGCTGTCCTTTTTTGCCACGTTGCCTGTTGGTATGGAAATGATCTTAATCTCATGCTCTGCACCATAAAGACGAAAGACGATGATGTCTCCGGCTTTCACCATGGCGGATGCCTTGGCAGGTTTTCCGACAAGAGTAACCAAGTTCTTGTCACAGGCATTCTTGGCAATAGAGCGTGTTTTGGTTAGGCACAGCTTATTTAGCAATAAGTCCAGCCGCATCAGCTTCTTCCTTTTTAAGGTTCAGGACATCACGGATTCTACCTGCAATATCCTTCATTTTAAACGGCTTCATCACAAAGTCGCTAATTCCTTTTTGTCTGGCATCCTCCACAGAAATAAGGGTGGTAAACCCGGTGCAGATAATGATGGGAATCTCTGGCTTAATGGCAAGGAGCTTCTGTGCCAGGTCAACTCCATTCATGTATGGCATTGTGGTATCGGTAACCACCACATCGATACGTGAGTGGTACTTGGCAAAATGCTCGTATGCCTTGCGAGGATCGGTAAAGCCCTCTACCTTGTAGCCCATGCGCATCATACCCTGGCGGAATACGTTTACCAAACTGGGTTCATCATCTACAAACATGATGCTTTCCGTTCCGCTGGAATCCACTACTTCTGCTACTTCGGGGGCACCCTGATGCCATTGATCAGGAGTATATTGGGGAAGGTAAACTGTGAAGGTGGTGCCCATCCCTATTTCGCTTTCCACGCGTATTGCCCCATGATGAGATTGGATTATGCTGTGCACGATAGAAAGCCCCAGTCCGGTGCCTTCGTTTGCACTCTTGGTGGTGAAATATGGATCAAATATATGGTCAACGACACAGGGGTCTATACCTGTGCCGTTATCACGCACGGCAATCTTCAGGTATTGGCATTGCTCCAGCTCCGGGAAGGCTTGCATATCCCTGCTGCGGAAAGATACGGATTCCACCGATACCTCCAGCAAAGCACCTTCGCGGTGCAAAGCATGCATGGCGTTTGTGCCCAGGTTAATAATAATCTGGTGTATCTGCCCGGGTACAGCAATCACAGAGCTTTTCTCTGCTTCATAACGTTCCTTGATTTTTATGGAACGGGGCAGATAAGAACGCAAGAAACGTACGGACTCCTTCACATGCTCAGCCAGTTCTATTACTTCTGTTTTGGATTCTTCCTGGCGAGAGAAAGATATGAGGTGGCTTATCATTTCTTTGGCACGGGTAGCGGACTTTAGCACTTCCAGCAGGTTCAAGGAAGAGTCCGATTCAGGATCAAGATCGTCTCCGGCAAGCTCAGTATAGCCAATAATGGCACTAAGGATATTGTTGAAATCATGCGCTATGCCGCCGGTTAGGCGTCCAATAGCCTCCAGACGCTGGGTACGTTTAAGCTGCTCGTCACGCAGGATTTCGAAGGTTACATCCTTGCAGTTTGCAATGATGCTGGAGAGCCTTCCGTCGTTGTCTATAACAGGCTTCACCACCATATCCAAGGTAATCTTGGGGCCATCCTTGCGTATCATATCGATCTTGCCATGCCAGGGCTGGGAAGAGCGCACCCTTAGCCAGGATTGCTTCATCTCCATGCGGCTGGTAGGCTCGAAAGGCAGGTATTCAAAGGGTTTATCCAGCAGTTCTATACGTCTGTAGGAAGTGATCTTTTCAAAGATAGTGTTTACATACTGGATGATACCTTCGGGGGAGAAGATTATTATGCCTTCCCCGGCTTGTTCAATAGCCTGGAATAGCACGTTTAGATTCTCATCGGTCTGTTTTTTATGCAATGCGAAGGCTATTTGTTCGGATACGGATTCCAACAGCAGTTTATCTTCTTCGTTATAAAGATCTGGTTGGGTGTATGATTGAACCACAAGAGCACCAATAACCTTGCCGGATAAAATCAGTGGTACGCCCAAGAAGTTCTTGCATTCATAGCCCATAAAGCCTATGTCTTTCGTTCTCTGCTGAACGTCTTCATGATCCAGCAACAAGGTCTTAGCTTCGCTAATAATCTGAGCAGTTAAAGATTTTGTATCATCTGCCACCACCGGGGATGCGTCTTCATTCATCTCGTCCATAAGGTATGGGAAGGTGATAAGATTGCTTTTGCTGTCATAAAGAGCAATAAAGAAGTTCGTGACATCAATCACTCTGCCCAGAGAATCGTGAATAGCCTGAAAGAGTTCATCCAGTGACACTTCGATGTTCACA
Organism: Candidatus Cloacimonetes bacterium HGW-Cloacimonetes-3; assembly: GCA_002840645.1. Classification (GTDB taxonomy): domain Bacteria; phylum Cloacimonadota; class Cloacimonadia; order Cloacimonadales; family Cloacimonadaceae; genus Cloacimonas. The sequence goes on from PHBO01000019.1 coordinate 14,456, forward strand.
GCGTGGCTTATCTTATGCAGGATAGTTGTCACCACTTCGGAACGGTACACAGGGGTCATATCGGTAAGTATAACTGCAAAAGTCTGTTCTTTACCTGAAAGGATGGGGATAAGAGTTTGCTTGTGGGCATGGAGCTTGTGCTTATCATCCAGGAAGCTATATTCAGAAACCCGTTGTGCATTAGGCGGATCAGAGAGTGCTTCCAGCACTTTCTCACGGTTCATCCTGGGCGGTTTTTCCAGACGCACACGTTTGTTGAACGCAGCATACACTTCCCACAGGAACTTACCCACCATATCTTTAGCAGAGGCACATAAGTGTATTTCCATCGCTTTGTTTACCAAAATAGCTTTTCCGGTAGCATCCAGCAGCATTATACCTTCCGAGGCTTGCTCGAAGATACAACGGAACAGTGCTTCACGTTCTTCCAGTTCACCTCGCGTAACCGCAAGCTTGGTCATATCCTGCATGGCGACGATCACGTTTTCATAATCTCGTGTATCTTCACCCGGGATACTCCATGAGATATTGAAATACAGTTTGTTACCGTGCAAGTCGTAGTTTATCCCGTGACCATCAAAATACTTCCTGCCTTCCCCGAGCGCAATCACAGACTCCATCAGACAGTCAAGGGCTTCATCTCTAAACACCATGTGGATGTTATCATAAAGCTCTTTCTTTGTCTTGGCTTTGTACAGCCACAGCGAGGTATTATTCACATCCACCACTTTCAGCCGTTTTACGCACTCCATAAACTGATCCGGGTAGGTGCTGAAATGGGCGCGAAGGTCTGTAACACCCTGTGCCTTAAGCTCGTTTAGCTTTTCAAGTATCCCGGAAAAATCCTCCACCCACAGCGAGACTGGGGATTGGTCGAACAGCATGCGGTAAAAGGTCTGATTCATAGAGTTCATGATCCCTGCTTCAATAATCTTTGAGTCTCCAAGGCTATCATCAGTTCTTCATTAGTGGGTATTTTCAGCACTATCACGCGGGAATCCGGAGTGCTTAATACTTGTATATCATCTGTAAATAGGGCGTTCTCATCAAGGTTCAGTTTTATCCCTATGGCATCCATGTCACGGCAAACCTGTTCACGCAGGATGGGCATTCGTTCGCCCACGCCACCGGTAAAGATCAGCACGTCCAAGCCATTTAAGGCAGCAAAATAGCTGCCAATATATTTCTTAATGCGGTAACAATAAACATCGTGTGCCTGGATGGCTTGCGGATTGTGACGAATAAGTATTTCGTCCTCTATCTCGCGCATATCGTTGGATATGTGCGACAAGCCCAGCATCCCGCTCTTCTTGTTCAGGATGTTGTTCACTTCGTCCACACTCATCCCCAGTTGTTGTTGCAGATGGATGGGGATGGCGGGATCCAGGTCTCCGCAGCGGGTGCCCATCATCAAACCTTCCAGAGGTGTTAAACCCATGGAGGTATCGATGGACTTGCCGTCCTTAATCGCAGTCATGGAAGCACCATTGCCCAGATGGCAGGAGATGATTTTCAGGGTGGTGATATCCCTTCCCAGAAACTCAGCAGCTTTCAGGCTAACATACTTGTGGCTGGTGCCGTGGAAGCCATAGCGGCGGATTTTGTGCGTATTATAGAAGTCCAGGGGCAGGGGATAGAGATAGGCATGTGGAGGCATGGTCTGATGAAAGGCATTATCAAAAACACCGCACTGAGGGCAATCCGGCATACTTGCTTTTACCGCTTCCACGCCCTTAAGGTTGGCGGGATTGTGCAGCGGTGCCAACGAGATACATTCTGTCATCACATCCACCACATGGTCGGTTACCATCACGGCATCGGAATAATGTTCTCCGGCATGCACCAGACGGTGACCAACAGCATCTATATCTGATAAACTGCCAAGCACACCTTTATCGGGATCCACTAATGCATCAAGGATTAACTGCAATCCCTGCTCGTGATTATCAATCACCATTTCGCGTTTTTTCTTGGTGAAATTGGGGCTTTTGTAGGTGAATAATGCAATGTCCTCACCGATTTTCTCGGCTATACCATCCGCCATTACGTCCTTACTTTCCATATTGATAAGTTGGTACTTAATGGACGAGCTTCCACAATTCAAAACTAATATCTTCATGTACTCCCCTGATGTTGTTTATCTTTCAGGGCAGATAATCTAAACTGCTGATAACTGTCAAATAGTTTTTACAGCGGATGATGGCGCAAGTTTCGGCAATATAAGTTCAAGTAAGGGTGTTTCCTAAACCACTCACCAAACTTACATCGCGAATCCACTGTATTGTAAGCACTACCTGCAAGTTGTGTCCAGAGCAGCGAGATTGTTTCTGCCACAAGTTCTTTCGTATTCTCCCGGCAGAAATTACAGTAGCAATACGCATGAGATACGCATCGCATCCGTAATTCATGCGTAATGCATAAGTAATTCAAGCAAGGAAGAAGCTGGCTTAGAAAGAGAAATCTATTTCGAACTCATTATCGGGATGGAAGTTCTGAAACTCCCAGTGATAGGCATTATCATCGTATTTTTGTGGGGAAAAGGGAAGCCTGTTTATAGTGATGCCCTCTGCCACTTCAAGGCGATAGTTAGCATAAACGAGGGCATTGCCCCAGGTATTGGCGGTTGTTATTATGTACTTGGCAGTGTTGCCTTTAAGCTCCTGACGGTAGGCGATGCGAACCGTGCAGAAATGCCTTGCGGGCATGGTGAGCATAAATCCGAAGCCACCGGTGCGGACGCTGGAAAGCATGCAGCTGGCAAGGCTGTCCTCCACCACTTCCAGAGCGAGGATTTCCGGGTGCAGGGAAAGGCTGTCTTCCGGAATGGGGAAATATATGGGGCTGCTAACCAAGGAATCTGCATAATTGGCAAAATAAAACAAGCCGTCCATCTCCCAGCTGCCTTTGTTAAGGGTAAACTGTAGCTCCTCTGCCTCGAAACTGAGCGCAAAAACACCCGTGCAGAAAACTGCTAAAAGCAAGAGGAAAAGTGGCTTCACTTAAGCACGATAAGCTTGCTGTTGCCCAACAATCTTCCCTTACTGCTAAGACGCAGGAAGTAAACTCCGCTTGCAAGCCTGGGGAGCTGCAACTGCATGTTTGTGGCGGTGTAAACCCGGCTTTCTATCAGCCTGCCTTTTATGTCGTAAAGCTCTATATGGGAATCTGCATCAAGCTTTGCATCGTAACTTAAGTTTACAACACCGCTATTATGGGAGCGTAAAACATTGGGGTATATGCTGAAATTGCCTTGGGGAATCTGGGAAAACTGGTCATTAATTGCAGAGCTTGGTACAACAAAATCTATATTATAGGTTTGATCCGGCTCTGCAAAGAAAACCGTATCAGCCACAACATCCCAACTGGTAAGACTTCTTACGCTAAGCATTGCTTTGCAACAATAAAAACTGAAGCTTGCGTTACCATTGCTATCTGTGTAACTCAGGGGCGGCCACATGCTCATCATCATGATTGGGTAGTTGCTGGCAGGGTTGCCATTTTGATCGCTGCAATGAACATTTATCGTGATGCGTGCAAGGGTGTCAAAAGCACTCCCACTTTCGGTGCTGTAATCTTTCGCAAACAGATAATACGAGCTTTCCCAACCGCTTACCAATAGCTGTGTGGCACATTGTGTCCCCACTAAAGAGCTAAACCCGTTTGCAATGGATTCCCCCCAACTTACACTATCTGTCACATACCCAACTATAGTAGCCTGCAGATAGCCTTGTTCGCGAGAAAGATGTGCTTGGGGAAGGTCAATTATCACCGGATTGTCGGCAGTAAAATCTACTGCGTATGTATAGCTGTCATACCCGTCATAGATAATTACATCTGCGGTGCCATTGTAGAACATATGTGGGCTGAATTCCAGTTTGGGTTGGTTCTGCTCTGTAAACCAAATCCTGCCGATTAACTTCATTTCGATGGGGTTAGCAAAGATTGCACCAATGGTGCCGATAAGCAGTATCACTGCAAGTAAACGTTTCATTATTCCTCCCTTATTTAAGCTACAAGGATTATGTAAGCACTTGACATATAGAAGCAACTTTTATTCCATAAGTATGCAATATTTGGCTGCTAAGAAGGTTGTCCGCCTGGTGCGGTGTAAGCGTCAGCGAGCGTCTTGTAGCTCGCTTTGCAGGTGCTTGGCAATTATGCTGCTATACACCGTGGCACCGGAGTGATTAAGGTGGCTGAAATCATAATACAGGTTTAGATCCCGCATCTCCGGGTAAGTATTTGGCATGATGCTATACAGGGGGATATGGTGCTGCTCCAACTGTAAAACAAGCTCTTCCGACAACAAGGGTGTGGAAGCCAGAAGCTCATTTAAGGGAGCTTTGGGGCAATGGAAGGCCACCAGCCTGATATTGTTCACCCGGCATAGCTCGATAAACGCAAAGAAATACTTGCGGATAAGCATATCCTTAGCCGCCATTTCGGGGCTGCGTTTGGAAGCGGATTGCTGTTCCTCATAAAACTGACCCATGGGATTGCGAAGAGTGGAAGGATTTACAACCTCATTTAAGGCATGATAACCCTTATCTCCCGCCACCCCGGGCTGGGGTTTGAATATATAGGTTCCCACTATGCTTAGCACTTTGTGGTTATAAGGATAAATCCTGCTCAGCAGCCAAAGCTTGTTTAATGGCTGGATGTCGTACAAAAGCTGCCTGATGCGGCGGTTGTGATGATAGGGAGTTATCATGCCTGTTTTGGAGGCATCGTGGCGATAATAATAATCCGCATTGGTGATATCCCAGATAATCAGCTTGGGCTTGCTGTGTTGCAAGATGAGCTGTAGAGCAGCATAATTATGAAAGATGTTGGTACCAGCCTCGCCGGTGTTAAAGACGCTCAGCCCCAGTTCCTGCTCGAATACGGCGGGGACATAGCCTCTCTGCGCTCCTGATGCACCCATCACATAAGCATCGTACTGCTTTTCCGCAATATGATTTAACACATAGCCCGGAGCTCCGCTATTGTTGGCAAAGAACATCTGCTGCAAGGCAGTTCCGATCACGTAATCACACACAAAGATAGTGGCAAATAACAGCAGTGATTTAAGTAAAAAACGTTTCATAATCCTAAAACTGGAAGTAGATGAAGTTCTCGCTGCTAATCGATCCTATCAAGAGGATAGACAAGATACTAAGGATGTAAAAAGCCCAGCGGATAACGGGCTTCTGCATTTCCAAATAAGTGGAAAATAGCATTTCTCCCTTGCGGATATCAACAGCTAATACCACTGCCATGCCCAATAAGGCGAATATCAGTAGTTGTTTGGAACCCAGGTAAATAGCAGAGCAATCCAGTGAGAAGCGGGAAAACATGGTTACTGCCTCCCAGAGCGAAGCAGCCCTCAGGAAGATGGCCGAAACCGTGATAAAAACAAATACCAGGATATTAGCGATGGCATTGCCAAGCCATACCGGTAAAAAAGACCATACCTTGTCTCTATATCTGCTGCTGATGGTTTCCCAGCTTATCGCCACGCCCTGCATCAGACCGAAGATCACCAGTGTCCAGTTTGCCCCGTGCCAAACCCCGAATATTAAGAACGTAACCAGCGTTGCCAGGATTGTACCCGTCATTCCCATCCTTCTGGTTTGGTACTGTAATGGGACAAATACATAATCCCGCACCCAGGAAGAGAGGGATATATGCCACCTGCGCCAGAAATCCGTTACGCTACGGGCAAAGAGGGGAATGCGGAAGTTCTCCATCAGGTTAAAACCCAAGACTTTGGCAGAGCCGATGGCAATGTCGCTGTAGCCGGAAAAGTCCATGTATATCTGGATAGTGTAGGCGAAGGCTGCTATGGCAAGGGTAACTCCCTGATGCATTTGCGGGTTTTGGAAGACGGCATCGGTATAGGGGGATAGGTTGCCGGCGATCACCACCTTTTTGAATATACCCCACAGTATTCTGCGCAACCCGGCAACCACATTGTCATATTCAAAACGCTTTACTTGTTGTATCTGGGGCAGAAAGCTCTTGCCGCGGGCGATTGGTCCGGCTAATAACTGCGGGAAAAAAGACATGAACAGGGCATAATCCGGAAAGCTGGCGATTTCCTTCTTGTTGCTCCAATACAAATCTATCATATAGCCCATCGCCTGAAAGCTGAAGAATGATAAGCCGATGGGGATAACCATGCGTTGCAGCAAAGTGCCGTCAAAGCTGTGCCCCAAACCCAGGATGGCAGGAATGTACTTAAAGAACCCTAATAAAGAAATGTTGAAGACAAGCGATAGATACATCCATACTTTAGCTCTCCGGTTAGACCACAGCAGGCATATGCCGTAATTCACACTAATAGACAGGATCAGGATAAGCAGATACATTCCCTGGTTCAGGCTGTAAAACACCCCGCATGCAAGCAGCAGGATGTATATCCTCCACTTATGGGGAGCGATGTAGTTCAGCAGTGCTACAGCTGCCAAAAAGACCAGATATACTACTGAAACAAGCGACATACTGGCCTAAAACCCTACAGCTTTTCCTGCAAGATATCAAACATGCTGCCAATATCGGTAAGATTCACCATCTCTATTAAGGTAAAGGTAATCCCGAAGTGCTTCTCAATCGCTGTCATAATCACCATGTGGGACAATGAATCCCAGCCCTTGACATCCTTGGCGGTTGTCCGCTCAGTAAGGGTGAAATTGCTGTGTTTTAGCACCTTAATCAGTACTTGCGTGGTCTCCTGCAGTAGTTGCGCTCTATTCATTCTGCCTCCCATTATCTTTGCCTATCTCGTTATACAGCTTTCTCATATCCGTTTTGTCGCTTTCCGTTGCAGGAAACTGCTTCAGGTTAATTATATCATTCGGTACCATGCATGCGGGCAAGTGCGATTCCAGATATTGGGTTATCGTGTCCTTCTCACCGGCATAATCCTCCACGAACAGATGCAGTCTCTGCACCCCATCCTTGTCTTGCACCATTGCGATTGCTTGTCCGCCTGTTATCTGGCGGGCATGGTATTCTATCTCGGTAAGCTCGATGCGGTTGCCCTGAATCTTCACTTGGCGGTCTTTCCTGCCACAATACATGTAGTTGCCAAACTTGTTCTTATATACTATGTCTCCTGTGGCGTAGAAACGTTCAGGGGTGCCATTCCAGTCGTAATAAACGAACTCGTTGTGGTTTCTTTCCTCGTCATTCACATAGCCATCGGTCAATTGCTCCCCACCGATAAACAGCTCTCCTTTTACATCGCAAGCGGTAATAACATTGCCCTCTGCGATTATCAAATGCTTCACACCGGGCATTGGCTTGCCGATGGGAATAAGATCATTGTGCAGTTCATTATCTACATTGGCATCCAGCCGGTAAGCCATTACACACACAGTTGCTTCAGTAGGACCATAAAGGTTCCAGATAGCAGCGTTAGGTATGGAGGGCATTATTGTATCCAGCCTGGATTTTGCCGTCGCCTCCGCCCCAACGATGAAAGTAGTTATCGAAGGCAGATGAAGCAAAGCCAACAAGGGCTTCAGCAAAGAGATAATCGAAGGCACCACAAACACATAAGTGAGGGGATAAGTTACCATGATGCGTGCGATGTCCATGTACTTAATCTTGGCTGGATCGATTGTATAAACTGTCGCACCTGCGCATAAGGGCATAAACAGCATCAGAACCGAACCGTCAAAGGTAAGATCAAACATTTGCAGAACTTTGTCGGTTTCAGAAATAGGTATAGGGATGTCCCTGATAGCAACCAGCATGGCATTAAGGTTCTGCTTGGTAATTCGCACCCCTTTCGGCTTTCCGGTACTGCCGGATGTAAACAGGATATAAGCCGTAGATTGCGGATCAGGCTCAGTGAAGCTAAGCGGCTCTTGAACCCGGGGGATGGTGTCTAAAGCAGTAAATTCCAGAAAAGACGGGACAGTATGGGTATCATCAGCGATGCTGCTTACGATGTGCTTCAGTCCTGCTTCTTGGGCAATAACGTTATTGCGCTCCGGCGGATTGTTAAGGTTCAGGATCACGTAGCCACAATTGCTTAAAACGACAGCAGTCATGAACGCATAAGTGTAGATATCATTATGCATCGATATGCCGATCAGCTTAATCTCGGTATGTTGCAGCAGGTAGTGATAATACTGCCTAGTTAACACCCCCAGCTCTGCGTAACTATACGCCTTGTCGTTTATTACAAAAGCTGTATTCTTCGAGCCTTGGAGATGTCTGGGAATCTGGTTTAACATTTTATCCTCTGTTAACATTCGGTAATCAGGCAGAGCTTTTGGCTTCATCCCTTTTGAAAGCCTAACTAATGGAGGGCGGATAAATCCGTCAATAGATATTTGCTGTCAAAGCTAAACTCTGTAGGGAACGGTTCAACAAGATTGTCAATAATCTGTTACAGATTCTCTTGCGCATTACAAGAAACTGATTACTATTAGTATGAGCCAATAAAAAAGGAGGAACAATGAAACTTAACAGACTTTTATTCACGTTAATAGCAGTTTTAACCATCTCGGCTGCCAATGCCGAGCCATGGGATTTGAAGTGTGACGTGAACTTCAACCTGAGCCAAAGCGCATACAGCAGTAACTGGGCTGGTTCTGCCGTGGGTTCTATCACTTGGATTACCAGTGCCAGTATGAGTGCTGAAAAAGCAATCTCCCCCATGTTTTACAACATAAACACACTCAATATGGCAATTGGGCAGACCCATCAGCAAAGAGAAGGCACAGATGCACAGGGGAATAAAACACATTATTGGGCAAGGCCTGATAAATCTACCGATAGATTAGATATAGAATCCCTGATGAAGATGACAATGGAATCCTATGTCAATCCATTTGCCGCGGTGCGCTTGGAAAGCCAATTCATAGACCAATCTGATCCTACTCTTACCAAGATACTAAACCCGATGAAATTCACAGAATCATTAGGTGCCACCCGTAATTTTCTGGATAATGATCCTGAAATGCTGACTGGTAGATTTGGTTTAGCTTTACGCCAAAACCTTAATCGTGATGTGATGGTAACTGCCATACCCGTGTCCCGTGAGAGTAAGGTAACCGTTGATGGTGGCTTGGAGTTTGTTGCAAATTACAAGAATGTTTATGAACCCGCCAATCTGATATTCAACAGTAAACTCCAGCTATATCAGGCTGTTTTTAACAATAAGAGCGATGAGATAAGTGACGATTGGAAATCACCGGATATGAATTGGGAAAACACTTTAACCCTGAAGCTGATCAAAGCTGTATCGCTGAATTTCTATATGCAACTGAAGTACGAGAAAGAAGAGATATCCGAATTGCAATTCAAGGAAACCATGGGTTTGGGCTTGTCTTACAACTTGTTCTAAGATCAAAAAGCACCACATAATTAGGGAAGCGTATGCTTCCCTTTTCTGTTTGTAGTTACATAACAGTGCTGCAAAGCCGCCGATATCCCGCAAACTGCGCTTGACAAAATATCCCCGCTTAAAAAAGTGGAAACATCGTGGGTGATTAGCTCAGTTGGTTAGAGCGCTACGTTGACATCGTAGAGGTCACTGGTTCGAATCCAGTATCACCCACCATCTCCTTTAACATACCACATTTGTGGGTGATTAGCTCAGCTGGTTAGAGCGCTACGTTCACATCGTAGAGGTCACTGGTTCGAATCCAGTATCACCCACCATTTTTTTGCCCATAAAAAAGAACCCGGGTTTATAGCCCGGGTTCTGCTTTATATTTTAGCTTATTAGCTTAGAATCTGTAACCTATGCCAATGTTACCGGATATTGAATTAGAATTGTATTTTCCCATCATGTTGGTGGGCATATGGCTTGCGCTATCAACGTTTGTAGTGATCACTTCGCGTTCTGTGAAGCCAACATACTGCACGTTTGCATCTATGGTGAATTTTCCCATTAATCTACCGTAACCAAGGTTACCGCTTACTTTGTCGCTAACATCGGACAATGTAGGGGTTTGGGTTTCTAATGGAATTGGGGTTTGGTCATAGTAAACTCCGGCACGGAAAGCATTGCAACCCTTCAAGTATTCAGTTCCAAGGCTGATTCTGGAGGTAGATTCCCAATTAAAGAGTAGCTTATCCTGCACTACACCTACCGAAGGTATTGTGATATCCACTACAACTTCATCAAGACGATCCCACATTGTGTAGGCATAATCAAGGTTCACTACCCAACTTGGCATCACCTTGTAAGAAACACCGAGACCTACTTCACCGGGAAGCTTAAGGGCGGATTCGATATCAAACACACCACCGGCACGGGTGGATGGAGCAGACCATGTGTATGTTTCCACATCTCCTTCAAGCGATATTTCGCTGGGGAGCTTACCGGAAACACCTACAGAAAGTTTATCCATGGGCTTAAACAACAAACCGAAGTTAGCTCCAAATCCCATGCCACTTCCGTTTAGGTCAGTTGTCTTAGGAGTTGCATAGCTATAGTATGCAGGAGCGACACCCGTAAAAGGAAACTGCAATTTAGCAATCTCGATTGTACCATACATGGCGCTTATTCCAAGTCCGGCAGAAAGACAAGGGGTAATCTGATAGGCAACGCTGGGATGAACATCGATTATGGCGATGCTGCTCATCATCTCTTCAGTAGGGAAATCTGCACTGCTTATACCAACCGCAGCTTGATTATAAGCATCCCATGTGGTGCCAAGTCCGTAAGGAATAAATACACCAAGCCCATATTTCAGTTTTGGGTTTTTTGCCATGGTGGCAAATAAATTTGGGAAAGAACGTAAACTTTTTTCTGCTTCATACTCTTTGGCTGAAAATCCTGGTATTCCGGTAAGAGCAGTCCCGGTGGGATCCCAAGTGCTGGAAGGCAATATAAATGTACCACCCAAACCAACGGACATCTCATCCATAAACCCAAGACCGGCAGGGTTCCAATACATAGCACTGGCATCATCTGCCATGCCACGGAAAGCTCCACCCATAGAGGTAGCGCGGGAACCTACCCCGGAGAGAGCAAAACCACCGGCAAATAGCATAGTGCCGATGCTGAGGAAAGTTAGGATAAGTGTAAGGAACTGAATCTTCTTCATAGTGTTAACTCCTTGTTGTTTAAGTCTTATTCACAATATTTATGAACAGCGCAATGTATCTGAACATATGTAAAGAGGTCAAGATATATTTTTGCAGATTTAAACATGCAGGCAAGAGTATTGCCATCTGTTCCGCTCTTTTCTGTATCTTCCTTGCCGGAATTACTTATGCATTACGCATGAATTACGGATGAGATGCGTATTTCATGCGTAATGCATAAGTAATTCCAGCAAGGAGGGTAGAAGATTATTTGCCGATACAGAAGTTGCTGAAAATGCTTTCCAGAAGGTCATCCGGGGTTATTACACCCAGAATTTCCTCCAAAGCATGGCTGGCTGAGATGAGTTCGAAAGCGATAAACTCGAATCCCGCTTCTGTATCCAGGGCATAAAGTGCTTGTTGCAGGGCTTTGTTACACTTCTCCAATGCTGCCAGATGCCGGGTATTGGTTATTAGGGGTTGGCTAAGAATATCTTCAGAAAGCATCAGGTGTTGCAGGATGGCAGCCGATAACTGCTCCAGACCATCAGGTAGGGTGGCACTGCAATATATGGCATGTTCAATCCGCACATAGGAGGGAGCTAACAAATCTGCTTTGCTGTATGCAGTAATGGTTTTGGGTAACAGGTCGGAAGGGATGCCTGCCTGCATAGAATCCATATTGCCGGTGGCATCCAAAAGTAAGATGATAAGATCGGAGCTTTGCATCAGACTATAGCTCTTTGCTATCCCGGCAGATTCAATTTCATCGGTGGAACTGCGCAAACCCGCAGTATCATAGATTACTATTGGAAAGCCAGCAAGCGAGATGCTCTCCTCCAAATAGTCTCTGGTGGTGCCGGGATGAGGAGTAACAATGGCGCGGTTGTGCTGCAGGAAAGCATTGAACAGTGAGGATTTACCTGCATTAGGCGCACCTGCCAGACATATTTTCACCCCTTCGCGGATGTGTTTTCCCTGTTCTCCTCTGGCAGCAAGATCGCAGGTGTCCTGTATCAAGCCGAGAAGGCGGGTTTTGAGATCCACAAGGTCTATCTGGGGAAGGTCCTGATCGGCAAAGTCGATGGCAAGTTCACAGCGTAATCTGGCTTCGCTGATGCGTTCCAAGATGCCTTGCAAATGGTGGCTAAGAATCCCATGAAGCTGCATCAGAGCGGCACTCTCGGCTTTAGATGCCTGTGCATGAATGAGGTCGTTCACGGCTTCTGCCTGGCTGAGATCAAGCTTGCCATTCAGATATGCCCGTAGCGTAAACTCTCCCGGATTGGCAAGACGACAATGCTGTAACAGGTTTTGCAGGATACGGTTAGCGAGATTGGGGTTACCATGGCAGGATATCTCCACACTGTCCTCACCGGTGTAGCTGTGGGGGCTGCGGAAAACGCTGAGCAGCACATCATCGACAGGCTGTCCGGTTTGGGACAGGAAAACACCATGAATTAAACGATGAGAAGGGGATTTAGTAAGCTTGTGGGCGGGCTTAAAATGCCTTGCTACAATATCTATTGCAGCTTTTCCGCTAATTCTGATAACGGTGACGGCTGCATAGCCAACGGGGGTAATTTGAGCACAAATCGGATCGTTTTGGTGCGCGGGAGATATCAAGTTTGGCTATCCAACAGTATTTCCCGGCTCAGGTTATCTGCCGTGAAGCCTATCTTCTCCAACAGCAGTTCTGTCTTACCGTGAGGAACAAACTCATCGGGATAGCCGAAGTTCTTTACTTGTGTGTTGTAAGCACTGCAAAGCTGTGTAATGTGCGCTCCCATGCCACTAATCGCAGAGCCGTGCTCGAAAGTATAAATGTGGTGGCAGGTATTAGCCAAATGGCTAAGAATGTCTGCATCCAGTGGTTTTATGCACGGAATACGCAGCAGATGAGGGTTAAATCCGGCTTTGCAGAGGTTTTGGTGCACTTGCTCGGCAACATAGAAGGCATCTCCGGTAGCGACCAATGCAATACCCTCACCTTCGTGGTGCATAACTGCTTTACCCGGCTGGAAATCAACTATAGTATCCTGTTCCGGCATGCACAAGGCAGTTCCCCGGGGATAACGAATGGCAACAGGACCATCCATGTATAGCGCAGCCCAAGCCAGCATAGCTTCCATTTCCTGAGCGGTATAGGGAGATAAAATAACAAGATTGGGGATGTAACTCAGGAAGGCAATATCAAAGGCACCATGATGCGTGGCTCCATCTTCGCCCACCAAACCGGCACGGTCTATGCAGAATACAACGGGTAAACGCGGCAGCGCAACATCGTGGATAACCTGATCCAGAGCACGTTGCATGAAGGTGGAATATATCGCCACAAAAGGCTTTATCCCCTTAGTAGCCATACCGGCAGCAAGCGTAACGGCGTGTTGCTCGGCGATGCCTACATCAAAGAAACGGGCAGGGAAACGCTCTTCAAAAGCGCTCAAACCGGTGCCTGTTGCCATAGCAGCTGTGATGGCGGTAATGCTTGGGTTCTGTTCCGCAAGCTTAACAAGGCAATTACCCATCACTTCGCTCCAGCTTTCCTTGCCACTGCAAACATACTTTCCGCTTTTAGCCTCGAAAGGACCTATCCCGTGGAAAAGAGAAGCATCCTTTTCTGCCGGAGCATAGCCTTTACCTTTCTGGGTAACCACATGGATAAGCACAGGACCCACCATGAAGTCTTTTACCCGCTTTAAGATAGATAGGAGGTGATCGATATCGTGCCCATCTATGGGACCCACATATTTAAAGCCCAGGTCTTCAAAAATGATGTTGGGCACCAGTATGTTTATCATAGATTCTTCCAGCTTCTGAGCACCGTAGATAAATCTGCGACGGATGCTGGAAGGAAGGCTGCCGCTTAAATCCCAGACTTGTTTCTTTAAGGTATTGTAAGATCGGCTTGCCAACATGCGCGCCATATACTTCTGTAAGCCGCCCACATTTTTGGAAATGGACATGGCATTATCGTTCAGGATAACGATGAATTTGTCTTTTTGCAGATGTCCGGCATGGTTCAGGGCTTCGAAACTGATGCCGCCTGTTAATGCCCCATCTCCAATCACTGCTATGCAGTGTCCTGTTTCGGCAATTAAATCGCGGGCACAGGCAATACCCAGGGCAGCAGAAATGGAGGTGCTGCTATGTCCGGTGCTAAATGCATCGCAAGGGCTTTCATCGCGGTTTGTGAACCCGCTGATACCGTTCAAAGTACGCAATGTGCCAAATTCTGCATTACGTCCGGTAAGGATTTTCCAGCCATAGCTTTGATGCCCTACATCCCATACAATTCTATCTTTTAGGGGATCGAACAAGTGCAATAAGGCTATGGTGAAATCCACTGCGCCCAAACTGGGGGCTATGTGCCCGCCTGTCTGCGATACCACTTCCACGATGCGGGAGCGGACTTCCTTGGCTAACAGCTTCAGCTCATTGGAATTAAGCTCGTGGATTAGCTTAGGATCTGTGATGCGTTCTAATATCATTTTTATCTCTTGGTTAAGGTTTTATGGCTGGGAACGTGCTTCCTCGATTTTAACGATTATAAGCTCTAAGATAACCAATGCAAAGGCAATAGCCAACAGAGTTTTCCACAGATCATGCCCAAGCCGGGACTGGAATAGTTTATTCTCCCAGTCTTTGCCTAACTGTTTAGCTCCTGTGGGTTGGTTATTGCGGTTTTTGGAATCACTGTAGTCTATGTTTACGGCAATAGCACTCAGGTTTGGAGTATCAGGATCGGAAGTATAAATCCCCGGTTCCGACGCAAGCAGCTTACTGCCGGTTACCAATTCCCCGCCGGGTAAACGGAGCTTGTTGTAGCTAAGCATTTCGCCAATACGGTGCGAGCTTTCTGGCAGCTCGCTACCGGAATTGAAATTAAGCGTACGGAAAGCCAGTACAGGAAAGGCGGGATCCATAAAGAAGGTGTTTGCAGCACTGGCTGTATTCCACAGCCACAAGCTCTGCTTGCCATTCTGGAGGGCAAGAGCCTGGCTCGAGGCAGTTACTATGCTATTAGCTGTTTTAGCATTAGCTATCCAATAATCGGCAATGGTGGAGTGTTTTAGATTCTTGTCCGAAAGTAGTGCGCTGATGTAATGATGCTTGTTCACCGTATCGATGTTGATGGCTTTATTGCTGCGCTCTTTTAGCTCGATACCAAAAGCGGTGTTCAAATAGCTCTTGAGGTCTCCGTTTAGGGTGCTGCCCAGGCAAAAAAGTAAGCCAAGTTTGCGGGCAGTGATGGCGGACAGAATCTCTTGCAGTTTGGGGCTGAGGCTGCCCGGTTCATACACGATGAACATCTGGTAACTATCCAGCATGCTTAAAGAAAGGGTTTCAGGACGGATTATCCGGGGTGTGCTGCCACTGTAAACTTCTATCAGGGAGGCAAGAAAGTAAGGTAAACTTGGTGCTGTGCTTATGATCCCAAGCCTGGGGCGGTTAAAGTGCGGAAAGGCAAAATAGCAGCGGTTGTCCATTATCTGCCGTTCATCCACCACTTCGATATAACCGCTCTGCCAACCATCTTCGCGGACATCGCAAGTAATGGTTTCGCTTATACTTTGCTGAGAGGGGACAGACACGAATTTCTCCGCTACCTTGATATTGCCAATTATTGCTTTTACAAGCACATCCTTTCTGTCGCTGCCACCATGGTTTTCCAGAGTGAACTGAATGCTTTGCTGCATACGCTTATCCACCAATTGAGGCAAAACTTTGGCGGAAGTACAGGCGATGTTTTCGAATCCTTGCCCCAAAGGAAGGGGAATGGTGGAAACGGGAATGGAAGATTTTAGCTTGATAGGCTCCATGCGACGGTCGGATATCAGGTATATCTCCTGATTGGGCATTTGGCTTTCATGGAGCTTGGTTTCTGCCATCTGCAGCATCTCCGGCAGGGGAAGAGGTGAGTACGTGCTACTTATTTGCTCCACCAACGTTTGCGGAATGTTACCTGCATAGATTTGGGCATGCATCAAGTTCCAGCTTTCGTTTGATGTTATCAGAATAAGCCTGTCTTCCGGGTTACAGAGAGTGTTTATCTTGCTAATGGCTTCTTTGGCATTTTGCAGAGAGCTTTTCCCTCCCTCAGCATATTCCATGCTGTAGGAAGTATCCAGGATAATAGCCAATGCAGTGGGGGGGTGTTTCTTGGATGGTTTAATCTTGGGAGAACGGAAGATGGGACGTGCCACAGCCAATGCTACTAACAGGATGATAAGCATGCGGATAATTAGGAGGAGGATGTTCTTCAGCTTGCTTCTGCTTTTCTCCTGCTCTTTGCTTAGCTTAATGAACCTGAGCGTGGGGAATACCACCCTTAGCGGCTTCTTCTTTGCCAACAGCCAGATCAACAGCGGCAGAATAGTAGCTGCGGCAAAGATAAGTAATGAGGCATTGAGGAAGGATAACTGGAACAATTAGATTCCTAAGCTTAGGGCAAAAAGGTATTCACTATCGGACATCTTCATACCTTTGTTGTTTAGCGAGAAGTCGAAGCGGATGTTCTTGTAATAGTAGCCACCGCCAAAAGTGTAGTTGATATTGTCTGTACCGTAGAAATCTTTACTGTACAGCCCCAGCCTTAGATCCATCGTTTGTCGGGAAGAATTTTGGGCAGTGGGAGTACTTTGGCTGAAGTTCCAGGTGTAACCATATCCAAGATGGTAGGTAGTTTCCGGCTCGCGGGATATCTTGCTTTGCACGCCGGCATTCCAGTGGCTGCTGCCGCTATCCAGACCCATACCCATGCTCAATCTGCGTTGTATGGATACGGAATCATAGTTTTCCCACCACAAGCGGGATAACAAATCATATGCACAACCTGCATAAGTGTAGTTACCTTGCGTGTAGGTGAAGCCAAGATCGGTGGAGATGCCCTTCACTTTGTCGTCTATAAAGGTATCCCTAACCAGCGTATTCCCAACTCTATGCTCCGCAAGATATACCAGCCTTCCGGAAAGATATTTGATGCTTAGTCCCGCACCAAGCTTGTCATATTTCTTATCCTTTCCGCTTAAGGATATCTGCACTTTATCCAGCTGGTAATCGTAATACTTGCTGCTGCCATCCGCATTTATCTCGCTGATATGCACCCCGGCTACCGGCTGGTAGCCAAAAGAGGCTTGTTTGGTGTTTAGCACGAAGTATTTGAACTGCTTGTTCTTCAGCGAATTACTGATGTTCACAGTTTCCCAAAAGCTGATGTCATCGGGATTAGTAAGCCTGAATGACGTAGAAAAGGAGCTTAACTCGTTACTTGCCAGCAATGCAGGATTGGAGTAAGCAGCGAAAGGATCGTCACTATTGCTTACGTTTATAGCTCCCACGCCCATAGCGATGGGGGAAACATTGTTTTCCGGGATAGCATAATCGTAGGAAGTGATGGGGAATAAGGTTTGAGAGTACAGGGAACAACAAACCAGACAGGTAGTAAGGATTAACAGGCACTTTGCGAACATTAGAACTCCATATTCTTCAATGAAAGCCGGCAAAGTTTAGCTTTGCCCGCATATAATTTGCCAGATAGTAAGCACCAATACCGGTGATAATACCGGCAGCAGCATCTATAGCCCAATGATAATGGCAGAACACCGTTGCTATAGACAGGAAGAATGCTATTACAGCAAACACAATTCCCATGGGCTTCACAAAGCGCAATGCCGCCACGGTAAGCACCAGAGTTATGGCGATATGGCTGCTGGGGAAAGCTCCGCCCAAGTGCCCTGAAGTGCTGTAGATAAATACCATGATATGGGTAAACAACCCACCCCGGTATGTTTTGGTTAGCTCCATTGCTTCCGGGATATACCTGCCCCCGATAACCGGAAGCACAGAATAGATGGTATAGCAGAGATAAAACACAAAGGTAAGATTAAAGATAAGCTCCTTAAATGCTTTCGGCTGCTTAAAATACAGATAAACAGGCAAGCCGACTATCATGGGATAATAACAGAAATAGGCGAAGTGAAACAGCTCCTGAATTGCCCAGTTGCTGTATGTTTTGCCCCATTCCAGAGATGGATAGTAGCCAAACACGCCTTTATCTATACTCATGAACCAGGGATCAAGCCAGTCTGATACAATTATGCGGTTGAAAGCATGCCCGGAGGTGAAGAAATACCCAAAGAGCAACACCGGATAGATACCACGGACGAAGCTGAGTGCCTTACTTATGCGAGGTCTGCCAAGCACCCATGCTTGTTTGTTTCCCCATGCCATAAGCAGAACGCCAATAGCAATACTAAGGTATTTGGGGATGTGTATCCAGGCTTCATTGGTTCTGCCAATGCCGATGCTCATGTATACCAGAATCCAGCCGCAAAAGACCAATGTGATAAGGTCTATGGCAGATAGTAAGCTGCCTGCTGTTCCCTGATACCTGTCGCTTGACACCTGAGACTTATTACTTGGGGATTGCTTTGTCATACAACCTATAGGTTTTATATATCACTGCATCCAGTTTTTCTGCCACGTGCATCATCAGGGTATTGGTTTCCAGCACCCAGGAGAACTCACCACGCACATATCCCTTCGGCAAGCCATTCTTGTAAGAATGATAATGGAAAACACTATCTATGCCGCGTCCCTGGAACTCTTTTATAATCCCCATGGTTATCACTCTGGCAGAGCCGATCTTTTTCTTGGCGATCATGGCTTTTACCAAAGTGACAGGGTTTATGCGTCCATGCATCACTTTTAACACTTCATTGTAATTAGGCAGTCCAAGGCTGAAACCTGCCGGCTTACCATCAATCTCTGCGATGAACACCATATCGGGATCAGCAATAGGCAGCAGCTCGCCCACAATATGGTCAAACTCCGCTTTTGTCATGGGTACATTCCCCCAGTTATACTCCCAGGCTTTGGTGTATATCTGGAAGACGGTTTCAATGTCTTTCTTCATTTGTTGCTTATCCCGGGAGAGGGAACGGATTGTTACTCCGGTACGTTTCTTGATAATATCTACCATTCTTTGTATGCGTTCCGGTATTTCGTAGCGGATACTTAAGTAAGCATAGAGATCCATGGTTTTTGTAAGTCCCCATGCCTCAAACAATTTCTGGTAATAAGGATGGTCATGCCGCATCATCACCATGGGCGGGGTATCAAAACCATCCACCAGCAGCCCGCATTCCTCATTAACAGAGAAATTAAGGGGACCTCTCATAGATGTAAACCCACGGGTTCTGTTCCACTCAAAGGCGGTATCGAATAGCGCATTGGCAACTTGTTGATCATCGATACTATCGAAAAAGCCAAAGAAGCCTATGTTCTCTTTATGCTCTTTATTATGCTGTGTGTTTGTATGAGCAGAAATCCTGCCCACCACTTTCTCGTCCTTAACTGCCAGATACAGCTGTACTTCTGAATGCTGATAATAAGGGTTCTTGCTGGGGTTAAAGAACTTCTTTTGCTCGCTGATAAGCGGAGCTACCCAGTTAGGATCATTCTTATACAGCTCAAAAGGCAGCATAATAAACTGGCGCAACTGTTTTGGGCTATCTACCGGAACTATTTTAATCATCTTGCCACATCCTAAAGTTTATTTAGATTTCGCCAAGTTTCTTGGAAACGATAATGTTCAATATTCCCATTAACACAGCAATGCCAAGCATAATGGGAACAAAGTATGGTGGTAATTCCTTGCGGAAGGCAGGAATTACAGAATAGAATATTTGGAACAGCACCACCGGTAGAATCACGATCAAATACTGCGTAAAGCGTATCTGCCGGAACCTGATTACCAGTATCCATGCTATCACCGCTGTTATCAGCATGGGATAGAAGGCAAAGTACGCCACAAAACCCATATAGGTAAATATGCCTCTCCCACCTCTAAAGTGGTTTGTAAGGGGCAGGCAATGCCCAACAAGCATACCCATGCCATAAAGCAGCATCACATTTCGCTGGTACAGGGTAGCAATTCCGCTTACCGCACCGCTGTTATCAATTATTCTTAACAGCATTTCTACTAACAGCAGGAAGAAGTATGCCTTGGCAGCGTCCAAAGCACCAACTAATATCCCTAATGGTTTGCTGATATGGGCGTAGATGTTCTCTGTATCTGCCAAGCCGGTACCAATCTTGTAGATGTTTAGCGAGCGCACACTCTTTGTAACTATTCTGGCAGTTGAGAAGCACCCATACAAATAGGATAGGCAGATGATGATGAAGGCGATTAAATAACTCACGAACGCTCTCCATAGCTTCTTTGTCCGAAGATAGCACTGCCAATACGCAGCAAGTTTGCTCCCTCGTCCAATGCTATCAGATAATCGTGGCTCATGCCCATGGACAGATAGTCCATCTGTACATTGGGAAGATCAAGCTTTTTAATCGTGTCGAACAGTGTTTTCATCTGGGCAAACAGGGGACGGCTTGCTTCCGGTTTACCCACCTTACCGATCGTCATCAAACCACGAATACACAAGGTGCTGTAACGGGAGATTTCCTCCACATATTGGATTGCATTAGAAAAGCTTACTCCGCTCTTGGTGGCTTCTTCGCTGATATTCACCTGAATCAGGATATCCTGAAACCGGTTAGTTCTTCCCAGGGCAAGGTGTAGTTTCTGTGCAATATATACAGAATCCACGGAGTGTATCAGGTATGGCTTCAAGCTAAGTAACTGGTTAATCTTGTTGCTTTGCAAGTGCCCGATGAAGTGAAATCCTTCATAAGGAGTTTGGATCAGAGGTAACTTGCGCATTGCTTCCTGCACTTTATTCTCGCCAAAATGGCTAATCCCGAATTTCAGCGCAGCTTCTATAGCATCCACAGTTTGTGTTTTAGTTACGGCAAGCAGGATAATTTCTTCCTCTTGGCGTCCAAGTTTAGCTAACCGGTTGTCAATCGAGGTGCGAATCGTATCTATGTTCTTATTTATTCTCATTTCAGCAGTAGCATCCTTCTCTCTATTTTTTGTTTATTTAGCGTCAGCCGGTAATTATATATTCCACTGGCAACGCTTCTCCCTGAATCATCTCTTCCATCCCAAAGCACGGTGTGCGTCCCGCTTCTTTGGATTCCATTTATAAGCCTGCGCACTTTCTGCCCTTTTACATTGTAGATATCTATACTTGCGAAGGTATCTACAGCAAGGCTATACTTAATTGTAGTACTGGGGTTGAAGGGATTAGGGTAGTTTTGCATCAACGCATTTGGTATTGGGATCTGCACTTCATCCTGGCTGCCTACGAATCCGGTAGAGGCAAAAGAACCCTGACGCTGGGGACTGCCACGATAGCTGATCCACGGCGCAAGCCCGCCTGAGGGAGCACGCAGGTTATATACTACTATTCCATTTGCATATCCTGCCACTAACTTTGCCACTCCATTTACATCAAAATCCACAAGCGATGCGGGAGTGCTGCCGCTAAGGTTATTCACAAAAGGATAGCCGGCAACAATGCTGCCATTGTGATTATAGATATAAAGGGAATTATTATAGCTTTGCAGCACAATTTCCAGTTGGGGGTCTTCATCCAGATTTGCCAACAAGGGTGGGCATGTGAAGTATTCTTGCGTTTCCACGGGGAAACCCGGTAAATCCACACCATTGCTGCTAAAAGCGTATATTGTTCCGCTGCTGCTAACCCCTGCCACATCTATCCCGGAATAGTCCGACATGATATTCCCGATGGCAAATCCACCCGCTATCCCGGTACTGATACCGCGGGTGCTGATAATCTGTCCCTCAGCACTTACAATATAGATGTGAGAGTTTGTGGAGCAAACAATGCGGTTGTCATTAGTTATCGTGGGAGAACCGGTGATAGCCGAACCCAGTTGCAGCGGAAATCCGGGCAAAATCTCGCCGTAGCCGCCTATCAGATACAGGTTCCCGGCAGAAGTTCCCGCCACTATTTCATAATCGCCATCATTATCAAAATCTGCTGCTGCAAGTTCACACTGAAACGATGCGCCCAAATCAACAGGGAATCCAAAAGGCATGTAACCATCAGGTTGGACAGCATATATCTTGCCATCCAAACCTCCGGCGATGGTTTCGTTGTATCCGTCACCATTGAGGTCAGCTAATACGGGAGTGTGTAAAAAGGATGTATCTGCATGAAAGCTAAAGATGCTTTCTCCGCCGGGAGAACAGGCATAGATATCTCCGGTTCTGCTGCAAAATGCCAGGTCTGTACCTGCTTCAGTATCTATAGCACCAGAGGCAAAGCTGCGGATGATGTTCATCGTTGCAGGTGCGGCAAAACTGCTGCTTTGTTCACCGTCATTACCTATAATCGAAGCTGTGCCGTAGGCATTTACAGACAGTATATCCAAGCCTGGTTCGTTATCAAAATATCCGATTATGGGTGCAGATTTTACCGTGACAGAGCTTTCCCACGGGAATCTGGTATCCAACAAGGTTATCTGCATATCGGCGGTGTATTTCCTAATCCCTGTGCTAAGCGATGTTTGTGGATGGAATGATTCTATCTCCACCTTGATGTTATAAGTTCCAAAGCCCATATCCTGAGGAAGTTGTAAGTGTATATAAGCACCCAAGGGGCTTGTTGCTCCGGGGCTTATCTGGCTTACCGAGATACAGGGTCCCATCACCACCACACCGGGAGGAGCGGATACCACTCGCACGGCAACATTAGCAGCCGTAGCCCAATCCGCATGATTACGCACCACGGGTTCAAATCTTATCAGTTCTCCAGGATTGATGGTGCCGTCATTATCTCCATCCACATCGCTAAAGCTGTAACTATCCAGGCTTAGCAGAGGCAAATAGGGGTCTGCTGCTTTCACGGAGATAGAAGGATCGCCAAATAGCACCATTTCATAATAGCACCAGCGCATCACATCGTTAGACAGCGCAGCATTAAGGTTTTGCGTGCGGGAAAAGGTTAACGCCTTGCCAAGCTGCGGTTTATTCTGAAAGAACATGCCGTTAAAGAACTGCCTGTCATAGAACTGCGAAGCACCTTCGATACTGCCGGGCATATACCAGCCATAACGAGTGTTACCGATAAAGGCAAACAATGCGCCATTGGAAGTAAGCAAATGCTCTCCCACGGATTCTCCATCGCCGGAGGTACGTTGATCAAAAGCGGCGGGATAGCAGCCCTGAGAGAACAGGAAGCCAAACTCGCTGTTTAGCATGTTATCCGCAGTATTGCCGGAAAGACCCATAAGAGTGAACTCATTAGAGTGTCCCATGTGGTTCATGATTCCGGCACCGTTGTTTATCGCATTCAGCACAGCAGAGCTATTGTATGTATCATCACGCTGGTAAAGGGTTTGCAGGTTATAACCGTTTGGCAGGTATTGAATTATATCATCCTTATAATCTCCGCCCCAGGTTACGGGATTCATATTCAAATTTTCCCCCATAAAGAGGGCAAAGTTATTGCTAAAGGTGTTGGCATCAGTGTAGTAGCGGGTCTTGCGGAAGATGTTCTGAAACTCGGCATTAGTCTCCGCGGGAAACCTGCCGATATGCACTTCAGGAATCATATCCGTATTATCCGCCTGCTCCCCGTATATGTTGTTCTGGTTGGCATTCCAGTTGCCGTCCAGATTGCTATAGTACAAATCCACGGGCATGCGCGTATCACTTGTATCGCCCACTCGTCCGTAAGCTCCACGCTCCGGCACAATCTCATCATCCCCGCCCAGAATAACGTATTGAAGCGGCTCTGAGCTGGCTGCCCAGGTCTGATAGGCATGAATGATGAAGTTACGCACTTTATCTGCGTTATCCACTCCGGGGTACGTTGTTAGAATATCTTCCATCGTATAGATGGCGTTACTTATGCCTTTGGTCTCGCGCCAGGCAGCATATTCCGCAAACCAGCTTACCCGCTGGTTATCGGTGATAATAATCATCTGCTTCGGATTTGTAAGGTCTATCAGCCTGTTTGCGGGCTGCACATTGCGGTATCCAGATGCATTGGCATAGCCGGTAACAGCTTCCTGATTTGCTATCATGGCATTTAGCGTCTCAAGCGTTTCCCGGCTGGGAGTAAGGAAGTTTGCCTGATACTGCGCTTCCCCGGCATCAAAGCTGCTGTTTATATCTATCCTTGCAGAACCGGAAGCGTACAACTGCCGGGTTATAGGATTGTATTTGTAAGGGTAAAGATTGAAAAGTGCTATCTGATAGCCGCGGTAATACTGCGTTCCCAGATACTTATAGTCTTGCTGCGGATACAGTTTGTTCTCCAGAACAAGAGCTTCATTTCCCCGGGTGCTGCTATCATAGCTTTGGGAAACAGGCATTTGCTGACGCGCAATATCGAACTGCACATTCCGGTCTTGCAAGCTGGTGTGATCCATGCTAACCTGCTCGCTTACATACTTTTCGCCGAAGGGTAACAGTATGCCCACAGGCAAATATGGCAGCATAGGCATGCCGGGTTCAAGGATAACATGATTGGGCTTTCCACTCCTGGTAGTTTCCCAACCCTGTGGATTTATGTCTATTGTAATGCTCAAAGCAATTGCATTCAAGCAGGCAATCAGCGAAATGCCTATCAGTGCTATTCTCTTCATTTACGTATCCGTCTGCGATATATTTACTTACTTTACAAAGCAAGTCTTGTTCCCCTAACACGAGTGAGAGTATTCCGTCAAGAGTTTTCGCTTTATTCCGCTTTTAAATGCCTTATTGCTCCTTTGGTACAAACTCACCTGTGTCAAGTCCTGAAATAGTTGTCACGCTACTGCCGCAAAAGCTCCGACGTGCACAATCAAGGTGCTCGTCGCTTTTG